>CAVXIQ010000005.1:475000-602309 GCA_963761905.1 uncultured Gaiellaceae bacterium | reverse complement strand
CTCCCGCTCCGAGTCGAGCTCGGCGAAGGCGGGCTCGTAGACCATCCCGACCATGACGTCGAGCGCGGTCTCCAGTCGATCGTCCGGAACGCGCGCGTAGAGGACGGTTGTCTCACGCGAGGTGGCGGCGTTGAGCTCGCCGCCGAGGCCGTCGAACACCTCCGCGATCTCTTGGGCGGAATGCTTCGCGGTGCCCTTGAAGAGCAGGTGTTCGATGAAGTGGGAGACGCCGGCGCGACCGTCGGTCTCGTCCCTCGAGCCCGCGCCGATCCAGAAGCCGAGCGAGACCGAGCGGACCCCGGGAACCTGCTCGCTGATCACCCGCTCGCCGGTGGAGAGGCTCGAGAGCTCGTAGTCCTGCACCGATCGATCCTAGCTCCCTCAAATCAGGCGTGGCCGGTCGAGACGGCTGTGACTGCTCGACGGGCCGGCACATCACTCGTACGGGGGATGCGTGCATACCGACCGCCGCTCCGATGAAACACCTCGTATCTCCGCCGCCAGCCACTCTCGAGTCGGGTCGCCCGGGAGACGCCAGTAAAGGCACGCCGATGCCATCATTTTCAGATCAGCTTCGGGGAGCGCGTAAGCGCTTCGTCCTGACGCTCGTCGCCGTAGTCGCACTCGGAGCGATGACCGGTACCCCGCTCGCGGCACCAGGAAAGGGAAAGCCAGACCGAGTTGCGCCAACGCTGTCGATCGCGACCCCGACCGCGCAAAGCTCCCTGAGCGGCACCTGACTGTGTCAGGAACGGCCGGAGACAACGTGCGCCTTGTGAGCGTCGAGATCAGCGTCGACGGTGGATCCTTCCGGCTCGCCGCCGGAACGACCCGCTGGAGCACCCCGCTCGACTCGACATCATTGGCAAACGGCAAGCACGAGATCATTGCGAGAGCGATCGACGGGGTCGGCAATACGACAGGCGTGAGCGTCTTCGTCACGGTTGCGAACACCCCTAGCGACACCAAAGCCCCCGCAGTAGCGATCACCAGCCCTTCGTCGGGCCAGACCGTCGGAGGTCTCGTCTCCATCATCGGCACGGCCTCGGACGATGTCGCGCTCGAGAAGATCGAGCTGAGCATCGATGGCTCCGCCTATCGATCGGCGGAGGGCACGAGCTCGTGGAGCTATCCGCTCGACACCTCCGCGTACGCGGACGGTGAGCACATCGTGGCTGCGAGAGCCACCGACGTGGCGGGCAACGTCTCCTCCATCGCAGAATCGCTTACCGTGACGAATTCCGAGCCGCCACCAACGGCTCCGGCAGACCTCGTCCCCGCACCGACGATGGCGCCCGGGACGATCGGCGGCTTCGCCTTCCGAGAGCTCGACCGCGACGGCCGCTACGAGACGGACGAGACGCCGCTCGCCTCTCAGCGCTTGTACCTCTTCAGCGGCGCCGGCACCTTCCTGCGCAATGCGGTCACCGACGCCGCCGGCTGGTTCCAGTTCACCGGACTCTCCGACGGCGCATATCGAGTCGAGTACGCGCCGGCGAGCTGGTGGGAGTTGCGCTCTGACTGGGTTCCGAGTACCACGGCCTCGCTTGCCCCAAGCGTCGACGTCGTCCTCGCCGGGACGAGCCGTTCCGACTTCGGCTGGCGCCCGGTCGTTCGTTCGCGCCAAGCTGGCTCGCCCATCTCGTCGTATTCCGGACCGAACGGCCTTCGAGTCGAGAGCTACGACGACGTCGTCGCCGCGAGGGAGATCTACGACCGGGTGAGCACGGGGTCACTGATCGGACGGGAGGCGTCGCAGGTCGTCATTCGATTCGATCTCGCCTCGACGGGCTCTACCTCGTCAATGGCGATTGGAACGAACGGCGTGTACACGAGCTACCACGCGACGGTCGACCTGTCGTACCTCTCCTGGCTCGACGGAGACGGTGAGCTCTTCCACGAGTACGGACACGCTTGGAGCCTCTACTACGCACACATGGCGCAGCAGGATCCGGCGATGGCGGCCTATCTGACTGCAAGAGGGCTTCTCGGGGATGCCCGAGTCGGCTTCCTCGTACGGGTGGGACGTCAAAGAACTGATTGCAGAGGACTATCGGCAGCTCTTCGGCTCGCTGACCGCTCGCGCCGTTGACCAAATGAACCGGGAGCTTCCACTTGCTAAGGACGTCCCGGGGCTCGCCGCCTTCCTCGCGACGACGTTCACGGAGCCTCCGAGGCCCTGACTCGGAAGCGTCGGGGCCGGTCTTGCGACCGGCCCCGACGTCTTACCTCCAGCTCAGCTGTGAGCTATGGGATCGTGATGCTCGCCCCGTGCGGGTTCGCCGCGCGGGTCAACCCTCCGCGAGCGCCGTCCGAGAGACCACACAGCGCCGTCTGGTCCGCTGCGCTCAGTCCCGCTCCGCCGGCTCCCGCCGCGGAGAGGGAGTTTCCGGCGGAACTGCCGTTGATGCTGACAGCGCTCGAGTAGAGCGTGTTGTCTGCCTGCTTGCAGACGAGCACGACCACCTTGAACTGCCGTGGATCGGTGGCCGAGACGTTGGTCGTCCCGCCGTTCGAGATGCTGATCGTCTTCGGGAAGCTCGCGTCCTTCGCGTATCCCGCCGGCGGCACCTCGTCGATCGTGTAGTCGCCTGCCGCCAAGCTGCTGATCGTGCAGCCGCCGTTGGCAAGCGTGGTGCAGCTTCCAGCGGCATTGCCCGAAGGCACGCCGTTGCTGACGCCGGCCGGCGAGTACACGGTGAACACCGCTCCTGCCACCGGGTTGCCGGCATCGTCGACCTTGGCGATCGCCGCCGAGCCCGGCTGACCGGCATTGATGAACGAGACGCTCGTCGTTTGCCGCCGACGTGACCGCTACGAGAGCCGGCAGCGAAGCCGGCTTCGTGTATCCGGCCGGAACCGTCGTCTCGTCGAGCGTGTAGTTGCCGGGCAGCAGGTTCGCGAACGACGGATTCGATCCGCACTGGCCTGCCGCGACGGTGCACGTGCCGACCGACTTTCCGGTCGGAACGCCATTCAACGTCCCAGCCGGAGAGTAGAGCGTGAAGACCGCCCCGTCCTGGGCGCTCAAAGGCCCGTTGCTCCCCGACTTCGTGACGTTGATGCTGCCCCGCTGAATCGAGTTCGTGAACGTACAGGTGATGCTGTCGTCCGGGCTCGCGTCGATCCCGCTGATCGTGCTGCCGGACTTCGTCCCGTTGCTCCCGGTTGCGCCGGTGCACGACGCCGAGTCGAGCGACCAACCGGCGGGAAGAGCCTCGGCGAGACTGTGGGTGGCGTTGTTCGCCGTGACGATCCCGATTGGGTCGCTAGTGTCGCTCCCTGCCGCGGTGAAGACCGGAGTCGCCGCGCCGTCAAGGGTGAAGGGGAACGATCCCTGATCCGGATTCGCGACCTTCACGATCGTGAGGAACGCGTCCCTCGGGATCAGCACGCAGTCGGACGGATCCGAGTTCGGCTGCGACGACGGGTACGAGCACGTGTTGATCAGCACGGCGGAGGTCGCATTGATCTCCGAGAGCGTGATCGTGCACTTGCCCCTCGTGTCGTTGGGGTAACCCGCGCCCTTCGCCTTGTTCGGGGGTCCGGCGAACGGATCCGTGGCTGAGGGGTTCGTGATCGTGCACGACGCCTCGGTCAATGGTGCCGAGATCGGGTTGGTTGGGCTCGTGCATCGATCGACACGCGTGTCTCCGCACTCATAAACGACGACATCGGTCAGAGTCGCAGGGCTGCCGTTTGTGATCACGCAGACGGCGTTATTCGCCCTGCTGTCCGCGTCCGTGTCGAAGAGCGTACAGGCGTCCATCGAGTTGTTTCCAGAGGTGCCGAGCTCGTCCCAGTTCCAGAGCACCTTCAAGACACCGCCCGCCAAGCCCGACTTGTCGACGCCCTGCAGTGTCAAGTCCTTCTGACCCGGGACGTCATTCGCGCCGTTCTCGTCAGTGACGATCGTGTATGCCCCGGCGTCGGGGTCCGCAGCGATCGCCTGTGAGGCGACCAACAGCAGTGTCAGCCCGATCAGGGCAGCGACGGGCAGGAGCAGGAAGCGACGCCGCTTCCTGCTGCCTGTCTCGCCGATCAGTCTTTCTGTCATTCGAACTTCCTCCCCTACCTCCGGGCCGAGGCGGTCGCCCCGGCCAATCGTTCGCGGCGAGGGGAGCGTCGGCTGGGGCTCATCGCCCTCGCCTGATCGCACGAACCCTCCGATCCGCAGATCCGCACATCCGCAGTTCAGCGGCCGGTGGAACTTGTCCACAAGTCGCTCCACAGGAGGCTAGGACGGCACATGGACAGCGCGAAAAGACGGCGAATGCCCGATCTTTCGCCTACTGCCCTACGGCGATCGCCGTACGTGATCCACAGAATCGCGGCTCTTGACCGCGCGAACGGGGCGTGATACCACGCGCTGCCTGTGGCGATGTCAGGAGGGAGTAGTGGCAGGGTTCTCGTCGTCGACGACGACGTCGGGCATCCGCGCGGTCCTGCGCGCCCTGCTCGAGCGCATCGGGTGCGAGGCGCGGGAGGCTTCCTCCGGCACCGAGGCTCTCGAGATCGCCGAGACCTTCCGGCCGACGCTCGTCATCCTCGACGTCAGCATCCCCGGGATCACCGGCTATGAGGTCTGCCATGAGCTCCGCGAGCGCTTCGGCCCTGCACTCGGGGTGATCTTCCTGTCCGGAGCGCGGATCGAGGCGCTCGATCGGGTCGCGGGTCTGCTGATCGGCGCGGACGACTACGTCGTCAAGCCGTTCGACCCCGACGAGCTCGTCGCCCGGATCCGGGCGCAGCTCCGGAAGCGCGAGCGGAGGGCGAGCGGACGGGTCGAGCCGGCCGCGTCACCTCTGACTGCACGGGAGCGCGAGGTGCTCGACCTGCTCGCGCAAGGGCTCGACCAGAATCAGATCGCCAAGGAGCTCGTGATCAGCCCGAAGACCGTGGCCACGCACATCCAGCACGTGCTCCCGAAGCTCGGAGTCCACAGCCGCGCCCAGGCCGTCGCCATTGCGCGGCGGACGGCCGCTCGGGCGGATGTGGCGGATGTGGAGGCGCACGGCGCATCCATCGCTCGAGCCGGTTCGACGCGCCCCGAGCGTCGCCGCAGGATGCGCAGGGCGAGCTTCCCCTCGGCCCCGGCCGTGCTTCCCCCACCCGCTCACTGAGCTCCGATGGCCGCTGTCGACTACTTCCTGAAGCTCGATGGGATCGAAGGCGAGTCGACGGACGCGAAGCACAAGGGCGAGCTCGTGCTCGAGTCGTTCGGCTGGGGCGTCTCCCACGCCGGAGCAGGAGGTGGCGCGGGCGGCGGCGGAGGCGCCGGAAAGGCCCAGTTCCAGGATCTCGTCGTCGTCCTGCGCACGAGCAAGGCCTCGCCGAAGCTCTTTCTCGGCCTGCGCGACGGGCCAACACCTGAAGTCGGCGGTCCTGACCGCGCGGAAGGCTGGCAAGGCGCCGCTCGAGTTCCTGACGATCACCCTGGGCGACGTGCTGGTCTCGTCGTTCCAGGAGACCGGCTCGGCCGGAGAGGTGCCGCTCGAGACGGTCTCGCTGAGGTACGCCAAGATCGAGATCGCGCACCGGTCGCAATCGGCGGCGGGCAAGGCTGCGCCGCCGGTGAAGGCCGGCTTCGACCTCAAGCTCGGCAAAGCGCTCTAAGAACGACGAGAGGGCGGCTTGCGCCGCCCTCTCGTGGGTCGTTCCTAGCCTGCGACGCTAGTCGCGGCGCGGGCCGCGGTCGCGGCCGCCACGGCCGCGGTCGTCGCGGCGCGGGCGATCCTCCTCCGGGGGCCGCGGCGGCGCCGACTTGGCCCGCTCGATCAGCTCCTCGGGGGAGACCATCTTCCCGTCCTCGTGCTTGTTCACGAGCTTGAGGCCGATCCGGCCGCGGGCCTTGTCGACCTCCTGCACGATCACGTCGACGATGTCGCCACGCGACATCACGTCCTCGATGTGCGCGACCCGGCCCGGGCCGACGTTCGAGACGTGGAGCAGGCCGTCCGTGCCCTTCTTCAGCTCGACGAAGGCGCCGAACTGCGTCGTCTTCACGACCTTGCCGGTGAAGGTGTCCCCCACCTCGGGCTCCTTGGTCAGCGCGGTGATCGCGGAGATCGCGGCGTCGCCCTTCGTGCCCTCGGTCGCGTAGACGAGGATCGTGCCGTCCTCCTCGATGTCGATCTGGACGTCGTAGTCGGCCTCGAGCGAGCGGATCGTCTCGCCGCCCTTGCCGATCACCATCCCGATGAACTCCGGGTTGATCTGGACGGACGAGATCCGCGGCGCGTGGTCTGCGAGCTGCTCACGCGACTCGGGAATCGCCTCGAGCATCGTGTCGAGGATCGAGTTCCGGGCCCGCTTCGCCTGCTCGAGCGCGTTGCGCATGATCTCCTGCGTGACGCCGGTGATCTTGATGTCCATCTGGAGCGCCGTGATCCCGTCCCTCGTGCCGGCGACCTTGAAGTCCATGTCGCCCAGGTGATCCTCCGCGCCCTGGATGTCGGTGAGGATGACGTAGTCGTCGCCCTCCTTGACGAGGCCCATCGCGATTCCGGAGACCGGCGCCGTGATCGGCACGCCGGCGTCCATCAGCGCGAGCGTCGAGCCGCAGACCGAGCCCATCGACGACGAGCCGTTCGACTCGAGCGTCTCCGAGACGATCCGGATCGTGTACGGGAAGTCCTCGGCCGCGGGCAGGATCGCCTCGAGCGCCCTCTGGGCGAGCGCGCCGTGACCGATGTCACGCCGCTTCGGGCCTCGCATGAAGCCCGTCTCCCCGACCGAGTACGGCGGGAAGTTGTAGTGGTGCATGAAGCGGCGATCCGTCTCGAGCGAGAGATCGTCGATCCGCTGGCCCTCCTTCGCCGTGCCGAGCGTCAGCAGGCTCAGGACCTGCGTCTGCCCGCGCTGGAAGAGGCCCGAGCCGTGCGCACGCGGCGAGACGGTGACCTCGCAATCGACCTGCCGGACTTCCTCGGTGCCACGGCCGTCCGGGCGACGCTTGTCGACCGCGATCTTCTTGCGGACGAGATCCTTGTAGATCGCCTCGGCGGCCTTCTTGACGTAACCCTTGGTCAGGCTGTCCTTGACCTGCGGCGCGTCACCGTCCGTCGTGGCCGGCCCGACCGGGAACGGCAGCTCGACGCCGTCGACGATCCGCTCGAAGAGCAGGTGGCGCTTGGCCGACTTCAGCTCCTTCGAGTCCTGCTCGGCGTCGGTGAGAGCTCTCAGGTCGCTCTCGAACTGCTCGCGCACCGGCCCTTCGACGGCCACGAGGCGCTGCTTCTCGAGCAGCATCGCGAGGCTCGCACGGGTCTGCAGCTGACGCTCGATGTCCGACTCGGTCGAGTCCATCGACGTCGCACCGGCGATCTCGGTCAGGAGCTCGTCGGTGACGGCAGCGCCCTCGCGCAGGCCGTCCGCCTGGATCCGCTCCCAGATCGTGTGCCCGTGGGTCGACTCGATCTCGGCCGTCAGCTCGTTGTCGAGCCACTTCGCCTTGCCGGCCTGGGCGCGCAGTTCCTCCTGTGCGTCACAGAGCTTGCGGATCTCGGCGTGCGCGAGCTCGAGCGCCTCGAGCAGGAGCTCGTCGGGAATCTCGTCCGCCCCGGCCTCGACCATCGTCAGGCCGTCCTTCGTGCCGACGACGATCAGGTCGAGCGACGAGACCTCGTAGTTCTCCTGGTGGGTCGGGTTGAAGACCCACTCGTCGTTGATCCGCCCCACGCGCACCGCGCCCACCGGGCCGAAGAACGGCAGCGGCGAGAGCATCAGAGCCGCCGAAGCCCCGTTGATGCAGAGGATGTCGTGCGGGATCACCATGTCCGCGGAGAGGACGGTGCAGATCACCTGAACCTCGTTGCGGAAGCCCTTCGGCCAGAGCGGCCGGATCGGCCGGTCGATCATCCGCGCGGTCAGCGTGGCGCGCTCGGTCGCCTTCCCCTCGCGCTTGAAGAACCCGCCGGGGATCTTGCCGGCCGCGTAGGCCCGCTCCTCGACGTCGATCGTCAGCGGGAAGAAATCGGCGCCCTCGCGGGCCTCCGTCCGTCCCACCGCGGTGGCGAGCACCATCGTCTCGCCCGACCGGACGACGACGGCGCCGTCTGCCTGCTTGGCGAGCTTCCCGGTCTCGAAGACCATTTCCTTGCCGCCGATCTCGACGGTGACCGAGGCAATCTGCTCGGTAGCGATACTCATTCTTTTCTTTCCTCCACTCTGCTTGGTGGAGAGTGGAGGCTTGGGCGAGCGTCCCGGGTTGGTAGGACGCTCGCCGAAGCTTCCACTCCCCGTACGGAGAGCTCGGCGGGGCGGCTAGCGCCGCAGGCCGAGCTCCTTGATGAGGGCGCGATAGCCCTCGAGATCGTGCTTCTGCAGGTAGTTCAGGAACCGGCGGCGCCGGCCCACGAGCTTCAGCAATCCACGCCGCGAATAGTGATCCTTCGGGTGGGTGCGAAGATGCTCGGTGAGGTCGTTGACGCGCCTCGTCAGCATCGCGATCTGCACCTCCGGGGAACCGGTGTCGGTCCCGTTCCGGCCGTGCTGATCGATCAGCTCCTGCTTGACTTCCTTGGTGAGGGCCATGCGGCCTCCTTCTGTCGGTTTCTCCGGAGTCCCCGCGCGGCGTGAAGGAAGTCACGGCCGGCCGAGCGCTCGGTCGCCTGCCAGGGTAGCAACCCGCAGAACGAAGCGGGTTTCGCGCTGTCGCGTCTAGAGTCCGCGCGATGCAGGCGGCGGTCGCAGCGGGTCATCCGGCGACGGTCGCCGCCGGGATCGAGATCCTCGAGGAGGGTGGCACCGCCGCCGACGCGGCCGTCGCTGCCTGCCTTGCCTCGTGCGTGGCCGAGACCGTGATGACGGGGCTCCTCGGCGGCGGTCACGCGATCCACTGGGACGGGCGGGAAGCGGCCAATCTCGACTGCTTCGTCACGGTTCCGTCGGGGACGGGTGCTGCGCCGATCGACCTCGGAGTTCCGTTCGGCGAGGAGGTCGTCCACTACGCGGTCGGGCCGGGGACGTGTGGCGTGCCGGGTCTCCCGGCGGGGCTCGGGGCTCTCTGGGAGCGGTTCGGACGGCTGCCCTGGGAACGGGTCGTCGAGCCGGCGCTCGCGCTCGCGCGCGCCAACGTGAGGGTGCCGCCCACGCACGCGTCGTGCCTGGCGATGCTCGAGCCGGTCTTCACGTTGACCGCTCCCGGCCGCGCGATCTACGCGCCGGGCGGCACGCTGCTCCAGGCCGGCGACGTGCTCGCCCAGCCGGGGCTCGCCGCCGCGCTCGAGGTGCTCGCGGCCGAGGGAGCGGAGAGCGTCTATCGCGGCACCCTCGCCGGCGCGCTCGTCGCGGGTGTCGAGGGCGTTCCAGTGACGCACTCCGATCTCGAGGCGTATGAGCCGCTCTGGTCCGCGCCGGCCAAGGCGACGCTTGCAGGGCACCGATTCCTCACTCGCGGCGGCCTCTCGGGCGTGCCGGAGGCGGTCGGCCGCCTGCCGCGCCTCGCCGGACTCTCCGAGACGGAGCGGATGCTCGCGCTCCTCGCCGCACTCGAGGGTCCGGGGCCGGACGGGCATACGACGAACCTGAGCGTGGTCGACGCGGAGGGATGCGCGTGCGTGGTGACGACGAGCCTCGGCCTCGGGACGGGCGACTTCCTCCCGGGCTACGACCTCCACCTGAACAGCATGCTCGGCGAGGTCGACCTCCACCATGTGCCGCTCGTCGCCGGCGAGCGGATGGAGAGCATGATGGCGCCGAGCCTCGCCTTCGACGGCGACGGGCTCGCGCTCGCAATTGGCTCCGCAGGCGGGACACGGCTCCGGACGGCGCTCGTCGGCGTTGCCGCTGCAGTCCTGGACGAGGGGCTCGCTCCGGCGGAGGCGGTCGAGCGGCCGCGCTTCCACCCCGTCAGCGCACTCGTGCACGCGGAGCCCGGGGTCGACGAGGACGCGCTCGAGAGGCTCGAATCGGCGGGCCGCGCCGTCCGGCGCTGGCCCGCACAGCATCACTACTTCGGCGGTGTCAGCCTCGTCGCGCGGGCGGGAGCGGCGGGCGATCCGCGGCGAAGCGGGCACGCTGCACGTCTCCCCTGACGCGGCTCACGCCGGTCGAACGGCGGCGCGTGTCCGTTCGACATCGCGGGCGATCTGCTCGACGAGCTCGGCCTCGCTCGCGAACACCTCCTCGTCGCGCAGGCGCTCCCAGACCTCGACCACGAGCCGCTGCCCGTAGAGGTCGCCCTCGAAGTCGAGCAGGTGCGGCTCGATCCGGCGCTCGCTGCCGCCGTAGTGCGGATTCGTGCCGATCGAGATCGCTGCTCGGTGCGACTCCCGCGTGCCGTCCGGACGGGCCGCGCCGGCGTAGATCCCGTACGGCGGGATGAGCAGCGCCGGATCGAGGGCGAGATTGGCCGTCGGATAGCCGAGCGTCCCTCCGCGCTGGTCGCCGGGAACGACGGTGCCGTCGAGCTCGAAGGGCCTCCCCAGCTGCGCCGCTGCGCCGGCAAGATCGCCCGCGTGGATCAACCGCCGGATCTCCGACGACGACACCCCCGCGAGCGGGGCGACCGGCAGCACCTCGAAACCAAGCTCCGTGAGCAGCGTCGGGTCGCCGCGCCGGCGCCGCCCGAAACGGAAGTCCTCGCCTGCCACGACCACGCCGGCGCCCGCCAGATGCTCGGCGGCGAAAGCCTCGGGCTCCTGCGCCGCGGTCTCGAGCGTGAACGGGAGCACGCTCACCTCGGACACGCCGAGCGCGCGCAGGAGCTCGACTCGCCGATCGAGAGTGGTGACGAGCTCGACGAGGTTCCCGTGGACGACCGAGCGCGGATGTGGATGCAGCGTCAGCACTCGAACCGGCAGGCCGGTGCCGATCGCCGTCTCGATCACGCGGGCGTGACCGCGGTGGACTCCGTCGAACGTGCCGATCGCGACGGCGTGGCTAGGCACGATCGGCGCCGCCGATCCTGCTCAGCGCCTGCTCCGACGGGATGATCCGCTGCTCGTCCGCCTCGTCGACGGAGAACGGCCCCACCTCCAGGCGCCGCAGGGTCGTGCAGTGCCCCCCGAGCGCTTCGGCGATCGCGCGCACGTACGTCCCCGAGCTGACCCGGAGGTCGAGCCGGACGGCGTCGTCCGTCTGCGTCACGACGTCGAGCGCGTCCACTCGCGAGCGCCGGAGCGGCATCTCGACGGCGACGCCGCGGCGGTGTAGGCGATAGGCGCGCTCGCCGCCGATCTTGACCGCGGAGGCAGCCGGGATCGGCAGCTCGATCTCACCCCGGAGGCCCTCGAGCAGCAGCTCCAGATCGGCCTGCGAGGGCGGCTCGTGCCGCTCGGCGACCTCCCCCTCCGGGTCGCCGGTCGTGGTGGTCGCCGTCAGGTCGACGTCGACGAGATAGCGCTTGGGAAGCCCGACGAACGATCCCGCCAATTTTGTCGAGCGACCGGAGAGCAAGAGCAACAATCCAGTCGCAAAAGGGTCAAGAGTTCCCGCATGGCCCATGCGCGTGCCGGTGCGGGCGCGGACGCGGTTCACGATCGCGAACGACGAAGGGCCGGCCGGCTTGTCCACGAGGATGATCCCGCTCGGCTCCAGGCCCTTCGGCGGCGTCACGGTCGGGCTTCGGAGAACGAGCGGACGAGGAACGCCGTGATCTCCTCGATCGAGTCGTCGCTCGAGAACCCCGCCGCCTGCGGATGGCCGCCGCCGCCCGACAGCCTGGCGATCGCCGAGACGTCGAGCTCGTCGTGCGAGGCTCGGAGCGAGACCCGTCGCGCATGGATGCCGCCCCGCGGAGGCTCGCGGATCAGCGCCGCCATCTCGGCGCCCTCGACGGCGCGCAACGTGTCGATGATCCCTTCCGAGTACGGCTCGACGGCCCCGACCTGGACGAAGTCGTCCCGGAGCAGGTACGAGACGACGAGCGAGCCCCCGGCGTAGACCTCGGCCCGGTCGAGTGCCCGCGCGAGCAGCTTCAGCTTCGCGAACTGGATGCTCTCGTAGACGCCCTGGAAGACCTTCTGCACGTCGGCGCCGGCCTCGACCAGCTCGGCGGCCAGCCGGAGCGCCTTCGGCGTCGTGTTCGAGTACTGGAAGCGGCCGGTGTCCGTGACGAGGCCCGACATAGAGCGGCTCGGCCAGCTCGGGCGTCAGCGTCGAGGTCGAGCTCGACGAAGAGGTTGCGCAGGAGCTCGGCCGTCGAGGAAGCCGAGGCGTCGACCACGTTGAGTTCGCCGAAGCGCGAGTTGTCGTGGTGATGGTCGAGGTTGATCGTGCTCGCGGCTCGCTCGAGGATCGAGCGGTCAGCACCGATTCGGCTCTCGTTCGCGCAGTCGACGAGCAGCAAGACTCGCTCCTCGAGATCGTCCGGGATCGCCCGCTCGAGCTCGCCGAAGTCGAGGAACCGATACTCGCCCGGGAGCGGCGCCTCGCCGGCGAGGAACATCACGCTGTCCTTGCCGAGCGCGACGAGCGCGCGGTGTAGAGCCAGCAACGAGCCGAGCGCGTCGCCGTCCGGGTTCTCGTGGGTCGTGAGGACGAAGCGCGAGTTGGAGCGGATCGCGGCGACGACCGCCGCGAGGTCAGTTTCCGTCGTCGTCGCCATTGCTCTCGTGCCCCGCCGCCTCTGCGGCCGCGGGGGCGAGCTGGTCGATCAGCGCCGACATCCGGACGCCCTCCTCGACGGAGTGGTCGTAGGCGAACTCGAGCTGCGGCGTCCGCTTCAGGCGGAGCTCGCGCGAGATCCGCGCCTGCAGCACACCGTGGGCCGCCTCGAGCCCCGCCATGGTCGTCCGCTGCTTCTTCTCGTTTCCGAGCACGCTGACGAAGACGCGCGCGTGCCGCAGGTCCGGCGAGGTGTCGACCCCCGTCACCGTGACGAAGCCGATTCGCGGATCCTTCAGCTCGAGGAGCGCTTCCGAGAGCACCTGGCGCACCGCTTCGTTCACCCTCCGCATCCGGTTGGCCATCGCCCTAACTTATCGGCCGCGACCCCGTCTCGGCTCGACAGTGGCCCTCCGACTTCTCGCCGCAGTCCTCGTCTCCGCCACGGTCGCCGGGGTGGGCGGCGCAGTCGCAGCGCGCGACCAGATCGCCCGTTTCGAGGTGCTCGCGCATGTACCCGCTCCAGGCGGCTACAGCGGCGACGTCGTCCTCCATCGCGGGCATGCGTATCTCTCGAGCCATCGCGGCTCCGCGGCATGTCCCGCCCAGGGCGTCAGGATCTACTCGCTCGCCGATCCACGCCGCCCGAAGCGGCTCGCCGCCTTCGGCCGCATCGCGGGCACGTGGACGGAGAAGACGATCGTCCGCCACGTCGAGACCGCGGCGTTCCGGGGCGAGCTCGCGGTCACCAGCGTGCAGGCCTGCGCTCCGGGCTCGTTCCAGGGCTTCGCGCTCTACGACGTCACCCGGCCGTCGCGACCGAAGGAGCTGGCGCGTTTCCGGACCGACCCGCGCGGCTCCCACGAGCTCTGGCTCCAGCCGGTGGGCCGCCGGGCCTACGTCTACACGGCGATCATCGCCTCCGAGCTGCGCAGCTCTCCGGACGGCACGACCCCGGGCGAGCCGGACTTCCGGATCGTCGACGTGAGCGATCCCACGAAGCCCGTCGTCGTCGGGGGCTGGGGCGCCTGGAAGGAGCTCGGACTCGTCCCGTTCGCCGATCCGAGCAAGCGGCTCGACGGGAACTTCGTCCACTCCGTGGTCGGCGACGGCACGCGCGCGTACCTCTCGTACTGGGATCTCGGCACCGTCGTGCTCGACGTCTCGACGCCGGCGAGGCCGCGCTATCTCGGCCGGACGCGCGGTGCCGTCGACAACTCCCACTCCTCGTGGCTCGGCCGCGCCGGGCTGCTCGTCGAGACGCACGAGGCGTCGGGCGGAACGGCGACGTTGTATCGCCGCACCGCCGGCGATCCCGTCCGGCTCTCCACGTTCTCGCTCCCGGATGCCGTGATCCGCCAGGGCCATCGCGTGGCCGGGATCGCGGCGGTGTCGGGGCTCGAGCTCTCCGACAGCGTCCACGACGCCAAGCTCCAGGGCTCGCTCGCTCTCTTCTCCTGGTACGGCCAGGGTGTCGTCGCCGCCGACGTATCGGACCCGCGCAAACCGCGTTTTCTGGCTCGCTTCCTCGCTCGGCCAGAGGCCGACCCCGAGCGGCTCCTCTGCCCCGGCCGCCGCTGCACCGCCGTCTGGGGCGTCGACGTCGAGGGCGAGACGATCGTCGCCTCCGACCTGATCTCCGGGCTCTGGGTGCTCAGGCTTCGTCGAGGCTGACGACGTCGCGCTCGACGAGCGCCAGCTCCCACTCGCGCGAGCCGAGGTAGCGCTCGGCATCCGCGAGCAGCCGCTCCGCCTCCCGGTGCTCCCGCGTCACGACCGCCAGCGTCAGTCGCGCGCGCTGCCAGACGTCGTGATGGTCGACCTCGGCGACGGCGGCGCCGAACCGGTTCTGGAGCTGCGCCTTCGCCGAGCGGACGTGCATCCGCTTCTCCTTCAGCGAGTGCGCCTCGGAGAAGTGGAGCTCCGCCGAGAGGATCCCGACCCAGCCTGAGGCCATGCCGGCGGTCTAGGAGGTCGAGGCGGCGGGCGTGCCGGACGGCTCGTCGAGCGACGTCCGCTCGACCTCGCGCACCTCGTACACCTCGAGCACGTCGCCTTCCTTCACGTCGTTGAAGCTGTCGAGCAGGATCCCGCACTCGAAGCCCTCGGCAACCTCGCGTGCGTCTTCCTTGAAGCGCTTGAGCTGCGAGATCGTCGTGTCGTAGATCACGGTGCCGTCGCGGACGACGCGAACCTGGCCGTTTCTGCGGATCACGCCCGAGGTGACCATGCAGCCGGCGATCGTGCCGAGCCGCGAGACCTTGAAGAGCGCGCGAACCTCGGCCTCGCCGATCGTCTCCTCGGTCTGGACGGCCGTGAGCATCCCGACGAGCGCCTGCTCGATGTCCTCGGTGAGCTGGTAGATCACGCGGTAGGTGCGGATGTCGACGCCCTCGCGCTCGGCGAGCTGGCGCGCCTCGACGTTCGGACGGACGTTGAAGCCGACGACGAGCGCCTGCGAGGCCGCGGCGAGCATGATGTCGCCCTCGGTGATCCCGCCGACGCCCTGATGGACGACGTTGACGCGCACCTCGGGGTGCTGGATCTTCGCGAGCTCCGAGACGGCGGCCTCGACCGACCCGCCGACGTCGCCCTTCAGGATCAGGTTCAGATCCTGGACGGCGCCCTCCTGGAGCTGCGAGAAGAGCGACTCGAGCGAGACGCCGGACTTCGAGCGCTGCGCGTGCTGCTCGGTGCGGAGCCGCTGGCCGCGGCGCTGGGCGACCGAACGCGCCTCACGCTCTGTCTCGACGACGCGCGCGAGCTCGCCGGCAGGCGGCGGCGTGTCGAAGCCGAGGATCTCGACCGGAGTGCCCGGCCGTGCCTCGGGAACCTTCTCGCCGCGGTAGTCGTAGAGCGCGCGAACCTTCCCGTGCGCGTCGCCGGCCACGATCGCGTCGCCGACGCGCAGGGTGCCGCGCTGGACGAGCATCGTCGCCACGGGCCCGCGGCCGACGTCGAGCCGCGACTCGACGATCGGGCCGGATGCCTCCGCCGTCGCGTTCGCGGTCAGCTCGAGCTCGGCGTCGGCGACGAGCAGGATCCGCTCGAGCAGGTCGTCGAGGTTGAGCTTCTGCTTGGCGGAGACGTAGGAGAACTGCGTCGTTCCGCCCCAGTCCTCGGGCTGGAGGCCCTCGGCGGCGAGGTCGGCCTTGACCCGGTCGGGGTTCGCATCCGGCAGGTCGACCTTGTTCACCGCGACGACGATCGGGACCTCGGCCGCGCGCGCGTGGGAGATCGACTCCTTCGTCTGCGGCATCACGGAGTCGTCGGCGGCGACGACGAGGACGGCGATGTCCGTCACCTTCGCGCCGCGCGCGCGCATCGCCGTGAAGGCCTCGTGGCCCGGGGTGTCGAGGAACGTGACCTTGCGGCCGCCGACGTCGACCTGGTAGGCGCCGATGTGCTGGGTGATCCCGCCGGCCTCGGTCGCGACGACGGAGGTCTCGCGGATCGCATCGAGCAGCGAGGTCTTGCCGTGGTCGACGTGGCCCATGATCGTGACGACAGGCGGGCGCGCCGTCAGATCCTCGGCGGAGTCGTCGAAGACCTCCGGCAGCTCCTCCTCGTCGGCCGCGTGCTTGATCGTGATCTCGCGGTCGACCTCGACCGCGATCAGCTCGACCTCCTCGTCGGAGAGCGACTGCGTGATCTGAACCATGTTGCCGAGGTTCATCATGATCTTGATGATCTGGGCGGCTCCGATCCCGAGCGCCTGCGAGAGGTCGCGAACCGTGACGCCCGACGGGACGGTGACCGGGCCGGTCGGGGCGACGACCTCCTGCTTCTCGCGCTTCGGGGCGGCGTCGCGCCGATCGCGCGCCTGGCGCGGATTCGGCCGGTTGCCGCTGTCGATGACGACGCGGCGCTTCCGCCCGGGCGCGCCCTGGCGAGGCCGGATCGGGCGGTTCGGCTTGTTGGGTCCTCCGTCAGCCATTCAGCGTCAAGTGTAGAGACGTGCGAGATCCGGATCGACCTTGACGGTGCTCCGCAGGACGCGCGAGAACGCCCGCCGGGCGAGCGCCCGCTCGAAGCAGGCGAGCCGCCGGCACGTGTAGGCGCCGCGCCCCGGCAGCGAACGTCCGGGAACGAGCGCGCCGTCCTGGACGGCAAAGCGCAGAAGCTCGGCCTGCGGCGCCTTGCGTCCGCAGCCGACACACGTCCGTTCCGGCAAGCTCATCGTTCAGTGGTCTCGGCCTCCGCAGTCACGTCGGTCGGCGCGTTCCCGGTCTCGTCGGCAGACGGCGCAATCGGTGGCTCGCCTTCGCCGGGGCCCTCGGCCTCGACCGCGGCAACTGCCGCGATCTCCGCCTCGAGCGCCGCCGGCTCGAGCTCCTCCTCGCCGGGATCGGGCGCCTCTGCCTCCGTCCCGACCAGAGCCTGGTGGGCGGGGACGCCGCAGTACTTCGAGCCCGGGAGCGACGCGTTCGGGCAGCGCTTGCCGTTGCCGAGCACCGCCGCGCAGCGGCCGGTGTACTCCTCGCCGTCGGCGCCCTCGCCGCCGTAGGCCGCCTCGGCCTCGGCGCGGGCGAACTCCTCGTCGGACTGGATATCGACCTTCCAACCGGTCAGCCGCGCGGCGAGGCGAGCGTTCAGGCCCTCCTTGCCGATCGCGAGCGCAAGCTGGTCGTTGGGGACGACGACCGTCGCCTCCTTGGTGTCGTCGTCGATGTAGACCTCGCGGACGCGCGCGGGCGAGAGCGCCTTCGCGACGAAGCGGGCGGGCTCGGTGTTCCACGGGATGATGTCGATCTTCTCGCCGCGCAGCTCCGAGACGACCATGCGGACGCGCGAGCCGCGAGGCCCGACGCACGCTCCGACTGGATCGACGCCCTGGGCGTGCGACTCGACCGCGATCTTCGTCCGGTAGCCGGGCTCGCGCGCGACGCCGCGGATCTCGACGAGCCCGTCGGCGATCTCGGGGACCTCGAGCTCGAAGAGTGTCTTGATCAGCTCGGGATCGCGCCTGGAGAGGATCACCTGCGGCCCCTTCGTGCCAGAGCGGACCTCGGTGATCACGGCCTTGATCCTCGAGCCCTGCTCGTAGCGCTCCCCGTCGACCTGCTCGGAGCGCGGCAGCAGCGCCTCGACCTTGCCGAGGTCGACCAGCACGTTGTTCCGGTCGCCGGCCTGCTGGACGATCCCGGTCACGACCTCGCTCTGGCGGTCGACGTACTCCTCGTACATCATCGCGCGCTCGGCTTCGCGGATCCGCTGCTGGATCACCTGCTTCGCCGTCTGCGCCGCGATCCGGCCGAAGTTGTCGGGGGTCACGTCGGCGCGCTCGATCTGCTCCTCGGGCACCTGCGACCAGTCGAGATCGAGGTCGTCCTCGTTGATCAGCGTGTGCTGGCGCTCGCCGGTCTCGACCTCGAGGCGCTCGAGCTCGTCGAGCTTCGCCTCCATCGCCTCCTCGAGCAGCCTCGACTTCGAGATCACCGGGGATCACGATCGAATAGACGCGGAACTCTCCCTCGTCGTCGAGCTCGACGACCGCATGACGGCTCGCACCCGGCGTCTTCTTGTAGGCGGCGAGGAGCGCGTCCTCGAGGGCGTCGACGAGCGTGTCGCTCTCGATTCCCTTCTCGCGCTCGATCGTGCGGACTGCTTCCAGGATCTCCTGAGACATCTCCCCCTACTTTCTTTCTTCGGTGTAGACCAGGTTGCCACGGACAATCGCGTCGTACGGGATCTCCAGCTCCTCGCCGCCCGCCTGGACGGTGACCGACCGGTCGCCGGCCTCGAGCACCGCGGCTCGCAGCTTCTTCTTGCGATCGCTCGTGCGCAGCGAGACCTCGCGGCCGACGACGCTCCGGAAGTGGCCGGCCGTCCGGAGCGGCCGCTCGAGCCCGGGCGAGGAGACGTCGATCGCGTAGTCGCGGCGGTAGTCGGCGAGGAGCTCGGTGACCCGCACGCAGAGTGCGTGGTCGACGCCCTCGGGGTGGTCGATGAAGACGGTGAAGCGGTCGTCGGAGCTCAGCTCGACCGCGAGCACCTCGACGCCGGGGACGGCTGCCTCGACGTTCTGGCCGATCGCTCGCTGCAGGGTCTGCTCCTTGTCGTGCGTGGCGCTCATCGCGGATCTCCTCACAAAAAATGGGCGCCGCGCGCCCATTTCGTCCAGCAACTGAAAATGGTCTGGGCAGTGTAGCAAGCGCCCTTGCAGCCCAATCCAGAGGTAGAGAGGCGCACCGGCCGACGACTCTGGTGCCGTCGAAATTCCGAAGCGCCGGCCGGCGCCAGTCGCTTCTTCACCGGCGTCCGCGGCTCTCCTCCGCGGCGCCCCGTCAGCGCGGTACTAAGGTTCGCGCCAGGTGAGCTTCTGGGAGCCGTCCTTCGCGACGACGGCGGTGAGGAGCCACTCGCGTTCCTGGGCCGGCCCGATTCCGAGCCGGCAGTCGAACCTCGGCGTCCGCCGCACCTGGCGGCAGGCCACCTGGACGTTGTCGACGAGGAGATTCGTCTTCCGGTCGAGGAGCGCGGCGGGCACCCAGAGGGCGACGCGCTCCTGCAGCAGCACGAGCGTCCGCGCCTCGACCTCGCTCTTCGTCGGGATCCAGGTTCCGGCGCCGGCGGGCCGTGCGGCCTTCGGCTTCGCGCCCGCCGTGGGCGCGGCCCTCGTGGGCGAGGGGCGTGCGGGAACGGCGGTAGGAGGCGCGAGCGCCGGCGGGGCGGCGCGCGGCGGCAGAGCGGGCCGGGCGGCGCTGGGCGCCTGGGTCGGTCGTGGTCGCGCCGACTTCGTCCCGGGCTTCGTCGCTGCTCGAGGCGTGCGCGTCGCCGGCCCCGAGGCGGGTGGCGCGGAGGCGGGCGGCGCAGCAACCGCTCCTGCCGGCGCGACCAGCGCGATCGGATCGTCGACGAGCTGGGCCTGCACCTCGCTCGCCACCATTCCGACCGCCACGGCGCCGAGCAGCAGCGCCGGGATCGCGGTGGCGAAAGCGCCGACGGCGCTTGCCGCGAGAGCACGCCGGCGAGGAACCGAGCGGACCTGTTCGGGCGGCGCCGTGACCTCCGCCGAAACGACCCGCATTCGTGCGGGAGGCTGCCGGCGAGGCGTGTCGCTCAACCGCTCGCGAGCGAGCCTGGCGAGATCGGGGTCGACCAGCACGAGCTCCGGACTGAGCAGCAAGTCGGGCTCCGGCCGATTCACGGAATCCATCGGGTCTCTTTCGTCGATCGACATCGCCTTCCTGGCACGCGGGTCGCATGGTAGACGTCACCTCGGACAAAACGCGGCATTCCTGGGCTCGCTTTCGAACGACGGTCACACGCCCGACGGCACCTACGTCCCCCCGCCGATCGCGGGCTGTTAGCGTAAGTCCACGGGGCGCGCCCGGCGACCGCGAATGCCGAGATGCACCTGCTCCCCCAGAGCATCTCGTCCGCGACCGTCGACTTCGGGGAGGAGCCGCACTTCCCCTAAGGCGCGCCCCCGACATTGCTGTCGGAGCAAAGGGGCGGCTGGCCCCCCAGACGCCGCGCCCCTCGGAATAGCCGCAGTACCCCTAGCGCGAACCCTGATCCAGCCGCCCAGTTGGCTTTCTATCGCTTACAAATGTGAGGCGAGATCCCCCATCCGGGTGATCTTGGTACTGGACGAGACGTCACCGATGACGTCTTACGGACCGGCTCAGGTCTCGAGGATGATCGTGACCGGCCCGTCGTTCACGAGCTCGACCTCCATCCGCGCGCCGAACACACCGGTCTGCACCGGCAGTCCGATTTTGCTCAGCGATTCGCAGAAGCGATCGTAGAGCGGCCCTGCGACCTCCGGCCGCGCGGCGTTCGAGAAGTCCGGGCGAGCTCCCTTCTGGCGTCCGCTCTCCGACAGAAGCGTGAACTGGCTGACGACGAGCGCCGCACCGCCGGTGTCGAGCAGCGAGCGATCGAAGCGACCGGTGTCGTCCGGAAAGATCCGGAGGCGCGCGATCCTGCGGGCCAGCCCCTCGGCGTCTTCCTCGGCGTCATCCTTCGCGATTCCCAGCAGCACGAGCAAGCCGATGCCGATCTCGCCGCGCACGTCGCCGTCGACGCGGACGCAGGCGCGGCTGACGCGCTGGACGACGACCCTCACGCCGAGCTCGGCCCGTCCGGGTCCGACGGCTCGAGATCCATGATCCGGTCGGCGTAGCGCTCGCTGCCGGGGCTCATCGAGCTCGCGAGCTTGTAGTGGCCGTTCGCCTCGGCGTCGCGGCCCTGCTTCTCGAGCGTCCGCCCGAGCGCGTAGTGCGCGTAGTCGTCCGTCGGCGACAGGTCGAGGACGACGCGAAACTCCGCTTCCGCCTCGGCCCAGCGCTGGATCCGGAAGTAGGCGATCCCGAGTGCCTCCCGGATCGAGGCTTTGTCCGGCTCGAGCTTCTTCGCCTTCTCGAGCGCGACCGTGGCCTGCGCGGCCATCCCCCGCTGCAGATGCTCTCGGCCCTGCTGGTAGAGGTCGTAGGCGTCGGTCATAGGCTGCTCAGGTACGGGAAGTTCTCGAGAAGGAGATCAGCCGGGGCGGTCAGGTCGCGCGTGGGGCCGATCTCGATCGCCGCCACGTGCTCTCCCGCGTCGATCGCCCGTTGAAATGCGGTCGCGAGCTCGTACGGCGCTTCCCCCGGCAGACGCTCCACCTCGGCGGCGAGCGTTTCGCCGACCGCCCAGAGCGGTGCCCCCACGAACGCGCCCTCGGGGTCGAGCAGCCGCTGGACCCGGCCATCGTCGACGCCGATCCCGTTCCGTCCCGCCGCCTGTGAGTCGCGACGGCGGACTGCCAACGCACCGGCAGCGCCGGAGCGCGCGAACGAGCGGGCGAACCGCTCGATCTCGCCGCGCTCGAAGACGGTGTCGGCCCCCACGACGAGGTACGGCGCGTCCGCTTTCGCCGCGACCACGGCATCGGCCGATCCGTGCGGACCCGACTGCCGGGCCGTCGAGAGCGTGACGCCGAACGCCGTCCCGTCGCCTGCGAAGCTCTCGACCTGCTCGGCGAGGTAGCCGGTCACGAGCGTCACGTGCGGACAGCCTGCGGCGGCGAGCTCGCGCAGGAGCAGGGCAAGGACGGGCTTGCCGTCGACGGGCAGCAACGGCTTGGCGTAGCTCTCGGTGAGCGGCCGAAGGCGGCTTCCGACCCCAGCCGCGATCACGACGGCAGGCAGCGTCATCCGCGGAACGAGCGCAGCGCGACGAACCCGCGCAGGCGCTGGGAGCGAGAGAGAGATCGCCGAATCCGCCGCAGCAGGGCGCGCAGCTCGCGGCGAGCGACGGCCGCCGCCGCCGCGCTCGTCGCGGGCGGGCCGAAGCGCGCCTCGCCGACTGCCGCCGAGAAGCGTCGACCATCGACCCCGAACTCCGAGCGAACGAGGCTGTCGAGCTCGTCGCCCGTCGCGCTTCCCCCGGCCGGGATGCCCTGGTCGACGAGGAAGTCGGCGAGCTCGCGCCGTGCCGCTCCGGCAAGCTCCCGCGGATCCTTGGTCAGATAGCGAGAGCGTCGCCACGCCAGCTTTCCGAGCCCGATCGCAGCGACGGTGCTCGCCGCGATCGCGAGGAGGATCCAGAGCGAGTTGATTCCGCCCGGCGGCGAGACGACCCGTCCTTGTGCCTGGCGCTCCCTCAACGCGTCGAGGCGGTCGAGCTCCCCGGCCCCGCCCGGATCGAGGCCGCGCGCCCCGCGACCGTCACCGAAGGCGATCCCCGCGGCGTCGCCCGGATTGAAGGTCGGCGACGAGGAGCTGTAGGCGGCGGCGAGCTCGCCGCGCCCGGGCGTCGGATCGAACGAGAGCCAGCCGAAGCGCGGGAACCAGACTTCGACCCACGCATGCGCGTTGTGATCGGTGACCGTCCAGACGCCGTCTCGGTACTTCCCGCTCGTGAACCCCGCAGCAACCCTGGCCGGGATCCCGAGGAAGCGCAGCATCAGGGCCATCGAGCCGGCGAACTGCTGGCAGTAGCCGCGGCGCCCGCTCTCGACGAAGTGCGCGAGCGCGGGTACCCCCTCCGGGGGCGGTGCCGGCTGCTCGTCGTACGCGAATCCACCCGTCGTTCGCAACCAGGTCTCGATCGCGACGGCTGCGCCGTACGGCCCGGTCGCCCCGCCGGCGAGCCGCGCCGCCTGCCGGTACATCCCTTCGTAGTCCCAGAGGGCGACCTGGCGTTCGTCCTCGAAGAGCGCATCGACGTCACGCGCGCGGCCGGGGACTCCGAACGCCGGGACCCGGGTGCGGCCGAGGTCGAGATAGCGCTCGAGGCTCTCCGGATAGTTCGCACGGGAGCGCGCGAGCTCGACGGGCTTGGGCTGCGGCGTGTAGCTGAAGACCGTGTAGCTCTCGCCGCGCCGGAGCGATCCCTGACGCCGGACGATCCCCTCGCCGAGGAGTAGGACGCGCCCCAGCTCCTCGGCCTCGTAGACGATCGGCGCCGTCGCGGCGACGAGGTGGTCGTCGGCGAGCGCCACGATCTCGACCTCCTGCTTCGTCCAGCTCGCCGGCTCGTAGGCGGCGGCCGGCAGAAGCGGGTCGCGCGCAAGCGGGCCGTCCGCCCGGCCGAACCCGATCGGAGCGAGGCTCTCGATCCACCGGTCGGCGGTGAACTGGTCGAGCGTCGTCGCGCGCCAGTAGAGGCTCCGCCTGGGAGCGCGGATCCGGAGCACCGTCGTCGGCTTGTCCGGAAAGTCGATCCCGCCGTAGTTCGCGTCCCAGACGTAGTCGACGCCCACGGGATTCCCGCCGCTGCGATAGGGATCCCAACGCTCCCACGCGACGACGCCGTCCTTGGCGATCGCTGACGAGCTCGAGAGCGCGATCGCCGCCGCGACGACGACGAGGCCGGCTGCCAGCGCGGGCGTCGGCCTGGTGATCCGGAGCGCGGCGAGCAGCCACAGCGCCGCCGCGAGGATCAGCGCTCCGACCATCAGTCCCTCGGTCGGCAGCAGCGTCGCCGGCCAGCCGGCGCCCGCCAGGAGCAGCAGCACGGCCGGCAGCGGCCGCCGCGAGGCGACGACGAGCCCGAGGAGGACGCAGAATCCGAAGATCGCGAGCACGAGCACGCCGTGCATCGCCGGCGACTCGATTCCCGAGAAGGGCACGCGAGTGTCGTAGTAGCCCGCGATTCCGTCGACGAAGCTGTCGTACGCCGGCGCGAAGAAACCGCGGCGCGGGCCGCCGGCCGGATCGGGCGAGCCGAAGGCGATCCACGTCGCGACGAGCGCGACCCACGGAACGGCGACGAGCCGGGCCGCCAGCGTCGGGAAGAGAGCAGGCACGAGTGCGAGCAAGACGATCCAGAGCCCGTCGCCTCCGGCGGCGCGAGGGTCCTCGAGCCGCAGCCAGGCGAGCGCCACGATCGTCGCCGGCAGCGAGTAGGCGACGACCGTCCTACCCATGTGCCTTCACCGGAGCCCTCGTCGCTGCGCCGGCGCTCCCGAGCACGGCGCGCAGGTCGTCGCCGCGCCGGACGACCGCGACCGGGATCCCGACGGCCTGAAGTCGCAGGAGCTCCGGCTCGACCGCGGCCGGACGGCCCGCGAAGCTCGCCGAGTCGATCCAGACGAGAGAGACCCCGTGGCTCGCCTGCGCTCGCTGCGCGAGCTTCCGGCCGAGCGCCGCCGTCAGGCGGCTCGTGACGACGACCAACTCGAGCGCGCGCGACGCGGCTCCGCCCTCTCGCGCCAGCAGCTCGACGACCGGAAGCGTGGCGCCGGGCTCGACGGCGGCGAGCACCTCGAGCGCGGCGAGCCAGTCCCCTTCCAGCGAGACGACGGGCACGCTCGAAGGGGGCGTTCCGTTCACGACGAGGACGGCGCGACGACCGCGAGCGGCATGCGCATGGAGGATCGAGCCGGCCGCGCGGACGGCGACGTCGAGGCTCTCGCCGACGACACCCGCAGCGTCCGCGTCCAGAACGACGGCGATCTCGTCACGCGGCGAATCCTCGAGCTCCTTCACCATCAGCCGGCCCCGCCGAGCCGTGGACGCCCAGTGCACCTTGCGCAGCGACTCGCCCTCGACGTACTCGCGGACCGAGTGCAGGTCGAAGCCGGACGGGCGTCGGAGCAGGAGCCGCCGTCCGTCCTGAGCGTGCGCGCCGCTCTCGGAGAAGAGGCCGGAGAGCGCGACGAGGCGCGGATAGACGACGAGCGCTCCACCCGCCTTCAGCTCCACCTCGCTTCTTGCAAGCCCGAACGGATCCTCGATCGCGGCCGTCGCCCGGTCGACGACGTACCGGCCCCTCGGGACGCTCTCGAGCACGTAGGTACCGCGGTAGAAGCGGCCGTCCCGGCGTAGGACGAGCCTCCGCTCACCGAGCCTCGAGACATGCTCGAGCAAGTCGAGCGAGGGCAGGGGAACGCGCGAGCCTGGGCTCGCCTGGATCGTGACCCAGACGTCGTCTCCCTCGACGTGCGCGCCCCGGCCGGCGCGACGGCGGAGCTCGATCGGGGCGGCGGCCAGCCGCACCCATGCTCTCGCCGCAAGCGGCGCGAGGACGAGGCCGGTCGCGGCCGGGTAGAGCACCTTGGCTCCGAACAGCCAGGCGACGCCGTACGCGAGGAGGCCGAGCGCGAGCGTGAGCTTGCCGCGGCGGGTCACGCCGCCTCGCTCACCGACCCGCTCACACGGGGACGGTCACACGGGGACCGGGTCTGGTCGACCGCCTCCCGCACGAGCTCCTCGGCGGTCAGCCCGGCGGAGCGAGCCTCCGGCGCGAGGATCAGGCGGTGCGCGAGCACCGGCGCCGCGACCGCCTTGACGTCGTCGGGCAGGACGTAGTCGCGACCGTCCGAGAGCGCTCTCGCCTTCGCCACGCGGAGGAGCGCGATCCCCGAGCGCGGACTGGCGCCGAGCGCGAGCCGCGAGCTCGCCCGTGTGTGCCGGAGCAGCGCGACCACATAGCGGTTCAGGCTCTCTTCGACGAAGATCGCGCGCGCCTCGTCGATCGCGTCCAGCACGTCCTGTCCCGAGACGACCGCGGTCAGCGTCTCCAGCGGCGGCTCGGTCGTCTGCTCGGACAGC
The DNA here is from genome assembly GCA_963761905.1 of uncultured Gaiellaceae bacterium. Classification (GTDB taxonomy): domain Bacteria; phylum Actinomycetota; class Thermoleophilia; order Gaiellales; family Gaiellaceae; genus Gaiellasilicea. Next base: position 576,774 of record CAVXIQ010000005.1, on the reverse strand, counting down.
ATCCGGGCCTCGTCGGCGAGCTGCGGATAGCCGAGCGCGAGCCGCATCGTGAATCGGTCGAGTTGCGCCTCGGGAAGCGGGTAGGTGCCCTCGTACTCGATCGGGTTCTGCGTCGCGAGCACCATGAAGGGGCGCTCGAGCGGATAGCTCTCGCCGTCGATCGTCACCTGGATCTCCTGCATCGCCTCGAGCAGCGCGGACTGCGTCTTCGGCGAGGCCCGGTTGATCTCGTCCACGAGCAGGACGTTCGCGAAGACCGGGCCGGCGCGAAACTCGAACGCGTTCGTCCGCTGGTTGAAGACGTTGACGCCCGTCACATCCGAGGGGAGCAGGTCGGGCGTGAACTGGAGGCGCGAGAAGCCGAGGTCGACCGACCGCGCGAGCGCCTTCGCGAGCATCGTCTTCCCGACTCCCGGGAAGTCCTCGATGATCAGGTGCCCCTCGGCGAGGAGGCAGAGCACGCAGAGCCGCAGCGTCTCGGCCGGCGCATGGACGACGAGCCCCACGTTCGCGGCGATCCGATCGACGGTCTCCGCGGACGAGGCCGCGGCAGCGGGATCTCTATGCGCTTCCATCGGGCGCCTCCACTTCGAGCAGCCGCTCGATCTCGTCGAGGATGGCAGCGGCGATCTGCGGCTTGGGCGCGCGCGCGACCGCGCGCTCGCCGGCGCGAGTGACGAGCGTGACCTCGTTCTCGTCGGCGTCGAATCCGATTCCGGGGCGGCTCACGTCGTTGTAGACGACGAGATCGAGGTTCTTGCGGTCGAGCATCGCCCGCTTCCGCTCGAAACCCGCCTCGCCGGCCTCCGCCCCGAAGCCCACGAGCAGCTGTCCGTTCCGCTCGCGCGCGCCGAGCCCGGCGAGCACGTCGGCCGTCGGCTCGAGCACGACCGTCCACGGCTCCTCATCCTTCGGCCGCTTGCCGCTCGGCCGCTTCGGCCGGACGGTAATCCGCGACCGCGGCGGCCATGACGACGACGTCGGCAGTGTCGGCGCGGGCGTTCGCCTCGCGTTCCACGTCAGCGGCGGTCGGTGTCTCGACGAGCTCGACCCCCGGCGGCGCCGAGACGGCGAGGTTCGCGGCCAGGAGCGTCACGTCGGCGCCCCGGCGGCACGCCTCCGCGGCCAGGGCGACACCCATCCGCCCCGAAGAGCGGTTCCCGAGGAAACGAACGGCGTCGAGTGGCTCGCGTGTCCCACCGGCGGTCACGAGCACGTGCTTCCCGGCGAGCGCGCTGTTCACGCCGTGCGGACGAGCTGCGCTCTGGAGGAGCGCCTCTGCGACAACCTGGGCGATCTCACTCGGCTCCGCCATCCGACCGGCCCCGACCTCGCCCTCGGCGAGCTCTCCCTCTCCTGGCCCGACGACGACGGCGCCGCGGCTCCGGAGGACGTCGACGTTCGCCTGCGTGGCCGGGTGCGTCCACATCCGCGTGTTCATGGCCGGTGCGAGCACGAGCAGGCCCCGATGCGCGAGCGCTGCCTCCGTGAGGATGTTGTCGGCAAGTCCGTGCGCGAGCTTCGCGAGCGTGTTCGCCGTCAGGGGCGCGATCACGAGCGCGTCGGCGCGCTCGAGGTGCGGATAGGGATCGGCGGGCGGTGAGGTTCGCGCCAGCGCGTAGAAGGTCTCGGGGGCGACGAAGCGCTCCACGCCGGGCGTCGGCAGCGGCAGCACCTCGTGGCCCGCGCGGACGAAGAGCCGGACGAGCTCGCAGGCCTTGTACGCCGCGATGCCACCCGTGATCCCGAGGAGGATGCGGGCCATCGGGACATTGTGCCTGCGCCGCTCCGAGAGATTCAGGTTCACGCCACGAGGCGCGGCGGCGCTACTTCTTGTAGGCGTACTTGATCTTGCCCTGGGCGACTTCCTCCAGGGACATCGTCAAGTAGTTCTTGGAGCGCGACTCGACGAGCGGCGGCGGCGCTTCCTCGAAGCCCATGCCCTCGCCGAGCTGATGGTGATAGTTGTTGATCTGGCGGGCGCGCTTCGCCGACACGATCACGAGCGCGTACCGCGAGTCGACTCCGCCGTTGTCGGTGTCGAGCAGTTGATCGATGCGAGGATGGATCATCGGCGAGCCATGGTACCTGCGAGGGCGAGCTCCCGTTCGACGAGCGCTGCGAGGGCCTCGGTCGCGCGGTCGAGGTCGTCGTTCCGAACCATGTAGCGGAAGCGATGGGCCTGCTCGAGCTGCCAGCGCGCGAGCTCGATCCGCTCCCCGATCTCGCCCGAGCTCTCCGTCGCCCGTGCACGCAGGCGCCGCTCGAGCTCAGCGACGTCGGCCGCGATGAAGAGCGTCACGCTGCCCGCTACCGCCTCCTGGACGCGCAGGCCGCCGTCGATCTCGAGCTCGAGCACGCAGACCCGGCCGTCGTCCGCGATCCGGTCGATCTCCGATGCGAGCGTTCCGTAGCGACCACCGACGTACTGCACGTGCTCGAGGAACTCGCCCGCCTCGATCCGGCGGGTGAACTCGGCCTCGGTCAGGAACCAGTACTCCCGGCCGTTCTCCTCACCCGGTCGTTGGATCCTCGTCGTCGCCGAGATCGCGACCTCGAGCTCGGGCAGGCGGTCGACGAGCTGCTTGATCAACGTTCCCTTGCCGGCGCCGGAGGGGCCGGTGACCACGAAGACCGGCGCGGGATCCCTCTTAGCGGTTGAAGAGGCCAATGAGCTCGGCCCGCTGGCGCTCGGAGAGCCCGCCGACCGTCTTCGACTGGCTGATCCGGCAATGGTTCAGCAGTCGGGCGGCCTTGACTCGACCGAACTTGGGCACCGCCATCAGCATGTCGAAGACCTTCGCGGTCGAGACATACTCGGGCGGATCGAGCAGGATCGCCTCGATCTGAACCTGCCCGTCCTTGAGGTCCTTCTTCAGCTTGGCGCGTCTGACGCGGATGTCGTTGGCCCGTTTCAGTGCCTCCATCCGCTGGTCGAGCGACCGCAGAGGAGCCTGGGCCTGCGTCTTCGTCGTCACCATGAGCGCGGGATACTACCAGCCTCGCGGTCGCGGTCAAGCAGAGCGTTTTTCCGTCTTTTACAGGTATTTTCCGATTTCGTTGCCGACTCAGACTACGGATCGGGCCGCTGCGGCGAGGGCGAGGCCGCGAGCGGCGAGCGGATTCTCCAGGTTCCGCGCGGCGGCTTCGGCCGCGAGCTCTCCGCGAATTCGGGTCGGCGCTTCGGGGTCGGAGAAGAGGATCGTGCCGAGGCCGACGGCGCTCGCGCCGGCCGCGATCAGCTCGAGCGCGTCGAGCCCCGTCGTGACGCCGCCCATCCCCACGATCGGCAGCTCGACGGCGCTCGCACAGGCGTAGACGGCGGCGAGAGCGATCGGCTTCAACGCCGGTCCGGAGTAGCCGCCCACGCCCCGGCCGAGCGTCGGCCGGAGATTCCTGTCGAGCGCCAGCCCCCTGATCGTGTTCACGAGCGAGAGGCCGTCCGCGCCCGCCTGCTCGGCCGCGCGCGCGTGCTCGGCGATGTCCCAGGCGGCCGGCGAGAGCTTCGCGTAGAGCGGCAGGTCGGTCGCCTCGCGACAGGCGGCGACGATCGCCGCCGCCCCCTCGGGCGCCTCGTCGACGTTCGGGCACGAGAGGTTGAGCTCGATCGTGACGTCCTCGAGCCGCTCGCACGTCTCGGCATAGTCGGCGGCGCTGAACCCACCGACCGAGACCCAGATCGGCAGCCCGAGCTCTCGCAGCCGCGGCAGCACGTCTGCGAGGAACCGGTCTCGCCCGGGATTCGCGAGGCCGATCGAGTTGAGCATCCCGGACGCGGTTTCCGCGATCCGGACCGGCGGGTTCCCCTCCCGCGGCTCGGGGGTGATCGTTTTCGTCACGAACGCGTCGAGCGTCCGGGCCACGTCCGGCGCGGTCAGCGCGTCGAGGCAGCCGGAGGCATTGAGCAGCATCAGGCGGCTCCGGCGAGCACGGGACCCTCGACGCAGAGCCGTTTGAGCTCGCCGTCCAGCTCGACGGCGCAGCCGTAGCAGGCGCCGTAGCCGCAGGCCATCGGCGCCTCCCAGGCGAGCTGCGCGGTCGGGTCGAGAGCCCGGAGCGCCTCGAGCATCGGCGCCGGCCCGCAGGCGAGGAGGTCGTGCGGCTCGTCCGGCAGCAGCTCCGTGACGAGCGTCGGCTCGATGCAGATCTTCGCGTTCGGCACGAGCACGGCCGCCTCGGCGTGCCAGGCGCTCCGGAAGCCGAGGAGCGCCGGCGGCTCTCCCAGCTGCTCGGAGAGAAACGGGAGCGGTGCGATCCCGATCCCCCCGCCCACGAGCAGCGGCCGCGCGACCGCGAGGTCGAAGCCGCGGCCGAGCGGACCGAGCAGGTGCAGCTCCTCGCCGGGCTCGACCGCGCAGAGGGCGCGCGTGCCGGGGCCGACCGGATCGATCAGGAATGCGAGCGCGTCGGGCGTGGCGAGGCAGAGGCTCATCGGCCGCGGGAGCAGCCGGCCGGGCGCCTCGAGCATGAAGAACTGGCCCGGCTCGCCGGTCTCCGCATCGCCGCGCTCGAGCCGGAGGAGCGCGTACGGGCCGATCGACTCGACGCCGACGCAGCTATGCAGCGTGCGTCGCACTCTGAACCTCGTCGAGGGCCGCGATCGCCTCCTGCTCGAGTCGCTCCTGGAGCGAGCAGGGGATCTCGGCGCGGCCGTGCGCGATCGCCTCGACCGCCAGCCTGGCGGCGGCGAGCGTCGTGATGCAGGGGATCCGCGCCGAGACGGCGGCCGCCCTGATCAGCGAGCCGTCGCGCCGTGCCCCGGATCCCTGCGGCGTGTTGACGACGAGGTGGCAGCGACCGCCACCGATCAAATCGACAACCGTGAGCTCACCTTCGCGAGCATCCGACATCTTGGGCACGCTCTCGACGTCGAGGCCTGCGGCGCGCAGCGTCTCGGCGGTGCCCGGCGTCGCCAGCAGTCGGAAGCCGAGCTCGGCCAGCTCCGCGGCAACGGGCACGAGGGCCTCCTTGTCGGAGCTCCGGACGGAGAGGAACGCCGTTCCGCTTGCGGGCAGCGGGCGACCGGCGGCCCGCTCGGCCTTGGCGAACGCGGTCGGAAGGTCGTCGGCGCTGGCCATCACCTCGCCGGTCGAGCGCATCTCCGGGCCGAGCACCGGATCCGAGCCCGGGAAGCGCGCGAACGGAAGGACGGCCGCCTTCACGCTCACCTGGATCGGCCGCCGCTCCGGAGCGAGGTCGAGCTCGTGCAGGCGAGCGCCGGCCGCGAGTCGAGCCGCGGCGTCGACCAGGTTGACGCCGGTCGCCTTGGAGGCGAACGGCACCGTCCGCGACGCCCGCGGGTTCGCCTCGAGCACGTGGAGCTCCCCGTCCACGAGCGCGAGCTGGACGTTGAGCAGCCCGACGACGCCGAGCGCCGGGCCGAGCCGCCGGACGACGCGACAGACGTCGCGGTAGGTCTCGTCGTCCAGCGAAGGCGCCGGAAGGACGCACGAGGAGTCGCCCGAGTGGATTCCCGCCTCCTCGACGTGCTCCATCACCGCGCCGATGTGCACGGAGACGCCGTCGCAGAGCGCGTCGACGTCGATCTCGAGCGCGCCTTCGAGGAAGCGGTCGACCAGGACCTCGCCGGCGATCCCCTCCATCGCCGCCCGCACCTGCGCGGCGTCGTAGCAGACCCGCATCGCCCGACCGCCGAGGACGTAGCTCGGTCGCAGGAGGACCGGATAGCCGATCCGGTCGGCGAGCTCGACGGCCTCCTCGACCCGCGCAGCGATCCCCCACTCCGGGCAACGGAGCCCGAGCTCGGCGAGGAGCGAGCCGAAGCGCTGCCGATCCTCGGCGAGGTCGATCGCCTCGACCGGCGTTCCGAGGAGCTTGAAGCCGGCTGCCTCGATCGCGCTCGCCAGCTTGAGCGGCGTCTGGCCCCCGAACTGGGTCACGACGCCGGCCGGACGTTCTCGCTCGAGCACCGGCAGGACGAACTCTTCCGTGAGAGGCTCGAAGTAGAGGCGGTCGGAGGTGTCGTAGTCGGTCGAGACCGTCTCGGGATTGCAGTTGATCATCACGGCCTCGTAACCCTGGGCGCGGAAGCTCTGGACGGCGTGGACGCAGCAGTAGTCGAACTCGATCCCCTGGCCGATCCGGTTCGGGCCGGAGCCGAGGATCACGATCACGGGCCGTTCCGACCGCTGCGCTCGACAGGGTCGTCCGCCTCCCCTGTCGTCGAGTAGAAGTAGTTCGACTCGGAGGCGACCTCGCCGGCGACGGAATCGACTCGGCGGTACGCACGCGCTCCAGCGGGCAGCCCCTTCGCGCGCAGCTCTTCGAGCTCCCGCCGGAACCAGGGGTGAACGCCGTCGGGAATGTGATCCAGATCAGGCCATGGCGAAGCGGCGGCCTGATCCAGCTCGCGGCTGACGAATGCCTTCCAGAACGCCTCCTGGAACGTGCGGCCGATTCCCATCGCCTCGCCGACGGACTTCATCTGCGTCCCGAGCGTCGTGTCCGCGCCGGGGAACTTCTCGAAGGCGAACCGCGGCAGCTTGACGACGACGTAGTCGAGCGTCGGCTCGAAGCTCGCCGGGGTCGTCCGCGTCAGGTCGTTCGGGATCTCGTCGAGCGTGTAGCCGACCGCCAGCTTCGCCGCGACCTTGGCGATCGGATACCCCGTCGCCTTCGAGGCGAGCGCGGAGCTGCGGGAGACGCGCGGGTTCATCTCGATCACTCGCACCTCGCCGGTCTCGCGACTGCGGGCGAACTGGATGTTCGAGCCGCCGGTCTCGACGCCCACCGCGCGCACGACGGCGGCGGCCGCGTCTCGCAGCTCCTGGTAGGCCTCGTCGGAGAGCGTCAGCTGCGGCGCGACGGTGACCGAGTCGCCGGTGTGGACGCCCATCGGGTCGAGGTTCTCGATCGAGCAGACGATCACGACGTTGTCGCGGCGATCGCGGATCACCTCCAGCTCGAACTCGTCCCAGCCGACGAGCGACTCCTCGACGAGCACCTGGCCGATCGGGCTCTCGCGCAGACCGAGCTCGACCTGGCGCCGAAGCTCCGCCGGATTCGACGCGAAGCCGCCGCCGTGACCGCCCAGCGTGAACGCCGGACGGACGACCGCCGGGAGCGAGACGTCCGCGAGATCGTCGAGCGTGGTGACGATCCGGGAGAGGGGAACGGCGAGGCCGCAGCTCTGCACCGCGGCCCGGAAGAGCTCGCGATCCTCGGCGCGGCGAATCACGTCGACGGAGGCGCCGAGCAGCTCGATCCCGAGCGCCTCGAGCACGCCTTCCTCCGCCAGCTCGATCGCCAGGTTGAGCGCTGTCTGGCCGCCGAGCGTCGGCAGGAGCGCGTCGGGCCGCTCCCGGCCGAGCACGTCCGCGACGCCCTCGAGGTCGAGCGGCTCGAGGTAGGTGCGGTCGGCGAAGCCGGGGTCGGTCATGATCGTGGCGGGGTTCGAGTTGACGACGATCGTCCGGAAGCCGTCCTCGCGCAGCACCTTGAGCGCCTGACACCCGGCGTAGTCGAACTCGCAGGCCTGGCCGATCACGATCGGCCCCGAGCCGATCAGGCAGATCGAGCGAAGGTCGATTCGCTTAGGCAGCTCGCACCTCCTCGAGCCAGCGCTCGAGGATCGGCCACGCGTCGTGCGGGCCGGGGCCGGCCTCGGGATGGAACTGGACGGAGCGGGCCCGAAGCTCCGGGAAGTCGAACCCCTCCACGGTCTCGTCGTAGAGGGAGATGTAGGTCGCCTCGCGCGCATCCGTCGGCGCGACCGCGAAGCCGTGGTTCTGACTCGTCACGAGCACGCGGCCGCCGGCCCGCTCGAGCACCGGGTGGTTCGCGCCGCGATGGCCGAACGGCAGCTTGTAGGTCTCGTGGCCGGTCGCGAGCCCGAGGAGCTGATGGCCGAGGCAGATCCCGAGGATCGGCACCCGCCCGAGCAGCTCCTGCACCGTTCGCACCTCCTCGTGGAGCGGCTCCGGATCGCCGGGACCGTTGGAGAGGACGACGGCGTCGTGCTCCGCGAGCTCGTCCGCGGTGACGGTGCATGGGTGCACATGCACCTGTGCCCCCGCCCGCGCGAGCCGGCGCAGGATCGAGCGCTTGCAGCCGTAGTCGACGACCGCGACGCGGATCGAGCCCTCACGCGAGTAGACGTACGGCGTCTCGGTCGACACCTGGGCGACGAGCGAAGCGCCGCGTCATCGACGGCTGGGCGCGTACCTGGGCGAGAACGTCGTCGCGCGCGGAGGGGGCGGCGACCGCGGCGGCCCGCATCGCCCCGCCTTCGCGGAGGCGGAGGACGAGCGTGCGCGTGTCGACGCCCGGTGAGCCCGACGATCCCCTGCTCGGCGAGCCACCCGGTCCACTCCGGCCCGCGGGCCTCGCGCATCAGCACGGCCTTTGCCTGAACGCCGTCCGACTCGGAGCGGGTCGCGGCCACGCCGTAGTTACCGACCATCGGAGCCGAGAAGCAGACGAGCTGCTCCGCGAAGCTCGGGTCGGTCACCGTCTCCTGGTACCCGGTCATCGCGGTCGTGAAGACCGCCTCTCCGAACGCGATTCCCGCCGCACCCACCGACTCGCCGGGGAAGACCGTCCCGTCCTCGAGCGCCAGGTAGCAGTCCGTTGCGTTGCTCACCCGTGCACCAGTCGGCCGTCGGCGACCGTCTGCAGGACCCGCCCCCGGAGCTTCTCGCCGAGCAGCCAGGAGTTGGCCGAGCGCGAACGGAACGCCTCCTCGCTCACCGTCCACTCCTCCTTCAGGTCGAGCAGGACGAGGTTGGCGCGGGCACCGACCTCGAGCCTCGGCTCCGGCAGGCCGAAGGCGCGCGCAGGGCCGGCCGACATCCGCTCGAGCAGCGTCTCGAGCGAGATCAGACCCGGCTCGACGAGGTACGTGTTGAGGGCGGCGAACGACGTCTCGAGCCCCGTCACTCCGAACGGCGCCGCCTCGAACGGGACGTCCTTCTCCTCGCGCGAATGCGGCGCGTGATCGGTGGCGACGCACGCGATCGTGCCGCTCCGGAGCGCGTCGAGCAGCACGTCGCGATCGCTCGCCGTGCCGAGGGGCGGATTCATCTTCAGATTCGGGTCGAGCGAGCGGACCGCCTCGTCGGTGAGGACGAGATGGTGCGGCGTCACCTCGGCCGTCGCGGCGACACCGGCCGCTTGCGCCCGCTCGAGCGCCTCGACCGAGGCGCCGGCCGAGAGGTGCATCAGATGGAGCGGTCGCTCCTCGTGGGCTGCGAGCGCCAGATCGCGCTGCACCATCACGCACTCGGCGAGCGCCGGCCAGCCGCCGAGCCCGAGCTCGGCCGAGACGGCGCCTTCGCGCATGTGCCCGGCGCGCGAGAGCGTCGGCTCCTCGCAGTGGAGCGCGAGCGGCCTGCCCGTGAGCTCGGCGTACTGCAGCGCTCGCCGGAGCAGCGCCGCCGAGACGACCGGCCGGCCGTCGTCTGTGAACGCCGCTGCGCCCGCGTCGCCGAGCTCTCCGAGCTCGGTCAGCTCCTCGCCCTCGAGCCCCTTCGAGATCGACGCCATGAACCCGACCGGGATCAGCGCCTCCCGGCGCGCGGTCTCCTGGAGCGAAGCGAGGACGGTGGCCGAATCGACGACGGGATCGGTGTTGGGCATCGCGAGGATCGCGCAGTAGCCCCCGGCCGCGGCCGCTGCGGTGCCGCTCGCGATCGTCTCCTCGTCCTCCCGCCCAGGCGTGCGCAGGTGGACGTGCGGGTCGACGAACGCCGGTGCAAGCACGGCCTGGCTCGAGCCGCGCTCCTCGATCTGGGCGATCACACCGTCGCGCACCGTCACGGTGACGGAGCGGCCCGCCGCGAGGCGGCCCTCGAGCGTGAGCGAGTCCGAGCGGCCGTTCCGGCAGACGAGCATCAGGCGACCGCCGCGATCTCGCCGGCGGGAACCCCCGCGGCGAGCAGGTCGTGGAGCACCGCCATCCGGACGACGAGCCCGGAGCGCACCTGCTGGACGACGAGCGAGTCCTCCGAGTCGGCGACGCGCGGGTCGAGCTCGACGCCCCGGTTCATCGGCCCCGGGTGCATCACCTTCTGGCCGGGGCGCAGCCGCTCGGGCGTCACGCCCCAGCGCGCGGTGTACTCGCGCAGGCTGGGCACGTAGTTGGCGCCGGCGAGCATCCGCTCTCGCTGCATTCGAAGGACGTAGACGATGTCGGCCGACTCGATCGCCGAGATCTCGCTCGACCGTTCGCAGCCGAGCGCCTCGAGCTCGCGCGGAACGAGGGTCGGCGGGCCGACGAGCGTGACGTCGGCGCCGACGAGCCCGAGCGCCTGGATCAGCGAGCGGGCGACCCGTGAGTGGAGGACGTCGCCGACGATCGCGACGTGGAGGCCCTCGAGCCGGCCGAGCGTGCGCTGGATCGTGTAGAGGTCGAGGAGAGCCTGCGTCGGATGCTGATGCGTGCCGTCGCCGGCGTTCACGACCGCTGCCCCGCTCGAGCGGGCGACGAGCCAGGGAGCGCCGACGTGCGGGTGCCGGACGACGATCGCCGCCGGCTCGTAGGCCGCGAGCGTCAGGACCGTGTCCTTCAGCGACTCCCCCTTGTCCACCGAGGAGCCCACGGACCTGATCGACATCGTCTCTGCGGACAGTCGCTTCGCCGCCAGCTCGAAGCTCGCCGAGGTCCGCGTCGAGGACTCGTAGAAGAGCGTGATCACGAGCCGGCCGGCGAGCGTCGGCAGCTTCGCGGGCAGCTCACCGTGATCGACGCGGTCGAGGGCGCGGGCGGTCTCGAGGATCCGCTCGACGTCGTCGCGACCGAGGTCGGCGATCGAGAGCAGGTGTCGCGGCTCAGGCACGGGTCGCCTCCTCCGCGACGTTCAGGAGCAGGACCCGGTCGACGCCGTCCGTCTCCTCGAGCTGCACCTGGATCCGCTCGCTGCGCGAGGTCGGCAGGTTCTTGCCGACGTAGTCCGGCCGGATCGGAAGCTCGCGGTGACCCCGGTCGACGAGCACCGCGAGCTGGACCCGAGCGGGCCGTCCCTGGGCGAAGATCGTCTCGATCGCCGCCCTGATCGTCCGCCCCGTGTAGAGGACGTCGTCGACGAGGATGCACGTGGCTCCCGCGAGCGGGAAATCGAGATCGGTCGCGTGCACGACGGGCTGGGCGCCGCTCTCGCCGCCGGCTCCGACCGCCCGGTCGTCGCGATGGAAGGTGATGTCGACCGCGCCGAGCGCGACCTCCACCCCGCTCTGCTCCTCGATCAGCTCCGCGAGCCGCTCGGCGAGCGGGACGCCCCGCGTGTGGATCCCGACGAGGGCGACCGAGTCGAGGTCGTCGTTCCGCTCGATAACCTCGTGGGCGATCCGCGATAGCGTCCGCGCAAGTGCCTCTCCGTCGAGCAGGCGTTTTCCGACGGTCGCGTCGGACAGGCCCAAGTCGTGCGTACTCATCTCACTCCTTTCCGGCCTCGCAGGACCGGCTTAAAGGTCGGCGCGCAGCATAGCCCGGAGGGCGGACGCACCGCCGAGGACGCCGTGGACGGCTTTTCACCGGCAGGATCCAGGTCCAGGCTCGATCGCATTCCCGCGTGGTTGCTCCTGGCCGCGATGGTCGCCGTCTCGACCGTGATCCGATCGGTGGCGGCTCGGGGAGTCGGCTCGCCCTGGATCGCGCCGGACGAGATCATCTACGCGTTGCTCGGGCGCGCGCTCTACGAGAGCGGCGAGCTCTCGATCCTGGGGGCGGAAACCGGTTTCTACAGCCTCCTCTACCCGGCGCTCGTCGGCTTGCCGCTCAGCATCGCGGACGCAGAGACCGGCCACCGCGTGCTGCACGTCGTCCAGGCGCTCGTCGTCTCGTGCACGGCGATTCCGGTCTATCTGTGGGGACGCACGCTCGTCGGAAAGCGCGGCGCGCTCGTCGCAGCGGCGCTGACGCTTGCCCTCCCCACTCTCGGCTATTCGGCGCTCGTGATGAGCGAGGCCCTGTTCCTCCCGGTCGCGACGCTCGCGCTGTGGTCGCTGGCCCGGGCGCTCGAGCAGCCGACGGCTGGTCGGCAGGCGCTCCTGGCCCTCGCCGTGACGGCCGCGATCGCCACGCGGCTCCAGGCGGTGGTGCTGATCCCGGTCGTCGTGACCGCCGTCCTCGTGAAGGCGGCGCTCGATCGCGACCTGCTCGTCGTCCGGCGCTTCGCGGTCGCGCTCGGAGCGCTCCTGGCCGTAAGCCTGGCGGCCGCGCTCGCTGCGGGCTCTGGAGCATTCGGCGCCTACTCGTCGGCGGGAGAGGGCTCGTACGACCTCGCCGCCGCCGCTCGTTTCGTCGGCTATCACGCAGCCGGGATCGTGCTGATCTCGGGAGTCGTGCCCTTCCTCGCTCTGCTCCTGCTCTGGAGCACGACCATCGCGTCGCGCGCGACGCCTCGCGCGCTGCGCGCCTTCATCGCGGTCACGCTGGCCTATATCCCGTGGCTCGCGCTCGAGGTGGGAGTCTTCGCGTCGCGAGAGGTCGGCCACCTCGCCGGCCGGGACCTCGCCACGGCGGCACCGCTGACGCTGCTCGGGTTCGTCGTCTGGCTCGACCGCGGGGCACCGAGGCCTCAGCCCCTGACCGCGATCGTCGCGCTCGCGACCGCTGCGGGGCTGCTCGTCCTGCCGATCCGCCGGCTCGCAACCATCGAGACGATCCACGACAGCTTCGAGCTGATTCCCCTGGAGCGCCTGGCGCCCGGGAGTCGCGAGCTCGCGTTCGCGCTGGCGGTGGCGGCCGCGATCGCGCTCGTCACGCTGCTCCCGAGACGCGCGATCGGGCTGCTCGTCCCGATCGTCTTCCTCTCTCTCGTGGCCGTGTCGACGATTGCGGCGCGGGAGGCGGCTCGGCAGTCCGCGCTTCGCGAGACGGCCCTCCTCGGCAACCTGCCGACCTGGGTTGACGACGCCGGACGCGACGGAGTCGCCTATCTCTACGCGGGCGAACCCCGCTGGACGACGGTCTGGCAGCACCTGTACTGGAACCGCTCGATCGACGAGGTCTGGACGCTGGCGGGCAGCGCCGTGCCAGGCCCTCTGCCCCAGAAGGCCGTCTTCCCGCGCTCCGACGGGCGGCTGGCATCCGCGGCGGGCCTGGTCGCCGCGCCGGCGGTGATCGCCCCCACGAACGTCACCCTCGTCGGCGAGCCCGTGGCGCAGATCCGTCAGCAGGGGATGCTCGCGGCCGGACTCGTCCTCTGGCAGCCCGAGCTCGCCCGTCCGTGCCTCGACGATCTCGGCCGGCGTGCTGGCCAACGGAGATATCCCGGCGCGGGGCACCCTCACCGTCTTCGACTGCGCCGACGGGCGGCTCGAGGCAACCCTGCTCGGCAAGAGCGGCAACCCCGTCTCCCTGCGCCTCGACGGGATCACGCGACGCGTGGTCGACGTTCCCGCGGGCACCGTCTGGCGCGGCTCGCTCGAGACGGAGCGCTACGCGAGCGCGGACGGGATCTGCGTCTTCGAGCTCGCGAGCGACGGCCTGCTCGGCTCGACCCGCCTCGAGTTCGTCCCCTCCTAGACCGTCGGCGTCGGCGAGCGGGAGAGCCTGGCGCCGCTCCTGACGAGCGACGGGGCGCCGCGCTCGGGAAACGGGATCTCGATCAGGTCGAAGTCGCGTGGGACGACCGTCTCCGGGAACACCTCCCGCGCTTCGCGCTCGATCTCGCCCGCGGAGTACCGGCTCGAGAGATGCGTGAGCGCGAGCAGCTTCACTCCCGCCTCGACCGCGACCCGCGCCGCTTCGGCGGCCGTCGAGTGCTCTGTCTCCCGCGCTCGCGCGGCCTCGTCGAGGCAGAAGGTCGCCTCGTGCACGAGCACGTCGGCGTGCTCGGCCGCGGCGACGACGGTCGGGGTGGGAGCGGTGTCGCCGCTCAGGACGAGCTTTCGCCCGGCCCGCGCGGCGCCGAGAACCTGGCTCGCCGTCACGACAGCGCCGTCCGGCAGCGTCACCGATTCCCCCCGCTGGAGAGCGCCGCGCTCGGGCCCGGACGGGACGCCGAGGCGATCCGCGATCTCGAGGTCGAAGCGTCCGGGCCGGTCGTCCTCGACGAGGGAGTAGCCGAGCGCGGCCTGCCCGTGGCGGGCCGCAAACGCGAGCAGCCGATAGTCGTCGCGCTCGAGCACGTCGCCCGGAGAGAGCTCGACGAGCTCGTACGGATACGTGAGTCGGCCGAAGATCCGTCGGAGCGAGCCCATCAGCTCGCCGAGGCCGCGCGGGCCGTAGATCGTCAGTGGCAGCTCGCGACCCCGCAGGGCGAAGGTCTTCAGCATTCCCGGGAGGCCGAGGAAATGGTCGGCGTGGAAGTGGGTCAGGAAGATCTCGCGCAGCTCGACGAGGCCGACGTCGGAGCGCAGGAGCTGCCGCTGCGTGCCCTCGGCGCAGTCGAACAGGAGCCGCTCGCCGCCGCGTCGGACGAGCGTCGCGGTGGGCGCGCGTCGGGCGGTGGGCATCGAGCCGGACGTCCCGACGAAGACGACGTCGAGGTCCATGCGGCCAGTCTAGGGCGCGCCCCCTCAGGATGATCTGCCTGGCCGATCAGCCGGGGATGATCAGCACCTGCCCCGGCACGATCGTCGTTCCAGTGAGCCGGTTCCGCTGGCGCAGCTCGTAGACCCCCTCTCGCGGGTCGCCGTAGCGAGCCGCCGCGATCGACCAGAGCGTGTCCGCAGGCTGCACGACGTAGCGCCGCTCGGGCCCCGAGGCATCGGACGAGCGGGCGAAGGCGGCCCAGAGAAAGAGGGAGAGCGCGACGACGAGAATAAGTCGACCAAACATGTGTTCGTACCATAGACGAACACGTGTTCGGTTGTCAAGGGCGGCCTCAGCGCTGGAGCGAGGTCAGTCGATAGGCCGGTCTCGTCGCCTTCTTCGCAGGCTGGAGGCGGCTGCACACGAAGCCGTCTGCCAGGTACTCCGCCGAGCGAGCGGGCTGGCACGCCTGTCCGCGCTGGAAGCCAGGAGCGACCACGAACGGGCGGCTCCTGAAGATCGAGACCCGCTTCGGGTTCAGCCTGGACGCCAGCGTGACGGCGACGGTGTAGCTCTTTCGAGCTGCGAGCCTGCCCGTCACGCCGAGCGCAAGGCGGCGTTTCGGGTCGGCCGTCCCCACCTTGGTGAGCAGTGCCGGAAGAGCCTCGTCGGAGAGAGCGGCAGGGACGATTCCGGCCGTCACGGTCACCTCCTCGGCTGCGGTGGGAACGAACGAGAGGCGTCGCGTGCCCGCCCGGATGCCGGCGCCTCTCGCGAACGTGACCGCAGCGCGCTCGGGCTTTCGCAGCGGCTGCCAGGTCCGCGGCGGCCCCCAGCACTCCCCGCCCGTCTCGGCGATCGCGGCTGCAACCGCCGCGTGCGAGGCCCGCTCGCTGCCGTCCGTGCGTCGCAGCGCCGCCTGCCAGCCCAGCCGGGTCGGCTCGTCGTAGTAGCCGAAGAAGTTGAGCTGCGCGACGTCGGCGTCGCAGACCACGTAGCGGACGAGCTCGGCATAGATCGCGGCCTGCGTCTCCTCGCTCGTCACCCTGACGTTCTCGGCGTCCCGGTAGCCCGCCTGCGTCGAGGTGTCGACCTGCCAGCCGACCTCGTCGAGGTACAGCTTGAGCCCGTTCAGCGTCGTCGGCTGCGGCGTCCCGTCGAACGCGTCCCAGAGCGCCTGCTTGATCCGCGCCAGCTCGAGCACGCTCGCGTTCGGCCAGCCGTACCTGAAGGTGAACGGAACCGTGAAGTCGCTCGGGTTCGGATAGGGGTGGTAGCTGAAGCCGTCCATGATCGGCGTCGGCCGGAGGCTCGCGCGATACCAGGCGCCGAGCGCGGCCAGGAAGTGGACGGGCGACGACTTGCCCGCGGAGCCCGGCGCGCGGTCACCGCGGGGAGAGCTGCCGACCCCGAGCACGGTGATCTCGGGCGAGACGGTCTTCAGGGCGTCGTAGCCGGCCGCGAGAAAACGCCCGAACTGGGCGGCAGAGAGGATCCGGCCGCTGCCAGTCCCTTGGGGGCGCCAGAAGCTGTTCAGGTTCGGCTCGTTGCCGACGATGTACGTCGTCACCTGCGGGTAGGCGCGCGCGAGCTGATCGAGCCACGCCGCGAACGCGAGATGGCTGACGCCGCCGACCTCGAGCTCGCTCGGCGGATACGGGTAGACGGCGAAGACGACCTCGATCCCGGCCGCGATCGCATTCGGCACCGCGACGTCCAGGGCGGTCTTGTCCGGGATGTTCAGCGGGTCGCTCGGCTTCCAGCGGACCGTCATCACGTTCTGCTTCAGCCCGGCGGCGGCCATCTGGGGGAAGTAGACGGCGCCGCCGTCGAGCGAGTACTTGCCCGTGTCGTCGTTCGCGCCGAACCGGACGGGCTCGGGTGCCGGCACCGGCTCCGGCTCGGCCGCAGGCGAGCTCGCGGCGAAGATCGCCACGCACGCGCACGCAACTGCCGCAGTTATCGCCTTCATGCCGCTTTCGATCCTTTCGCCGGAGAACCCTCGGGCCACTTTCGGCTGTTCGACGCGCGACGGGAAGGGCCTTTCGACCCAGTGCTGCGGTCGCGAGTCCTAGCGAAGCGCGGCGAGCACCGCGTCGAGGATCGTAGCGGGGCCGAACCGAACCGGATCGTCGGCCGGCAGGCCGGTTTCCTCCTCGGCGGCCGCGATCGCCGCGCGAGCCTCGTCCTCCTCGAGCAGCCGCGTGTTCAGCGCGAGCGCGGCGACACGGGCGCGGCGGGCCGGGAGCGCGATCCGCTCGTGCAGCTCGACGAGCTCCGAGAGCGGCGGGATCGGCTGGCCGGGGTAGCCCTCGATCTCCGTCTGGCCGGCGAGGTGGCAGAGCACGAAGACGTGCGGCGCAGTTCCATGTACGAGCCCGAGCGTGACACCCGAGTACGCGGGATGGATCAGCGAGCCCTGGCCCTCGACGAAGAGCAGCTCGCCGCCGCGCTCGTGCCCCTCGACGACCAGCCGCTCGCCCGCGCCCGCGAGGAAGTCGGAGACGACGGCGTCGACGGCGATCCCCCAACCGGCGATCGCGATCCCCGTCTGGCCCGTCGGCACGAACTGCGAGGCGAGCCCGCGCTCGCGCGCCGCCCGGTCGAGCTCGAGCGAGACGGTCATCTTCCCGATCGCGCACTCCGAGCCGACGGTCAGCACGATCCGAGCGGGCAGCTCGAGGTTGGCGCCGGTCGGTACGTCGAGCCCCGCCGGCGGGCGACGAAGGTCACGGAGCTCGACCGCGTGCTCCGCCGCGAGCGCGGCGAGCTCCGGATCGTCGGCGAGGAACTCGTGCAGACCGTTCTCGACGTGCAGGCCGCTCGCGATCGCATCGCGCAGGAGCGCGCGCCAAGCGGGCGGAAAGCGACCGCCCTGGGTGGCGACGCCGACGAGCGCGGTCGTCGGACTCGAGCGCGAGAGCGTCGGCGAGGCTGCCGAGAATCGGCGCCTCGTTGCCGCCGCTTCGCATCATCTCGCCCGCACGATTCGAATCCAGCACGGCGACGACCGCCCGGTGGCCGTAGGCGAGCACACCGCGTCCCGTCTTGCCGTAGTGCGGATCGCCCGAGAACCCCTCGGCCAGGATCAGCAGCCGCTCAGGCGGGGCGGACACCGAGCCCCGGCTGCTCGGAAGGCACCTGCACCCCGTCGCGAAACTCGACTCCAGACCACGGATCGTCGGCGAGCAACAGGTTGCCGTCGAGGTCGACGTGATCGCAGAGCGGCGCCACGAGGCAGCCAGCGGCGATTCCGAGCCCCGACTCGACCATGCAGCCGAGCATCACCCCGAGGCCGAGGGCTCGCGCGGCATGGGTCATCCGGATCGCCTCCCGGATCCCGCCCGACTTCGCCAGCTTGATGTTGATCCCGTGCGCGATCTCCGCACACGCGGCGACGCTGTCGAGCCGATGGCAGTCCTCGTCGACGTAGATCGGGAGGGGCGAGCGCTCCTTCAGCGCTGGCGCGTCCTCGGCACCGGCAGGTAGCGGCTGCTCGCAGTACTCGACGCCGAGCGCCGCGAGCTGCTCGAGCGCGTCGAGCGCCTCGTCGAGCGACCACCACTCGTTGACGTCGACCATCAGCGGCAGCTCGGTCACCCCGCGAACCGACCGCACGCGCTCGACGTCCAGGCCGTCGCCGCCGCCGAGCTTCAGCTTCAGCCGCTCGAACCGGCCGGTCACCTTCTCGGCCCGTCGGGCCATGTCGTCGGGATCGCCGAGCCACACGGTCCACGACGTCGGCGGCCCGGTGCGCGGCACTCCGAGCAACCGCCAGGCCGGGATCCCGAGGAGCTTCCCCTGGAGGTCGTGAAGGGCGCCGTCGAGCGCCGCCTTCGCCGCGTTCTGCCCCGGCGTCTCCCCCAGCCTCGCCTCGATCTCCTCGAGCGCGAACGGATCGTCGCTGAGGGCCGCCGCTCCCGCCTCCTCCAGGAAGGCGACCGCTGCAGCCGGATCCTCGTCGTAGCGCTCGAGGGGCGCGGCCTCGCCGTGGCCGACGAGCCCCTCGTGCCGGAGCTCGACCTGGACGACCTCCTCCTCGTCGCGCGACTCGCGGGAGATCACGAAGGTCTCAGCGAGCCGGAGCGTCGCGATCGTGGCCGTCAACTCCATCGCGGCACCCTATCGGGCTACTTAATGCAAAGAACATTTGCAGGACGTATCGTGTGACGGCTTCTACGACACGACGAAGGGGGAAGGGATGAAGAGGATCGTGCTACTCGTGGCGGGCGTGCTCGCCGCGCTGAGCCTGACCGCCGCGCCGGCGAGCGCCGGTGCGTCAGGCTGCGTCGAACGTGTGCAACGGCTGGGAGGCGGAGAGCTCTGCGTCGTTCTCGAGCCTCGGCTCGCTCACGGCTTCGGCGTCGACGGCCCGCGGGATCGGCCGCGGCGAGCCCAATATCAACGCGAACTTCGCGGCGCTCCCGCTCGGCACCGACGGCCAGGCCGACCCGAGCTTCGACGTCACCGTGCCGGTCTGGTTCCACGTGATCACGGACGGCGCGACGGGCGACCTGACCGACGCGCAGATCGCGGCGCAGATGACCGTGCTGAACCTCGCCTACGCAGGGTTCTACGGCGGCTACGACACGGGCTTCAGCTTCGAGCTCCAGGGCGTCACGCGGACCGACAACGCGACGTGGTTCAACGCTCGCCTCGGCGGCGGCGCCGAGCGCGACATGAAGAGCACGCTGCGCGAGGGCGGCTTCGAGACGCTCAACATCTACACCAGCCTCGCCGGCGGCTACCTGGGCTACGCGTACTACCCGGGCCTCCCGGACTCGCGGCAGTACCTGGACGGCGCCGTGATCCACTGGGCCTCGGTGCCCGGTGCCTCGACGCTCTTCGCAGGACGCTACGACCTCGGCCAGACGCTGACCCACGAGGTCGGACACTGGCTCGCGCTCGCGCACACGTTCGAGGGCGGCTGCAACGCGAAGGGCGACTACGTCGACGACACGCCGGCGATGGCGGTGCCGACGAGCGGCTGTCCGGCCGGCAAGGACACGTGCGTGAGGGAGCCGGGTCTCGACCCGATCGAGAACTTCATGGACTACTCGTACGACGCGTGCTACGAGGCGTTCACGCGAGGGACAGGCCGACCGCTCGCAGGAAGCGTGGAACGCCTTCCGCGACCGCTGAGCTCGCGGCTGATCTGACGATGCGACGGGGCCGGTGGCAGACGCCGGCCCCGTTGACGTCGTCCTCCAAGCCGCTTACGGTGCGAGGCTCATCTCTAGGGGAGGGGTCGGTATGAGAGTTCGGCGCGCGCTCGTTGCGCTCACCATCGGTGCTGTCTCGGCCGCCGCAGCGGCAGCGACACCGGCACGGGCGGACGATCACGGCTCGAGCACGGGATGCGAGTGGGAGGCACAGGGCGCAGAGGACTTCAGCGCCGTCGCGCGCCTCGCTTCGGCCGGCAAGAACGGCTACTCGAAGAAGGACACCGCCGCCGAGGAGATCAAGGAGATCCCGGCCGGTCAGTCCGCGGCCGTCAAAGTCGCCGGCGGCGCTATCCAGGTGTACATGCACGTGATCACGAGCTCGACAGGCGCAGGGAACGTCACGGACGCCCAAATCGCCAACCAGATCGCTGTTCTGAACAACGGCTTCGGCGCGACCGGCTGGACGTACAACCTCGTGTCCACCGACCGCACGGCGAACAACTCGTGGTTCGCGATGGGCCATGGGTCGGCGGCGGAGGCCCAGGCGAAGGCCGCGTTGCGCAAGGGCAGCGCCGACGATCTCAACCTCTACACGGCGAACCTCGGCGGTGGACTGCTCGGCTGGGCGACCTTCCCGTCCTCGTACGCCGGCAACCCGTCGAGCGACGGCGTTGTGCTGCTCCACTCGTCGCTCCCCGGGGGCTCGGCCGCTCCCTACAACCTCGGCGACACGGCCACGCACGAGGTCGGGCACTGGCTCGGGCTCTACCACACGTTCCAGGGCGGGTGCGCGAAGCGCGGCGGCGACTTCGTCGACGACACTCCGCCGGAGAAGAGCCCCGCCTACGACTGCGTCGCGCGCGACTCCTGCCGCGGCGGCGGCGTCGACCCGATCCACAACTACATGGACTACACCGACGACGCCTGCATCGACCACTTCACGGCCGGCCAGGACGCGCGGATGGACGAGCAGTTCTCGTTCTACCGCTTCGGCAAGTAGCTCTCCAGGCGGGGCGGGCTCCGGCTCGCCCCGCCGTTTTCACCCCCCGCTAGACTGCCGGCTCCGCGCCCGTAGCTCAGGGGATAGAGCGCTCGCCTCCGGAGCGAGAGGTCGGAGGTTCGAATCCTCCCGGGCGCACTGTTACTGCCCGCAGGTCGAGCATCCGCGAAGCGGACGCTCGACCGCGAAAATCCCTAAAGAGGCCGCTTCGCGGCCTGACCAGCTCGAGCACGAGCGTCGCTGGGCCTCACACACCAGCCGTCGGTCAGCTCGGCTGGTCGACCTTGCGGCTTGCCTCGAGCCGCTCGTCGGCGACCGCCTCGCCCGCCGCGCGGACGCCGGTGTGGGCCAGCATCGCGGCGAGGAAGTCGGCCCGGCTGAGCACGTAGAGCTCCGAGTCGACGAGCGCGTGCACGGTCGCCGTCCGTGGCACGTCGCGGAGGAGCGCGATCTCGCCGAAGAAGTCGCCGCTGGCGGCGATCGCCTGCACGCCCTCCCCCACGATCTCGAGCGCGCCGTCGGCGACGAGGTAGAACCGGTCTCCGGCCTCTCCGGCTCGGAAGACGACCTCCTCGGCGGCGACGTCCTGCTGAACGAGCGCGGCGGCGAGCCGCTCCTTCGCCGCGACGCTGAGCGGCGCGAAGAGACTCGTCTGCTCGACGACCTCGAGCTCCGCTCCCGGGCTCGCGACGGTGCGGTCGATCTCCACGAGGCCTCGCCAGGTGACGAGCGTGAGCACGGGCAGAATCGCCCCTACGACGATGAGGGCGGGTCGCGCGCCGATTGCATCCACGACCGCGGGCGCAGCGATCGAGCCGATCCCGACCGCGCCCATGGCGATTGCCCAGACGACGCCGAGCACGCGCGTCAAGACCTCGTCCGGGACGATCCGCTGAAGCAGTGTGAACGCGGCGACGTCCTCGATGCTGTTCGCCGCACCGACGATCGCGAGCAGCAGGATCGCGACGGCGAGGTAGCGAGACGGCGCCACGAGCGCGATCGGAAGCCCCCAGAAGACGAGCGCCAGGCCGAAGGGCGCCGCGAGCCTGCGGCCGACGAGCGCCGGCGACACGAGCGCACCGACGAGCCCACCCACGCCGAGGGCGGCCGTCAGGTAGCCCACGGCGCCCTCGCCCGCGTCGAGCACCTCGAAGACGGTGACCACGATCAGGACATTCAGGCAGCCGCGGACGAAACCCTGGGCCGCGATCAGCGTCACGACGAGGCGGGACTTCGGCTCGCCGACCACCGTTGCGAAGCCGGCGAGGAGCATTCGCCGGGCGGGCGCCGGCTCGGGCTCCGCGAGCACCAGCCGGCCCTCGACCCGAACCGTGGCGAAGAGCACTGCCGCGGCCGCGAATGCGAGGGCGCCCGCACCGAAGACGACACCGACGTCGGCGAGCGAGAGGATCAGGCCCGCCGCGAGCGGCCCGAGCAGCGTTCCGAGTCCCTCGACCGTCGAGGTCGCGCTGTTCGAGGCGATGAGCTCCGCCGGATTTCGAGCGAGCGAGGGGAGCAACGCCTGGAGGGCCGGCCGCACGAGCGTCGAGGCGACGCCGACCGGCGCGGCCAGACCTATCACGAGGATCTCGTTTCCGCCCAGTGCGAACGCCGCCGCCGAGCCGGCGAGCGCCGCCGCCCCGACGAGCGCATTCGCGACGAGAAAGCGCTCGCGGCGGAAGCGATCTCCCAACGCGGCAGCGAAGGGTGCGAGCAGCGCCGCCGGCAGGAGCCGGACGAGCCCGGCGATCCCGACGGCGAGCGGCCCGCCTGCCTCGTAGGCGAAGACGCCGAGCGCGACGAAGTGCATCCACTCGGCGACGATCGCCGCGCCCCAGCCGAGCTCGGCCCGCCGAAGCTCCCGGTTCCGCCAGATCCCACTCGCGCCCGAGAGCGCCTGGATTGCCCGCCGCATCCGCCGATTGAACGCCGATTGGCCGCCCGAGGCAAGGGCGGCGAGCCGCCGCTGGCGCCGTGGCTAGTGTCTCGGCGTGGCCGGCTACCTCCGCAGCCTGAACCCACGCCTCCCGCGATCGGTGCAGGTCCTCCAGCTCGGCGGGCTCATGAACGCGATCGGGAACGGGCTCGTGCTGCCGTTCGCGTTCATCTACCTGCACAACGAGCGCGGCTTCTCGCTCGGGCTCGCCGGGTTGATTCTCGGCACGAACGCCGCGGTCAGCCTGATCGCCGGGCCGCTCTCCGGGCCGCTCGTCGACCGGTTCGGCGGCCGGCGGATGCTCGCTGTCGCGCTCGGCTTCCTCGCCGTCGGCTTCGGCGGCTACGCCTTCGTCGAGTCGCCGTGGCACGGCTTCCTCGCGAGCGCGATCACGGGAATCGGGAACGGGATCTTCTGGCCGGCGCAGTCGACCCTGATCGCCGGCCTGACCCCGCCCGAACGACGCCCGGCCGCGTTCGCGATGCAGAGGGTCGTGATGAACCTCGGGATCGGGATCGGCGGGCTCGCCGGCGGCTTCCTCGCCGCCTCGAGCTTCCGTCTCCTCTTCCTCGCCGACGCGCTCACCTTCGTCGCCTATGCCGGCGTCCTGGTCGCCTTCGTGCCCGAGCCCGCAAAGGTCGCGCGTCGAGCAGGCGAGCGCGCCGGCAGCTACCGCGACGTCGTGCGCCATCGCGTGTTCATGGGCTTCATGGCGCTGAACGCCGTCTTCATCACCGCCGGCATGGCCCAGATCGAGCTGATCGCGCCCTACAGCAAGAACGAGGCCGGGATCGGCGAGCGCTGGATCGGCGCGGTCTTCGCCGTCAACACGCTCGTGATCGTGCTCGCGCAGCTCCCGATCGCGCGACTCGCCGAGGGCCGCCGCCGCATGGGCGTGCTGGCGACGATGGGGGTCGTCTGGGCCGCAGCCTGGCTGCTGGTTCCCGTCGGCGGGCTCTGGCTCGCCGGCTTCGCGGCGTTCGCGCTGATCGCCTTCGCCGCGGCGGTCTTCGGGATCGGCGAGTGCCTGCACGGGGCGGTCCAGGCGCCGCTCGTCGCCGATCTCGCCGATCACCGCCTGCTCGGCCGGTACATGGCGATGTCGGCCTTCTCCTGGCAGATCGGATTCACGCTCGGCCCTCCCCTCGGCGGCCTCCTGCTCTCGATCTCGCCCACCGGGCTCTGGGTCTTCTCGGCGGCGGTCTGTCTCGCCGCGGGCGCCGGCGCCCTCGTGCTCGAGCGAGCCTTGCCGCCGAACGTCCGTCGCTCCCCGGTCAGCTACCGGGCAGACACCGACGCTTCCGTCACTGTCGCGCCCGCACTCGCGCCGCTGAAGGAGGATTCCGGACGCGGAGTAGAATCCCGAGCGTGATGCTGTCGACCGACGAGCCGCTCAGTACGTATGCCCAGCCTGCCCCGCATCCGGCGGACCCGGCCCGGCAGCGGTCCGGTCGTCGCGCGCGCTGAGCGCGCGCCGCTCGAGCTCGCGTCCGCCGGCCTGACCTGGATCCACCTCGACCGGCCTCATCCGGCCGCCACGGACGCCCTCTCGGAGCGCTTCGGCTGGCACGCCCTCGACGTCGAGGACGTCCTCTCGAAGCGCCAGCGGCCGAAGGTCGACGAGTACCCGGACTACCTCTTCTCGGTTCTCCACTTCCCCGTCTACGACAAGGCGATCCAGCGGCTGAACGCTGCCGAGCTGGATGTCTTCCTCGGCTCGGACTACCTCGTGACGCTGCCGAACGTGGAGCTCCTGCCGGTGACGCGGCTCTTCCGCCGCTGCGAGGAGGACGAGGAGCTTCGTGCCGATCTCTTCGCCAAGGGCTCGGGCCGCCTTCTCTACGAGGTGCTCGACGACCTCTTCGACTACTGCTTTCCGATCCTCGACAAGATCGGGCACAAGCTCGACACCGTCGAGGACGCGATGTTCGAGGAGCGGGCCGAGGACGTCGTCCGCGACATCTCGAACGTGAAGCAGGAGATCATCTCCTACCGCAAGATCATCAAGCCCGAGCGCGCGACGCTGCGCCTCCTCGAGCGGCGCGTCGAGCGGTTCCTGCCCGAGGAGCTCGACCTCTACTTCGACGACATCGTCGACGCCTCCGAGCGGATCTGGGACCTCCTCGACAACTACAAGGAGGTCGTCGAGGCGCTCGAGGACACGAACGAGTCCGTGATCTCGCACCGCCAGAACGACGTCCTCCGCGTGCTCACCGTCTTCAGCGCCGTCGTCCTCCCGCTGACCCTGATCACCGGGATCTTCGGGATGAACGTCGACTTTCCGGGGAACGGCGGCGCCGCGGCGTTCTGGATCGTGGCCGGGACGATGGTCGCCGTCATGCTCGCCCTGCTCGGCTTCTTCCGCTACAAGCGCTGGCTCTGAGCCGAACCGCCACTTCGGGTAGAAGAACGGACCGTAGCTTCCGATGAGGCCGGGTCGAACCCAGCACCTGCTGTTCGGGTCTGCCAGAAGCATCGCCGGCACGGTCTACGGAACGATCGTCGTGATGGCGACCATCGCGGCCGGGTCTCGCGGCGACGACACGGACACGGGGCGACTCGCGGTGATCGTCGGCGCCACCGTCCTCGTCCTCTGGGTCGCCCATGTCTACTCCCATACGCTCGCCGAGAGTCTCGAGCGGGGCCGGCGACTCGACAGGGCGGAGCTCGGTGACGTCGCTCGGCGCGAGCTCGCGATTCTGGCGGCGGCCGTCGCGCCGATCGCGTCACTCGTCCTGGGAGCCTTCGGCGTTCTCGCCGAGCAGCCGGCCGTTTGGGTTGCGCTCGGGATCGGAGCGACGACGCTTGCCGTCCAGGGCGCGCGTTACGCGACTGCCGAGCGCCTCGGCCGGCCCGGAACGCTCGCGGTGATCGCGCTCAACGTCCTCCTCGGGCTCGCGATCGTCAGCTTGGAAGTCCTCCTCGCGCACTAGCCCGGTAACCGCGCCCGGAGGAGGGCGGCTCTCCCGCTTGGCAGGCAGAACGTTCTACCCCTGCCGAGCCGAACTCAGATGATCTCGGCGCGCCGAGAACAGGCTCAGGAAGCCAAGTTCGGGTCTGCGAGAAGCATCGCCGGCACGGTCTACGGAACGATCGTCGTGATGGCCACCATCGCGGCCGGGTCTCGCGGCGAGGACACGGACACGGGACGGCTCGCGGTGATCGTCGGCGCGACTGTCCTCGTCCTCTGGGTCGCCCACGTCTACTCCCATACGCTCGCCGAGAGTCTCGAGCGGGGCCGGCGCCTCGACAAGGCGGAGCTCGGTGACGTCGCTCGGCGCGAGCTCGCGATTCTGGCGGCGGCCGTCGCGCCGATCGCGTCACTCGTCCTGGGAGCCTTCGGCGTTCTCGCCGAGCAGCCGGCCGTTTGGCTTGCCCTCGGGATCGGAGCGACCACGCTTGCAGTTCAAGGTGCGCGCTACGCGACTGCCGAGCGACTCGGCCGGCCCGGAACGCTCGCGGTGATCGCGCTCAACGTCCTCCTCGGGCTCGCGATCGTCAGCTTGGAAGTCCTCCTGGCGCACTAGCCCCGGTGGTGGGGGCTCCGCAGTGGTCGGCGTTAGAGGCGCTGGCTCTGAGCCGTGCTACGGGCGGACGTGTCGCCCGCTCCGGCTGCCTCGCGATCGTCATGGCCGACGCCCTCCCAGCGATCGATCTCCACATCGGACCGATTCGAGGCCGCGGTGCGGCGAGCCCACAGAGCAAGGCCGGGCGGGTTATCTGGGCAAACTCCGCCGAAGCTCGCCAGTTGAACACGATCCAGGATTCGCATCTGCCTGGAGACCGGCGCGCCGGCTCGAGGAGCCCGGCCGGCGGCGGGAATCCCGCCGCCGGCCGGTGCTCGACTCGAAGCTCAGGCGGGGGTGCCCTTCTTCAGCTGACCGCGCACGGCGCCATCCGGATAGGAGGCGTTGTGCACGTTCACGTAGTAGCCCTTCGGGTTCGCCAGGATGGCGTCGATCACGGGCTTCGTCGAGGCCGTGCAGCCGCTGCGGGCGTACGACGCGCCGAGCGGAACGACGACCGCGCCTGTCGCACCGGCGGCACCGACGTGGATGTGGGCCGCGAGCGGCGTCTTCCCAAGCCCGGGCTTCGCCGTCAGCTTCAGCGAGCTGAACGACCAGCACACCTTCAGGGTCTTCGCGTTCAGGCGGATCACGGCGGAGCCGCGGTCGGCCGCATTCGCAGCAGGAACCTCGCTCGCGCCGGCCAGCTTGGCGACGAGCGCCTTGCCGCCGGTGCCGTTCGCGCCGGGCGTCGTGGGTGTCCCCGCGTAGGCTGCCGTCGTCGCGACGAGCGCGAGCGAGCCGGCGACTAGAAGCTTCTTCATCATTTGATCGACCTTTCTTCGGTTGTCTAGCGAGTAGATGCGCGGCTTCGAACGTTCTTGCGCCCGGCAGTTGTAAGCGTTTCGCGAGAAGGCGCAAGAGCCGCATGCGGAGGCATCTGTCGAGGTGGGCGCGCCCCGAGGAGTGCGGCTCTCCACGATCACGATCGTCGGACCACGAGCACTCACGGGGATGAGCAGCTCGGGCGGCACGGTCGCTGGGCGCGCCCGCGTCTAACTTTAGTCCCGCGCACGCCAGGAGCGACGGTGAGAGGTGACTCTCACAATCGCTCCTCGCGTACGCCGACGGGGCGCGTGGTTACGTGCCGCCGTGGAGGATCCGCCATTGCAGGGATGCAAAGGGCGAATTGCGAAGCTTCCGCTTGAGATCTGCCGCAGTCATTCTGTTCCGCCTTTCGGCCGCAGGAACCAGTCCCCACGCTCATCGTCGGCGCGGGGCGTCGGCTCGATCACCCTCACGAGGGAACCTCCCTTGTAGGGTCTGCGCCGATGGGCGCGCCGGACGGTGACAACGGGTTCCGGCTGGGAACGACAGCAGACGGCGAGCCGCTGGCGCTCGAGCCGCGCGACCTGACGACCCACGGCGTGATCGTCGGGATGACCGGCTCGGGCAAGACCGGTCTCGGGCTCGTCCTCCTCGAGGAGGCGCTCTCGGCCGGCGTGCCGGTGCTCGCACTCGATCCGAAGGGCGACCTCGGCAACCTGCTCCTCACGTTTCCCGATCTCGCTCCCGCAAGCTTCCAGCCGTGGGTGAACGAGTCGGATGCACGCGAGGCCGGGCTCTCGGTCGAGGAGTACGCGGCCAAGGTCGCCGCCGAGTGGAAGGAGGGGCTCGCAGCCTCCGGGATCGGCCCCGAGCGGGTTCAGGCGCTCCGGGACGCCGCCGAGCTCACCATCTACACGCCGGGCTCGAGCGCTGGAATCCCCCTCAACCTGATCGGCTCGCTGCGGGCGCCGGCGCTCTCCTGGGAGACGGAGGCCGAGACGCTCCGCGACGAGATCGAGGGCACGGTGACGAGCCTGCTCGGCCTCGTCGGAGTCGGGGGCGATCCGCTTGCGAGCCGAGAGCACGTCCTCCTCTCGAATCTCGTCGAGCACGCCTGGCGCGGCGGGCGCGACCTCGATCTCGGCGGGCTGATCGGCGAGATCCAGTCGCCCCCGCTCCGCAAGCTCGGCGTCTTCGATCTCGATGCGTTCTTCCCGCCGGCGGAGCGCACCGAGCTGGCTCTGAAGCTGAACGCGCTCGTCGCGTCGCCGTCGTTCGCGATCTGGGGCGAGGGCGCCGCGCTCGATCCCGCCGAGCTCCTCGGAGCCCCCGGCAGCCCACGGGCGGCGATCGTCTACCTGGCGCACCTCTCGGAGGAGGAGCGGCAGTTCGCGGTCACGTTGATCCTCTCGAAGGTCGTCACGTGGATGCGCGGGCTCTCCGGGACGAGCGACCTCCGCGCGCTCGTCTACATGGACGAGGTCTACGGCTTCGTGCCGCCGACCGCCGTGCCGCCGGCGAAGAAACCGATCCTGACGATCCTCAAGCAGGCGCGGGCGTACGGCGTCGGGATGGTGCTCGCGACCCAGAATCCGGTCGATCTCGACTACAAGGCGATGTCGAACGCGGCGACGTGGCTCGTCGGCCGCCTGCAGACGGAGCGGGACAAGGAGCGCGTGCTCGAGGGGTTGCGCTCGGCCGCGGGAGGCACAGATCTCGCCGCGCTCGACGAAGCCGTCGGCGGGCTCCAGAAGCGGCAGTTCCTCCTCGTCAGCGCTCACGAGCCGAAACCGGTCGTCTTCTCGACGCGCTGGGCGATGTCGTACCTCCGCGGGCCGTTGACGAAGGAGCAGATCGAGATCCTGATGCAAGGGCGCGAGCGGCCGGCCGCGGCCGCTGCCTGCTGCGGCACCCGCGCCCGCTGCCGCTCACTCGAGCGCCGTCGGACGGGCTCTACGTCCACCCCGCAGCGCCGTGGCTCGCGCAGGTGGGCGGCTCCCCGCACGGCACGCGGCTGCGCCCGTTTCTGGCGGCGCGCCTCAGCCTTCGCTTCGACGACGCGAGCGCCGACCTCGACACGACGCAGGAATGGGAAGCGCTCTACGGGCCGCTCGAGGACGGGCTCGATCTCGACACGGAGGTCGCGGTCGACTACGACGAGCGCGATCTCGTTCCGACGCCGCCGCCCGGCGCGACGTTCGCCGAAGCGCCGGCCGAGCTCCAGGAGGAGTCGTTCCGGCGCAAGGCCTGCGACCGCGATCCAGCGACGCGCCACCGACGCCCAGGCGCTGACGATCTTCCGCAACCGCGAGCTCAAGCTGTTCTCGCGGCCCGGCGAGACCTCGGAGGCGTTTGCCGCCCGAGCCGACGCGGAGGCGCAGACACGGGCCGACCAGGAGGCGGCGAAGATCCGCGACCGGCTCGAGGCGAAGCGCGACCGGCTGGAGGCGGCGCTCGAGACGGCTCGTCGTCGCGCCGACGAGCTCGCGACCGACGAGAAGACGCGCACGACCACCGAGCTCCTCGCCGGCGCCGGCACGATCCTCAACGTCCTCCTCGGCGGCCGCGGCAGCGCCCGGACGATCGCGCGGGCAGGAGGTGCGATCGGCGGCGCGGCCTCGCGTCGCGGGATGACCGCCCGTACCGGCGAGCGGAGACGAACGGCCGAGGAGAAGGCGGAGGCGACCGAGCAGACGCTCGCGGAGCTCGAGCAGGAGATCGTCGACGAGGTCGCCGAGATCGACGCGGAGTGGACGGCGAAGGCGGAGGAGATCGAAGAGCTCGAGATCAGGCTCGAGTCGGCGGACGTGCGCGTCGTCGAGCTGAAGCTCGTCTGGGTGCCCACTGCCTGATGCCGCAGCGACTCACGCTCGCGCTCGTCGCTCGCCGTCCTGCTCTCTGCCGTTCTGCTCGGGGCCTGCGCCGACACGGGGCCGGCGTCCAGCTCGTCGCCCGAATCCGGCCGCGTCGCGCGGATCTCCGACGGCGACACGCTCCGGCTCGCCGACGGACGGCGGATCCGGCTCGTCCAGATCGACGCGCCGGAGCGCGATCGTCGAGTGCTTCGGCGACGCGGCGACGAACGCGCTCGCTCGTGCTCGCGCCGGTCGGCTCGACGGTCGAGCTGGAGCGCGATCCGTCGCTCGACGACCGGGATCGCCACGGGCGGCTGCTGCGGTACGTCCGAGCCGGCGGCCGCAACGTCAACCTCGAGCTCGTCCGGATCGGCGCGGCCGCGCCGTACTTCTACCGCGGCGAGCGCGGCCGGCACGCCGACGCCCTGCTCCGCGCGGCGAAGGCCGGCGCAAGCCGAGCGGCGCGGGCTCTGGGGTGCGTGCCCCGCTGCCCGGCTCGCGCCGACACGCCAGATCGCCGCCGGCCCGCCCTGACATTGCGCCCCGCGCCTACGAGGCGCAGAATGAGAGGCGACCAGGACAGAGCGGCGGTGCGGCCCGCCCGGCTCCAACGTGACGAGCGAGGAGGGACCCCGGATGGCCGAGGCGTCGGTGGACTACACGAAGCACGTCGATCTCGTCTTCGAAGGCGGCGGCGTCAAGGGAATCGGGCTCGCCGGAGCGGTCGAGACGCTCGAGCAGCACGGCTACAAGCCGCAGAACGTCGCCGGCACGTCCGCCGGGGCGATCAGCGCCTCGCTCCTCGCCGCCGGCTACTCGGCCGAGGAGCTGAAGGAGATCATCATCGGCCTCGACTACCGCCAGTTCCAGGACAAGGCGTGGGAGGACAAGGTGCCGCTGATCGAGCGCTCGCTGAGCATCCTCCTCGATCTCGGTCTCTACGAGGGCAGCGCGCTTCCACGACTGGATCCGCGAGCTGCTCGCGGCCAAGGGCGTGCACACGTTCGGCGACCTGGTCCACCCCGATTTCGCCGACGACCCCAAGTTCCGCTCGCGACTTCAGGTCGTCGCGTCCGACGTGACGAAGCACGAGCTGCTTGTGCTCCCGCGCGACGCGAAGAAGCTCGGGATCGAGCCGGACGACCTCGAGGTCGCGCTCGCCGTGCGGATGAGCATGAGCATCCCGATCTTCTTCGAGCCCGTCCTGCACGAGAACCCGGAGACCGGCGACACGCACATCATCGTCGACGGCGGGATGCTCTCGAACTTCCCGGTCTGGCTCTTCGACTGCGAAGACGGCGTGCCGGACTGGCCGACCTTCGGGATGCTGCTCGTCGAGCCGAAGCCGTCGGTGTCCGTCGCGGAGCGGCTGCCCGAGCCCAAGCGGCGCAAGCACGCCCAAGGCGGCCGCGCGGTCGTCGACTACGTCAAGTCGCTCGCCCAGACGATGATGGAGGCCCACGACCGGCTCTACGTCGAGCAGTCGAGCTACGCTCGGACGATCCCGATCCCGACGCTCGGAGTGGGAACGACGCAGTTCGACCTGCCGAGCGACCGGGCGCTCGAGCTGTACGGCTCGGGACGGGATGCGGCTGCGAAGTTCCTCGACTCGTGGGACTTCGAGGCGTACATCGCCGAGTACCGGAGCGGGAAGCGCCACTCGAGGCGTGAAGGGCTCGTGGCGACGATGGAGGGCGCGGCCCCGATCGTGTGAGCCCGCCGCGTCCGCAAGGGCCTTCATTCGCGGCGAGCCCGGCTAGAATGGCGGCCACGCGGGTGTAGCTCAGTTGGTAGAGCATCAGCTTCCCAAGCTGAGGGTCGTGGGTTCGAGCCCCATCGCCCGCTTCACAAAGCCTCTGGAATGCCGGAGTCGACGTGCTCCCACGTCAGCCCGAGAGCCTCCCAAACCTGAGCCCGCAGAACGCGCCCACGGCGATCAGCGACGGCCGCCGGCTCGGCTCAGCGGTACCCCGTGCTCGTTGCCACCGGCCTGCAGGCGAGCTACAAGACAATGCCCGCAAGCCAGGTGCCGGCGGGCAAGAAGCACTGTTCATACTGCTGAGTCCTCATGGACGCGCTTCCAAGAGCACGTCCTAACGTTCGAGTCCGCCGGCTCCGAGGCCCTGAGCTCGAAGCGGTCAGTCGTCCCAGCCAGCGTCGACCGTGGGCTTGCGGTTGATGATGTCCCCCGCGCCCGCGCCGCTGGTCAGCCAGTACGTGAACTCGTCGATCTCGACGTAACGGTAGGGGTAGCCCTCGAGGTCCCAGTCGATGAATGCGTGGGGCGTCCGATCCGAGCCGTAGATGGTGTTGTCCGGAGACAGGTCGTTATGGCAGACGACATCGCCAACTCTGGGAGCGCCGACCATGAATTGCCGACGCGCATCCTGCGGCGCCCTGAACGACTCCGTCGCGTCATGCAGTTCGCGTACCAGCTGCGCTACACGCGCCAATGCGTCGTCGGTATGGGAGGGGCCGCCGCCCTTGACGAAGCTGAGGATCTCGCGGCCCTCTTTGTCGATTCCGATCGGGCGCGGGGCTCCTGCGAACCCGATTCGCTCGAGGTGTCCGAGCAACGCGTGAAGAGCAGGCGTCCAGCTACCCCCGGTGCGTCGCACGGTCTCGCCGACATGCCAGACCTCCGTCAGCCCGCCCCACCCGCCGAGACGAGAACCACTCCCCGAGTCTGCATCCGAGCTCACCCCTTCGACGATATTCCATAACGCGCACGCGCAACCGCGACGGGTCAATTCGGCCCATGAGCATCGCGTCGAACGGGCCGGGGCACATTCCCGCACACTGGCGCACGCCAAGGTCACTCCGTCTTGAGCGTCGGCAGTTTGGCTCCGCCATCTGAGCACCGCGATTGCTCGCACGTAGGCGACACCTGTGATGGCGCCGCGCAAGCGCGTCGCCGGAGGCTGTGGCCAGGCTTAGGACGTGGCGGCGCAGGTCCGAGCGCCGAGGCCGCGGGCGATCGTGTTCGCGCGTGTGACGTGTGGCCTCGCCTGCTCGATCAATGCCGTCGCCTGAGCGCCGTCGCCTGCTTTGAGGGCGATGATGACGCGTCGCCAGAGCCGAACCACGGCATCGATCTCGCCGACCATCCTGGAGATCCGGGTCGCCTGTGCGGCGGGTGGTGGTAGGGAACGGATCTTGTCGGCCTGCCAGTCCGTCCAGAACGTCTGCTTCTGCACGACCGTGATCGCCTGTGCGATTGTCGTCGGCTTCGGCAGTTGACGGATTGCTGCGTTTCCGGTCGCACAGATCGCATTGGCCTTCTGCACCCAGGTGGGGAGAGAGAGCGTGGATTCGGCCGATGCCGTCGTTGTGGCGACCGCGGCGGCCGCAACCACGGTGAGGGCGAAACGAGCTAACCAACGGCTGCTCATTCGGTCATCGTGCCGAAGGATTGGCCGCCGAGGAACCCCCTTTTGGGGCAAAGCGGGAACGCCGTCCCGAGGCTCGCCCAGCCCCGCGTCGTTTCCTGCGATCGACCTCGTGTCGTAACTGATGTCACGCTCGGGTGTGTCGGGGCGGTAACTGATGACCTCCGTGAGTTGCTCGTAGCCGATTTGGGCGAGCTCTCCTGCCGTGTGCACGTCGGCGGCGGTGGTTGCTGAAAAGAGAGAGAAGCACATCTCCTCGCTGAGTAGAGCGAACGAGTGCAGCAGCTCGAATGTGGCGCCGCGGACGCCAGCTGCGACAAGCGTGACGAACGCCGCAACAACGCGCAGGTGTCTTCCGTTCATGCATGCGGTCGGGCGTCATTCGTGAACACTGGCGCAGCCGACGGTGGGCGTTGCTTGGCCGCGGCCGGCGAGCATCAGACAAAATGAGACCGGTTTGGTGAGGGAAAGGCAGCTCAGAGTCGGACTCGTCGTCGAGCCGACAGGCATCGAGAGCCTGTATATCCGTGGTGCCTATCTCGGGCTCGAGCGGGCCGTTGGAGAGTTAGGGATCAAAGGGCGGGTGTTGACACCAGCCCCGAAGGAAGGCTACGTCCCGAGCCTCTCGCTTCTCGCGCGGCAGAAATACGACCTGGTCATTGGATTTGGTTTTTTGCAAGGCGCGGGTCGGTTTGCCGCCGCCATCGACAGAGCCGCCACTGGGTTTCCCGAAACGAAGTTCGCGATCATCGACTACGCCCATGACGATCTGGCGCATCGCCCGACGAACGTTGTTGGTCTCCTGTTCCGGGAGGAGCAAGCCGGTTACCTGGCCGGTTACCTGGCTGCGCTCGTGCTGACGCTCTCTCCCGGGGAGGAGGTGATCAGCTCGGTCGGCGGCCAGCGGGTGCCGGCGGTCGAGCGGTACATCACCGGCTACCAGGCAGGCGCGCGACGAGCCAATCCTCGCGTGACGACGTTGAACAGCTATACGGACGACTTCCACGACCCGATGAAAGGCAGGTCGGTCGCCCTGAGCCAGATCGCGAAGGGATCGCGAGTCGTCTTCCAGGTCGCGAGCGATTGCGGTCTCGGGGCGTTGGAGGCGGCAGGCGAGCGTGGAATCTGGGGGATTGGAGTCGATGTCGACCAGTCCCATCTGGGCCGGCACATACTGACGAGCGCCGTGAAGAGGCTGGACGTAGCGGTCTTCGAAACGATCAAGCAGCTCGTGCGCGGGACGCTCCGGACGGGTCGCACCTCCCGCTTCTCCGTTCAGAACGGCAGTGTCGGCCTCGGCCCGATCAGCGCGGCCCTGCCCGACTCGCTCAGAGGTGAGGTCGAGGACGTAAGGGCGGAGATCGTCGCGGGGAAGATCTCGGTCGCGAACTCGGTTACATAGCGCTCTCGCTCTGGATCGAGACCCAGACCGTCCCGTCCTGGCAGGCCACGTCGGTCGGCGCGTGGCCTACTGGTAAGACCCCTACCACGCGACCGTTCTGCGGATCGATCTGGACGACGGTGCCGTCGGCGTTGTTGGCTGCGAACACCGCTCCGTCGGTCGCGTACAGGCCGATGAGCCTTCCATCAACGGGGGTCGTCTGAGTCACAGTTCCCGTGTCCGGGTTGATGCGCCAGACCTGGCCTCGCTCGTCAGAGACCCAGACAGCCTGCTTCCCGGCCGTCAACGCGACGGGGGGCCACCCGATGGGCACCTCGGTCGTGGCTGTGTTCGTCCGCCGTTCGATGCGCAGGGCCCGCTCGGCGGTCGTCACCACCCAGACCGCCTCCTCGTTGACCGCCACGCCTACCGGGACTCGGCCGACGTCGATGACGGCCGATGGCTCGTTCGTTGTTGGGTCGATGCGGAGCAGATGGTGAGGACCCGCGGCGATCCAGACGGAATCATCATCGGCGTCGACCGCGTAGGTCGGGTTCCAAATGAGTTCGCTCGAGCCCCTCAAGTCGATCGTCGCGACGACGGCGTCGGCGTTCGGATCGATGCGCGAGACTGTGCCGTCGCTCCCGTTGGCCACCCAAACTGCATCGGTGCCGACGGCGAGGTCAATCGCCGGTGCTCCGATTCCAATCGTCCTGATGAGTTCGCGGCGATGCGGATCGATGCGAGAGACCGTTCCATCATCTGCGTTGGCAACCCAGACCGAGCCGTGTCCGACCGCGAGGGCGACAGGCCTTCGGCCCACGAGCACGTGGCCCACGACCCGAGAGTGCTGCAGGTCGATCACAGCGACCGAGTCGGGAGGAACCTGCGGCTCAGTACGTGACGACTCACGGCGACGCTGTGCGACAGATGGTGGTTTGACCCCAGCGACCACCGGCGACTGGAGCGAAGGATCGTGGTTGAGGATGGCTCTCTCGAGGCGCTGGAGCTCTTCGTCCGGCTTGAGCCCGAGCTCCTCGTCCAGCAACCGCCGGCCCGAGCGGTAAACCTCAAGCGCGTCCGCCTGGCGGCCGCTGCGGTACAGCGCGAGCATGAGCTGGCCCCGCAGCCGCGCGCGTAGCGGATGAGCCGACACGAGCGGCTCGAGCTCGGGTACGAGCTCCGTCGCTCGACCCATGGCCAGGTCCGCGTCGATGCGATCCTCGATCGCTCCGAGCCGGAGCTCGTCGAGTCGCGTGATCTCGCTCTGTGCGAAGTCCTCGTAGGCAAAGTCCGCGAGCGCGCGTCCTCGCCACAATCCGAGCGCCTCTCTGAGCGTCTGCCCGGCTCGGCCGGGATCCTGCTCGAGGAGACGATGGCCTTCTGCCGCGAGACGCTCGAACCGCCTCGTGTCAAGATCGTCGACCTCAAGCCGGAGGCTGTAGCCGGGAGGTCTCGTTTCGATCGAATCCGCGCCGAGTGAACGGCGAAGCTGCGAGACGAGGTTCTGGAGCGCCTTCGCAGCCGTCGGCGGGGGCGAGCCGCCCCAGAGCTCATCGATCAGACGCTCCGTGGCGACGATCTCGCGCGCGTGCAATGCGAGAAGCGCGAGCAACGCGCGCTGTCGACCTGCGCCGAGCTCGACGACGCGATCGTCATCAGACACCTCGAGCGGGCCGAGGATGCGAATCTCCATGCGTCTCCGATCGGTTGCCACAGAGCCGAAGCATTCTCCATTACCGTCGCGTTACCGGAAATGGGCGCCCCGTGAGCGGCACATAGGACTCTTGCACCAACGAGCTGCACGCAGCGGCTCACCGGCAGAAGGAGTCCACGATGAAGGCTCGCACGAAAGGCCCGATCCTCGTAGCTAGTGCGATCGTCGCCCTGATCGGCTCGGGCGCGGCGGTGAGCGGAGGCGGCGGCGACGAGGAGTGGAGAACGGCGCTCGAAGCGCGCAGCGACGCGCTCAACGAGCAATACGGGCTCGGCGCGTACGCGCCGGTCACCGCGATATCCGTAGCGACTTCCGGGCCACCGTGGATGCGCGCGCTGCGGCTTCGCAGCGAGGCGCTCAACAAGCAGTACAAGCTGGGCGAGTACAAGCCGAGCTCGTAAGCCCTCCTTAAGACGAGCGACGGGGCCGCCGGCCGAGGACGGCCCCGCTCGCTCTTTGTACGCGACTGACGGGGGAGTCGGATGGCTCCTCGTGGCGAGCGCACCTGAGGCGCTCTCAGGGGACATTCCTGAACGCTGGCCCAAGGCACAGTGGTATCCCATGAGCGACCCCTGGCAAGCTTCTCAACGTGGAGAGAGACTGGGATGCCGTCGTTGAATGGCTTCGAGATGATCGACGAGTTCGGCCTGCGCACCCCAACGCCGGCCTGCTTGACCAGGCAAAGGCGAGATGGGACGGACAGGTTGTGCCGAGGACGTCCCTTCTCGACCTGCTTTTCGCACGGCCCGCTGATCCTAAAGCGCAGCTCAGGCGTCATTCCCGAACGCTGGCCCACGTCAGGGCGCTACCGCCTGAGTAGCGTCTCCGGCCAGAACAGGGCGCCAAAGCGGATGGGCCGAGTCGTGCTGCGCGCCAGTTGTGCGCCAGTGACCACCCTGCTCCAGCGGTCTCAAGCGGTTTCCAGCGGCACGCCTTCCGCATAGTGGAGCGCAAGCCGTTTATCCATGCGGAGCCGCTCGCGCTTCCCAAGCTGAGGGTCGTGGGTTCGAGCCCCATCGCCCGCTTACGAAGGGATCCTGCAATTTGCCGTTCTCGATAGGCAACTTCGCCGGGCGCCCCGAAGAAGTGTCCCCGACGTGTCCCGAAAGCCACTCTCTGCCTCTGCGGCACACGGGAGACGCTGTGACGGTCTCGAAGCCGTTACGGGTCGTTAGGCTCGTCGAGGGTTCAAGTCCCTCCTCCGCCACCACGAGCCGCCTAGCGGCTCGGATTGGAAACAGAAGGGGCGGCCCGCAAGCCGCCCCTTCCCACTCTGTACGCGGATTCGTCAGCTGCTCACCGAGGCCCTTGCTACGACCCCTTCGTCGGAACGACCGGCGGGAAGACGAGATCCGTCCATGAAGACGGCATCCGTCCCGGCAGCTGATCGGTTCGCTTCATGAACGTTGCCGTCCGCATCAGCCCGCGCGGACGCGTCGTGTAGGTGATCGCGGCGTTGCCGATCCACTGCTTGAACTGCCGCGACGTCGGGTTGCCGCCGGCGTCCTGCTGCAGGATGGTGGCGACCTTCTGCGGGTTCGTCCGGATCAGCTTGGTCGCCGCCGCGATGTCGCGGTAGAGCTGGTTCGAGAACGGCGTGTACTCGCCGTAGAACTTCGTCGTCACCACGGCTCCCAGGAAGGTATGGGCGCCGAAGTAGCCGTACGACCGTCCG
This sequence comes from uncultured Gaiellaceae bacterium, assembly GCA_963761905.1. Classification (GTDB taxonomy): domain Bacteria; phylum Actinomycetota; class Thermoleophilia; order Gaiellales; family Gaiellaceae; genus Gaiellasilicea. The sequence continues at coordinate 538,885 of CAVXIQ010000005.1, read as the reverse complement.
AGAACGCGTGCGCCCCGGTTCTTCTCCTGGAACTGGAACGGGGGCGAGGTGAAGTGCGCGTCAATCTGGTCGGAGAGGAGCGCTTGCATCCCGTCCGGGTGATCCATCGCGAGCAGGCCGGAGTCGAGCGCCTTCGAGTTCCCGAGGCGCACTTCGGCCATCTTCCGGAGCACCACGGCTTGAATCGACGTGTTCGTCGGCGTCGCGATTCGCTTGCCGCGCAGGTCGGCGAGCGTCCGGATGTTCGGGTTCTTCACCATCAGCCAGAGATCGGCCTCGTTCAGGGGCGCGATCATCTTCCAGTCGATGCCGCGGGCATAACCGACGAGGAACGGGCCGGTGCCCATCGCGCCGACGTGGATCTGCCCCGCGATGACACCATTGGTGATCGCCGTGCCCGACGGAAGCACCCGCCACTCGATCTGCATGCCTGGATACCGCCGCTCCAGCGTCCGCTGGTTCTTCATGATGATGAGCGGGGCATACCCCATGCCCGGTTGGTAGGCGATCACCAGCTTGTCGGGAACTGCCGCCGTAGCGCCGCCCCGTGCCGTCGCCGCGGCGACGACCGTCGCCACGAGTGCCGCCGCCGTCAGTACCGCGGCCAGCCGTAGCTTCTGCACTAGACCCCTCCTCCGTCGTCCGTCTGTGGTCACGACCTCTGCATACCCCATTTGCGGATCGTACGCCGCTCGAGCAGCGTAAATGCGTATTCGAAGATCACGCCCAGAAGCGCGATCGTCACCAGCGCGGCGAACATCTGCGGCGTGAAGAGGTAGAGCTTCGCGTTGTTGATGTAGTTGCCGAGTCCGCCCTCGCCTCCGACGACGCCGAAGACGAGCTCGGCGGCGATCAGTGTCCGCCAACCGAACGCCCAGGCGGTCTTGAGGCCCGTGATCGCGCTCGGCAGCGCGGCCGGCGCCAGCACGTCGCTGACGAGGCGGACCGGGGAGAGGCCGATGTTCCGGCCGACGGCGAGAATCGTCGGATTGACCGTCTTGAAGCCGCTCGTCAGGTTGATCGCGATCGGCCAGATCGTCGCGTTGGCGAGGGTGAAGAGGACAGCCTTCGTCGAGAGCCCGAACCAGAGCATCGCGAGCGGCAGCATCGCCACTCCGGGAAGCGGGTTCATGATCGCGGTCAGCAGCGAGAGCGCGTCCTCCCCGACCTTCGTCAGCGTCGCCACCACCGTGAAGAGCACCGCGATCACTGCGCCGATCCCGACGCCGAGCAGGAGGATCCGCAGAGACTGCCAGGTCGCGTCGGCGAGCGAGCCGTCGCGCCATCCGTCCCAGAACGCCTGCGCCGTCTCGAGCGGCGAAGCGAAAAGCAGGTCGTTCTGGCCGAACTCGCTCCACGACGCATACGCCGCCCACGCGCCCACGAAGACCCCGAGCAGCAACAGATAGCGGACGACGCTTGGCAGCCGGGACCATCCGGTCGCGCGCGGGCGCGGCGGGATCGTCCTACGCGCGGCCGGCGCCTTAGTGACCGTGGCCGTCGCCCGCCTCCTCGTCGTGCCGGACACCGAGCAGGCTGCGGAGGTGCAACCGGGCGTCGGCGTAGCGCGGCGTATCTGGCTCACCGACGTCGCGGACGTCGACGACCTCGACGACCCGCGAGGGCGCGCCGGCCAGGACGACGACGCGGTCGCCCACCGTGAGTGCCTCGTCCATCGAGTGCGTGACGAGCAGGAGCGTCGTGTTCGTTCGCTCGATGATCCCGTTCAGCTCCTGCTGGAGCCGCGCGCGTGTGAGCATGTCGAGACTTCCGAAGGGCTCGTCCATCAGCAGCATCGCCGGGTCGAGCGCGAGCGCGCGTGCGATCGCCACCCGTTGCTTCATCCCGCCAGACAGCTCATGCGGGTAGCGATCTCTTGCCTCGGAGAGACTGGTCAGCTCGACGAACTCGCGAGCCCGGTCGCGCGCGGCGCCTCGCTTCCAGCCGTTCACGCGTAGTGGGTAGGCGACGTTGTCGAGCACGGTGCGCCAGGGGAAGAGCTGGTCGAACTCCTGGAAAACCACGGAGCGGTCGGGGCCGGGCGCCAGGGTGCTGCGGCCGGCCACGGTGATCTCGCCGGCGACAGGGTGGATGAACCCAGCGACGGCCTTGAGCAAGGTGGACTTGCCGCAGCCGGAAGGGCCGATCACGATCACCTTTTCGCGCGGCACCACCGAGAAGGTCGCGTCTACCACGGCCAGCGTGAAGCCGCCCGGAGTCCAGTAGCCCAGCTGGACTCCTCTCGCACGGAGCAGCACGCCGGTTTCCGGGGTCACGGCGACGGCCACAGCGGCCATAGTGGCAGGAACCGCGGGATCCGCGCGTCAGGCGCGTTTCGGCCGCCAGCGGCCGACGTACGCGGCGTCGGGAGGCCCCCTCGGGGCATCCTTCGGAGCGGTCGGTGGCAGAGCGGTCGGATGCGGCGGTCTCGAAAACCGCTACGGGTCGTTAGGCTCGTCGAGGGTTCGGCCCGCGCCGCTTGTTGGCCAGAACCGCGAGGTTCGAGACGTCCAGCCGGGACGCCGTCGTCACTGTGCTCCAGTTCCAGCTCGCGCGCCCACGCGGTGATGTTCTCGTTGACGCAACCTCCCCGCGGGCCTGCCATCTACACCCGTGCGCTCGTCAGTTGTGCGCCAGTGATTGCCCCGCTGGAGCGGTCTTGAGCGGTTGGAGCGGTAGCTAGTCCGCAGCGTCGAGTGGAAACCGTCTGTCCATCCGGGGATGCTCGCGCTTCCCAAGGTGAGGGTCGTGGGTTCGAGCCCCATCGCCCGCCTCGAGGCTCCGAACGAATGCGGAGACGCCCACTTCGGTTCGCCGTTACCTCCAGCGTGCTCGCGACGGTCGTGCGTCCGTTCCGCGGACTCAGGCGCCCTGGACGCTGGGCTAGAATGGGCTTCTGCGGCACGACGTGCGCTGCCGGCCCGCGACAGAGGGAGACGGACGTGGAAGGAAAGATGCTCTTCTTCAACGAGGACAAGGACTACGGGTTCATCCGCACGTCCGAGGGCGAGCGGATCGCGGTCAACCGCGCCGGCTTCGTCCCCGGCCAGGCGCCCGTGGGCCGTTGTGCCGGCCTCCCCGTCGAGCTGACGCCCGTCGAGACCGACGACGGCCGGATCGCCACGGCGGTCTCGATGATCGTCGAGAAGGAAGTCGGCCGGGCGCGCCGGCGCTCCTCGCGCTAGCGCCCGCTCTCGCGTAGGAAGCCCCCGACGACCTCGAGGTAGCGCTCCGTCTCCTCCAGCACCGGCGTGTGCGAGCTCGCCTCGAAGACGACCTCGCGCGCCCGGGGCAGACCGTGGACGAAGCGTGGCGGCGACCGACTCTGTCGAGAGGTCGTAGCGGCCGCGAAGCACGAGTGCGGGCAGGTCGAGCTCGGGTAGCCGCGGGCGCACGTCCCAGCCGCGCAGCGCTCCGGTGAGCGTCCATTCGTTCGGCCCCCACATCGCGCGATAGCTCTCCCGGCCACGCTCGGGCAGCATCCGCGCGAGCTCGGGCGGCTCGGCGCCGCCGCGGAAGAAGTGACGCGCGTTGAACACGGCTTCGGCCCGCTCGTACTCCGGGCTGTCGTAGGTGCCGGCGCGATCCTGCTCGCTCGAGCACGGCGACCACCTCCGGCGGCAGCTCGTCGCGAAGGCGCTTCACCTCCACCTCCCACTCGGCCGCGCTCGCGAGCGTCGAGCTGAGCACGAGGCTCGTCAGGCCGCCGAAACCGGAGAGCGCGTGCTCGAGCGCGAGCATCCCGCCCCACGAGGTTCCGAGCAGGTGGATTCGCTCGAGGTCGAGCTGCGTGCGCAGCGCCGCGAGCTCGTCGAGGAAGACCTGGAGGCTCCACTCGATCTCGACCGGCCGGTCTGAACGGCCGCAGCCGAGCTGGTCGTAGAGGACGACCGCGCGACCGTCCTCGGCCAGGCGCTCGAGCGGAGCGAAGTAGTGGTGCGTCGAGCCGGGGCCGCCGTGCAGGCAGAGCAGCGGATCGAGATCCGAGTCGAGGTCGCCGACGATCCGGAACCACGTCCGCCGTCCGCTCCACTCGATCCACCCCTCGTGTTTCCTCATCCGCGCATCCTGGCATCATCGCGGGCGTGTTCGACCACGTCACGATCCGCGTCTCCGATCGCGCCGCGTCGGTGCGCTTCTACGACACGGTGCTCGCGATACTCGGGATCGCGCGGAACGCCCCGGACGAGCACTACGACGAGTGGGACGACTTCTCGCTGAGCCAGGCGGATGCCGAGCACCCGGTCACGCGGCGGCTCCACATCGGCTTCGCCGCCCCTTCGCGCGAGGGCGTCGATGCTTTCTGGCGCGCGGGGGTCGACGCGGGCTACGAGAGCGACGGCGAGCCGGGTCTCCGGCCGCAGTACTCCGAGGACTACTACGGCTCGTTCCTGCTCGACCCGGACGGCAACAGCGTCGAGGCGGTGCATCACGGGTCGATGCGACCGGACGGAAAGATCGACCATCTCTGGATCCGCGTCTCCGACGTCGACGCCTCGACGCGCTTCTACGAGACCGTCGGGCCGGCGGCGGGCTTCCGCGTGGGTCGCGAGCTCGACGAGCGAACGACGTTCGCCTGCATCAGCGGCTCGTTCTCGGTGGTCGCCGGCGGCGAGCCCACGGAGAACGTCCATATCGCCTTCGCCGCGAGCGACAACGAGACGGTCGACCGCTTCCACCGCGACGCGACCGCGGCCGGCTACCGCGACAACGGGCCGCCCGGCGAGCGGCCGATCTACCACGCGGGCTACTACGGCGCCTACGTGCTCGACCCCGACGGGAACAACGTCGAGGTCGTGAACCACAACCGCTAGCGGCCCGTCTAGGTCGAGCGGCTGAGCTCCTCCATCTCCGCCGAGTAACGCCCGGCCACCGCGGCGCTGTTGCAGCGAGCGCGCAGCGCCAGGAACGACTGCCCCGCCTCGACGTTCTCGCTCTTCCCGCCCCACGCCGCGATTGCGGGCGCCTGCAGCGCCCGGCCGTACGAGAACGAGAGCACCCACGGCTGCTCGCCGCGTCGAGTTGATCGCGTTCAGGTTCTCGCTCGCCTGCTGATCGGACTGACCGCCCGAGAGGAAGACGATCCCGGGCACGGCGGCCGGAACGGTCTCGCGGAAGCAGCGGATCGTCCACTCGGCCACCTCCTCGGCGCTCGCCTGGGTGGCCGAGCCCTTGCCCGGAGATGACCATGTTCGGCTTCAGCAGGATCCCCTCGAGGTCGACCCGCTGGTGGTAGAGCTCGTCGAAGACCTTGTGCAGCGTCCGCCTCGTGGCCCGGTAGCACGTCTCGATGTCGTTGTCGGCGTCCATCAGCACCTCGGGCTCGACGATCGGGACGAGCCCCTGCTCCTGGCAGAGCGCGGCGTAGCGGGCCAGCGCGTGCGCGTTCGCCTCGATCGCGTACGCGGTCGGAATCCCGTCGCCGATCGTGATCACGGCGCGCCACTTGGCGAAGCGCGCGCCGAGGCCGCGGTACTCCTCGAGCCGCTCGCGCAGGCCGTCGAGCCCCTCGGTGACCGTCTCGCCGGGAGCCCCCGCGAGCGGCTTCGCGCCGGTGTCGACCTTGATCCCGGGGATGATCCCCCGCCCGGCGAGGAGATCGGCGAACCGCGTCCCGTCCGCCGACGACTGGCGCAGCGTCTCGTCGAAGAGGATGACGCCGCTGACGAACTCCTCCAGGTCGGGCGTCGTGAAGAGCATGTCGCGGTACGCGCGCCGGTGCTCCTCGGTCGATTCGAGCCCGATCGTGTCGAAGCGCTTCTCGATCGTGCCGGAGCTCTCGTCGGCCGCGAGGATCCCGCGGTCGTCGGCGACGAGCTCCCTGGCCGTTGCGTGCAGGTCAGTTGCCATCTCGTTGTCCTTTCATCAGTTCGCGGACCTTGCCGGAAGGGTGGTAGGCGGCGATCCGCCGCACGGTGCCGGAGCGGGAGCGCATCACGATCGACTCGGTCTCGGCGCCGGCGGCGCTGACGCGGACGCCGCGGAGGAAGACGCCGCTCGTGACGCCCGTCGCCGCGACGAAGACGTCGTCGCCGGCAACGAGATCGTCGGTCGTGAGCACGCGGTCGAGGTCGACGCCGGCGTCGACGAGCGCCTGCCGCTCCTCGTCCGAGCGTGGCCAGAGCTTGCCCTGGATCGCTCCGCGCAGGCACTTGATCGCGGCGGCGGAGATCACGCCCTCGGGGGTGCCGCCGATCCCCATCAGCATGTCGACGCCCGCGAACGCCTGAGCGGCGGCGATCGACGGAGCGACGTCGCCGTCGCGGATCAGGTTGACCCGCGCCCCCGACTGGCGCAGCTCGCCGATCAGCTCCTCGTGCCGTTCCCGCTCGAGGACGACGACGGTGACCTCGCTCACGTCGAGGTTGCTTCGCCTTCGCGACGGCGCGGACGTTCTCCGTCGGCGACGCGTTGATGTCGATCGCGTCCGCCGCCTCGCGGCCGACGGCGATCTTGTCCATGTAGAACGCGGCGCCGGGATCGAACATCGTCCCCCGCTCGGCGACGGCGATCACGGCGATCGCGTTCGGCTGGCCGAGCGCCGTCAGCCGCGTCCCCTCGAGCGGGATCGACGGCGACGTCGACCTCGGGGCCGCTGCCGTCGCCGACCTCCTCGCCGTTGAAGAGCATCGGCGCCTCGTCCTTCTCGCCCTCGCCGATCACGACGACGCCGTGCATGCGGACCGTGTCGAGCACGAGCCGCATCGCGTCGACCGCGGCCGCGTCGGCCTTCTCCTTCTCGCCGCGCCCGACCCAGCCGGAGGCCGCGAGCGCTGCGGCCTCCGTGACGCGGACGAGCTCGAGCGCGAGATTTCGGTCCGGGGCGGCCACTGCGCCGCCAATCCTATGCGGGCAGCCGATCCGGTCGAGACGCTACATCCGGTCGGGTGCCTCGACGCCGACGAGGTCGAGGCTCCGCGCGAGCACCGTCCTCGTTGCAGTGATGAGGCCGAGCCGGAACGCCTCCGTCGGCGAGCCGAGCACCTTGTGCTCGTGGTAGAAGCGGTGGAAGTCGTCCGCGAGCCGGATCGCGTAGTTCGGGAGCGCGTGCGGGGCGCGCCGGGCGGTGGCTTCCGCCACGACGCCGGGGAACTCGGCGAGCCGCTTGATCAGGTCGCGCTCCTCGGCGGCGAGCTCTGCGGGCTCGATTGATGGCTCGGTCGGTCTCGGCGGCCTCGGCGTTGCGCAGGATGCTCGCGATCCGGGCGTGCGCGTACTGGACGTAGTAGACGGGATTCTTCTGGCTCTTCTCGGCCGCCAGATCGACGTCGATCTCGATCGTCTGGTCGTGGCCGCGGTTGACGAGGTGCCAGCGCGCGGCGTCGACGCCGACCTCGTCGATCAGCTCGTCGAGCGTGACCACGTCGCCGGCGCGCTTCGACATCTTGGTCGTCTCCCCGCCGCGGACGAGATGGACGAACTGGTAGAGGAGCACCTCGACGCGGGCGGGGTCGAAGCCGAGCATCCGCGCGATTGCCGCGTACCAGTTGCGTGTGCCGTGGTGATCGGCGCCGAGGACGTAGATCGCCCGGTCGTAGCGGCGGCCCAGCTTGTCGGCCAGGTAGACGATGTCCGCGGCGCGATAGGTCGGAAGGCCGCCCTTCTCGGCCGAGCGGATCACCACCTGATCCTTGTCGTCGCCGTGGTCGCCGGAGCGAACCCACACCGCCCCGTCGCGCTCGTAGGTGTCGAGCTTCGGCAGGAACTCGGGCAGGCGCGCCTCGAGCTCGCTCTGGAGCGCCCACGAGTCGAAGTGGATCCGGAAGCGCTCGAGCGAGGCCTCGATCCGGGCGAGCATCTTCGGAACGGGATCGCCCGGCTCCGCCGCCAGATCCGCGACGTAGGCGCCGCGATAGCCGTCCTCGGGCGGCTCCTTCCCCTGCCGCGCCGCCTCGACGGAGGCCCGGAACCGCTCCATCTGGGTGCCTGCGTCGTTGTAGTAGTACTCGCGCTCGACCTCGTGCCCGGCGAAGGCGAGGAGGCGCGCGACGCAGTCCCCGTAGGCGCCGTTCCGCGCGGCGGAGACGACGATCGGGCCGGTCGGGTTGGCGGAGACCATCTCCACCTGGATCCGCTCCGGCGCTGCGGCCGAGCCGCCGCCGTACTCCTCGCGAGCGGCCAGGATCGCGGCGAGCGTGTCGCGGTACCAGGAGGGCTTGAGCCAGAGGTTGACGAAGCCGGGACCGGCCACCTCCGCCCGCTCGACCAGGGGCAGCGCCAGCGCCTTTCCAGCGAGCTCCTCGGCAATCGCGCGCGGCGGCTCTCTGCGCACGCCGGCGAGCCGGAGCGCGACGTTCGTCGCGTAGTCGCCGTGGGAGGCGTCGCTCGGCCGCTCGAGCGAGACGTCCGCAGCCGCTGCCTCCGTCAGCGCGCGCTCGAGCTCACGGACCGGGTCGGACGAGGCATTCGTGAAGGTCGGCACCGGGTTATCGTACGGGCGTGGACGACGCGGGTTCCGAGCGCCAGCTCAACATCCAGATCGACCCGGATCACCTCGTCGGCGTCTACGCGAACTTCGCGAACATCTCCTTCTCGGAGTACGAATTCACGCTCACCTTCGCGCGGATCGACCACGAGGCCGAGCAGGGCGACGTGCCGGGGGTCGTCGTGACGCGGGTGAACATGTCGCCGAAGTTCGCCAAGGAGCTGCTCGACGCGCTCCAGGACTCGTGGTCGAAGTACGCGACGGTCAAGGGGATCCAGGATCTCCCCGAGGCACCCCCGCGCGAGCGGTAGCGATCCGCTCCACCAGGGTCGGATGCGTGTCCCGGAGCAGGTGGAGGAGGAGCGGCGGATCGGGATCGCTCAGGCTCGTGTCCGCGAAGCGGCGGTACAGCAGCTCCGCTGAGCGGCTGTCGCGCGTGAGCCTCAAGCCGACAGCGTCCGCCTCGGACTCGTAGCGGCGCGAGATCGCGTTCGCAAGCGGCAGCGTCGCGAGCTGGATCAGAAGGAGCACGAGCGCCACGCGCGGCAGCGCCCTCGGATCGTCGAGGCGGGCGGCCCGGCCCAGGAGCCACGCGCCCGGTAAGGCAAGGAGCGCGAACCAGGCGACGCCCTTCCACGGATGGCGGCGGGAGACGTGACCGAGCTCGTGCGCCACCGCGAACCGCACCTCGCCGCGCGCCACCTCCGCTGCGAGCAGCGTGTCCCAGAGGATCACCCGCGTCGTCGGTCCGGCTCCGATCGCCTCCGCGTTCACCGCACGAGTTCGCTCGCGCGCCCTGCGCACCTCGATCTCGACGTCGTCGAGACCGACTCGAGCGCCGAGCCGCTCGATCTCGGCTGCGAGCGCGCGATCCTCGAGTGGTCGCAGCCGCGGCGCCAGCAGGCTCGGGTAGACGAGGACGTACGCGACGGCGAGCGCGACGAACGCGGCCCAGAGCCCGAGCCACGCGCGGCTGCCGAGGAGCCGCCCGGCAGCGACGATCGCGACCCCGGCGAGCGCCGCGAGCACGAGCTCGCCGAGCGTCGTCGACCAGGGGCCGGTCAGGTACCGCAAGTAGCCGAGCTCGGAGACGTCGTAGCGGCGCCGCCACCAGTGGCCGCCGAGGCGCGTGGGCAAGGCCGCGACCCAGAGCGTCGCGTAGACGAGCGCCCCCAGAAGCGCCGCCTGAACGAGAGGCGGGCCAGGCGGATCGGGCTTGAGGCGGATCAGAACCCAGAGCGCGCCGAGCTGCAGCCCGAGCCCCGCTGCCCAGAGCACCGCCAATCCGTTCTCGTAGCGCGCGTTCCGGCGCAAGGTTGCGGCGTCGAAGAGCGAGGCCGCGTCGAGCCCCGGTAGATCGAGCGCCGGCGTGCTCGTCTGCCACAGCAGTGCCGCTGCTCCGAGCCAAGCAGCGACTAGGGTCGCGCCCAGCCCGATGCGCATCGCAGTCATCTCCGACATTCACGCAAATCTGCACGCGCTCGAGGCGGTGCTGGCGGCAAGCGACGCCGACGGAGTCGACCAGATCTGGTGTCTCGGCGACCTCGTCGGCTACGGACCGAGGCCGAACGAGTGCGTGGCGCTCGTCCGCGAGCGCTCCGCGATCTGCCTGGCGGGAAACCACGACCTGGCGGTGCTCGGCCGGCTCGACCTCGAGGTCTTCGCGGACGAGGCGGGCGTGGCCGCTGCCTGGACGCGGACGGTGCTCGACGCCGACGCAACGACCTACCTCGGGTCTCTGGCGCCGAGCGCGAGCGTCGACGGCGTGACGCTCGCCCACGGCAGCCCGCGCAATCCGATCTGGGAGTACGTGCTCTCCGACGCCGCCGCGGATGCGGCCTTCGCCGTGTCTCGCGATCCGCTGATCCTCGTCGGGCACAGCCACGTTGCGCTCGCGATCGCTTTGGCCGGCAGCGGCGTCGCCGGCGGCAAGGCACCGCCGGGAACGGAGATCGAGCTCTCCGTCGGCAGGCACCTCCTCAACCCAGGCTCGGTGGGCCAGCCACGGGACGGCGACCCCCGCGCAGCCTGGCTCGTGATTGAGACGGAGACGGGCAGGGCACGGTTCCGCCGTACCACCTACCCAATCGAGCTGACGCAGGCGGAGATGCGCGAGCGGGGCCTTCCCGAGGTCCTCGTCGAGCGCCTCGACGCACGGCGTCTGACCCAGAGGAGCGGCATGGCAGAGTTGACGGTGTTGGAGACGAAGCTCGGCGAGGTGATCGGGCTGGCGATGGCGGCGCAGGTCGCGATCGACCGGATCTCGAAGCTGGATCCGCCTCAGCAGCTGGCCCGGCAGATGAAGCAGATGCGAACCGAGGCCGCCGCCGCCGAGAAGGCCGGAACGGATCTCGCGGCCACCTTCGACGGCAAGAAGAGCAAGATCCTGACCGAGGCGCGCGGCGTCAAGAAGAAGGGCGGCGAGATGCTGAAGACCTATCTCGATCGCGACGCGGACATCCTCGACGGGATGGAGTTCATGACGATGGCCGAGGCGGGCGAGGTCGGCCACTGGTCCGTGCTCGAACAGCTGAACAAGACCGCGAGGCACGCCGGAGTTCGCGAGCTCGTGAAGGTGCAGCTCCCGATCCAGAAGCGCCATCTGAAGGACGTGTCGGCGGCGAGCGTGCAGCTCGCAGCCCAGGAAGATCCGAACGCCGAGGCCTAGACCCGGCTCGACTCGGTTCCGGCGCTAGGCCTGGACGAGCTCCGCCACCGCGGCGGGCTTTTCGGCGGCGCCGGAGCCGGTGTCGGTCCCGTAGGTGATCCCCTCGCGACCGAGCGCGAGCTGAACCTCCTCGCGAGCCTTGTAGATCCGCCACTTGACGGTGGCCAGCGTGATCTCGAGCGAGTCGGCGATCTCGGTGTAGGAGAGGCCGACCACGTCGCGGAGCAGAAGCGCCATCTTCAGGTCGACGTTCAGCGCCTCGACGGCGCGCCAGACGGCGTCGATCGCCTCGATCCGCTCGAACGGCGCGTCAACGACCTCGAGCGGCGGGATGTCCTCGAGGTTGACGACCGCGCGGGGCCGCCGCTCGAGTGCCCGCAGCTCGTCGAGAACGCGGTTCTTCGTCACCTGGAAGAGCCACGTCGTGAAGCGACAGCGAAGCGAGAAACTCGGCAGACCCTGGTAGACGCGGAGGAAGACCTCCTGCGTCAGATCCTCGGCGAGGGAGCGATCGCCCACGAGCCTGAGCACGTAGTTGAAGACGGGCAGCTCGTACGCGCGCACGATGAGCGTAAATGCACGCTCATCGCCTCGCTGGGCCTTCCGCAGGACGCCGAGATCGGGCTGAGGCAGCGACAAGTGGGCGGGAGTATAGCGCCGCCTTCACCGGATAGATGTATTTATTTTGGGGGTCGGGACAGGTGGGCTCCCGTCACCTCGGCGGGGATCTCGAGGCCGAGCAGGCGAAGGACGGTGGGTGCGAGATCGGAGAGCCCGCCGCCATCCTCGAGTGCGTGCTCGCGCGAGGTGAGGACGAGCGGAACGAGGTTCGTGGTGTGCGCGGTATGCGGGCTCTTTCCGTCCTCCTCGAGCATCTGCTCCGCGTTGCCGTGGTCCGCCGTGACGAGGCAGACGCCGCCGGCCGCATGGGTGGCCTCGACCACCAGGGCGAGACACTCGTCGGTCACCTCGACCGCGGCGACCACCGCGGGGATCGAGCCCGTATGGCCGACCATGTCCGGATTCGCGAAGTTGATGACCGCGAAGCGATAGTCGTTGCCGACCTCCGCCGCGAAGCGGCTCGCCACCTCGCGAGCCGACATCTCCGGCTTGTGGTCGTAGCTCGGGACGTCCCGCGGCGAGGGGACGAGGATGCGGGTCTCCCCCTCCCACTCCTGCTCGACGCCGCCGTTGAAGAAGTAGGTGACGTGCGCGTACTTCTCGGTCTCGGCGACGTGGAGCTGGCGCGCCCCCGCGCGGGCGAGCGTCTCTGCAAGTGTGTTTCGCACCTGCTGCTCGCCGAAGGCGACGGGTACGTCCAGCTCTTCGCCGTAGCTCGTCATCGTCGTCAGGTCGAAGCCGGCGGCGACGAGCTTCTGGGAGAGCTGGCGGCCGCGATCCGGGCGGAAGTTGAAGAAGATCGCCGTGTCGGCTTGGGTGAGCCGTGGCCGGCCGGAGAGGACGACCGGCTCGACGAACTCGTCTGTGACGCCCTCGTCGTAGCTCGCCTGGACGGCGGCGAGCGGATCGGCGGCGAGCTGCCCTTCCCCCGCGACGATCGCGGCGAGGGCGCGCTCGGTGCGGTCCCAGCGCTTGTCGCGGTCCATCGCGTAGTAGCGGCCGACGATCGTCGCGATCCGCTCCGGCGGCAGCTCGGCGAGGTCGGCGACCGCCGACGTCGGCGAGACGTCACGGCCGTCCGTGAACGCGTGGATCCACGTCCGCTCCTCCATCCCGAGCCGGCGCGCGAGGCTCGAGCAGGGCGCGGAGATGCTCCAGGTGCGAGTGGACGCCGCCGTTCGAGACGAGCCCCAGCAAGTGGACGTCGCCGCCGCGCGCCCGGGCGCGCTCGAACGCCTCCACGAGCGCGTGGTTCTCGTACAGCGAGCCGTCCCGGATCGCCTGGTTCACCCGCATCAGGTCCTGGTAGAGGATGCGGCCCGAGCCGATCGTCAGGTGCCCGACCTCGGAGTTCCCCATCTGGCCGGGCGGGAGGCCGACCGCCTCGCCGGAGGCCTCGAGGGTCGTGTGCGGGTAGTCGCGCCAGAGCCGGTCGAAGACGGGCGTGTCGGCGAGCTCGACCGCATTGCCGGGGCCGGCAGGAGCGCAACCCCAGCCGTCGAGGACGACGAGCGTTACGAGGGGGAAGCTGCCCGGCAAATCGCTGCGAACGAGTCGGGGTCGAGCGAGGCGCCGCCGACGAGCGCGCCGTCGAGTGAGGGCTGGGCGAGCAGCTCGGCGGCGTTCTCCGGCTTGACGGAGCCGCCGTAGAGCACCGGCCGGTCGATCAGGCTCTTGATGAAGCGATGTGCCTCCTCGGCCTGCTCGGGCGTCGCGGTCTTGCCGGTGCCGATCGCCCAGACCGGCTCGTAGGCGATCACGAGGTTCTCGTGCTCGCCTGCGGCGAACGCGATCGCCTCGACCTGGATCTTGAGGACGAGCTCGGTGTCGTCGGACTCGCGCTGCTCGAGCGTCTCCCCGACACACGCGATCACGCCGAGCCCCGCCTCGAGCGCCGTGCGGGCGCGCCGTGCCACCATCTCGTCCGTCTCACCGAACTGCTGCCGGCGCTCCGAGTGGCCGACGAGCGCGCCTTGCACGCCCAGCTCGAGCAGCATCTCGGGCGAGACCTCGCCGGTGTAGGCGCCGCTCGCCTCCCAGTGGACGTTCTGGGCGTAGATCCCGTGCGCGCCCTCCGGCCGCCGCCTCGAGGGAGACGAACGGCGGGCAGAGGACGACGTCGACGCCGGCGGGCGGCTCGAACGACTCGACGAAGGCGCGCGTCTCCGCAGGCCCCTTGAACATCTTCCAGTTGCCGGCGATCAGCACTACGAGCCCGCCGCCGGGATCGCCGCGACACCGGGCAGATCCTTGCCCTCGAGCAGCTCCAGCGAGGCGCCGCCGCCGGTCGACACCCAGGAGACCCGATCCTCGAGCCCGAGCTCGGTGATCGCGCGGACCGAGTCGCCACCGCCGACGACCGTGAAGCCCTCGCACTCCGCCACGGCCTGCGCGACCGTCTTGGTGCCCGCCGCAAAGCGCTCCCACTCGAAGACGCCCATCGGCCCGTTCCAGAAGACCGTCTTCGCGGCCCGGATCTTGTCGGCGAAGAGCTCGCCGGTCTCCGGACCGATGTCGAGGCCGAGCCAACCGTCCGGAACCTGGTTCCAGGGAACGACCCTGCTCTCGGCGTCCTCCTCGAAAGCGGCCGCGGCGACGACGTCGACGGGAAGGCGGACCGGGGCTTCCAGCGGGTTCTCCTCCCGGAGCTGCTCGGCCATCTTGCCGCCGATCAGCATCGTGTCCACGTACTCGGCGAGGTTCTCGAGCACGCCGAGCTTGTCCTCCACCTTGAGCCCGCCCACGATCGCGATGTACGGACGCTCGACCTCGCCGAGCAGCCGGCCGAGCATCTCCAGCTCTCGCTCGAGCAGGAGCCCCGCGTAGGCGGGGAGCAGGTGCGCGACCGCCTCGGTCGAGCTGTGCGCGCGGTGCGCCGAGCCGAACGCGTCGTTGACGTAGAGATCGCAGCCCTCCGCCAGCTCGCGCGCGAAGCCCTCGTCGTTCTCCATCTCACCCGGGTTGAAGCGCGTGTTCTCCAGCACCTCGATCCGCTCGTCGGGAAGGAGCGAGCGCAGGTGCTCGGCGACCGGCTGGATCCGGAACGCGGGGTCTTCGCCCTTCGGCCGGCCCAGATGCGAGCAGACGCGAATCCTCGCGACACCGCGTTCGAGCAGGTGCTCGAGCGTCGGCAGCGCCGCCCGGATCCGGGTGTCGTCCGCGACCTTGCCGTCCTCGAGCGGCACGTTCAGATCGGCGCGGAGGAGGACGACCTTGCCGGCGACGTCGGCGTCGCGGACGGAGCGCGGCTTTCTTCAGAGCAAGCTTCCCGATCAGATCGACGAGCCGGCACGAGTAGCCCCACTCGTTGTCGTACCAGCCGAACACCTTCACCATCCGCCCGTTCACCATCGTCAGCTCGGCGTCGAAGACGCACGAGTAGGGCGAGCGCTGGATGTCGGTCGAGACGATCGGATCCTCCATGTACTGGAGGTAGGGCTCGAGCGAGCCCGACGACGCGGCGGTGCGGAACGCGTCCTTGACCTCGTCGGCGGTCGTCTCGCGGCCGACGAGGCAGACGAGATCGGTGACCGAGCCGGTCGGCACGGGCGCCCGCATCGACATCCCGTCGACCTTGCCCTTCAGCTCCGGGAGCACGAGCCCGATCGCGCGCGCGGCGCCGGTCGAGGTCGGGATCAGGTTGATCGCGGCGGCTCGGGCGCGGCGAATGTCCTCGTGCGGCAGGTCGAGGATGCGCTGGTCGTTCGTATAGGCGTGGATCGTTGTCATGAAGCCCTGCTCGACCGTGAAGGAGTCGTGCAGCACCTTCGCGAGCGGCGCGACGCAGTTCGTCGTGCAGGAGGCGTTCGAGACGATGTGGTGCGAGTCCGCGTCGTACTGGTCATCGTTGACGCCGAGCACGAGAGTCAGGTCGGGATCGGTGGCGGGCGCCGAGATCACGACCTTCTTCGCGCCGGCATCGAGGTGCTTCTGCGCGCCGTCTCGCTTCGTGAAGAAGCCGGTCGACTCGAGCACCACGTCGACGCCGAGATCGCCCCAGGCGAGATCGGCCTGGATCGCGCTCGGAGAGGAGCTTGATCTCCTTGCCGGCAGCGTGGATGACGCCGTCGGCGAGCTCCACGTCACCGGCAAGCGGGCCGAGATTCGAGTCGTACTTGAGCAGGTGCCTCATCGTCTCGGCGTCGCCGAGGTCGTTCGCGGCGACGATCTCGAAGTCCGCGTCGCGCTCCAGCGAGGCGCGGAAGAAGTTGCGTCCGATCCGGCCGAAGCCGTTGATCCCTACCCGTGTCGCCATGCGCCTCCCGTCTCTCGTTGCCGGAGGCGAGTCTAAGCGAGGGTCGCGAGCTTCGTCCCGAGGTAGCGGAGGTAGGGGTCGGGATCGATTCGGCCGCCGACCAGGCGCTCCAGTGTCTCCTTCGGGGTGAACTTGCGGCCGTGGCGATAGAGGCGCTCCGTCAGCCAGGCGCGGAGCTCGCCGAACTCGCCTTGCTCGAACTGGGCGTGGACGTCGGGTAGGTCGGCGAGCAGGGTCTCCCAGATCTGCACCGAGATCACGTTCCCGAGCGCGTAGGTCGAGAAGTAGCCGATGTGCCCGCCTGCCCAGTGCATGTCCTGGAGGACGCCGAGCCGGTCGTTCTCCGGCTCGATCCCGAGATAGTCGAGCATGCGCGCGTTCCAGATCTCGGGCAGCTCGGCCAGGTCGACGCTTCCCGCGAGCAGCTCCTGCTCGAGCTCGAAGCGGAGGATCACGTGCAGGTTGTAGGTCGCCTCGTCGGCCTCCACCCGGATCGGCGAGGGCTCGACCCAGTTCACCGAGGCGTACCACTCCTCGAGCTCGACGTCGCGCAGCGCCTCGGGAAACGTCTCCCGGAGCTGCGGGAAGAAGTAGCGCCAGAACGGCAGGCTGCGGCCGACGAGGTTCTCCCAGAGCCGGCTCTGCGACTCGTGCAGGCCGAGCGAGGTTCCGCGCGCGAGCGGCGTCCGCTCCAGGTCGGCGGAGACCCCGTGCTCGTAGAGCCCGTGGCCGCACTCGTGCATCGTCGCGAAGAGGCCGTCGAGGTTCGTCTCGTGGTAGCGCGTCGTCAGCCGGATGTCGTCCGTGCCGAGCGAGCTTGCGAACGGGTGCACGGTCGGATCGAGCCGCCAGGAGCTTCGATCGAAGCCGAAGCGCTCGAGCACGCCCAACTCGAATCGCCGCTGTCCTTCGAGCGGGAACGGGCGATCTCTCGCAGGGCGGTCGCCGTTTCGCTTGGCGGCGGCGACGAGCGGCACCTGCTCGGCCTTCAGCCGATCGAAGACGACGCGAACCTCGGCCGTCGTCATCCCGCGCTCGAAGTCGTCGAGCAGCACGTCGTACGGCTCGTCGTAGTCGTCGAAGCAGTCGACGTAGCGCCGCCGGAGCTCGAGGTTCTCCTGCAGCAGCGGCAGGAAGAGCGCGAAGTCGGAGCTCGCACGCGCCTCTGCCCACACCGGCAGCGCGAGCGACGAGGCGCGGGACATCTCGGAGCGAAGATCGGCCGGAACGCGGCGTGCCTTCTCCCAGTCGAGCCGGGTCACGCGGATCAGGCTGGCCTCGTCCGAGTCGTAGGGCTGGGAGTCCTCGAAGGGCGCGAGCCGGTCGAGCAGTCGGCCGATCTCGTCGTCGATGAACGCCGTGTGCGCGATCCGGTCGAGCGTGGCGATCTGCTCCGCCCTGACGCCGCTGCCGCCCGCGGGCATCAGCACCTGCTGATCCCAGGCGAGCAGGGAACGGGTCTTCTGGAGATCGTGGATCTCCGCCAGCCGCTCCTTCAGATCCGCGTAGGCCGCAAGCACGCGAGGACAACCGTAACGTCCGAGCAGGCCGCGCGCCAGGATGCTTTCCGACTTGTAACTCCGGTATCGAATCGGACTGCTTTTTCGTACTCTTCAAGCGGCGGGTCCGTGCTCGTCCGGCGGCGGATTCAGACCCCGTCTGTCACCGGTACGGAGCGCGGTACTGCGGAGGGGGAGGTCGTCCTCGGACCACCCCCTCCGGCCCGCCCTCTCGTCCCTGGCCGGCCGGCTCCCGGCGGGCGGAGCCCGCTTGCGCCGGCCTCGCGCGTCTGCGAGCACGCGACTCTCCAGGTCTGGGCTTGCGCCCTATCCCCTCCGGTCGCGCACTCGCAGCCACGCGCCAGGAACGAGAGTCGCGCGAGGGACGATTCAGCGTGAGGCGAGCTCGACGAGCTTGTTCAGCCGGCGGTGGACCGACGCCTTCGTCGTCGGGGGGTCGCACTTCGCCGCCAGCTCACGCAGGGAGAAGCTCGGGTGACGGAGTCGAAGGCGGGCGACCTCGTCCAGGCGCTCGGGTAGGCGCGCGAGTGCGCCCGTGTCGCGTAACGCTCGCACCGCGTCGAGCTGGCGCTGTGCTGCTCGACTGGTGCGGACGAGATTTGCGTGATCGGCGTTCGCCAACCGGTTTGCCTCGGCCCGCGTGGCGGCGATCACAGCGCGCTCCTCGAACGCGAGCACCGTGTCGGCCGCGCCCGCTGCTGCGAGAAGCCCCTCGATCGCCTCCGTCCCCTTCGCATAGGCGATCGCGTGCCTCGTGCGGTCGAGCACGCCCAGCCTGACCCCGTCGGCCGCCGCGATGGAGCGGAGGAACTCGGCCCCTTCGCGCGATGCGGTTCGCAGCTCGAGATGAGGCGATCGCGGCCCCGAGAGCGAGCCACCGCCGAGAAGCGCTCCGCGCAGGTAGGCCCCGCGGCAGCACCCGCGTCCGACGACCCGCCGCGGCGGCCGTTCGACCGGGGCGTGCCGAGAGTCGAGGACTCCGGCCTCGACGAGCGTGTCGAGCGCGCTCTCGTCGCCGGCGACGTGGAGCTGGTACCGCGTTGCCTGGTCGAAGGCCTGCCGGCGATAGGTGCGGATCTCGGAGTGGATTCCGAGCTCCCGCAGGAGCGAGAACGCGCGCCGCGCGACGGGTGCGCTGGAGAGGTCGAGATGCAAGGCGACCTCGCCGCGGCCGCGGAGGTGCGCGCTCCCCGCCGAGTGGAAGAGCGCGGACACCTCGGCGAGGCGGCAGCAGCCGCGTTTCGGCGTGATCGCCGCCAGCTCGTTGCGGAGATCCTCAGAGAGAGGCATGGCGCTCGAGGCGGAGGAGGCGGCGCTTGAAGCCGATCCCGGCGGCACCGTACGAGCCGATCCCGTCGGACGCGATGACGCGGTGGCACGGGACGAGCAGGAAGAACCTGTTGTGCGCGCAGAAGCTGCCGGCGGCACGACCCGCGCGGGGATAGCCGGCCCGGTCGGCCAGCTCGCCGTACGAGACGACCTCGCCCCACGGGACTGCTCGAAGCTGGCTCGCCACCGCATGCTGAAACGGGGTGCACCACTCGAGGTCGAGCTCGACGTCCGCGAACGAGACGGGCTCGCCGGCGAAGAAGCTGTGGATCCTTCGCACGAGATCCGGCACGAAGCCGTCACTGTCAGCTGCAGAATTGGCCGATAGCGTTCCAGAAGGGGGCTTCGTCGCCCCCCTTGGGGGCGTTGGGGGCTCGCGCGGGGCGTCGTGCGGGGCCTCGTGCGCGAGCACGATCCGGCCGTCGCCGAGCCACAGCTCCCCCACGCCCCAGCCGTCGACCGCGTAGGCAATCCGCGTCACGCGCATCGACTGCGACTCTACAAATCGCCGCTCGAATCGCCGCCCCATAGACTAGGAGCGATGAGCGCCGCCGGCATCTTCCGGCCGCCGATCCCGGTCAACGAGCCGGTACGCGGCTACGCACCGGGTTCTCCGGAGCGGGCAGAGCTCCGGGTCCGGCTCGCGCAGATGGAGGGCGAGCGGCTTTCGATCCCGCTCGTGATCGGCGGCAAGGAGGTCGAGACGGGCACGACCTTCGAGGCCGTGATGCCGCACCGCAAGGCGCATGTGCTCGCCGACGTCGCGAAGGGCGACGCCAGCCACGTTCAGCAGGCGATCGACGCCGCCCGCGCGGCGCATCCGGGCTGGGCGGCCCTCCCGTGGGAGGAGCGCGCCGCTGTCTTCCTCCGCGCGGCCGAGCTCCTCGCCGGGCCCTGGCGCTCGACGATCGTCGCGGCGACGATGCTGAACCAGTCGAAGACCGTCCACCAGGCCGAGATCGATGCGGCGTGCGAGCTGATCGACTTCTGGCGCTTCAACGTCGAGTTCATGATCCGGATCTACGAGGAGCAGCCGCGCTCCTCCCCCGGCGTCTGGAACAGGATGGAGTACCGGCCGCTCGAGGGCTTCGTCTTCGCGGTCAGCCCGTTCAACTTCACCGCGATCGGCGGCAACCTGAGCGGCTCGCCGGCGCTGATGGGCAACACGGTCGTCTGGAAGCCCGCGTCGACCGCCGCGCTTGCCGCCCACTACGTGATGCGCGTCTTCCAGGAGGCCGGGCTGCCCGACGGTGTGATCAACCTCGTCTACGGCTCGGGCGCCGAGATCGGCGACGCGGCGCTCGCGAGCCCGGAGCTCGCCGGGATCCACTTCACCGGCTCGACGCCCGTCTTCCAGTCGATGTGGAAGACCGTCGGCGACTCGATCGCGAGCTACCGCAACTATCCGCGGATCGTCGGCGAGACCGGCGGCAAGGACTTCATCCTCGCCCATCCCTCGGCGGATGTGGCCGAGGTGGCGACGGCGGTCGTGCGCGGCTCCTTCGAGTACCAGGGCCAGAAGTGCTCGGCCTCCTCGAGGATCTACGCGCCCTCGAACCTCTGGCCCGAGCTTCGGGAGCAACTGGCCGAGCAGGTCGCGAGCGTGAAGATGGGCGACGTCGGCGACTTCTCGAACTTCATGGGCGCCGTGATCGACAAGGGCGCCTTCAAGACCCAGAAGGACGCGATCGACGAGGCGCGCGCGGCGAAGGGCGCCGAGATCGTCGCGGGCGGCGGCTACGACGACAGCGAGGGGTTCTTCGTCGAGCCGACCGTGATCGCCACCGAGGATCCGCAGTTCCGGACGATGCGCGAGGAGCTCTTCGGGCCGGTCGTGACGGCCTTCGTCTACGACGAGAAGCGCTGGTCGGAGACGCTCGAGCTGGTCGACGAGACGGCTCCCTACGCGCTCACCGGGGCCGTCTTCGCCGACGACCGCGCGGCGATCGAGGAGGCGCACCAGGCGCTTCGCTACTCGGCCGGCAACTTCTACGTCAACGACAAGCCGACCGGAGCCGTCGTCGGCCAGCAGCCCTTCGGCGGCGCGCGCGCGTCCGGCACGAACGACAAGGCGGGCTCGCTCTGGAACCTGATCCGCTGGGTCAGCCCGCGCACGATCAAGGAGACCTTCGTGCCGCCGACCAACTACCGCTACCCGTCGATGGATCCAGACCCCGACGGGAGCTAGTCCGCTCGGCCCCAGGCGGCTAGCCTGGGTGCGTGGGGGAGGTCTTCCACGCGATCGGCGTCTTCTTCGAGCAGCTCGCCTCCGTCGAGCTGGGGCGCGCTCGGGCTTGCGGTGGTCGCGCACCTGCTGAAGACGTTCTGCGTCAGCCGGGCGTGGTGGAACACGATCTGCGCCGCCTATCCGCAGACACCGCCCAGGTGGCGCTCGATCTACGGCGCCTACGTCTCCGGGGTCGGAGTCAACGCGGTCGTGCCGGCCCGAGGCGGTGACGCCGTCCGGCTCTTCCTCGCCCACCGGGCGATTCCCGGCGCGGCCTACACGACGCTCGTCTCGACGCTGCTCGTGATGACGATCTTCGACTCGACGATGGCGATCCTGATCTTCACCTACGCGCTCACGCTCGGAGTCCTCCCCGGCCTCTCGGTGCTCGGGAACCTGCCCGGGTTCGAGTTCGGCTGGTTCCTCGAGCACGGAGCCTTCTCGCTCGTGCTGCTCCTGACGCTCATGATCGTCGGGATCGTCGGCTTCTTCTGGCTGCGCCTGCAGATCGACGACCTCAAGCAGCGCGTCCGGGCCGGCTTCGCCGTGCTCTCGGACCGCAGGCGCTATTTCCGCACGGTCGCCGCGTGGCAGGCAGGCGACTGGCTCCTGCGCCTCGTCGCGATCTGGTTCTTCCTCGGCGCATTCGGGATCGAGCAGTCGATCCAGAACGTGCTGCTCGTGCAGGTGACGCAGAGCCTGGCCACGCTCGTTCCGATCTCCCCGGGTGGAATCGGCACCGAGCAGGCCTTCATCGTCTACGTCTTCAGAGGCACGGTGGCGAGCAGCGCCCTCCTCGCCTTCTCGGTCGGGATGAAGCTGACGCTGACCACCGTGAACGCGATCGTCGGCTTCACCGCGCTCTTCCTGATGCTCGGTCACGTGCGCTGGCGCGACGTGGCCGGGCAGAAGACCGCGCCCGAGGGCTAACGGGGAGCGCTACCGCCTGAAGAGGACGTAGCCCTCGCGGGCGACGCGAAAGCCCACTCTCGGACTCGTCCGATACCGGCAGGTGATCCCGTTCGTCGCAGAGCTGCAGCGAATCGAGCCGATCTCGAGCGAGCGGCCGTACGCGAGCCGGCCGCAGGCCCCGGGAAAGCAGGTCGGGCCGACGTCGCCGCGGCAGGAGCCGACCGTCGTCCGCCGCTTCGAGAGCCCGACCTCGGTGGGAAACCAGTCGACATCGCACCAGGACGGCCGGGGCGGCGTCCTCGACCACGTGGTCCGCTGCACGTAGCAGCTGACCGAGGCCGGCGAGCTCGTGCTGCCGAGGCAGTCGATGTTGCCGGAGGGGCTCGTGAAGTGGACGAGGCGGGCGCTTGCCGGAGCGGCGCAGATGCCCGCGCGATCGCCGATCGAGCACGAGCAGGCGAAGCGGCTTCATCGCGACGACTATCGCACCCGGCTAGGACGGTCGGCCGGAGCGGTGAAGCTGCGCGTAGATCGACCGCGCGGTCTTCGCCGGCACCCCGGGAACGCCCTCCAGCTCCTCCTGGCTCGCGGCCACGACGTTCTCGGTCGAGCCGAAGTGGCGGAGCAGCGCGCGCCGCCGCGCGGGGCCGACGCCCTCGAGCGTGTCGAAGAGCGACTCGCGAGCCTTCGCCGCCCGCCGCTGCCGGTGAAACCCGAGCGCGAAGCGGTGGGCCTCGTCGCGGATCCGCTGCAGGAGCTGGAGGCCGGGGCCATGCGGATCGAGGAGGATCGGATCCGCGCTGCCCGGCACGAACACCTCCTCGATTCGCTTCGCGAGCGCGATCACGGCGACGCGCGGCAGGTCGTAGCCCTGCATCGCGGCGAGCGCCGCCGAGAGCTGGCCCTTGCCGCCGTCGATCACGACGAGGTTCGGAGCCGTCGCGAAGCCCTCGTCGTACTCGTCGTCGGCCATGTGCCCGAGGCGGGCGAAGCGGCGCGAGATCACCTCGGCCATCGCCGCGAAGTCGTCCTGCCCCTCGAGCCCGCGGACGGCGAACTTGCGGTAGTGCGCCTTCTTCGCGACGGCATCCTGGAAGACGACCATCGAGCCGACGATCTGCTGTCCCTGGATGTTCGAGATGTCGTAGCACTCGATCCGGAGCGGGAGGCTCTCCAGGTTCAACGTCTCGCGGAGCTCCTCCAGCGCCTCGACGCGCCGCAGGCGCTTCTGCTCCGCCTGGATCGCCTCCGAGTCGAGCGCGAGCCGCGCGTTCTGGCCGGCGAGCTCCGCGAGGCGCGCCTTCTCGCCTCGCTCGGGCACCCGCACCTCGACCCGCGACCCTCGGCGCTCGCCGAGCCACTGCTGCAGCGCGTCGACGTCGCCGGTCTCGCGCGGAACCACGAGCTGCGGCGGGATCGAAGGCGCATTCCCGTAGTACTCGGTGCAGAAGGCCTCGAGAATGGTTGTCACGTCCTGCCCCTCGACGTTCTCGAGGTGGAAGCCGTGCCGGTCGATCATCTTGCCGCCGCGGAGCGGGAAGACCTGGACGGCGGCGCGCGCGCCCTCGGCGGCGATCCCGATCACGTCGATCGAGCCGGTCTCGCGCCGGTCCGCGCCCTGCCGCTCGGCGAGGTTCTGGATCGCGAAGAGCCGGTTCCGGTAGCGGGCCGCGTCCTCGAAGCGCTCGTCCGTCGCCGCCTCGCGCATTCGGCTCTCGAGAGCCCGCACGATCGGCTTCGTGTCGCCCGAGAGAAACTCGATCACCTCGTCGATCAGCTCGCCGTAGAGCTCCTTCGTGATGTAGCCGACGCAGGGCGCGTGGCAGCGCTCGATGTGGTAATCGAGGCACGGGATCCCGGAGTGCCGCCCCGGCTTCGGCCCTTCGCAGGGGCGGAACTGGAAGACGCGGTTGAGCACGTCGAGCGTCTCGCGCACCTTCTTCGCGTTGGCGTAGGGGCCGAAGTAGACGACGCCCCGCCGGTGCCGCTCGCGCGTGAACATGACGCGCGGGAACTCGTCCTCGACGGTGACGGCGATGTACGGGAACGACTTGTCGTCCCGGAGGCGGACGTTGTACGGCGGCCGGTGCCGCTTGACGAGGTTCTGCTCGAGATGGAGCGCCTCGACCTCGGTGCCGGTGACGATCACCTCGAGGTCGTCGATTCGGGAGACGAGGCCCGGGATCGACTGCCGCGTGTCGCCCCGTCCGGCCTGGAAGTACGAGCGGACGCGGGACCGCAACGTCTTCGCCTTGCCGACATAGAGCACGCCGCCGTTGGCGTCGCGAAAGAGGTAGACGCCCGGCTTCGCGGGCAGGCCTTTCAGCTTCTCGCGGACGTCGGGCATTCGGCGATCAAGGGTAGATGCCCGCGAGGGGCTTACTCCGCCATCACAGGGCGACGCTACCGTGTCGCGGATGAGACGGGGGTTTCTCGCACTTCTAGCGGCGTTCGTGCTGGCGCCGGCCGCGAACGCCGGGGGGCCGACGCTGACGCTCGGCGCCGCCGAGGACGTCGTTCGCAGCTCGAGCCTCGTCGAGGCGAAGGCGCAGATGACGCTGCTCCAGCTCGCCGGCTTCCGGGCCGTGAGGGTGACGTCGATCTGGAAGCCGGGCGAGCTCTCGCCGAGTGCGTCCGAGCGCCGGATCCTGGAGAACGTGGCGGCGGCGGCCCAGCTCGCCAACGTCCGTGTCTACGTCTCGGTCTTCCACGCGGGCTCTCGGACGACGCCGCTCACGCCCGACGACCGGAGGCAGTTCGCCGCGTTCGCGGCCGATCTCGCCCGCACGTATCCGAGCTTCCGCGACGTGATCGTCGGCAACGAGCCGAACCTGAACCGGTTCTGGCTGCCGCAGTTCGCGGCCGACGGCTCCGGAGCGTCCGCGCCCGCCTACCTGACGTTGCTCGCCGAGACCTACGACGCGCTGAAGGCCGTCTCGCCGGACGTGCGCGTGATCGGTGGCGCGCTGGCGCCGCGCGGTGTCGACCGGCCGGGGACGGGCCGCGACACGATCTCGCCGACGCGGTTCATCCGCGAGCTCGGCGTCGCCTATCGCGGCAGCGGGAGAACGGCGCCGGTGATGGACGTCTTCGCCTTCCATCCCTACGCCGACAACTCGAGCCGCTCGCCCGACCTGCCGCCGTCCGACCCGGATCACCTCGGGCTCGTCGACTACCCGAAGCTCGTCGCCCTGCTCGCGGAGGCGTTCGACGGCACGGCCCAGGCCGGATCGTCGCTGCCGATCCTCTACGACGAGTTCGGTGTCGAAGCGGTGATCCCCGCCGCCAAGGCGTCGCTCTACTCGGGCGCCGAGCCGGCGACGACGAGGCCCGTCACCGAGGCGGTCCAGGCGTCGTACTACCGGCGCGCGCTCGAGCTCGCGTTCTGCCAGCCGAACGTGACCGGGATGCTCCTCTTCCACTCGCACGACGAGACCGCCCTGGCGGCATGGCAGTCCGGGCTCTACTACGCCGACGGCAGCCCGAAGACGAGCCTGCCGGCGGTGCGGGACGCCCTCGCGGCGACGCGCGGCGGCTCGATCGGCCGGTGCGAAGGGCTCGCGCTGACGATCAAGCCGAGAACGGTCTTCTCGGCGCGAACGCTCGGGATCTCGCTGCGCTGCGACCTCGACTGCGTCTACCGCGCCCGACTGGTGAAGCTGCCTGCCGGCACGACGACGGCTGCGACGAGCGGCCGGGCGAAGGCCGACGCGCGAGTCGCGATCTCGCTCCGCCGGAAGCTCCGCCCCGGTCTGTACCGGCTGGCGGTCACGGTCACTCACCCCGTCAACCGGGGTGAGCCCGTGCTGCGCGAGAGCGCGTCGTTCCGCGTTCGTTGATGCGGCTCGGGCTGGCGGCGCTCCTCCTCGCGCTCGTGCTCGCCGGCTGCAGCGGCGACGACGAGCCCGGGACGAACACGGCCGGAACAGACACAGTCGCAGAGACGGTCGCAGAGACGGTTACAGACACGGACGCAGAGACAGGCGCACCGGACGCGTTCGTCGTGGGCGCCGTCGACGACGCTGCGCGACACCAAGGCCCGGTGCTCGACCAGCTCGCGGACGTGGGCTTCGACGCCCTCGGGATCACGAGCTACTGGGAGCCCGGCCTCGCCGCGCCGAGCGCGGAGGAGCTGGCGATCCTGCGAGACACCGCCGCACGGGCCGGCGAACGCGATCTCCGGATCTACCTCGCCGTCTTCCATCGCGGCTCCGCGACGACCCCGCTGACGGAGGACGAGCGAGCCGCGTTCTCGTCCTACGTCGCCGCGATCGTGCGAGACGTGCCGGCGATCCGCGACGTGATCGTCGGCAACGAGCCGAACCTCAACCGCTTCTGGCTCCCCCAGTTCGGCGAGGACGGCGAGAACCTCGCCGCCGCCTTCTATCTCGCCCTGCTCGCGGAGGTCTACGACGCCGCGAAGGCCGCCGCACCCGACACGCCGGATCTGGGGCGGCGCGCTCGCGCCGCGCGGCGTCGACAAGCCCAATACGGGCCGCGACACCCATTCACCGACGACGTTCATCCGCGACCTCGGAACCGCGCTCCGCGCGAGCGGCCGCACGCGACCGGTCCTCGACGGGTTCGCCTTCCACCCGTATCCCGCCGCCTCGAGCATCCCACCCGACCGGCCGCACCCGGGCTCACGGACGCTCGGGCTCGCCGACCACGAGCGCCTGCGACAGCTCGTCCGCGACGCCTTCGGGCGACGACGTCCCGATCCTCTACAGCGAGTTCGGCGTCGAGACCGAGATCCCGACGGGGAAGCGCCCGCTCTACCAGGGCGAGGAGCCGGGCCGACCCGTCGACGAGCCGACGCAGGCCGAGTACTACCGTCGCGCGCTGGAGCTCGCCGCCTGCCAGGACGGCGTGGCAGGGATGCTCCTCTTCCACTCTCACGACGAGCCCTTCCTGACCGGCTTCCAGTCGGGCGTCTACTACGTCGACGGCACCCGCAAGCAGAGCTTCGAGCCCGTGCGTGAAGCGATCCTCGCCGCTCGCCGAGGCTGCTGACTATCCCTGCGCGGGGCAGCGACCGGCGAGGTACGACGCGTAGTCGACCGGGCCGATCACCCAGGCCCAGCGCCCGTCCGTCTCGAAGACGTGAGCGGTCAGGGAGAAGCGCTCCGGCTCCGCCGCGTCGGGAACGTCGAGTGTGACTCCGACCGTGACGGCCGTGCTCGGCTCCTGCTCGAACACGCCGGGGATCGTCGCCGGCTCGGGCTTCACCTCCAGCACGTTCACCTCTTCGACGATGCCGCCGAAGGTGTCGCCGCGCTCGCAGCGGACGTAGAGCGCCCGCGGCACGGCCTCCTTGTGCGCGGGGTGCAGCTCCTCCCACACGCCAGCGAGCTCGCCGGCGCCGAGTCGCTCGATCAGCGAGGTGACGAACGCCTCCGGGGTCTCCGTCGGCTCGTCGTCGCCGCCGCAGCCGGCGAGCGCCAGCAGCGCGACGAGAAGCACGAGGATCCGCACCCGTAGAGCCTAACCAGCAACGAGCCGCGTACCATTCGACCGATGAACAGCGAGCAACAGAGCGGCCAGTACGTCGCCTACAGCTTCTACAAGGTCGACCCGGCCTGGCGGCGGTTGCCCGTCGAGGAGCGCGCAGCGGGCAAGGACGCTTTTGCGGAGGTCGTCGAGTCGTGGTCGGAGCGCATCGATGTGCGCGCCTACTCGACTGCGGGCGTCAGGCCAGACTGCGACTTCTTCCTCTGGAAGATCACCGAGCGCTACCTCGATCTCGGCGAGCTCGGGGCGGCGCTCAACGCGACTCCGCTCGCGGGCTGGCTCGAGACGCCGTACTCCTACCTCGCGACGACCAAGGCCTCGCAGTACAGCCAGGCGCGCCGCGCCCGCAAGGTCGTCCCGCGGGGGCACCAATACCTCGTCGTCTACCCGTTCGTGAAGACGCGCCCGTGGTACGCGCTGCCGCTCGACGACCGCCAGCGGGCGATGAACGAGCACATCGAGATCGGCGCCCGCTATGCCACGATCCAGAACCACACGACGTACTCGTTCGGGATCGACGACCAGGAGTTCATGACCGCGTTCGAGTGCGAGGAGCCGTCCGACTTCATGCACCTGATGCTGACGCTCCGCGAGAGCGAGGCCTCCCGCTACACCGAGCGCGACACTCCGATCTTCGTCGGCCAGGCGATGGAGATCCGCGCCGCGCTCGACGCGCTCGACGGCGCCGCGAGCCGCGTCGAGGCGTAGCTCTAGCTGTAGGTGTGCTCGTTGCGCCAGACGCGGTAGACCGCGTAGGCGCAGGCGCAGAAGACGAGGATGAACGCCAGCGCATCCGGCCCGGACGACGCGCCGAGCCCGATGGCGGCGCCGACGTCGACGACCGCCAGGACGATCGCGGCGTAGAAGACGCGGCGGTTGAGCTCGGACCAGCCCTCGATGTCGCTGCGCCGCTCGCGCCAGAGCAGGAAGAGGAAGAAGGCGATCGCGAGGAAGAACGCGATTCGGAGCAGGCCGCCGACGGTCGCGAGCACCGATTCGAGCGAGAGCACGACGACCACGGCCGCGATCAGGGCGACGATCCCCAGCCCGCGCACGAGCGGGTTCAGCTCCGAGAAGAAACGCTTGACTCTTTCCATCACCCGGTCATGAATGCTCGCACGGCCAGGGCGGCGGCGAGCGCACTCATGCCGGCGAACCAGGCCAGGCGCTTCGGCCCCGAGGCCGGCGCGTAGAACCACGGGACGAGAATCGCGCCGAGCGACAGCGAGCCGTAGGCGTAGTGGAGGCTGTCGGCAGCCTCGCGGTCGTCGGAGAGCAGGAGCAGGCCGAGCCCCACCTGCGCGACCAGCAACGTCTGCGCGAGCGCGAGCACGTGCGTCAGGATCGCGCCCGCGCCGCGCCTGCGCCAGTAGACGAACCCGCCGGCGAGCGCCGACGCCGCCGGCACGCCGACGACGAGGAAGGCGAGCAGGCGGTGCGTCGTCAGCATCGAGCCAGACCCTACCGAGAGAGATTTCGCGATCGAGGCGAAGGCGGACGGACTCGACGAGTCCGCCCGCCTCGCTTCGGACGTCCCTAGCTCCCGAGCAGAATGGGCACCGCTTCTTCGCAGAAGTCGTCGCTGCGCCCGGTGGAGTCCTTCACGACTCCCAGAAACTCGAGGAACTCGTCGTCGCTGGGATCGGTCAGCGTGCCGCCGTGATCGATCAGGACCTCGAACCGGACTTGACCGGGGTTCCTCGCGATCACCTTGCCGTTTTCCCCGTACAGCACAGAGTTACCGGTGGTGAGGACGAGGATGGTGAGCGTGCCGTCGCCGTTGTCCGTGACCCGCTGATCCTTGTCTCGGACGGTGGAGAACGACGTCACGGAGTTGCCGTTGGCGAGGTTCGTCACCACGTCGGTCACCTTCAGGTTGAAGCCGAAGTAGACAAGGCCATTCCGTCCGTGCGGAACGGCATGGGCCGTGCCGACGCGATGGGTGGCGAACTCGACGGTCAACCCCTCGACGCCGCAGAAGTCGGTCTCGATGTTCGACTCTCTCTCGTCGACCAGCTCCCGGAAGAGCTGGCCGCCCCCGCTCGCCGCCGTAGCGACTGCGATCGCGGCTGTTGCAACCAGCCCCAGCACGGCGCTGAACCGCACCTTGCGTGAGTGCTTCATCCAGATTCCCCTTCCCGAACGCCGCATTCAACCCCGCGAACGGGATTCTTGACACCAGGTAGAGCACGAGTCAAGGGAAGCTCTAGGATCTGCGCATGGTCGAGGAAGGCAAGCCAGCTCCGGCGTTTACGCTTCCAAGCGACGCCGGCGAAAACGTCTCACTCGAGTCGCTTCGCGGGCGTCCGGTCGTTCTCTACTTCTACCCCCGGGACGACACGCCCGGCTGCACCGCTCAGGCCTGCGGGATCCGCGACGCCTGGGCCGAGTTCGAGCGAGCCGGCGCGGTCGTGCTGGGAGTCAGCCCGGACGACGAGGCTTCGCACGCGAAGTTCAAGGAGAAGTACGACCTCCCGTTCTCGCTCCTCGCGGATTCGGACCACGCGACAGCCGAGGACTACGGCGTCTGGGTCGAGAAGACCTACGCGGGCAAGACCTACATGGGCGTCGAGCGCTCGACCTTCGTGATCGACGCCGCCGGCAACGTCGCCGCGGTGATGCGCAACGTGAAGCCCGACACGCACTCCGACCAGGTGCTCGAGGCGCTGGGCTAGTCGAGCACGGTGATCCCGGCCGCCGCCGCGAGCTGCCCGGCGACCTGGATCACCTCGTTCCACGGCATCCGAACGCCGCGGAGCCCTTCGACTCCCTGCACGTCGACGAGCTCACAGTCGCGCAGCTCTGTGCGCTCGCACGTCGCGTCGACGAAGCTTGCGCCGGTCAGGTTGGAGCGCTCGAAGCGGACGGACCGGAGCGACGCGCCGAGGAAGTCCACCTCCTCGAGTCGGCAGTCCCGAAAGACGATCCGCTCGAGCTTCGCGAACCGGAACGAGGCGAGGTCGAGCCGCGCATCGGCGAAGACGACGTCCTTGAGCGCGGCCTCGGTCAGATCCACGCCTGTCGCGCGAAGCTCCCCGGTCTCGACCCGTGTGAGCGTCCCGCGGGCGGCGCGCAGGTTCGCCCAGCTCCCGCCGGCCACGATCGCGTCGACGATCGTCAAACCCGGTGCCTCGGTGCCGGTGAGGTCGAGACTGGCGAGGCGCACGTCTTGCAACCGAAGATCGGCGGCAGCCCGCTCGGAGAGGTCGCCGCCGAGCTCGCACTCCGAGACGCGCAGGCCGATCAGCCGTTCTTCGGCGAGCTCTCGAACCTCGAGCTCGTCGGTGATCGCCGGCCGCTTCGGCTCGAGTGGCGGCAGCGACGGCATCGCCGGCGATCGTAGCCTCGCTAAACTGACCACCCGCGCGGATGTGGCGGAATTGGTAGACGCGCACGGTTCAGGTCCGTGTGCCCTTCGGGGCGTGGAGGTTCAAGTCCTCTCATCCGCACTCGTGCTTCGCTTCTTCGACCAGCTCTGGCGGCAGATCGTGCTCGTGCTGACAGCGAAGCGCGACTGATCGCTTAACGTCGCCTTCACAGCACGCGGCTACCCTGGACGCCCGTGCGCCGGGTCGCCCTTCTCCTGCCGTTCCTGCTGCTCGCGCTGGCCGCCTCGGCGGGTGCCGAGCGCCACGGAGCAAGCTCCGAGTCGCTCGTCGAAGTCATCGTCGCGCTCGACGCCGAGCCCCTCGCCGTCGCTCGCCCGGGGCGCACCCTCGCAGCGACCGGCGGCCGCCGGCTCAGCCTGGCTACGACGACGTCCCGCGCCTACCTCCGCTCGCTCGCCACGACCCAGGACGCGCTCGAGGAGCGGATCGAGGACGCGCTGCCGCAGGCAGAGATCCGCTGGCGCTACCGCGTCGTCGCGAACGGCCTCGCGGTCGTCGTGCCCCGAGACCAGGTCGAGCGGCTCGCCTCCGTGCCGGGTATCGCCCGCATCTATCCGAGCGTCCGGTACACGCGGCTCCTCGATCGGGGCCCTCAGCAGATCGGAGCGCCTGCGCTCTGGGGCCCGACGCTCTCGAGCGCAGGGCAGGGGATCAAGATCGGGATCATCGACGAGGGGATCGACCAGACGCATCCGTTCTTCTCTCCCGCCGGCTACACGATGCCCGCCGGCTACCCCAAGGGTCAGGCGGCGTACACCACTGCGAAGGTGATCGTCGCGCGAGCGTTCCCACCCGCCCGGCCCGCCTGGAAGCACGCGGCGAAGCCTTTCGACCCGGAACTGTCGTCGCACGGGACGCACGTGGCGGGGATCGCGGCCGGGAACGCGAACACGCTCGCCGAGGGCCGGAGGATCTCGGGCGTCGCGCCGAGGGCGTACCTCGGCAACTACAAGGCGCTGACGATCCCGACCGATGCGGACGTCGGCCTCGACGGCAACTCGCCCGAGCTCGTCGCGGCGATCGAAGCGGCCGTCGCGGACGGGATGGACGTGATCAACCTGTCGCTCGGCGAGCCCGAGATCGAGCCGTCGCGCGACATCGTCGTCGCGGCGCTCTCCGCCGCCGCGCGGGCGGGCGTCGTGCCGGTGGTCGCTGCGGGGAACGACTTCGACGACTTCGGCTCCGGCTCGGTCTCCTCTCCGGGGTCGACGCCGGAAGCGATCACGGTCGCCGCCGTCTCGACCACGCGAACCGGCCCGACGAACGTGATCGCCGATTTCTCCGCTGGAGGCCCGACGCCGCTCTCGCTGCAGCTCAAGCCGGAGGTCAGCGCGCCCGGCGTCGCGATCCTCTCGGCGGCGCCGAACCGCACCTTCGCCACCCTCTCCGGCACGAGCATGGCCGCCCCCCATGTCGCCGGCGCGGTCGCGCTCCTCCGCCAGCGTCACCCGACCTGGACGCCGGCGCAGGTGAAAGCGGCGCTCACGCTCACCGGCGATACCGCCTTCGGCGACGGCGCGCGCACGGTCGCGGCACCGACGACGCGGCAGGGCGGCGGTGTCGTCAGCCTGCGCCGGGCCGACACGCCGCTTCTCTTCGCCTCGCCCGTCGCGCTCTCGTACGGGCTCGTCCCGCGAGGAGCCTCGCTCGTGCGGCGGGTCGTCCTCACCGATTCGGGTGGCGGCTCCGGCGACTGGGCGGTTGGCGTGGAGCATCAGACCGGCGCAGTCGGCGTCACCGTCGGCGTGCCGGCGACCGTCACTGTGCCGGGCACCCTGTCCGTGAACCTGACCACGGCGGCGAACGCTCCCGATTCCGAGGTCACCGGGTTCGTCGTCCTCACGCGAGGAGCCGAGCGACGCCGCATCCCGTTCTGGCTCCGCGTCTCGGTGCCGGCGCTCGCCGGAGCGAAGCCGGCGCCGCTCGTCAAGCCCGGCGCCCGCAGCGCGACGACCCGCGGCGGTGCCTCGCTCGTGAGTCGCTACCGCTATCCGGAGAACCCGGACGAGCTCGGCTTCGAGACGAATCTCGCCGGACCGGAGCGCGTGTACCGCGTCGCCCTCGCGCGGCCGACGGCGAACTTCGGCGTTGTCGTCACCTCGAGGGCGAAGGGCGTGCGGGTGGAGCCCCGGATCGTCCACGCCGGGGACGAGAACCGGCTGACGGGCTACGCGGCGCTCCCCTTCAACCTCAATCCGTACCTGCGCGGGTTCGAGGACCTGGTGCTTGCAGCCGGTGTGTTGAGACCTGCCCGCGGCGCCTACGACGTCGTCTTCGACAGCCCCGGCGCGGGCACCGCCGGCGCCTTCGCGTTCCGCTACTGGGTCGACGACGTCACCCCGCCCACACTGGCATTCCGAGCGCGGGTCGTCCGCCGCGGCACACCGCTCTCGATCGCGGCCAGGGACGCCGGCTCGGGGGTCTATCCGGGCTCGCTCGTCCTCCGGATCGACGGCCGCGAGCGCGGCGCCCGAGTGACAGGAGGCGCAGCGGCAGGCGTGATCCGGATCCCGACCGGCGGCCTCGCCCGCGGCCGCCACTCGCTCGTGCTCCAGCTCTCCGACTACCAGGAGACGCGCAACAACGAGAACGTCCTCCGCATCCTCCCGAACACGGCGTTCCTGCGGACGAGCTTCACCGTCCGCTAGCCGCCGGGCGGGCTAGCGGCGGCGGTCTTTCTCCTCGATCGTCGGCAGATCGGCGAGGTCGCGCTGGACGCTCTCGGCGAACTCCTCGCTCTCGGAGCGGATCAGCTTCAGGTTCGCCTTGCGCTTCTGGCGCGCGCGCGCGTCGCGAGCTTCGCTGCCAAGGCGGCCGAAGCCGCCCACGCCGGACAGACGCTGCCACTCGGCTCCGGCCAGGACGACCAGCGCGAGTGCGAGAAGCACGATGAAGGGCCAGCTCACCTGACGTCAGTCTACCGCCGCGAAATCTCGTCAGTCCGCGTTGACGAGGGCCTCGGTCGCAAGCGGCACCAGCTCGAATCGGCCCACGTCGACGAGCCCCCAGTCCGTGATCTTCAGGCTCGGGATCACGGAGAGGGCCAGGAATGCGAGCGACTGGAACGGCGACTCGACCTCCGAGCCGAGCGCGTGCACCGCCGCGACAACCGCCCTGCTGGCGGCGATCACGTCTGCAAGAGGCCGGTCGGAGAGGAGGCCCGCCACGGGGAGCGGAAGCTCGGCGACCACTTCGTCCCCATCGACGACGACGAGCCCACCGCCGATGTCGGCGGCGCGCTCGATCGCGCGCAGCATCTCGGCGTCGCTCATCCCCACGACGACGAGGTTGTGCGCGTCATGGGAGAAGGTCGTCGCGAGCGCGCCGCGCGCGAGCCCGAAGCCGCGCACGAAGCCGAGCCCGATCCGACCGGTCGCGAGATGACGCTCGACGACGGCGATCTTGGCCAGGTCGCGCTCCAGATCGGCGCCGGCCACGCCCCCGTCGCTCGGCAGCTCCTCGATCAGCGAGTCGGTCACGATCTGGCCCGGGACGAGCCCGATCACCCTTGCCTCGCCGCCGCTCCACGGAACGCGCAGATCGTCCAGCGCTGACCGGCTTCAACCGCACCGTCTGGCGCACCCACTCCGGCACCGGCGTCTCGGGGATCTCGTCGACCGGTCGCCCGCGCTTGAGCACGAGCCCCGGCACGAATCGCTCGAGATCCGGGAAGAGCACGAGGTCGGCCTGGTAGCCGGGCCCCACCGCCCCCAGGTGGCCGAGCTGGTGCCAGAGCGCGGGATGGTGCGATGCCATCGTCAGCGCGTCCTCCGGACGCACGCCGAGCCCGACGGCATCGCGCACGATCGCGTTGATGTGGCCGTCCTCGGCGATGTGCTCGGGCTCCCGGTCGTCGGTGCAGAACGCCATCCGCGCCGGCCCGTACTCGAGCACGAGCGGCGCGAGAGCGCGCAGGTTCCGCGCGGCGGAGGCCTCCCGGATCAGGAGCCACATCCCGGCGCGCAATCGCTCCAGCCCCTCCTCTGCGGTGGACGCCTCGTGATCCGAGCCGATTCCGGCCGCCGCGTAGGCCTGGAGCTCGTTGCCGAGAACGCCGGGCGCGTGGCCGTCGACGTGGTCGGCGCCCTCGACGGCGAGCTTGGCGAGCTCGCTCGCCGCGCCTGAGATCACGCCGGGGAAGTTCATCATCTCCGCGAGCCCGATCACCCGGCGGCGCCGGAGCAGCGCCTTCAGGTCACCGGGATCGAATGGACGTCGCGGCGACTCGAACCGCGAGGCCGGAACGCACGAGGACGCCGTGAAGTAGACGTCGAGCGGCAGGTCGGCGCACGCGTCGACGAGCCAGTGGACGCCGTCGGTGCCGAGGACGTTCGCGATCTCGTGCGGATCGGCGACGACGGTGGTGGTGCCGAGCGGGAGCACCAGCCGGGCGAACTCGGAGACGAGCAGCTTCGATGTCTCGAGGTGCATGTGGGCGTCGATGAAGCCGGGCACGACGTAGGCGCCGTCGGCGTCGATGACCTCGTCGCCTTCGTAGGAGTCCGGGCCTGAGGGAGAGAGACCTGCCACGACGCCGTCGCAGACCGCCACGTCCACGTCGAGCCATTCGCGGGTGAAGACGGAGAGCACACGACCGCCGCGGACGACGAGGTCGGCCGGCTCGTCACCCCGCGCGACCGCCAGCCGGCGGGCGAGATCACCCTTCGGCGGCACTAAACCGATGCCTGACGCCTGTCGATACGGCCAGTATGACCACGCAACTGATGCTGGCCTACGCCGTCTTCTGGGCGACGCTGATGAAGCCCCTGCTCGAGCGCGCGGAGCTGATCCCGTCCTCGTGCACCCGCTGCGGGAGGCTGTACGAGCGGCAGGAGCTCGGCCAGGCGATCTGCACCTGCGCCCGCTCCTCCTAGCGTTCGCTCCTAGCCCTCGAAGATCCGCAGCGGCAGGCGCGAGAGCGGCTCTCCGCCCGCTTCGGTGACGAGCCACGTGTCCTGCATGTAGAGGCACGCCTTACCGTCGGCCCCGATCGCGTGGGGATGCATCGAGAAGACCATCCCCGCCGCGAGCTCGGTCTCCACGCCCTCGCCGAGCTTCGGGTGCTCGATCATCGTCATCCCGATCGAGTGGCCGGTCACATGCCCGAGGTGGTAGCCGCGCTCGGTGAAGCCCTTCGAGACCGCGCGGTGGACGTCGCTCGCGCTCGCCCCCGGACGGAGGGCCGTCCGGGCGACCTCGTGGTACTCCTCGTAGGCCTCGAGCATCCGCAGCGTCTCTGCGTCGGCGTCGCCGATCGCGCGCGAGACCTCGACCCAGTGCATCCCGGGCCCGGCGATCTCGAGCGACGGGACGACGAAGTCGCCGAGCACCGTGTCGGACTTCGCGATCGCGAACTCCGGGCCGACGAGCACCATGTTCATCGTCAGCCGGCCGCAGCCACGCTCGACGAACAGCTCCTCGGCCGGCGCCATCGCCTCGGCGGCGGTCCTTCCCGGCTCGTAGGCGGCCAGGAACGCCTCGAAGCCGTCCTCGTTGATCCGGACGCTCTCGCGCACCGACTCGAGCTCGGCCTCGCTCTTCACGGCCCGCGCGAGGTCGAACTCCTCGTCGAACGCGACGAGCTCGAGGCCGTCGAGGGCGCGGAAGTCGCGCACCGTCATGATGTAGTCGAGCCCGTAGACGCCGATCCGCCGCCACCCGTGGTCGCGTGCGGTCGCGGCGAGGTGCTCGCCGGGACGATCGTGGAAGACCTGCTCGAGCTGGGCGGTTGCGTGCTCGCCGACATAGCGCGCCTCGCTCGGGAAGACGATCTGGGCCTGACCCTGGGCGGGCAAGAGCACATAGGCGTAGCGGTGCACGATCTGGAAGCCCGAGAGGTAGGTGACCGAGCCCTCGAAGCCGCTGTACTCGCTGCCGGCGACGATCAGCGCGTCGAGCTCGTGCTCCGCCATTGCCGCGCGGACGTTCGCGTGCCTGCGTGTCAGTTCTGCGTCCAAGCGTGCTCCATTCCCTTGATCAGGGCCACGACGGCCTCGTTGAGCGGGGTCGGGACTCCGTGCTCGCGCCCGAAGCGGACGATCCCGCCGTTCAGATAGTCGACCTCGGTCTGCCGCCGCGCCTCCACGTCCTGGAGCATGCTCGCCTTGTGCCCGTAGGCGACGTCGGGGCGTGCCGCATGGTCGATCAGCTCCTCCGGGTCGGCGTCGAGCTCGATCCCCTGGGCGGCGGCGACCGCCTTGCCCTCGTCGACGAGCCCGGTCACGAACGCCCGCAGCGGCGGCAGCTCGCAGACGCGGCCGTGCGTCAGGCCGGTGAGCGCGCCGACCGGGTTCGTCGAGGCGTTGAAGATCACCTTGCGCCACTGGGCGCCACGCGCGTCGGCGACCGCCTGCGACGGCATCCCGCCGCGCGTGCAGGCGTCGGCGAGCTGCTCGATCGCGCTGGCGGTCGCCGGCTGCGGCTCGAAGGGGCCGAAGGTCGTGTCGCCCTTGACGTCCCACTGGACGACGCCCGGCTCGAGGATCTTGCCGGCCGGGAAGGTCGTTCCCCGGATGACGCGTTCCGCGTGCGCGGCGATCGTCTCCTCGTTGCCGACGCCGTTCTGGACGCTGGCGACGGAGCCGCCGCGAAAAGCGTGCGCGGTCGCCGCGATCGCCGCCTCGGTGTGCATCGCCTTCGTCGCCACGAGGCCGAAGTCGCAGGGCAGGAAGCTCGCTCGCGTCGGTCGTCGCCCGGATGCCGCTCGCATGAACCTCTCCCGCGCCGACGAGCCTCAGTCCGCGCTCGTTGATCGCCGCGACGTGCGCCGCGGCGAGGTCGTAGGCCCACACCTCGACGTCGTCGAGCGAGGCGAGGTTCGCCGCGAAGAGCGATCCGACGGCCCCACAGCCCACGACGCAGACCCTCATGCCGGCCTCCGGCGGAGCGAGAACTCGCGGCCACCCGTCAGCCCGGAGGGCCGGAGGATCAGCACGAGCGCCATCAGCGCACCCACGACGACGAGTCGGCTCCCGGTCGGCAGATCCGGCCCGAACGACCCCTCCTCCGCCTTGCCGAGGATCGAGTCGAGCCCGCTGACCGCGAGCGCGCCCAGAACCGCGCCCCAGAGGCTCGTCAGCCCACCGACGACGAGCATCGCGAGCGTGACGAACGTCAGCTCGAGATAGACCTGCTCGGTCGTGATCGAGCCGAGCATGTGCACGTAGAGCCCGCCCGCGAAGCCGCACAGGACGCCGGAGAGCGTGAACGCCCAGAGCCGCTGAGCGTGGACACCGATCCCGACGGCCTGGGCCGCGGCGGGGTCCTCGCGCGTGGCTCGGACGAGGCGGCCGAGGCGGCTGCGCTGGTAGGCGAAGGCAACCGCGACGACGAGCAGCGCGCCGAGAGTCGCCTGGAGCGCGCCGGTCGTCTCGGGGACGAGCGACAGGGTCGTCGCGCCCGGCCCGATCTTCGTCCACTCGCGCAGCAGGTTGTGGGTGATCTCGAGCACGGCGAACGTCGCGATCCCGGCGGCGAGGCCGGAGAGGCGCATCAGCGGCAGGCCGACGACGAGCGCGAGCACGCCTCCGACCGCCGCCGCGAGCGCCAGAGAGATCGCGTTCCCGACCGTGTGGTCGCGCAGGATCGGGAAGAGGTCCGGCAGCACGCCGAGCTTGGACTCGAGCGGGACCGTCAGCACTCCAGCGGCGAACGCGCCGACGGCGACGAAGCTGATCTGGCCGAACGAGAGCACGCCCGAGTTGCCGACGAAGACGTAGATGGCCGCGACGATCGCCACGGAGACGAGGGCGTTCAGGAAGTAGATCTCGTTGGCGCGCGAGACGAGCGTCGCGGCGAAGCCGACGACCGCGACGACGGCCGCAGGCCCCAGCAGCTCGACGGCCGGGTCGAGGCGGCGGCTCATACGCGCTCCACGAGGGCGCCGCTGCCGCGCGCGAAGAGCCCCGCCGGGCGGAAGATCAGGACGAGGATCACGAGGGCAAAGACGGCCGAGGGCAGGAAGACGGTCTGTTCCGTGGGCAGCGCGCCGTTGATCACCCCGGTCGCGAAGCCGATCGAGAAGCCGCCGAGCGTCGCCGTCCAGAGCCGGTCGATCCCGCCGACGACGACGCCGACGAGGACGACGATCGTCTCCTTGAGGGCGAAGTCGGGCCCGACGAGCGGGTTCTGGACGGTCAGGATCACGGCGACCGCCGCCGCGAGGACGCCCGAGAGGACGACGGCGCTGGCGATCACCCGGTCGGCCCGGACGCCGAGCAGGCGCGCGGTCCTGAAGTCGGCGGCGGCCGCGCGCATCTGGAGGCCGATCGTCGTCCGCCCGAGCAGGAGCGCGAGCAGGCCGAGCGAGACGACCGCCACTCCGACGGCGACGAGCGTCACCTTGCGCACGTCGACGCCCGCGATCCCGATCGCCTGGTTCAGGGGCGCCACGGACGCCGCGGGCTCGCCGATCGTGTCGTCGCGGACGTCGACGATCAGCGCCACGCTCTGGAGCAGGAAGGCGACGGCGAAGGTCGTCACGAGCATCACCGCGGGCGACTGGGTCCGCAGCGGCCGGAAGACGGCGCGCTCCAGGAGCAGCGAGAGCGCGACGACGACGGCGAAGCAGGCGGCCAGGCTCGCCACGACGGGCCACGTCGAGGTGAAGGCGAGCGTGTAGGCGCCGGCCATCACGAGCTGGCCGTAGGCGAAGTTGACGAGCCGGAGGACGCCGAAGACGAGGCCGATCCCGACGGCCATCAGCGCGTAGACGGCGCCGAGGCCGACGGCGTCGACCAGGGTCTGCGCGTCGACCACTGCGACGACGCTCACGAGAGGTACGCCGCGATCATCCGCTCGGTGTCGTCCGCGTCTGCCGGGGTCAGGATCATCCGCAGCTCCCCGTTCCCGAGCACGTACGTCCGGTCGGCGAACGCCACGGTCCGCTGCGCCCGTTGCTCCACGAGCAGGACGCTGACGCCCCGATCCCGAATCTCCGCGAGCGCCTGGAAGACGACGTCGACGATCGTGGGCGCAAGCCCGAGCGACGGCTCGTCGAGCAGGAGCACGTCCGGATTCGCGACGAGAGCCCGCCCGATCGCGAGCTGCTGCTGCTGGCCGCCCGAGAGGGCTCCCGCCTGGCGGCGGCGGAACTCGGCGAGGACCGGGAAGAGCTCGTAGGCGGCGTCGAGGGCCGAGCCGCCGTCGCCGCCGCGACGAGCCGAGAGCCCGAGCCGCAGGTTCTCCTCGACGCTGAACTCGCCGAAGATCCGCCGCCCCTCCGGGACGAGCGCGATCCCGGCTCGGGCGACGGCTTCGGGCTTGCCCGCGCGGAGCTTCCTTCCCTTGAGCCGAATCTCGCCGGAGCTCGGCGGCAGGACGCCCATGATCGCGTGCAGCGTCGTCGACTTGCCCGCACCGTTCGGCCCGATCAGGCCGACGAGCTCGCCCTTGCCCACTCTCAGGTCGAGCTTGCGGACCGCGGCGACCGAGCCGTGGCGAACCTCCACTCCCTCGAGCTCGAGGATCGCGGCGTCACTCATCGGCGACGGCGCTCTCGCCGAGATAGGCCGCGGTCACGTCGAGGTTCGCGCGGATCTCACCCGGCATCCCCTCAGCCAGCGTGCGCCCCTGGTCGAGCACGTGGATCCGGTCGCAGACCTCCATCACCAGGGCCATGTTGTGGTCGATCAGGAGCACCCCCGCGTCGTGGTCGTCGCGGACGGCCCGCACGACGGCCGCGAACTCCGGCACCTCCGCCTCGGGCAGCCCTGCGGCGGGCTCGTCGAGGAGGACGAAGCGCGGCTCGGTCGCGAGAGCCCGCGCGACGCCGAGCCTGCGCTCGTCGCCGTGCGCGAGCGACGACGCCGGAGTGTCCGCGCGTCGCTCGAGCCCGAGCAGCCCGAGCAGCTCCACGCCACGCTTGCGCGCCGCGCGAGGCCCCGCACCGACGCCCAGCGCCGCCACCTCGACGTTCTCGCGCACGCTGAGGCCGCGGAACGAGCGGCTGTGCTGGAACGTCCTCGCGATCCCCTTTCGACCACGCCGGCTCGGGCTCCAGCCCGTGACGTCCTCGTCACCCAGCTCGACGCGCCCGGTGGTGGGCGAGTCGAACCCGGAGAGCACGTTGACGAGCGTCGACTTCCCGGCGCCGTTCGGTCCGATCAGGCCGACGACCTCGTGCCGGTGCAGCTCCAGCGAGACGCCGTCGAGCGCCTGCACCCCTGCGAACGAGCGCGAGACGGAGGAGGCCCGGAGCGTTCCGGGCCTCCTCTCGGGCGTGGGTGGGACGACCTCCGTCAAGCCGCTAGATGTTCGGAATCACCTTGGCGGTGACCGCCCCGACGTAGCGCGCCTTGTTGTTCTCGATCCGGATCACGCGGTACTGCCGGCCGAAGACGGTGTGGAACCGCGGCGAGAAGCTGACGAGGCCCGACAGCGTCGGCACCTTCCGGAACTTCTCCATCGTCGCGGCGAGCTTGACGCCGTTCGTGGAGCCGCCCGAGCGCCTGATCGCGGTCGCGACGCCGTCGATGGCCGCGGCCCCGGTCACGAAGCCGCCGGTGCCCGCCTTGACCTGCTTCGCGAGCGCCCGCACCGCCTTGTTCGGGTCGTCGCCGAAGACCGACGCAAAGGTGACGGCGTAGTAGTTCGTCACCGGCGGGTTCTTCGCGTTCCAGTACGTCCCGTCACCGGCCCACGAGTTCAGGATCGGGGTCTTGTTCCCGAGCGAGCGGAGCCCGGAGACGATCGCCGGCAGCTCGCCGAACGCGGTCGACGTGACGATCACGTCCGCCTGCTTCCCGTTCAGGCGGCTGACCGCGGCGTTGACGTTGTTGGCGCCGGTCGCGTAGCTCTCGCGGCCGACGACCTTGCCGCCGAGCTGCGTGAACCGCTTGTCGAACGCCTTGACGACGTCCTTGAAGTAGACGAGCAGCGTGTTCGTCGCGAGCGCGGCCGAGCGCCAGCCCTTTCGATAGGCGTACTCCGCCATCGCCGAGCCCTCGTCCTGGGCGACGTTGCCGTAGCTGAACGCGAGCCTGCCCTTGGTGCCGAACCGCTTCGGCCCCATCTGATCCGTGCCGATGCACGGCGCCACCGCGAGCACGCCGCGGTTGATCGACTCCTGCACGACGGGGGTTGCGAAGTCGACGTCGCAGGTCACGAACATGATCTTCGCGCCCTGGCCGAGCAGATTGGCCGCGCACGACTTGGCCTTGGCCGGGTTGTTGTTCTGGGTGTCGCAGGTCTTCAGCTGGAGCGGCCTGCCATTGACGCCGCCCCTGGCGTTGATCTGCTTGACCCGGATGGTCGCCGCCGCAAGCGCCGGCCCGTCGAAGGGCGCCATGTTGCCCTTGCCGTCGAACGCCCAGCCGATCGTGATCGGCGAGGCGGCCGTGGTGGTGCTGCCGCCGACGCTCGTGCCGACGACGGCGACCGCCACCGCCACCAGCGCGAGCAGCGCCGCGAGCTTGGTCATGCGTGTCATTCGTTCCTCCCTTTGGATTCCAGGTAGCTGTCTTCCTTCGCCTTGATCAACCTGTAGAGCGCCGTGTGGAGCGGCACCGGCACGCCCAGACGTTCCGCCTCGCGGACGAGCGCGCCGGTGATCAGCTCGATCTCGGTCGGGCGTCGAGCCTCGACGTCCTCGAGCATCGACGGAGAGTGGGCGCTGCCGCGCCGCGTCGCGAGCACGTTCATCTCCCACGGGTCCTCGTGCAGCCCCACCCCGGCGGCTGCCGCGACCGCCTTGCCCTCGTCCATGAGCGCGTGCACGAGATGGCCCAGGTCGCCGCTCGAGCCCTCGGCTGCGAAATGCGCGTCGTGCGGGAGGCCGGTGAGCGCCGCGACCGCGTTGACGGTCGCGTTGAAGATCAGCTTCGACCACTGCGCCGGCCGCAGATC
This sequence comes from uncultured Gaiellaceae bacterium, assembly GCA_963761905.1. GTDB lineage: Bacteria > Actinomycetota > Thermoleophilia > Gaiellales > Gaiellaceae > Gaiellasilicea. The sequence continues at coordinate 496,184 of CAVXIQ010000005.1, read as the reverse complement.
CGGGAACGCGCGCGCCTTCAGACCCGCACGCTCGATCAGCGCGGCGAGCTCCTCGACCCTCTCGTAGTCGGTGCCGTTGTACGGGCCGAGCCAGGTCTCGGTGTCGAGGACGTACTCGACGTGCGTGTCGCCGTGACGGGTGCCGCTCATGAAGGTGACGCCGGAGACGATCGGCCAGTCGCCGTGGCTGCGGACGATCCGCTCCGCGCCGAGCCCGTTCTGAACCGTGACGACCGTCGCGTCCGGGAAGCGTCCCTCGAGTGCGGTTGCCGCCGCGTCGAGCGCGGTTCCCTTCGTCGCGACGATCGCGACGTCGAACGCGGGGATCGCATCGGGGTCATCCGTCGCGCGAACCGAGCCGTTGAAGTCGGCGCGTCCGGACACCCGGAGCCCGTTCGCCTCGAGCGCGCGAGCGTGCTCGCTCCGGCGCGTGAGCACCCAGACCTCGGCGACCCGGCTCAGATGCGCGGCGTAGAGGCTGCCGATCACACCGGCCCCGACGACACAGACTCGTTCGATCACCCCGCAGTCGCCATTCCTTCCCCGAAGCGCCGATCCTCTGGTGACATGTCTCGCCTGACGCGGCGAGTGTCCCACGGCCGTGTCATGTCAGTCAATCCGGGTCAGTCGGCCACGACCGCAGTGCACTCGATCTCGATCAGCAGCCCCTCGACGGCGAGCCCGGTGATCCCGACGATCGTCTGCGTCGGATGGTCGGCGCCGCCCGTGACCTCGTCGATCGCCGCCGTGATAGCCGCGTACTCGGTCGGGTGGAGCGTGTAGATCGTCCGCCGCACGACATCGTCCCAGCTTGCGCCCGCCGCCTGCAGTGCCAGCTCGACGTTCCGCATCGCGGCCTTCGTTTGCTCGCCGAGGTCGCCGCCGCCGACGATGCCGAACTGCTGGTCGAGCGCCACCTGCCCCGCGAGGTGGACGACCTTCGTCCCCTCGGCGATCGCGACGTGGCTGAAGCCGGGTGCGGGATGCAGCTCAGGTGGATTGACGAGCTGTCGAGGTGACATTCACGCTCCTTTCCTGACGATTGCGCGAAACTCGGCGTCGGTGACGAGCCGGCCTTTTTTGGCCCCGAGCGCCTTGACCTTCTCCAGGATCGCGGCGCGCTTCTCGTCCGGTACCTCGAGCCCGAGCTCCGCCGCCTTGAGCCTGATCGAATCGAGGCCGCTCTTCTTGCCGAGCACGATTGCCCGCTCGGCGCCGACGAGCTCGGACGAGTAGGGCTCGATCGCCGGCGGATCGTGGAACTGGCTCGCGACCGCGCCGCTCTCGCGCGTGAAGAGGTTGTCGCCTGTGAGCGGCTTCCAGGGCTCGAGCGCGTAGCCGGAGCGCTCCTGGACGAGCGCGGCGAGCGAGCGCGCCTTCGTCAGGTCGAGCCGCGTCCCGATCCCGTAGAGCGCGTCGAGGGCGAGCGCGACCTCGAGGAGGTTCGCGTTGCCGGCCCGCTCCCCCATCCCGTTCACGGTCCCGTGCACCCAGGTCGCGCCCGCCTGCACGGCGGCGACGGCGGCGGCGGTCGCGAGCCCGAAGTCGTTGTGGCCGTGCCAGTGCACCGGAACGTCGAGCCATTCCACGGTGCGGCCGACGAGGTACGCCGCGGCCTCCGGGGTCGCGACGCCGATCGTGTCGACGGCCACGACCTCGCTGGCACCCGCCTCGACCGCTGCCGAGTAGGCGCGGCGATAGAAGTCGAGATCTGCGCGAGTCGAGTCGACGCCGAAGAAGGCGACGGTGATCCCATGGCCGACCGCGAAGGAGACGGCCTTCGCGATCCGCTCGAGCATCGTCTCGCGGGAGACGCCGAGCGCCTCGAGCTTCAGGTCGGAGATCGGGCTCTCGATCACGGCAGCGCCGACGCCCAGGTCGACGAGCGCCTCGACGTCGGCGGGAACGGCGCGCGAGAAGCCCCAGATCTCCGCTCGCAGGCCGGCGGCGGCGATCAGCTTGATCGCCTCGGCGTCGTCGTCGGACACGCGGGGGAAGCCGGCCTCGATCCGGTCGACGCCCGCGTCGTCGAGGGCGCGCGCAAGCTCGAGCTTGACCTCGGGTGACAGCACGACGCCGACGGTCTGCTCGCCGTCGCGAAGGGTCGTGTCGTAGAGGCCGATCGGGCCGGCCGGCTGCGGCTCGAGCGCCCGCCGGTTGAGCTCTCCCGTCCAGACCTTCTCGCGGTCGATGCTCATCCGCAGCGCACGATTCCGTCCGGGAAGCGGCAGAGCTTCTCGGCGCCGGTCTCGGTGATCAGGAAGTTGTCCTCGACGCGAAGGCCGCCACCTTCCGGCCAGTAGACGCCGGGCTCGATCGCAAGCACCATCCCGGCCTCGATCGTGCCATGGCCGGCCTGATGGGCGTAGGGCGGCTCGTGCGCGCGCGCGCCGACGCCGTGGCAGACCGGATGGCTCGGCTGCCCTGGGTACCCCATCTCCTCGAGCAGCCGGCGCGTCTCCCGGTCGAGCTCGGCGAGGCTCGCACCGGCCGAAAGGGACGTCGTGATGCATGTGTACCCATGCATCAGTTGCTGTTCGAGCTCCGCGTAACGGGCGTCGAGCTCCCCCGGGACGAGGTTCTTCGTGTGGTCGCACCAGTAGCCGTCGGCGCAGACCCAGATCTCGAAGAGCGTCGGCTCGTGCTCCTGGATCGGACGGTTCCCGGTCGCCGTGAACGTCTTGATCCCCGGCCCCGACCAGACGAGCGCGAAGCCGCGCGCGAGCTCGACCCGGCCGTCGAAGCCGGTGCCGTGCTCGTGCACCCAGCCCTCCCACATCGCGCCGACCTCGCTCTCGCGCATGCCCGGCCGCAAGCGCTCCTGGACGTGCTCCATCGCCTGCGCGGCGATCTCGTTCGCGAGCCGCATCCGGTCGAGCTCCTGCTCGGTCTTGATCGCGCGGACGGTGTTGAGGAGCGGCGTCGCGTCCGCCGCCTCGGGAAACGCGTCGAACCACGCCTTCGTGAAGGTTGTCGGCTCTCCGACCATCCGGTCGGCGGCCTGCGTCCCGAGCGAGAGCTCCAGGCCGAGGCTTCCGTACTCGGACGCGAGCTGCCGCGTCAGATCGAGCGCCCGCAGCGCCGGCGGCCGCGGGTCGCTCTCGTCGTAGCCGCGGAAGAGCCGCACCTCCTCGGTCCAGCTCATCCGCGCCGCGTCCGCCTCCGACGCCTCGAGGCAGATCAGGACGGGGTCCCCCTCGCGGGGAAAGACGACGGCGTCGTACCCCTTCATCCCCCAGAAGTTCGTCAGGTAGAGGACGTTGTCGGGCGCTCGGACGACGAGCGCGTCGAGCTCCTGCTCGGCCATCGCCGCGCGCACGCGCTCGAGCTTCGTGTCGTCGCGCGGCCAATTCATGTGGGCCAGCTCACCAGCGAATCCGCGAAGGAGCCGGCTCGCCGTGCGCCTCCGCCCAGCCGACGACCGGATTGCGGAGGACGCCGATCCGCTCGATCTCCGCTTCGATCACGTCGCCCGGCCTGAGATAGAGCGAGGCCGCGTCCGCGGAGAACCCGGCCACGCCGCTCACCGTCCCGGTCGAGAGCACATCACCGGCCGAGTACCCGAGGGCCGAGTAGTGGCTGAGGATCTCCGGGATCGTCACGCTCATCCGCCCCGAGTGCGAGGTCTGCCGCGACTCGCCGTTCACCCGCAGCTCCATCGCGAGGTCGTGCGGATCCGGGATCTCGTCGGGGGTCACGATCCACGGCCCGAGCGGGCAGAAGGTGTCGATCGCCTTGCAGAAGCTGAAGACGCCGGAGCGCATCTCGCGGCGCTGGATGTCGCGCGCGGTGATGTCGTTGAAGATCACGTAGCCGCCGACGTAGTCCATCGCCTCCTCCGGCGGGAACCACTTCCCGGCCTTCTTCAGCACGACGGCCAGCTCGAGCTCGTAGTCGAGCTCCTCGGTCAGGTGCTCGGGATAGACCACCGGCTCGTCGGGCCCGACGATCGCGTCGACGTTCTGGAAGAAGACGATCCACGGCGCGATCTCGTGCGACCAGTCGACGACCTTCGACTCCTCCTCGTGCTCGCGGAAGTTGCCGGCCGTGTGGAAGAACTTCTTCGGCACGATCGGAGCGCGGAGCTTCGCGTCCGCGAGCGGTACCCGGTCCCCCGTCTCGTCCGCGCCGCCGCGCTCGAACCACTCGCGCATCGTCGGCACGTCGAGCACGGCGATCTCCTCGCCCTCGACGTAGCCCACCCGCCCCTCGTCGAAGGTGACGAGCTTCATCCAGAGATCCTCTGCGCCGCGCGCGCGTAGACCTCGGCGATCTGGACGAGTCCTTCGATCTCGAGGTTCTCGCCCAGCTCAGCGTCAGGCAGACCGGAGGACGTGCCGTAGTTCACGGTCGCGATCCCGTAGCGCGACAGCACCGACGCGTCCGAGAACCAGCGAGTCACGTCGCGCTCGGGCGGCTCGCCGAACACCTCCTCGTGCGCGCCTTCGAGCGCTCCGACCAGAGGATGCGACTCGTCCAGCTCGGCGCCCGGCGCGGTCACGTAGACCTCCGCCTCGACCCCGTCCAAGCCGCGCGCGAACTCCAAGGCCCGTCGGCGCGCTTCTGCCATCTCGACGTCCGGCGGCACGCGGAGATCGAGGAAGAGATCGGTGCGATGGGGCGTCCGCGAGACGCGCCAGCCGAAGCCGCCCTGGATCGCGCCCACGTTCGCGACCCCCCGAACGTCGCCGTACGACATCTCCTCCTCCCACTCCGGCAGCCACGCGAGCACACGTTCGAGCACGTCTCGCATCTTCACGATCGAGTTCTCCTGGAGCCGGCCGGACGAGAAGGCGGTATGGACGAACGGCCCGGACGTCGAGAGCCGGAGCCAGAGCGTTCCGAAGTGCGCGAGCACGAGCTTCTGCTCGGTCGGCTCGCCGAGAATGCACATGTCCGCGGCGCCGCCGTGGCCGACGAGATGCCGCGAGCCGGCCGCGTAGCCGCGGAACTCCGCCCCTTGCGCGTCACCCTGCTGCGTCTTCTCGATCTCACCCGCGACGGCCGCGAGCATCACGTCGCCCTTCAGCTCCGCATCGCCGAGCGCCCGCACCGCCGCGAGATACGCCACGAGCGCGCCCTTCATGTTCGAGATCCCGAGCCCGTAGATCCTTCCGTCACGGACGAACCCCTCCGGCTGGAAGCCTGGAATCCCGGCGAGCCACGGCTCCCGACCCGAGTAGGACGTGTCGAGATGCCCGTTGAACATCAGCGTCGGCCCGCCGCCCGTCCCGGCGCGGGTCGCGAGCACGTTCGCGCGCCCATCCTCGACCTGCTGCCACTGGACGGCGAGCCCGAGCTCCTCGCACCGCTCCGCGTACCAGCGCGCGGCCCCCTCCTCCGAGCCGGTGAAGCTCGGGATCGAGACGAGCGCGAGCGCGTCCGCGACCAGCGCTTCCCGGTCGATCACGACGAGTCATCGGAAGTGCGGGAGAACCTTCTCCCCGAAGAGGCGGATCTGGTCGTGCCGCCGCTCGCCCCAGAGCTCGAGCATCACGTGCGTGCAGCCGGCGTCGCGGTACTCCTCGATCGCCTCGATGCAGTCGGAGGGCGTCCCCGCGATCGGCTTGCACTTGTCGAGGATCTCGTCGGTCACCTTCGCCTTCGCCGCCAGCCTGCCGCCGGCTTCCATCGCCTCTGCGACGGGCCGGATCTCGTCCTGCTCGAGCCCGGCGAGATCGAGGAGCGTGTCGGCCGAGCCCTGGATGTTCTGCACCTTGTTCGCGAGGTACATCCCCGCGATCTCGCGGGCGCCGTCGCGGCCGCGATCGCGATCCTCGTCGATCGAGGCGACGACGGTGCAGCCGATGTCGATCTCCGAGCCGGTGTTCCCGATCGTGTAGCGGACGAAGGCGGGTGTCGTGATCGAGGGCGTCAGGCAGCCGTCGCCGATCTCGCCGGCGAGCGCCTGCATCTTCGGCGCCGTCGCGGCGACGTAGACCGGCGGCACCTCGCGCGGCGTGTGCGCCTCGTCCTGGAGCGGCGGCAGCGACGCGCTCCACGTGTCGCCCTCGTACTCGAACGCCTCCCCGCCGAGCGCTCCGCGGACGATCGCGACCGCGTCGCGCATCGGCCCGAGCGTCTTCGTCGTGCTCATGCGCGTGTTGTTGAGGAAGATCTTCGACGTCCCGAAGCCGAGCAGGAAGCGCCCCGGCCCGGCCGCCTCCTGGACGACCCGGGCGTCCATCGCGACCTGCACCGGATGCCGCGTGAACGGCGAGATGATTCCCCAGCCGATCGTGAGCCGCTCGGTCTCCCGGGCCATCAGCGCCGAGACGACGGTCGACGACCGCGCCTCCATCCCGTGCTTGCGCCACCAGGGATACGCCTCGGCGAGCCAGATCGTGTCCATCCCGGCCTCATCCATGACGCGGGCCGACTCGAGCATCTCGTCGAGCGGCTCCATCGTCAGCTGCATCACGCCGATCCGGAACGGCACCGCCACGGACTAGGGGCGGTCTTCGGTGGAGTGCGTCGGCCCCTCGGGGTCGGGCTCGTACGTCTCCGGGGAGAGCGGGTTGATTCCCTCCTCCGCGCCCTCGGGCTGTGCCGCGTGCGGCTCCTCGGTCTCGGGAGGCGACTCGGCACTCCCCTCAGATCCCGCGGCCGCTGCAACCTGGCGCTCCAGCGCCGCGAGCACGTTTCCGACCTGCTGGTTGATGATCGGCTGGAGCACGCGCTGGCCCATCGCGCCGACCGGGCCCGCCAGCTTGACGTCCGCCTCCCAGCGCATCGAGGTATGAGCGTCGTCGCCGGAGAGATGAAACTGCGTCTTCATGTTCAGCATCGCACCGACTCCATTCCCCTTGGCGTTGAGCTGCGCGAACTCGGGCTTCCGCTCCTCGACCTTGTCGAACTCGATCGTCATCCGGAGCCCGCCGAGCCCGAGCGGGATCTTCACCTTCGCCCGCCAGTGCCGGTCGTCCTGGACGTCGAAGCCCTCGACCCCGGGCATCAGCTGCGCCATCTGCGCCGGATCGTTGAGCACGTCCCAGACGATCTCGCGGGGCGCCGAGAACTCCTTCGTCCCCTCTACTTTCACGTCGAGACCACCTTGACGTTGGCGCGCGTGGACTCCGGATCCTGGAGCATCGACCAGACGCGGTGTGACGGATTGCAGCTGTCGTAGACGATCGGCTTTCCGGCCGGCTTGAGCGCGTCCTGGATCGCCGAGCAGATGCAGTGGATCCCGCCGCCGCCTCCTTCGCCCATCCCCTTCGTCCCGAGCGGCGTGAAGGGCGACGGCGACTCGATCGCGGCCGTCTTCAGCTCCGGCACGTCGAGCGCGTGCGGCACGTGGTAGTCGTAGAAGTTGGAGGTCAGGAGCTGCCCGTCCTCGTCGTAGACGAAGTCCTCGTGCAGCGCTGCCCCGATCGCGTGCACCGTGGCGCCATGCACCTGACCCTCCACGATCTGCGGATGGATCCGCACGCCGCAGTCGTCCACGGCGGCGTAGTCGACGATCTCGACAACCCCCGTCTCCTGGTCGACCTCGACCACGCACGCATGGATCTGGGTCGCGTACGTGAGCGTCAGCTTGCCGGTCTTCTTCTCCGTGTCGACCATCCCGAAGTACGGCCGGTAGACGAAGCGGTGGTTCAGCGTCGGGTTGAAGTCGGGCGGGAGAAAGGCGTTGTTCGCGTTCACGATCGCGCCGAGCGCCATGAACGGCAGCGCCGCCTCCTCCGGGCCGTCCTTGATCCGCGCGAAGCCGTCGGCGAGCTCGATCGCCTCCTCCGGCGCCTGGAGCACGGCCGCTGCGAGCTGGATCATCTCCGCTCGGAGCAGCTCCGCCGCGCCCTTGACCGCGCCGAGACCGGTGACCGCGAACTGGCTCGCATACGTCCCCGAGAAGCCCGCGTGCGAGTTGAAGAACGTGTCGTGCCCGGGCCGCACGTGCACCTGCTCGGGCGAGCAGCCGATGATGTCGCCGACGACCTGCGAAGCGGTCGTCTCGTGGCCCTGACCCTGCGGCACGGTCCCGAGCGTGACGACGACCTCGCCGAAGATGTCGAGCTTCACGGTCGCCGCCTCGTTGTTCCCGGAGAACTGAAGCTCCGGGTTCAGGAGCGTCGACTGCCCGAAGTTGTTCGTTCCCGAGTCGAGCGTCGAGCCGATTCCGATTCCGAGCAGCTTGCCGCGCCCGGCCGCCTCTTCCCGCCGCGCCTCGATCCCCTCGTAGCCGACGAGCTCGAGCGCCATATCGAGGCAGCGCGCGTAGTCCCCGGAGTCGTAGACGCACCCGTTCGGCGTCTCGTACGGCATCTGCTCGGCCTTGACGTAGTTCAGCTTGCGCACCGCGACCGGATCGAGCTCGAGCTCCGCCGCGACGATGTCGATGATCCGCTCGGTCAGCCAGAGGTGCTGCATCCGCGAGTAGCCGCGGTTCGGGGAGACCGGCGACTTGTTCGTCGTCACCTGCGTGAAGTCGACGCGGATGTTCCGCCAGGCGTAGCAGCCGGGCGTCACCTGGGCCCAGATGATGCAGCCGAGCGGCTCGTAGCGGGGGAAGGCGCCGCAGTCGTCGAGCGCCTTGACGTTGAAGCCGAGCATCGTCCCGTCGGCCTTGACCGCGACCTCGACGTCGTGGAACCAGCGCTCGTTGCCGTGCGCGTTCGCGGTGTGCTGGTCGGTGCGCCACTCCGTCCACTGGATCGGGCGGCCGAGCTTCCGCGCCAGCAGGCAGAGGACGACGTAGTACGGATGCAGGCAGATCTTGTTTCCGAAGGCACCGCCGATGTCGTGGGTGACGAAGCGGAGCTTGTCGAGGGGCGCCCGGAGCGCCGGCGCCATCCAGATCGCGCCGATGCCCGGCATCTGGTGATTGCAGTAGAGCGTCCACTGGCCGGTACCGCGCTCGTACTCGACGAGCGCGCCCGAGCACTCGAGCGGTGTCGAGCTGAAGCGGTGGAAGTGGAGCTCGTCGATCGTGACAAGGTGGTCGGCCTCGGCCTTCGCCCCCTCCCAGTCGCCCCAGTCGAAGACGCCGCTCCAGACGACGTTCGAGCCGGCCTCGTCGTGCATCACGATCTCGTTCTTGACGGCCTCGCGAGCATCGACGAGCACGTCGAGCGGCTCGTACTCGACCTCGACGAGCTCGGCGGCGTCGCGGGCGAGCTCGCGGGTCGCCGCTGCCACCGCCGCGACGGGCTCGCCCATGAAGCGCGTCGTGCCGACGGCCAGCGCGTAGTCCTTGATGTGCGCTCCGGGCGGCGTCGACATCTCGAAGAAGGGATCCGTGTGGATCGCGACCTCGTCGCCGGTGAGCGTCCCGTAGACGCCGTCGAGCGCGAGCGCCGCCGAGACGTCGACCGAGACGATCTTCGCGTGCGCGTACGGCGAGCGGACGAAGTGGACGTAGCCGGTTCCGTGCCGCCGGATGTCGTCGAAGAAGACGCCCTGACCCTGGACGAGTCGGCCGTCCTCCTTCCGCGGGATCGAGGTGCCGATCGAGCCCTTGCGCAGCTCGCCCGGCTCCGTCACGACCGGCGTCGCCGTGGTCGTCCCCGTCTCCGTCGTGCTCACGCGTTCACCGAGGTAATCGCTTCCACGATGTTCTGGTAGCCGGTGCAGCGGCAGATGTTGCCCTGGATCGCCGTCCGCGCCTCGTCCTCGCTCGGGCGCGGATTCGCCTCGAGGAGCGCCGTCGCGCTCATCAGCATCCCCGGCGTGCAGTAGCCGCACTGGAGCGCGTGGTGCGAGGAAAACGACTGCTGGAGAGCGTTCAGGCCGTCGTCGTCGGCGAGATCCTCCACCGTCCGGATCTTCGCGCCGTCCGCCTGGACGGCCAGCAGCATGCAGCTCTTCACGGCGGCTCCGTCGAGGTGGATCGTGCAGGCGCCGCAGTTGCCGGTGTCGCAGCCGATGTGCGTCCCGGTCAGCTCCACGTCGTCGCGGATGAAGTGGACGAGCAGACGGCGGGCGTCGACCTCGCGCTCGTACAGCTCGCCGTTGATCTCGACCGAGATCGACGCGCTCGTGGACGGTTCCGTCACTTCGCTCCCCTCTCGTTCGCATGCTGGACGGCGCGGAGGGCGCACACTTCGGCTAGGTGACGACGGTAGTCGCCGGAGCCGTGGACGTCGGACGGCGGATCGAGCCCCGCGGCGGCGACGGCGGCGCGAACGGCGTCAGGCTCGATTCCCTCCACCTCTACGAGTACGGGAACCGCGTCGACGCAGCCGAGCGCGATCCGCGCCCCTCCGTTGCTCAGACACGCCGCGGCGCTGACGATGCACGTTCCCTCGCGCCCGATCGTCACCGCGTCGAACCCGTCGGCCGCGTTCGCGGAGGCGGGAACCGAGATCGAGACGAGCAACTCGCCCTCCGCCACCGCGGTCATGTAGACGCCGAGGAAGAAGTCCGCTGCAGCCACCGTCCGCTCGCCCTCGGAGCCGCGAATCGTGAACGAGGCGTCGAGCGCAACGAGCAGCGGCGGCAGGTGGTTCGTCGGATCGCTCGAACAGGCGTTGCCGCCGATCGTGCCGCGGTTTCGCACCTGGACGTCCGCGATCTGGGCGACGACCACGCAGAGGATCGGCCGCGCGACCTGTACCTCCGACGAGCCCATGATCTGCGCGTAGGTCGCCATCGCCCCGAGCTCGAGCGTGTCGCCCGAGACGGAGATCGCACGAAGCTCCTCGAGCCGGTTGAGATCGACGAGCACGTCGGGCGACGCGGCCCGCGCCTTCATCACGTTCACGAGCGTCTGGCCCCCGGCGAGCGCCCGCGCGCCTTCGTGGCCCGCGAGTAGCCGGATCGCTTCCTCGACCGACCCCGGCCGCGCGTACTCGACCTCACGCAGGAGCATGACGGTGATCCTACGCAGATTTCCCCCTGACATGTCATAGAACCAGAGACATGTCGAGGCAGTAGGCTCGCCCGGAATGGCGGGCTTCGATGCGGTCTTCGTCGGCAGCGGGATCAACTCTCTCGCTGGTGCAGCGCTCCTCGCGAAAGCCGGCTGGAAGGTCTGCGTGCTGGAGCGGAACGAGTGGCTCGGAGGGGCGATTCGCACGGTCGACGGGCTGATCGAGCCCGGTTTCACCCACGAGGTCTTCGCGTCCTGGCACCCGCTCTGGACGGGCTCGCCCGCCTACGCCGAGCTGAAGCCCGATCTCGACCGCCTCGGCGTCGAGTACCTCAACACCGAGCTCCCAACGGCTTCGGCGTTCCCCGACGGCTCGAGCGCGTTTCTCTCGACGGACGGAGCGGCGAACGCCGCAGAGCTCGGCGACGCCTGGCCTCGGCAGTTCGACGAGTTCATGGCCGACGCGGATCTCGCCTTCGGCGTCCTCGGCACGGAGCTCTGGTCGGCGGCGGGCCTCGGCCTGGGACGGCAGGCGTACGCGCGCTTCGGTCGTCGCGGGCTCCTCGAGTTCGGCGGTCGCGTGCTCACGACCGCGCGCGACTGGCTCACGGAGACGTTCGACGACGAGGCGGCTCACGGCCTCCTCGCGCCGTGGGTGCTGCACACCGGGCTCGGCCCGGATCAGGCGACCTCCGGCTTCATGACGCAGGTGATCGCCTGCGCGCTCCAGCTCGGCGGGATGCCCGTTCCGCGCGGCGGCGGCGTGAAGCTCGTGGACGGCCTGGCGACGATCGTCCGCGAGGCAGGCGGTGAGCTTCGAACCGAGTCCGAGGTGGAGCGGATCGTCGTTTCCGACGGTCGTGCGACTGCAGTAGCCCTCGCAGGCGGCGAGACGATCGCGGCGTCACGCGCGGTGCTCGCCTGTGTCACCCCCACTCAGCTCTACGGGCGGCTCCTGTCCGAGGGCGCGGCACCGGCGAACATCCGCGAGGCGGCGCGCCGGTTCCGCTACGGGCGAGGCGAGATGCAGATCCATCTCGCACTCGACGAGCTCCCTCGGTGGCGCGGCGACGAACGGCTCGCGCGAACGCCGATCGTGCACGTGACGCCCGGCCTGGACGGCGTCTCGCGGGCCGTCAACGAGGCCGAGCGCGACCTGCTGCCGGCCGAGGCGACGATCGTCTGCGGCCAGCCACTCGCCGTCGATCCGTCGCGCGCTCCCGAGGGCAAAGGCATTCTCTGGATCCAGCTCCAGGAGCTGCCCTCGCGGCCGAAGGGCGACGCGGCCGGCGAGCTCGACACGGCGAACGGCTGGGACGAGCGGCTCCGCGAGGCGTACGCCGATCGGATCGTGGAGCGTCTCGGCGGCCACATCGAGAACCTCGGCGCGTCCACCATCGGGCGCGTCGTGCTCGGCCCCGCCGAGATCGCCGCGGCGAACCCGAACTGGGTCGGCGGCGACATCTACGGCGGCTCGTGCGCGCTCGACCAGAACCTTCTCTGGCGGCCGACTCCCGCCAGCCCGGGGCACGCAACACCGGTCGAGCGCCTGTTTCACATCGGTGCGAGCACGCATCCCGGGCCGGGGCTCGGAGCGGGCTCCGGCTACCTCACCGCGAAGCGGCTGACGCGACCTCCGCTTCCGCGTCGCCTGCTCTCGAAGGTGCCGGGCCTCTAATGCCGCTGTCGCTGAGCGAGATCTCGACGCCCAGCGCGAGCTTCCGCGACGACCTGAGCGCCTATGCCGCCGCCGGATTCGACGGAATCGGGATCTGGGAGTCGAAGCTCGGAGACGACGAGTCCGACCTAGCGGCGTTCCGCTCGAGCGGCCTTCGGGCGACAAACTGCGTCCCGCTCGTCCCGTCGATCCTGCCGAACGCGGTGATCGAGGGCCCGCTCGACGTCGAGGAGCGGATCGAGTCGCTCTGCGCCAGCATGGTTCGCTTCGCGCGCTACCAGCCGGAATCCGTCCTCCTCCTGACCGGCCCGGCCGGGAACCTGAGCGAGACCGACGCACGCCGCGTCGTCGTCCGGGGTCTGCGACGCGTCGCTGCGGCCGCTGCGACTGCGGGGGTGCGACTCGGCCTCGAGCCGATCCACACCTCCGAGCGAGACGGCCTCACGCTCGTCACCACGATCCCGGAGGCGCTCGCCTTGCTGGCGGAGGCCGACCTTCCGGAGGTGGGGATCATGGTCGACCTGTGGCACGTCTGGGACACGCCGACGATCGAGGACGATCTTCGGAAGCACGTCGACCGGATCACGGGCGTGCACGTCGCCGACTGGTTCCCGGCCGGACGAGCCGATCGCGCGCTTCCGGGCGAGGGAATCTCGAGGACGCGCGAGCTCACGGCGATCCTGGCGCAAGCCGGCTTCCAAGGCTCGTGGGACGTCGAGATCTTCGGCGACCCCGAGCAGCCCGACTCGCTCTGGTCGCTCCCTGTCGAGCAGGCCGCGCGCCGCGCCTACGAGGCCGCAGTCGGGGTACTGCCGTAGGCCTGACGGAAGTAGAGGATCGGAACGCGCTCGGGGTCGGGCGGGCTCCCCGACTCGACGAGGCCGATCAGGATCAGGTGGTCGCCCGCCTCGAGCTCCTGCTCGGTCAAGCACTCGGCGTAGGCGAGCGCATCCGCCGTCAGGCACGGCACACCTCCCAGCCCCGGCTCCCAGCGCACGTCGGCGAACTTGTCCTCCGCCTTCGACGCGAAGAGCGCACAGAGGTCGGCGCGGCCGTCGCTCATGAAGTTGACGACGAAGCGCTTCGCATGCCGCAGCGCCGCGAGCGTCCGGCTCGTCCTGGCGACGCAGACGAGGAGCAGTGGTGGGTCTGCCGAGACGGCGCAGACGGCGTTCGTCGTCAGACCCCGGGGCGTCCCTGCCTCGTCGAGAGTCGTCACGATCGCGACCCCGGTCGGGAACGCGCTCATGATCGAGGCGAAGTCGTCGCGGCTGACGGCCATTCCCGGAGCTTACGAGCGGGAAGCGCGGCCACGACTGCTCTAATGCCGACGTGAAGCGCGCAGGGGTCGCAGCGTCGATCGCCGCAGTCGTACTCGCCGGGATCGGCGTGGCGGCTTGCGGCGGCAACCAGGAGCCGACGTCGGCACCGACCGTCGAGACCGCCTCGGTCTCGGATGTTCCGGTTGTGCCGTGCGAGACGAGCCTGGGTGGCGCGAGGTACTCCGGCACCGAGCTCGACGACCGGCTGGTGCTCGACGTCATCTACGTCACCGCCGGCTACCGAGGCGATGCGGCAACACCGACGGGCGCAAAGAACTGGCCGTATTTCGCCGACACGGGGCTCACCGTCCGCGCAGGCGCGCCGCCCGTGGAGATCACCGTTCCCGAAAAGTGGCGTGACCGCGCCGCGATCTCGTGGGGGAACACGAAGCCCGTCCACGCGCTTCGGTTTCCGAGCTGCCCCTCCTACGGCCTGCCGTGGAACGTGTTCGACGGCGGCTTTCACCTTCGCAGCCGCACCGCCTGCGTCCCGCTGCTGTTCACATCCGAGGGGAAGCAGGCGACGGTGCCGTTCGGAATCGGGACGCGGTGCTCGCCGTCGTGACCCGCTGAGCTCCCCGGGTCGGACTCGAACCGACAACCTACGGATTAACAGTCCGCCGCTCTGCCAATTGAGCTACCGGGGAAAGCGCGGCGGATTGTAGCGAGCGCCGCGCCGGCCTCAGGCGAGCTCGAGGATCGCCTCTCGAATCCGCGAGAGCGCGGTCTGGAGCTCCTTCATCCGGTCAAGGTCGGCAGTTGCAAGCTCGCGGCGCAGCCGTCGCTCGCGCAGATTGAGGAGCAGCTCCTTGCCCGTGCGCTCGTCCAGGCCCTCGCGCGCCGCGCGGGCGTCGAGCTCGGCGTGCAGCGCGACCAGCTCGGGGTCGTCGCCGCCACCGACGAGCTGATCCCGAAACCGCCGATGAAGCGGGTCGTCGAAGTGATCGGCGGAGACCTCCGTCAGCAGCGTGACGAGCCCCGGCTCGGCAGCGCACGCCGCCAGGGCGTCGCGCTCGAGCCGGTCTCCCTTCTGCAGCATGCGCGGCGAGAGCTCCTGCGTCAGCGTGCGCACTCCTCCCTTCGGGACGAGGCTCGAGAGCGTCTGGCTCGGAAGGTTGAGCCGGCTCGCGACGATCCGCCGTGCCTCCTGCCACTCCGGCGAATCCTCAGTGCGTTCGAGCGTCGCGCGCACGCGCGCGAACGCCTCCTGGGTGTCGGCCGCCCGCTCGAGCTCGAGCCGAACGCGATAGACCACGTAGCTCTCGGCTTCCTCGAGCCGCTCCTCGAAGCCCGCGGGCGCGTCAGCCGGATCCTGTCCCGGTGGCAGAGCGACCACGCGGACGTCCAGGCCGAGCGACGTCGCGAGCTCCATCCCGCGGAGCGTCGCCTCCTCTCCCGCCGCGTCCGCGTCGAAGCAGAGATAGACGCGGCGGGTCAGCCGCTGCAACTCCTTGAGCTGACGCTCGGTCAGCGCGGTTCCCATCGAGGCGATCACCGGCTCGAACCCCACCTGCCGCAGAGCGATCACATCGGTGTTTCCCTCGACGACGACGGCGCGCTCCTGCTTCGCGATCGCGGTTCGGGCAAGGTGGAGACCGTAGAGAACCGCGGACTTGTGGAAGAGCTCGGTCTCGGGGGTGTTGACGTACTTGCCGCGCATCGGATCGTCGTCGTTGAGCTTGCGTGCCTGGAAGCCGACGATCCGGCCGCGCGCGTCGGCGAGCGGAAACATCAGCCGGGGCGGGAAGTAGTCGCGATCGGCCGCGTTGGTCAGCCCTGCCGCCCGGAGCTCCTCCGGCGTGAAGCCCTTCTCCAGGGCCTTCCGTGCGAGACCTTCGCCGGGCGAGAGCCCGAGCCGGAACTCACGGCAGATGGGCTCGTTCAGCTCGCGCCCAACCAGGTATTCCCGCACAGGCTCGCCTGTCGACGAGTCCCAGAGATGCCGCTCGTAGAAGCTCGTCGCCTGCTCGAGCAGCGCGTGCAGCCGATCCCGCCGCTTGCGGGAGGCTTCGAGGGCCGGTGAGATCTCCTCGTACTCGAGCGTGACCCTGAATCGCTCTGCGAGCCATTCGACCGCCTCGACGAAGTCGAGCGCCTCGGTCTCGCGGACGAACGTGATCGCATCGCCACCCTTGCCGCAGCCGAAGCAGTAGAAGAGCTTCTCGAGGGGATTGACGGAGAAGCTCGGCGTTCTCTCCTCGTGGAAGGGGCACCGACCGGTCCAATGCGAGCCGGCGCGGCGCAGGGAGGTTCGTCCGTTCACGACCTCGACCATGTCCGTCGCCGCCACGACCTCGCGCACCGACTGTTCCTTGATCCGAGCCACTAGAGAGAGTCAGCGTACGAGAGCGCGAAGCGATCGGTCATCCCGGAGACGAACGCGCGGATCTCGTCCTCCGGGTCGCCGCGCTCCACGAGGCGGTCGAAGATCCGGCGGATCGTCGCGTGTGCCCGCTCGTGCTCGGCTCGCGCGTGCGGGCCGAGGTAGACGTGCTCGAACATGAACGAGCGGAGCGCGAGCATCGCGCTGCCGACCTCCTCGCTCTGGGCGATGTCTCCCGCGTGCTCCGAGGTCTCGATCAGATCGTGGACGAGCGTGTCGATCCGGGCCGAGCCGCGCTCGCCGAGTAGCTCGAGCTCCGCGCGCGGCAGCTCCTCAGCCCGCAGGATCCCGAAGCGGATCGCGTCGTCGATGTCGTGGTTGATGTAGGCGACCCGGTCGACCAACCGGACGATCTTTCCCTCGAGCGTCGCAGGCTCGCGGGGACCCGAATGCGTGTGGATCCCGTCGCGCACCTCCTCGGTCAGATTGAGCTGCTCGGCGATCCGCAGCGACTGCTCGTTGTGGCGGAACCCGGTGCCGAACCGCTCGCGCAGGCAGAGGTCGAGCTGCTCCTCACCCGCGTGACCGAAGGGCGGATGACCCGTGTCGTGCCCCAGCCCGATCGCCTCGGTCAGATCCTCGTTCAGGCGAAGGGCGCGAGCAACGACCCTGGCAATTCCCGTGGTCTCGAGCGTGTGGGTCATCCGGGTTCGATAGTGATCGCCGGCGGGATCGATGAAGACCTGCGTCTTCCCCTTCAGCCGGCGGAAGGGCTTGGAGTGGAGGATCCGGTCGCGATCCCGTTGAAACGGCGTGCGGACGCCGCATTCCTCCTCCTCCCGCAGGCGACCGCGTGTCTCGTAGGAGCGCACGGCAAGCGGCGAAAGCGCATCCTCGATCGCGCGAGTGCGTACCTCGAAGGCGTCGGCGACGCGACCCGCGATCTGTTCCACCCACCCAGGTTAGAGAATGATCGGGACGGTGCCGCCGTCGGCCGACCAGGCGGCGCCCGTGACGTAGGACGCTCGCGGCGAGGCCAGGAACGCGATCACGGCGGCGATCTCCTCCGGCTCGGCCAACCGTCCGAGCGGCCGGCCGGCCCCCACCTTCGCAAGCACGGCGTCACGATCGCCGCCCTGCTGGTCGGCGAGACCACCCTGGCCAAGCCAGGCATCAGTCGCGGTCGGTCCCGGAGCGACGGCGTTGCAGCGAATTCCGTCGGCCGCGAACGAATCGGCAACGAGGCGCGAGAGCGAGAGCACGGCAGCCTTCGTCACCGAGTAGTGAGGCATCCCCACCGACGGTCGCTTGCCCGCGGTCGAGGACACGTTCACGATCGCGCCGCGTGACGTCCGGAGATGCGGGAGCGCGGCGCGGATCGCGCGCACGTAGCTCATCACGTTCAGCTGCCACATCGAGTCCCAGTCCTCATCCGGCACGTGTTCGAACTGCGCGTGAACGGCGAAGCCGACGTTGTTGATCAGCACGTCGAGCCCGCCGAGCTCCGCGGCGACCCGCGCGATCAACGCGGCGGGAGAGTCGGCCTCGGAAAGATCTGCGACGACGTGCATGGCCTCACCGACCTCGGGCGCGGCGCTCCGGCCGCAGGTGACGACGGAGGCGCCGTCAGCAACCAGGAGGCGCGCGGTCTCGAGGCCGATCCCGGCCGTCGAGCCGGTGACGAGGCACACCTTCCCTGACAGACCGAGATCCACGGCCGACTAGCGTATCGGCGTGACCACAATTCTCCTCGCACGCCACGGCGAGACCGACTGGAATCGCGATCTGCGCGTGCAGGGCCACTCGGACACGCCGCTCAACGAGACCGGCCGCGCCCAGGCTCGCGAGCTGGCCCAGTCGCTCGCCGCGGAGCCGATCCACGCGATCTATGCGAGCGACCTTGCGCGAGCCCGCGAGACGGCCGAGATCGTCGCCGCAGCGCGCAAGCTCGAGGTGTCGTCGGAACCAGGGCTGCGCGAGCGAAGCTTCGGCTCGTGGGAAGGTCTCACGCGCCAGGAGATCGACGATCGCTTCGGCGCGAGAAGCACGCACGACGGCGAGTCCGACGAGGCAGTGCGCGTCCGAATGCTCGCCGCGGTGCATCGGATCGTCGCCGCTCACCCGGCTGAGGTGGTGCTCGTGGTCTCTCACGGCGGCGCGCTCAACTCGATCTGGCATCACGCGAGCGGCGACCGAATCGAGCGCTGGCCGAACTGCGCGGTCTATCGACTCGCGTTCCGGAACGGCAACTTCACGCCGATAGACTGAGCCGCGTGGAGGACTACACGAACAAGTACAAGGGCGAGCAGATCGAGATCGCGCTCTTCGGCGGCGAGTATCAGGAAGGCGTGCTCACCGCCTACTGCTCGATCGAGGACGTTCCGCACATCGAGCTCAACGGCCACATCCTCGTGCCGCTTCAGAACGTCGCCTCACTCCACTGCTCGAGTCGCTGCGATGCGCCGGAGCCCGATTGGCCACCGCGCGGACTGGGCGACGACGAGCGCGACGTCGACGACACCTAGCTGATGCGGCTGGCTGCCGCCCGCAACCTCGCGAAGGCCTGGCTGCTCGTGCTGATCCTGTGCGCGTTCCTCGGCGCGATCGGTTGGGCGATCGGCGGCTACCGCACCGCGTCCCTCTTTGGCTTCTGTGCGCTGCTTGCCGCGGCGGCCGTCTACGCCTACGCGGATCGCGCTCTGCTCGGAATGCTCGGCGCCCGGGAATACGCGCTGGCCGAGGATCCGCGGCTGGGATCGACAGTGGGAGTGCTTGGCCGCGAAGCTCGGGATCCTGCCGCCGAAGCTGTACCTGATCGACGACGGCTTCCCGCGTGCATTCGTTGCCGGGCGCGGCCCGCGCGGTTCGGCGCTTGCGCTCAGCACGGGCCTGCTGCTCGCGCTTCCCCCGGCCGAGCTCGAGGGCGTCCTCGCGCACGAGCTCGCCCATGTGCGGTCGCGTGACGTGCTCGTGCAGACCTTCGCAGCCATGCTCGCGGTGATGCTGATCGAGACATCTCGCATCGGTGGGTTTCTCGAGCGCACCCTGCTCGCCGTCCTCGGCCCCACGGCCTCGGCCTTCGTCCACATCCTGCTCTCGCCGAAGCGCGAGCTCGCGGCAGATCGGGTTGCCGCCGGCATCTGCGGCTCTCCCCACGGTCTCTCGGATGCGTTGCTCCGACTCGACCAGGCGAGCGACCTGGTCAGCTTCGCGGCAAATCCGGCGACCGAGCCGCTGTACACGGTCAATCCGTTCGCGGAAGAGGGCTTGGCCGCGCTGTTCGTGACGCACCCGCCGATCGGAGATCGCGTCGCTCGCCTACGAGCGCTCGAGTCGATCTCAGCCGCCGCTTGATGCTTTCGGCCCGTCCAGCACGAAGCGGAACGCATCGTGGCGAGTGCCGTCCCGGCTCTCGATCTTGCCTGGAACGACATCCGCCAGGCGGAAGCCGGCTCGCCTTGCCACTGCTTGCGACCGGGTGTTGTCGAGCAGCGTGAAGAGCTCCACCTCCGGCAGACGGCGATCCTCGAACGCGTAGGTCGTGACGAGCCGCAACGCGTCGGTCATG
Source organism: uncultured Gaiellaceae bacterium (assembly GCA_963761905.1). Lineage (GTDB taxonomy): Bacteria > Actinomycetota > Thermoleophilia > Gaiellales > Gaiellaceae > Gaiellasilicea. Next base: position 476,483 of record CAVXIQ010000005.1, on the reverse strand, counting down.
GCGCCCCTGCCGCGTCCCTCGGGCGCCAACCAGTAACCGACGTCGGCCGGCTCAGTCGTTCGGAGCTCGATCGTGCCGAGTCGCTCGCCCGTGGCGGCGTCCACGATGATGAAAGGAGCCGCCGTCCGGTCGACCCAGACGCGCTTGCAGCGATCGATCCACCACTCCGCGTCGCTGCGCTCGTACGGAGTCGGGAGGAGAGGTAGCCAGCGCTGGTTCTCGGGATCCCGACACGCGCGAACGACCCATTCGACGTCGTTGTCCTCCGGCGGGCGCAGGGTGAGCCGTCCGTCCGAGAGCTCCACCGGAGGGGATTCTAGAGGAACGAGAAAGAGCCGCTTGCGCGGCTCCTCCTCGAACTAATTCGGCGGCGTCCTACTCTCCCGGGGGCTTTCGCCCCGAGTACCATCGGCGCTGACGGGCTTAACTTCTCTGTTCGGAATGGGAAGAGGTGTACCCCCGACGCTATGACCGCCGAAACTTGTGAATGGCCGCCGCATCGCCGTAGGCTCGCACGGAGGCGAACAACAGCGCAGCGCGCACCCTCAAAACTCCATAGCAACCGCACTAGTGTTCTAAATCAAGACCTCGGGCAATTAGTACCGGTCAGCTGAACGCATTGCTGCGCTTACACCGCCGGCCTATCGACGTGGTGGTCTTCCACGGCCCTTACTCCTTCTAGAGGATGGGAAGTCTCATCTTGAGGTGGGCTTCCCGCTTAGATGCTTTCAGCGGTTATCCCATCCAGGCGTAGCTAATCAGCAGTGCTCTTGGCAGAACAACTGATACACCAGTGGCCTGTTCGTCTCGGTCCTCTCGTACTAGAGACGACTCCTCTCAAACTTCCAGCGCCCATGGTGGATAGGGACCGAACTGTCTCACGACGTTCTGAACCCAGCTCGCGTACCGCTTTAATGGGCGAACAGCCCAACCCTTGGGACCTGCTTCAGCCCCAGGATGCGACGAGCCGACATCGAGGTGCCAAACCCTCCCGTCGATGTGGACTCTTGGGGAGGATAAGCCTGTTATCCCCGGCGTACCTTTTATCCGTTGAGCGACGGCAATTCCACTCTTAACCGCCGGATCACTAAAGCCGACTTTCGTCCCTGCTCGACTTGTCAGTCTCGCAGTCAAGCTCCCTTATGCCTTTGCGCTCTACGCACGATTTCCAACCGTGCTGAGGGAACCTTTGCGCGCCTCCGTTACATTTTAGGAGGCGACCGCCCCAGTCAAACTGCCCACCTCACGCTGTTCCCGACCCGGATCACGGCATCGGGTTAGAAGCCCAGAACACGAAGGGTGGTATCCCAAGATTGCCTCCACCGAGACTAGCGTCCCGGCTTCAAAGGCTCCCACCTATCCTGGACAACGAATCCCAGACTCCAACGTAAAGCTGCAGTAAAGGTGCACGGGGTCTTTCCGTCCAACCACGGGTACTCGGCATCTTCACCGAGACTACAATTTCACCGGATCCCTCGTTGAG
>CAVXIQ010000005.1:0-470000 GCA_963761905.1 uncultured Gaiellaceae bacterium | reverse complement strand
GCGTCAGCCGGATCACGTCGGCGAAGTCGAGCTCGGCGAGCCACTCGCTGTTGAAGCGCACCTCGGTCTTGCTCCCGGTCGACGATCGTGAAGGCCTGCTCGACGTAGGTCTTCGCGTTCGCGTCGATCTCCTCGGCGCGAGAGGATCGGACGCTCGGCCGAGCGCCCGGAGGGATCGCCGATCCGCGTCGTGTAGTCGCCGACGATGAAGACGCCGAGGTGGCCGGCATCCTGGAAGGCGCGCATGCGCTGCAGCGGGATCCCGCGGCCGACGTGGATGTCGGGCGAGGTGACGTCGATCCCGAGCTTGACCCGCAGCGGCCGGCCGAGCTTCAGCTTCTCCTCGAGCCCGCCGGCGGGAAGGACGTCGACGGCGTTGCGGGTCAGGGTCTCGATCACGGGCCGCCGATTCTAGTGAGGTGCGCGCGGCGTGACCGCCTCGGGCGAGGCGCAGCCGCAGAGCGCGAGGGCGAGCTCGATCTCGTCGCGGAGCAGCTCGAGCACGCGGCGCGCGCCCGCCTCCCCGTCGTAGGCGAGGCCCCAGAGCGGCGCGCGGCCGACGAGCACGGCGCGGGCGCCGAGCGCGAGCGCCTTGACGACGTCGGAGCCGCGGCGGATGCCGCCGTCGACGTAGACCTCGATCCGGCCGGCGACCGCCTCGACGATCTCCGGGCAGCAGCTCGGCCGTCGGCGCGACGGCGTCGAGCTGGCGGCCGCCGTGGTTCGAGACGACGATCGCGTCGGCGCCGTGCTCGCAGGCGAGCACGCGCGTCCTCGGCGGTCTGGATCCCCTTCAGGACGACGGGAAGCGGCGACGCGGCCACGCAGCTCGTCGAGGTCGCCCCAGGAGAGCGTCGGATCGATCGCGCCGAGCAGCTCGAGCGGCGTCGCGCCCTTCCACGTCCCCGATCGCGGCGGCGATGCTCGGCACGACGATCTCCTCCGGGATCCGGAAGCCGGTGCGCAGGTCGCGCTCGCGGCGCCCGAGCCACGGCGCGTCGACGGTGAGCACGATCGCGCCGTAGCCGTGCTCGACCGCCTGCTCGACGAGCGACGCGCGTGACGCCGCGGTCGCGGAAGACGTAGAGCTGGAACCAGCGCGGCGCGTCCGGGGCCGCCGCCGCGACCTCGGCGGGTGTCGCGGTGGCGAGCGTCGAGAGGCACATGATCGTCCCGGCCGCGGCGGCCGCCCGGGCCATCCCCGGCTCGCCGTCCGGATGCGCGAGCCGCTGGATCGCGGTCGGCGCGACGAGGAGCGGCATCGAGACCGGCGTGCCGAGCACCGTCGTCGCCGTCGAGACGTCCGCCGACGTCGACGAGGACGCGCGGCCGGAGCCGCAGCGCGCGCCAGGCCTCGACGTTGCCCGCGAGCGCGAGCTCGTCGCCGGCGCCGCCGGCGTAGTAGCCGAAGGCGCCCGGCTCGAGCCGCTCCTCGGCGAGGCGCTCGAAGTCGGCGACGTTGAGCGGCTCGCTCACGCGACGACTCCGCGAAAGTGCGTCGAGCGGAGTGGCGCCGGTCCACGTTCCCATTGCGGCGGCAACGCTCGGGACGAGCACGTCTTCCGGGATCCGGAACCCGGTACGCAGGTCGCGCTCGCGCCGCCCGAACCACGGCGCATCGACGGTGAGCACGATCGCCTCGAATCCGTGCTCCACCGCCTGGTCGACGAGGTTGCGCGTCACGTGCCGCTCACGGAAGACGTAGAGCTGGAGCCACCGAGGCGCGCCGGGGGCAGCAGCCGCCACCTCCTCCGGACCCGCTGTCGCGAGCGTCGACAGGCACATGATCGTGCCGGCGGCAGCGGCCGCACGGGCGGTGGCCGGCTCACCGTCCGGATGCACCATCCGGTGGAACGCAGTCGGCGCGACGAGCAGCGGCATCGAGACAGGCGCGCCGAGAACGGTCGTATCAGCCGTGACGCCGCCGACGTCGACGAGGACGCGGGGACGGAGCCGGAGCCGTCGCCAGGCCTCGACGTTCTCTCGCAGGCAGCGCTCGTCTCCGGCCCCGCCTGCGAAGTAACCGAACGCGCCGGGCTCGAGCGAGCTCTCGGCGAGCCGCTCGAGGTCGGCGACGTTCAGCGGCTCGCTCACGGAGGCGCGATCATCTCACGCGGGTCGGCTCAGAAGGGGTACGGAGCGAGGCTCCAGGCGGCGGCTGCGTACCAAACTCCGAACGTCAGGCTCATAACACCGAGAGCGGGCGCGAAGGTGTTGAACGATCGCCGGACCGGAGCGGCCATCAAGGTCGCGCCGAGCGCCGCCGTGGTGAGGGTCATCGAGACCGCGGTGAAGATCGCGAGGATCACGAGCGAGACGACGGCCAGCCGCTGCGAGTCGATCGAGGCGAGCAAGAGGATGCTGACGCCCGCGCTGCCGCCCATGCCGTGGACGAGGCCGATCCCGAACGCGCCGAACGGCGTCCGCAGCTTGTGCGCGTGGCTGTGCGAGCCGCTCGACGCGTGCGTGTGCAGATGCGCATGGCGCTCGCCGTCGTGGTCGTGCTCGTGGACGTGGAAGAAGCCCGTGCGCCAGCGGTAGAGCAGTCGCGCGGCGAGGTAGACGATCACGATCCCGACCACCGTCTCCGCCCCCTGCTGCAGCCGCTCGGGGAGGTACCTGTTGAAGACGACGATCGGGACTCCGAAGAGAAACAGCGTGGTGGCGTGGCCGAGCCCCCAGGCGAAGCCCATGCGAGCAGCCGCTCGGCCGGCGCGGCTGCGCCCCGCGGCGATCAGCGCGGTCACCGCGGCGAGGTGGTCGGGATCGGACGCGTGGCGAAGCCCCAGGAACACCGCGACGAGCACCACGATCCAGAGCGACTTCCCGTCGGAGAAGCCGGCGATCCAGTCATCGAGCCCGAACATCGTCGCCTCCTCCTACGTCGCGCGCGAGCGGATTCTCGCAACTGTCACTGGTTCGCCGAAGCGGCAGGTTCGGTTCACGTCACGCTCGGCAGCGCGCGCACCGTCATCAGGACGCCGAGCCCCAGGATCAGGAGCGCGCTGACGGCGGGGAGCGCCCGGACGATCGGGCCGTCGAAGCTCATCCGCTTGAAGGTCTTCTGGGCGCCGATCGTAAGGAGGCCGATTCCAGAGATCACGGCTGCGAGCCCGACGCTGAAGGCGACGATCAGGAGCAGGCCGAACGCGACCCGGTGGAGCGAGATCGCTGCGAGCAGGACGACGAGCGCCGTCGGGCACGGGAGGATCCCGCCCGAGATCCCGACGGCGACGAGCCCCTTGATCCCGGTTCCGGGCTCGGGCACGTGGCTGTGCCCGTGCGCTCCGTCATGAGTGTGGCCGTGGTGGTGAGCGTGCGCGTGCTCGTGGCTGTGACCGTTCACGGCCCGGTAACGCGAGCGGAGCACGATCGCGCCAACCGTGACGACGAGGAGCGCGGAGGCGAGGTTGAGCCAGGGATAGAGATCCTCGGGGACGATGAACTCGGAGAGGCCGAGCGTGACGAGGCCGAGCGCGAAGACGCCGATCGTGTGCGTGACCGTGACGATCCCGCCGAGCACGAACGCGTGCCGCGGCTTGCCGCGCGTGCCGACCATGTAGCCGGCGACGATCGCCTTCCCATGCCCGGGCGTGAGCGCATGGGCGGCGCCCCAGAACATCGCGACGAGGAGCGCGACGAGCACGAAGCCGAGGCTCAGCTCCTCCTCGGCGACGAGCGCCGCGAAGCCGCTCTCGCTTGTCGCCGGACGACCGGAGGACTCGGCCGAGCCGTCGAGCGAGGGTGACACGCCGGGCTCGGTTCCCGGGTCGACCGTCGCCTGCGCGCTCGTCACGTCGAGCGGGCTCTGGAGCAGATCCTCCGGGTAGGCGCGCAGTCGAGCGGTCGTGCTCTCCGCGGGCACCGAGCTCGAGGTCACTCTCGCGTCGAGATCCGACCGGATCACGATCTCCTTCCAGCCCGTTCGGCCCTCGAACGTCGAGTCGGCGATGGTGAGCCTCCGTGCTTCCGCCGCCGGGCCGGCATCGAGGACGAGCTCGAGGCGGGTCGTCTTCAGGCCGCCGACGCCTTGCGGGAACGTCAGCCGCCGTTCGAGTTCGCGGAGCTTCAGCCGCTCGCCGGCCGACCGGACGGAGAGGCCGCGCACGACGTCGGCCGCGAGCCGCTTCGTATATTCGGCGCGACCGAGGCGCGCGAGCGTCGCGCGATCCTGGAACGTCGGGATCTCGGCGAGATCGAGGACGGTGAGGACGTAGAGCCGGTCGCCCGAGACGACGAGCTCGGAGTAGCGGTTCGTCGTGAAGTTGCCGAGTGGATGGGCCTCGGCGGAGGCGGGAGCGAGGAGCGCCGTCAGGCAGGCGACCAGAACGAGGAGGCGCTTCACGCAGAACCTCCTGCAAGGGCCTTTCGAGCCACCGGCGCCCAGAGAATCGAGAAGTTCGGGTTGAGGTCGAGCGCACGGCCGAACCACGTCTTCGCCGCGGCCGAGTTGCCGAGGCACCGCTCGATCATCCCGCGGTGGAAGTAGAAGGAGGCGTCGCGCTGCCCGAGCCGCAGCGAGCGATCGGAGGCGAGCTTGGCCTCGGCGCAGCGGCCGTTGCGCATGAGCGCCCAGGCGAGCACGTCGTCGCCCACCACCGAGGGCCGGACCGCACGGGCCACACGGGCGAGCCGAAGCGTCTCGCGGAGGCGGATCCCGTGGTCGATCCGGAAGAGCGCCGTCTCGAGATCCGTCTCGACGCCGTTCGCGGCCTCGATCCGCTCGATCGCGGCGACCACGTCGTACTGCTCGCGCGCCTCGGCGGGCCGACCGACGGAGGCGAGAAGGTCGCCGAGCTGGCCGACGAGATGCGGGAGGGGAACCGCCGCGATCGCCTGGCGCTGGAGCTCGATCGCCTTGTCGGTGCGACCGCGGGCGTGCTCGACCCGCGAGAGCGCGTCGAGTGCGGGGGCGTAGCCGGGGACGACGACGAGCGCGAACCTGAAGGAGGCGGCGGCGCGACCGACGCGCCCGACCGACCACTCGAGCTTGCCGCGCTCGACCGCGCTCCAGGCTGTCGCCTCGGGCCGGCCGATCGACGCGTCCAGAGCGAGATTCATCGCCTCGATCGCTCCGGGGACGTCGCCGGTCAGCTCACGGGCATAGGAGACTCGCGCGTAGGAGGACGCGTTCGGCTTCAGCTCCGACATCCGGTCGAAGGCCCCGAACGCCTCGTCGTACCGGCCGAGCTCGACGAGCGCGTCCCCGACGATCCCGTAAGGCGCCGCAGACAGCGGCGCCGCGGCTCGCGCCTTGCGGCCAAGTGCGAGCGCGTCGGCGAAGCGGTGGCGTGAGAGCGCGAGCCCGCCGAGACCGGTGAGCGCGTAGATATTCGTCGGCTCGAGCCGCTGCGCGCGGCGCAGCGCGGTCTCGGCGCGGGAGTAGAAGGCGGCGTCGCCCGTCTCGCGAGCTCGCTGCGCGTACGCAAGGCCGAGTAGGGCGTTGGTCTGAGCCGAATCCGGACGGGCACGCGCCTCGTCCTGAAGCCGGCGGAGCAGCGCCCCCGTGTCAGCCGAGCCGAACTCGGATCGGAGCGACTCGGCCTGGATGGGGCTCGTCACGGTCGCGGGCTCGACCGCGCGCGACTCGCGGACGACGCCGCCGAGCAGCGCTCCGGCGGCGAGAGCGATCACGACGATGGTGGCGATCAGATATCTCATGGCTGTTTGCGGTTCGAGGGAGGGAGCCCGCGATGCGGACCCCCTCCACTCGGGCGTTACGGCTTCTGCTGCCCCTTCGTGTTGCCGAACCCGCTGGACGGATCCGCCTGATACGGGAAGAAGCCCATCGAGCCGATGTCACCGGCGTTGACGCCATCGCCGAGCTCGACCTTGTTCCCCTTCAGGAACCCGGCCATCACCCGCTCGGCGATGTCGATCACGTCGTCCTCGAGCCGACGACCGTTGGGGAAGCCCCCGTTGTCGCCGCCGATCACCCCGAGCCGGCTCTGCCTGGCCTTCGGCGTCACCGGGATCGAGTAGTTCAGCCGCAGCAGGTCCGCCACGGTCGGGCCGGTGAAGTTCAGGCCCTTGACGCCCGTGCCGAAGACGGCGACGAGGTCGTCGCGGTTCGTCTCGGGCGCGTTCACCTTGTAGAGCTGGTTCATCAGCTTCGCCAGGATCGGCGTGACCACCGGGCCAGCGAACTGCTTGTCGTTGACCGGCGCCGAGCGGTTCCAGACGTCCTTGAACGGCGTCGGCACGACGACCTCGTTGACGAGCGGGTTCCCAATCCGGGAGACCTGCGTCCAGCCCCGCTTGAGCTTCCCGTTCACCGTCACGTTCTGCCGCTCCGTCGACGACCAGACGCCGATCGTCGAGCTCGCGGCCCGAAGCTCCGCGATCGGGATCTGCAGCGCGATCGAGTGGACGGCGTAGCCGGCGAAGAAGTCCTTGCCGCCGCCGTTCGCACCCGTTCCCTTGCGGAACGCGACCAGATCGAAGATCGCGCCGATGTCGCCGAAGAACGCGTCGTCGCGCTGGCCGGCGAAGACGTTGACGTTGCCGGCCCGCACGACGGACTTCGCCGCGAGCTGCCGGTAGTTCGGCGTCGAGCGCGGGCCGATGTTGTTCGGCGGGGTCTTGCCGCGCGCGACGAGCTTGCGGTTCTTCCACATCGACCAGCTCTGGACGGTGTTGCCGAGGAACGCAGGCCCCGCGCTCCGGCCGAACCGGAACTCGTAGACCGTGTCGGCCCGGGCGTCGCCCGTCCGGTCGATGCTGATCTTGTACTTCGCCGACGGCGAGAACGTGTAGTAGTTCGGGCCGGCCGCCGTGTCCTCGCCCGGGATCCAGTTCGAGACGATCGTGACCGTACTCGGGCGGTCCGGGCTTCGGAACGCGTAGAGGTCGGTGTTGTCGGCGCTCGGGTCCTCCGCGATGAGCGGTGCTTCGCGGTGACTCGAAGCCGTTCCGGCGCTCGGGCCGGAACCGACGACGGCGGCGCCGAGTGCCGCCAGGGCGGTGGCAAGGATCGCCACGAGCGCCAGGATTGCTTTCTTCATCTCTTCCTACTCCTTGTTCGATGGCGGGGTGCGATAGCGGGGTGCGGCGTTGATTCGCCGCACCCCGCATCTCGGTTCGGCTTACGGACCGCCGGGCGCTCCGTGGTGGACGTGCTCGTAGCCCTGATGCGGCTCCCCCGCGTAGGGGAAGTTGACGTGGAACGGACGATCGTTCTCGTCCACGCCGTCGCCGAGCAGGTTGTTCGGCGAGCGGTTCGCGTTGCCGCCGCACTCACCGAGCGCGGCGACGACCGGCCCGACGACCGGGCCGTACCCGCAGGCGAACGCCCGCAACTCGACGTCGGTGACGTCGTCCTCGAGCCGCCTGCCGTTCGGGAAGCCCGCCAGGTCGCCTCCGACCACGCCGAGGCGGTTGCCAGCCCCGGCCGCAGCCGTCGGGGCGATCCCCGTGTTCAGCCGGATCAGATCGGCCAGCGTCGAGCCCGTGTTGTTCAGGTTGATCGGACCGCCGACCGCCCGCAAATCCACACCCGTGAGCAGGATTGCGGCGAGATCGTCGCGACTCGTCTCGGGCGCGTTGTCGAGCGCCGTGTAGAGCCCGTTCTCGAGCCGCGTCACCTCGGGCTCGAGGTACTCGTTCACGAACTGCGAGTCCCCGGCCGGATCAGACGCGTTCCAGGCGTCCTTCCGCGGAATCGGGATCACGGCCTCATTGATCAAGGGGTTCGCGAGGCGCGAGACCTGCACGAAGCCGCCCTCGCCCTTGACCACCCCGTCCTTCTGGCGGATCTGGACGCGTTGCCGGCTTGCGGACGCGTACACGCCGATCACCGCGTCGGGATCGTTCGGCCCTGTCGGGACGGCCCAATCCTTCGTCAGCTGGGCGATCGGGATCTGGATCGCGATCGCGTGCGTGTTGAAGCCGCCGACACCGTCGACGCCGGCCTCGGGAGCGACCGGGATCGCGTGCAGGTTGTTGAACGGCCGCAGACCGGCGAGATCGAACACCGAGCCGAGATCGACGAAGAACGGATCGTCGGTCTGGCCGGCGTACACCTTGCCGCCTCCCGGCAGGTCGCTGACCGCCGCCGCCATCAGCGAGCCGTAGCTCGGCGTCGAGCGCGGCCCGATGTTGACGGGCGGAGTCGGGAGGCTGCTCGCGAGCAGCGTCCCCTTGCCCTTGCGGTCGACCCGCGTGACGCTGTAGTACTGCGGGCGGTTCCAATCCGGGTCCGACAGCGTGTTGATCGGGCCCGTGTTGTAGAGGAACGTGTCCGGGTTGCGGGTCTCGGTCCGGAAGCGGAACTGGTAGCTGATGTCCTCCGCGCCGTCGCCCGTGTTGTCGACCTTCAGCTCGTAGAGCACGCCTTCGCCGAACGCATGGAAGTTCGGTCCCCCGGCAGGCTCCTCGAGCGGGATGTAGTTCGCCACGATCGTGACCGTGTCCGGCCGATCGGGACTCACGAACGCGTAGACGTCCGTGTTGTCTGCGACCGGATCCTCGGAGATCAGCGGCGCCTCCCTGTGGCTCGATGCGGTACTCGTCCCGGGCGAAGGCCCGGCGACGGCGGCAGCGAGCACAGCGAGTACGGCGACGGTGATGGCACCGGTCGCCAGGATTCTCGCCTTCATTCCCACCCTCCTTGTCGTGATGACGCCGCTGATTCGGGCTGTCACGCGAGTCGGTTCGTGGGCGGAGGCGCGCCCCTGGAATGTTCAGCGCGAGCAAACCAAAGGTGGAGACGGAGCGAACCAGGGGCATGATCTCGTGCGCACCCACGGTGCTAGCGTTCGGCTCCCGTCCGAGGCGGACGGCGCCGATGCGCACCCGCGACCACGCCCACCTGTCGGACGAAGCACTCGTCGCGCTGGTGGCACGCTCCGACGAGGCGGCGCTCGCCGAGCTGTACGACCGAGTCGGGGGCGTCGCCTACGGACTCGCCTACCGCGTTCTTCGCGACGAGTCCCTCGCCGAGGACGCGGTGCAGGAGGCGTTTCTCGGGCTCTGGCGCGCCGCGGCGACCTTCATCCCCGAGCGGGCGAAGGCGTCGACGTGGATCCTCACGCTCGTCCATCGGCGCGCCGTCGATCTCGTTCGACGCGAGGAGCGGCGTCGGACGGAGCCGCTCGAGGAGGCGCCAGAGGCTGCCACCGGCTCGGCGGAGGAGAGCGCCTGGTTGCACCTGGAGCGCGAGCGGGTTCAGGTCGCGCTGCGGCTGCTCCCCGATCAGCAGCGCGAGGCGATCGAGCTGGCGTACTACGGTGGCTTCACGCAATCCGAGCTCGCGGCGCGCCTCGGCCAGCCGCTCGGAACGATCAAGAGCAGGATGTTCGCCGGACTCTCGCGCCTGCGCGAGCTGCTGGACGAAACCCCGGAGAAGGACGCATGGACGACCACCACGAGCTGACCGCCGGCTACGCCCTCGACGCTCTCGACCCGCACGAACGGGAGCGATACGAGGCCCATCTCGCCACGTGCGAGAGCTGCCGGGAGGAGCTCGCCTCCTTCTGGGCGGTCTCGGGCGCTCTGGCCCACGCCGCCACAGGGCCGGTTCCCGCGCCCGCGCTGCGCGAGCGGATCCTGGCCGAGGCCCGGAGCGAGCGCCCGAACGTCGTCCCGCTCCGGCGCCGGTCCGCCGTTCCCGTGCTCGCGTCCGTTGCCGCCGTCGCCGCCGTCACGGCACTCGCCGTCGGGATCTGGGGGGCTGGGCTCTCGCGCGACCTCGACGCCGCGAAGGGCGAGCTCGCAGTGCTCGGCGATCCGGAGGCGGAGGTGTTCGAGAGCGCGAGCGGAGAGGCCAGTCTGGTAGTCACGCCCGCAGGCGACGCCGCGCTCGTCGTGCGCCGGCTCGCTCCGGCGCCGGACGGCAAGGACTACCAGATCTGGGTCTTCGAGAACGGGGTTCCGCGGGACGCAGGGCTGTTCGAGCGGCCGGGAGTGGCGCGCCTGACCCGACAGGTCGAGCCCGGCCAGATGGTCGCGATCACGCTCGAGCCCGACGGCGGCGTCGACGCCCCCACCGGCGCGCCGGTCTTCACCGCCTCGACGGCGTAGCGCCCGACTTCCCGCACGCTGCACTTGCTCGTTGCAGTTTCTGGGCGAAGGCGTGACGAAGGCGCGCCGACCGCCTCCGTACACTCGCTCGATGAGCACGCTGACGCCTGAGCTGACCCGGCTCTTCGGCTTTGCCGGCTTCCGCCCGGGCCAGGAGCGGGTCGTGCGCGCCGCGGTCGAGGGGCGCGACACGCTCGCGCTGATGCCGACCGGCTCCGGGAAATCGCTCACCTATCAGCTCGCGGCGATGCTCCGGCCCACGCCGACGCTCGTTCTCAGCCCGCTGATCGCGCTGATGAAGGATCAGGTGGACAAGCTGCCGCCGGCGGTCGCCGAGCAGGCGACGCTGATCAACTCGTCGCTCGAGCCGGACGAGGCGGCGCGCCGGCTGCGTGGGGTCGCCGAGCGCCGCTACCGGCTCCTCTACGCCGCTCCCGAGCGCCTCCGCCAGCGTGCCTTCGTCGACGCGCTGGCCGAGATCGACGTCGGGCTCGTCGTGATCGACGAAGTGCACTGCGTCAGCATGTGGGGGCACGATTTCCGTCCGGACTACCTCTTCATCCGCCGCGCGCTCGAGCGACTCGGACGGCCCGCCATCCTGGGGATGACCGCGACCGCGACGCCCGAGACGGAGCGCCAGATCGCGGAGGCGCTCGGCCGCGAGCCTGAAGTCGTGCGCACGTCGGTCGTGCGGCCGAACCTGCGCTACGACGTCGAGCTCGTCGAGAACGAGGACGATCGCCTGCGTGCGCTGGTGCGACGGCTGCATGGACTTCGCGGCGCCTCGGCGATCGTCTACGCGCGCTCGCGGCTCTCGTGTGAGAAGCTCGCGCGAACGCTCCGGGCCCACGATCTCGCCGCCGCGCACTACCACGCGGGGCTGGAACCGGCCGAGCGCTCGGCGACCCAGGAGGCGTTTGCCGAGGGTCGTCTCCAGACGGTCGTCGCGACGACGGCGTTCGGGATGGGGATCGACAAGCCCGACATCCGCCTCGTCGCGCTCTACAACTATCCGGAGTCGCTCGAGGGCTACGTCCAGATGATCGGCCGGGCAGGACGCGACGATCGTGCCTCCGACACGCTGCTCCTCGCGAGCCGCTCGGATGCCAGCACGCTGAAGCGCTTCGCCCGCTCCGACATCCCGACGCGCGCCGACCTCCGCGCCGTCTACGCGCAACTCCGTCACCGCGTCGAGGTGCGGCCCGAGGAGCTGGGTTCCGGCTCGCGCGAGGAGGCGGATCCGCGCGTGCTCGTCGGGATGCTCGAGCAGGTCGGGCTCGTCCACCGAGGCTTCGATGTCGGTCGCTCGATGCAGATCGAGGTGCCCGAGCCGCCTCCCGACGCGGGCGAGCGGATCGACGCGCTGCTCGCGCGATACGAGAGCGAGGCCATCGGGCGCGCCGAACGGCTCGTGCGCTTCGCGGAGTCGTCCCGCTGTCGTCACCGGCAGGTGGCGGAGCACTTCGGCGAGACGCTCGAGGAGGACTGCGGGATGTGCGACGTCTGCTCGCCTCTCGCGGCCGTCGAGCCCTCCCAGGCCGCGGCGCCTCCGCTGCCGGACGAGCTCGGCGCCACGATCTACCGCACCGTGCTCGAGCTGCGCTGGCCGCTCGGCCGCACCGGTCTCACGGCCCTCCTGCGCGGCGCCATGAGCGCTCCGAAGTCGGCACGCCGCTCGAGCGCGTTCGGCGTCCTCGCCGCTGCGAGCCAGGCGGATGTCAAGCGCTGGATCCAGTTGCTCGAGGTCGCAGGAGCGCTCGAGGTCTTCGAGAGCGAGGACGGCTTCCGACTGCTCCGTGCAGTGCCCGGCGCAGACGTGCCCACGATTTCCAAGCGCGGCGGCTCGGGCCTCACCGACTCCGTCGAGCCGGCGGACGAGAGCCTGTTCGAGCAACTCCGCGCCTGGCGGCTCGAACGCGCACGCACGGACGAGGTTCCCGCCTACGTCGTGCTGCACGACGCGACGCTGCGCGAGCTCGCGAGCAGCAAGCCCACGTCCCGCGACGAGCTCGCCGTCGTGAAGGGCCTCGGGCCGGCGAAGCTCGAGCGCTACGCCGACGAGCTGCTCGCGCTGATCTCTCCGGCACTCGTCTGAAAGGGATTGCAGAGGGACGCGGCTAGACTTGGCCGCTTGCGTTCGAACCGAAAGCAGGCCGCGCCGAAGCGTCGGCGCATCCGCAAGCTCAGGCTCCTCGGGCTCCTCACCGTCCTCGCGTTTCTCGGCTCGGTCTCGTTCGGCTTCGGTCTGATCACGGCCATCGCGGGCGAGTTGCCGGAGCTCGACCCCAGCAGGCAGCTCGAGCAGGAGGTCAACGGCCACATCTACGCCGCGACGAGCCAGGGCTCGGGTGGGCCGCCGCGCGTCCTCGCCGTCCTCCGCGGCTCCGAGGCCCGAACCCTCGTCGGTTTCGACGAGATCAATCCCTGGATGCGCCATGCGATCGTGGCGGTCGAGGACCGGCGCTACTGGGAGCACCGGGGCGTCGACATCCGCGGAATCGGGCGCGCGCTGTGGGCGGACATCCGCCAGAAGAAGGTCGTCGAGGGCGGCTCCACGATCACGCAGCAGTTCGTCAAGAACGCGCTCGACCGCGACCAGAAGACGATTGCCCGGAAGGTGCGCGAGGCGGCGCTCGCCTGGCAGCTCACCCAGCGCTGGTCGAAGCGCCGGATCCTCGAGGCGTACCTGAACACGATCTACTTCGGCAACGGCGCCTACGGCGTCCAACAGGCATCGCTCACCTATTTCGGGCACGGCGCCGCCGACCTCGAGCTGCACGAGGCGGCGCTGCTCGCGGGGATCCCTGCGAACCCGACCGCGTTCGACCCGGTGGTGCACCCCCAGGCCGCCCGCGCCCGACGGCTGCTCGTGCTCGAGGCGATGGTCGACGAGGGCAAGATCACGCGGCAGCAGCTCGTCGACGCCGATCGCGAGCCCTTGCCTCTTCCGGAGGACGTCAAGCTTCCCGGCACGGAAGGGCCTGCCCAGTACTTCGTCAACTACGTCAAGCAGCAGCTGATCGACGAGTACGGGGCTGCGCGCGTCTTCGGCGGCGGGCTCGAGGTGCACACGACGATCGACCTCGAGCTGCAGGAGGCGGCGCGCGAGGCGATCCGCAAGACGCTGACCGATCCAGACGGTCCGTCGGCGGCGCTCGTCGCGCTCGATCCACGAACCGGCGCGGTCAAAGCGATGGTCGGCGGCTCCAACTACCGCAAGAGCCAGTTCAATCTCGCCGTCCAGAGCGAGCGCCAGCCCGGCTCGGCGTTCAAGCCGTTCGTGCTCGCCACCGCGCTGCGCCAGGGGATCTCGCCGGCGACGCGCTTCGACTCGAAGCCGCAGGAGATCAACCTCGGCGATCGCTACTGGGTCGTCGCGAACTACGACGACGTCTACCACGGCTCCGTCGACCTCGAGCGCGCGACGATCGAGTCGGACAATGCGGTCTATGCGCAACTGACCCAGCTCGTCGGCTCGCGCAAGGTGGCCGAGACGGCGAAGGCGATGGGAATCCAGAGCCGGCTCCAGGGCTTCTACTCGATCGGGCTCGGCACGGAGTCGGTCAATCCGCTCGAGCTCGCACGCGCCTATGGCGTCCTCGCGAACGACGGGAAGCGAATCGACGGAGCGGTGCTCGGCAATCAGCCGCGCGTGATCGAGACGATCTCGGACGGCGATCGAGAGCTCCGCAACAGGCCTGTCGGCAAAACGGCACTGACGCCGGCCGACGCGAGGACGATGAACTCGATCCTGCAGAAGGTCGTCTCGCAGGGCACCGGCGTCCGCGCCCAGCTCCCCGACCGGCCGGTCGCCGGGAAGACCGGCACGACCGAGAACTACGGCGACGCGTGGTTCGTCGGCTATACGCCGCAGCTCGTCGTCGCGGTCTGGGTGGGCTATCCGAAGACGCTGCAGCCGATGCTGACCGAGTTCGACGGCGAGGCCGTCACCGGCGGGAGCTTCCCCGCCGAGATCTGGAAGGCGTTCGCCGCCACCGCGCTCGCGGGCAAGGAGCCCGCGTACTTCGCCTCGCCCCCGTATCGCGGCGGCGAGCCGAAGCTCGTCGTCCGGCGGGGCGACCGCCTGATGCTCGACAACGGGATCTGCGACGTCCGCAGGGAAGTCGTCTACTTCACCGGCCGAGGCCCGCAGTCTCTGGCGAACTGCCGCGTGAACGAGGTCGAGGTTCCGAACGTCGTGGGGCAATCGCTGGCTGCGGCGGAGAGCAGCCTCACCGCCCAGCCGCTGACCGCGGAGGTCGTCTACAAGCCGGCGGAGCCGCTCCAGCGCGCGGGGGTCGTCGTCGACCAGCGGCCGAAACGTGGCTTCGCGGGGTCGTTCGACAAGGTGATCCTCGTGGTCACGAAGCCGCTGCAGGGAGTGATCCCGAACGTCGTCGGCAAGAGCCTCGACGAGGCGCGCGCCAAGCTGGCGCGGCTCGACCTGGAGCCGGACGTCAGCTACGTCGAGGGCACCTCGGAGGCGGTCGTCTCGCAGAAGCCGAAGCCCGGGCTCGCCGCTGCCCCGGGCGTCAGGGTCGAGCTCGTCGTCGCGCGTCCCTAGCGCCCGGCCTCCGGCTAGCGCACTGACGGAATCGGCCTGCTGAGGAACCGCGAGCCGGCGACGGCGTAGCGCCAAGGCAGCTCGGCGGCGCGGCTGATCCCGATCCGCGGGCCTGCGACGACCTGCGGCGGCTCCGGCGCAGGGACGAGCTCGAACGGAGCGGTATCGAGCCGGAGCCCGTCGTGGTCACCGGTGACGCCGAGCGCCTGGCAGAGCCGCCCGGGGCCGGCGCAGAGGAGCCGCAGCTCGTCGAGCCCTCGACGCTCGCGCATCCGTTCGAGGCCGCGCACCGGCTCCAGTGCCCGCACGAGGACGGCCGCCGGGCTTTCCTCTGCCTCGCAGACGAGATTGAGGCACCAGTGGATCCCGTAGGAGCGGTAAACGTAGGCGTGACCCGGCGGGCCGAACATCGACGCGTTTCGCGGCGTTCGCCCCCGAAAGCCGTGACTCGCGGGATCGGTTCCGTCGTAGGCCTCGACCTCGACGATCGGCCCGCCGACGCCGTCGACGAGGAACGTGGCGCCGAGGAGCGCGGGCGCGACCTCGTGGACGCTGCGCGCGAAGAACGAGACCGTCAGAGGTCGTATGCCGTCGGGTGCTGCGGCTCGTAGAGGAGGATCCGGCCGGCGCCTGGCAACTCGAGCATCGTCACGAGCCCGAAGCCCTCGTCCTGAATTCCGCCCGAGAACGTCGCTCCCTTCGCAGTGAGGTCGGCCACCGTGGCCTCGATGTCGTCGCACATCAGCGCCAGCTCGTGATGGCGGTCGTAGGAGTACTCCCCACCCTCGAACGTTCCGGAGGTCGGGTGGACGCCGACCTCGCTCGGGCCCGTCTTGAAGATCAGCCAGCCTGGCTCGGAGCCGGCGTGCTCGACGAAGGGGAACTCGAGCACGTCGCGGAGGAAGGCGCGCGTCGCCTCCGGATCGTCGGAGTAGATCAGCGTGTGGACGGCGACGAGCACGCTAGAACAGCTGAGAGGCCTCGGCTGGCCGGCTCGAAGACTCGAGCAGCTTTCGGGCGCGCCGGCCGAGATCGGCGAGATCGACTCGACCCGTCGCCGCGTCGTCAGCGAGCCGCTCGGCGAGCGAGAGAGCCTCGTCGAGCAGCGGGGTCGCAGCCGCGCCGTCCTGGCCCATCTCGTGCAGGATCGTCCGCTCGGTGCGCGAGGCGATGATCGGCTCCGTGACGCCGTCGACCCAGACGAGCGTGCGCTGCCCGCCGCCGCGGCTCTCGCCCGTGATCGGCTGGAGCGCATAGATTCGGTCGGCCCGCGCGTACTTGCCGAAGCCCAGGAAGACCATCCGCGAAGCGTCCATCGGCATCATTGTGGCATGGAACGGGTCGCGGACTACCCTCGTCCGCCGCGCGTCGAGCCGGTGCCCGAACGGATCCGGGTCGTCTTCGGCGGCACCACTATCGCCGACTCGACCCGCGCGCACCGGGTGCTCGAGACGACGCATCCGCCGGTGTACTACATCCCGCGCGAGGACGTGACGGCCTCGGCGCTCGCGCCCTCGGCCGGCGCCACGACCTTCTGCGAATGGAAGGGCAGCGCGAGCTATCTCGACGTCGTCGCTGGAGACGCTCGCGTGACTCGCGCGGCGTGGACGTATCCGAAGCCGGCGCCGGGATTCGAGGCGATCCGCGACGCCGTGGCGTTCTACTGCGCCCCGATGGACGCCTGCTTCGTCGGCGACGAGCAGGCGACGCCGCAGCCGGGCGGCTTCTACGGCGGCTGGGTCACGAGCGGGATCGAGGGGCCGTTCAAGGGCGGCCCCGGCACGCAGGGCTGGTAGATGGAGCCTGGTAGCTACAGCGCCGCGCGGAGCGCCTCGACGACGCGCTCCTGATCCTCGGCGTCGATCCGGGCATGGAACGGCAGCGCGAGCGTGCGCTGCGAGAGATCCTCGGAGACCGGGCAGAGGCCCTCGGAGAAGCCATAGGTCTCGCGCATGTAGGACTGGAGGTGGATCGACGGCAAGTAGCGCGACGTCGCGATCCCCTGCCGCTCCAGCTCGGCGATCACGCGCTCGCGATCGGTCCCGCGCGCGAGGGTGACGACATAGACGAACCAGGACCGGACGTGATCCGCGTCGTCGGCGAGCGGCGCCTCGACTCCGTCGACGCCGGCCAGGAGAGCGCCGTACCTCGAGGCGGCCGCTGCCCGCAGCTCCAGGATCAGATCGAGCTTCTCCAGCTGGCCGATCCCGAGCGCCGCCCTGATGTCGTCGAGCCGGTAGTTGTAGCCGAGCCTCGCGTGATCGAGCCAGCCGCCGCCGTCGGCTCGGCCCTGGTTGCGAAGGCTCTTCAGGAGCGACCACTCCTCCTCGGAGTGCGTCGTCACCATCCCGCCCTCGCCGGTCGTCATCTGCTTGTTCGGATAGAAGGCGAAGACGGCGGACGGCCCCTGCGACCCGACCGGCGCTCCTCTGTAGCGCGCGCCGAGCGCCTCGCAGGCGTCCTGGATCAGGGCGAGGCCGTGACGCTCGCAGAGCTCCTGGAGCGGCCCGAGCTCGCATGGATAGCCGAAGATGTCGACCGCGATCACGGCCTTCGTCCGCTCGGTGATCGCGGCTTCGACCGCCGCCGGATCGAGGTTCATCGTCTGCGGATCGACGTCCGCGAACACGGGGGTCGCTCCCTCGTAGATCGCGCAGTTCGCCGACGCGACGAACGAGTACGGCGAAGTGATCGCCTCGTCTCCCTCCGCCAGGGCCGCAGTCCGGCAGAGCAGGTGCAGGCCCGACGTTCCCGAGGAGACCGCGGCCGCGTACGGCGCCCCGACCCGCTCCGCGAAGAGCTCCTCGAAGCGATCGATCGTCGGGCCGAGGGAGAGCCGGCCCGAGCGGAGCACCTCGAGCACGAGCTCCTCGTCGCGCTCGTCGAGATAGGGCGCCGAGAGCTGGATCGGCTTGACGGCCGCCTTCACGCCTCGGTTGTCGCCCGCTCGGCCACGTCCACGTGGTCGAGCCAGTGGCTCCAGCGCTCGCTCCGTCCCCGAACGGTGTCGAGGTACGCCTTCTGGAGCTCGAGCGTCACCGGGCCGACGCCGACCTCGTGGTCGTCCACCGAGCGCACCGGCGTCACCTCGGCGGCCGTGCCCGTCATGAAGATCTCGTCGGCGAGATAGAGGTCGGAGCGGATCACGTTCGCCTCCTCGACGACGTACCCGAGATCCTGGGCGATCTGGATCACCGTGTCGCGCGTGATCCCGGGCAGGATCGAGGTCGAGAGCGGCGGTGTCCAGATCCGGCCCTCCTTGACGACGAAGACGTTCTCGCCGGAGCCGTCGGCGACGAAGCCGTCGGCCGTGAGCAGAATCGCCTCGTCGTAGCCGGCCCGCTGCGCCTCGTGCACCGCGAGCATCGAGTTGAGGTAGATCCCCGTCGCCTTGGCGACGTGCGGGATCGTGTTCGCGCCGACGCGCTGCCAGGAGGAGATCTTGGCTCGAATCCCGGAGCCCGCGTTCTCGTCCCCGAGGTAGTTGCCCCAGGGCCAGCTCATGATCACGACCTCCACGGGGTTGTCGCCCGTGTGGACGCCCAGCTCGCCGTAGCCGTAGAAGGCGAACGGGCGCACGTAGCACTCGGCGAGCCCGTTCCGCCCGATCAGCTCGTGCATCGCCGTCCGGATCTCGTCCACCCCGTAGGGGAGCTCCATGTAGAGGAGCCTCGCGGAGCTCTCGAGCCGGTTCAGGTGCTCCGCGAGCCGGAAGACGGCCGGGCCCTTTGGCGTCTCGTAGCAGCGGATCCCTTCGAACACCCCGGTGCCGTAGTGGAGCCCGTGGGCGCCCACGTGAACGGTCGCGTCCTTCCAGGGGATGAACTCTCCGTTCATCCAGATCGTCTCGGTCTCGCGCATCAGTCGTCTCCTCTCGCGGCGGACCCCGCCGGCGGGTAATCGTATGCGGCCTCCTGGACGGCGTCGATCGGCTCGCCTCTCGCCAGCCGGAGCAGCTCGGCGGGCCTGATCGCCACGAGATGAGCCGGTGAGCCGCCCCCGACCCAGACGAGGTCGTGGGTGAGCAGCGTTCGGTCGACGAAGACGCGCTCGACCGCCTTCGGGAGTGGAAACGGGGCGACGGCGCCGGGCTCGAAGCCGGTGGCGGCCTCGACCTCGTCGGCGCGCGCGATCCGCGCTGCACCCGCCCCGGCGACGCTCGCGATCTTCGCGAGATCGGCCCGCCGGTCGCCCGGCACGCAGACGACGAGCGCCCGACCGCCGCAGACGACCACGATCGACTTGACGATCTGGTCGAGCGAGCAACCCGCGGCTTCGGCCGCCGCAGACGCGGTCGGCGTCCCCGACTCGAACTCCTCGAGCCTCGCGTCCGCGCCTGCCTGCCGAAGAAAGGCGGCGACTCGCTCGACAGGCTCGGGCCAGCTCGCTCGCACCGCGCAAGCCTACCCGCGAGCTACCCGAGGACGATGAAGCGGGCGTCGTCGAAGCCCTCGCCGCGCACGCGCTCCACGAGCTCCGGCGGCGGCTCCGAGTCGATCGAGAGCGCCATCAGTGCCTTGCCGCCCTCCTTCGTCCGCGAGACGGCCATGTTCGCGATGTTGACGCTGCTCGCGCCGAACATCGTCCCCACCCGGCCGATCACGCCCGGGATGTCGTCGTAGCGGAGGAAGACCATCCGCGGCGAGAGCTGGAGGTCGATCGCGAAGCCGAGCGCGGCAGCGAGGAAGTGGCGCGGCTCCGGCCCGATCGTCGTTCCGGCGACCTCGACGTCGTCGACGGCGACCGTGACGAGGTTCGTGTAGTCGCGCGACGCGCCGGAGCGCTGCTCCGTCACCTCGATCCCCCGTTCCGCCGCGATCAAGGGCGCGTTCACGTAGTTCACCGTCTGCTCGACGCGTCCCTGGAAGGCGCCGTTCAGCGCCGCGACCGTGAGCAGTCGCGTGTCGTGCTCGGCGATCCCGCCGTGGAACGAGAGCGCGATCCGCCGCGGGTGGGCGCCGGCGAGCTCGACCGCGAGCCGGCCGAGCTTGGCCGCGAGCGGGATGTACGGACCGAGCAGCTCCAGATCCTCGGCGCCGACGACCGGGATGTTGACCGCGTTCGTGACGAGGCCGCCGTCGAGCGCGGCGACGACCTGCTCGGCGACGATCAGGCCGGCGCGATCCTGCGCCTCGTCGGTCGACGCGGCGAGGTGAGGAGTGACGACGACCGAGTCGAGCTCGAGCAACTCGCCGGTGTACGGCTCCGCGGAGAAGACATCCAGCGCGGCGCCGGCGACGCGGCCGCTCCGGATCGCTTCGGCGAGCGCCGCCTCGTCGACGAGCTCGCCGCGGGCGGCGTTGACGATCCGTACTCCCGGCCGTGCGCGGGCGAGTGCGGCGGCGTCGAGAAAGCCTCGCGTCTCGTCGGTGAGCGGCAGATGCAGGGTCACGAAGTCGGCCGCTCCGAGCACCTCCTCCGCGGTTTCGGCGTGGTCGGCGCCGAGCTCGCGAAAGCGCTCGGGGACGACGAACGGGTCGTAGCCGACGACGCGCATCCCGAGCCCGAGCGCCCGCCGCGCGACCTGCCGCCCGATCCGGCCGAAGCCGAGGACGCCGAGGGTCTTGTCGGCCAGCTCGACGCCGCCCCAGCGCGAGCGCTCCCACCGCCCCTGCTTCAGCGCGGCGTGCGCCTGCGGGATGTTGCGGGCGAGCGCGACGAGCAGGCCGATCGTGTGCTCCGCGGCGGAGACGACCGTCGACTCCGGGGCATTCGCGACGACGATTCCCCTGCGCGTGGCCGCCGCGACGTCGACGTTGTCCACGCCCACGCCCGCGCGCCCGATGACCTTCAGCCTCTCCGCCCGTCCGAGGAGCTCGGCGTCGAGCTTCGTCGCCGAGCGGATTACGATCGCGTCGTAGCGCTCGATGATCTCCTCGAGGGGAGAGTCGGAGTCGACGTCGACGTGGAAGCGGCCGCGGAGGAGCTCGATCCCCGCTTCCGCGATCGACTCCCGGACCAGAACCCTCAGAGCTGAACCACCTAGACGGGGGCCCCTTCTGCGTACACCTCGAGCGCCCGCGTCGCGGCGAGCCCGCGCTCGATCGGTGCGCCGAGCTCCCCGAGCACGAGCTCGACGGCCGACAGCGCGGTCGCGATGTCGAACTCGTCGAAGTAGCCGATATGTCCGATCCGGAAGATCTTCTCCTTCAGCTCGCCCTGGCCGGCGGCGATCGTGATCCCGTGCCGGTCGCGGAGCGCGAGCGTCAGCTCCGACGAGTCGAGCCCAGCGGGCATGAAGGCGGCGGTGACCACCGCCGAGCGCTCCTCGTCGGGCGAGAAGAGCTCGAGCCCCATCGCCTTGATCCCGGCGCGGCAGGCGCGCCCGAGCCGGGCATGGCGAGCGCACGCCGCCTCGAGCCCCTCCTCGAGCAGCAGGCCGAGCGCGACATCGAGCGCCACGACGAGCGAGACGGCGGGCGTGAAGGCGCTGTCGAGCTTGGCCTGCGCCTTCCGGGTTCGCTCCCAGTCGAGGTAGTAGCGAGGCAGCGTCGAGCGCGCCGCGAGCTCCCAGGCGGCCTCGGAGACCGCGACCGTCGCGAGGCCCGGTGGCGTCATCAGCGCCTTCTGGGAACCGGCGACGACGACGTCGAGCCCCCAGTCGTCGGTCTCGAGCGGGACGGCGCCGAGGCTCGAGACGGCGTCCACGACGACGAGCGCGCCCGCCTCCTTGGCGGCGGCCGCGAGCGCCTGCAGGTCGCAGACGACGCCCGTCGACGTCTCCGAATGGACGAGGAAGACGAGCGCGACCGGCTCGAGCTCGGCGAGCCTGCGCGTGAGCTCGGCCGCGGTCGGCGTCTCGCCCCACTCGAAGCGCAGCTCCTCGACCTCGCAGCCGTAGCCGCGGGCCATCGCCGCCCACCGCTCTCCGAACTGGCCGGCCGAGACGGCGAGCACACGGTCGCCGGGCGAGCAGAGATTGACGATCGCCGACTCGAAGGCGCCGGTGCCCGAGCAGGTGAAGAGGAGGACGTCCGCGCTCGTCCGGTGAACCTCCTGGAGCCGCTGAAGCGTCCGCTCGTAGACGATCCGGAAGTCCGGCGCTCGGTGATGCAGAACCGGCTCCGCGAGCGCGGCGAGCACCTGAGGCGGCACGGGCGTCGGCCCGGGCGTGAACAGGTACCGCTTCTGCGCCATCGGAGCGGAGCCTAGCCTTCGAGGCCGACGAGCAGACTTTGTGCGCAATGAACACAAGCTCCGCGTCGCGCGAGCGTGCGTACGCTCCTCGCCGATGGAAGCCCTCCTCGCCTTCGGCGCAGCGCTGCTGGCACTCCGCCTGAGCGGCCTCCTGGTGAGGCGCTGGCGCGCGACCCGCTCACCGCAGCTCGCCGCCTGGAGCGCCGGGCTCGGCGCATACGCGCTCGGGGCGGCGGCGCTCGCGTGGGGCGCGGCCGCAGGCTGGGACGACCGCGTCTTTCGCGCCTACTACCTCTTCGGAGGGCTCCTGACGGCGCCGCTCCTCGGAGCGGGCTCGCTGCTCGGGACGGGCCGTCGGCGTGCCGGCCCCACGATCCTCGTCTACGTCGGCCTCGCGGTCGGAATCGCGGTCGCGGTCCCGCTGACGGGCGCAGTCGACGGAACCGCGATACCCGAAGCGCAGGCTCATCTCGAGCTCTTCCCAGCGCGAATCGTCGCGATCGTCGGCAACGTGGCCGGCTCGCTCGCGCTCGTGGGGGTCGCGCTCCGGACGTTCCGGGGTCGTCCGCTCGGAAACTCCTTGCTCATCGCCGGAGTGGCGGTCGCGGCCGTCGGAAGCGCCGTCGCCGGGCTCGGAGTCGGCCGGACGGCCCTGTTCGTCGCGCTCGCCGCGGTGCTGATCTACCTCGGCTCCGTGTCGCGCTCGTAACAGAACTTACCTTTTGCAAACAATCCCGTTGCTAGCTTGGGCGGGCAACAACGCGCTGCCACGACGCCTGCGGTCTTCTTCCGTGTCCGGTGGCCCACCTGTTTCCGTCCAAAGGGGTTTCGTTTGAACCTGTCCGTACGTGTGCTCGTTCTCGCCGGTGTGCTCGTGCTGGTGCTGGCCGCCCTCGCGCGCCCCCAACTCGCGGACGCGAGCGTTTCGCGCGTCAGCCTCGTCGAGCAGATCGCGGACTACCGCTCCGAGACGTGGCGCTGGCAGCAGCTGATGGGGAAGCCGCGGACGCCGGCGAGCTTCAGCGAGCGCAAGGTCGCGAGCGCGTCCTACCGCACATGGGTTCGCAACCTCTGGCGCAACCGGGCGCTGGCCGCGGAGCAGCGCGCCGCGAATCCGCCCCATCGGTCTCAGTGGCTCTGCATCCACCGCTACGAGCGCAATCCGGCACAGGGCTGGGCGACGCGAACAGGCAACGGCTACTACGGCGGCCTGCAGATGGACATCTCGTTTCAGCGGACGTACGGCGCGGAGATCCTCCGCCGCAAGGGAACCGCGAACAACTGGTCCGCGCTCGAGCAGATGTGGGTCGCGGAGCGCGCCCATCGCAGCGGTCGGGGCTTCTATCCCTGGCCGAACACCGCGCGCTCCTGCGGCTTGATCTAGGACGGATCGTCGTCGCGGCGGGCGCGCCGCTCGCGCAGGTAGACCGCGAGAAACAGCGCGAGCAGGGCAACGACGAGCAGGGCCTCGACGACCGCGCCGCCGACGCCACCGTGACCGACGAGCGCTACTCCTGCGAGAGCAGCCACAGCCCCCCGAGCGTGTAGGCGACCATCAGGACGAGCAGCGCGTACTGCGACCGCAGGGCCGCGCGGGCCGGGAACAGGGTGATCGCCCGGTCGTGCGCGACGGCGAGCCCGGCGACGTGACCCGCCACGAGCGCGCCGACCTGGACGTACCAGACTGCGTTCGGCGAGAGCGGCGCCAGATTGGGCGCGAAGTCGGCAGTTCCGAAGATGTCCCAGCCGGAGCCGAACGGATCCGACGCCAGAGAGACGGCCACCTGGCTGTAGACGACGAGCAGGGTGAAGTAATGCGCGACGGCGTAGACGAGCGCGATCGGCACGAGGCTCCGGACGAAGTCGGCGGCGAGGGACCGGTCGCTCCGCGTCACGCGTTCCGCGATCCGGATCGCCGCGAGATAGGCGAGCGCCACGAGGGCGATGCAGGCGATGAGCCCCGCGAGCGCGAGGAGCGTCCCGAGGAAGTCGGCGACGCCCGGTGACTCGAGGACGTACGGGCCTTCCACCCGAGCCCGCAGGTCCTGCCACGCCGACGAGCGGCTGAAGCCGTCGAACCCGACGGAGCCCAGCATGACCGCCACGACCGCGAGCATCCCCGGCAGCGGCTCGCGGCCGGCGAGTCCCGAGAGCGGCATCCGGACGACGAGCCGCCCCTCCCTCTCGCCGAAGGGCGCGATTCGCGCGAGCAGGCCGAAATAGACGGTGAACGCCTCCCCCCGCTCGGCCCAGAGCCGCCGTCCGACCGCGGCCATCCCGAACCAGGTCGCGTAGCTGTAGAGCGCAATCGCGAGCGCCAGAGCCCGAGGATTCGCGGGATCGACGTAGCACAGCTCGAGCGCCACGAACGCGAAGAGCAGGGCGGCCGCCGGGTAGACGCCGAGCCGCTCCGGATAGGCGACGATCGGATTCCACGTTCGCCCCAGCGCGCGCCAGATCCACGCGACTGCGCTCGCGATCGCAAGCCACGGGTTGAGCGCCGGCCAGACGTTCCCGAGCACGACCTGCAGCGGCACGATCCCGAGCCAGAAGACGACGTAAATGAACGTCGGCGCAAGATTGGTCGTCGAAGAAGGATCACCGAGGAGCGCGGCCAGGAAGACCAGAACGAGCAGGCCGGCCGAGAGCGCTCCGAGGACGACGTGGAGAGCGGTCGAGCGGAGCGCCCGCTCGAGCCAAGGGGCAAACGGCCGCCCCACGGCCAGGCGCTCGAGCTGCGGGCGCTTCCAGAGCGTGCCGAGAAGGAGGAACGAGAGCACGAGCACGACGGCGGCGCCCCACGAGAAGAGCCACGTCGGAACCGGCAGGTCGCGGACACCGCCGACCCCGTGGGCGAGGATCAAGGGCGAACCTCGAGGTCGGCGAGCAGGATCCCTCGATCCTCGAGCTCGACCTCGAAGCGTCCGGGCACGGTGGCCCTGAACGGCAGCCGCCCCGGCGAGCCGGGCGCGACGTCGACCATGACGTCGTAGCCGTGCAGGTGGACGTGGTCGGAGACGTCGGAGACGACGACGAGGACGACGCGCGTGCCTTGCTCGATCGTCGCGCGCCGGATTCCGCCGACCGGGCGCCCGCCCGCGACGACGATCCGGATCGTCTGGGGCGGCGGCGGTGACGGCTTCGTCGTGGTCGCAGGAGGGGGCTCGGTCGTCGTGGCCGGCGCCGTGGTCGTCGCGGTTGCCGTCGTCGCAGGAGCAGTGGTTGCCGCCGCGGTCGAGGTCGTCGCTGCCGGCTCGTCCTCCTCCTGAGGGCGCAGGGCAAGGAAGAGGCTGACCATCAGCCCCAGCGACGCGGCGATCAACGCGACCTTGCGAGCGCGCGGGCTCATGGGCGCAGCTGCTCGCGCACGAGCTCGCTGACGACGCGCGCGTTCGCCTTGCCGCCGGTCTCCTTCAGCACCTGGCCGACGAAGAAGCCGAGGAGGCCTTCCTTGCCGCCGCGATACGCGGCGACCTGGGCGGGATTCTCCTCGAGGACCCTGGCGATCACCGGCTCGAGCTCGCCGGTGTCGGAGACGGCTTCCTGCGCGAGGTACTGCGCCGCCTCGAAGCCCGGCTCTCCAACCCGCGCGAGCGCCTCGTCGAGCACAGGGCGGGGGAGCCGGTCGCGCGCCTCCACGAGCAAGGCGAGCTCTCTCGGATCGACGGCGGCGCCGTCCGTGCCCGCGAGCCGGTTCGCGATCAGGTTCGCAGCGGGCAGCGGCTCGGCGCCGGCGGCAGCGGTCGCCTCCCAGAGCCGGTCGAGCCCGCCGGTGACGAGCACGAGCGCGCGCTCGAAGTCGAGCTCCCGCTCGAGCCGGCGGATCCGTAGCGACGGCAGCTCCGGCAGCTCCGCGCGCAGGCGCTCGACGAGCTCCGCGGAGGGCTCGACCGGCACGAGATCCGGCTCGGGGAAGTAGCGGTAGTCGTCGGCCTCCTCCTTCGACCGGCGCGCGGTCAGGGTCGCGGTGGCGGCGTCGAAGTCGTAGGTCTCCTGGACGACCTCGCGGCCGGCCTCGTAGACCGCGATCTGCCGCGCCACCTCGGCGTCGATTCCCTGCGCGACGAAGCGGAATGAGTTCATGTTCTTGAGCTCGCAGCGCGTCCGAAGCTCGGTGGAGCCTTCCGGGCGGACGGAGACGTTGGCATCCACGCGCAAGGTTCCCTTCTCCATCTCGGCATCGGAGATCCCGAGCTCGACGATCGTCTGGCGGAGCAGCTGGAGGAAGCGGCGGGCGTCCGCCGAGGAATGGATGTCGGGGCCGGTGACGATCTCCACGAGCGGGGTGCCGACTCGGTTGAAGTCGACGAGCGAGTGCTCCGCGCCTCCGATCCGGCCGGTGCGTCCGCCGACGTGGACGGTCTTCGCGGCGTCCTCCTCGAGGTGCGCGCGGACGATCCCGACCTCGTGGTCGCCGTCCTCGGTTGGGACTATCATCTTGCCGTTTATGCAAGACGGTAGATCGTATTGGGAGATCTGATAACCCTTCGGCGAATCCGGGTAGAAGTAGTTCTTCCTGGCGAAGACGGCGCGCTCCGGGATCTCGCAGCCGAGGGCGAGCCCGAGCTTGAGCGTCCATTCGAGCGCGACCCGGTTCGGCACCGGCAGCGCCCCGGGAAGCGCCAGGCAGACGGGACACGTCTGCGTGTTCTCGCCGCCGCCGAAGCCGTTCGGGCAGCGGCAGAACATCTTCGTCCGCGTCTTCAGCTGGACGTGGATCTCGAGCCCGACGACGGGTTGCCAGGTCAACGGAGCCGTTCCGGAACGGGGTCGAAGCCGAGCGCCGTCTCGAGCGCGTGCCCGACGCGGAAGAGCGTGTTCTCGGAGAGTTGCGGTCCGATCAGCTGCAGGCCGACCGGGAGGCCTTCCGAGAGCCCGCACGGGATGTTCAGTCCCGGCAGGCCCGCCATGCAGGAGGGGATCGTGAGCAGGTCCGAGAGGTACATCGCGAGCGGGTTCGCCGCCTTCTCGCCGAGCTTGAACGCGACCGTCGGCGAGGTCGGCGAGACCAGCACGTCGAAGCGCTCGAACGCGGCCGCGTGCTCCTGCGCGATCACGGTTCGAACCTTCTGCGCCTGTCCGTAGAAGGCGTCGAAGTAGCCGGCCGAGAGCGCGTAGGTGCCGAGCATGATCCGGCGTTTCGGCTCGTCGCCGAAGCCGGCGTCGCGGGTGCGCTCGACCATCTCGCGATAGGTGTCGCCGTCGACGCGCAGCCCGTAGCGGACGCCGTCGTAGCGCGCGAGGTTGGACGAGGCCTCCGCCGGCGCAATCAGGTAGTAGCACGGCATTCCGTACTCGACCGAGCGGGGCAGCTCGCACTCCCCCACCTCGGCCCCGAGCGAGCGGGCGAGCTCGATCGCCTTGCCCACGGCACCGGAGACGCCGGGCTCGATCCCCTCGGCCTCGTTCAGCTGCTTCGGAACGCCGATCCGAAGCCCGGTCAGATCCTCGCCCTCGGGCAGGCGGATCGGCTCGGGCAGCTCGACCGTCGTCGAGTCGCGCTCGTCGCGGCCGGCGATGATCGAGTAGAGGAGCGCGCAGTCACGGACGTTCTTCGCGACCGGGCCGACCTGATCGAGGCTGGAGGCGAAGGCGACGATCCCGTAGCGGCTGACCGTCCCGTAGGTCGGACGGAGGCCGACGTTGCCGCAGAGCGCGGAGGGTTGCTTGATCGAGCCGCCGGTGTCGGAGCCGAGCGCCCAAGGCGCCAGCCCGGCCGAGACCGCTGCGGCCGAGCCGCCGCCCGAGCCGCCCGGGACGCGTTCCGGATCCCAGGGGTTGCGGGTGGGCCCGTACGCGGAGTTCTCGGTCGAGGAGCCCATTGCGAACTCGTCGGTGTTCGTCTTCCCGATGATCGGCAGGCCCGCCGCCTTGCAGCGGGCGGCGACGGTCGAGTCGAACTGCGGCACGTAGCCGGCGAGGATCTTCGAGCCCGCCGTCGTCTCGATCCCCTGCGTCGAGATCACGTCCTTGAGCGCGATCGGAACGCCGTCACCGACCGGTTCCTCGACGAGACGCAGGTAGCAGTGGAGCTCCGGGTCGCGCTCCGTGGCGGCGTCGATGTACGCCCGATGGAGCTCGGCGGCGCTGAGCTCCCCGCGCTCGAGCAGCCCGGTCGCCCCTTCGGCGGTCAGCCGCAGCGTGTCGACACCGGCGCTCATGTCGTCGGCGGAACGCGAAAGAGGTCGGACTCGCGTTGCGGCGCGTTCGCGAACACCTCGTCGAGACCGAGCGACTCGTGCGGCTCGTCGTCCCGCCACGCGTTCGCGAGCGAGAGGGGGTGCGAGGTTGGCGGCACGCCTTCGAGATCGAGCTCGGCCACCTTGCCGACGGCCTCGAGAATGGCCCCAAGCTCGAGCGTCAGCCGCTCGACCTCGTCGTCGGTCAGCTCGAGCCGAGCGAGCTTCGCGACATGCAGAACCTCTTCACGTGTAATGGCCATCCGATCCATCCTCGCAAAAGGCGAGAGCCCCTTCCGGGGCTCTCGTCACTCGAAATCCGGAAGTGCTCTACGCGACGGCCGAGACGTTCGCCGCCTGGGCGCCCTTGGGGCCCTGGACGACCTCGAACTCGACCCGCTGGCCTTCGGTCAACGACTTGTAGCCGTCCATCGTGATTGCCGAAAAGTGCACGAAGACGTCCTCGCCACCCTCCCGCTCGATGAATCCGTAGCCCTTCTCGTTCGAGAACCACTTAACGGTGCCCTGCGCCAACTGATGTTCCTCCTTGCGTGAAGCGACGGTGGTGCAAGCACCGATGCCGCTGACCTATAAGCGCGCGAAACATAGCCTCACAAACTAGGAAACGCAAGCACCCTTGAGCGGTACTTGGCAGCCGTGACGGCGTTCGTCAGCAGCATCGCGATCGTCATCGGGCCGACCCCGCCCGGAACGGGCGTGAGCAACCCCGCGCGGGCCGCTGCGTCGGGCGCCACGTCGCCGACGAGGGCATCCTCGGTGCGCGTGATCCCGACATCGATCACGGTCGCGCCCTCCTTCACCCAATCGGATCGCACGAGGCCCGGCACCCCGACGGCGGCGACGACCACGTCGGCACGCGCGACCTCGGCGCCGAGATCGCGCGTTCGGGAGTGACAGATCGTGACCGTCGCGTGCCGCTGGAGGAGCAGCAGCGCCGCCGGCTTCCCCACGATGTCGCTTCTCCCGATCACGACCGCCCGCGCACCCGCCAGCTGGACGTCGTACTCGTCGAGCAGCGCGAGCACGCCGAGTGGGGTCGCGCCGACGAAGGTCGGGCGGCCGAGGAGGAGCTGGCCCGCGTTGAACGGGTGAAGCCCGTCGACGTCCTTTCTCGGGTCGATCGTCGCGATGATCTTGGCCTCGTCGAGGCCGGCCGGAAGGGGCAGCTGAACGAGGATCCCGTGGACGGACTCGTCCGCGTTCAGCCGGGCCACCTGCTCGAGCAGCTCGGCCTCGGTGGTCGTGGCCGGAAGCCGGATGTCACGCGAGTCGATCCCGGCCCCAGTCGAGGCCTTGTGCTTGAGGCGGATGTAGACGTCGGAGGCCGGGTCGTCGCCGACGAGCACCGTGGCGAGGCCGATCGGGCCAAGGCCGGCGACGTCGGCCGCGACCTCCTCGCGGATCCGCTCCGCGAGCGCCTTCCCGTCCATGAGCGTCGCGGCCACGAGCGCCAGAATAAGCTCTCGCGATGGATCGCTGGCCCCGGAAGAACGACGCCGTTTCGATCCAGGCCCGACGGGACGCGATCCGTGACGTGGTCGGCGACGAGCCGCTCTCCCACGACGAGGAGTCGTGGACGCGCGCGCAGGAGTCCCACACCGGCGCCGCGGTCATCCCCGTCTCCGTCGTCGGCCCGCTGCGCGTCGAGCTCGGCGCCTACGAGCTCGAGGAGCCGTCGGGCGCCCTCCGCGAGACCGGCCGCGCCGCGGAGGAGCTGCTGATCCCGCTCGCGCACACGGAGGGTGGCCTCGCCGCCTCGATGACCCGCGGGCTCACTGCCGCCAACCGCGCCGGCGGCTTCCGAACGTATGTGCTCCACGACAGAATGACCAGAGCATCTTGCTTTGTCTGCAAGAACACCGAGGAAGCCGTCACCCTCGCAAGCTGGCTCGAAGCGTCCGTGGACGACCTCCGTTCCTACCTCGCCGAGCTCGACGACCCATCCCTCTCGAAGCGCGCGAAGCTCCGCGAGGTGAACACGCACGTCGTCGGGCCGATGTGCCACGTCCTCTGGGCCTGGACGACCGGCGACGCCTGCGGGCCGAACATGATGACCCGCAACAGCTACGCGCTCAACATGGGCTATGTGATGCAGCACGCGCCGGTGAAGCCCGAGCGCGCGATCCTCGAGGCGAACATGGGCGGCGACAAGAAGCCGTCGCACCAGTTCTTCGCCTCGGGCCACGGCAAGACCGTGCTGGCGGAGACGACGCTCGACGCCGAGACCGTCCGCCGCGTCCTCCGCACGACCGTCGACGACCTGCTCGAGCTCTCCTGGGCGGGGACGCACGGCGCCGTCGCCTCCGGGATGCAGTCGGTCGCGTTCACCCCGGCCACCGCGATCGCGGCGATCTTCGCCTGCACGGGCCAGGACCTGGGGATGGTCGGGACGAGCTCGATGGCGCACGGCACCGCGCATCGCACGGCGGACGGCGGCCTCCACGCCGCGATCCGCTTCCCCGGGCTCGAGGTCGGCACGGTCGGCGGCGGCACGACCCTTCCCTACGCCCGCTCGTGGTTGGCGCTGCTCGGCTGCGCCGGGACCGGCACGGTCTACCGCTTCGCCCAGATCGTGGCCGCCGCGGCGCTCGCGCTCGAGATCTCTGCTTCCGCCGCAATGGCGACGGCAGGCTCGGAGAACTTCTTCCGTGCGCACCACGAGCGCGGCGGCATGCGGTAACGGCGATATCCTCCCCGCGATGACGGTCGAACCGGCCGAGGAGCCGATCAACGCGAATCCGACGTACGCGCCGCTGATCGAGGCGGAGCGGCAGGCGGCCGCCGACGCTGCGGAGGACAACAAGGGCCAGGGCGTCCTCCGCTTCTACGACCTGGCCAAGAAGCAGGAGTGGCAGGTACGCGACCTGCCCTGGGGCGACGTGCCGCCGATCCCGGAAACACGCGTAGGCGCCTCGCCGGAGCGCAAGGAGCGCCGACGCGCCGTCTGGCGCTCGGTGATCACGCAGCAGCTCCAGGCCGACCAGTTCGCGGTCGAGATGGCGGCGCAGCTGCTCAACCTGGCGCCGCATCGCGAGGCGAAGCTCTACTACTCGACGATGGTCCAGGACGAAGCGCGCCACACCGAGGCGTGGCTGAAGCTCGCCGCCGAGGCCGGCGGCGTCGCGGAGCGCGACCCGCACCTCGACGAGCTCGCGAAGATGACGCTCGAGGCGGAGACGCTCGAGGAAAAGGTCTTTCAGATGCAGGTCTTCTTCGAGCGGTTGATCATCCCCCGCTTCCGGCTGATCGCCCGCTCGTCCCGGGGCACGGTGCTCGAGGATCTCTGCAACCGCCTCACGATCGACGACGGGATCCACCACAGCTCGGGCGTCGCGTACGAGCGGATCCTGCTCGAGGGGGCGTCGAAGAAGACGAAGGAGCGGCTTGTGACGGCCGCGAACCGGCTGCTGCCGATCTTCGTCGACCACGCGCTCTGGCGGCCCAAGGAGCGCGCCTGGATCGGGACCGTGATGCGCGACACCGACATCCGACGCCTGCAGGAGGACGTGCAGGACGGAATCCGGATGGCGTCGAGCCTCGGCCTCGACGTCTCGGACGTGCGGCTCCCCTTCGCCGCCTAGCTGTTCGCGGCATCGAGCTCGAGCGCACCCAGATCGTCCGGCGCGACCTCGCCGAGACGTTCGCGTTCTTCGCTGAGCCTCGGAACCTCGAGGCGATCACGCCGCCGTGGCTCCACTTCCGGATCCTCGAGGCGCCGGCGCGGCTCGAGCGCGGCTCGCTTCTCCGCTACCGGCTCAGGCTGTACGGGATCCCGGTGCGCTGGCTGACCGAGATCGAGTCCTGGCACCCGCCGGGCGGTTTCAGCGACCGGCAGCTCCGCGGGCCGTACCTGCTCTGGCTTCACACCCATCGCTTCTCGCCCGCGCCGATCGGGACCGAGATCTACGACAACGTCCACTACCGCGTGCCAGGCGGGCCGCTCGCACCGACCCGGCTCGTCCGCCGGCTCGTCGACGAGATCTTCGACTACCGCGCCGAGCGGCTGCGCGAGCTGCTGCCGTAGAGCGGGATCCCGGTTGACGAGCAGCTCACGAGAGCCGCTCCTCGAGCCGCTCTCGGATCCCCGCAACGCTCGTCGCGGCGAGCGGCTCGCCGAGCACGGAGGCCGCGAGCTCGCTCGCCTCGCGGGCCACGCGCTCGCGCTCCGTCTCGAGCCCGCTGCGCGCGACGAAGACAGCGGCGTGAGCCCGAGCGCCCCAGTCGGCTAGTCCGTCGAGTCCTGGCTCGGGCGGATCCGGGGCCGCCACCCGCGGAGCGGCTTTCAGCTCGGCTGCGAGCTCCCCGACACGTGCGGCGAGCGCGCCGATCTCTTCCGCTGCGGCTTGCTCGGAGCGAGCCAGCTCGTCGCGGCGCGAGACCAGCCGGCCGCGGCGATCCTCGGTCGTCCGCACGTCCGTCGCCGCGTGCGCCTCGTGCCGGCGCGCCGCCGCCTGACCATCCTCTCCGCGAGCACGCTGGACGTCCGCCAGCGTTCGCGCGTGCGCCGCCTGGGCGATCTCGAGCTCGCGTTCGGCCTCGGCGAGGCTCGCCAGGGCCTGCTCCCGATCTCGCGGCAGGCGCTCGAGGGCCTCGGCGACGGCTCGAGCTCGACCGCGCACCTCGTCCGCCTGACGGCCGAGCTCGCCGAGGAGCTCGATCCGGTCGCTCAGCGCCGCGTCGCGCTCCTCGAGCTCCGCGGCGAAGGCGAGAGACGGATCCACGAAAGGCACGTTAACGTGAGCCGCGATGGCGAGAGTGACCCTGACCGCCGTCGATCTGCAGTCCCTTTCGAACCTCCTCGCCGCGGCGATTCGGCTGATCAGGAGGCTGGCGATCGTCGCCGGCCTCGGCGTGGTCGCGATCGCCGCCAGCCTCGCGCGAGACGGCTTCGCGGAAACAGACGCCGTCCTCGCGCTCGTCCTCCTCGTCCCGCCGGGAATCCTGCTCGTCTTCGCGGCGGGCCTGCGCGAGGTGACGGGGCTGCCGGAGCGGGTGCGCGGGATGCCGCAGCAGAGCATCGAGCAACTCGCGGAGGTGAGCCGGATCGCGGGCGATGCCCGAACCGGCGGCGTCGGCCGTGCGCCGTCGCTTCTCTGGCGGCTCCGACGGCCGGTGAACGCGGCACGCGGCCTGCTCGGAATTGCCTCGTCGTTTCACATCTTCACGCCGCAGTTCCTCACGCTTGCCCTCCTCGCGACGGCGGGCTGCCTGCTGCTCGCGCTGGGAGGGCTCGTCTCGCTCGTCGTGCTCGCGACCGGTTAGCGTCGCGCGGCGGAGGGCACGATCGGGCGATGGAACCGGCTCAGGCGCTACAGGAGCTCGATCTCGTCGTCGCCCGCGTGAGCGCGGTCGCCGCACACCCCGGCGCGCGCGGGCCGTCGGCGCTTCTGACGCTCGACCTTGGCGGCCGCGGCGCCCGCGAGGCTCCGGTCCCGATCCCGCTCGCCGAGGCCGAAGCCCTCGTCGGGAGCCAGGTCGTCTGCGCGCTCGACGGCGACGATGCGGTGGTGCTCGCCGTCCATCCGCACGACTCGGGACTCGTCCTGCTCCGTCCCGACCGCGAGGTCGAGGACGGGTCGCCAGTCGCATAGCTACCCTCGTCCGGTGCCGCGCCGAGACTTTCCAGCCCGCCGTGACGACCTGCGCAACGTGGCGATCGTCGCCCACGTCGACCACGGCAAGACGACGCTCGTCGACGCGATGCTCTGGCAGTCCGGCTCGTTTCGCGCGAACCAGGACGTCAACGAGCGGGTCATGGACTCGATGGATCTCGAGCGCGAGAAGGGGATCACGATCCTCGCCAAGAACACCGCCGTCCAGCGCGGCGACACGAAGATCAACATCATCGACACGCCCGGACACGCGGACTTCGGCGGCGAGGTCGAGCGCGGTCTGACGATGGTCGACGGTGTGCTCCTCCTCGTCGACGCGAGCGAGGGGCCGCTGCCGCAGACGCGGTTCGTCCTCCGCAAGGCGCTCGAGGCGCGGCTGCCGGTCGTGCTCGTCGTCAACAAGGTCGACCGCCCGGACGCGCGCACCGAGGAGGTCGTGAACGAGGTCTACGAGCTCTTCCTCGACCTCGACGCCGACGAGACCCAGATCGAGTTCCCGATCGTCTACTGCATCGCCCGCGAGGGCCGTGCGGGCCTCGCGGAAGACGAGCTCGCAGACGACCTCGCGCCGCTCTTCGACACGCTGCTCGCCACGGTGCCCGCCCCCTCACACGATCCGGAGCATCCGTTGCAGGCGCTCGTCACGAACCTCGACGCCTCGCCCTACGTCGGCCGGCTCGCGCTCTGCCGGATCCATCACGGCACGCTGCGGAAGGGCCAGCAGATCGCCTGGTGCCGCGCC
The DNA here is from genome assembly GCA_963761905.1 of uncultured Gaiellaceae bacterium. GTDB lineage: Bacteria > Actinomycetota > Thermoleophilia > Gaiellales > Gaiellaceae > Gaiellasilicea. The sequence goes on along the minus strand of CAVXIQ010000005.1, from coordinate 435,725 downwards.
GACGGGACGATCGAGACGGCGCGCGCAACCGAGCTCTACGTCACGGACGCGCTCGACCGCGTTCCCGCCGACGAGGCCGGCCCCGGCGAGATCGTCGCGTTGGCGGGCCTGCCCGACGTGACGATCGGCGAGACGATCGCCGACCCCGACGATCCGCGTCCGCTGCCGGTCACCGCCGTCGACGAGCCCTCGCTCTCGATCACGCTCGGGATCAACACCTCGCCGCTCGCCGGCACCGAGGGCGACAAGGTGACCGCGAGCATGATCAAGAGCCGGCTCGAGCAGGAGCTCGTCGGCAACGTCTCCCTGCGGATCCTCGCAGACCGAGCGGCCCGAGGTCTGGGAGGTGCAGGGCCGCGGCGAGCTGCAGCTGGCGGTGCTCGTCGAGATCATGCGCCGCGAGGGCTTCGAGCTGACCGTCGGCAAGCCCGAGGTGCTGACGAAGGAGGTCGACGGCAAACGGCACGAGCCGGTCGAGCGCGTCGCGATCGACGTCCCGGAGGACTACATCGGCGTCGTCACCCAGATGCTGGCGCTCCGCAAGGGCCGGATGCAGCAGATGGTCAACCACGGCACGGGCTGGGCGCGGATGGAGTACCTCGTGCCCGCGCGCGGGCTGATCGGCTTCCGCACCGAGTTCCTCACCGAGACGCGCGGCGCCGGGATCATGCACCACGTCTTCGAGCGCTACGAGCCCTGGCACGGCGAGCTCCGCACGCGTCCGTCCGGCAGCCTCGTCGCCGACCGGCGCGGGCCGACGACCGCCTTCGCGCTCTCGAACCTCCAGGAGCGCGGCGTCCTCTTCGTCGCGCCGGGCGTCGAGGTCTACGAGGGGATGGTGGTCGGCGAGAACGCCCGCAGCGAGGACATGGACGTGAACGCCTGCAAGGAGAAGAAGCTGACGAACATGCGCGCGTCGAGCTCCGACGAGCTCGTGCGCCTGATCCCGCCGCGGCCGATCTCGCTCGAGCAGGCGCTCGAGTTCATCCGGAACGACGAGTGCGTCGAGGTGACGCCGAAGTCGATCCGCCTGCGCAAGGTCGAGTTCTCGTCCTCCAAGCGGCAGTCGGCGGTCTCGCGCCGCAAGCGGGAGCTCGAAGGCGCTACTCGGTAGCTGCGGTCGGCTCTCTCAACCGGACGAGCCCGTCTCGTCGTGGGGTGCGCCGACGGGCTTCGACTCTGGTGAGCCTCGCTGACGGAGGAAGATGGTGAAGACGACCATCGTGCCGATCGCGAGGAACTCGGATTGCCAGTTCTGAAGCGACTTCTCCCAGAAGTCGGCGCTCACGATGTAGCGCGTCCACGCCATCGCTACTCCGTCGTGCTCCAGCTGCACTGCGTTGTACGTGCGCCAGTTGTTGACCGACTGGCCGAACCAGGTGCCGAGGAAGACCAGCGTCATCACGATCAGCAGCGAGTTCTCGTAGATCCGCGTTCGCCAGTCGTCGAGCCTCGCGAGTCGCGGGCTCCGGGCTACGGCGGACTCACCGATCTTCTGTCTTCGGTTCGACTCGAGCCCCGTGTCGTCCGGCGGCTTCGACTCGTTGGAGCCCCTCTGGACGAGCCAGATCGTTGCGGCGATGAACAAGGAGAACTGCAGAAACTCGGATTGCCAGTTCTCCAGCACGGCACCTCCGAAGTCGGGAGATCGGACGTAGTCCCACCACGAGATGGGATCCCCACCGTGCTGGGTGGCCTCGCTGCTGGACACCCTCTGACCCGCGAACGACTGCCCGACGAGAGCGCCGACGAAGAGCACCCCGAAGAAGACGGAAAGCCCGTTCTCGAAGAGGAAGCGCCTCATCCCGACGTGAGCCCCACGAGCGCGAACAGGACGATGCCACCCACGAGCAGAAACGAGTAGAGAGCGAACATCGCTCGCATCTCGCCGAGATTCCCGCCGCATCCGGCACCGAAACGACAGCCGGCCGGCTCGAAGCAGGAGCTCGTCGACGACGACGTTTTGACCGGGGCGTCGACTGGAACGGTGAAGAAGCAAGCAATTCGAGGAGGTCGAAGATGTTCCGGCAGAAGAAAACGACCACGGCCGTTTCCGACGCGATCGGTGGGATCGCGCCGTTGGCCGAAGAGGTGATGGAGGACAAGAAGCTGCGCGGCCGGCTGATGGCGGCGGCGTCCCACGGGCTGGCGGCCCGACGCCAGGCCCGCTCGCGCGGGAGATTCCGGCAGCTGGCGCTGAACCGCGAGCTGCACGCACAGGTGGCCGCGATGGCCACTCAGCTCGACCGCGCGAACAAGCGGCGGTTGCGCAAGCGCCGCAACCGCAAGCTCGTCCGCTCGGCGTTCTTCGCGGTTCCGGTCGCGGCGGTGGCGGTGCCTCAGAGCCGCACCTGGATCCGGCAGCAGCTCGGGGGAGCGAAAGACGCAACCGGGTCGCTGGCGGGGACGATCAGCCTGCCCCGGAGCGGCCAGATGAGGATCGAGGAGCAGCTCGACCTCGACGTCCCGGTCTCGACCGCCTACAACCAGTGGACGCAGTTCGAGGAGTTCCCGTTCTTCATGGAAGGCGTGGACGAGGTGCAGCAGCTCGACGACGAGACCCTGCGCTGGGTCGCGTCGATCGGCGGCCAGCGCGCCGAGTGGGAGGCCAAGATCGTCGAGCAGGTTCCCGACGAGCGGATCGTCTGGGAGACGAAGGACGGCAAGGAGACCCGCGGGAGCGTCAACTTCGAGCCCCTCGACTCCTCTCGCTCGCGGATCCGCCTGACCATGACCTACACCCCGGAAGGCGTCCTGCAGAAGGTCGGCTCGGCCGCCGGGCTCGATGCTCGGCGCGTCCGCGGCGACCTGCAGCGCTTCAAGGAGCTGATCGAGAGCCGCGGCACCGAGGACGGGGCCTGGCGCGGCGAGATCGACGACTCGACGAAGGTCTGACGAGGCGAAGGCGCGTCCCGGGAATGGCTGCTCTCGGGACGCGCCACAGCTTCGAGCTCGACCCGCGTGGGCGTCGGCCGAAGAGGCGACGAGCGGATTCGAACCGCTGTACGAGGCTTTGCAGGCCTCTGCCTAACCACTCGGCCACGTCGCCGCGAGCGCCCATCCTAGCGAGGGCGTACCTGCTTTCCCGGCTCGTTCGTTGTTGTCCCGAAAGCAACCACGGAGGGTGGACATGTACATCGGTGGCGGACTTCTGACTCTCGTAGTGATCATCCTGCTGCTCATCTGGCTCCTCTAGAGCCGGAGGCGCACCAGGAGCGTTTGGAAGGGGCCATTCGGCCCCTTCTCTTTGGCCGGACGGGGATCGACGCTACGCAGAGGAATCCATCGGAACCACCGTTCGAGGGATGCGCCACCTCGATCCGCGCACCGACGAGGCAGGTAGCCGTGCGGCCGGCGATGTTCCGGCCCGTATTACATCGGAGGTCAAGTCGGTGCCAGCCCGCTGGATTGCGCCCCTCGTAGCTGCCGTCGCGCTCTGCGCAGCGGCCGGCGCCGGCGCGGCGCTCGACGTAGGCGGAAGCCTTCGCTTCGGCTTCCTCCCGCAGAAGGCGTTCGTCGGCCAACCGGCCTCGCTCTCGATCTTCGTGCGACCCGCGAGCGCGCGCTGCGCCGGCTCGCTGCGCTATGCGGACGGAGCGACCCAGAAGCTTGCGGGCATCACCGCCAGCGGCGGCCGTGCGTCGTGGCGCTGGCGCGTGCCGCCGAAGGCACGAGTCGGGATGGCGAGCGCGACGATCTCCTGCGCAGGTGCAGGTCGGATTACGCGAACGTTCGCGGTCACAGGCCCGCCGGCGGCGCCCGCCCGGATCGTGATCCAGAAGCGCGGCTTCTCGCAGCGTGTCCGCTTTCCCTCCCGCGACGTGAGCTACGGGCTCGTGCTCTTCAATCCGTCCCCCGACAAGGACGCGCTCGAAGTCTCCGTGCTCGTCAATTTCATCGACGCGACGAACCGCGTCGTCAAGACGGAGACCCAGACCCTCACTGGTGTCAGAGCCGAGTCGCAGTTCTTCCTCGGTGGCTCGAGCTCGATTCCCGACGGGACGCCCGTCTCGAGCCTCGAGGTGGTAACCCGGATCGGGAGCCAGGCCCAGCGCAGCCTGCGCGCGCCGGCGACCGCCGACGTGCAGGTGCTGGCGGCCCTTTACGATCCCGGCTTCGTGGGCGCCGTCCAGGGCCAGATCCTGAACGACCATCCGACGATGCTCCTCGCGAGCTCCCAGATCTCAACGGTGATCTTTGACGCTGCCGGCAACGTCCTCGGCGGCGGACTCGGCTTCGGCTCCAGCTCGCTCCCGCCCGGAGTTCGCGCCTACTTCCAGGCGAATCTCGGCGTCGGCGCGATCCCGATCGACCGCGTGGCCACGGCCGGCGTGTCCGTGTCAGGCAGGTACGAGTCAGCCGGCTGATCCGCGGCTTTGACTTTGCGCCCAGACGCCGTACTGTTGTGGCGTGCTGCGGCGCTGGGCGATCCTGACCGGTGTTCTGCTCGCTCTCGCGGGCTGTGGAGGCGACGACGAGGAGCCGATCGCAGCCCCGACGACGACGGAAGCGACAGCGGGTGACGAATGTGTGGCCGCAGACTCGTCGATCATGACGCCGCTCGGCAACAAGCTGCTGGTCGAGGATGGCCGCGCGCGGAGCGGCTATCTCGTCGAGTCCGAAGCGGGAGGCGTCTACTACATCTCGGCTGAGATCGACGGCACCGGCCTCGAGGGGGACGGCGACGTGGGCACCTGGGTGACCGAGAGCAGCGGCGGTGGCGATCCGCTCTACGCGGTGAACGACGTCGCCATGGAGCACAGCGACTGGAGTGACGTATCGTCGGCGAGCTTCGAAATGGACGCCGACGCCGAAGCCGCGTCTCGCGCCTGCGTCACCGGCTCGTAGTCTCCCGCGGCCCATGCTGACTCTCGTCCTCGCCGCGGCGCTGGCGGTCTCCCCCGCTCCGCCACCCGTCGACGCACAGCTGCCGAGCGGCGCGGCAGCCACAGCGCATCGTCTCGCCGTGGCGACCGACGCGCTCGACGTCGCGATCGCCGAGCACCGCGCAGCAAGATCGACGACACCGTCACGCGAGCTTCTTCTCTGGGCGCTCTACCAGCAGCGGCTCTACCTGGCGCTCGGCCTCGCGCCGGCGGCGTTCGGGAACGCCGTGGTGAGCCGGCTTCCCGCTCGCCTCCGAGCCGACGCCCGCGACGTCGTCATCGCCAGACGCTCGCTCGTCCGGCTCACGCCACCGACCCGGCTGCCGCTCTCGGCCTTCCGCACCGGTCCGGCCGTGCCCGCCGATCGTCTGCTCGCCCACTACCGCGAGGCCGAGCGCCGGTTCGGCGTGCCGTGGCACGTGCTCGCCGCCGTCAACTTCGTCGAGACCGCCTTCGGCAAGGTGCGCTCGCGCAGCACCGCCGGCGCGCAGGGCCCGATGCAGTTCCTTCCCGCGACGTGGCGCGCGTACGGCCTCGGCGGCGACGTCGACGATCCACGCGACGCGATTCTCGGCGCGGCCAACCTGCTCCGCGCCTCGGGCGCGCCCGGCGACATTCGCCGTGCCCTCTACGCCTACAACCACTCGACGCTCTACGTCGACGCCGTGCTCGCCTACTCCCGGGTGATGCGACGCGACACCCGGTCGCTCTACGCCTTCCATGCCTGGCAGGTCTTCGTCCGCACGCCGAAGGGCTACCGCCGGATTACGCGCGTCGAGCCTTGACAGCGGTCGCCGCGGTACGAGAGGGTGGCCGCAAGTAACGGAGGGGAGTTCCGTGACGGGTGAAACGGATCGTTACTGCGGCAGTCCGGCCGCCGGGTCGTCAGACACGGCGAGGGCGTTCGGGGCCGAGGTCTCGGTGGGCATGGAAGGCCGCTCGCTCTTCTTCGTGCTCGGCCGCGGCGGGCCACCCGATCCAGCCGTGCGTGCCGCCGGCGGACAGGTCGTGACGCGCCTACCCGACCCCCGCCGGGTGCTCGCAGTCGTCCCGCTCGACGCCTACTCGGGCCTGAGCCGGCATCCTGCCGTCGCGCTCGCCGGCCCTGTCTCGATCGACGCCGCCCGCTTCGGCAGCTTCGCGAAGCTGATCGGGCTCGACGCTGCACCGCAGGAGACCTGACCTGGAAGACCGACGAACCTGCGGCGGAGGAGGCAAGGAATGGCAAGCGTAGGACAGGAGCTACTCGACGTACCGCTGCCCGACATGGTCACGAAGCTCGCGCTCGGGATCGCAGAGGCGCAGCGCGCGCTCGACGAGAACTCGGTCGAGACCGCGCAGATCCTCGCCGACACGACCATCGAGGTGATCCCGGCGTTCACGCAGACGATCGCCGCGAACGGGACGATCACCTTCGAGGCATCGAGCCCGGTCGAGATGTCGCTGATCCAGGTCGGCCTCAACCCGACCTTCTACCAGTTCGCCGAGGCCTCGATCGAGGTCACGATGGACATCAAGACGACGACGTCCTCGGAGACGAACATCAAGGTCAGCGCCAAGGCAAGCGTCGGCTTCGCGTGCTGGAGCGCCTCGGTGCGCGTCGACGTCTCGCACAACCGGAAGTTCCAGAAGGAGGTTCGCGGGACGAGCCGGCTCTTCACGAAGATGGTGCCGGTGCCGCCGCCGCCGCGGATCTTCCCCGAGATCACGGTCATCGACAACCGCGTCCCCGCGGCACCGCCGGTCCCGTAGGCCGTGGCTCCGATCCCGAGAGCCGCGCTCCTGCCGCTCCGGTCGTTCCGCGAGGCGATCGTGGCGCCCGAGGTGCCGGTTCGCGAGTCCCCGTCCGTCAGCTTCGGCGATCTCGTCCGGATGCTGGCGGAGGGGATCGCCGACGCGCAGACGAGCCTCGACCGGGCCTCCGCCGACCTCGTCGAGGAGCTGGCGGGAACGACGGTCAACGTGATCCCGCAGGTGATCGAGACGATCGACGCCGACGGCAAGATCACGTTCGAGCAGGCCGAGCCGCAGGCGGTCTCGCTCCTCAGCCTCGGCGTGACGCCGACCTTCTACCAGTTCAGCCAGGCGACGGTGGAGGTCGTGATGGACATCAAGGTCGTCGAGAGCGAGCAGGTGCGTGAGGACGGGAAGCGCAGCTACGGCCTCTTCGCCGGCACGGCCGATGTTCGCACCGAGCGGAAGCTCAACCGCGACGTCGCCGTCCACTCGAAGCTGACGGCGACGCTCGTGCCGGTGCCGATGCCGCTTCGCCTCGAGCCGGTCCGGACGACGACGACCCCGGTGGAGACGTAGGCGATGGCCGAGGCGAACGCGGATCTCGGCGGCTTTCTCGAGGCGGCGGGGCGGTCGCTCGTCGACGCCCAGGGCTCGCTCACGGGCGACCTCGTCGACCTCCCGCCGGCGGTCGCGATCTCGGAGGCCGAGCTCGAGCTCAAGGCAGCCGTCGTCCGGCGCGCGGACGGGGCCGTCGCGCTCGAGACGATCTCGACGCAGGACATGCGCTCGGGGGCGATCACGCCGGGGATGCTCTCGACCGTCCGCGTCCAGTACGTCGCTGTCGGCGCCGACACGCTCGTCCCGGCCTCGCAGCAGCCCACGCAGACGCCCGACAAGGTGATCGACGGTGTCCGAGGGCGTGACGATGTCGCCCGGCTGGACCGGATCATGGGCGGCCTCGCCTACGAGGCGTCATACGTGGCAAGCCAGCAGCGCTGGCTCGTGACGGCGAAGGACGCCGAGGAGCGGGTCGTGCGCCAGGTCGTCGTCCCCGATCAGAAGGGATGATCGAATGGCCGAGGTGAGCGCCCAGGATCTTCGTCGCCTGACGACCTTGGAGGAGCGGCTCGAGAAGGCCCAGGGCGAGAAGCGCTCGTTCACCGCCGAGCGGCGCGAGCTGCGAGCGCGGGCGACCGCTGCCGAGCGGGCGGCCCGCTCGGCCGAGCGCGCCGTGAGCGACACCGACAACCGCCTAACCGCGCTGCTCGAGGAGAATGCGAGGCTCGCGACGCAGCTCGAGGAGAGAGCGGCGGACGGCGAGCAGCTGCGAACGGCTGCGGAGAAGCTCCGGGAAGAGCTCGACGCGTCGGCGAAATCGCTCGACGAGGTGCGCTCGGAGACGTCGCGGCTCACGGAGTCGCTCGCGAAGGCGGAGTCCGAGCGGGATCAGGTCGCCGAGCGGCTCAAGCTCGCCGACGCGCAGCTCAAGACGGAGGCGAAGACCCCGATCCTGCCGGCAAAGGACGTCGCGCGCCTGATCGACGGCTTCGTCGGCGAGCTCGGCACGAACCTGTCCGGGATGGCCGTCCGCGAAGGTGAGATCAAGCTGCAGGTCGCGTTCGGGAAGGTCGGCACCTCGACCGGCTTCGTCGTCCCGAGCGCCGACAGCCCACCGGAGGTGCGCAAGGACCTCCATGAAGTCTCGATCCGGTTCGACCGCGCGATCGAACCGCGAGAGTTGAGGAGGTAACGATGGAGCACCACGGGTCTGAGAGCTATTTCGTGCTCGGCGAGGGTCTTCTGAGCGAGAGCGTCGGCGGCCGCGACCGCACGCTCGCCGCCGCGGACGAGGCGATGACGGCGCCGTTCCGGTTCTCCCGGATGGGGCCGAATGGAGTCAACCGCCAGCTCGGCGATCCGAACCGGAAGAAGATCGGTTCCGCAATGACCGCGGGGGGCGGCGGTGCTTCGGGAATCCCGGCCGGCTACACGTATCTCGGCCAGTTCGTCGACCACGACCTGAGCTTCGACAAGACGAACGTGATGCTGGGCGAGAACGTCTCGCCGATCCAGCTCCTGCAGGCGCGGTCGCCGAGCCTCGACCTCGACTCGCTCTACGGCGCCGGACCGTCGGATCCCGCGTCGGCCAAGTTCTACGAGGCCGACGGACTCCATCTGAAGGTCGGGAAAGCGGACGCGGTCGGCGGAATCCCGGCCAACCCGGGCTTCGACCTCCCCCGTGGCGCCGGCGCGACGGCCGCGGCGAAGCGGAAGGCGATCATCCCGGACCCGAGGAACGACGAGAACCTGGCCGTCGCCCAGACGCACCTCGCTTTCATCCGCTTCCACAATCGGGTGGTCGACACGCTGCCCGCTTCGGTTCCGGCAGCTCAGCGCTTCGCGAAGGCGCGGGAGAAGGTCGTCAAGCACTACCAGTGGCTGCTCAGGACGGACTACCTCCCGCGGATCTGCGCTCCCGGAGTCGTCAGCAATGTCTTCAGTCAGGGCCGCAAAGCGTTCGAGGTCGGCGTCTCGCCGGCCACGGTGCCGACGATGCCGATCGAGTTCTCCGTCGCGGCGTTCAGGCTCGGGCACGCGATGATCAGGTCGTCGTACAACTGGAACCGGGTCTTCGACAACGGCGGCGGCTCGCTCGACCTCTTGTTCGCGTTCTCGGGGCACAGCGGCGACTTCCTCGGCGGGCCGAGGCTGCCGAGCAACTGGATCGCCGACTTCCGCCGGCTCTACGACTTCAAGGAGGCCGGCCGGCCCGATCTCGCCGTGCCCGCCGGCAAGTTCAACCGGGCGATGCGGATCGACACGACCCTCGTCAACCCGCTCGACCAGCTGCCCGGCTTCGCGCCCGCCGAGGCAAACCTGGCCTTCCGCAACCTGACGCGGGCCAAGATGGTGCGGCTCGCGACAGGCCAGCAGATGGTCACCTTCCTCAAGGCGAAGGGCGTGACGCTGACGAAGCTGACGAACGTGCAGATCCGGGACGGTTCGAACGGCGCCGACCTGAGCGGGCTCAGCGCAGCCCAGCGCGACGCCTTTCTCAAGAACACACCGCTCTGGTTCTACCTCCTGCGCGAGGCCGAGCTCAACGCGGGCAAGCTCAAGGGCGTCGGCGCGCGGATCGTCGCGGAGACATTCCATCGCGCGATGGAGGGGAGCCAGCACTCGATCGTGCGAGACCCGTCCTTCAAGCCGTCTCTGGGACCGAACAACCAGACGTTCCGGATGGTCGACCTCCTGCTCTTCGCCTTCGAGGGCAAGAAAGCGCTGCTCAACCCGCTCGGAGACTGAGGCGCGGTGCCTGACTGGACGGAGCGGAACCAGCACGACCCCGGGATCACCTTGGTCGAGCTCGGCGCCTGGCTCGCCGCCGGGCTCGGCCTGTACGTCGCCCTGGGCCGCCGCCGCAAGCGTCGGCGGGTGAGCGTCGGCTGAGGACCGAGAGGCGCGCGGCGCGCCTAGCAAACAAAACGAGTCCCCCGAGACACAAAAACCGCCACGTTTGCGGCGGCTTTAGGCAAGTGACTTCGGCACGACGACCTCTTCGGCGGGGAGCGTCCAGCATAATCCCGGTGGGCTGATCCGCGATCAGACTTGGTGCTATCGCGTCGACGCCTGACGCGCGGCCGTAACGCGAGTTCTCAAGGTGGCCCCGCGAAGCCGGCGGAATACTCCTCCAGCGGCACGAGGCCCTCTCTCCAGGCTTCGAGCACGGGTGTGAGGACGCGCCAGGCTTGCTCCGCCTCGTCGCCCCGGACGGAGAGCGTGCTTCCTCCATTTAGGACGTCGAGCAGCACCCGGCCGTAGGCGGGTATCTCGTCGTGGGGAGGCGCAGCGCTCAGCCGCAGCGGGACAGGCGAGGAGGGTGCGCCGCCGGTCAGTTGGAGAGTTAGGTCGTCAGGCCCGTCGAGGCCGATCCGCAGCTCGTCGGCCGCCGACCGGAAGTGGACAATGGCCAGCTTGCGGCGGCGGCTCAGCGCCTTGCCGGCGCGCAGTAGGAAGCGGTGCCTGCCCACCGCTCGCCCTCGAGTTCGAGAGCGCATGACACAACGGGCAACGCGGCTCTCGTCGGTGGCGGTTCAGCGGCCGCCGTAGGTTTCTCGGGAGCGCCCCCGTGACGTAGAGAAGGCCCGCTTCGAGCGAGCCTTCTCGTTACGTCTGGGCCGCCTAGCGAACGGTCAGTTTCCTACTGGCTGGAAGTAGTGCGAGGCCCCGTAGTTGGCAACGTTCCGGCCGAGCGCCTGGCCCTGGACGTCCCCGCTGCGATAGTGGAGACCGGCCCAGATGCGCGCCTCGATGAGCTCGGCGAGTGGCTGCGAGAACGAGCTAAACGTGCGCACGGCGGGCCCTCCGGGATTCACGAACGTACTCGTGATCTGGAAGCCGCCTTGGATCGCATCGCCGAAGAACATCTGCAGCACGGCGACGTGTGCGCCGTCGAGGCAGTTGTGTCCCGAGACCCACTCGGGATACGGCGCGGTGAGGAGCGCCGTCCAGGTCGGGTCGGGATCCGTGGCGGCGTTTCCATCCTCCAACGCTCGCGGAATCGCGTTCCAAGGCCGCCAGAAGTCGAAGTGGTACTTGTCGTTCCAGCAGTTGATCGCCGCATCCGCCCCACTCAGGTTCTGCAGCGCGAGAAGTCTCGCGCTCTCGGCCGCGTCGAGGTCGTTCCGTGCGATGAGCTGCCGGGCGACTTCGTTCCAACTCAGAATGGGTGCGCTCTGCCACCACCTGGCGATGTACGTCTGCTCGTCGGTCCGGGTCGAGCCAGTGGCTCTGCCGAGGCTCTTGACCTCGTTGAACTCGGCCGCCCACTGCGCGCTGTCAAGCGCGGGCGGTGGCGCGCTGCGGAACTGCGACGAGCTTTGGATCAGGAACGGCTTCACGCCGCCCGCCCATGGAGTCGGATCGAGAATCTGCTGCCCCGCCGCATTGAGTAGCGGCTGCCAGTGTCCGATGGCGGAGTTCGGCACCCACTGAGACGGCCCGAACCGTCCGTCCCCCTCTCTCGCGTCGAGCATGGCCTCGGCCGCTTCGTGCCCCACCGCTGATCCCCTGCGCTTTGAAGGAGTTGTCGTCGATCGCATCGAGCGATGCCGCGTACTCCGAGGCGAGCGTATTCAGGAGTCCCGCACGACCCGGGAACGGAGCTCTCTCGGGCGCGGTCGAGACGAGCTCCGAGAGCACGTCGTACGCCGCCGTTGCGACGGCAGCGTCGATCGACGCCTTCGCGCCCGCACGCCTCTTGAGCAGATATGGCCGATGCTGTTTCGGTCCGATCGCGTTGACCGCGTCGTACACAGCGCCTTGAACCATGCCCATGTTGATCTGGAATGCAGGTGGCGCACCGCCGTTCGGCCCCGGCAACGCGGAGAGCGTCGTCGCCGCCAGCCGGTTCCAGTGAGACACCTCACTCGCGTCGGTCCCCACTGGCGGTGCGGCCGAGGCGGTGAAGACGCCGAGCGCGCCCAAAAGCGCACCGACCACCACCGTGATGCACGCGACAAATCGTGTACGTGACATCGTTTCCCCTCTCGACCCCGGGGTTTGTTCCTTTCGTAGCAAATCACTTTCGGGGCGAAATGCAAGCTGCGACATCCAGGCGAGCCGCCGCGAACAAGACGGCAGCGGAGTTGAGAATCGTGCGCGCGACCGGTTCCTCTCCCCTCGTGCGGGTTGGGGTTCCAGTTCCTTCCGACCTCAAGGCGGTTCAAGCCCGTTTCACCGACGTGAACGACGCCTTCAGTTGGGTCTGCTACTCCGTCGGTAGTGCTTGACGCGAGCAGCTTCACCTCGTCGCGGAGGGCACGCTCGAGCCGGTCGGCGAGCGTGCCCCCCTCCAATCCAGCGGACGAGGGCGGCGAGCTCCTCGACGGCATCGGCGGGGACGGGGAGGCCGGCGAGCATCATCCGGTGAGCCTACGCCGCGGCTGCCCTCCGGACGCCGTCGTCGCAGCCGCGAAGGCTGACTGAGGGCTGACTATCAGCCACTCACACGAATCCGCGGGCAACTTCGGGCAGTGAAAAACCCCGCCATAGCGGGGCTTCTAGAGGAGCGGATGATGGGACTCGAACCCACGACCTTCTGCATGGCAAGCAGACGCTCTAGCCAACTGAGCTACATCCGCGCGAGGCCGCAGTATAGCGGCGCTTCTCCGGTTTGACCCGGCCCGGGCCGGGTACCCGAGCTGCCGTGGCGAGCCTCCGAGTCCAGCCCCGCGAGACCCCAGGCGAGCGCGCCGATGCGCCCGTCGACGTCGAGATTGCCGAGGAACTGGCCCTCTTTGCCGACCAGCTCGAGGAGTGGGCGGCGACGAAGGAGCACTGGGACGTCGTCTTCCGCCAGGGTCACGACTTCGACCGCCCGGGCAACGTCGAGGCCCGGCTCCTCTTCGTCGGCGGCGACCACACCTGCTCGCTCAGCTTCAGGCTCGACCAGCTCGAGCAAGTCCAGGAGTTCGAGCAGGGGCTCTGGCTGACGCTCGAGGAGCACGAGGGGATCGCGAAGGCGGCGCACCTGACCCCGCTCGGGCTCGACGTCGAGCTGCACCACATCGCCGGTACGACGCAGCTCTAGCCTGCCTGCGGCGTCGAGCGCGTCGTTGACGAGCTGGTCGGCGAGCTTGTTGTGCTCGCGCCGCACGGCCGTGTAGCGAACCTTGCCGACCGCGCCGGCGAGCCCCGCCGCGCGAAGGGACAGCTCCCGCAGCGCCGCATTCTTGACCCTGTACTCCCCGCGCATCTGCTTGACCATCAGCTCCGAGTCGGAGACGACCTCGAGCTCGTCCACGCCCAGTGCGCCCGCTCGCTCGAGCCCGGCGATCAGGGCGCTGTACTCGGCCACGTTGTTCGTCGCGATCCCGATCGACTCGCCGTGGGCGGCGAGCACGGTGCCGTCCTCGGCCTCCAGGACGTAGCCGTAGGCGGCCGGACCGGGATTTCCGCGCGCCCCGCCGTCCGTGAAGAGCCGCACGAGCACTCGGGCTCAGCGACCGCCGCGCTGCACCCGGCCGTTGACGCGAAGCACGTAGCGGGCGTACGCGCTCTTGGCCTCCGTCGGCTCGTCGTAGGTGACGATCGCCGCGACGACGTCGTAGCCGGGAGCGAGCAGGCGGCGAAGCGCGGCGCCGGCGAGCGTGCCGCGACCCCGCCCATCGAGTCGCAGCCGCTGCACGAAGGCGCCTCGGCCGGCCGTCGAATAGCCGACGAGCTGAACCGTGAACGCGGCGGTTCCCACCTCACGCGTGACTTGCGCGAACGAGCGCCAGCCGGACAGCGAGCCACCGTCGGCGAGCAACTTCCCCCCGAGCCGGATGTCGTCGATCCACCAGCCGGGCAAGGCCACCCGTGGATCGCTCACGTAGCGGAACGCGAGCAGCACCGACCGCCCGCGGTAGGCGCCGAGGTCGTACGACGCCGTCGTCCACCGCGGCAGCTGCCCTCCTCCCGAGCGGCCCGTCAGGCCGGGCAGGTTCCGACGAACGACCGGTGACGCGGTGGGATCGGCCGTCGCCGTCGTAAGGGGGCTGCGCAGGCTTCGCCAGCTTCTACCGTCGTTCGTCGAGATCTGGACGAAGGCGAAGTCGAGGCCCGGCGAGAGGTCGTAGCGCGTCGCGAAAGAGAGCAACGCACCCGTCCGCGGCACCGTTACCCGGCGGACGATGCCGCGGTCGAGGCCGCCGCCGGAGCCGGAGTAGAAGGCCGCGTTGCCGGCGTGCTCGAGCGGATTTGGATCGACGCGCCACTCGACGGGACGACGCGGGAAGGCCACCGAGCCGTCGAAGTTGATCGAGCGGATCTGGCTCGAGGGGAGAAAGGCGCGATTCGCGCCGGTCAGGCGCACATAGTCGGAGCCGTTCGGTGGCGCACCTGGCCGGAGATAGGACTGCGGCGCGGCCCAGTTGACGGCGGCGTCGAGCGCCGGGACGCGGTACCGGCCGACGGCTCCGCCGGAGAGCCGGCCGCCGCGATCGAGGACGCCGTCGAGCGCGAGCATGACCGCCCAGTCGTGGATCAAGGCCGCACTGTCGCTGCCCGCGCCGGCCGCGAGCTTGCGCAGCGAGCGAAGCCCGTTGTCGGGATCGCGGTGGAAGGCCGTGAGGAACCCCGGCCCGAGCCGCGCGGCCAGGTAGTGCATGAACATCTCGGCCGCCCCGTAGTCGCAGACGATCTCCTCGTCGCCCTTGTCGCCCCAGACGGTGAGGGAGTTCTCGGGCCCGCCGGGGATCGGATTCGGGTTCGCGCCCGTCTGCTTCGACGTGTTGCCGAGCACGCACTGGACGCTGCCGCTGAAGCCGACCTCGGTGATCGGCTTGCGAAGGTCGACGTAGCCCGTGACCGCCTCGGCATACATCGACAGGCCCTCGTTCACCCAGGTGGTCTCGTCGTCGTCCAGGTAGGACTCGAGCAGATGCTGGTACTCGTGCGCGAACGTCGCCTCGATCAGGAACGGGCGGGCGGAACGGCTCCTGCAGAGATCACCCGCGACCGGGTCGTGGGGCGGGTTCGCTCCGGTGCGATGGAGCCAGTCGACACCATCGATCGTGATCACGTTGCGGTCGACCTGCTCGTCGAGCGACGGAACGAAGACGCCCCCCACCCCCACCCGCACGTTCACGTCGAAGAACGTCGGGTCGCGGATGTTGTCGACGAGCGCCACGACGCGGTTGCCGGGGGCGGCGTAGTAGTCCTGCGGAAGTCCCGAGCGGGCCGGAAGCGTGGCGGCAGTGCCGTCTCGCGGGGGCGGGGCGCTAAAGGCCTGCGCCATCCGCGGCTGGATCGTCCCGTCGAACTGCTGCGCCAGCAATTGCGCCTGGCCGTCACTCAGCTGGACTCGGTCGTCGTTGCGGCAGTCGCCGGGCGGGAACTCGAGCCCCTTCGAGATGCCGTCCTGGTCGCTCGCAACCCAAACCTCGATGTTGGCCCCGACGGCCCGAAGAGTGAAGTACTTGACGTAGAGCTTGTTCGCCGAGCGGTCGAGCGCGGGCCAGAGACGTCGATCGCCGACGACCGCGACTGCCGCGGAGGATCGAGCGAGGCGGACCTCCGTTCTCAGCCTGTCCGGGGCCGGCGGAACGAGGGTCAGCGATTCGAGATACTCCGGACTCGGCTCGGCGAAGATTCGAGCGGGCTCGTGGAGCGCCGAGGCGGCGGGCCGGGCGGAAGGCGCCGCGAAGCCTGCGAGGGCCACGCAACCGGCAGCGGCCACACCGGCAGCCCCCCGCAGAAGGTGTGGTCGACGACGCAGCAAGCCCGTCCTAGACGATTCTCGCGGAGAAGCTCCTCGTCGCCCCGAGCCCCTGGGACGAGACCCTGACGGTGCCGCGAATCGTCTTTCCCTTCGATCCGGCCGGGATGCGGAAGGTGCAGCTCGCTCTGGAGCCCACGACGCTCCGAGCCGTCACTGCGACGGCTCGGCCCGCGATCGTCGCGCGGCAGATCACGGTTTCCGACATCGGTGTCGCAGTGTCGCTCCGCGCGAATGTCGTGAACACGGTGTAGGCCTTGCCGGCAGTCGGTCGCAGCGGCCGGGTTCCCGCGCTCCGGAGGGTGAGCGTCGGCGGCGTGATCCGGACGTCGTAGAGGTGCTGGCCGTTGTCCGGGGCAAGATCGAAGCGGGCGTTTGTCAAATCGAGCTCTCCGGCCGGATCCAGCGCGGCACCCGAGACCGCGAGCACGCTGAACCCGAACCGACGGGTTCCACCGAGCTCGGACGCGTTGATGCTGATCGACGCGCCGGACGAATACGACCAGACGAGGCTGCTCTGCGAGACGCCGCTCGAGGTCAGGTTCGTACCGTCCCAGCGAGCGAGAGCCGTCCCTGCCGCGCCGCCGAGAGGACCGTCGAGCTCGATCACGTAATCGGCGCCGTTGAAGTCGGGATCGCCCGACGCGGGATTCGCGTCGGTGTCGAGCAGGATGAGAAAGATCATGTCGGGCGCGAGCGTTGGCCGATTGGGGACGTTGATCGCGAAGGTCACCCTGCCCCGGTCGTCGTTCGAGACCGTCACCGCCGAGATGTCGGCGGCGCTCGGGTCCTCCCCGGTCGAGTCGGCGAACGTGGCCGAGTTCGACGCAGCGGCAGTCGTGGATGCGCCGGCGTCACGTGAGAGCAATCCGAGCAGACAGAGCGCGCACAGCAGCGCCAATGCAACCGCTCTCATCGAGTGCCTCCGGGGTTCAAAAGGGAACGGATAAGTCGCGATTGTAGCTGGGTGGAGAGGACGCTCCGGCCCGCTCAACCCGCCCAGGTCGCTACTCGACGTTGTCGATCTGTGCCCGCTGGAGCTTGCCGGAGTAGTCGACGTAGATCGACTTCCACTCCGTGAAGACGTCGAGCGCGGCCTGGCCCGCCTCGCGGTGGCCGTTGCCCGTGTCCTTCGTGCCGCCGAACGGCAGGTGCACCTCGGCGCCGGTCGTGCCGGCGTTGATGTACGTGATCCCGGTCGCGAGGTCGCGCATCGCCCGGAAGGCCTTGTTGACGTCCCTGGTGAAGATCGAGGACGAGAGGCCGTAACGGATTCCGTTCGTGACGCGAACCGCGTCCTCGAAGTCCTTCACGCGGATCAGCGCGGTCGTCGGCCCGAAGATCTCCTCCTGGGCGATCCGCATCTGCGGCTCGACCTCGGCGAAGATCGTCGGCCGGTAGTAGAAGCCCTTGCCGAGATCGCCGTCGGAGGCGACCTCGCCGCCGGTGAGGAGCGTTGCGCCCTCGTCGGAGCCGATCCCGGTGTACGAGTGGATCTTGTCGAGCGCCTCGCGGTTGATCACAGGCCCGAGATCCGTCTCCGGATCCCAGCCGGGGCCGATCCGCATCTTCTCGGCCCGCGCGACAAGGCGCTTCTGGAGCTCGTCGTAGATCGCCTCGTGCGCGATCACGCGGCTCGCGGCGGTGCAGCGCTGGCCTGAGGTGCCGAACGCCGACCAGACGATCCCCTCGACCGCGAGCTCGAGGTCGGCGTCGTCCATGACGATGATCCCGTTCTTGCCGCCGAGCTCGAGGTGGACGTGCTTCAGGTTGTCGGCGGCGTTCTTCGTCACGAGCACGCCGGTCTCGCGCGAGCCCGTGAAGGTGATGATCGGGACGTCAGGATGGCGGACGAGCCGGTCGCCGGCCTCCTCGCCGTAGCCGTGGACGAGGTTGACGACGCCGTCCGGCAGGCCCGACTCGGAGAGCAGCTCGATGAAGCGCTCGGCAAGCAGCGGCGTGTCCTCGGCCGGCTTCAGGACGACGGTGTTCCCGCAGACGAGCGCCGGCGCGAGCTTCCAGGCGGGGATCGCGATCGGGAAGTTCCACGGCGTGATCGCGCCGACGACGCCGACCGGGTTCCGAACGGACATCTGGAACTTGTCGCGGAGCTCGGAGGGAGTCGTGTGCCCGAACATGCGCCGGCCTTCGCCGGCCATGTAGACCGACATGTCGATCGCCTCCTGGACGTCGCCGCCGGCCTCCGCGAGCACCTTCCCCATCTCCCGGCTCATCAGCTCGGTCAGCTCCTGCTTCTCGTCCTCGAGCAGCCGCGCGAAGCGGAGCAGGATCTGGCCGCGCTCCGGCGCCGGCACGAGCCGCCACTCCTCGAACGCCTCCTTCGCGGCGGCGACGGCGCGATCGACGTCCTCTGCGCCGGAGCGCGGGAAGCTCCCGAGCGCCTCGCCCGTCGCGGGAACGTGCGATTCGAAGGTCTCGCCCGACGCCGAGCCGACCCACTCGCCCCCGATGTAGTTCTTGAACTCTTTCGCGCCCGTGACCGCCATCGGCGGCAGTGTAGTCAGCGGCCGCGAATCAACTGGCGGATCAACACCGGCGAAGGTTGATGCAGACCCGTTCGATCGGCACGGCGAAGTTGATGTTCTCGCCGCCGCCGGACACGAGCACGCCGACCACCCTCCCCTGGCGGTCGACCGCGGGCCCGCCGGAGTTGCCGGGGTTCGCGGCCGCATCGGTCTGGATCAGCTTCCGCGAGACGCGGCTGACGACGCCCGTCGTCACGGTTCCTCCGAGGCCGAACGGACTTCCCACGAGCAGGAGCTCGGAGCCCGGGCGAGGCCGGTTCGCCGTTGCTCGCTGCCACAAGGGCTTGGCGCCCACCGGTCGACCGGAGATCCGGAGCACGGCGAGATCGTTGGCAGGATCCCGTCCCACCACTTCCGCGCTCCACGTTCCCTCCTTCCGGTCGAGCGTCACTTCGGTCTCCGCCTCCGGGATGACGTGGTCGGCGGTGACCACGTGCAGTCGGCGATCGTCGGACCAGGCCGCGAATCCGGCTCCGAGCCCTTCGCTCGTCTGGACGGTGAAGACGCTGTCGAGGATCCGGGCGGCGAGAGGCGCGACCCCGTCGTCCTTGACCCGCAGGCGCTGCTCGGTCGTATCCAGCCGACCCGAGATGGCGCTATTGCGGCCCTCGAGCCGATCGAGTCGAGCGTTGAGCGTCTTGACCTGACTCCGCAGCTCGCTCACCTCGGAGCTGCGACCGCGGGTCGCCGAGTAGGCAAGGCTGACGGCACCGAGGCAGGCGACGACGATGAGCGCCAGGACGATGCCGGTCGGGTTGGCCAGGCGCGGACCGGACTCGTACTCGTCGTAGTCCACAGGCAGGCTCTCGGCGGGTCATGCGCCGGAGTCGTCACCCGATCGAGGGAGGAACGAGCGTCGCCTAGTCGGGCGGAGACGTATCCGGGAACGTGCCGCCGATCCGCGCGCGACGGCGATCGCGCGTCTCCCGCATCCCACCGTACTCCCGGCCGCTGCGTCGATCGTCGCCCTCGCGCCGGTCGACGATCACCGTCACGTTCGGGTTGTCCTTGTAGTACTCGACCAGCTTGTCGAAGAGCTCGGCCTCGAGCTCGCGCGGGATCACGCAATAGATCATCCTGCGCGCAGTGTAAGTCGGCAGCCGGTCGGCGGTTAGTGGCGCTTGGCGAGGGCGGCGACTGCGCCGAGACCGACGAAGACGCCTCCCGAGACGTACCGCTGGACGGCGAGATAGCTGCGGCTGTCCCTGAGCCGCGCAGACGCGGTGCCTGCCGCGAGGGCCCAGACCCCGTCGCTGCAGACGGCCAGGACGACGAAGACGAGCCCGAGCACGAGGATCTGGAGGGTCACGGAGCCTCGCTCGGGATCGACGAACTGCGGCAGGAACGCGAGGAAGAAGAGCGCCGTCTTCGGGTTCAGCACGTTCACGACCAGCCCTTGCGCGAACAGGCGGCGGCGACGACGCTCGCGGCGCAGCTCCGCTCCGGCCTCGTCTCTGCGAACGAGCAGGGTGTAGAGGCCGAGCCCGATCAGGTAGGCGGCGCCGACGAGCTTGACGACGGTGAAGGCGGTTGCCGACGAGAGGACGAGCGCCGAGAGCCCGATCGCGGCGGCCGTGACGTGAACCAGTCCTCCCGCTGCCACGCCGAGCGCCGAGACGAGCCCGGCAACGCGCCCCTGGTCGAGGCTCCGCGCGACGATGTAGAGGACGGCCGGGCCGGGGACGACGATCAGAGCGAGCGCGGCAGCCGCGAAGAGCGCGAGTGTCTGCGCGGACGGCACGTCACACCCGCGCGATATCCGGCATCAGCCGCCCGTCCTCTGCGAGGCCGGCGTTCCAGTCCTGAAAGCTGCTCTCGAGCTCGTCGAGGTCGTGGCCGCGCTCGGCAAGCCGCACGGGCTGCGCCGACTCGGGGCTGACGCGGTACTGGTACCAGGAGATCTCCCAGGCGACCGAGACGATCATCTCGCCGCTCACGCCCGAGAGCGGCACGATCGAGACCTTCGGCTCGCCGAGGCTCTTCGCGATCCCGGCGACGGTTCGCCGATACGGGCTCGCGTTGAAGAGGTCGGCGGCCTCGACGAGGTCGAGCTCCTGCTCGGAGAGGCGCCGCAGGATCGGCTCGGCCGCGACGGGTGGCGCCTCGGCCGTGCGCTGACCGCCGAAGAGGCCCGCCCACGGCAGCTTGCGTCGGCGGAGGTCTCTGGGGACGGTCGGCGTCGTCGGGCTTCCCTCCCGCACCCAGCCGTGCTCGAGCGCCACGTCCTGGCACAGCGGACAGACGTCGACGTAGTCGCCGCCGACGGGCGAAAAGCGAACTGTGTGCTCCCCCATGAGCAGCGTGCGCTCGCAGATCGCGCACGTCCGCGTCGCTGCTGATCGCGTGACGCGCATGGATCCGACCGTAGCAAAGAGCCGGAGTTATCCACAGGGAAAAACCTAATGCGCTCCGGCGGTCTCGCGTTCCTTCTTCGTGACCTCGATCACCTTCTGCGCGACGTGCGCCGGGACCTCCTCGTAGCGGAGGAAGTGCATCGAGTAGTCGCCGCGGCCGCCCGTGAGCGAGGTGAGCGACTGCGCGTAGGTGAGCACCTCCGACATCGGCACCTCGGCGTTGATCGTCGTCATTCCCGATGCCGGCTCCATCCCGTGCAGACGGCCGCGTCGCGAGTTGAGGTCGCCGTTGACGGCCCCCACCGCCTCGTCCGGAACGGTTACCTCGAGCTCCATGATCGGCTCGAGCAGCACGGGTTCGGCCTTCGAGTAGGCCTCCTTGAACGCCATCGAGCCGGCGATCTTGAACGCCATCTCCGACGAGTCGACCGTGTGGTAGGAGCCGTCGACGAGGAGGACGCGGATCCCCTGGACCGGCGCGCCCGCGAGCTCGCCGTGGTGCATGGCCTCCTGGATCCCCTTGTCGACCGCCGGCCGGAAGCTCTGCGGGATCACCCCGCCGACGATCTTGTCGACGAACTCGTAGCCGACGTTGCCCTCGATCGGCTCGATCACGATCGTGCAGTCGCCGAACTGGCCGCGCCCGCCGGTCTGCTTCTTGTAGCGCGCGTGGGAGCGCGACTCCTTGCGGATCGTCTCGAGATAGGGAACGCGCGGCTGATGGAGCTCGACGTCGACGCCGAAGCGGCGCTTGGCGCGCTCGAGCGCGACCTCGACGTGCATCTGGCTCATCCCGGCGAGGATCTCCTCCCCGGTCTGCTGGTCGCGGCGCAGGCGCAAGGTCGGATCCTCCTCGGCGAGCCGGCGGATCGCGCCCGCGACCTTCTCCTCCTCGCCCTTGATCCTTGGTGTCACGGCGAAGCTCATCACCGGCTCCGGGAAGCCGATCTCGGGCACGTCCGTGGCGACCTCGCGGTCGAGCAGGAGATCGCCGGTCTGCACCTCCTTCAGCTTCGCGACCGCGCCGATATCGCCGGGCCCGAACTCCTCGGCGGCGATGTGCTCCTTGCCCTGCTGGAAGAGGAGCGAGCCCATCCGCTCCTTGGCGTGCGTGCGGGCGTCGACGAGCGTCTGCTCGGGCCGGACCGAACCCTGGAGGACGCGGAAGAGGTTGATCCGGCCGGCGAAGGGATCGGCGATCGTCTTGAAGACGAAAGCAGCGGTCTCGGCGCCCTCGATGTGGGTGATCGAGCCCATCTTGGCCGGCGAGGGAATGCCTTCGACGATCAGGTCGAGGAGGGCGTGCGTGCCGAGGTTCTGCGTCGCTACGCCGCAGGCGACCGGGAAGACGAGACCACGGGTGACGGCGTCCTTGAGCGCGTGCGCGACCTCCTCGATCCCGAGCTCCTGCCCGTCCAGGTAGCGCTCCATCAGCGCCTCGTCGGTCTGGACGACCTCGTCGAGGAGCTTCTCGCGGTACTCCTGGACGAGCTCCGCCAGGTCGTCCGGGATCGGGCCGGGCTCGGGCTCCTTGCCTCCCTCCGGGCTCGTGTAGGCGCACATGTGGAGCACGTCGACGATCCCCGTCAGCTCGTGCTCGCTGCCGATCGGGAGCTGGACGGCCACACAGCGCTCGGAGAGCTGACCCTGGAGCTGCCCCAGCGTACGGAAGAAGTCGGCGCGCTCGCGGTCGAGCATGTTCACGACGATGACGCGCGAGAGCCCGAGCTCGTCGGCGCGCTTCCACAGACGTCCGGTTCCGACCTCGACGCCCATCACGCCGCTCACGACGAAGAGCCCTCCTTCGACCACGCGGAGCGCGCACCGCGCCTCGCCCTGGAAGCTCGGATCGCCCGGCACGTCGATCAGGTTCAGCTTGCGCCCCTGCCAGTCGAGGTGCGTGAGCGCCAGCGAGATCGACATCCGCCGCCGCTGCTCGTCGTCGTCCCAGTCGCCGACGGTCGAGCCGGCGTCGATCGTGCCGAGCCGGTTGAGCTCGCCCGCCTGATAGAGGAGCGCCTCGACCAGAGAGGTCTTGCCGGTGCCGCGATGGCCGACGACGGCGACGTTGCGAAGCTTTCCGGGCTCGAGAGCGGGCATGCGTGAGAGTCCTCCTCGGCTGGCTTGCAGAGGCCCCCATCCTAATCCGACTAGCTCTGGGCGACCTCCGCTCTCGGACGGATGTTCTGGTTGCCGCGAAAGAGGTTGTCCGGGTCGTACGTCGCCTTCACCGCCGCAAGTCGCTCGTACGCCTCCCCGAACGCTGCCCGTACCCGCTCCTCGCCCTCGTCGCCGACGAAGTTGAGGTAGACGCCCCCGCTTCTCCACTCTGCGAAGACGTCCCGGCAAGCGCGTCCCCAGGCGATGTGCTCGTCGTCGCGGTCGGCGCCGTCCCAGACGCAGAACGGATGGATCACCCACCTGGCGTGCCGCTTCGCGAGCGGCGTGTCGGTTCGCCGCGCGACCTCGCCGCCCCACGGCAGCACGAGAAACTGGGTGAAGCTGAGCGGCATCTGCTCGCCGTAGGAAACGATCGCCTCGAGCGCCTCGTCCGGAAGCTCGTCGAGGTACTCGGCCGTCCACCAGTTCCGCTTGTCAGGAGGATCGTCGATCATGCTCTGGAGCTCCGCGTATGGAATCTCTCCGTAGAGGTCGACGATCGGCTCGGCGAACGACCTGAGCGGCGCGAGAGCGCGCTCACCCTCCTCCACGGGCCCGTTCCACATGCCTGCTGTGACCGCAAGCCGCTTCCCGTGCCACTCCTCCGGGATGAACTCCTCCGGCGGCGCGGCGATGTACCCGAAGGCGAGGCCAGCCTCGTCCGGCCCGCCATCCTCGTGGAAGTCGCGCATCGCCTCGAAGACCGCGCGTCCGTGTCGAGGATCGAAAGCGGCAAGCCCGCCGAAGACCGTCGGGCCCACCTCGTGGAGCCGGAACTCGAGCGCCGTCACGACACCGAAGTTGCCACCTCCGCCCCGCAGCGCCCAAAGGAGCTCGGGATGCTCGTCGGCGCTCGCCCGGACGAGCTCGCCCGCCGCGGTCACGACCTCCGCCGCGAGCAGGTTGTCGCAGGCCAGCCCGCACGAGCGCTCGAGCCAGCCGGAGCCTCCACCGAGAGTCAGTCCGGCCACACCGGTCGTCGAGACCCGCCCGCCCGTCGTGGCGAGCCCGTGCGCCTGCGTTGCCGCATCGAACTGCGCCCAGGTCGCTCCTGCGCCGGCGCGGGCGGTGCGCGCGACCGGATCCACAGTGATCTTGTTCATTCGCCGCAGGTCGATCACTAGCCCGTCGTCGCACATCGAGACACCTGCGACAGAATGACCGCCGGCACGAATGGCGATCGCGACGCCCTCGCTTCTCGCAGCGGCCAGGCACGCCACGACGTCGTCGACGCTCTCGCAGCAGGCGATCGCCGCCGGCCTCCGGTCGATCATCGAGTTGAAGAGCGTGCGGGCCTCGTCGTAGCGCGAGTCCTCCGGCGTGATCACGTCTCCGTCGAGTGCCTCTGAGAGAGCGCGGATCGCCATGCCGTCCATCGGCGTCAACCTCCATTCGTGTCGATCGTCGCGAGCGAATCTACGCCCTGACGAGTGAGCACACAAGCTCCGAAGCTAGGAGCTGAGCGGCACGCGGGCGGCGCCGCCGAGGCGGGCCTTGAGGCGAAGGATCGCCTTCGTGTGCAGCTGCGAGACCCGCGACTCGGTGACGCCGAGCACCTCGCCGATCTCGCGCAGGGTCAGCTCCTCGTAGTAGTAGAGCGTGACCACGAGCTTCTCCCGCTCCGGCAGTCGGGCGATCGACTCGCCGAGCGCCTCGCGCATCTCCGTCTCCGCGAGCGCTGACTGCGGCTCGGGGCCGAGGGTGTCCTCGATCGTGTCGAGGAGCGCGATCTGGTCGCCGCCGTCGGAGGCCGTCCAGAGCTCGTCGAGCGCTGCGATCGAGGAGCGCGAGATCTCGGTCAGGCTGTTGTCGAGCTCCTCCTGCGTCAGCCCGAGCTTGCCGGCGATCTCCTCGTCGGTCGGCGCCCGATGGAGCTTCTTCTCGAGCTCGGCGATCGCGCGCTCGATGTCGCGAGCCCGCGCCCTGACGGAGCGCGGAACCCAGTCGAGCGCGCGCAGCTCGTCGATGATCGCGCCCTTGATCCGCGTGATCGCATAGGTCTCGAACTTGATCTCCCGGTCGGGGTCGTAGCGCTCGATCGCCCCGATCAGCCCGAGCAGCCCGTACGAGACGAGATCGCCCTCGTCAACGTGCGCCGGCAGACCGCTGCCGAGCCGGCCGGCGACGAACTTGACGAGCGGCGCGTAGGTGAGGATCAGGCGATCGCGGACGGCTCGGTCGCGCGTGCGCCGGTACTCCTGCCAGAGCGCGCTCGTGTCCTCGGGCTTCGTCACAAGGGGAGAATACGCCGTCACCCGGCGATTTCTTTCAGCGACCTCTGAGACCGCGCCACGACATCGTGCCGAGCCACGCGCCGAGCGCCGCCGCGGCCAGCGCGATCACGACAGCTCCCGGCGTCTCCGCCGCCGCCCGGGCAGCGGCGACTGCGATCCCGAGGAAGCAGGCCGCGAGAAAGAGAAAGAGGAGCCCGAGCGCCTGCCGCTGCTGCACGGCCGCAAGCGTACTCGCCGTCCGGAAGGAGGCCGACTACAATTTCCGGCGACAGAGGGGCGTAGCTCAGTTGGTAGAGCGGCGGTCTCCAAAACCGTAGGTCGCAGGTTCGAGCCCTGTCGCCCCTGCTGTTTGCAAGCAGTGGGGGAGCCGCTTCCGCGGCTCCCCACTGCGCGAAGATCCCTAAAGGGTCGCTTCGCTCCCTGTTCATGGCACAGATCAGAAATCTGCGAAAGTCGATTTCTGATCGCGCAAGATCCCTAAGGGTCGCTTCGCTCCCGGCTCTCTGACAGGCGAAGACCCAATGAGCGAGGGCTAAGTGGATTGCTGGAGTTGCTCGAGGTCGGCTTCTGCTGTTTCGAGTGCTTCTGCTGCCTTTGCAGCCGCGTTTTCGGCTGCTTCGAGAGCGGCGCGGGCTCGGGCGAGCGCTTGCTCGGCATCGTCCGACGTCTTCTTGGCGGCTTCGACACGTTGGTGGGCACGCTTCAGCTTCGCGTTGTCGGCCTTCCGCTTCTTGGCGGGCGCAGGCGTTGGCGACGCGGGGACGAGCGAGGGATCGAAGGCGAAGCCCGCTGGGTCGGGCTCCTCGGCGAGCACGCCGCGCTCGAGGAGCGGCTGCAGCTCCGGATCGAGCGCCGCGGCTCGCAGGGTCGAGGCGACCCGTACGAGAAGCGCGTCCGTGAGCCCCCGCGCGCGCGCCTGCCGTTGGACGCGCTCGAGCGCTTCGCGGAACTCGGCGGTCGCCGCCGCGAACCCGGACGGCTGCGACGTGCCGCGGACGGCGTCCTCCTGCAGCTTGCGAAGGCGCTTGCCGGACTGGATCAGCGCTCGGATCTCGGACGGATCCTCGTGGGCGAGGTGGTTGATCGTCGCGACCGGCCGGCTCGGCTTCGGCAGCTTCGCGACCGCGGCCGCGAGCTCCGGATCCGCGGAGCGAAGCTCCTTGGCGCGCGCGTTTCGAGCCTTGGTGTAGTCGGTTTCGGGCAGCGCATAGAGCTTTGCGGCCTCTCGAGCGAGCTGTTTGTCCACGGCGGCGATTATCGCGCGATGACCGTCCGGCGGCGCAGGGCAGGATCCCCGGGATGGAGCTCCAATCCCGATCGGTCGAGGTGAGCGGCGTGAGCGCGCGGTGGCGCACTGCGGGCACAGGATCGCCACTGGTGCTGGTGCACGGCCTCGCGGGCTCGTGGCGCTGGTGGCGGCCCGTGTTGCCGCTGCTCTCCGCGGAGCACACGGTGCACCTGCTCGATCTGCCCGGGTTCGGGCGGCGTCCGCGAATGCGAGCGTTCCAGCTCGATCGCACCCTCGACTGGCTCGCTGCCTGGGCGCGGGCAGCGGAGCTCGGACCGGCCGACGTCGTTGGGCACTCGCTCGGCGCCCTGCTGTGTACCCGGCTGGCCGCGCGACACCCGGAAACCGTGCGCCGACTCGTCCTCGTGGCGCCGGCAGGTGTGCCGCACCGGACCGCGGCGGGGTCGGCGCTGCCGCTCGCCCTCGAGCTCCTGCGCTCGCGACCGCGCCTGCTCACGTTGCTCGCGCGCGACTCGATCCGGTCCGGGCCGTTCACGATCGGCACCGCCGCGCGCGCCGTCGTAACCGCGGACCTGCGCGTCGACCTGGCGCGCGTCGGGGCCCCCACGCTCGTCGTGCTGGGCGAGCGTGACGTTCTCGTTCCCACCCGGCATGGCGCCGAGCTCGGGGGCGTTCTTCGCAACGGCCGCGTGATCGTCATCGACGGGGCGGGGCACGTCCCGATGGTCGACACGCCCGAGATCTTCAGCCACGAGCTGCTGAGCTTCCTGCGAGAAAGCGACTGAGCTCGTCGACCACCTCGCGCGGGTGCGAGTAATGGACGGCGTGCGCGCCGCCGGCAATCGTCACGAGCCGCGCCTCCGGCACGAGCGCAGTCACCTCCTCGCACCAGCGCGCCGGGCTCAGCGGGTCGTGCTCGCCACGCACGACGAGCGTCGGCGCCGCCACCCGCGGCAGCCGCTCCTCGATGCGGTCCGCGAGCGCGAAAACCGCCTGTCTGGAGAGCTGCGACGGCCCATTGACGAAGTAGTCCCGAACCACGGTCGCGCTGAGACGCGGCGGTTCGAACCAGGCATCGACTGCGAGCCGGAGGAGGTAGCGAACGGCGCTTCGCGCCTGTGGATCGACCGTCGGACCGACGAGGACGAGCGCTTCGACGAGCTCGGGCCGTTCCACCGCGAGATCCGTTGCCACCTGGCAACCCATCGAGTTCGCGATCAGCACGGCTGGGCCGTCGAGTGCATCGCCCAGACGCCGGGCCAGCTCGGCAATCGTCTGCGGCTCCCGGAGCTCGGGGCGGAGCACGTCGCCGACGAGGACCTGCGCGAGCGGCTCGAAATATCCCTGACCGACACCGAGCCCGTGAACGAGGCAGAACACCCGCGGACCGTAACGTTACGCTCCTAGCGTGGGCTTCCTAACCTCGACGCTGGAGCGCGACGTGACGTTCGCCGCCCGCGTTCAGCGGATGGAGACGCTCGTCGCCGAGCTCCGCGAGCGTACGGCGCTGGTGGCTCGAGGGGGCGGTGAGAAGTCCGTTGAGAGGCACCGATCGCGTGGGAAGCTGCCGGCGCGCGAGCGGATCGACCGCCTGGTCGACCCCGGCTCGTCGTTTCTCGAGCTGAACGCGCTCGCGGGTTGGGATCTCTACGACGGTGCCGCGCCGTCGGCCGGAATCGTTACCGGGATCGGCGTCGTGGAGGGCCGACAATGCGTGCTCGTCGCGAACGACGCGACCGTGAAGGGCGGCACCTACTTCCCGCTCACCGTCAAGAAGCATCTGCGCGCGCAGGAGGTGGCTCTGCAGAACCGGCTCCCGTGCATCTACCTCGTCGACTCGGGCGGCGCGTTCTTGCCGCTCCAGGACGAGGTGTTCCCCGACCGCGACCACTTCGGCCGGATCTTCTTCAACCAGGCCCGGCTCTCGGCGCTCGGGATTCCGCAGATCGCGGTGGTCATGGGCTCGTGCACCGCCGGTGGCGCCTACGTGCCGGCGATGTGCGACGAGACGATCATCGTCAAGGGAACCGGAACGATCTTCATCGGCGGCCCACCGCTCGTGAAGGCCGCGACAGGCCAGGACGTGACTGCGGAGGAGCTGGGCGGTGCCGACGTGCACACGCGCCACTCCGGGGTGGCGGACCACTACGCCACCTCGGACGAGCATGCGCTCGCCCTGGCGCGCCAGATCGTCCGGCACCTGCACATGGGCACCCATGCACCGCCGTGGGAAATCGCCCAACCAGAGCCGCCGGCGCTCGACCCCGCCGACCTGAACGGCCTGATCCCCGAGGACTTCAAGCATGAGCTGGACGCGCACGAGGTGATCGGGCGGCTCGTCGACGGCTCGCGCTTCGCCGAGTTCAAGGCGCTGTACGGCGAGACGCTCGTCTGCGGCTTCGCTCGGATCGAGGGCTATCCCGTCGGCATCCTGGCCAACAAGGGCGTGCTCTTCGCCGAGTCGGCGCAGAAGGGCGCCCACTTCATCGAGCTCGCGTGCAAGCGCCGGGTGCCGCTCGTCTTCCTCCAGAACATCACCGGCTTCATGGTCGGCAAGGAATACGAGGAGGGCGGAATCGCGCGGGACGGCGCCAAGCTCGTCATGGCAGTCGCGTGTGCGGACGTGCCGAAGTTCACCGTCGTCACCGGCGGATCGTTCGGCGCGGGCAACTACGCGATGTGCGGGCGTGCCTACGAGCCGCGCCAGCTCTGGATGTGGCCGAACGCGCGGATCTCCGTCATGGGCGGCGAGCAGGCGGCGATGGTGCTCTCGATGGTCGGCGACTCGAATCCCGACGAGATCCGGGCCAAGTACGAGGCTGAGGGCAATCCCTACTACTCGACGGCACGGCTCTGGGACGACGGGATCATCGAGCCGAAGGACACTCGCCGAGTGCTGGCGCTCGGGATCTCGGCGGCGCTGAACGCGCCGATTCCCGAGTCCACGTTCGGGATCTTTCGAATGTAGGAGGAGGACGGATGATCGCGGAAGATCGACTACGAACCCTGCTCCGCGTCGCGGAGAGCGCGCACGCCGCGTACGAGGCCGAGCGCGGCGAGCCCGACGAGGACTGGCCGGCGTGGTACGCGGCGTTCATCGTCGCCCGCTGGCGCGAGGAGCCGGACGCCACCACGCACGAGCTGCTCCTCGACGACGAGGAGCTCCGCCTCCTCGAAGCGGCCGTGCACGCTCATCTCAACGACTTCGGCCACGACGAGGCCGACATCCTGCGGCGCCTCAAGGATCTGCACGCGAAGGTTCGCGCCGCGTAGCGCGGCTAGCGAACGCGGAAGCTGCTCGAGCCGAGCAGGGTGCCGAACCGCGGCTGCTCGGGCGTGCCGCGCGCCGGGAACACGAACCAGCGGTAGACCCCCGGCGCGAGGGTGTGGCTCTTGCCGCCGAAGCGCCACGTCCGCGCCAGCTTGGCCTTCGCGCTCCGCGGCCAGAAGCTGAGGATCTTGACGCTGCCCCGGTAGAGCTGGACGTTGTAGTAGCGCGCTCCACGGGATGCTTCCCACGCGAGCGCGACCGGCGCGCGAACGACGGCACCCGCCGCCGGGAGGTAGAGAGGTGGTCGGGCCTCGGCCGTGACGATCGTCTGCGTTGCGTTCCCCGCCTCGTCGGCCGCCCGGAGCTCGTATCGATAGCGAATCCCCTTCCGAACGGTGCGGTCGACGAAGGTCTCCTTCGTCCCCCGGAAGACCTCGGTGCTGCGCCTGCCGTTCACGCCCGGTGAGCGGATGATCTGGACGCTGACCGCGTCGGCCGGCTTCTTCCAGGCGAGCCGCGCGACGCCTTTCGCGACCTCGGCTTTTACCGCGGTCAGCTTGGGCGCCGTGGCGTCGTACTGAAGCGCGAAGGCGACCTCCCCGGCCGTGTTGCCGGCAACGTCGCGACAGGTGCCGGCGACGCGCGCGTCTCGAGCATCGGGCCCGGCATAGCGCGTGGGGGTCGTACAGGCCTCGACTCCAGAGCCTCCGTCCGTGCCGCTGAACCTGACGGTCACCGGCTTGCGGTACCAGCCCTTGCCGTCGGGCGCGCGTTCCGCGGCCGCACTCACGGCCGGAGGCGTTGCGTCGTACCTCACCGTCACGGACGCGGAGGAGCTCGAGTTGCCGGCGTTGTCGCGGCAGCTCGTCTCGATGGTCGCGCCGCCGGTGTCCGGCCCGGAGTAGGACGTCGAGCTGCAGCTGGCGATTCCCGAGAGCGCGTCGGAGCCAGTCGCGGACACCCTCACGGGGGCGCTGTACCAACCGTTCCGATCGGGGCCTCGCTCCGCAGACGCGCTTGCGGTCGGCGGGGTCGCATCGCGCTTGATCGTCACCGTCTCGGAGTAGGTCGTGGAGCCGTACTCGACGGTGCAGGTTCGCTTCGCGTCGTCGGTGTCGCTGTCGACGGGCCCCGATTCGCACTTACTGATGTTCGTCCACCCCGGTGCGATGGTCCACGTCAGCGTGACGTTCGTGTTGTGCCAGCCGGAGCAGCCGCCGGGAGAGCAGTTGGGAACAGGCGGCGCGCCGGCGGCTTCGGCCGCCGAGGGAACGAAGAGGACGAGCGCGAGAAGCGCGACGAACGGGACGACAGACTTCACGTCGCGAGCTCCCTCAGTGCCTGTCGTCCGGCGAGCAGGACGACGGCTCCACCCAATGCGGCGAGCGCGAGCACGGCGCCGCCGAGCGCCAGCAGGCCTCGGTCGAGCGGCTCGGCTCGAACGACGACGGCGGCTGCGAGACGCGGCAGCAGCGGGCGGTCACGCGGGATCGAGGCAATCACCGGCGTCGTCTTGGCGGTCACCACCGGCGAGGTCTTCTGCTTGGACGGCTTGGCCGCCGGCCGCGTGGCCCGCGTCGCCTTCGCAGCAGCCACGGGTGGCCGGCTGACAGGCGTGGGCGCGGTTCGCGGCGTAACTACGACCGCAGGCCTTACTGGCTGCGATGCGCTCGGTGTCGCCTCGACCACCCGAGTCGGCGTCGGCTCGGCCGAACTGGGCTTCGTCGGCACGGGATCCGGAGCCACAGCAACGGGCGGTGGATCGGGCGAGGGCGTCGCCGCAACGGCCGTTCCGCCCAGCACGAGGGAAACAACCAGCACGAGGGCAGCAAGAAGCACGCCTCCTGCCGGAGCCCACAAGCGTCGCAGCGACGATTCCTGTTGAAACGGCGGCACGTCCTCCCCCTGCCCGACTCCCCTCGAAGCTACTGCGGGTTGCTGATCCTGTCAACGGTTGCTCGAGCGCGGTGCCCGCAGGCCGACCCGGGATCGGCCTGCGGGCTTGCACTCGGGGTCTCGCCTAGTCGTCCAGCCACCTCCCCTGCCGGGCGCCGAGCTGCAGTGCGGCCGAGAGGGCCGCTGCGCCCTGATGGCTCTTGGCCGACTGGCCCGTCGCCTGGATTCCACCCGTAGCCTGAGCCTGCGATGAGCCCTGGTGGAGGCCGTTCAGGTTCGCCGCTGTCGCAGCCGAGCGAACCGCGTTCGACTGAGCCACCGAGCCGCCGGAGCCGTAGCTCCCGATCGCCACGGGGCCGTTCGAGTTGCCGTTCGACGAGCAGCCGCACTTCCCGTGCCCGAAGGCCTGGATGGCCAGCGAGCCGGCAAGCGCGCCCTGGTGGTTCTTCGACTCCTGACCGACCGCCTGGATCCCGGTCCCGCCGTAGCAGCCGCAGCCGTAGCGACCCGACTGCTCCTGGCCGGCGTCCTGCTTGGTCAGGTTGATGTTTCCTGCCGTCGCCGACGAAGCGGCGTCATTCGACTGCGAGACGTCGCCGCTGCCGCCCTTGCTGGCGACCGCGACGGGGCTCGAGCTGTTCGCCGCGCCGAGCTGCCACGCGCCGGACAGGGCGAGTGCGCCCTGGTGGTTCTTCGTGGACTGACCGATCGCCTGAATCGCGATCCCGCCGCCGCCCGAACCGTCCTGGTCGGCGTTCTGATGGAGACCGTTCAGGTTCGCAGCCGTCGCCGACGAGCCGACGCTGTTCGACTGCTCGACCGAGCCGCCGCCGCCGTAGCTGCCCACACGGACGGGCGCGTTCTCGTTCTTCGCCCCGTGCTGCAGCGCCGCCGACAGTGCGGCCGCACCCTGCTCGTTCTTCGCCTCCTGACCGATCGCCTGGATCCCGATCCCGCCGTGGCAGCCGCACACGCTGCCGCCCGAGCTCTCCTGACCGGCGTTCTGGATCGTCAGGTTCGTGTTCCCCGCGATCGCGTCGGACTCGACGCTGTTCGACTGGGAGACGTGCCCGTCGTGCCCCTTGCTGTCCACGCGCACTGGTGCGTTCGTGTTGCTCGCACCCGCTTGCGCGGCCAACGAGGCCGCCAGCGCACCCTGCTCGTTCTTGGCCTCCTGGCCGATCGCCTGGGTTCCACCACCGCCCGCCTGAGCAGAGCCCTGGTGGAGACCGTTCAGGTTCGCGGCCGTCGCCGACGAGCCGACGCTGTTCGACTGCTCGACAGAGCCGCCGCCGCCGTAGCTGCCCACACGGACGGGCGCGTTCTCGTTCTTCGCCCCGTGCTGCAGCGCCGCCGAGAGAGCAGTTGCGTCCTGCTCGCTCTTGGCCTCCTGGCCGATCGCCTGGGTGCCGCCGCCGGAGCAGCCGCACGGCTTGGCCGAGTACATCTGGCCGCCGTCCGACTCCGCCTGGCCGGCCTCTTGCACCGTCAGGTTCAGGTTGCCGGCGGTCGCCGACGAGTTCACGGCGTTCTCCTGCGTGACGCTACCGCCGCCGCCCTTGCTGTCGACCCGAACGGGCGTGTTGACGTTGCCGCCCGAGGGACAACCGCACTTGTCGCGGCCGCCGCTCTGGGTCGCCGCCGACGCTGCTCCCGCCGACTGCTCCGACTTCGCATCCTGGCCGATCGCCTGGATGCCGCCGGCCGCGCAGCAACCGCTCGCGCCCGACTGCGCCTGCTCGGCGCCCTGGCCGGTCAGGTTGGCGTTCAGCGCGGTCGCGGTCGACGAGACGCTGTTCGACTGCGAGACGTCGCCGTCGTTGCCCCAGCTACCGACGCGAACCGGCGTGTTCGTGTTCGACGCGCCGTCCTGCGTGGCCGCCGACAGCGCCACTGCCGTCTGCTCGTTGTCGGCGTCCTGGCCGATCGCCTGCGTCCCGCCACCGGCGCAACGGCAGTCGCCGCCACGGCCGGCCTGGCCCGCATCCTGCTCGAGCCCGTTCGTGTTCGCAGCGGTCGCCGACGAGTCGACGCTGTTCGACTGCGAGACGTCGCCGCCGCGACCCGGGCTGAGCACCCGGACCGGAGCGTTCGTGTTGCTCGCGCCGTGCTGCGTTGCGACGGACAGGGCGCCTGCGGACTGCGTGCTGTCCGCATCCTGGCCGATCGCCTGCGTTCCACCCGAGCCGCCCTGGCCGGCGTTCTGGCCAGTCTGGTTCGAGTTCCCGGCAGCGGCGGACGAGCCGACGCTGTTCGACTGCGAGACGGTGCCGTCGTTGCCGGGGCTGAGCACGCGAACGGAGATGTTCGTGTTCTTCGCTCCGCTCTGCTCGGCCTTCGACGCTGCGGCGGCTCCCTGCTCGTTGTCCGCCGTCTGGCCGACTGCCTGCGTGCCCGAGCCGCCTGCCGAGCCCTGCCCGGCCGACTGACTCGTTCCGTTCGCGTTCGCAGCGGTCGCGTCGGACTCGACGGCGTTCGTCTGGGTGACGTCGCCGTCGTGCCCGTCGCTGAGAACCCGGACGGGGATGTTCGTGTTGCTCGCGCCGTGTTGCGTCGCCACGGAGAGCGCCTGCGCGGCCTGGCTCGAATCTGCCTCCTGGCCGATCGCCTGCGTTCCGCCGGCACACGCGCACGAGCCGTCCTGCGCCTGCTCGGCCGTCTGGCCGGTGAGGTTCGCGTTCCCTGCCGTCGCGCTCGAGTCAGCAGTGTTCGACTGCGTGACGTCGCCGCTGTTGCCGGGGCTCAGCACGCGAACCGAGATGTTCTGGTTCGCCGGTTGGCTCTGCGAGGCGCCAGACGCGGCACCCGCGGTCTGGCCGCTTGCGGCAGCCTGGCCGACCGCCAGCGCTTGCGCGGCCGGGCCTCCCGGCGGAGTGGTCGCCGTCGCCTGGCCTGCGCTCGCGAGGAGCCCCAGGGCGGCGGCGACGACCACCGCACGTATCCGTCTCATCGATCCTTCTCCTTCCAGAGATTTCGAAGAGGTCGAGCGGGCGGACGCCCACTCGAGCTGGAAGCAGAGGGGTCGCTAGCCGGGGCGTTCCCGCCTCGAGCTCTCCACCTGCGCGAGCAGCGCCGGACGGTCGCGCGCGACGCAACGCGCGGCCTCGGCGAAAGCGAAGGCGAAGGGGATCAGGAGCAGGAACAGGGAACCGGTGTCGCCGCCGCCGCCCGGTGCCGCGCCGCCGAGGTTCAACGTCGCAAGCGGAGTCTCGGTCGGAGGCGAAGGAAGGGGCGCGGGCGGATTCGAAGTCGCGCGGGGCGGCTGCTTCTGCTCGGCGACGGTTCGGGCCGGCGCGCTCTCCTGCGCGCGCCGATCGGTCGCGACGCCGGTCAGGGGGGCCGGCAGCGTCACGGCCAGACGGAGAGCCGACGGCGTCGCCTGTCGATCCGGGATCCGCCGCGCCCCGAGGAGACCGTGCCTCAGGCGCTGCCCGCGCGGCTCGACGAGGATTGACGCGCCGCGCAGGATCTCGTCCGCCTCGCTCAGCGCCAGCTCGTCGTTGCGAACGAGCGTGAGCGCGATGGTTGCGACCTCCGAGAGAGCCTCCAACGCCGGAGCCACGCCGGCGACAGCGACGCTGACGCTCGCGAGGGGCGGCGGCAACCCCGCCGGGACAGAGTCGGACGCCGGTGTGCCAGAGCCCTTTGCGGGCGCGACAGGCGCGACCACGGCCGTCGCGACGGCGACTGCGAGGTTCGTCTGAACCACCGGACCGTTGTCGCCGGGGCTCGCGATTCGAACCGAGACATTGATATTGACCGGTTGATACTGCGACGCCGTAGCTTGATACTGGCTTGGTAATTGCGTACCGGTATTTGCGGCATCGGTGTTTTCGCTTCCGCAATCCCAGTTCCAATTCCAATTTGCTGGCAG
This sequence comes from uncultured Gaiellaceae bacterium, assembly GCA_963761905.1. GTDB lineage: Bacteria > Actinomycetota > Thermoleophilia > Gaiellales > Gaiellaceae > Gaiellasilicea. The sequence continues at coordinate 400,256 of CAVXIQ010000005.1, read as the reverse complement.
CGAGCCTGCGAGCTGCGGAATACCGATGGGAGAGTCGCGGCAGTTCCAGTTCCAGATCCAAGTATCCGGGCTCACCTGGAGCGTCTGCTCCCCGGGCGCGACCGATGAGCCGACAACGCCGCTCGCCTGCGCCTGCGCGGCCGGCCGCTCGGCGGGCGCTTCGGCGTCAGCGGTCGGCACCGCATCAGCGGTCGGCAGGGCGGGCGCGGACGGAGCTGCCGCCGCGACCGCCGCGCTCGCATTGAGCTGCGTGACCGCCCCGTCGTTGCCCGCGCTTCCGATGCGTACCGACACGTTGACGTTGACCGGCTGCGCCTGGCCGGCGGTCGCGCCGGCGGCGGGCGGTTTGTCCGGCGCGACCGGCTTGGTTGCGGCCGAGCCGTTTGCCGCAGTATCAGGCGTCTCTGGCGTGATATCAGTGGTCTGAGCGGCGCTCACCGGCGCCACCGCCGGTGCGGGCGCCGAGCTCGTCACCGCCGGCAGCGCCGCTGGGGCCTGCGCCACAGCCGGAAGCACCGACTCGGCCAGCTCCACGGCCGCAGCGGTGATCGCGGCCGCGTCGGCGGGAACCGCCGCCGCGTCGGGGAGCGCCGGTACCTGCGGCAGTACAGGCGCCGTCCCCTCCGCGGCAGCTCCTGGCGGCGCAAGCCACGCCGAAGCGACGACAACGATCGTCGCCAGCATCGCGCACCGCAATCTCGAAGCCGCACGAGCAAAGCTCACATAAGAGAAATACCCGGATGGATCGACAGTGATCCATTTTTTCTCTCTTTCTCGTCCCGACTGCATACACCGCTTCCTAGACCGGGTGCGATACGTTATCTTCGACCTGTGCGGACGCTGGAGCGGGGGAACATGTTGGCCCAAAGCGAGAGCCTTCTTCAGGCCTGGTGCGACGAGCGCGACGTCGACGCTCGAGCTCGGTTGATCGAGCAGTACCTCCCGCTCGTGCGAGCCCTTGCGCGTCGCTTCTCGAGCCGAGCCGAGCAGCTCGACGATCTGGCCCAGGTCGGGGCGCTCGGGTTGATCAAGGCCGTGGATCGTTACGACCCGCGCTGCGGTGGCTCGCTCGCCGCCTACGCGATTCCGACGATCCTCGGCGAGATCCACCGCTACCTCCGCGACAGCGCCTCGCTGCTACGGCTGCCGCGCGGCCGACGCGAGCGAGCGGCCGAGCTCGCTCGGCAGCGGGACGCGCTCGCGGCCGAGCTCGGTCGCTCGCCGACAGCGCGAGAGCTGGCCACCGCGACGGCGCTTCCGGTCGAAGCCGTCGCTGCGGCGCTCGCGGAGCTGGAGAACGGCCGGCTGATCCTGGGCGAGCTGGAGCTGACCGGCGCTGAGGACGCGGAGGCCGCGCGCCGGCTCGAGCGCGGCGTCGAGCGGGCGATGCTGGCGCGAGGTCTTCGGCGCCTCGACCGCCGGGAGCGCCGGATCGTGCAGCTCCGCTACTACGGCGGCTTGAGCCAGCGCCGGATCGCGGCGGAGGTCGGCCTCTCGCAGGTTCACGTCAGCAGGCTGCTCGAGCGGTCGCTCGACAAGCTGCGTAGGGAGATCGGACAGCCGTAAGCACGCGTGATACCACTCCGAAACGTTTGTCCGGACGGTTTCAACGCCGTACAATCGTCGATATGGCCGGCCGCACAGCGCGTGCAGAGCTCGTTCCCGCCGATCAGGGCGCAACCGAGCAAGGCGAGAAGGCGCCGAGCGGGCGGCTGCTCCTGCGAATGCCGCGAACCCTTCATGCCGAGCTCGCCCGTGCCGCAGAGCGCGAAGGCACGAGCCTGAACGGGTTCATCACGGGAGCGCTCGCCAGCACGATCGGCTGGCGCGGCGAGGACGGAGAGCGCCTGAGCGCACCCCTCACGCGCGCCAATGCGCCCGCGACCCGTCAAACGCGACTGGTTCTCGTCGTGCTTATCGCGAACGCGGTCGTCGTCGGACTCGCCGCCCTCGCGGCGCTCGGCGTCCTGCTCGTCGCCTGGCTCGGCTGACCCCTAGAGAATCAGCGTCTCCGGGAACGTGACGCCTGCCGCAAACCGGTCGAGCCGGTACGGGGTGAGGTCGAACGGCGCCGGCTGCCCGAGGAGCTCGGCCGCAACCGCCGCACCCACCGCCGGCGACTGCATGAACCCGTGCCCGGAGAAGCCGCAGGCCGCATAGACGCCCTCGGCGGCCTCGCCGATGATCGGGTGCGCGTCCGGGGTCATGTCGTAGAAGCCGGCCCAGGCACGGACGACCGGCGCGCCCACGGAGCCTGGGAAGCGATGCGCGAGCCGGCGACGCCAGTCCTCGACGAGGTCGTGCCGCACCGCGGGCGGGCCGTCCCACCGGAGCTCGCTCTCGCCCATCGCGAGCCGGAGGTTGCGCGCCGACGGGCCGGAAGTGGAAGCCGTTCTCCTCGATCGTCATCGGTAGGTCGGCCGGAAGCCCGTCGACCGGACCGACGTCGACGAGCTGGCGCACGAGCGGCCGGACCGGCAGCTCCACCCCTCGGGCCGCCGCGACCTCGGCGGATGCCGCGCCGCAGGCGATCACGAGCACATCCGCGTCGAGCGTCCAGCGCATCCGTCTGCTCACGCACCTCCACGCCTCGGGCAGCCGCACGCCGAACGAGCTCCTGCGTGACACCCGTCGGATCGGCGATTCCGTCCTCGCGGCAGATGACGGCGCCGAGCACGTCGTCGGTGCGCAGTCCAGAGACGAATCCAGGATCGACCCGCTCGACCGGCACGCCGAGCCCTCGCTGGATCGCTCGCCGCTCCTCGAGCTCGGCGAGGCCCTGCTCGCTCGTCGCGAGGAACAGGTAGCCGACCTGCTCGAAGAGCGGCGATCCGAGCTCGGCGAAGAGCCTGACGCTCGCCTGCGCCAGTCGCACCTCGGCCTCGGTCGTGAACTGCTGGCGGACGCCGCCCATCGCCTTCCCCGTCGCGCCGCCGGCGATCGCGCCCGTGTCCGCGAGCACGACGCCGTCTGCGCCCGCGAGCGCCAGGTGATACGCGATCGAGGCGCCGATCGCGCCCGCGCCGGCTATGACGATTCGAGCCAACCGAGCAGCTCCGTCCGCTCGCCGTCCGTGAGGCCGCGCAGAGGCGCGCGGACGTCCTCGCTGATCGGGACTCCGCGCGCGCCGAGAACGCACTTCAGGGCCGCATGTCGTGGAAACCGCTCGATCGCGGCCCGCAGCTCCCCGAGCGCGGCGGCCGCCCCGGTCGAAGGCTCGCGAACCGCTGCCGCGACTCGCTCGGGAAACGCCGAGCCAAGGGCAGAAACGGCGCCGACCGCCCCGGCGGCGAGCCCGTCGGCGATCAAGCGCCTCCGGCCCGACGAAGACGTCGAGCCCTTCGACCAGGTAGGGCGAGAACCGGTCGAAGGGCGCATCCGAGACCTTGAGCCCGGCGAGGTTCGGCGCCCGTTCCCGCAGCGACTCCAAGACCGGCAGCGGCACCGCGTACCCGCTCGCCCGCTCGAACTCGTAGACGTAGAACGGGAGCGGCGCGCAGGCGGCCGCGGCGGCGGCGAAGTGGTCGAGCAGCGCCCGGTCGTCGAGCTGGAAGTACGGCGGCCCGATCACCGCAACCGCGTCGGCTCCCGCCTCCGCAGCGTGCGCCGCGAGCGCGACGGTATCGCGCGTCGTCTGGGCGCCGCAGTGCGCGGCGATCTGGAGCCGTCCCGCCGACGCGGCGACGTAGAGCTCGACAACACGACGGCGCTCGACGGGCGTGAGCAGGATCCCTTCGCCGGTCGTGCCGAGGGCGAGAACCCCGTCCAGGTCGCCGGCGACGAGAAAGTCGACGTACGGCGCGAACGCCCCCTCGTCCAACCCGTCGCCTACCAGGGGCGTGACGGCGGCGGCAAGTGCTCCCTTCAGCATTCCGCGACTCTAAGCTGCGTCGCGTGAGCGCGCTCCGGATCGAGCGGGACGGCGACCTGCTTCGGCTGACGCTCGCTCGGCCCGAGACCCGGAACGCGTTCGACGCGGAGCTGATCCGCGAGCTCTCGGAGGCGTTCGTCGACGTCGGCACGTCGCGGGCGGTCGTGCTCGCCGGCGAGGGACCGAGCTTCTGCGCCGGCGCCGACGTCGAGTGGATGCGAGCTTCCGTCGACCTCGACTACGACGCGAACCTGGCCGACGCCGCCGCGCTGCGCGGGATGCTCGACGCGATCGACCGCTGCCCCGCGCCGGTCGTGACGCGGGTTCAGGGACATGCCCTGGGCGGCGGCGCCGGCCTCGTCGCCTGCTCCGACATCGCCGTCGCCGACGCGAACGCCGTCTTCGGGTTCTCGGAGGTCAAGCTCGGGATCATCCCGGCCGTGATCTCGCCCTACGCGCTGGCGAAGATCGGGCCGAGCGCGGCGCGGCGTTACTTCGTCACCGGCGAGCGCTTCGATGCGGCGACGGCGCTGCGGATCGGGCTCGTCCACGAAGTCGCGGCGGATCTCGACGCGGCGGTCGACGCCATCCTTGCCGAGCTGAGGACGGCCGGGCCGAGGGCGACGCGCCACGCAAAGCGCCTCGTCCTGGATCGGCCCGACGGGCCGGAGACCGCTCGGAGGATTGCCGAACGCCGCGCGAGCGACGAGGGCCAGGAGGGCCTGAAGGCGTTCCTCGAGCGTCGCAAGCCGAGCTGGAGCTAGCGGAGACTAGGGCCGCACGGTGACGGCGCCGCCCGCGACGACGGGTGACGCCAGCCTGTAGCTCGTCGTTGCCCGCGGCGCGACGGGAACGGTGAAGCGGCCGTCGGGGCGCGTCCGGATCCGCCGCACGGTCGTCCACGTGCCGCCGTTTACCTGCTGCTCGAGCCGAACCTTCGTCAGGCCGCGCACGAAGCCGGTCAGCTTCAGCTCGTCGGTGACGAGCGCGCTCCGGGTCGGTGGGTCGAGGTTCAGCACCCGAACCGCGAACCACGTCGACCTGAGGCCGAAGGCCCGGCGGAAGTCCTGCGCCTCGATCCGCTTCGCGCCGTTCCCCGTCTTGATCGTCACACCGGTCACGCGTCCGGAGACAGCGCGCTCGAGCAGCACGTCGCGGACGCCCGGCGTGCCGGTCAGATTCGAGATCTCCCCGGGCGTCATCCGGAACGGCCCCCAGCGGTGGTGCTTCGAGATGTTGTCGTGCGGATCCGGCACCGAGACGAGATACGGCACGACCCTCGCCTTGGGCCACACGTCGGCGACGGAGGCGGTACGTCCGCCCGAGGTCGAGTGGTAGAAGGTCGTCGCGATCCGGCTGTGCCAGACGAGGACACGGCCGGCCGTCGCGCCGATCGCCCGGTTCGTCGTCGGCTCTTCCGCCCGGATCCCGCCATAGACCTGGCTGCGGGTGTCGGCGTAGAGATCGAAGAGCTCGCCGGGCTTCAGGGTCGCGAGCGCGTAGGAACGCGCGACGACCGCCTGCGCGCGCAGAGCCTCGCGGTGCCATTCCTCCGGCATCTCCCAGGGCACGACCCCGCGCAGGTAGCGGTCGAGCGGGAGATGGTTGACCACCGTGAGACCCGAGCCCCTGCGGTGAACCACGAGCGAGCCGCGGTAACCGGCCCCGTCGAGCTGCAGCGGAGCGACGCCGGGATCGAAGCGAAGCGGCGACTTCAGGCCCTTCAGGAGCTGGCGCGAGGCGGCGAGCGTGCGGGTGCCTGGCTTCAGCTTCCGGATCTTCCCGGTGGCGTCGATCACCCGATGCGGCTTCGTCGACGAGATCCGGACGACGCCGAGCCCCTCGCGGAGCAGAACCCGAACGGGGCGCGCTGGAAGCACGCGCAGCTTCGTGCCGCGGTAGTAGTGGGCGAGGATGCGTGGATGCCGCCACCCCGCCTCGGCGTAGCCGCGGGCGCCGTACTGGCTCATCCCGACGCCGTGACCCCACCCCCGGCCGTCGATCACGAACACCGTCCCGGCGCTCGCCGATCGAGCGGTCGCAACGACGGAGCACGCGAGTACGAGCCCGAGGATCAACAGGAAGCGCCGCACTGGGCGGCCACGCTAGCAGGAGGGCTCTACGATCACTCGATGGCAATCCGGAAGCTCCTCGTGGCCAACCGCGGCGAGATCGCCCTTCGCGTCTTTCGAACGTGCCGCGAGCTCGGGATCGCGACTGTCGCCGTCGCCGCCCCGGACGACCGCGGCTCGCTGCACGCGCGCTCGGCCGACGAGCTCGTCGAGATCGCGAGCTATCTCTCCGCGAGCGAGCACATTCGGGCGGCGCAGGACGTCGGCGCAGACGCGATCCATCCCGGCTACGGCTTCCTCTCGGAGAACGCCGGCTTCGCGGAGGCGGTGGCGGGCGCGGGTCTCGTCTGGATCGGCCCGCCAGCGGAGCGCGCTCCGCCTCGGTGGCGACAAGCTCGCCGCGAAGCGGATCGCCACCGAGGCGGGAGTCCCCGTCGTGCCCACCGGGGAGGCCTCCGAGCTCGGCTATCCGCTCCTCGTGAAGGCGGCCGCAGGCGGCGGCGGGCGCGGGATGCGGATCGTCCGCGACCCCGCTGACCTGGAGGAAGCGGTCGCCGCCGCGAGCCGGGAGGCCGAGGCCGCGTTCGGCGACGGCACCGTCTTCTGCGAGCGCTACGTCGAGCGACCGCGCCACGTCGAGATCCAGCTTCTCGCCGACACCCACGGCACCGTGCTCTCCCTCGGCGAGCGCGAGTGCTCGGTTCAGCGCCGTCATCAGAAGGTGCTCGAGGAGTCGCCCTCCCCCGCGCTCGACCCGGCGCTCCGGGCCGCGATGGGGGACGCGGCGGTCGCCTTCGCCCGCGCAGTCGGCTACGTCAGCGCGGGCACAGCCGAGTTCATGCTCGACGGTCGCGACTTCTACTTCCTCGAGCTGAACGGACGGATCCAGGTGGAGCATCCGGTCACAGAGCTCGTCACGGGTCTCGACCTCGTGGCGGAGCAGATCCGCGTCGCGGAGGGAGAGCGACTTCGTGTTGCAGCAACACAAAGTCCCTCCGGCCACGCGGTCGAGGTCCGCCTCTACGCCGAGGATCCGCGCACGTTCCTCCCGCAGGCGGGGCCAGTTGAGCGGCTGCTCCTGCCGACGGGGATCAGGGTCGACGCCGGCGTCGCGGAGGGCGACGAGGTCGGACTCGGCTACGACCCGATGATCGCGAAGCTGATCGCGCACGGGGAGACGCGCGACGAGGCGCTCGACCGGCTCGCCGACGCGCTCGCCGAGACCGAGGTCGACGGGCTGACGACGAACCTGCCGTTCCTGCGTTGGCTGGTGGGCCATCCCGCGCTGCGCGCCGGGGAGACGACGACCGCGTTTCTCCTCGAGCACCCGCCGCTCTCCGAGCCGCCGCTCCGTCTGCTCGAGCCCGTCTGGCGCGGAGGGTGGCGGCTGAATCTGGTTTCCGCGGCGACCGCGCCGCCCCCGGACGTCGACGACCCCGCTCACGCACATGCGGCCGCCGGCGGCGAGAGCACAATGACGGCCCCGATGCCGGGCACGGTGCTGCGCGTGCTCGTCCGGCCGGGCGACCGCGTCACCGCCCGGCAGCACCTGCTCGTGCTCGAGGCGATGAAGATGGAGACGCCGATCGTCGCTCCCTACGACGCGACGGTGAAGGCGGTGCACGTCGACGAGGGCGCGCGCGTTGCCGGCGGCGCGCTCCTCGTCGAGCTGGAAACGGACTAGAAGAGCTTCTGCAGCTTCATCGCGGCGCCCATGTCGCCCTTGATCTTCAGCTTCCCGGTCATGTACGCGGTCGTCGGATTCAGCTCGCCGCGCGCGATCGAGAGGAAGTTCTCCTCGCTTGCGATCAGGGTCGTGTCCGCCTCGCCCTCGCCCTCCGTCACGTTCACCTTGCCGTCCTCGACCGCGACGACCCACTTTCCGGCGCCGTCGATGTCGAAGAGGTACGAGTTGTTCATCCCGGCTGTCTTGGACTCGTCCACCCCGCCGGCAAGCCCGTCGAAGAATCCCTGCACGCTGTCTGCCATAGCCGTCGCTCCTTTTGACTGATCGTTCAATCTCGGAGGCACGAGCCTAACGGTTAGCATCGGCGCGCGCATGGATCTCGACCTCACGAAGGAGCAGGAGCTCGTCCGCGACACCGTCCGGGAGTTCGCTCGCGAGCGGGTCGCTCCGGTCGCCGAGGAGCTCGACCGCGAGTCGCGCTTCCCCTACGAGCTCGTCGCGGAACTGGGCGAGCTCGGGCTGATGGGCCTGCCGATCCCGGAGGAGTACGGCGGGGCCGGCGGCGACACCGTCTCGTACGCGCTGGCGATCGAGGAGCTGACCCGGATCGACTCGTCCGTGGCGATCACCGTTGCGGCACACACCTCACTCGGGACGATGCCGATCTTCCTCTTCGGCTCGGAGGAGCAGAAGCGCGAGTGGCTACCCGACCTCGCCTCCGGCCGCAAGCTCGCCGCGTTCGGGCTCACGGAGGCCGGGGCCGGCTCGGACGCCGGCGCCACCCGCACGACCGCCGAGCTCCGCGACGGCAGCTTGGTCGATCGACGGCTCGAAGATGTTCATCACGAACGCCGGCACCGACATCACGGGCTGCGTCACGATCACGGCGCGAACCGGCGAGGACGAGATCTCGAACCTGATCGTCCCGAACGGCACTCCGGGCTACGAGATCTCGGCGCCGCTGAAGAAGCTCGGCTGGAAGGCCTCCGACACGCGCGAGCTCTCCTTCCGGAACTGCGCCGTGCCAGAGGGAAACCTGCTCGGCCCGCGCGGTCAGGGCTTCCACCAGTTCCTCGAGATCCTCGACGGCGGCCGGATCTCGGTTGCCGCGATGGGCGTCGGGCTCGCGCAGGGCGCGTACGACCTCGCGTTCGCCTACGCGCAGGAGCGCGAGCAGTTCGGCAAGCCGATCTCCCGCTTCCAGGCGGTGCAGTTCCGACTTGCCGACCTGGCGACGGAGATCGAGGCGGGACGCGCACTGACGCTCAAGGCCGCCTGGCTCAAGGATCGAGGCCGGCCGTTCGCGCGCGAAGCGGCGATGGCCAAGCTCTACACCGGCGAGCTCTCGAACCGCGCGGCCAACTGGTCGCTCCAGATCCACGGCGGCTACGGCTACATGGACGAGTACGCAATCTCGCGCCTCTACCGCGACCAGAAGATCCTCGAGATCGGCGAGGGCACGAACGAGATTCAGCGGATGGTGATCGCGAAGCAGCTCGGGCTGTAGGCCCGATTTCTACCCCTCGGCGAGCGCGTGCCGGAGCTTCCTCCGCGCGGCCTTCCGCTCCTTCATCGCGCGAGGATCCGGGATCGGAACCGCCGAAAGGAGCGCCTTCGTGTAGTCCTCCTGCGGCGAGGCATAGAGCTGTTCCGCTTCGCCGATCTCGACCAGCTTGCCCTTGTTCATGACCGCGATCCGGTCGCTCATCGAACGCACGACGGCGAGGTCGTGGGCGATGAAGAGGTACGTGAGCCCGAAGTCCTGCTGCAGGTCCTTGAGCAGGTTGAGAATCTGAGCCTGGATCGAGACGTCGAGCGCGGAGACGGGCTCGTCGCAGACGATCAGCTTCGGCGAGAGCGCGAGGGCCCGCGCGATTCCGATCCGCTGCCGCTGGCCGCCGGAGAACTCGTGCGGGTAGCGGTTCGTGTAGCCCGGGTCGAAGCCGACGACGTCCAGCAACTCGCGCACCCGCGACGTCCGATCCCGCCGCGAGCCGATCGAGTGGACGACGAGCGGCTCGCTGACGATGTCGCCGACGGTCATCCGGGGGTCGAGAGACGAGTACGGATCCTGGAAGACGATCTGCATCTCGCGCCGCATCCTCCGGAGCTCCTCGCGTCCGAGCGTCGTCAGCTCCTGTCCCTGAAAGCGGATCGAGCCGCCCGTCGGCTTGAGGAGCTGAAGGACGCAGTAGCCGGTGGTGGACTTGCCGGAGCCCGATTCGCCGACGAGCCCCAGCGTCTCGCCCTCGGCGATCTCGAAGCTGACGTCGTCGACCGCCTTGACGTAGTCGACCGTGCGCTCGAAGAGAATTCCAGAGCGGATGGGGAAGTGCTTCTGGAGGTTCTTCACCTCGAGAAGCGGCGTCCTGGCGGAGCTCACGCCTGCACCGGCTCTCGTGCGTCCCGCTCGTTTGCGCCCGCGCGCTCGGAGGCCGGGTGGGCCGAGCGCACCCAGTGCCCCTTTCGGACCTCGCGCAGCTCGGGCATCACGGTCGCGCAGGTGTCGTTCGCGTTCGCGTACGGACAACGAGGCGCGAAGCGGCAGGCGGGCGGCAGGCTCTTCAGGTCGGGGGGACGGCCGGGAATCGCGGTCAGCCGGCCTGTGCGAATCCCTTCTCCCTCGATCTGGGGCAGAGCACCGAGCAATGCCTCGGTGTAGGGGTGCTCGGGCCGGTCGAAGAGGTCGTTCACAGCCGCCTGCTCGACGATCTGTCCGCCGTACATGACGACGATGTCGTCGGCCGACTCGGCGACGACACCCATGTCGTGCGTGATCAGGATCATCGCCATCTCGTGGGCCTGGCGGAGGTCGTCGAGAAGGTCGAGCACCGCCGCCTGCACCGTGACGTCGAGCGCGGTCGTCGGCTCGTCGGCGATCACCAGCCTCGGGTCGCAGGAGAGAGCGATCGCGATCATCACCCGCTGCCTCATCCCACCGGAGAAGCGGTGGGGATAGTCGTCGAGCCGGTCGGCGGCACGCGGGATCTGGACCTCCTCGAGCAGCTCGATCGCCTTCTTGCGAGCCTGCTGCTTCGGCACGTCGAAATGCCGGCGGATCGTCTCCGTGATCTGCGTCCCGATCGTCAGCGTCGGGTTCAGCGAGGTCATCGGATCCTGGAAGATCATCGCGATCTCCCGGCCACGGACATCCGCCAGCTGCTTCTCCGAGAGCTTCGTCAGGTCGCGCCCCTCGAAGAGCACCTCGCCGCTGACGATCTCGGCTGGGGGCTTGGGAATGAGGCCCATGATCGAAAGCGCGGTCACCGACTTGCCGCTGCCCGACTCGCCCACGATCCCGAGCGTGCTCCCCGCTTCCAGCGAGAAGCTGACGCCGTCGACCGCGCGCACGGTTCCGTCGCGCGTGAAGAAGTGCGTGGCCAGGTCGCGGACCTCGAGGAGCGCCACGTTACGACTCCGTCATTCGCGGGTCGAGGGCGTCGCGGAGGCCGTCCGCGATGAAGTTCGCGCAGAGCACGAGGCTCGCGATCGCGACGGACGGGACGATGATCGCGGTCGGGTGTGTCCGATAGACCGTCCGGCCCTCCTGCGCCATGGCCCCCCAGGACGCGTCCGGCGGGCTGATCCCGAGGCCGATGAAGGAGAGGAACGCTTCGCCCAGGATCACGGCGGGAAGCTCGAGGAAGATCGCGATGATCAGGATCCCGAGCGTGTTCGGGAGGAGGTGGCGGCCGAGGACGCGGTACCAGCGGGCGCCGACAGCCTTCGCCGCGCGGACGTAGTCGTTCTCCTTGAGCGTGAGCACCTGGCCACGGACGATCCGAGCGGTCGTGAACCAGCTCGCGATCGAGAGCGCGATCATCATCGTCCAGACGTTCGTGCTCCCGATGATCGCGAGGGTGATGATCGCGAACGGCAGGTACGGGAGCCCGTAGAGCGCATCGAGGAAGCGCATCATCCCGTTGTCGAGGCGGCCGCCGACGAAGCCCGAGATGGAGCCGTAGACGACGCCGATGAAGAGGATCGCGAGCGTCGCGCCGAACGCGATCAGGATCGAGACGCGGCCACCGAGGGCAACGCGGGTGAACAGGTCGCGGCCGAACTTGTCCGTGCCGAACGGATGCTCGAGCGAGGGCGGCTCGCTCGCGATCGCGAAGTTGACCTCGTTCGGATCATGGGGCGAGATGATCGGCACGATCAGGCAGTAGAGGAGGATGAGCACGAAGAAGACTCCCGCGACCACGGCGCCCTTGTTGTGGATGTAGCGCCGCCAGGCGTCCTTCCAGAGGTTCGACTGCCGGATCGGGGCTCCCGAGGCGGGAGATGCGCCGGGGTCGGCGACGAGCCCCTCGTCGCGCAGGTCGGTGGGATTCGCGACCATCCGGCTCAGGCCCGCGCGTCCCGCGTTCGCGGATCGAGAATGCCGTAGAGGATGTCGACCACGAGATTCGCGAAGATCACGATCACCGCCAGGAGGACGGTCAAGCCCATCACGACCGAATAGTCCCGCGCGCTCACGGCGGTGATGTAGTACTGGCCGATGCCGGGAATGTTGAAGATCAGCTCGATCACGAACGAGCCCGTGATGATGAATCCGAGCAGCGGGCCAGCCGCGGTGACGACCGGGATCAGCGAGTTGCGCAGGACGTGGAGGCCGACGACGCGGCGGTAGTGAAGGCCTTTGGCACGCGCGGTGCGGACGTAGTCCTGCTGCAGGGTCTCCAGCATCGTGCCGCGGACGAGTCGCGCGAACAGTGCCATCGGAGCGAAGCCGAGGGCGATCGCCGGCAGGATCTTGTGCTCCCACGACGACCAGCCGCTCGTCGGGAGCAGCCCCCACTGCAGAGCGACGAAGTAGATGAGGAGCGTCGCGATCAGGAAGCTCGGGATCGCGTAGAAGATGTTCGAGAAGATCATCGCGACGTAGTCGACGGTCGTGTTGTGGCGGAGCGCCGCGATCATCCCCAGTGGAATCCCGAACACGATCGCGAACACGAAGGCGTAGAAACCGAGCTCGATCGAGTTCGGAAAATGCGTCTTGACGATGTCGTTGACGTCACGGCCGCGGACGACGAGCGACGGCCCGAGGTCGAAGGTGAAGACGCCCTTCACGTAGTAGGCGTACTGGAGGTACCACGGCTTGTCGAGGTTGAACTTCCGCTCGAGATTCGCCTGGACCGCCTCGGGCACGGCCCGCTCGCTCTGCCGGAACGGGTTGCCCTCGATCTGCCGCATCATCATGAACGTCAGGAAGATGACGACGAGCAGCACGGGAATCGTCCATACGATTCGCCTGACGATGAACTTCAGCATCGTTTGCCTCTTCCCGGCTCGACGATTTCCGAACGGGGACGGGATGCACAGAGCATCCCGTCCCCGTCGCGGAGGAGACGACTACTCGGTGACGACGACCGTGGTCAGGTCGACCTGGTTGAGCAGGTTGAACTCGAACGACTCCTTCACCGACTCCTTCTCCTGAGCGGTGTAGGTGTAGTAGTAGATCGGCATCATCGGCATGTCGCCGTTCTCGCCGCCGAGGATCTCCTCGGCCTGCGCGTAGAGCTTGTAGCGGGCGTCGTTGTCAGGCGTGCTCCGAGCCTTCTCGATCAGCGTGTCGTACTCCTTGTTGCAGTAGTTCGTCGAGTTGTTCCCCGACTCGCACGTCCACAGCTCGAGGAAGTTGATCGCGTCGACGAAGTCGCCGATCCAGCCGAGCCGGTAGACGGTCACGTCCTGGTTCGGCGGCGGCCCGAGGAACTCCAGGTACTGCTGGAACTCCTGCTGCTTGATCGTGCTCTTGATCCCAAGCTCCTCCCAGGCAGCCTGGATCGCAACTGCGATCTCGCGATGTCCTGGCGAGTCGTTGATGTAGAGGTTGATGTTCTCGACCGGGCTCGCGACCTCGCTCATCAGCTGCTTCGCCTGCTCCATGTCGGCCGTCTCCGGCTGCCAGGGCGAGTCCGGGTTGATCGTGTCGAACCCAGGCATCCCCTTCGGCGTGAAGCCGGTAGTGGGGAGCTGATCCTCTTGGGCGATGTTGTCGATGATCGAGCGGCGATCGATCGCGAGCGACATGGCCCGTCGCTGCTTCACGTCGGTGATCTTCTTGACGTTGAAGCCGTAGTAGTACGTGCCGAGACCCGGATACTGGTCGTAGGTCTCGGTGTCCCGGAGGCGCGGGATCTCGTCCGTCGCCAGCGAGTCGTTGATGTCGAGCTCGCCGGCCTCGAACGCCTGGATGGCGGTCGTGCCGTCGGAGATCATCCGGCCGTTGACGCGGGTCAGCTTGACGCTGGCGGCGTCGCGCCATTCGTCCCACTTGACGATGTCGATGTTGGCGTTGTGCTCCCACCGCTCGAGCGTGAACGGGCCGTTGGTGACGATGTTCGCCGCCTCGGTCCACTTGTCGCCGAACTTGTCCACAGTCGGCTTGTGCACCGCCAAGAACGAGTGGTGAGCAGCCTGCTGGACGAACCAGGGCTGCGGCGTCGTCAGCGTGACCTCGAGGGTCTTGTCGTCGACGGCCTTGACGCCCATCTTGTCGCGAAGGGCGGCACAGTCGTCCTTCTTCGGATCGCAGCCGTTGTACTCGGTGGCTCCGACGATCCCGTAGAACTGGTACGCGTAGTCGGCACCGAGCTCGGGCGAGACCGTGCGCTTCCACGAGTACTCGAAGTCCTGTGCGGTGACCGGATCGCCGTTCGTCCACTTCAGGTCGTCGCGCAGGGTGAACGTCACGGTCTTTCCGTCCTCGCTCGTCTCGATCTTCGAAGCGGCGGTCGGGACGGGATTCAGGTCGTCGTCGAGCTTGACGAGCGGATCCATGATGTTGAGGAGGATGTTGGAGGAGGTGACGTCGCTGGCGAGGCCCGGATCGAGCGACGGCGGTTCCGTCCCCCAGTTGATCGTGATGGTCTGGTCGGCGGCCTCGCTCCCGCCCTCTGCCGTTGTGTCGGTGCCCGCCGCGTCGCCGCCGTCGTCGTCGCCGCCACAGCCGGCTCCGATCAGGGCGAGGCTCGCGACCAGCGTGGCCAGAAGCGCCAGCCAGGGGGTCTTGATCCTCATGCAAATTCCTTTCGTTGCTCTTGCGTTCCTTGCGCACACGTACGCTTGCCGCCCATTGTTGTAGCCGGGTTTACCACTCCCAAACGCCGAGGACGCGTTCCCTTACCCCGCCTTAATCGTGCCGCAAAGACGATCTCGAGATGCCGTGCTCTCGGCCGCTCTCGCCGCTTTTGTGCTGGTTCCGGCGGCATTCGGCCATGTCAGCGTCAGCCCCGGCCTGCTCGAGCAGGGCCGGACGACGACGCTCGAGATCGAGCTTCCCGAGCTTCGGCCGGGCAACCCACCGACGACCCTCGCCGTCTCTGCGCCGGGCCTCGAGACCCTTGAGAGCGCGAATGCCGGACGCGTGGGCGGGGAGTCGCGCTGGCGCGTGCGGGTAGCGGTCGACGCCGAGCCGGGGCCACTCGTCCTCAGCCTCGCGGCGCGCTATCCGGATGGTCGCTCGGTCGTCGTCCGGCAAACGGTGACGGTGATCCCGTCGAGCTCGGATTCGGCCTCGTCGTGGCCCGTAGCGGCCGCGGCAGCCGGATTGGCGGTTCTCGCCGTCGCTGCAGTGCTTGCGCTCGTCCGCCGCTCACGCCGCCCGCAAGACGCGCGAGAAGGCTGACTTCAAGAAGGAAAGCCGAGACGCGTGCTAGCGTCGAAACCGTGCTTTTCCGGCAGTTCCTGGACGACGATCTCGGCTGCGCGTCGTACCTGATCGGGGACGAGGAAGCGGGCGTCGCGGTGGTTGTCGACCCGCTCTTCTCGATCGGTGGCCTGCTCCAAGCCGCCGAGCGCCACGAGGTGCGGCTGATTCGCTCGCTCGTCACGCACACGCACGCGGATCACCTGTCTGGACACGGACGCCTGGCGCTCGAGCACGGAGTACCGGTGTCGATTCATCCGGCGGCCGAGGCCGAGTACGCGCACGAGCCGCTCGAGGACGGAACCGAGATCGAGGTCGGGCAGGTGCTTGTCCGCGTGCTCCACACGCCTGGTCACCGGCCGGAGCACGTGTGCTTCGCGGTCGCCGATCGCTCTCGGGGAAGCGCGCCGTGGCTCGTGCTCACCGGGGACTCGCTCTTCGTGGGCGATGCCGCACGCCCCGATCTCGCGGTCGGCGCGAAGGAGGGCGCGGAGGATCTCTTCTGCTCGCTGCAGCGGCTGCTCGAGCTCGCCGACGGGATCGAGGTCTTTCCCGGCCATGTCGCCGGCTCGCTCTGCGGCAAGGGAATGAGCTCGAAGGCATCGTCGACGATCGGCTACGAGCGGCTCTTCAACCCGGCTCTCCAGATCGAGAGCCAGGCCCAGTTCGTGTCGGACGCGGTAGGTGCGACGACCCCCAAGCCCCCGAACATGAGCCGAATCGTCGAGCTCAACCGCGGGCCGTTCGTGGGCGCACCGCGGGCCGTGGCGGAGTTGGCCGCGCCGACCGCCTCGACCCTGCTCGACGTCCGGCCGATCGGCGACTACCTCGAGGGACATCGAGCCGGAGCCGTGAACGTGCCCGTCTCAGGCAGCTCGTTCGCGACGAAGGCGGCGTTCGTGCTCGACCCGGAGGAGCCGGTGGTCGTCCAGGCTGCGAGCTCCGAGGAGGCCGAGCGCGCGATCCGAGGCCTCTGGTCCGTCGGCTTTCTCGATGTCGACGGCTATGTGCTCGATGGGGGCTCCGAACAGATGGAGGCCGTGAGCCTCGACGAGCTCGGGGAGCTCCTCTCCCGTGGAGCCGAGCTGATCGACGTGCGCGAGCGCGACGAGCGGGATACCGGCTACATCGCCGGAAGCCGCAACATCCCCTACCGCCTGCTCTCGGCCTGCGGTCCGGACGTGACCACGGATCGACCGGTGGTGACGATCTGCGAGTCGGGAGCGAGGGCCGGCGTCGCAGCCTCGATCCTGGCCGCGCAGGGCGTCGACGCGCGCCCCGTGCTCGACGGCGGCGTCGCGGACTGGGCCGCCCGCGGAGGCCACACCGTCGAGTTCCGCCGCTGCGGGAACTTAGCGCAGGCGCTCGACCTCGTAGCCGCGCTCGCGAAGCACCCGCACCAGCTCGTCGCAGTGGGCTGCGTCACGGGTCGAGAGGGTCAACTCCACCTCGGTCTGGGAGATCGGCAGCACCATCCCCTCTCGGTGGTGCTCGACCGAGACGACATTCCCGCGCTCCTCGGCAACGAGCTCGAGGAGCTTGATCAGCTCACCGGGTCGATCGGAGATCTGCGTCCGGAGCACGAGATAGCGCCCGGCGGTCGTCAGTCCGTGCCGCATCACCTGGATCAGTAGCGTGGCATCGATGTTGCCGCCCGAGAGGATCGCGCAGGCCTCGTCGTCGCCCCGCGCCTTGCCGGCGAGAAGCGCGGCGACCGAAGCCGCGCCGGCGCCTTCGACGAGGAGCTTCGTTCGCTCGAGCAGCAGCACGATCGCGTGGCTGATCTGCTCGTCGGTCACGGTCACGATCTCGTCGAGCCGTTCGCGCAGGATCGCGGCCGTCAGAGCTCCCGGCTGCTTGACCGCGATCCCTTCGGCGATCGTGAAGCCGTGCTCGGTGCCGCCGGCAAGCGGGCAGACAGCCTCGGCCTGGACGCCGATCAGCCGCACGTCCGGTCGCAGCTCCCGCATGGCGATTGCGATTCCTGCCGCGAGCCCTCCGCCGCCGACCGGGATCACGAGCGTGCCGAGCGCCGGAAGCTGTTCGGCGAGCTCCAGCCCGATCGTCCCCTGCCCTGCGATCACGCGTTCGTCCTCGAAGGCGTGGAGGAACGTCGCGCCCGTCTGCTCCATCCGGGCCTCGGCCGCTGCCATCGACTCGTCGAAGCCGGCACCGGCGAGCTCGACCGTCGCACCGTAGTTCCGCGTCGCATCGACCTTCGCCATCGGCGAGTCCTCCGGCATGAAGACGGTGGCGTCGATTCCCGCTTCCCGCGCCGCCCAGGCGACCGCCTGCCCGTGATTGCCGGCGCTCGCGGCGACGACCCCTGCCTGCCGCTCGACTCGCCGTCAGGGAGGCAATCGTGTTGACGGCGCCGCGGATCTTGAACGCGCCGGTGCGCTGAAGGTTCTCGGCCTTCAGCTGCACCGTACGCCCGCAGAGCCGGGAGAACGTCTCGGACGGGTAGACGGGCGTGACCCGCGCGATTCCCGCGATGCGCGCGCGAGCCGCCTCGATCTCGGCGAGTGTCGGCGCCGTCAGCATCTTCATCGCGGGCGCCGGTTCATCGGGGCAGCGTTCGGCTGTCGCCGATCCCGTAGACCTGCTCGAGGATCTCCCGCACGGCCGATAGAGGATCGAGCTCGCGCGCCTGCACCTCCTCGAGCAAGCGCCGAAGCTCCGAGTCGTCGGCGACGGCGGCCTGCAGGTGCAGCTTCGCGCGGCTCGTCGCGACGGCGAACACCTCGCCCGCCAGATTTCGGCGTCGCCGCTCCTCGAGTCGCCCGTCCCGTTCGAGAAATGCACGGTGCTCCTCGACTCGCTCCCACAGCTGCGCCACGTTCTCGTCTCGCGTCGCCTCGGTGAGCACGATCGGCGGCTTCCAGTCGCGGTCACGATCGAGCGAGAGAATCGAGCGAACCTCGCTCTGCATCGTCTTGGCGGCGGGATGATCCATCTTGTTGATCGCGATCACGTCCGGGATCTCCATGATTCCAGCTTTCAACGCCTGCACGGAGTCGCCGGAGCCCGGCATCAGGACGAGCAAAACGGTGTCGGCGATCCCGATCACCTCGACCTCGCTCTGTCCGGCTCCCACCGTCTCGAGGAAGACGAGTTCCTTGCCGGCAGCGTCCAGCAGCAGCGCCGCCTGAAGCGTCGCCTCGGAGAGGCCACCGAGGTGACCCCGCGTGCCCATCGAGCGGATGAACACACCAGGGTCGAGGAAGTGGTCGGACAGCCGGATCCGATCACCGAGCAGCGCTCCGTGCGTAAAGGGGCTCGACGGATCGACGGTGATCACGCCGACCGTGCGTTCGTGCCCGCGAACGTGTCTGACGAGCGAGCTGATCAGCGACGACTTGCCGACTCCCGGCGGGCCGGTGACGCCGATGACGAAGGCCCGCCCCGTTTCGGGATACAGGTCGCGCACGAGCTCGTAGGAGGTCTCGTCGCCGTTCTCGACCAGGGAGATCGCGCGGGCCAGCGCGCGCCGGTCGCCGGCCCGGACGCCCGCGGCCAGCTGCTCGAGCGTCCAGTCCGCGCGGGCCACGCCTTGACTCTAGAGGCTCGATGCGGGCATGGGCTCGTCGAGCTCGGCCGCCGTGCTCGGATCGACCCCTCGGACGAGCACCAGCGCCGAGACGGATGCGACCAGGAAGGCGAGGCTCGCGGCGCCCCAGAGCCAGCGCGCGCCGAACTCGTCCACGAGCAGCCCGGCGGCTGCCATCCCGAGCCCGAAGACGGCGTAGTTCGAGGACATGATCACGGTGAACACGCGCCCCCGAAGCTCGTCCGGGGCAGCGCGCTGGACGAGCAGCGCATTGCAGACGACGGCGACGCCGTTGCCGAGGCTGCCGATGAGCACTCCGACCATCGCGAGCACGAGCGTCGGCGCCATCGCCGCGATCCCGAAGCCAATCGCCATCAGCGAGATCGAGCAGGCGTAGCCGGCCCGCGTCCCGAAGCGATCGAGCAGCGCCGTCGCCGCGATGCTGCCGACCGTCAAGCCGAGGCCCGACGTTCCGACGAGCAGGCCGAAGCCCACGTTTCCCGCGTCGAGCGAGACCTTCGCGAGCACGACCTCCCCGACGTTGACGGCGGCGTTCCCGAGAAAGACGATGTTCCAGACGACGAGAACCGCGAAGAGCGTTCTCGTCCCGAGCACGAAGCGGATCCCGTCGCCGAGGTCCTGCCAGTGCCCTCGGCTCTCGATCGTGCCCGCCTGCAGCCGGTACGCCGGGATCCTGAGGAGGAGCACTGCCGAGATCACGAACGAGGCCGAGTTGAGCCAGTACGCGAGCTCTGGCCCCTGTGCCGCGATCAGGATCCCTCCCAGCACGGGCCCGATCATCCACGTCAGGTTCTCCGCCGCCTGCAGGATCGAGTTGGCGTTCGGCAGATCCGCGTCCGAGACGAGGTTCGGCATCCCGGCATACACGGCCGGCCGGAAGAAGCCGGTGGCGATTCCGGACAGCGCCGCAAGCACGACGATTGCGGCCGGGCTCTCGGCGAACGGCAACGCGGCGAAGACCGCAACGCGCGCGAGGTCGGACGCGACGAGCAGGCGCCGCCTCGAGAAGCGGTCGACGAGCGGCCCGAGCAGCAACCCGATCACGATGATCGGAAGGAAGTCCGCGATCAGAAGCGCGCTGACCCACGTGCCGGACCCGGTCCGGTCGAAGACGTCGACGGTCAGTGCCAGCGCCGCCAGATACGTTCCGGCACCCGAGCCTAGCGTCGCCAGCAGAAGTCGGCGATAGTCGGGTTCGCGGCGTACGAGCCCCAGGCGTCTCACCGGCTCGACGCTACCAGTCTGGTGGCTCCTATTCCGGGTCCGCCGGCTCGTAGCCGAGGTTCGGCCGCAGCCAGCGCTCGGCCTCGCCGGGAGCGACTCCCTTGCGGGCCGCATAGTCCTCGATCTGATCCCGGCCGATCCGGCCCACCGCGAAGTAGCGCGCGTCGGGATGCCCGAAGAGGAGGCCGCTGACGCTCGCGGCCGGCGCCATCGCAAACGACTCCGTCAGCTCGATCCCCGTTTCGGGAGCATCGAGCAGCTCGAAGAGCCGACCTTTCTCCGAGTGATCCGGGCAGGCGGGATAGCCGAAAGCAGGGCGGATCCCGCGGTAGCGCTCGGCGACGAGCTCCTCTGGAGTCGGGCTTGCATCCGGCTCGTACCACGCCCGCCGGGCCTCGAGGTGAATCCACTCGGCGAAGGCTTCAGCAAGCCGATCCGCCAGCGCCTTGGCCATGATCGAGCGGTAGTCGTCGTGCTCCGCCTCGTAGGCCGAAGCGAGCGCCTCCGCACCGTGAATCGCGACCGCGAACGCGCCGAGGTGGTCGCCTTTCGGGGCGACGAGGTCGGCCAGGGAGCGATTCGGACGCGAGTCGCCCCAGGCGGCCTGCTGGCGGAGCATCGGGAAGCGAGTCCCGTTCTCGAGGACGACGTCGTCGCCGTCGGCGCGCGCGGGCCAGAACCCGTAGGCGCCGCGAGCGCTCAGGCCGCCGCTTCGGACGAGCTCGTCGAGCTGCTCGAGCGCATCGTCGTAGAGCTCGCGTGCCGCGGGCTGCTCCAGGATCGCCGGGAACTTGCCCTTCAGCTCCCACGCGTGGAAGAAGAACTGCCAGTCGATCAGCGCACGCAGCTCGGCGAGGTCAGGCTCGACCAGCCGCGTGCCGGTAAAGGCGGGAGCCACGAGATCGTCGAACGCCAGCCGCTCGGCATTCGCACGAGCGTCTCCGAGTGGAAGCAACGGCCGCCGCTCCTTCTCGGCGTACTGGTCGCGCAATCGCTCCTGCTCGTTGCGGTTCTCGCGGTCGAGCTCGGAGGCGCGAACGGGATCGAGCAGGTCCGAGACGACGCCGACGACGCGCGATGCGTCGAGCACGTGCACGGTCGGCCGGCCGTAGGCCGGAGCGATTCGAACGGCTGTGTGCTGCCGGGAGGTCGTCGCCCCGCCGATCAGGAGCGGCAGCTCGAGTCCTCGCCGCTCCATCTCCTTCGCGACGTTGACCATCTCGTCGAGCGACGGGGTGATCAGTCCGGAGAGGCCGACGGCGCTTGCGCCTTCTGCGACGGCTGTGTCGAGGATCCTCTCCCCCGGCACCATCACGCCGAGGTCGATCACCTCGTAGTTGTTGCAGCCGAGGACGACGCCGACGATGTTCTTGCCGATGTCGTGGACGTCGCCCTTGACCGTCGCCAGCACGATCTTTCCCTGCACGCGACCGCCGTTCGCGCGCCCCTCTCGGAGCGCCTCCTCCTTCTCGGCCTCCATGTACGGCTCCAGGTACGCCACCGCGCGCTTCATGGCCCGAGCGCTCTTCACGACCTGTGGCAGGAACATCTTTCCGGCGCCGAACAGGTCGCCGACGACCTTCATCCCGTCCATCAGCGGCCCCTCGATCACGTCGAGCGGCCGCTCCGCGCCTGCCCGCGCCTCCTCCGTGTCCGCCTCGATGAAGTCGACGATCCCGTGCACGAGCGCGTGCGTGAGTCGCTGCCCGACGGTGGCGTCGCGCCAGGAGAGATCGAGCTCGCGACGCGTTCCCTCGCCCCTGACCGACTCGGCGAAGGAGACGAGCCGGTCGGTGGCGTCCGGGCGGCGGTCGAAGATCACGTCCTCGACGCGCTCGAGGAGGTCGGCCGGGATGTCCTCGTAGACGACGAGCTGACCCGCGTTGACGATCCCCATGTCGAGACCCGCGCGGATCGCGTGCAGGAGGAAGGCCGAGTGCATCGCCTCGCGCACGACGTCGTTGCCGCGAAACGAGAACGAGAGGTTCGAGATCCCGCCGCTCGTGTGGGCACCCGGGCAGCGCTCCTTGATCAGCGGCAGCGCCTCGATGAACGCCTTCGCGAACCCGTTGTGCTCCTCGATCCCGGTGGCGACGGCGAGCACGTTCGGATCGAAGACGAGATCTTCCGGCTCGAAGCCGACCACCTGCGTGAGCAGGTCGTAGGCGCGTCCGCAGATCGACACCTTGCGCTCGACCGTCTCCGCTTGGCCCTGCTCGTCGAAGGCCATGACGACGACGCCGGCGCCGTAGTCGCGCACGCGCCGGGCCTGCTCGAGAAACGTCTCCTCGCCCTCCTTGAGGCTGATCGAGTTGACGACCCCCTTTCCCTGGACGCACTTGAGACCGGCCTCGAGGACGCTCCAGCGGGAGCTGTCGATCATGATCGGGATCCGAGCGACCTCCGGCTCGGTCGCGATCAGATTCAGGAACGTCGTCATCGCGAGCTCGCCGTCGAGCAGATCGGCATCCATGTTGACGTCGAGGAAGTTCGCCCCGCCGCGCACCTGCTCGAGCGCGACGTCGACGGCGCCTTGATAGTCGCCCGCTTCGATCAGCGCCCTGAAGCGCGCCGAGCCGGTCAGGTTCGTGCGCTCGCCGATCATCGCGAAGCCGGTGTCCGGCCCCAGCTCGAACGGCTCGAGCCCGCTGAAGCGCGCACGCTTGTGTTCTTTGCGCACAAGCTCCCGGGGCGGCAGCCCTGCGACTGCGGCTGCGATCCGCTCCATGTGCTCCGGGGTGGTGCCGCAGCACCCACCGACGACGTTGACGAGCCCGGCCTCGGCGAACTCGTGCAGCAACGCCGCGGTCTCGTGTGGCTGCTCGTCGTAGCCACCGAAGGCGTTCGGCAGGCCGGCGTTCGGATGGCAGCTCGTGAAGGTGTCGGCGAGCCGCGAGAGCTCGGCGACGTGCGGCCTCATCTCCTTGGCGCCGAGCGAGCAGTTGACCCCGACGAGGAGCGGCCTTGCATGCTCGATCGACGTCCAGAAGGCCTCGACGGTCTGTCCGGAGAGCGTGCGGCCGCTGAGATCGACGATCGCGACCGAGATCCAGAGCGGCAGCTCGGGCGCCACCTCCCGCGCGGCCACGATCGCAGCCTTGGCGTTCAGCGTGTCGAAGACGGTCTCGACGAGGAGCAGGTCGACCCCTCCCTCGGCGAGAGCCGCGATTTGCTCGGCGTAGGCCGCGCGCACCTCGTCGAACGAGACGGGTCGAAAGGAGGGATCGTCGACCTTCGGGGAGAGCGAGAGCGTCACGTTGAGCGGCCCGATCGAGCCGGCGACGAAACGCGGGGTTTGTGTTCTTTGCGCACAAGCGTCTGCCGCCTCGCGCGCCAAACGCGCGCCTTCGAGGTTGAGCTCCCGCACGACTCCCTCGAGGCCGTAGTCGCCCTGGCCGATGCTCGTCGCGGTGAAGGTGTTCGTGGTCGTGATGTCGGCGCCCGCCTCGAGATAGCGGCGATGCACGTCGAGGACGAGGTCAGGCCTCGTCAGATTGAGCAGATCGGGATCGCCGGCGACCTCGCGGGGATGGTCGACAAAGCGCTCGCCGCGATAGTCGGCCGCTGTGAGGCCGGCATCCTGGAGCATCGTCCCCCAGGCGCCGTCGAGGACGAGGATCCGCTCACGGAGCAGTGACTCGAGCCTCTCGCGTGTGTCGCTCATCGTCTCCCTCCTCCATGTCGGCCTCGGGCCTAAAGAGGTTGGGAGCCGGAGCTCGCTGGCTCTTTAGGCGTTTTTTAGACTGGTCGCCAAGCTGCCTTCAAAGCTTTCCAGTGGTGCGATCAGGCTATCAATAGCCCGAGAACTTGTCCGCGAGCACTCGATCCTCGGGGACGCCGGCGCCGTGCAGCTCGGCCACGACCGCCTCGGTCATGGGTGGCGGACCGGCGACGAGATACCGGTAGCGGTCGAGCGCGCCGAGGTGGTCGCGCAGCATCGCAGCATCGATCCGGCGAGTCTCGCCGTCCCACCCGTCCTCGTCCGTCATCGTCAGCACGAGCCGCAAGCCGGGGAGCTCGCGCTCGAGCTGCTCGAGCTCGTCGAGGAACGCCGCCGACTCGCGATCGCGATTCGAGTAGACGAGCGTGATCTCGTACGGAGCCTCCGTATCGCGGATGTAGCGCAGCATGCTCCGGAAGACCGTGATCCCGATCCCACCCGCGACGAAGACGTACGTCTCGCTCGTGTCTTCGGGCAGGAGGAACGACCCCTTCGGCTCCTCGACCACGACCTCGTCGCCGACCTCGAGCTCCGCGAGCGTCTGCTTGAAGGCGCTGTCGCGGAGCCGGGTCGCCAGGCCGACGATGCCCGACTCGGTCGGCGACGTCACGAGCGAGATATGCCGCCGCAGGCCCTTGTCGTCGTCATGACCCCGGTTCGGCAGCTCGACCCAGAAGTACGCGCCCGGACGGAACTCCGGATAGTCCTCGACGGTGAAGGTGACGAGCAGCGTCCCCTTCGCCACCTCGCGCTTCTCGGCGACGGTCGCCTTCATCTCGATTACGTACGTCCGGAGACCGTCAGTTGGTTCTCGGCGTGCTTGATCCGCTGCTCGAGCTGCCAGCGATCGGCGGTCGACTCCTCGGCGTCCACCTTCTCGAGCTCCGCCTTCGCAGCGTCGAGCTGCTCCTGCGCCCGGGCGTCGTCGATCTCTTTCACGTCGACCGCGTCGTCGACGAGAGCGATCGCTCGGTCGAGCTCGACCTTGAAGAACCCCGGTCCGGTCGCGAGCTCCACCACGTTGTCCGCGTCCCGATCCACGTAGACGCGCATCGAGCCGGCTCGCAGCGTCGCCACGAGGGGCGCGTGCCGCGCGAGCACGCCGATGTCGCCGGCCGCTCCCGGGACGACGAGCATCTCCGCCTCGCCGCGAAACGCGTCGCCTTCCGGCGTGACCACCGCGACATCGAACTTGGGGTGCGTCTCGGCCATCGGCGTCTAGGCGGCGGCCGCTGCCGCGCCGGCCTTCTCGACGGCGCCCTCGATCGTTCCGACCATGTAGAAGGCCGACTCCGGGAGCTCGTCGTGCTTGCCCTCGATGATCTCCTTGAAGCCGGCGATCGTGTCCTCGAGCTTGACGTACTGCCCCGGGGTTCCCGTGAACTGCTCGGCCACGAAGTTCGGCTGCGAGAGGAACCGCTGCACCTTGCGGGCCCGCGAGACGATCACCTTGTCCTCGTCGGTGAGCTCGTCCATCCCGAGGATCGCGATGATGTCCTGGAGATCCTTGTAGCGCTGGAGGATCTGCTGCACCTGGCTCGCGACCTGGTAGTGCTCCTCCCCGACGATCCCGGGCTGCAGCGCCCTGGAGGTGGAGTCGAGCGGGTCGACCGCCGGATAGATCCCCTGCTCGACGATCGCCCGCGAAAGCGTCGTCGTCGCGTCGAGGTGGGCGAAGACGTTGGCCGGCGCCGGATCCGTGAGGTCGTCGGCCGGGACGTAGATCGCCTGGATCGACGTCACCGAGCCGGTCGTCGTCGAGGTGATCCGCTCCTGGAGCTGGCCCATCTCGGTCGCGAGGGTCGGCTGGTAGCCGACCGCGCTCGGCATCCGGCCGAGGAGCGCCGAGACCTCGGAGCCCGCCTGGACGAAGCGGAAGATGTTGTCGATGAAGAGCAGCGTGTCCTGCCCCTGGTCGCGGAAGTACTCCGCCATCGTCAGGCCGGAGAGGCCGACCCGCAGGCGCGCACCCGGCGGCTCGTTCATCTGGCCGTAGACCAGCGCGACCTTGTCGATCACCTCGGACTCGGTCATCTCGAGCAGCAGGTCGTTCCCCTCGCGTGTCCGCTCACCCACGCCGGCGAAGACGGAGACGCCGCTGTGCTCGCGGGCAACGTTGTGAATCAACTCCTGGATCAGGACGGTCTTGCCGACGCCGGCACCGCCGAAGAGGCCGATCTTGCCGCCCTTGATGTACGGCGCGATCAGGTCGATCACCTTGATCCCCGTCTCGAAGATCTCCACCGTAGGCGAGAGGTCGCGGAACGCGGGCGGATCCCGGTGGATCGACCAGCGCTCGACGTCGTCGCCGGCGGGCGGCTTGTTGTCGACCGGCTCGCCGATCACGTTCCAGATCCGTCCGAGCGTCGCGTCGCCGACCGGAACCGAGATCGGCTGACCGGTGTCGACCACCTCGACGCCGCGCGCGAGGCCGTCCGTGGTGTCCATCGCGACTGCGCGCACGCGATCGTCCCCGAGGTGCTGCTGCACCTCTGCGATCAGCGTCGTCCCCTCCGCGTCGCCCACTGCGGGCATCGCGATCGAGAGCGCGTTGTAGATCGCGGGCAGGTTCTCCGTGAAGACGGCATCGATCACGACGCCCTTGATCTCCACGACCCGGCCACGATTTCCCTGGCCGTCCCTCCGGCCGTTCTGACGTTCGACTTCCTGGGCGTGCTCAGACATGTCTCTCCTGTGGCTCCCCACGCGAGGAGGGGCGGTCGCTCGTGAGTGAAAGGGCGGCGCGACGGCGCCGCAAACGCGCTCGCAGTCTACCCGAGGGCTTCTTCCGCCCATACGGTTCCTCCGCGAAGCGGGCCGCCTCCAACGCCGACGCCACCCGGGCATCGTGGTCGAGGCGTCAGCAGTGAGCGGTTATCGAGTTCGCCAGCACCCGACGAGCGTACCCGGTCGCATCTGAACCGGTGGTGAACGAGTCAGGCGGGCTGGTCGCCGAAATGGCGGCTGGCAGTCGAGTCGTCCACGGCGATCAGGATCGTGCGACGCAGATCCCGCATCTCGTCCATCTCGGCTCGCTCTTCCGGTCCGCTCGGCACGAACCCGGGCGAACGGAATGTCTCGTGGTGGCCATCCGACGGCAGCGGCGCCCTTGCCGCGATCCCGATTGCCATCGCGGCGACCGCCGCGGCAGCGGTGACGGTGCGCACGCGGGCGAAGACTGCGCGACGGCGCCAGGAGGGCACCGCGATCGGATACGTGAGCGGCTGAAACGGCTCGCTTCGGAGCACGTCGGCGACGCCCGCAACCTGCGCGGCGAAGTCGCTACAGGCGGCGCATCGCGCGAGATGCGAGTCGAGCAGCCTGTCCTCGAGCTCCGAGAGCTCGTGGTCCGGAGCAAGCGCCGCCCACGAGCGGGCGCGCTCGCACAGAACCCGGTTCTGAACGCTGGCCATGACTAGTCTGACGATCGGCTCTCCGCGAAGTTAGACGACCCCCGTTCGGGCAGTCCCGAAACGGCGCTAGATGAGCTGAACGCGCGCGTCGACGCCGGCGGCGATCGCGACGAGCACGAGCCCGAGCACGACCATGATCGCCGACGTGTTCAACGATTCGCCCTGCTCGGAGAGCGGCGCCGCCCGGAGCTTCCTGGGGCGGCGAAGCCCGACCATCGACTCGTCGTTCATGACCCGGAACGGACCGCGGTTCCCGAGGAAGAAGCCGCTCACGAGCAGGAAGCAGCCCACGACGTAGAGCCCGACCGAGATCGACCGATTCGCCGACGCTCCGAGCGCCAGTCCTCCGAGGAACGAGAGCACCACGGTGCCGAGCACGGCGATCGCCAGAATCACGATGAACCGTCTGGCCGCAGCGAGCAGCAGGTCGGGCGGCTAGCTCGAGGTCGTCAGGGGCCGGTCGGCGAGGCGCATCTCGTCCGCCTTCATCGGCCAGTGCTCGAGCGGATAGTGGCAGGCAGCCCGATGGCCCTCGCCGAACGAGAAGAGCTCGGGCTCTTCCACGTCGCAGTGGCCTTCGTGGAAACGGGGGCAGCGTGGATGGAACCGACAGGCGCTCGGAGGATTGATCGGGCTGGGGACGTCTCCCTCGAGCACGATCGGTTGGCGCTGGCGGCCGAGCGCCGGGTTGGGGATCGGCACGGCCGAGAGCAGCGCCCCTGTGTAGGGATGCTTCGGCGCCGCGTAGAGCTGGTTCCGGTCGGCGATCTCGGCGACCTTGCCGAGGTACATCACCATCACCCGATCCGAGATGTGCCGAACGACGTTGAGGTCGTGCGCGATGAAGACGTACGTCAGGCCGAACTCGTTCTGAAGGTCTTTCAGCAGGTTGAGGATCTGGGCCTGGACGGAGACGTCGAGCGCCGAGACCGGCTCGTCGCAGACGATCAGCTTCGGGTTGACCGCGAGGGCCCTCGCGACACCGATCCTCTGCCGCTGCCCGCCGGAGAACTCATGCGGGAAGCGGTTGTAGTGCTCCGGGTTGAGCCCGACGACCTCCAACAGCTCCTGCACCCGGCGCTTCACTTCCGCGTCGGAGCCGATCTTGTGCACCTGCAGCGCTTCGGCCACGATGAAGCCGACTCGCTTGCGGGGATTCAAGCTGGCGTAGGGATCCTGGAAGATCATCATCAACTCGCGGCGGACCGGGCGCATGTCGGTGCGGCTCAGGTGGGTGATGTCCCGGCCGGCGAAGGTGATCTTCCCGCCGGTCGGATCGAGCAGCCGCATGATGCAGCGCGCCATCGTCGACTTTCCGCAGCCCGACTCGCCGACCACCCCGAGCGTCTCTCCCTGCTTCACCGTGAAGCTGACGCCGTCGACCGCCTTGACCGACGCGACCTCCTTCTGGAAGACGATCCCGCGGGTGACAGGGAAGTACTTGGTGAGATCCTCGACGACGAGCAGGTCGTCCGAGCTCGCACCCGTCGTGCTGCCGTTCGAGCTCCCGAGCTCGGACGTCAAGGCTTCGCTCACCTAACTGGCCTCGGCGAGCGCACCCGCGAGCAGCTTCGCGACCTCGCGGTCCTTCGTCGCCTCGTCGAGATGACAGGCCTGAAGATGGCCCGGCGAATCGGGGACGGGCGCCAACTGAGGCTCCGTCGACTTGCAGACGTCCATGACGTACGGACAGCGAGGATGGAAGCGGCAGCCGCGAGGCGGGTTCAGGAGCGACGGAGGCTGCCCTTGAATCTGAACCAGGCGCTCCACGTCTGCGTCGAGTCGCGGCAGCGAGCCGAGCAGGCCCCACGTGTACGGATGGTGCGGTCGCGTGAAGATCTCGTCGACCGTTCCCTCCTCCGCGACCCGGCCGGCGTACATGACGACGACGTCGTCGGCGATCTCGGCGACGACGCCGAGGTCGTGGGTGATCATGATGATCGCCGTGTTGAACTCCTCCTGGAGCTTCAACATCAGGTTCAGGATCTGCGCCTGCGTCGTCACGTCGAGCGCGGTCGTGGGCTCGTCGGCGATCAGGAGGTCGGGCTCGTTGATCAGCGCCATCGCGATCATCACGCGCTGCCGCATCCCACCCGAGAACTGGTGCGGATAGTCGTCGATTCGCTTGTCGGCGCGGGGGATTCCGACTGCCTTCAGCAGCTCGAGCGACCGTTGACGAGCTTCGGCCCTCGAGACGTCGCGGTGGAGCAGCACGGCCTCGTTGAGCTGCTTGCCGACCGAGTGGACCGGGTTCAGCGACGTCATCGGATCCTGGAAGATCATCGCGACGTCGTTGCCTCGCAGGTCGCGCAGCTCGCTGCTGCCCATCTTCAGGAGGTCGTTGCCCTTGAAGAGGGCCTCGCCGCTCGAGATCGCGCTTCGCTTGTTGTTCAGCCCCATGATCGAGAGGCACGTGACGCTCTTGCCGCAGCCGGACTCGCCCACGATCCCGAGCGTCTTCCCCTTCTCGACCTCGAACGAGATCCCGTCGACTGCCTTGACGACACCGTCGTCCGTGCGGAAGCTCGTCCGCAGGTCGCGTACCTCTAAGAGGGCCATCAGGTGAGTCTAATCCGTGGATCGATCCACGCGTAGAGCAGATCGACGATCAGGTTGAAGATGATGATGCAGAGGGTCGAGAAGACGACGATCCCCTGGATCACGGGCAGGTCGAAGTTCTCGTAGCTGACGAGAACCTGCCGCCCGAGCCCCGGGAGCGAGTAGATCGACTCGGTGAAGATGGCACCACCGAGCGCGAGCCCGATGTCCATGCCGAGAATCGTGACGACGGGGAGAAGGCTGTTCCGCAGGATGTGCGAGCGGAGCACCTGCCGCTCGGGGGCTCCCTTCGCGCGCGCCGTGCGCACGTAGTCCTCGTTCATCGTCTCCATCACGTTCGCCCGGATCAGGCGCACGTAGAGCGCGGCGAACAGGATCATGAAGGTGGTCCACGGGAGGATCATGTGGTAGGCCCATTGCACGGGCCCGCCCTCCTCCGTGGATGGATTGAAGAAGTCGGCGTAGCCGGTGATCGGCGTCCAGCCGAGCTTGAAGCCGATGAAGTACGCCAGGATCAGGCCGATCCACACCGGATGGGCGGAGATCCCGATCAGCACGAACACCATTCCGGCTCTGTCGATCAGCGATCGAGGCTTCAGCGCCGAGATGATTCCGATCGGCAGCGAGAGCATCAGCCACATGATCGCGCCTCCGAACACGAGCGAGGCAGTCACCGGCGCCGCGCGCATCACGATGTCGTTCACCTCCTCGCGGTTGACGAAGGAGGTGCCGAGCGACTGATGTCCGACGAGCTCCCAGAGAAAGCGGCCGTACTGCTCCGGGAGCGGCTCGTTGAGGTGAAGTCGGTCAGCGACGCGCTCCACGTCTTCCGGCGTCGCGCCCTGGCCCGCTGCCAGTCGCGCCGGATCGGCCGGGGTGACGAAGAAGATGACGTACGTGACCAGCGTGACGGCGATGAAGAGGACAATCGCCCAGAGGAGGCGTCTGATCAGGTACTGGAGCACGGGGGCCTCGCTTGCTCGGGGGTTGGTGGTCGCGCTGGTGGTTCGTTGTCCCGGAGTATGAACGGGAGAGGCGCCCTCTGTCTCCAGAGGGCGCCTCTCCCGCGCGAACGCGTGTTACTTGATCGCGGCCGCGTTGATGATCATCCCGGCGTAGACGGGGTGGTACAGGTAGTTCGTGATGCGGTTGGAGATGAACTCGCGGGTGTTGCCGTTCGAGAGCGGCGCCCACGGAGCGACGTTCCGCATCAGGTCGACGTCGAGCTGACCGTACGCCCTGTAGCGCTGATCGCCGGACAGCTTCGCAGCTGCCTTCATCCGCTTGTTGTACGTCGGATTGTTCAGGTAGGCGTAGTTCGAGTTGTTCGCCTCCTGGATGTTGTCGCCGTCGAGAAGCACGTTGATGAAGTCGAACGGATCCGGATAGTCGGCGAGCCAACCGATCAGGAACATGTCGAAGTCACCAGCCTGCGCCTGCGACTTGGTGCCGGCGGTCTTGATCGCAACCGCGAACGGCTGCGGCTTCAGCGTCACCTTGTAGCCGGCCTGCGTCAGGTTGAACTGCAGCACCTGAGCACGCGCGATCGACGTCGCGGACGTCGTGTGCAGGATCGTCAGGTTGGAGCTGTCCCCACCCGAGACCTGCTTCGCCCGCGTCGGGTTCGCACCCTTCAGCGGGTAGATGTCCGCTTGCCTGAAGCCCCGCATGTTGGGCGGGAGGATCTGATCCGTCCGTGCACCGGCGAACTTACCGGCGACGCGAAGGAGCGCCGGGCGGTCGATCGCGATGTTGACGGCCTTGCGGTTCGAGAGCTTCCCGAGCGGCCCACCGATGGTGTTCAGCGAGAGGTAGGTCGTCGAGATGACCGAGTTGACGAAGTAGCGGCCGTTGCCGCCCTTCTTGACGCCGTACTCCCTCGACAGGCTGTCGTGCGCCGTCGGCGGAAGTCCACCGGCGTCGTAGTCGGCCTGGCCAGCACGCACCTGGAGGAGGCTCTGGTTCAGCTCGGTGTTGACCGTGTAGACGATCCGGTCGGCGTTCGAAGGACGGTTGCCCTTGTAGAACGTGTTCCGCTCGAGCACGAGCTGACGACCGACCTCACGGCTGGCGATCTTGTACGGACCGGCCGAGGGGTAGACGTTGATGCCCTTGGCGTCGATCGCCATGCTCGGCTTGACCGCGACGAAGAACGGCATCGCGACCTCGGCGAGGAACGTCGGGTCGGCCTGCGTCAGGCGGACGGTCAGGATCTGACCCCTCGCCTGGACACCGGTGACCGAGCTCGCCTTGCCCGCGTTGCGGGCATCCGCGCCCACGACGGTGTGCATGAACGCGATCGCCGGCGACGCCTGCTTCGGGTCGGCGGCACGCTCGAAGGCCCGCTTGAACGCCGCAGCGGTCAGAGCGGAGCCGTCGCTGAACTTGATCCCCTTGCGGACCGTGAACGTGTACGTCTTGCCGTCACGCGAGACCCGCGGCAAGCCCGCAGCGGCCTCGGGAACGAGCCGTGAGCCCTCGGCACCCGGCTTGTCCGGGTAGTTCATGAGAGCCATGCTCGTCGCGAACAGCATCTGCCAGCCCAGCGAGTCGTACGCGAGGGCCGGATCGGTGATACTCGAAGTCGGTGTTCGAGGCGTTCAAGCGAAGGGTGCCGCCCTTCTTCACCTCGGACGAGCCGGACTTCTGGGGTGCACTGGCGCTCGCAGCTCCAGCAAAGCTGGAAGCGACGAGCAAGCAGGCTCCGATCACCGCCATGGTGACCGAAAGCGTCAGCTTTTTGTGCATCGGACTCCTTCCGTAACTAGGGCCGCCGAACAAGCGTCGGCGCACCCAACGATTGCAACCACCGAGCCCTAAGACGCACGTACCCGCGTTTAGTTAGAGCGTGCGGAAAGAAGTTTGTGCTGTTCCCGAGTACGGCCGCTCGCGGTTCCTGGCGAGGCGGCGCCGGAGGCCGGCTCCGGCCGCGAGGCGACGCCGGCCAGGGATCGCGAGCTAGCGGGCGTGTCTCGGGTCGAACGCGTCGCGCAACCCGTCGCCGAGGAGGTTGAAGGCGAGGGTCGTGAAGAGGATCGCGAGGCCGGGCCACACCATCAGCCAGGGCTGAGAGAGGTAGTAGTTCGGCCCCTCCGAGAGGAGGGTGCCCCAGCTCGCGGTCGGAGCCTGGATGCCCAGCCCGAGGAAGGAGAGTCCCGCCTCGGCGATGATGTTGCTCGCGACGATCAGGGTCGAGTAGACGATGATCGGCGCCACCAGGTGCGGGAGGAGGTGGGAGCGCATGATCCGGAAGTCGGTCGCACCGGTCATCCGGGCCGCCTCGACGAACTCCTTCTCGCGCAGCGAGAGGATCTGGGAGCGGATGATCCGAGCCGGGTAGAACCAGCCGAAGATCCCGAAGATCATCACCAGCGTGAAGACCCCGGGCTGGATCAGGCCGCCGAAGGTGATCGTGTTCAGGCGCTCGCCGACCGTGGCGGCGACGGCGATGATGAAGAGCAGTGCGGGGAAGGCCATCACGATCTCCGTCAACCGGGAGACGATCGTGTCCACCGTGCCCCGGTAGTAGCCCGCCATCAGGCCCATCACGAGCCCGATGAAGACGGAGAGGAACGTCGCCAGCACGGCCACCTGCAACGAGGTCTGGGCGCCGTAGAGCAGCCGCAGGAACATGTCCCGGCCGAGCTGCGAATCGGCGCCGAGCACGAAGAACGTGTCCTCGAAGTTGCCGGGCGCGCCGGGATATGGCTCCGTCGTGATCCACGTCAGCGGTCCGACCGGAAGCTGCGAGTCGGGATCGAGCCCGCCCGCGAAGATCTCGTTCGGGCCATGTCCCAGGATCCGCTGCGCGATCGGCGCCCCGATGAACGCCACGATGATCAGGACGATGACGAAGACCCCGCCGGCGATTGCGACCTTGTCGCGCCTGAAGCGGAGCCAGACCTGCTCCCAGTACCCGCGGGCCTTGACCGCCTGGATCTCGCCGAGCTCGCCGTGGGACTCGAGCGCGACCGCCGTGGCGAGTCCGGCGCCGGAGGACATCAGATCGGACTGCTTCTTCTCGGACGCCACGATCGGGAGCTTAGACGACCTCGTAAAGCAATTGTTAGGCCAGCGCCTCGGCGCCTGCGACGACCTCCAGGATCTCCTGCGTGATCTCGGCCTGGCGGGCGCGGTTCATCTGGAGCGTGAGCGAGTCGATCAGCTCGCCGGCGTTCTTGGAGGCGTTCCGCATCGCTGTCATCTGCGCGCCCTGGAAGGAAGCGGCCGACTCGAGCAGGGCGCGGTAGACCTGCGTCTCGAGGTAGACGGGCAGGAGCCGCGCGAGGATCTCCTCGGGCTCGGGCTCGAAGATGAAGTCGCCGCGCATGGCGTCGTCTCGGCGCTCGTCCTCGTCGGTCTCGAGGATGTCGGCGGAGATCGGGAGCAGCTCCTGCTCGGTCACGCGCTGAGTCAGGGCCGAGACGAACGCGTTGTAGATCAGCACGACCTGGTCGAGAGTGCCGTCCGTGTAGAGCTCCGCGATCCCGTGGGCGATCGCCTGCGCGTCCGAGTAGGCCGGCCTGTCCGCAAAGCCTGCGTAGTCGGCGGCGGTGTCGTAGCCGCGGAACTCGAGCGTCGTCCGGCCCTTCTTGCCGACGACGACGAACCTGACCTGCTTGCCCTCGCCGCGAAGCTCTCGCTCGAGCGCGAAGGCACGGCGGAGCACCTGCCCGTTGAACGGCCCGGCGAGGCCGCGGTCGCCGGTGAGCACCACGATCCCGACGGTCTCGACCGCCTCCCGCTGCTGCAGAAGCGGTAAGCCCCGGAGCGAGGAGGCCGAGCGGCCGACGCCCGCGATCAGCTCGCGCATCGTCTCGGCATACGGGCGCATCGCCTCGATCCGCGACTGCGCTCTGCGGAGCCGCGCCGAGGCCACGAGCTCGAGCGCCTTCGTGATCTTGCTCGTGTTGCGGACGGAGCGCGTCCGCCGCTTCAGGTCCTGAACCGACGCCATCGGCTAGACGAGCCCGCTGTCTTCCTCGACGTTGAAGCCGTTGATGAACTTCTTCAGCTCCGCGTCGAGCTTCTCGGTGAGCTCGTCGGAGAGATCGTTCGTCTCGTCGATCGCCTTGTAGACCGAGCCCTCGGTGCGCAGGTACTCCCGCAGCTCGTCGTGGAAGCGCGAGATCTGCGGCGTCGGGATCTCGTCGAGAAAGCCGTTGATCCCGGCGTAGAGCGCGACGACCTGCTCGGCGTGCGGCCACGGCTTGTACTGCGGCTGGTTCAGCGTCGCGACCATCCGCTCGCCGCGAGCGAGCGTCTTCTGCGTCGCGGGGTCGAGCTCCGAGCCGAACTGCGAGAACGCCTCCAGCTCCCGGTACTGCGCGAGCTCCAGGCGCAGCCGGCCGGCGACCTTGCGCATCGCCTTCGTCTGTGCCGAGCCGCCGACCCGCGAGACCGACGTGCCGACGTTGATCGCCGGTCGGATCCCGGAGTAGAAGAGGTCGGCCTCGAGGAAGATCTGCCCGTCCGTGATCGAGATCACGTTCGTCGGGATGTAGGCGGAGATGTCGCCGGCCTGCGTCTCGATGATCGGAAGCGCCGTGAGCGAGCCGCCGCCGAGCTCGTCGTTCAGCTTGCACGCGCGCTCGAGCAGGCGCGAGTGGAGGTAGAAGACGTCGCCGGGGTACGCCTCGCGGCCCGGCGGCCTGCGGAGCAGGAGCGAGAGCTGGCGATAGGCGTCCGCGTGCTTCGTCAGGTCGTCGTAGACGATGAGCGCGTGCTTGCCGTTGTAGAGGAAGTGCTCGCCGATCGCGGCGCCGGCGAACGGCGCCATCCACTTGATCGGAGCGGCCTCGTGCGCAGCGGCCGAGATGATGATCGTGTAGTCCATCGCGCCCTCTTCCTTCAGGCGCTCGTAGACCTGCGCCACGGTCGAGCCCTTCTGGCCGATCGCGACGTAGATGCAGATCACGTCGGTGTCCTTCTGGTTGATGATCGCGTCGATCGCGACCGCCGTCTTGCCGGTGCCGCGGTCGCCGATGATCAGCTCGCGCTGGCCGCGGCCGACGTTCGTCATCGAGTCGATCGCCTTGACGCCCGTCTGGAGCGGCTCCTTCACGGGCTGGCGCTCGACGACGCCCGGCGCCTTGAACTCGAGCGGACGGCGCTCGCTCGTGTCGATGTCGCCGGCGCCGTCGAGCGGCTGGCCGAGCGGATCGACGACACGACCCAGGAGGGCGTCGCCGACGGGGACGCTGACGACGGCGCCGGTTCGCCGCACCGGCTCCCCCTCCTTGACCTCCTGCCACTCGCCGAAGAGCGCGACGCCGACGTTGTCCTCCTCGAGGTTGAACGCGATCCCGACGACGCCGTGCTCGAACTCGAGCCGCTCGAGGGCGATGCAGTTCTCGAGCCCGTGAACCCGCGCGATCCCGTCGCCGATCTGGAGGACTGTCCCGACCTCGGAGAGGTCGGTCTGGACGTCGAACTGCTCGATCCGGCTCTTCAGGATCGAGGTGATCTCTTCGGGGCGTAGCTTCACATCAGCTCCTTGCTGTGTTCAGGTTGGGCTGTTTTCAGGTTGGGCTGGATTCAGGCGAATGACGGTCGGGGCTCAGCCGATCCGGATGAACGCGCAGCTCCGAGCGCTCTCGTTGCCGGCCGCATCGGTCGCCTGCGCGCAGACGGACAGGGTTCCGCCGACGCCGGCGGGTGGACGCCACGTCGCCCGTGCGACGGAGCCGTCTGCTCTGGCCCTGATCGTCGCGGACTTGACGAGGCGGATGGTTCGCTTGACGGTGAACGTGACCGTGACCGCGCCGCGGAGGTTGTCCACCACCTTCGCCCTGAGCGGGACGGCCGCGCCGATCGGACCGGTCCACGAGAGCGCGGTCACGCGGGGCGGCGACACGTCCAGAACCGGCTTCGGGGTGGTCGGCACCGGCGGCGCCAGCGACTCGAGGCTGCCGCACCAATCCGTCGTGATCCCCTGATCCTCGAAGTACTTGCCCGCGAAGACCCGCTTGTCGTCGTCCCGGATGATCGAGACCGAGAAGCTGCCGGACATGAAGTCCTCACGGCCGTTGAAACGGCCGACGATGGTCTTCCCGTCCGCGCCGGTCGTGCAGGCGACGAGGTCGCCGCCTTCGACGTAGCTGCCGCGGAAGAAGAGCGTGCTCGGGTCGGTCGAGCACCCTTCGAAGAGCTTGCCGCCGAAGTTCCTGCCGATCAGCGCGACGCCGTCCTCGTGGCGGATCTGGCGCCACTTGAGCGTCCCGAGCGGGTCCGTGACCTTGCCGCCCTCCATCAGGAACGCGGGCCACGTGCCCGTCCAGAAATCGGGCGGTCGTCTGGGTCGTCGCCGAGCCGCCGGTGGGCACAATGGCCAGCGTGGCTCCGAGAACGACGAGGACGAGGAACGCGCGCATGCGCGGAAAGCGTAGCGCGTCGTCCTTGGCGCTCTTCGTGTCGCGCTCGCGGGCTGCGGCGGTGACGGAGAGCCCGAAGCGAGCGACACCGAGGTCAGCCGCGTGCGCGACTCGGTCGTCGGGTTCGGGACGACCCAGGCCGTGCGCTGCGAGGTGGCCGACGGCGCCGTGCTGCGCGGGCGGCCGGTGGTGCGGTGCTCGTTCGAGCAGGAGGAGGATGTGTCAGGCGCCATGAGAGCTCAGGATCGCTGCTACGTCGTCGAGTCCGGTGCCGTTGTAGACGTCACGCGCGAGCTTCCGATAGGGACCCTCCGCACGTGCATGCTCAACGCCCCCTGACGAGGTCGTGCCGGAGCTGCTCGATCCGGCCGCGCACGCTCGCGTCCACGCGCAGCGTGCCCGCCCGGAGGACGATCCCGCCGATCAGGGACGGATCCACCTTGCGCGTCGCCTCGACCGAGCGGCCGGACGCCTGCTCGATCTTCTTCAGGATCGACGCCGCCTCCTCCTCGGAGAGCTCGTAGGCGGTCGTCAGCTCCACGTTCAGCCGCTTCTCCTCCGCCGCGACGAGGCGGTCGAGCTCGCGGTAGATCTCCTCGAGCTCGCCGGCACGGCCCTTCTCCGCGACGAGCAGGACGAAGTTGCGGGTGAGCTCGTCGGCGTCGCCGAGGATGTCCCCGAGCACGTCGGCCTTCGACCGGGCGTCGAGCTCCGGGTTCGAGAGCACGTTGCGGAGCTCGGGCACGGCCCCGATCGCGGCGGCGAAATCGCCCAGCTCCTCGTGCACGGCGGTCAACCTGCCCTGTGCCTGCGCGGCCTGGAAGAGGGACCGCGCGTACATCCGGTGGGAGACCGCCAAGGCCGCTAGACCCGTTCCTGCTCGAGCGCCGAGAAGTCGAGCTCGCCGATCGCATCCTCGATCAGCTTGCGGTGGTCGTCGCGATCGAGCACCTTGCCGGTGACCTTGCTCGTGGCGACGAGCGTCAGGTCGGCGACCTCGGACCGGATCTGGTCGAGCGCCCGCGCCGTCTCGGCCTCGATCTGCTTCCGCGTGTCCTCGAGCCGGCGCTGCCGGTCGACCTCGACCTCCTCGCGGGCGCGATCGCGCTGCGAGTCCGCCACCTTCCGCGCCTCGGCGAGGATCTCCCCCGCCTCGTTCTTCGCCTGCCCGATCAGCACCTTGTGCTCCTCGAGCAGCCGCCGCGCCTCGGCTCGAGCGTGCTCTGCCTCCTCGACGGAGGTCCGGATCCGCTCACGGCGCGCGTCGATCATCGCCTGGATCGGCCCGAACGCGAACTTGCGGAGGACGAAGAAGGTGATCGCGAAGCAGACGAGCGTCCAGATCATCAGACCCGGGACCACGTCGATCAGCGGCGAAGCCGCAAGCAACAAGGCTGAGGCGGCGACGGTCATGACTAGACCAGCACGTAGGCGAGCAGGCCGCCGATCAGGCCGTAGAAGACGACGGCCTCGGTCAGCGCGAAGCCGAGCCACTGGATCCCGGTCAGCTCGCCGCGGAGCTCGGGCTGCCGGGCGACCGCCTGGATCATCGAGCCGAAGATGTTGCCGATCCCGATCCCGGCGCCGAGCGAGCCGAGGCCGATGCCGAGTGCGAGCGCGATCGCCTTGCCGGCGTCGACGTTCGAGGCGGCTTCTTGAGCGAGCAGTGTGAACATGAAGCGGTGTCCTCCTTGGGGGTTAGCGAGAGATCAATGCTCCGGCTCGATCGCCGAGCCGATGTAGATCGCGGAGAGAGCGGCGAAGATGAACGCCTGGATCGAGACGACGATCACGACCTCGAACAGGTAGAACGTCGCGGCAGCCGGGATGGCGAGCACGGCGATTCCGAGGTTCCCGATCACGAAGATGAGGCCGATGAAGGTCAGGATCAGCATGTGGCCGGCGAGCATGTTCGCGTAGAGCCGGACGGAGAGGCTGATCAGGCGCATGAACTGGCCGAGGATCTCGAGCGGCACGATCAGCGGGTACATCGCCTTCGGCACGTCCGGGATCCAGCTCTTGAAGTACTTGACCGGGCCGTTGTGGCGGATCCCCTCGACGTGGGTGAAGACGAAGGTCATCAGCGCGAGCGCGAGCGTGACGGAGATCGACGAGGTGGCGGCGTAGACAGCGAGCGTCGGTAGCTCGACCCCCCAGAGCTCGAAGGTCTCGTTCGAGAGCGGCAGCGGGATGAAGCCCAGCATGTTCACGACCCAGATGAAGAGCATCAGCGTCGCGACGTAGGGGAACCAGCGGCCGATCGACTTGTGCGGCAGCCCCTGCTCGGCGACCTGCGTCTGGGCGATCTCGTAGACGATCTCGCCCGCCGCCTGGCGGCGCGACGGGTCGTTCTTCGAGCCGACCTTGATCCGCATCAGGACGATCCCGAGCGTGATCGTGACCACGGTCGCGAGCATCAGGTAGGCGACGGCCTTGTTGATCGAGAGGTCGAGCGGGCCGATGTGGATCGGGATCCATTCGCCGACCTCGAAGTCGTGCTCCGGGTTGAACTCCTCCTCCTCGACGCCTTCGGCGCTCGAGGCGAGCGCGAGCGAGGGAAGCGCGAGCCAGAGCGTCAGCGCGAGGGTGAGCAGCCGCTTCATCGAGCAGGATCCGCCGAGAAGTAGAGGGCCAGCGAGACGGCCAGCTCGAGCGTGTAGGCGAGCGCGTACAGCAGGAGGACGGCGAGCGCGAGCTGCGCGTCCGTTGCTGCGAGCACCACCACGACGACCATCACCGCAAGCGCTCGAAAGGTCATGCCGAAGCCCATCACTCCTCCGGCGGCGAGGTTACCCGCGGTCGGGACGAGGTGCGTCAGTAGGAGCGCGAGCAGGCGCGAGGCGGCCCAGAGGACGCCGCCGATCAGCCAGGCGCGCAACGACCACCCGGCTGCGAGGAAGACGGGCAGCGCGAGGACGACGACCGCGGCGCCGGCAAGCAGGGGGATCGTCGGGCTCGGTAGCGGCCTCGGGGTGGCGAAGACGCCTGCCATCAGACGGCGTGCCCGTAGCGCTTGTAGGTCATGAAGACGCCGACCGGGATCCCGAGAATCGCGCCGACGAGGAAGCCGTAGGCGGCGTTGCCGAGCAGCCAGCCGACCCCGGCGGCGATCGCGATCACGGCGAGCGTCGTCCCGATCAGGACGGAGCCGGCGCCCGCGAGGCTGAGGCTCGAGCGAGAGTTGGCGGGCTCCATCCGCGGCCAGCATACCAAAGCGCGACGAGATTGTGACAGCGAAAAAGCCTGTCTTTACGGCTTTTCCTCGGACTTTGTACGATCGGAATCAGGCCGAGCGACGGTGGCGGGCCGCTTCCTCGGTTCGGCGCACGCGCGGGTTCGCGAGCTTGACGATCTCGAGCAGGTAGACGACGTAGAGGGAGAAGCCGAGCGCTGCGAAGGCGATCGCCACCGCCGCGATCGTCTCCCAGAGATGCCATTCGCCGCCGGCGCGGAACGGAATGAACCGGGTCGCGAGCGCCGCACCCGCGAGGGTCGCGCACCACGCCCACATCGTCACGGTCGCCCGGCGCTGCGAGAAGCCGCGGCGGAGGAAGCGAAAATGGAGGTGGGACTGGTCGGGGGCGGAGAGCCGCTCGCGGTTCTTCAGCCGTCGCGCGACGACGAACGAGGTGTCGAGGATCGGCACCGCGAGGACGAGCAGAGGCAGGAAGAGCACGATCGTCGACGCGGTCTTGAAGAGACCCTGCACCGAGATCGCGGCGAGCAGGAACCCGAGCGTGAGCGCGCCGGAGTCGCCCATGAAGATCCGGGCCGGGAAGAAGTTGTGGCGGAGGAAGCCGAGACACGCGCCGGCGACGATCGCGGAGAGGATCGCAGGGTCGGTCTTCCCGAGCGAGAGGGCGAGGATCGCATACGTGGCGGCGGAGATTCCGCACACCCCGGCAGCCAGGCCGTCCATCCCGTCGAGGAAGTTGACCATGTTCATGACCGCGACGATCCAGAGCATCGTCAGCGGTACGCCGATTGTGGCCGGCAGGTCGACGGCGCCGACCAACGGAAACGTGAAGTGGTCGATCCAGACGCCGAAGAACGGAGGAATCGCGGCCGCGAGCACCTGGCCGCCGAGCTTTCGGCCAGGCTTCAGCACCCGGAAGTCGTCGATCGCGCCGACGATCGTCGCCACCGCCGCCCCGAGCAGGACGCCACGCGTCTCGCTCCCGAGATCGAGGAAGGCGAGCGCGGGGACGAAGACCCCGAAGAAGATGGCGATCCCGCCGAGCCGCGGAATCGGGTTGACGTTCAGCCGGCGCTTCTCGGGCACGTCGACGACACCCAGGAGCCGCGCCATCCCGCCGACGGCCGGCGTCAGCAGGATCACGATCACGAACGCGACGACCGCCCCGTAGAGGACTTCCGGGTTGTCGAGGAGCTCTTGCGGCACGAGCGCCCTACTTCGTGCCGTAAAGACGGTCGCCTGCGTCGCCGAGCCCCGGCACGATGTAGCCCTTCTCGTTCAGCCCCTGATCGATCCCGGCGACGACGATGTGCACCTCGGGATGCTCGCCGTGGATCCGCTCGATCCCCTCGGGCGCGGCGATCAGGGCGATCAGCCGGATCGAGTTCGCGCCGGCTTCCTTCACCCGGGCGACCGCCGCAGCGGTCGAGTTGCCGGTCGCGAGCATCGGGTCGAGCAGGATCACGTCGCGCTCCGCGATGTCACCCGGCAGCTTCACGTAGTACTCGACCGGCTCGAGGGTCTCCTCGTTGCGGTAGAGGCCGATGAAGCCGACGCGCGCTCCCGAGATCAGCGAGAGGACTCCGTCGAGCATCCCCATGCCGGCGCGCAGGATCGGGCAGATCGCGACCTTCTTGCCGGAGATGCGTTGCGCCGTCGTGTGCTCGAGCGGCGTCTCGATCTCGACCTCCTCGGTGGCGAGATCCAGCGTCGCCTCGTAGGTGAGGAGCAGGGTCAGCTCGTTCACGAGCTGGCGGAACATGTGCGTGTTCGTCGTCACGTCGCGGAGGAGCCCGAGCTTGTGCTGCACCAGCGGGTGCGTGACCTCGGTGAGGTTCGTCATGCGTAGGAGCAGTAGCCGCGGAAGCCCGCATAGAGCGGGCGCTTGCCGCACAGCGCCTGTGCACGGCCGGCGAGCTCGGTCTCGTCGCCGTCTCCGAGCGCGCCGACGATGATCCGCGCGACCTCGCGGAAGTCCTCCTCGTCGAAGCCCCGCATCGTCGCGGCCGGCGTCCCGATCCGAACTCCGGAAGCCACGGTCGGCGGCCGCTCGTCGAAGGGAACCGTGTTCCGGTTCACGGTCAGCTTCACCTCGTCGAGCCGCTCCTCCGCGCCCGCGCCCGTCCAGTCGGTCGCACGCAGGTCGAGCTGGAGCAGATGCGTGTCGGTGCCGCCGGTCAGCACGTCGAGCCCGCCGCTCGATCAGCTCCTCGGACAAGGCGTCGGCATTCGC
The DNA here is from genome assembly GCA_963761905.1 of uncultured Gaiellaceae bacterium. GTDB lineage: Bacteria > Actinomycetota > Thermoleophilia > Gaiellales > Gaiellaceae > Gaiellasilicea. The sequence goes on along the minus strand of CAVXIQ010000005.1, from coordinate 357,682 downwards.
CCGCACCTGAGTCTGGTAGTCGCGGAACGCCTCCGAGCGCGGCGATCCGGAAGCAGGCGGCCTTCGCGGCGATTGCGTGCTCGAGCGGCCCGCCCTGCATCCCCGGGAAGACGGCGCGGTCGATCGCCTGCGCGTGCTCGGAACGGCACAGGACGAAGCCGGCGCGAGGCCCGGCCAGGGTCTTGTGCGTGGTCGACGTGACGACGTCGCAGTGCTCGACCGGGTTCGGGTGGAGGCCGGCCGCGACGAGCCCGGAGAAGTGAGCCATGTCGCACATGAGGAGCGCATCGACCTCGTCGGCGATCTTGCGGAACTCGGCCGTGTCGACGGTGCGCGGATAGGCGGAGCCGCCGCAGACGATCAGCCGCGGCCGGTGCTCGCGGGCGAGCTCGAGCACCTCGCCGTAGTCCACGAGGTTCGTCTCGCGGGAGACGCCGTAGTGGACGATCGTGTACAGCCGCCCCGAGAAGTTCACCTTGAGGCCGTGCGTGAGATGCCCGCCGTGGTCGAGCCGCAACGAAAGGATCGTGTCGCCGGGCGTGAGCAGGCCGAAATAGGCGGCCATGTTGGCCTGGGCGCCGGCATGCGGCTGCACGTTCGCGTGCTCGGCGCCGAAGAGCTCCTTCGCCCGGTCGATCGCGAGCTGCTCGATCTCGTCGACCACCTCGCACCCGCCGTAGTAGCGCTTCCCCGGATACCCCTCGGCGTACTTGTTCGTCGGCACGGAGCCGATCGCCTCGAGCACGCTCGGCCAGGTGAAGTTCTCCGACGCGATCAACTCGATCTGGTCGCGCTGCCGGTCGAGCTCGCGGCCGAGGAGAGCGGCGATCTCAGGGTCGATCTCGGAGAGACCGGCGGCACGGAGCTGGTCGAGCGAGTGCTGGGCGACGGCCATGCTGGGTTCCCTTCCTGGGCTCCTTCGACGAGGTCGAACCGATGCTAGAGGACTGAGGCGACGATCCGGAGCGCCTCGACGCCCGAGGCTGCTCCCTCACGGAGGATCCTCGGCTCGGCGCGGGTGAAGTCGAGAACCGTGGACGGCGTGCCCGGCAGCGGCCCGGCGTCGAGGAGCGCCGCCGCGGCCGAGCGGAGCTCGGCCGGGACCTCGTCGAGCGTGCGTGGATCGGCTTCTCCGGTCAGGTTCGCGCTCGTGGCGGCGAGCGCCCCGACCTGCTCGAACAGCCGGCGCGCGACGCCGGCCAGCTCGGGGACCCGGATCCCGATCGTGGTCGGGTGCGACCCGGCGAGCCAGCCGTAGCGTCTGCTCGGGTTCGGCAGGACGAGCGTGTATGGGCCCGGCAGAAGCGCGCCGGCGATCGTGGCCGACCGGCCCCGCAGCTCCGGGATCCGTGCGACGAGCTCCTCGAGGTCGGCGCCGACGAGCGCGATCGGTTGAGTCTCGGCGCGCCGCTTCAGGCTGGAGAGCTCTCGCACCGCGTCGGCCGACTCCGGATCTGCAGCAAGGCCGTAGACCGTGTCCGTCGGCACGATCGCGACTCCGCCCGCTCGGAGAGCGGCGACGGCCTCGTCGAGGGTCGAGCTCATCGCTGGGCCTCGACGACCCGCTCGCGACCGGAGAGGTCCGGCGTCGTCCGGCCGTCGCGGTAGCCGAGCTCGCGGAGCAGCTCGAGCGTCTGCTCGGCCTGGCCCTCCCCCACCTCGAAGACGAGCCAGCCGCCGGGTCGAAGCACGTCCTTCGCCGAGCGCGAGATGGACTCGGTGGCGCCGACGCCGACGAGCGCGACGTGCGGCTCGTAGTCGCGCACGTCCGGCATCAGCCCCTCCAGGTCGGCCGGGTCGACGTAGGGCGGATTGGCGACGACGAGGTCGTACGGTCCACCCGCGAGGCCTTGGCCGAGATCGTGCTCGAGCAGCTCGATGTCGATGCCCGTGCGCTCCACGTTGGCGCGAGCGAGCTCGAGCGCGTCGGCGGAGACGTCGATCGCCGTCACCCGAGCTCCCCCGTGCTCGTCGGCGATCGCCAGGGCGATTGCGCCCGTGCCCGTGCCGACGTCGAGCACCGAGGGCCGCTCGATCCCGCGTAGCCGCTCGAGGCAGCGCTCGACGACGATCTCCGTCTCGGGGCGCGGGATCAGGGCGCGCGCGTCGACGAGCAACGTCAGCCGGCGGAAGCCCCACTCGCCGAGGATGTACGCGACCGGCTCGTGCTGCGCGCGGCGGCGCACGAGCTCTCGAAACGCGCTCACCTCGTGTCTCGTCGAGCGGGCGGTCGAAGTCGGTGTAGAGCTCGATCCGGCTCCGTCCCAGCACGTGCGCGAGCAGCAGCTCGGCGTCGAGCCTGCCGGTCTCCGAGGTCTTGGCCAGGTGGTCGGCGGCGAGGCGCAGGACCTCGCCGAGCGTCACGACTCGAGCGCCCGCCGCTGCTCCTCGGATTTGAGCGCTTCCGTGAAGTCGTCGAGCCCGCCCGGCAGCACCTTCTCCAGGTTCAGCGTCACCTTGACGCGATGGTCGGTGACCCGGCTGTCGGGATAGTTGTACGTGCGGATCTTCTCGGCGCGCTCGCCGGAGCCGATCTGCGACTTGCGCGCGGCGGAGAGCTCGGCCTGCTGGCGCTCGCGCTCGGCCTCGTAGATCCGGGCGCGCAGGACGCGGAGCGCCTTCACCTTGTTCTGGAGCTGCGATTTCTCGTCCTGCATCGCGACGACGATCCCGGTGGGCACGTGCGTGATCCGAACCGCCGAGTCGGTCGTGTTCACGCTCTGGCCGCCTGGCCCGGTCGAGCGATAGACGTCGATCTTGAGATCGTTCTCGTCGAGCTCGACGTCGATCTCCTCCACCTCGGGCATCACGGCGACCGTCGCCGTCGAGGTGTGGATCCGGCCCTGGCTCTCGGTCTCCGGGACCCGCTGGACGCGGTGAGTCCCGCCCTCGTACTTGAAGACGGAGTAGGCACCGTCGCCCTTCACGGCGAAGACGACCTCCTTGAAGCCGCCGCTCTCGCTCTCGTTCGCCGAGAGGAGCTCCGTCTTGAAGCCGCGCCGCTCGGCGTAGCGGGTCAGCATCCGGAGGATGTCGCCCGCCCAGATCGCGGCCTCGTCGCCGCCGACGCCGGAGCGGATCTCGAGGATCACGTCCTTGGCGTCGGCCGGATCGGTCTCGACGAGCGCGAGCTTCAGCTCCTCCTCCAGCCGCGCCACGTCCGAGGCCAGATCGTCCGCGAGCGAGGCGAGCTCGGCGTCGCCACGGGCGGCGTCGAGGTCGGCGCTCGCCTGTCGCCACTGCTGCGCGAGCTTGTGCGGCGCTTCCAGCTCCTTCAGCCGACGTCCCACCTCGGCAGCCTCACGATGGTCGTTGTAGACCGTGGGATCGGACATGCGGGCGCGCACGTCTTCGTACGAGCGCTCGAGGTCGTCGATCAGCTGGTCGATGGCGGCCACGGGCCGTAGGGTAGTGCAGCGATGACCCTGGAGCAGGTGCTGCGCGCCCCGGCTGCCGCCCGGATCGCGGACGTCGTGGAGCGGATGCAGGCACTCGATGCCGCGCTGCCACGGGCTGACGGGATCGCGTGCTTCAACCGGCTCTACCTCGCCGTCACGGAGGCGGTGGTGGAGGCCGCCCGACCCGGCGTGTTCGCCGATCCTCCGTTCGTGCGCTGGCTCGACGTCGTCTTCGCGAACCTCTATTTCGAGGCGCTCGCGAACCACGTGCGGGGGCGCGGGCGGGTGCCCCGCGCGTGGCGGGCGCTGTTCGAGGCACGCTCGCGCCGGGGCATCCTGCCGATCCAGTTCGCGCTCGCCGGAATGAACGCGCACATCAACCGCGACCTGCCGCTCGCGCTCGTCTCGACCTGCCGCTCGCGGCGGATCGAGCCCAGGCGCGGCTGCCCGCAGCACGCCGACTTCGGCCGGATCGACACGCTTCTCGCAGAGACCGAGGAACGGGTCAAGACGGAGCTGTCGCGCGGAGTCGTCGGGGTCGCCGACGAGGCGCTTGGACGGCTCGACGACGTGCTCGCGATGTGGAACGTCCGCGCGGCGAGACGAGCTGCGTGGGCGAACGCCGAAACGCTCTGGGCGCTCGACGGGATCCCGTTCGTCGGGGCACGGTTTCTCGTCACCCTCGACCGAACGGTCGGGTTCGCGGGCCGCGGACTACTCAGGCCCGTGCTGTGAGCTTGTGCCGCGACGGTCAGGCGTCGAGATGAGCGCGCACGGTGACGGTCGCGCTCGCCCGGATGAGCGTCGAGAACGTGCAACCGGCATCGGCCTTCGCCACGATCGCCTGGAATCCAGCTGCGTCGATGTCCGGGACGCGGCCGCTGACGTCCACCTCGGACGCGACCACGACGTGGCCCTTTCCCTCGACCTCGTCCACGATGACGCGCGCCGTCAGCGCGAGCACCTCTGGCGGCGTCCCCGCCCTCGTGAGCTCGCCCGCGACCGAGGTCGCGAGGCAGCCGGCATGAGCCGCGGCGAGCAACTCCTCGGGGCTCGTCTTCCCGTCCGGGTTCCCGATCCGCGACGGCAGCGAGATCGGCAGCTCGGCGAACGCGCCGGTGTCCGCCGAGACATGACCAGTGCCGCGCGCGAGATTGCCCTCCCAGGTGACCTGGGCGCTCCGCTGGATCCTCGGCATCGCTAGCGGCCCGCAGTCACGGAGGGCCGGCCGTCACGCCATGACCTCGACCTTGCGCTCCTCGGTCGTGAGCCCGCCCTCCCGGGCGAGAACCTCCTGGAGCGCCCGGATCGAGACCTCGATCTGATCGAGCGACGGCTGGCGAGTCGTCAGCCGCTGCAGCCACATCCCGGGAGCGAGCAACGTCATCAGGATCCGGTTGCCCTGATGCTTGCCGGCGAAGCGGATCAGCTCGTAGGCGATCCCGGCGATCACGGGCAGGAGCAGGATCCGGCTCAGGATCAGGTAGTACCAGGCGGGCTGGCCCACGAACGCGAAGACGAAGATCCCGATCACCATGACCCAGAGCAAAAACGCTGTTCCGCAACGAGGATGGATCAAGCTGAACTTCTGCACGCGCTCCGGGACGAGCTCCTCGCCCGCCTCGTAGGCGTTGATCGCCTTGTGCTCGGCGGCGTGGTACTGGAAGACGCGCCGCAGATCGGGGAGCAGGGAGATCAGGACGAGGTAGAGCAGGAAGATGCAGACTCGGATCACGCCCTCGATCACCACGAACGTCCCGGTGGTGTCGATCGGGAGCCAGCTCGTGATCAGCGCCGGCGTCACCTTGAAGAGCATGAGCGCGAAGCCGATCGCGATCGCGAAGGAAAAGACGATCTGGCCGCGCGTGATCTCGGTCTGAACCTCGTCCGACTCCTCGGCATTCGCGTCCTGCGCCGCGTAGTTGGCCGAGATCGCGAGGGCGCGGAAGCCGATCGCGAGCGACTCGCCGAGCGCGACGACGCCGCGGATCACTGGGAGCCGGAAGATCCTGTTGCGCGCCATCGGCGAGCGGATGTCGGTGACGACCTCGGCGATCTGGCCGTTCGGCTTGCGGACGGCGACGGCCCAGATCGACGGGCTGCGCATCATCACGCCTTCGAGGACGGCCTGCCCTCCGATGTTGTTGGCCAAGACCTGTGGCTAGCCGCGGCGAGCGCCGCCGGCCTTCTCGAGGCGGCGCTGGAAGCGCTCGACCCGACCGCCCTGATCCATCAGCTTCTGCTTCCCCGTGTAGAACGGGTGACAGGCCGAGCAGATCTCGACGTGCAACTCGGACTGCGTCGAGCGGGTCTCGAACTCGGCGCCGCAAGAGCAGCGCACGTGCGTCAAGACGTACTCGGGATGGAGGCCTTCCTTCATCGCGAGGCCAGGATAGCAGAGGCAGTTTCGGCCGCTACGTTTCCGCCCGAGACAACGGAAGCCACTCTCGGACCATGGATCTTGCCCGCGAGGATCGCCGCGACTCCAACGGCCGCAGCCGGTTCGCAGGCGAGCTTCGCCCGCGCGTAGAGGAACCGAAACGCCGTCTCGATCTCCTCCTCCGTCACCAGGATGCTCTCCACCTCGTAGCGGCGGAGGATCGCGAGCGCGTGCTCGCCCGCAAACGGCGCCGAGAGCCCGTCGGCGATCGAAACCGGCGTGACCGGCACGGACCGCCCCGCCGCCAGCCCGCTGCGGACGGCGGTCGAGCGCTCGGGCTCGACGGCGATCACGCGCCGGTCCGGCGCCGCAGCGGCGATTCCCGCCACCAGACCGCCGCCCCCGGCCGGCACCACGATCGTCTCGATGTCGGGGACGTCCTCGAGCAACTCGAGGGCCACCGTCCCTGCTCCGGCCAGCACGACGGGGTCGTCGAAGGGGTGGACGAGCGTTCGGCCGGTCTCGGCGATCAGCGCGTCCAGCCGCTCGAACGCCTCGGCCGGGTCGGCGGCGGCGAGGTCGACCGTCGGCGCCGTAGCCTCGCGTCGCCGCGATCTTCGCCTCGCTCGCGCCCGCCCACATGACGACGAGGCAGTCGATCTCCTCCGCGACGGCCCCCCACGCGAGCGCCTGCGCGTGGTTCCCCGCCGAGATCCCGATCACGCCGCGCGCCTTTTCCTCCGCGCTGAGCGAGGCGAGCTTGTTGAGGACGCCGCGGACCTTGAACGAACCGGTCTTCTGGAAGAGCTCCGCCTTCAGGGCGACGCCCTCGCCGAGCGAGCGCGAGGTGAGCGTGGGTGTGCGGTGGACGCGACCGCGGATCCGCTCGGCCGCCTCGAGCACGTCCTCGCGGGTGAGGGCTCCACGGTCGATGCGGTCGATCCTATGCCTCGCTCATACTCTCTCCGGATGAGCGAACGCGTCAGGCTCGTGATCACGGACGATCTCCACCGCTCCCGCCTGACGGTCTTCTTCCGGCTCCTCCTCGCGTTCCCGCACCTCCTCTGGCTGATCCTCTGGACGATCGCTGTGATCCCGACTGCGCTCGTGACGTGGCTCGCGACTCTCGTAGCCGGCCGGCCGCCGGAGGCGCTGCACCGCTTCCTCTCGTCGTACACCCGCTACAGCACGCATCTCTCCGCCTATCTGTTCCTGGCGGCGAACCCGTACCCGGGGTTCACCGGCGAGCCCGGATACCCCGTCGACCTGGAGCTGCCCGACCCTGCACCTCAAGCGCGGTGGAAGACCGCCTTCCGGCTCGTGCTCGCGCTTCCCGCCCTACTCCTGACGGCGGTGCTCGGAACGGGGTTGGGAGGCGGAGGCGGCGGTGGCGGAAGCACCAGCAGCGGCGCCGACCCCGACTGGAGCTTCCTCCTCTCGGGCGGCGGGCTCGTCGCGGTGTGCGGGATCCTCGGCTGGTTCGCGGCGCTCGCGCTCGGGAGGATGCCGAGCGGGCTCCGCAATCTCGCGGGATACGGGCTCGGCTACTCCGCCCAGACGTATGCCTACCTCCTCTTCCTGACCGACGCGTACCCGAGCTCCGATCCGGGCGCGTCCGGCCCACCTTGGGGGCTTCCGGCTCATTCGATCCGGGTCGAGACAGACGACGACGCCAGGCGCTCGCGACTTACGGTGCTCTTCCGCTTCCTGCTCGCGCTGCCGCACCTCGTCTGGCTCATGCTCTGGAGCGTCCTCGCGCTCCTCGCAGGCTTCGTGAACGGGATCCACGCCCTCGTGCGCGGCCGCTCGGCCGCCCCGCTCCATCGCTTCCTCGCCGCCTACGTCCGCTACTCCGCGCACGTCACCGCGTTCATCTCGATCGTCGCCAACCGTTTCCCCGGATTCACCGGCGAGCCCGGCTACGCCGTCGACATCGCGATCGCGCCGCTCGAGCGCCAGAACCGGTGGGTGACGCTGTTCCGGGGCCTGCTCGCCGATCCCCGCCTTCCTCGTCTCGGGTGCCCTCGCGGTCGTGCTCGGCGCGATCGGGTTCCTGGGCTGGTTCGCGGCGCTCGCCACAGGCCGCATGCCCACCGGCCTCCGGAGGCTCGGCGTGATCGCGGTTCGCTATCTCGCCCAGACGAACGCCTACTGGTTGATCCTCACCGACGACTATCCCCACGCGAGTCCGGCCGTGGCCGCGCCGGGCGGCGAGCAGGAGCCGGTGGCGGAGCTGCCCGGGTCGGTGCAGGCCGGCCCGGAGCAGGCCGGCGAGGCGGCCGCCTGACCCGAAGCTCGCGCCTCGCTCGCACGCTCGGCCTGCTCGCGCTCGCAACGGCGTGGGCTTTCGCCGCTTCGTCGCTCTGGCAGACCCGCGTCCCGGACGGCCTCGCGCGTCCCGACCTCGCTGCCCGCCCCCTGTTCGACGCCTCGTTGCTCGAACGGGCCGAGACGTACGAGCGCTTCCTGCGTGCCGACTTCGTCGCCTCGCAGCTCGTCCTGCTCGTCGTGCTCGCGCTCTACGCCTGGCGCGGAGCGGCGTTCGCCCGCGAGTCGGCGGCCGGGCGGATCGGGACGGGGATGCTCCTCGGGATGATCGGCCTCGCGCTCGTCTGGCTCTCGCAGGTTCCCTTCCGCCTCGTCGAGACGTGGTGGAACCGCCGCTACGACCAGACGGACGCCGGCTACCTCGAAACGCTGCTCGAGAACTGGCTCGTGCTCGGCGCGGAGTTCCTGTTCATCTGCCTCACGCTCGTGATCGTGATGGCGCTCGCCGGCCGCTGGCCGCGACGCTGGTGGCTCGCGGCAGCGCCGGCGTTCGTCTGCCTCGCGGCGCTCTTCGCCTTCGTGACGCCCTACCTCTTTCCGACCGAGCCGGCCGGTGCGACCCTCCAGCAGGACGCGCGACGCTTCGCGCATGCACAGGAGACCGAGACTCCGCGGATCTCGGTGCAGGACGTCTCGGACTTCACTGACGCGCCGAACGCCTTCGCCGCAGGCTTCGGCCCGAGCCGGCGCGTCGTGCTCTGGAGCACGCTCCTCGACGGTCGCTTCAGGGATCGGGAAGTGAGCGTCGTCCTGGCGCACGAGCTCGGCCACCACTCGCGCAACCACATCCTGGAGGGGCTCGGCTGGTACGCGCTCTTCGCCCTCCCGGGCGCATGGCTGATCGCGGTCGCCACGCGGCGGCGGGGCGGAATGCGCAACCCCGCCGCCGTGCCGATCTCGCTCCTCGTGCTCGTCAGCCTCCAGCTCGTCGCGCTCCCGGTGCAGAACTCGATCTCGCGGCACATGGAGGAGGAGGCGGACTGGGTCGCCCTCGAGACGACGCGCGATCCCGCCGCTGCGCGGGCGCTCTTCGGCAAGTTCACGACGCTCGCGCTCTCCGATCCGGATCCACCCGCTTGGTCGGAGGCGCTGCTCGGCAGCCATCCCTCCGTGCTCGAGCGGATCGAGCTCGCCGCCGCCTGGCGCGACCGGAACCGGTAGGAGCCGGGCTTAGGTCAGCGTGTACTCGGGCCCGGAACCGCCTTCGGGGGGCGTCAGCCTCCCGCCCTTGGCGGTGATCGCGCCGCACTGGACGCAGTTCGACGGCGCCAGGGCGACCGTGACGGTGCCGTCGCCGTTGTCCGCTCCGACCTCGTAGACCTGGGCCGGGCACATGTGCGTCCACAGCTCCGCCAGCTCGCGCGGCACCCGCTGTTCGAGCCGGATGTGGTTCGGCTGGTCGTCGCGCGTGCGGTTGCCGGAGAGGAAGACGGACGACAGCTTGTCGAAGGTGAGCTTGCCGTCCGGGGCCGGATAGCTCCTGGCGCGATTCGTGCGGAGCAGCGAATGCGCCGCGTTCGGCTCGGAGTGGTAGTCCTTCGGCGGCAGCTTCCCCTTCGTGATCGTCATCGCACTCGCGAAGGCGCCGCCGAAGAAGAAGCCCTTGTCGAAGACCTGCCGCATGTTGCGCACCTCGCGGAGATCGTCGAGCACGTAGCTCGCCCGCAACTCCTCGTCGTAGGAGTCGAGCGCGCCCACCCGGGTCGGGCTCTCGCCGCGCTGAAGGGCTCGGAAGGCGGCCTCGGCCGCCATGATCCCCGACTCGATCCCGTAGTGGATCCCCTTCAACGTGGGCACGTTGACGAGGCCGGCGCCCTCGCCGACCAGGAGCAGCCCCGGTGCGTTGAATCGGCTCGGGAGCGCGTGGAAGCCGCCTTCGGTGATCGTCTTCGCGCCCCACCCGACCCGCTCGCCGCCGCGCAGGATCTTCCGCACGAGCCGGTGCGTCTTGAACTCCTGGAGCACGTCGTGGACCGAGAACTCGACGTCGCGGTACTCGAGCCCCGCGACGAAGCCGATCGAGACGTGGTCGTCGCCCATCGGGTAGATGAAGGAGCCGCCGAACTCGCCATAGCGCGCCCGCTTGCGGAGCGGCCAGCCAAGCGTGTGGACGATGTGGCCGAGCGGACGCTCGACCTTCCACACCTCCTTGACTCCGAGCGCCCAGAGTTGGGGATCGGCGCCCTCGAGCCCAAAGCGAGCAATCGCGGCGCCGGTGAGGTGACCCTGCGTTCCCTCCGCGAGAACGGTCACTCGAGCGGCGATGTCCGAGCCGGGCTCGAAGTTCCCGAGTTCCTGGCGCTCGCGGCCACGGCCCTTGTCTCCGGTGCGGATCCCGTGGACGCGGCCGTCCGCGACGAGCAGCTTCTGCGCGTCTGTCTCCGGCAGGATCGCCGCGCCGGCCGCCTCGGCCTGCTCGCCGAGGAAGCGGCCGAGCTGCGCGACCGAGACGATCAGGTTGCCGTGGTTCCGCATCGTCGGCGGCGGCGGAACCCGGCTCGCCGTTCCCTTCGTCAGGACGTAGACCGCCTCGCCGTGCACGTCGCCGTAGCTCGGAAGCTGCTCGAGCTGCTCGGGCCGCCCCTTGAAGAGGCGCCGCAACGCCCGCGGGTTGACGACCGCGCCGGAGAGGAGATGCGAGCCGGGCTGCTTGCCCTTCTCGACGACCGCGACAGGGACGTCGCCGAGCCGCTCGGCGGTCTCGGGAGACTCTTCGAGCAGCTGGCCGAGCCGGATCGCGCAGGCAAGGCCGGCCGGCCCCGCACCGACGATGAGGACTCCGACCTCGATCCGCTCGTCGGCGGGATCGGTCGGTGCTGCGATTGCCTCTGCCGGCGAGAACGGCGGCGGGTAGTCCGCCGGGACGATTCCTCTGCCGCTCATCCCTTTCGGGCCCGCACGAGCTCGGTCAGCTTCGGCACGATCGTCTGGACGTCGCCGACGATTCCGAGATCGGCGAACTCGAAGATGGGGGCGTTCGCGTCCTTGTTGATCGCCACGATCACCTTCGAGCCCTGCATCCCGACCTTGTGCTGGATCGCACCGGAGATCCCGCACGCGACGTAGAGCCCCGGCGCCACGTTCTTCCCGGTCTGCCCGACCTGCGCCGAGTAGGGGTACCAGCCGGCGTCGACGACGGCGCGCGTCGCAGCGACCGCTCCGCCGAGCGCCTTCGCCAGCTCCTCGATCATCCCGAAGCCCTCGGGCGCGCCGAGGCCGCGGCCGCCCGCGACGATGATGTCGGCGTCCTCGATCGACGGGCCGCTCGACTCCTCGTGCGCCTGCTCGAGCATCTCGGCGGCGAGCGAATGCTCCTCGAAGGAGACGTCCAGCTTCTCGACGCTCGCCGTGCCGCCACTCTCGACCGGGTCGGCGATTCCCGCGCGGAAGAGCGCGAGCCGCGGGGTCGACGTCCAGCCGACGTCGACGAGCACGGAGTCGCCGAGCGCGGACTGCTTGCCGACCACCGTCCCGTTCTCCCCGACGATGTCCACGAGCTGCCAGTTCAGACCGGCGTCGAGGCGCGCGGACAGCGCGGCGGCGATGTCGGCGGAGAGGATCGACTGGGCGAAGAGCACGTTCTCGAAGCCCTTGTCCCGCACGAGCTGGGCGAGGGCGTCGACGCGCGGCTGCGGCAACGGCGCCTCGAGCTTCGCGTCGTCGGCGACGTAGACGGTCGCCGCGCCGAAGCGACCGGCGTCCGCCGCCAGCTCCTCGACACCCGATCCGAGCACGACGCCTGCCACGTCGCCGCCGAGCTGCGCAGCCTTCGCGAGGATTCCGAGCGAGCCCTTCTGGAGCTCCCCCTCGTGATGCTCGAGAAAGACGAGCGTGCTCATACGAGTCGCTTCTCTGCGAGGAACTCGACGATCTTCTCCGCGCCGGTTCCGTCGTCTTCGAGCTTGCGCGTCTCGCCGCGAGGCGGCGGATCCGAGAGCGCCAGCACCTCGGTTCGCGAGCCGCTCGCGCCGGCACGATCGGCGTCGATTCCGAGGTCGGCGAGCGAGAGCACGTCCTGCTGCTTCTTCTTGGCGCCCATGATCCCCTTCAGCGACGGGTAGCGCGGCTCGTTGATCGAGTCGGCGACGGCGACGACGGCCGGCAGCGGCGCGCGGATCACGTCGTAGCCGAACTCGGTCTGCCGCTTGCCGGTGACGGAGCCGCCGTCGAGCGTCAGCTCGGCCGCCTGTGAGATCAGCGGCAGCTTCAGCCGCTCCGCGACCGCGGCCCAGAGCACCGCACCGTCGGAATCGGAGGCCTGCTGGCCGAAGAGGACGAGGTCGGCGCTCTCGCCCTCGAGCGCCTTCGCGAGGAGGGCGCTCGTCGCGACGAGGTCGGAGCCGGCCGCATCGGGATCGGAGACGAGCAGCGCTCGATCCGCCCCCATCGCGAGTGCCTTCCGCAGCGAGTCGATCGCCTTCTCGGGGCCGAGCGAGACGAGCACGACCTCACCGTCTCCCTGGGCGTCGCGAATCCGGAGCGCCTCCTCGACGGCGTTCGCGTCGACCGGGTTGAGAGCGCCCTCGCCGGAGCGGTCGAGCCGCTTCGACCCAGGATCGATCCGCTTGGTCACGGCGGCGTCCGGCACCTGCTTCACGCACACGGCGATCTTCACGGTGGCGCACTCTAACGACGCCCACGCGTGCGGCCAGCGGGTACCGCCTCCGAGCGCGAATTACCCCTTTTGACACAGGTTCGATCTGCCGATGGTGCTAGGCTTGCGCACTTCGAGCGCGAACCGGACTCGTGATGGCACCCCGGACCTCAGCCCGAGGAACTCTCTTCCTCACCATCGCCGCCCTCTGCCTGGGTGCGCTTTCGCTCGGCCTCTCGGCCTCGGCGGCTGACGCAGCGCCGGCCGGGAAGGTCCCGCGACTGGTCTTCCCGATCCTCGGAGAGGCGACCTGGACGGACGACTTCGGCGACGCTCGCGGGCAGGGCTCCCACGAGGGGAACGACATCCTGGCGCCGCGCCGCGCGCTCGCGCTCGCCGCCGAGGCCGGCCGCGTCAAGTTCTGGACGACGTCCTCCCGCGCCGGCTGCATGCTCTACCTCGAGGGCGCGAGCGGGACCGAGTATCTCTACATCCACCTCAACAACGACCTCACCGACGCGAACGACAACCGCGGCAAGTGCGTGCCCGGCGTCGCCTACGCCGACGGGCTGCAGAGCGGCGCCAAGGTCGCAGCGGGCGAGCCGATCGGCTTCGTCGGCGACTCGGGCGACGCGAACGGAATCCACCCTCACCTCCATTTCGAGGTGCATCCGAACGACGGCGCGGCCACGAACCCTTTCCCGCACCTGAAGCGTGCGAGCAGACTGCTGTTCGCAGCGCCGCGGGGCACGACGTTCACCGCGGCCCTGACCGGCAAGGTCGTTACGGCCGTCGGCGAGGACCTCCAGGTGTCGGTCGACCAGGTTCGCTGGTGGCCCGGTGGCCGCAAGCTGAAGCAGGCGGGCCAGAAGCTCAGCGTCACGGTTCCCGAGACCGCCTCGGTCGAGGGCGTCGTGACGGCACCCGGGGGCGCCGCGTTTCCGACCATCGAGCTGCTCCTGAGCGGCAGCACGGTGACGGTCTGGACGGAGCCGGCGAAGGTGACTCTCGCCGCGCAGGCGGGCGACCGGGGCACGCTCTCGGCCGCGCGCGTCGTCCTCAAGCGCGCCGGCTGAGACCGACGAGCTAGGCGGGGATCTTCGCGCGCAGGAAGTCGACGATCTCGCTCGTCGGCGCGCCCGGCGTGAAGACGGCCGAGACGCCCAGCTTCTCGAGCTCCGCCGCGTCGTCGCCCGGGATCGTCCCACCGACGACGACGAGCACGTCCTCGACGCCGTTTTCCCTCAAGCCCGTGAGGATCCGCGGGACGAGCGTCATGTGGGCCCCCGACAGAATCGAGATCCCGACGGCGTCGGCATCCTCCTGGATCGCGGTCTCGACGATCTGCTCCGGCGTCTGGTGCAAACCGGTGTAGATCACCTCCATGCCTGCGTCCCGCAGAGCCCGCGCGATGATCTTCGCGCCGCGGTCGTGACCGTCCAGACCGGGCTTCGCGATCACCACTCTGATCTTCCGGGTCATGGCATCGGCAAGTATAGGCCCGTGCGACTCGACATCATCGGCTCCTCCCCGGCCTGGCCGAACCCCGGCGGCGCCTGCTCGGGGTACCTCGTCGAGCGGCGACTGCTGCTCGATTGCGGCCCCGGGGTGCTTGCGAAGCTGCGCGAGCGACCGGACTGCACGAACGGTTGGCCCGACGTCGACGCGATTGCGATCACCCATCTCCACCTCGACCACTGGGGCGATCTCGTGCCGTGGGTGTGGGGCTCGCTCTTCGGGCCGGGTGCGGCACATGCGAAGCCCGAGCTCCGGCTTCCGCCGGGCGCCACCGCCACGCTGCGACCGATCCTGGCGCAGCTCGGCGGCGAGGACATGTTCGACCGAGCCTTCGAGGTCGCCGAGTACGAGTCGGGCAAGCCGTTCGAGGTGGCGGGGCTGACCGTGACGGCGCTGCCGGTCGTGCACTACTCGATGCCGGCGTACGGCTTCCGCGTCGAGGGCGACCGCACGCTGGCGTACTCGGGGGACACCGGGCCCTGCGACGAGCTCGTCGAGCTCGGGCAGGACGCCGACCTCTTTCTCTGCGAGGCGACGCTCGACGACCCGAAGCCCGAGGCGACGCTGCGTGGTCATCTCTCTGCTCACGAGGCACAGGCGGCGAGCGCTCGCGCAGGCGCGAAACGGCTCCTGCTCACCCATCGCCCCGACGAGCGCGGCCTGCCGCCCGGCACCGAGCTCGCGAGCGACGGTCTCTCCCTGACGTTCTAGATCTGCCGCGACGCTTCGTAGGCGCGTTGCGCCTTGCGCGACCGCCAGCGCTCGAGACCGACGATCGTCAGCGGCACGAGGAGGGCGCCGAGGATCAGGAGGGCGATCGGAAACAGCAGCCAGCTCGAGCTGAGTCGCGAGCTCGACCGCTCGAACGGCTGAGCGGACGCCTCGCCCGAGCCGCCGAGATCGAACGGCGAGCCCTCGCTCTTGCGCACGGTCGATCCGCGACCGCCGCTGCCCCCACGCGGCACCCAGGAATCGACGAGCCACTGCTTCGACTCGCCCGACCCCACGGCTTTGAGCGACATGTTGAAGACCATCGGGCGGAGCTCCGAGGCCGCAGTCGGGAAGACGAGCACTTGGAGGCCGATCTCGTCGGCGTAGGAGTAGTCGAACTTCCAGCGCGCGTCGTCGACCGGATAGGGAACGACGGGGATGTCACCCTGCACCCAGTTCTGCTTCGTGGTGCCACCGCGCATATTCGGGTCCGGCGAGCTCGTACGCGCGCTCGCTGTGGTCGCGCTTCACGGCCGTGTTCACGAAGCGTGCAGCGATCGAGATCACCTGACGACGCTCGTCGGCGGCGAACGTCACCGGGAGTTGTGGGACGTAGATCTGCGCGGGCCGATTCGAGAGCGGCGTCTCCACCCGCTCCGCGGTGTTCCAGTAGAGGACGCTCACGAGCGCGCCGGCTCCGACGATCGCGAGCAGCAGACCGCCTTTGACGAGGCGCCGGCGGAATCGCGGCGACGCCAGGAAGCGGCGCTCCTCCGCGCGACCCACTAGTGCTTGCCCATCACCGGTCGCTCGACCACATCGGGCTCGACCACATCAGTCGCGCGCGTTCGGAATCTGCAGGGGCACGCGCGCAAGCCAGTAGTTCACCTTCCACTCGCTCGCGGCGCCGGCACCGACTTTCTTCAGGCCGATGTAGAAGATCTGCGGCTCCATCTTGACGGTCTTCTTGGGCAGGAGCGCGACCTCGAGAATCGCCTCGTCCGGGTACGACTCGTCGACCTTGAAGGTCGCCGTCTCGAGCTTGTCGGCGGGGTAGTACTGAACCGGGATGTTGCCGGTCAGCCACTCCTGCTTGGAGAGACCCTGGCGAAGCTCCGGATGCGTGAGCTCGTAGGACTCGGCCAGACTCTTGCGCGCGACGGCGGTGAGGATGAACCGCCCGGCGACGCGCCGCGCATCCTTGTCGAGGGGGATCTGCTTGCGCGGGGTGAAGATGTTCGCGGCCTCGTTCGACTTCGGCGACTCGAGGGACTTGCCGGTGTTGCCGAAGAAGGCGATCGTCGCCGCCGCCACGCCGGCGACGAGCACGAGCAGGCTGACCACGAAGATCGTGCGGCGACCTCGCCGGGAGGCGAGAAAGGATGGCTTCGGCTGCTCGCTCAAGATCACTCAGGGTAGACGACGCGCCTCCGTTTTCGGTTAGGAGACGGTTAAGCGGCGGCCCTAGAAAACAGGCGTCTCGCGCCAGGTGCCCCACACCTCGCGCCAGGCGTCGCACATCTCGCCCATCGTCACGTAGTCGCGGGCGGCGTCGAGGATGACCGGCATCAGGTTGACGTCCGGGCGCCCGGAAGCGCGCTTCAGCTCCGCGAGCCGCGACTCGACGAGCGCCGAGTCGCGCCGCCCCTTGAGCGCGCGCACGCGCTCGATCTGCTGCCCCTCGAGCGCGGCGTCGATCTTCAGGATCTCGAGCGGCGGCTCGTCCTCGCGCACGTAGCGGTTGACCCCGACCACGATCCGCTCGCCTCGCTCCACCTCGGCCTGGTAGCGGAACGCGGAGTCGGCGATCTCCTGCTGGGGGAAGTTCTGCTTGATCGCCTCGACCATCCCGCCGAGCTTGTCGATCCGGTCGAAGTACTCGTACGCCTGCGCCTCGAGCTTGTTCGTCAGGTCCTCCACGTAGTAGGAGCCGCCGAGCGGGTCGATCGTGTTGACGACGCCGGTCTCGTGCGCGATCACCTGCTGCGTGCGGAGCGCGATCCGAACCGCGTCCTCGGTCGGTAGCGCGAGCGCCTCGTCGAAGCTGTTCGTGTGCAGCGACTGGGTGCCGCCGAGCACCGCCGCGAGCGCCTCGATCGCCGTCCTGACGATGTTCACCTCGGGCTGCTGGGCGGTGAGCGAGACACCGGCCGTCTGGGTGTGGAAACGCATCAGCCACGAGCGTGGGTTGCGGGCGCCGAAACGCTCGCGCAGCTCCCGCGCCCAGATCCGCCGGGCGGCCCGGTACTTCGCGATCTCCTCGAAGAAGTCGAGGTGGGCGTTGAAGAAGAAGGAGAGGCGCGGCGCGAACTCGTCCACGTCCATCCCCCGCTCGACCGCCCACTCGACGTAGGTGAAGCCGTCCGCGAGCGTGAAGGCGAGCTCCTGCGCCGCAGTCGAGCCAGCCTCGCGAATGTGGTAGCCGGAGATCGAGATCGGATGCCATTTCGGCAGCTCCGCCGCGCAGTACTCGACCATGTCCGTGACGAGCCGCATCGAGGGCTCGGGCGGGAAGATGTACTCCTTCTGGGCGATGTACTCCTTGAGGATGTCCGTCTGGATCGTCCCGCGGAGCTCCGCCGCCGGCACGCCCTGCTGCTCCGCGACCGCAATGTAGAACGCGAGCAGGATCGGCGCCGCCGAGTTGATCGTCATCGACGTCGAGACCTCGCCGAGCGGGATCCCGGTGAAGAGCGTCTCCATGTCGTCGAGCGAGTCGATCGCCACCCCCTCGCGGCCGACCTCGCCGAGCGAGCGCTCGTGATCCGAGTCGTAGCCCATCAGGGTCGGCATGTCGAACGCGGTCGAGAGCCCGGTCTGGCCGTGGTCGAGCAGATAGCGGAAGCGCTCGTTCGTCTCGGCGGCCGTCCCGAAGCCGGCGAACTGCCGCATCGTCCAGAGCTTGCCGCGGTACATCGAGGGATAGACGCCTCGCGTGAACGGATAGACGCCCGGATAGCCCAGGTCGCGCTCGTAGTCGAGCTCGACGGAGTCGGGCGTCGCGAGCGGCTCGTTCTCGATGCCGGAGATGGTCGAGAAGAGCTCCCCCTGCCGCTCGGGCGTCTGGGCGTAGAGCTCCTCGCGCCAGGCGCCCGTCGCGTCGAGCGAGCCGCGGTCCTCGGTGGTCGCCATCGGAGCGGATTGTAGGAGCGACGGCCCGAGCCGTGTCGCCGCCGCTCTCGCGCGTTCACCGAAAAGGGGGACGACGGGGCTTGCCGTCGAGCCGATGCGTGCTGCAGGGCGATGACGGGATCACACTTTTTCCTGACGCTGTGCTTCGGGGCGGCATTCCTCGCATGGCTCGGTGTCTCCGCGTACGTCGTCGTCGGTCGAGCGGTCTACGACCTCCGAGGACAGCGGCTCGCGCGAGCGCGGGCCCGCAGCTCCGGCCGTGGCCTGTCGAGCCGGGCGCTGCGCCGGGCGGTGGCAGCCCCGTCGGACTCGCACGCCGTTTCGCTCGCCTTCGCCTTCGAGGCCGCGGCCACGGTCGGAACCACCCGCCTCACCGCGCGCGCCGGGTCGCACCGAAGCGAGCTCGGGAAGTGGCGCCGGATCGAGGCGCTGAGAATCCTCGCTCTCGTGGACGAAGCCGCCGCCGCTCCTCTCCTCGAGCGAGCGCTCCTGGCAGACGAGGACGTGGCCACCGCCACCGCCGCGATCCTGGGGGAGCTCGGCTCCGACGGCGCCGCGCGGCTGCTGGCGGCTGCGATTGCCGACTCGAATGTTCCCGACTCGCGGCTCGCAGCGCAGCTCGACTCTTTTCAGCGGGATCTCTCCGACATCGTCTTGCGGCTTGCCACAGACCCGGTGGCCGCGCGTCGCTACTGGGGCGTGAGCCTGCTCACCCGCTACGTCGACCGGAGCGACGTCCGCCGATGCCTCTGCGCCGCAGCAGCCGACCCGAACCCGGACGTCCGCGCAGCGGTCGCCGAAGCACTCGGCTCAGCGACCACCGACGGTCTCAACGAGCTCGATGCGCTCGTTCGCGACGACGCCTGGTTCGTCCGTGTGCGCGCGGCTCGCGCGCTCGGGGCACGCCACGCGCCCGGGCTCGGCGCGACGGTGGCACCGCTGCTCGCGGACGAGAACTGGTGGGTTCGCGCCGCGGCGAAGGACGCGCTCACCTCGCTCGGCCCCGAGGCGGCGGCTGCGGTGCAGCGCTCGCTCAGCTCGTCCGACGAGTTCGCCCGCAACGGCGCCGTCGAGGTGCTCGAGCGAATCGGCCACGTGGATCTCGTGCTCGCGGAGGCGGCTGCGGCACCGTACGACCTGCGGAAGCGAAGCGCCGCGCAGGCAATCGCAGCGGCGTCGGAGGACGCGTACCGGGCGGCGGTGGAGCGGGCGGATCCGGAGCTCCGGGAGTCGCTGCTCGACCTCGTCACACCGATCGAGGCGGCGGCATGAGCGCGCCGCTCGAGTCCCTGCTCGAGACCGCCCTCAGCTGGGTCGTCTACCTCTGCCTCGGCTATCTGGTGCTCGTCGCCGTGCTCTACGCGATCCTCGTCGTCGTCTCAGCGCTCGACAACGCGCTCCGCGTCCGCCAGACGCGCACCGAGGACTTCCGCACGCTGGCGCTTTCGCGCTTCACGGTGCCGGTCAGCGTCGTCGTCGCCGCGTACAACGAGTCTGCGCTGATCCGCGAGTCGGTTCGCTCGCTCCTCGAGCTCGACTATCCCGAGCACGAGGTGATCGTCGTCAACGACGGCTCCACGGACGCGACGCTCGAGCTGCTCCAGGCCGAGTTCGACCTCGTCCCGCAGCACATCTACGTCCGCCGGGTCCTCGAGACGGAGCAGGTGCGGCAGATCTACCGCAGCCGGCTCGACCCGCGGCTCGTGGTCGTGGACAAGGAGAACGGCGGCAAGGCCGACGCGCTCAACTGCGCGATCAACTTCTCCCGCTATCCGTACGTGTGCGGCGTCGACGGCGACACGCTCCTCTTCCCGGACGCGTTGCTGCGGGCGATGCGGCCGGTGTTGCGCGATCCGGCTGCGATCATCGGCGTCACGAGCCACCTCACGATCTCGTCCGCCCCGGAGGTCGTGGCCGCCCGGCGTGAGGTTCGGGGCGACTATCGGCCGCTGCTCGCGTTCCAGCAGCTCGACTACCTCCGAGCCTTCATGACGAATCGGCTCGGCTGGAGCCGGCTCAACTTCATGTTGTGCGCCGTCGGCGCCTTCCAGATCTGGCGGCGCGACGTGCTCGAGGAGCTCGGCGGCTTCGCCCGTCATTTCAGCTGCGAGGACATCGAGCTGACATTCCGAGCGCACGAGCGCTATCTGCGCGAGGGCCGGGAGTACAGGATCCTCTCGCTCCCGCACACCGTCGGCGTGACGGAGGGACCGGACCGGATGCGAAGCCTGGTCGCGCAGCGCGAGCGCTGGCAGCGGGTGATCCTCGAGACGTTCTGGGCCTATCGCCGGATGCTCGCGCGTCCCAGGTACCGGTCGGTCGGGGTGGCCGGAATGCCGTTCTACCTCCTGTCAGAGGTGCTCGCGCCGCTCTTCGAGGTGCTCTCGATCGCGACGCTCGTCGTGGCGGTGGCGACCGGGCGAATGGACTGGAGCGCTGCGCTCCTCGTCGGGGGCATCCTCGCTTTCGGCACCGGTCTCCTCACGGCCTGCGCCGTTCTGATCTCGGACGTCGCCGAGCGGACGCTGCCCAAGCGCAAGCTCGCCGCTCTGGTCGCGCTCGCCCCGTTCGAGCTCGTGCTCTACAGGCCGGCGCTGATCTGGGCGCGGCTCCTGGGCACGGTTCGCTTCTTCCGCGGCGATCGGCAGTGGCACAAGTTCGAGCGCAACAGCAGGCCGCAGGCGACAGCCAAGCCGGCCGGCGGCTAGGCCCAGCTCTTTCAGCTCAGCGCCTGGCCAGCGAAGACGGCGCCGACGAGCACGAGGACGAGCCCGAGCGCGATCCGAAGCAGGTTCTCGTCGATCCTCCCGGTTGCCTTGGCACCGAGCCAGCCGCCCGGGATCGCTCCGGCGAGGCCGGCGGCCAGGATCGGCCAGTCGACGCCGGTCGCTCCGGCGTGCGTGGCGAAGCCGGCGACGCCGAGCAGGAAGCCGACCACGAGATTCGTCCCGGCAGCTCGCCGGACGTCCAGGCCGACGCCGCGCACGAGCGCCGGCATCCGGAGGGTGCCGAGGATGACGCCGACGGCACCGCCGAGGACGCCGATCGCGAGCCCGGAGGCCGCGGCGGGCCAGAGCCGCAACCGGCCGCGGCTGCGGGCGCGGATCGGGCGGAAGACGAGGTCGATCCCGCTCCAGAGGAGCACGGCGGCGATCGCCGCGTAAAGGAGTCGCTCGGAGAGCTCGTCGGCGAGCAGCGCGCCGGCGACCGCGCCGACGATCGACGGAGGCGCCATCCACGCGACCACCTGCCAGTCGACGCGGCCCTCGCGCAGGTGTCGGACCGCGCCGGCGGCCGCGGACGCGGCGGAGATCGCGATGTTCGTTCCCGCGGCGGCGAGCGGGCTTCCCGAAGCCACCACGATCAGCGGCAGCCGCAGCGTCCCGAGCACGAGCCCGAGCATCGAGCCCACGTATCCGGCGACGAACGACCCGACGAGGGCTAGCGCGAGCTCCCAGGCTTCCACAGCGGCTCGTCGATCCCAGCGCCTGCGTTCGCGCTCCGCGCCAGGATGAAGAGGAGGTCGGAGAGCCGGTTCAGGTAGGCCAGGACGAGCGGGTTGAGGTCGAGCTCCTGCGAGGCGAGCAGCGTCTCGCGCTCGGCGCGGCGGCAGATCGTGCGGGCGACGTGGAGGCGGGCGGCCGTCTCGGTGCCACCGGGCAGGACGAAGCTCCGGAGCTCAGGCAGCGTCTCGTTGAAGCGTCGCACAGGCGCTCGAGCGCGTCGATCGACGCCTGCTCGACGCGCAGGCGGTCGGTGACGCCCCAGGGCACGGAGAGGTCGGCGCCCACGTCGAAGAGCTCGTTCTGGATCCGCTCCAGCGGCTGGCGAATCTCCTCCGCGACCTCCCCGGCAAGGACCAGACCGAGCGCGGAGTTGAGCTCGTCGACGGTGCCGAAGGCCCCGATCCGGCAGTCGAGCTTCGAGACGCGCGAGCCGTCGCCGAGCGAGGTCTCCCCCGTGTCGCCGCCCCGCGTGTAGATCTTCGTGAGCCGAACCGGCTCGTCGCGCTGCCTCATCTGATGGGGCTCATCGCTTCAGGGCGGGCTCGCGCTGGAGGTCGAGGATCGAGCGGGCGATCACGAGTCGCTGGATCTCGCTCGTCCCCTCGTAGATCTCCGTGATCTTCGCGTCGCGGTAGTAGCGCTCGACCGGGAACTCCTTCGTGTAGCCGTAGCCGCCGAGGATCTGGATCGCCTCCGCGGTCTGGCGCCGCGCCAGCTCGGAAGCGAAGAGCTTTGCCTTGGCGCCGGCCTCCGTGTGCGGCTCGCCCTGATCCTTCAGCCAGGCAGCGCGATAGACGAGCAGCCGGGCGGCGTCGATCTCGGTCGACATGTCCGCGAGCTTCCACTGGATCGCCTGGTGCTCGGCGATCGCCTTCCCGAATGTCCGCCGCTCCTTCGCGTACTCGCGCGCGACGTCGTAGGCGGCCTGCGCGATCCCGAGCGCCTGCGCGGCGATCCCGATCCGGCCGCCGTCGAGCGTCGACATCGCGACCGCGAAGCCCCGTCCTTCCTCGTCGAGCAGCCGGTCGCGTGTCACGTGCGCGCCCTCGAGCACGAGATCGACGGTCGACGACGAGTTGAGGCCGAGCTTCTCCTCCTCGCGCGTGACGCGGACGTGCTCGGCGTCGAGCAGGAACGCCGAGACGCCGCGGGCGCCCTTGTGCTCCTGATCCGTCCGCGCGAAGAGCAGGAAGGTGCCGGCATGCGTCCCGTTCGTGATCCACTGCTTCGCGCCGCTGATCGTCCAGCCCTCGCCGTCGTCGTCCGCGTCCGCGCGTGTGCGCAGCGACGCCGCGTCCGAGCCGGACTCGGGCTCGGTGAGGGCGAATGCGCCAATTGTCTCGCCGCGCGCGAGCGGCGGGACGAAGCGCTCGCGCTGCGCGTCGGTGCCGAACGCGAGGATCGGCAGCGTGCACGCGCTCGTGTGCACGGCCACCGTCACGCCGACCCCGGCGTCCCCGCGCGAGAGCTCCTCGAGCACGAGGATGTAGGAGAGGAAGTCGGTGCCGGCGCCCCCGAGCTCCTCGGGCACGCAGACCCCCATCAAGCCGAGGCCGCCCAGCTTTTCGTAGAGCTCGACCGGAAAGCGATGCTCCCGGTCCCAGGCGGCGGCGTTCGGCTCGATCTCCGCCTGCGCGAACTCACGGGCGAGCGTCTGGATCTCCCGCTGCTCGCCGGTGAGGGAGAAGTCCATGGGGGGCGAGTTTACGCGGCGACGAGGAACTCGCGGCGAATCTCGTGGAGCACGTGCTCGCGGTCGCGGAAGGCGTCCACGACGTCCGGATCGAACTGCTTGCCGCTCTCGGCGAGGATCTCGTGGTGCGCCGCCCGCCAGCTCTGCGCGTCCCGATAGGGGCGGTAATTCGTGATCGCGTCCAGCGCGTCGGCGACGGCGAAGATCCTGGCGCCGACGGGAATCTCCTCGCCGGCGAGCCCATCGGGGTAGCCGCCGCCCGTCCAGCGCTCGTGGTGCGAGCGGACGATTCCCACACCCGCGCCCTCGAGGAAGGGAATCCCGCCGAGCATCTGCGCGCCGAGAACCGTGTGCTGTCGCATCAGCCGCCATTCGACGTCGCTGAGCGCGCTCGGCTTGCCCAGGATCTCGTCCGGGATCCCGATCTTGCCGATGTCGTGGAGGAGGAAGCCGTATTCGGCCGACGGATCCTCGACGAGGCCGGGCTCGATCAGGCGGGCGAGCTCGATCGCGTAGCGCTGAACCCGCTGCGAGTGCTGCCGCGTCCGCGTGTCCTTCGTCTCGAGCGCGTTGCTCAGCGCGGACACGGTCTGGAGGTAGGCGTTCTCGAGGAGCGCACGCTGGCCGCGCTCGAGCTCGATCAGGTCGCGGAGGTCTCGTGCGTAGAGAAGGAGCTGCTCCTCGCCCGACTGCGGTTGGGCGGGAACCATCCGCGGCGTCACCGCTCCGTGCCCGCCGGCGACGCGCTCGACGACGGCGAGCAGCTCGAGCGGCCGGAACGGCTTCAGGAGGAGCGCATCGGCGCCGCCGAGGTCGTCCACGTCGTCGCGACCGGTCAGGAGCACCACCCCGATGTCGCGGGTCTCCGGATCGGCCTTCAGCATCCGGCAGAAGACGATCCCGTCGATCCCGGGCATGCCGACGTCGAGCACGACCACGTCGGGCGTCTCGTTGCGGATCGCGAGCGCCGCCTCCGAGGCGTCGCTCGCCTCGCTCACCTCGACTGCAACCGCCTCGAAAGTCGTCCGAAGCAGAGCCCGGAAGCCATCATCGTCGTCTACGAGCAGCAGGCGCATCGTCATTCCCCCCGGAGTTCGATCGTCGAGTCGTCAAGCCTTCTTCGGCCGAATAGGCCAAAAGGTTGAGCGAGACCTACCCCGTTCGGGGGAGGCGGGCGCTCAGCGCCGGTCGTACTCGTAGAAGCCGCGGCCGCTCTTGCGTCCCAGGCGCCCGGCCTGGACGTACTGGCGGAGGAGCGGGCACGGTGCGTACTTCGGGTCGCCGAGCCCGTCGTGGAGCACCTCCATGATCGCCACGCACGTGTCGAGGCCGATCAGGTCTGCGAGGGCCAGCGGGCCCATCGGGTGGGCGAAGCCGAGCTTCGCGATCGTGTCGATCGCCTCCGCCTCGGCGACGCCCTCGAGGAGCGCGTAGGCGGCCTCGTTGATGAACGGCATCAGGATCCGGTTCGAGACGAAGCCGGGGAAGTCGTTCGCCTGGGCCGGCACCTTGCCGAGCTCCTCGGCGAGCGCGGTGATCGCCGAGGCCGTCTCGTCGGAGGTCTGGACGGCCCGGATCACCTCGACGAGCTTGAGCACGGGCACCGGGTTGAAGAAGTGCATCCCGATCACGCGCTCCGGCCGCTTCGTCACGGCGGCGAGCGAGGTGATCGGGATCGAGGAAGTGTTCGACGCGAGGATCGCCTCGGGCGGCAGGAGCTCGTCGGCGCTTCTGAAGATCGCCTCCTTCACGGCCGCGTCCTCGACGACCGCCTCGATCAGGAGGTCGGCCGGGACGAGGTCGTCGACGGCGGTGATCCGCGCCGAGCACCTCGTCGGGGTCGCCGCCGCCCTTCTCGGCCAGCTTTTCGAGGCTCTTGCGGATCGTGCCAAGCCCGCGCTCGACGGCGCCGGGCGCAGCGTCGTGCAGCGAGACCCGCCGCCCGGAGGTCGCGACGACCTGGGCGATCCCGGCGCCCATCTGGCCGGCGCCGACGACGAGGACGTGCTCGAAGCGCATATCGGGAACAAACCTAACGGGAGTCTGAGTGCGAACGCCGGTGTAGACGCCCGAGGGCGAGCTTGGCTCGATCGCATCTCGTCGTTGATCCGATGCAGTGCGTTGAGCCCGCTACGTTTCCCGATGCGATGATCCTCGACTGGAACGGCAAGCCGATCGCAGTGCGCTATAGCCGTGGCCGCGGCGTCGCATACACCGAGCGGTGGGAGGACAACGTCCTACTCCGTTGAGAGAGCAGGATTGGCCGCCATCACTGCTGCGGGAGGTCAGCGGTTTTCGAGCTCGGGCCGATTGGTTCACGCCCGAAGACGCGGAACCTCTCGCGAAACATCTCGGCTGCATCAGCAAGATGCAATCTCTGCGTTCCGAGGACGCGATTACGTGGTCGTGGTTTGGCACGCTCGCGGGCGCGACAGCCGACGACCGCCGGGGAGTTGTGCAGTGGCTGTACGACCGGCTTGGACTTGACCTCGTAGCGTCTGCTGACCCGTTGATCGATGTGGATGCGTGTGTTCCATCCCAATGCGCCCGGTAGCAGAAATGGCCCACACCTAGACGCGCGGATCAACGATCCCGATGTCGCCCTCATGTACATCGAAGCGAAGTGGGACGCGAACATTGGGACTGGGAGAGGCGCAACCGAAGGCGTCCGTGACGATCAAATCGTTCTTCGTCGTGACTCGCTCCGAAAGGATCCAACGCTCGAGAGTGAGGCTCGCAGCTTCGTTGTCATCGGCGTATCGGTGAAGGGTAGGACGCCGAGCCCGACGATCGTCCTCGATCTCCTAGGCAGCTTGCCTTCGCAGCAGCTTCCGCCGGAGGAAGTAGGCACCGGCACCGAGCACGAGGATGCCGACCACGACCCCGCCCCAGTTGACGATCTGCTCGTCTTCGCGGGTCGCCTCGACGAGCGCCGACGTCGTCAGCTGACCGCAGAGCCCACCGACCCACACTCCGTTCTCGCGGTTGAGCAGGATTCCGGTCGCGACGTCGCGCTCGAGCGAGAAGCCGAGCGCGTCGCGGCCGACGCCGCTGCGGACGACGATTTGCCGCGGCAAGTCTCCCTTCACGACCTGATCGACCAGGAAGAGGTAATCGACCTGCGCCGGTCGACCCGCGACGAGCTCGGTGCCGGAGAGCCGGCCGACGAACGCGGCGTCCGCGGCGTCGAGCTTCACCCGCGCCGGCGCCGGGACGCAGGTCACGGCGCCGGCGTCTCCGACGAATGCGAGCGCCACGACGGCTGAGAGCATCAGTGTTCTCATGTTGAGCCCGAGCGACGCTCGACGCCGTGAACGCGAGGGTCGTTAGACCTCGAGGAGCAGCGCGTCGCCCTGACCGCCGCCGGAGCAGATCGCCGCGAGGCCGAGCCCGCCCCCGTTCCGGCGCAGCTCGTGGATCATCGTGCCGACGATCCGGCCGCCGCTCGCGCCGACCGGATGGCCGAGCGCGACGGCGCCGCCGTTCACATTCACGATCGCCTCGTCAGCGCCGAGCAGCCGCGTCGAGTTGAGCGCGACCGACGAGAACGCCTCGTTGATCTCGACCCGCTCGACCTCCTCGATCGACTTGCCGGCCTTCTCGAGCGCGAGCTGGCCCGCGCGAGCGGGCGTACGCGCGAGGTAGGCGAAGTCGTCGGCGACGTACGCCTGGGCGAGGATCGTGGCGAGCACCGTCAGCCCGCGCCGCTGCGCGAACTCCTCCGAGGTGACGATCACGCAGGACGCGCCGTCGTTCACGCCCGGCGCGTTGCCGGCGGTCGTCGTCCCCTCGGGATCGAAGACGGGCTTCAGCTTCGCGAGCGACTCGAGCGACGTGTCGCGGCGGATTCCCTCGTCCGGGTCACGTCGTCGCCGCCTTGTACCGGTACCGCGACGATCTCGTCCTCGTAGCGGCCGGCGTCCTGCGCGGCGGCGGCGCGCTGGTGCGAGCGATACGCCCACGCGTCCTGCTCCTCGCGCGTGATCCCGAGCTCGCGGGAGACCTTCGCGTTCTGCTGAACCATGTGCAGGTTGTCGAAGCTCGACGTCAGCCCGTCGAAGATCATCGAGTCGATCACCTCTCCGTGGCCGAGCCGGTAGCCGAAGCGCGCCTTCTTCAGGAGATACGGCGCGTTCGACATCGACTCCATCCCGCCGGTGACGACGAGCTCGTGCTCGCCGGCGCGGATCATCGCGTCCGCGATCTCGACCGCCCGGATCGACGAGGCGCAGACCTTGTTGATCGTGTCCGCGGGAGTCTCCTTCGGAAGGCCGGCGCCGATCGCGGCCTGCCGCGCCGGCGCCTGACCCGCGCCCGCCTGCAGCACCTGGCCCATGATCACGTACTCGACCTCGTCGTTCTCGATCCCGACGCGATCGAGCGCCGCGCGAATCGCGAGCGAGCCGAGCTCGGTGGCCTCGTGCTTCGCGAGCCCGCCGCCGAGCTTGCCGAACGGCGTCCGGACGGCGGCGACGATGACGGAGCGGCTCATGCGGCCAGCCTAGCGAGCGTAGGAGGCGCCGGGCTCGAGCAGCCCTGCGAACGCGACGACGAGTCTGATCGTCGCTTCGAGATCGGCGAGCTCGGCGATCTCGATCGGCGAATGCATGTTGCGAAGCGGGATCGAGACGACGCCCGTCGGGAATCCCGTCGCGCGAGGCGAAGACGCTGTCGGCGTCCGTCGCCGTCTTCGAGCCGGTCTCGACGGTATGGGCGATCCCTTCGGCGCGCGCCGCGTCGACCAGAAGCTCGAAGACCCGCGGGTGGATCGCGGGGCCGCGGAAGATCGCCGGGCCTCCTCCGAGGGTGTGGGCGCCGGCGTCGTGCACATCACCGGAGGGGACGTCGGTGGCGTAGGTGACGTCGAGCGCGAGCGCGACCTCCGGCCGAAGTCGATGCGATGCCACCTGCGCTCCATGACCGCCGAGCTCCTCGTGGGCGGCGGCGACGACCACGATCCCCTCCCCGCCCAGCCGGCGGAAGGCCTCGAGCGCGACGTAGACGCCGGCACGGTTGTCGAGGCTGCGCGAGGCGATCCGGCCGGCGGCGAGCTCGACCGGCGGCGCGAGCATGACCATCGGATCGCCCTCGGCCACGAGAGCGCGAGCTTCCTTGGCGGATCGCGCTCCGATGTCCACGTAGAGGTTGCTCCACTCGATCTTGTCCTTGTCGGACGACCGCCGCGCGATCACGCCCGGGACGCCGCCCGTCGCAGCACGGATCTCGACCCGCTGGCCGTACGCCACGGCCGCCGGCGCCGGAACGAGCGTGTGCACGGAGAGCAAGCCGTCGTCGGCGATGTGCGAGACCGCGAGCCCGACCACGTCGAGGTGGGCGAAGAGCGCGAGCTTCGGCCGCTCCGATTCTCCGTCGGCCCGGACGATCAGGTTGCCGATCGCGTCCGTCTCGACCACGGCCGACTCCCGCGAGCCCCTCGCGCACGGCGTCGAAGGCGAGGTGCTCGTGCCCGGTGGGGCCGTGCGCTCGGAGGAGGGCGTCGAGAAGGCGCGGGATCGCCACGGCGGGCAGTCTATGGCTGTGCCGCCGGCCGAGATCTCGACAGACCTCCTGACGCCGCTCGGCGCCTATCTCCGCCTGCGCGGCGAAGGCCGCTCCAGCTTCCTGCTCGAGTCGGTGGAGCAGGGACGGCTCGGACGGCATTCGTTCATCGGTTCCGGGTCGCGAGTCGTCTCGGTGGAGGAGGCGGAAGCGCTCGGCGTGCCCGTCGTCGGCTATCTCGCGTACGACCACGTGGCGCGACTCGAGCCGACCGTGCCGCTTCCTGCAGCCGGCGGCGACCTGCCCGAGAGCCGGTTCGTGGTCGCGGACACCCTCGTCCGCTTCGACCACGGCAGCGGTACGGCGACCGTGCTCGCGGGCGATCGAGAGGAGATCGCGCGGCGGCTCCAGGAGGAGCTTGTGCTCGATGAACACAAAGTTCGCTCGCCCTCCCGCGGAGAACCAGCGGCGGCGCGCCGCTTCCCCGAGCGCGCCGAGTACGAGGCCGGCGTGCGGCGGATCCAGGAGCACATCCGCGCCGGGGACGCCTTTCAGGTCGTGCTCTCGCAACGCGCCGAGCGGCCGACGAGCGCGTCGGCGCTCGAGCTCTACCGGGCACTGCGGCGCGTCAACCCGTCGCCGTACCTCTTCCTCCTCGAGCTCGACGGGCTCGCGCTCGTCGGCTCCTCGCCGGAGACGCTCGTCAAGTGCGAGGGCGGCCGCGCGAGCCTGAACCCGATCGCCGGCACGACGCACCCCGGCGAGGGCGACGCCGAGCGGCTGCTCGCCTCCGAGAAGGATCGCGCCGAGCACGTGATGCTCGTCGACCTCGGCCGGAACGACCTCTCTCGCGTCTGCCGTCACGGCAGCGTGCGGGTCGGGCGCTTCCTCGAGCCCGAGCGGTTCTCGCACGTCACGCACCTCGTCTCGGAGGTGACGGGAGAGCTTCGAGACGGCGTCGGGCCGTTCGACCTCCTCCGCGCCTGTTTCCCCGCCGGCACCGTGTCCGGCGCTCCGAAGATCCGAGCGATGCAGATCGTCAGCGAGCTCGAGGGCCATCGCCGAGGGCCCTACGCGGGCGCGGTGGGCTACGTGCTGCCCGGCCGTCTGGGGGCACACGGGACGCTCGACACCTGTATCGCGATTCGGACGATCGTCCTCGTGGACGGGTTGGCGCGGCTCCAGGCGGGAGCCGGGATCGTGGCAGACTCCGATCCGGGCGCCGAGCACGAGGAGTGCCTGAACAAGCTGGCCGCGCTCGAGGCGGCCATCGAGCTGGCGGAGGCCGAGTTTGCTCCTGATGCTGGATAACTACGACTCGTTCACCTACAACCTGGTGCACCTCTTCGAGGAGCTCGGCGCCGAGGTGCAGGTGTTCCGGAACGATGCGATCACGATCGAGGAGGCCGAGGCGCTCGAGCCCAGCCACCTCGTGATCTCCCCCGGTCCGGGTCGACCCGCGGACGCGGGGATCTCGGTCGAGCTGATCCGCCGGTTGGGGCCGCGCGTCCCGACGCTCGGCGTCTGCCTCGGCCACCAGGCGATCGTCGAGGCCTTCGGCGGCGAGGTCGGAGCCGCCCAGGCGCTCCTGCACGGCAAGTCGTCGCTCGTCGAGCACGACGGCAAGGGCGTCTTCGCCGGGGTGGCGCAGAGCCTCGAGGCAGGCCGGTACCACTCGCTCGCCGCGGTCGAGATCCCGGAGGAGCTCGAAGTCTCCGCCCGGACGCCCGACGGCGAGGTGATGGGCGTCCGGCACCGCGAGCTGCCGATCGAAGGCGTCCAGTTCCATCCCGAGAGCGTGCTGACGCCGCTCGGCCCGCAACTGGGAGCAAACTTTCTCGGGAGTAACGTCCTGCGGTCGTGATCCAGACGGCGCTCTCGCGACTGCTCGACGGCCACGATCTCTCGCGTGCGCAGGCCCGCGACGTGATGAACGAGATCATGAGCGGCGACGCGACGCAGGCGCAGATCGGTGGCTTCCTCGTCGCGCTTCGGCTCAAGGGCGAGACCGCGGACGAGATCGCGGGCTGCGCGGAGGCGATGCGCGAGCACGTGCTTCCCGTCAGGCCGAAGCGCGACGATCTCGTCGACGTGGTCGGCACGGGCGGCGACGGCGCGAACACGTTCAACATCTCGACGGCCGCGGCGCTCGTCGCCGCGGCGGCGGGAGCTGCCGTCGCGAAGCACGGAAATCGGTCGGCCTCCTCGACGACCGGAGCGGCGGACGTGCTCGAGGCGCTCGGCTTCACGCTCGCGCTGCCGCCGGAGCGGATCGAGCGCTCGATCGACGAGCTCGGGTTCGGCTTCCTCTTCGCCCAGGCGCACCACCCGGCGATGCGGCACGCCGCGCCGGTGCGGCGCGAGCTCGCGGCGCGTACGGTGTTCAACGTGCTCGGGCCGCTCACGAACCCCGCCGGAGCCAGGGCGCTCGTCCTCGGGGTCTATGCGGCGGAGCTCGCGCCCACCCTGGCCGAGGCGCTCGTGCAGCTCGACGCGCGCCGCGCGTTCGTCGTCCACGGCGCCGGCGGGCTCGACGAGCTCTCGCCCACCGGTCCGAACCTCGTCTGCGAGGTCGCCGACGGGAACGTGCGGCGCTACGAGCTCGATCCGGTCGAGCTCGGGATCCCGCGCTGCGATCCGGCCGAGCTCAGCGGCGGCGACCCGGCGTCGAACGCGCGGGCGTTGCGCGGCGTGCTCGGCGGCTCCGACGGCGGCCACCGGTCGGCGGTGCTGCTGAACGCGGCCGGCGGGATCGCCGCAGCCGGGCACGCGGCCGACCTGCGCGAGGGGCTCGAGCTGGCGCGCGAGGCGATCGACTCGGGCGCGGCGAACGAGCGGCTCGACCAGTTGGTGGAGTTCTCGAATGCGGTTTAGGGACGCCCTCGCCGCGCCGGGGCTGGGCGCGATCGCCGAGATCAAGCGGCGCTCGCCGTCGCTCGGCGACATCCGCCCCAACGCCGACCCGGCGCAGATCGCCGCGGGCTACGAGCGTGCCGGCGCCGCTGCGATCTCGGTGCTCGTCGACGAGCGCTTTGGCGGCGACTGGAGCGACCTTCGGGCCGCTCGCTCCAGCGTGGCGACGCCGCTGCTCGCGAAGGGCTTCTTCTCGACGGAGGAGCACCTCCGGACGGCGAAGGAGGCGGGCGCCGATGCCGTGCTGCTGCTCCTCCGCGACCTCGACGACGGTGAGACAACGAGGCTGATCGCGCTCGCGGAGGAACTGGAGCTCGACACGCTCGTCGAGGCGCACGACGCGACCGAGCTCGAACGGGCGATCGCGCTGGGCGCGCCGGTGATCGGGATCAACGCCCGCGATCTCGCGAGCTTCGAGATCGACCGGCGGACGCAGCTCGAGCTGGTCGCGCGCATCCCCTCCGACCGGATCGCCGTCGCCGAGAGCGGGATCTCAAACCGCGCTCAGGGCGCGGCGGCCGAGCTCGCCGGAGCCGATGCGATCCTCGTCGGTTCGGCGCTGATGCAGGCCTCCGACCCCGGCGCGAAGCTCGCGGAGCTCCTCTCGCGCCCGCTCGTCAAGGTCTGCGGCTTGACGCGCGAGGAGGATGTCGCGGCGGCTGCGGAGGCGGGCGCCGATCTGGCGGGATTCGTGCTTGCGAAGGAGAGCCCGCGCCGCGCCCACGCCGTGCTCGACGTACCGCAGACGATGCTCGCCGTCGCCGTCTGGGTGGGCGAGGCCGGCGAGTCGCCCGCGTCACTCGATCAGCTCTACGAGCGCGACGGCGACCACCGCAGCCGTGACGCCGTGCTGCTCCGTGACGACGAGCAGGTCGGCACCGTCCTCGACCTTCCGTGGCAGGACGACGATTCCGAGCACTGGCGCCGAGCCGCCGAGGCCGAGGGGCGCGTCATGCTCGCCGGCGGGCTCGCCGCCGACAACGTGCGCGCTGCGATCACAGCCGTCGAGCCGTGGGCCGTCGATGCCAGCTCGCGGCTCGAGCTCGAGCCGGGGATCAAGGATCACGGCGCCGTCCGCGCCTACGTCGAGGCCGCGCGCGGATGAGCGCCACCTACGGCACCTACGGCGGCCGCTACGTCCCCGAGACGCTGATCCCGGCGCTCGACGAGCTCTCGAGCGCGTGGGCCGCGGCGCTCGCCGACGAGTCGTTCCACGCCGAGCTCGACCACCTTGCGCGCACGTATGCGGGCCGGCCGACGCCGCTCACCCGCGCCGAGCGGTTCGCTCCCTCGAAGCGGCTCTACCTGAAGCGCGAAGACCTCCTTCACACCGGCGCGCACAAGCTGAACAACGCGCTCGGCCAGGCGGTGCTCGCGCAGCGGCTCGGCAAGCGGCGGATTGTCGCGGAGACGGGCGCGGGCCAGCACGGGGTCGCGACCGCCACCGTTTGCGCGCGCTTCGGCCTCGACTGCGTCGTCTACATGGGCTCCGAGGACATGCGCCGCCAGCGGCCGAACGTCGAGCGCATGGGCCTGCTCGGCGCCGAGGTTCGCCCCGTCGAGTTCGGGACGAAGACACTCAAGGAAGCGACGAGCGAGGCCATCCGCGACTGGATCACGAACGTCGAAGACACGCACTACCTGATCGGGTCGTGCGTCGGTCCCGCGCCGTATCCCGAGCTCGTGCGCGAGCTCCAGGCCGTGATCGGCCGGGAGACCCGGGAGCAGATCCTGGAAGCGGAGGGCCGGCTCCCCGACGCCGTGATCGCCTGCGTCGGCGGCGGCTCGAACGCGATCGGGATGTTCGCCGGCTTCCTCGATGACGCCGAGGTCGAGATCGTCGGAGTCGAGGCCGCAGGGGCGGCCAGCCTCGGCACCGGCCGCGCAGGCGTCCTCCACGGCTCCCGCTCGTCCGTCCTCGCCGACGAAGACGGCCAGATCTCCGACGCCCACTCGATCTCCGCCGGGCTCGACTACCCCGGCGTCGGGCCGGAACACGCCTTCCTGCGCGACTCCGGCCGCGCGCGCTACGTGGGCACGACCGACGCGGAGGCGCTCGAGGCGTTCCGCCGGCTGACCCGCACCGAGGGGATCATCCCGGCGCTCGAACCGTCGCACGCGCTCGCTCGGGTCGACGAGCTGGACGCCGAGCTCGTCGTAGTCTGCCTCTCGGGCCGAGGCGACAAGGATCTCGCCGAGGTGCTCGCCGCCCCGTGAGCCGCCTAGCCGCCTGCGTCGCGAGCCCCCGTCCGCTGCCAGTCGACCAGGCTCGAGAGGTACACGCCGAGCAGGGCGAGCGCCGTGAACAGCTCGATCATCGTCGCGCTCCGAACCCCGGCCGTCAGCCAGTTGCGTCGGTCGGACACCACGATTCGCCCCGAGGACATCGGCCATGAGTTCTGCGGCTCCGCCGAAGACCCTCGTGATCTACCTGATGTCCGGGCCCGACACGCCCGCCCTCGCCGAGGCGGCGGTCGAGGGCGGCGCCGACATCGTCGAGCTCGGCTTTCCCTTCTCGGACCCGCTCGCAGACGGGCCCGTGATCCGGCGCGCGGCGGAGCAGGCGCTCGCCAAGGGCATGCGGACTCAGGCGTGCCTCGAATGCCTCGCTGCGGTGCGCGAGCGGGTCGAGGTGCCGCTCGTGCCGATGACCTACTCCTCCCTGCTCGAGGCCTACGGCTGGGAGCTCTTCGCCGTGGACGCGCGGGCCGCGGGTGCGAGCAGCATGATCGTCGCCGACCTGCCGGCAGGCGACCGGCCCGAGCTTCGCCGGATCCAGCTCGTCGCCCCCACCTCGACCGACGAGCGGCTCCGCCTCGCCGCGCGACAGACCGACGGATGGCTCTACCTCGTGAGCGTGACCGGGACGACGGGCACGCGCACGGAGGTCTCCTCGTCGCTCGGCGGCCTCGCCGCCCGGGCCCGTGCCGTTGCCGGAACCATCCCGCTGTACGCCGGCTTCGGGATCTCGACGCCCGAGCAGGCCCGCGGCGCCGCGGAGCCGACGGACGGGATCATCGTCGGCTCGAGAGCGGTCGAGGTCGCCGAGCAGGGGCCAGCCGCTCTCCGCGAGTACGTGGCCTCGCTGCGAATGGCGCTCGACAGCTGACGCGAATGTTGCGCCGATTGTTGCGCTGACGTTGCGTTTCTGTTGCACCTGGGTTTTACCCAACTAAACACGACCACCCTCGTCTGATGCCGTGACGGAACGGATTCGGGCTCGCGACCGCGGACCCGACTGACGAAGGGAGTCCGATGTACAAGAAGCTCTGGCTCTCGATTGCCATGACGGCGATCGGAGCGGGCTTGCTCGTCGGAGCAAGCATGGCGTCGCCCGCCACACCGGCGAAGGCGAGCTCGTCAGAGGTCACGCGGGGCGGCACGCTACGCGTCAACCTCTCGAACACCGACTTCGAGTTCGTCGATCCGGCGCTCGCCTACGACGCCGTGGGCTGGTCGGTGCTCTACATGACGAACCTGATGCTTCTCAACTATCCGGACAAGCCGGCTCCGGAGGGCTCGCGCCTGATCCCGGAAGCTGCCTCGGGCTTCCCGGCCATCTCGAAGGACGGAAAGACCTACACCTTCACCGTTCGCAGCGGCCTCCGCTTCAGCGACGGCTCGGCGGTGACGGCGGCCGCGTTCAAGCGTGCCTTCGACCGCGCAGCCGATCCGAGGCAGGCCTCGCCTGCCACCGCCTTCCTCCACTCCGTCGTCGGCGCCGACGCCCGCGTGGCCGGCAGGGCCTCGTCGGTCTCAGGCGTCGTCGCGAAGGGCCAGAAGCTGACGATCAAGCTGACCCAGAACGACCCGACGTTCCTGGCCGAGATCGCGATGCCGTTCTTCGCGGCGGTCAAGCCGAACATGGCGATCGACTCCAAGGGGATCAACGTCTATCCCTCCGCCGGTCCCTACCGGATCTCCGGTCGCGACACGGGTCGTGGGCTGACGATCGAGCGGAACCGCTTCTACCGCGGCAACCGCCCGGCCAACGCCGACCGGATCGTCTTCACGACGAACACCGACCTGAACCAGAGCCTGCTCCAGGTTCGCGCCGGCCAGGTCGACTACGACGCTGGCGGCCTCCCGCCGACGGCGCACGAGAGCCTGTCGAGCCAGTTCGGGATCCGGAAGGGCGGGAACGGCCGCTACTTCGTCAACACCGGGATCAACACGACCTACCTCGCGCTGAACACGAGCCGTCCCGCCTTCGGGAAGCTGAGCCTGCGCAAGGCGGTCAACTACGCGGTCGACCGTCCCGCGATGCTGCGGGTGGCCGGTAAGTACGCCGGCAAGCGCTCGGATCAGATCCTGCCGCCGAACATGCGTGGCTTCCGCGATGCGAGGCTCTACCCGATCAAGGGCGCCGATCCAGCGAAGGCCCGGCAGCTCGGCAACGGCGCCAAGGACGAGATCACGGTGCTCCACACGACCAGCTCGACGTCGATCGCTCGGGCCCAGATCATCCAGTACAACCTGCGCCAGATGGGCCTCGACGTGAAGTTGAAGCCGCAGCCGTTCGCCGTCGCGATCAAGACGGCCGGCACCCGTGGCTCCGACTTCGACATGTTCCTGATCTCGTGGTTCGCGGACTACCCGGATCCCTTCGACTTCATCAACGTGCTGCTCGACGGGAACAACATCCAGGGCTCCAACAACTCGAACTACGCGTACCTGAACATCCCGCGCTTCAACAAGGCGATGTCCGATGCCGCCAAGCTGTCGGGCGAGGCGCGCTACGCGGCGTACGGGAAGCTCGACGTCGACCTGATGAGAGACGCCGCCCCGTGGGCGCCGCTCTCGAACGGGAACACCCGCGAGTTCATCTCGGGTCGCGTGTCGAACTACATCTTCCACCCGGTCTACGGCGGCGCGATCATGAACGCGCTCGTCATCAAGTAGCAGCAACCACCACCAAGCACGAGAAGGAGGCCGTGCCGCGGCCTCCTTCTCGTGTCTCGGATCGCGGCTACGGTTGCCCGATGAGCGAGCCAACTCTGCGCGGCCGTCTGCTCGTCGCCGCCCCCTCGCTGCGCGACCCGCGCTTCGTCCGCAGCGTGATCCTGATCGCCGAGCACGGCGACGACGGCGCGATGGGGCTCGTGCTCAACCGTCCCTCGGAGACCTCGGTCGGCGAGGCCGTCCCCGAGCTCGCCTCGCTCTCGTCCGACGACGACCCGGTCTACGTCGGCGGGCCGGTTGCCGCGGGCTCGGTACTCGCGCTCGCCGAGGTGGAGGATCCCGCGGACGCCTCGGAGCTCGTCCTCGGCGACGTCGGCTTCGTGCAGGATCCCGACGTCGCGGCTCGGCGCGGCCGGATCTTCGTCGGCTATGCGGGCTGGTCTGCAGGCCAGATCGAGGCTGAGCTCGACGAGGAGACCTGGATCGTCGTACCCGCCGAGGCCGACGACGTCTTCAGCGACGAGCCCGACGCGCTCTGGAGCGAGGTGCTCCGCCGTCAGGGAGGGCCGTTCGCGCTCCTCGCGACGATGCCTCCCGATCCGTCGCTCAACTGACTCGAGGGTCTCAGGGCACCGGGATCCTGCCTCCGCCCTCGAGGCAGTCGGCCAGATAGAGCGCCGTGCCGAGGTCGCCCGTCCAGAGCGTGTGGCGGCCACGTCCGTGCAGCGAGCGGCTCCGCTCCACCTGACGCGCGGCATGGGCTCCGAAGGCGCGCGCCCGGGCGAGCCAGCGCTCGTCGCCGGTGCGCTCGAGCAGGGCGAGGAACGCGTAGCCGTTCCCTGCCGTGCCGTGGCAGAGACCGGCGCCCTTCCGCACCGGCCCGGCATGCCACGTCAGCTCGCCGGCCGCCGTTGCGAGCTCCTCGTCGAGAAGCGGAGCGAGAGTCGCCACGATCCCAGGCGCGCCGTGGCACCACTGCGTGCGGATCAGCCCGTCGCCGTTGTCCGTGAGCCGCTCCCCTGCGACCGCCGGCCAGTTGACCAGCCCGTCCTGCTCGACCGCAAGTCGCTCCAGAGTCTCGGAGACCCCGGCGGCCTCGCCGAGCGCGAGGGCGCAACCCGCAAAGCCGTGCGCGGGACCGAGGTAGCGCGTGAACCGCCCGTAGAGATCCTGCGTCCAAACGCCGTCAGCGTCCCGTCGACCGCGCAGCCAGTCGCAGCTCGCCGAGACGTCCAGCCCGAGCTCCCGGCCCGCGAGGATCGTCCCCGGGCTGCCCCACATCAGCTCGCACCGCTCGTCGCGCTCGTTCGCCGCGATCAGCTCCGCCAGCCGCTCGAGATTCGCCTCCGACGGCGCGAGCCGCTGCAGCACGAGCCGGATCCCGGTCTCGCCCATCCAGAGGCTGCGCTCCGCGTCCTCGTCCGGGAAATCCGGACGCGCTTCGAGTGACCGCTCGAGATACGGGAGATAGTCGCGCCGCAGCTCGACCATGCCCTGCCGCTCGAGCCGATCGAGCGCCGCCACGACTCCAGCGCCGCCGAGGTAGAGGGTGCGGAACCGCGTCGCCGGATCGTCGCCCGCCTCCACGTCCGCGGGATGCATCGACCAGCCGTCGTCGAACGCGGCCTCGGCCTCGGCGACGATCGCTGCGATCGCCCGCCGCGCGGTCTCGGCTCTCCACGGCGTGTCGAGGAGCGCCTCGTGCGCCTCGGGCGAGAACAGCATCACGCGAGCCTACGCGCCGGCGTCAGGACGGATCGATCCGGCGAACCTCCCCGAGGTCGGGCGTGTCGCCGGTCAGCCAGCCCTTCGCCAGCTCGTAGAGGACGACCGGCTGCGGCTTGTCGAGCTCGAAGAACACCGCGGCGTGGACCTCGACGCCGATCAGCACGAAGCGGGGATCGTCGGGTGTGCCGTGCCGCGGATCGCCCTCGTCCGGGAACCACAGCTTCCAGTCCTCGGCATAGAGCTCGTGGATCTTCTCCCGGTCGCGCGAGAGGGTGGCGAGACCCGAGACGGAGATCCATTCACGGGTTCGATTCTTGTAGTACGCGAGGTTGAGGTGCGGATCGGACTCGAGGTCGGCGACCTTTGCCGTCGCCTCGGCGGTCACGAACCAGAGATCGGCGCCGGCTGCTCGCTTCTGGTTCGCCATCGCGCGCGACTCGAGGTGCTGGTCGCGTCGCCTCGTCGTCATCATCGCGATCTCGATCTCCTCGACGAGCGCATAGAACCTCTCGAGCTCGGACTTCACGTGATTCCTCCTTAGGTTCCGTTCGGGTTGGGGACTTCGCCATTCCCTGGACGGGTCAGCTCCAACCGTGACTTAAGAACCGGCCTACGTCCGCCCGTCGAGGAACATCCGCAGGTGGACGTCGATGTTCGCTCCTTCCGGGTTGCCGAGACGGGAGTTGACGGCCCGGCAGACCCACCCGAGCCGCAGAGCGATCGTCGCAGCCGCTTCGAGCGCGCTGCGGTCGCCATACGTAGCGAACGCCGTCAGATAGGCGTTCCGGTACGGCGTCGTGTCGACCGAGCCCTCCACGTCGTCGAGCCCCCAGGCGAGCATGCCCTCGAGCGTGACCGAGAGCGTGAAGAAGGGATGGGTGACGCAGGCATCGCCCCAGTCGAGGAGCAGGTACCGCCCATCGCGAACGTAGATCTGCCCGTCGTGGAAGTCGTCGTGCTGGATCGTCTCCGGCAGGCGAAAACCGGCGAGCTCGTCGCAGAGCTCCTCAACCCGCGGCACGCTCGCGTCGACCCGTGCTCGGTCCTCGGCCGGAAGCTCCACCTCCGCGAGCAGCTCCTCGTACCGGGCGGGTAGGAGCGCGAGGCGGAGGTCGGGGACGCCGAGCGCGACCAGGTCGTCCGCGCGGTCGGCGAGATCGAGCTGCACCCCCGCGTAGAGCGGCATCAGGTCGAGCCAGCAGCTCAGGTCTCGCTCTCGCTCGACGAGCTCGCGAAGGCGCGTCCCCGCATCCTCCATCAGCATCCAGCCCCGCTCGAGGTCGACGGCGAGTAGCGGAGGCACCGCGTCCGGCCGGCGCTCGGCGAGCACTTCGACCAGCGCGGCTTCGAATTGAAGCGGGGGCGCGTTCGCCTTGAAGTAGAGGTCGCCACGCTCGGTGGGCACGCGCAGCACGGTCGCCCACGGACGGTCATGCGGCTGCTCGATCTCTCCCACAACACTCCAGCCGAGCCGCGCAGCCTGCTCGTGGATCCACGCGTGCGCTTCGACGAGCCACGCCGGATCCGTCCAGGTCGACACCGTGTGTTTGGACACCGTGCGATCCTACGGCTAGCAAGCGCGATTGTTCTCACGACTAGACTCGAGAAGCTCATGGCCGACTTGCATCCCGAGGCCCGCGCGGTGCTCGAGTCCGACGCACTCGCTCATCTCGTGACGGTGAACAAGGACGGAAGCCCGCAGGTGAGCTGCATCTGGGTCGGCCTCGACGGGGACGAACTGGTCGGCGCGCATCTCCACCGGCAGCAGAAGCTCCGCAATATCGAGCGCGATCCGCGGGTGACGCTGACGTTCGAGGCTCCCGGCGCGAACGCTGTCGGAATGCGCCACTACCTCGTCGTCCACGGCACGGCCCGGATCGAGGAAGGCGGAGCGCCCGAGCTCCTGCGCGAGCTCGCCCAGGTGTACGTCGGCCCGGGAACCGACTTTCCGCCGATGCCCGATCCACCGCCCGGCTATCGCACCCGGATCACGATCGAACGAATCGGCGGCCTCGGCCCCTGGTCCCAGTAATCGAGCCAGTCCGTTTCATGCGCGTGAGGGTTGGCTCTCGAGCTTCGCCTCCGGCTCCTCCTCGACCTCCGTCGGCCGGGCTCGGATCAAGAGCACGCCGACGAGCAGCAGCGCCGCCTCCACGATCGTGATCGCGAGCCGGTTCAGGACGATCGCCCCGAGCGCGACAGCCGGCGTCACGACCGCGAGCAGGAGGCCGTAGACCGAGGCCTCCCGAACCCCGAGCCCGGACGGAGCGAAGATCGCGAGGACGGCGACGATCGCTCCGATCGCGGTGGCACCGCCGAGGTAGGGGATCGCCGAGACCGGTGGATCGCCTCCCACCGAACGGAGGAGGAAGAAGAGCGCCAGCCCGCCGAGTGGCCACGTACAGGCGTAGAACCCGAGGAGTGAGACAGCCGTGCGCGTCGGCAGTCCCGGCACCTCGTGGGCGCCGAACGGTCGGAGCAGCCGCGTCGCGACGGCGCGGAAGACCGGCGGGTACAGAAGGACGGCGACGACCACGCCGAACGCCACGATCAACGGCAGCGGAGCGTCGACACCGTCGACGAACGCGAGCCCGACGACGAAGACGCCCACCCCCGCCAGCGCCGAGAGGCCCGCCTCGAGCAGGACCGACGCGAGGATCAGCGACGTGTCCCGATACCCGAACCTGCGGAGCGCGACCACGCGCGCGGCGGGCGTCCACACGCCGCCCGGTATGTACTTCGCGAGCATCGAGAGCATCTCCGCCTGCAGCGCGATGCGGTAGGGGATCCGGATCCCGTAGCTGACGAGGATTCGCATCCACCCGAGGATGAAGACGAGGTAGTACGCGGCGAGAGCGGCCAGTGCCAGCCCGATGTCGACGGGGTCGGCATGGCGGAGGAGCGGCGCCGCGTCGGCCCAGACGTCACGGAGCGCCCAACTGAGCGCGCCGAGGAAGACGCCGAGCGCCAGGAGCTCGAGCGTCACGACGAGCCGCTTGTTGGCGGCGATCGACGCGACCCAGCGACGCAGGCGAGCCATCTGGTTCAAGCGTACTCGCGGCTGCAGAGGTGATAGATCCCGCCTTGCGGCAGCTCGGCCGCGGCGATCGGGGTCACGTCCCAGCTCGCTGCGCCCTTCAGAAATGCCCGGAGCGCCGGCCGCCCGGGATCGGCCAGCAGCACCTCGGAGCCGAGACCGGGCAGCAGCTCGAGGAGCGGCTCGACGTTCCGTCGCTCGTAGAGCACGTCAGCCGCGAGTACGAGCTGCCACGGCCCTCTGGCGACGAGCTCCTCGGCGCGCGACCATGCGACGAGCGCGGTCTCCAGCGCGGCGCCGTTTCGCCCCGCGTTCCGCTCGGCGAAGACGAGCGCGTCCGGAGACCAGTCGGTCGCGAGCACCCGCGCGCCCTGGAGCGACGCGGCGATCGACGGGAGCGCGAGGCCGCAACCGAGCTCGAGCACGCGTGTGCCGCGCAGCGCCCGGCTCGCCACGAACCGGGCTAGCGCCACCCCACTCGGCCATACCTCGGCCCAGTAGGGCAGGAACTCCTCGTGCTCGAAGGCCAGCTCGTCGATCAGCTCGACCGCGTCCGGCGGATGCTCGATCGTCAGCGTCAGGGTCGGCAGCTCGACCGTGGTCTGGATCACCTCCACGGCGGTAGTCTCGCCGGATGCGCTACCGCCGCCTCGGCTCGAGCGACCTCGAGGTGTCGGAGATCGCGCTCGGCTCGTGGCTGACCTACGGCGGCGGCGTCGGGCGGGACCAGGCGGTTGCGTGCGTCGAGCGCGCCTTCGAGCTCGGGATCAACTTCATCGACACGGCGAACGTCTACGCGCGCGGCGCCGCCGAGGAGCTCCTCGGCGAGCTTCTCGCCAAGCGGCCACGCGAGTCGTACGTCCTGGCGACGAAGCTCTACTTCCCGATGTCGAGGACGGATCGCGGACTCTCACGGGAGCAGGTCTTCAAGCAGCTCGACGCCTCGCTCGAACGGCTGCGAACGAGCTACGTCGACCTCTACCAGTGCCATCGCTACGACGGGGCGACGCCGCTCGAGGAGACGATGGAGGCGCTGACCGAGGTCGTGCGCCAGGGAAAGGTGCGGTATCTCGGCTTCAGCGAGTGGAGCGCGGAGCAGATCGAGGCGGCACTCGACCTGCACGATCGATCCGCCGGGAGGATCGAGAAGTTCGTCTCCAGCCAGCCGCAGTACTCGCTGCTCTGGCGAAAGCCGGAGCGCGACGTGTTTCCGCTCTCGGCTGCGCGCGGGATCTCGCAGGTCGTCTGGTCGCCGCTCGCCCAGGGGGTTCTGACCGGCAAGTACGAGCCCGGCAAGGCGCCACCGCGGGACTCGCGGGCAGCGTCGAAGGAGATGGGCGGGATGATCGACCGCTGGCTGCGCGACGACATCCTCGAGGCCGTGCAGCGGCTGGGGCAGATCGCGGAGGGTCTCGGAATCACGATGGCGCAGCTCGCGCTCGCCTGGGTCTTGAGAGAGCCGAACGTCGCCTCGGCGATCGTCGGGGCCACCCGGCCGGAGCAGGTCGATGCAAACGCCGCGGCGTCTGGCGTCGAGCTCGACGGCGCGACACTGCGCGCGATCGAGGCTGCGCTCCCCGGGGTCTCCTAGACCACCAGCCGTCGCTCCAGATACGCGGCCAGGCGCGTCAGCGGGAACGAGATCATGAAGAAGAGAAGGGCGACGCCGGCGAAGATCTCGAAGGCGTGGATCTCGCCGAGCCCGATCGGCGGGATCGCGGTCACGCGCTCGTTCTGGCGCTCGGCGGCCTCGAGAAGCTCGAGGCCGCCGATCACCTGCGCGAGCGTCGAGTTCTGGATGATGTTCACGAGCAGGCTGACGAGCGGCGGCAGCAGACGGCGGAGCGCCAGCGGCAGGATCACGAACCGATGCCGGCCGAGCCAGCCGAACCCGAGCGCCGCCGACGCCTCGTGCTGCTCGACCGGGATCGACTGCACCGCACCGCGCGTCGCCTCGGCCACCTGGGCGCTCCCCCACAGGATGAGCGCGATCGCCGCCGCCATCAGAGCAGCGTCGATGTGCGCCGCCGTTGCGACCCGCTCGATCGTGCCCGCGAAGCCGAAGTAGACGATGAAGACGGTGACGAGGATCGGCAGCCCGCGGAAGACCTCGATGTAGAAGCGGATCAGCGACTGGAGCGGCCGGAACCGGATCGTC
Source organism: uncultured Gaiellaceae bacterium (assembly GCA_963761905.1). Taxonomy (GTDB): domain Bacteria; phylum Actinomycetota; class Thermoleophilia; order Gaiellales; family Gaiellaceae; genus Gaiellasilicea. The sequence continues at coordinate 314,185 of CAVXIQ010000005.1, read as the reverse complement.
ATCAGCGTCCCGAAGACGATTCCGATCAGGGTGCTCCCGACGACCGCGATCGCCGAGACGCGCAGCGTTCCCGGGCAGACCCTCGGTCAGGATGTAGCGGGCGACCGGCTCGGCCCAGTCGGGCATCACTGCCTCTCCGGAAGCGCGAGCCGCGACTCGAGGATGCGGATTCCGGCCGACAGCGACCACACGAGCGCGAGGTAGACGACGGCCAGCACCGTGAGCGCCTCCTTGGTCTCGAGCGTCAGGTTGCTGATGTTGAGCGCCGTCGTCGTCAGCTCCGCATAGCCGATCACGTACATCAGCGAGGTGTTCTTCAGCACCGAGATGTACGTGTTGATCGACGAGGGCAGCGCGATCCGGCCGCCGATCGGCAGCGTCACGTTGAGGAAAGTCCCGAAGCTCCCGAAGCCGAGCGCGAAGCCGGCCTCCCGGTAGCGGTACGCCACCGCCTGGAAGCCGGCGCGGAAGTTCTCGCTGTTGAAGGCGCCGCCCCAGATCATCACGGAGAGCCACGCGACCGTGAACTGGTCGAAGACGATCCCGAACTGCGGGAGCGCGTAGAAGATCATGAAGATCTGGAGGAGGATCGGCGTGTTCCGGATCACCTCGACGTAGACGGCCGTGGCCTGGCTGATCACCGGGATCCGGTGCGCCCGGGCCGCGCCGAGCACGAGCGCCGATCACGAAGGCGCCCACGATCGCCATGGCCGACACCTTGAGCGTGTTGAGGAGCCCGTCGAGCAGCTCCTCCCAGTTCGTCGAGACGAACGCCCAGAGGTCGTACGTCGCGAGGATCATCGCGGCAGGGACAACGAGGAAGCGGCCGCGCGTGCGCGGCCGCTTCCTCGTGGTTCGGATGGTGCGGTTGCCCGCTCTCAGCAAACGGTGTCCGCGCTCGGCGAGCCGGGCGGCGCGTATCCGAACGTGTTGTTCGGGCGGAGGATGCTCTTCGAGAAGCCGGTCACGAAGCGCGACGGCACGTTGTTCTTGAGGATCGTCATGAAGATGTCCTTCTGCTTCATCAGCGTCGAGCCGCGAGTCGACCCAGCGCTTCAACGCGACGTTCCCCTGCTTGATCCCGATCCCGTACGGCAGCGCGCAGGAACGTGTCGTCCGTGAGCTTCGCCGTCCGGTCGGCGGCGGCGACGCCCGACGAGCACGGTGTCGTCCCACATCAGCGCGTCCGCCCGGCCCTGGTTGAAGGCGAGCAGCGCGTTCGTGAAGCTGTCGGTCACGATCACCTGCGGTGTCCGTATGGCAGCGCTTCATCCAGCGGTCGTAGATCGAGCCGCTCGTCGTCGCGACCCTGCTTGCCCTTGATGTCGGCGAGCGACTGCACCGGCCCGTCGTTCTTCACGAGCAGGCGTCCCGTCGCCTTGTAGTAGGCGCGCGAGAAGTCGATCCGCGTGTCGCGGTCGGCGGTGTAGGTGAAGGTCGAGATCACGAGGTCGACGCGCCCCGTCGTCAGGAGCGGCTCCCGCGACGGCGTCGGCGCGCAGAAGAACGAGACCCGCTGCTCGCGGCCGAACGCGTAGCGCGCGAACCACTTCGCGATCTCGACGTCGAAGCCGGCGTTCTTCCCCTGCACGTTGATGTAGCCGAACGGCGGAGCGTCGCACTTGACGCCGACGTTCCAGCGCTTCCTGGAAGCGATGTCGGCCGGCAGTTTCGGCAGCGGTGCGGCAACCTCGGCGCGTGTGACGCTGGTCGCCCCGGTCGACGCGGTGGGTTGAGCGAACCCGAATGCGGCCGTGATCACCGCGATGACGCCGACCCCGATCGTGGCCAGGAGGATCTTCTTCATTCCTCGACTCCTTCTTCGTTGATGGTCAATTCTTCCAGTGAGTCCGGCAGCGTCAGCGTACGTCGGAGGAATCGCTGCGTGCGCTCGTCGCGCGGGTGGTCGAGCACGTCTGCGGGCACGCCCTCCTCCACGATCCGGCCTTCGTCCATGAAGACGAGCCGATCGCCGACCTCTCGGGCGAACTGCATCTCGTGGGTGACGACGAGCATCGTCATCCCGATCCGGGCGAGGTCGCGCATCACGATCAGCACCTCGCCGACGAGCTCCGGATCGAGCGCAGAGGTGACCTCGTCGAAGAGCATCACGTGTGGCTCCATCATCAGCGCGCGGGCGATTGCGACCCGCTGCTGCTGGCCGCCCGAGAGCTGGTGGGGGTGCTGGTGGGCCTTCTCCTCGAGCCCGACCGTCTTCAGCAGCTCACGTGCTCGTTGTTCGGCCTGCGCGCGCGAGAGCTTGCGAATCCTCCGTGCGGCGAGCGTGACGTTGTCGATCGCGGTGAGGTGCGGGAAGAGGTTGAACTGCTGGAAGACCATGCCGATCCGCTGGCGAACCCGGGAGACGTCGACGCCCTTGGCGGTGATCTCGTCCCCCTCGAAGAGGATCCGGCCGTCGTCGATCGGCTCCAGCAGGTTGATACAGCGCAGCAGCGTGCTCTTGCCGCTGCCGCTCCGTCCGATGATCACGAGCGCCTCGCCGGCGGCGACGGTCAGGTCGACGCCGTCGAGGACGAGGTTCGTACCGAAACTCTTGCGGATCCCCTCGACGCGAACGACCGGCCCGCTGTCGATGCCGCCGTCGGAACGGCCGACGGTCGCAGCCTCGGACACCGTCACCCGTTTGAACCGGCCCTCATATGTGTCTCTCGCCGCACGCCCTGCGATCAAAGGCGACGGAGCGGCCGAAGTCAAGTCGGTCGCCTGGGCGTTTCAGGCCGTCGGCTGCTCGACGGCGAGGCGGACGCGAGTGGAATAGCGAGCCGCGACCTTCGCGGTGCTGCGGAGCGTCGCGGTGCAGCGCGCCGGGCCAAGGTTGCCGAGGTCGATCGTCGCCGTCCGTCGTGCGCCGCCGAGCAGTCGCGAGGCGCTTCGCCCGTCCGTACAGCGCAGCTCCATCCGCGCTCGGGCGGTCTTCGTCGCAATCGTCGCGCTGAAGGTGACGCGCCGGCCGGGCCCCAGCAGCTCGAACGGAACGACGACGGGCGCGCCGGCTCCGCAGCGTGCCGCTCCGCGCAATCGTGACCGGGCGGCCTGCTCTCGACCGGCGTCGGCGTGGCGGGAACGTTCTCGAGGTCGCTGCGCAGAGCCGCTCGGATCGGCTCCGTCGGTGGCGCGAGCCAGGAGATCTTGAACGGCGTCTCCTGGTGGAGCTGCGCGTAGTCCTCGGCGAAGATCTCGCCGATCGAGCGCTCCCAGCCGAGCGTGTAGTCGTGCGCGACCTGACCCGCTGCGAGCAGCTCCGGAATGCCACGAGCCGCAGCCCATGAGGCGCTGCCGTTCGGCTCTTGCTGGATCGCCGCCACGCCGCGCCACGCGTCGAGATGGTGGCCGTACTCGTGATAGACGGTGTGGACGAGTGTCGGCGAGTTGCCGGTCGGCAGCACGATCCGGGCGGCTTCCTTCCGGCCCCCGTAGCAGCCGAGTGCCTGGCCGCCGCAGATCTGAGCGAGTGCCTCGGGCGTCACGATTCGGAACGTCACCCGCTCGATCTCCGCCCCGTGAGCCGCGTTGCGCAAGAGCTCGGCATACCACTCGACGTCGACCTGCTCGGCCTGGACGTCGAAGGTGATCGTCCTGCCGGCGCGATCAGTGCTGGTCCTGAGCTCGGCGGCCGCGATCGGCGGGCCGACGAGGGCCGCGAGAACGACGAGGAGCAGGGCCAGCCGGCGCACGAGGTCGACGGTAACCCCGAGTTGCAACGAGGCGATGAGCAATCCGTTGCGCGCGTGTTAACGGAGCGCCGCTACTTCGCTGAGATGTACTCCGTGAGGTACTGGAGCTGGTAGCTCTGCTGCTTCGAGGTGAACTTGACGAGGTCGCCGATCGAGACGATTCCGACGAGCCCGCTCTCGTCGACGACCGGCGCGTGCCGGATCCGCTTGTCGGTCATCAGCGCCATCGCCTCCTCGACCGTGGTCTCCTGGGTGACGACGAGCACGGGCGACGACATCACGTCGCTGACGATCGTGTCGCGCGAGCGCCTTCCCTCGACGGCGATCCGGCGCAGGTAGTCCCGCTCGGTGAAGATGCCGGTGATCCGCTCGCCGTCGGTGATCAGAAGCGCGCCGACATTCGCCTCCACCATCGCCTTGACCGCGTCGAAGACCGTCGCGCCGCCGTCGATCCGGATCACGTCTCCGGACTTCTCCTGCAGGATCTCCGCGACCGTGCTCATCGGCCGATCCTCGGTCGGACGCTCATCGCTAGATGCTCTTCTTGGCGGCCGCGGCGCGCTTCTCGTTCCGCTTCTCCTTCAGCGTCTTCTGCGGAGCCTTCTTGGCCAGCTTCTTCGGCTTCTCCGAACCTTTCATCCCAACCTCCTTCCCGGGGGCTCGGACGGAAGCCTACGCTGCCGGGCTCGCTCCCGCTACCCGGCCGGCGAAGGCCCGGCTGAGCCATGATCGGCGCGTGCTCGCCGAGCGCCTCGAGGCGCAACTCCTCTCCGGGCCTCCTGCACGCGATCCGGTTGCCGTCGCCGAGCGACTGCTCGCGGTGCAGGCGCAGGATCCACGCGGCTTCCGGCTCGCGCTCAGGGCGAGAACGGCGGGACTCTCCGCGACTGGCGTCGAGCGGGCGCTCGACGATCGCTCGCTCGTCGTCACCTGGCTCAACCGCGGCACCCTCCATCTCGTCCGGAGCGAGGACTATCACTGGCTCCACGCCTTGACGACGCCGCCGGTTCACACGGCCAACGCGCGGCGACTCGCTCAGGAGGGCGTCTCGCCCGCGGCGGCCGAGCGCGGCGTCGCTGCGATCGAGCAGGCACTGACCGAGGAAGGGCCGCGCACGCGTCCGCAGATCCGCGAACGGGTCGCGGCGGCCGGCGTCCGGACCGAAGGGCAGGCGTTGATCCATGTCCTCATGCTCGCGTCCCTACGCGGGATCGCGGTGCGCGGGCCGATGAGCGGCGGCGAGCAGGCGTACGTCCTCGTCCCGCGACTGGCTCGGCGAGCCGGCGCCTGTCGAGCGCGACGCCGCTCTCGCCGAGCTTGCCCGCCGCTACCTCGCGGGCCACGGGCCTGCCGCCGATCGCGACCTCGCGCGGTGGGCGGGACTGCCGCTCCGCGACGCCCGAGCCGGTCTCCGGGCGATCGCGCCCGAGCTCGTCGGGCGCGAGGACGGCCTCATCGACCTGGCCGGCCGTTCGGCGCCCGCCGAGCTCCCGCCACCGCGGCTCCTCGGCGCCTACGAGCCGGTGCTGCTGGGCTGGGCCTCGCGCGACTTCGTGCTCGGCGCGCACCGGACGATCGTCGCCGTGAACGGGCTGTTCCGGCCGTTCGCGCTCGTCGGCGGACGCGCCGTCGCGACGTGGAGCCTCTCGGCGGGCGAGGTCGCGCTGAAGCCGTTCGCGCCACTCGAACCGGAGGACGCCGACGCGCTCGCAGCCGATGCGGTCGACGTCCTCAGCTTCCTCTCCGGCTGAGCGCTACTCGACGACGAGCACCGAGAGGATGTTCCCGGCCGGATCCTTGAACCAGGCGATCGTCCGGCCCCTCGCCGCGGTTGATCCCTTTCTCGTCCTGCTCCATGCCCTCGTACCGCTCGAAGCTGACGCCGGCGCTCGAGAGCCTGTCGACGGCGTCGTCGATGTCGTCGACGGCGAAGTTGAGCACCGTGAAGGTCGCCGGCTGGTGATCGTCCTTCGGGTAGATGAAGACCTCGCCGCCGCCGGCGAGATGGACGGCGAGCCCACCCATCTGATCCTCGACGTTCAGTCCGAGCGTCTCGCCGTAGAACTGCTTCGCGCGCGGGATGTCGTCCGCCGAGAAGGTGGAGAACGCCATGTTGTTCTTGAACATGTGCCGCTCCTTTCGCTGGTGCTCAGTCGGTTGCGAGGACGCCGGACGCCTCGTCGCCGCTATGGACCGGCTGGTGCTCCGGCGAACGGAGCAGCAGACCACCCACTGCAGCCGCGACGGCCGCGAAGAGGGCGCCCACGAGGAAGGCGGCGTGGTAGCCGCCCGCCAGCGCCGCGAGAGCGTCGGAGCCCGCAGCCGCAAGCGTCTCCGTGCGGGCGGCCGCGAGGCTGGCCAGCACCGCGAGGCCGAGGGCGCCGCCCATCATGAAGGCGGTGTTGACGACACCCGAGGCGAGCCCCGCGTCGCTCGGCTCGACATCGCTCATCGCGGCGAGCAGGACGGGGTTGAAGGCAATGCCTGCCCCAAGGCCGAGCAGGATCATGCTCGGGAGCACGTCGACCACGAAGCTGCCGTCGACCGGCGCGCGCGCGAAGAGCAGGAGTCCAACCGCGGCCAGCAGCAGGCCGGTCGCGAGCGGCAGCCGGAAGCCGTACCGCATGACGAGCTTCGCCGAGAGGCCGACGGAGAGGATCCCCATGATCACGTTCCCCGGCAGGAAGGCCAGGCCGACCTGCAACGGGCTGTAGCCGAGTACGAGCTGGAGATACAGCGCCGAGAGGAAGAACCAGGCGAACATGGCCGCGGCCCACAAGACGCCGACGACGTTCGCGACGGCGACGTTTCGAAGCCGGAAGAGGCCAAGCGGCATCAGCGGCGCGTCCACCCGCGCCTCGATCGCGATGAACACGGCGAAGAGCACCGCCCCGGCAGCGAGGAGCCCGAGCGTCTGTGCCGAGAGCCAGCCCTCCTGGTTGCCGTTGACGATCGCGTACACGGCCACCATCAACGCGGCGGTGACCGTGACCGCTCCTGCAACGTCGAGGCGGCCTGAGACTGCTTCGCCACGGCCCGAGGGCACGAGCTTCAGGGTGAGCACGAGGACGAGGATCCCGACCGGGACGTTGACGAGGAAGATCCAATGCCAGCTCAGCACGTCGGTCAGGATCCCCCCGAGGAGGACGCCGATCGAGCCACCGCCGGAGGCGACGAACCCGAAGATCCCCATCGCCTTCGCGCGGTCTGCAGCCTCTGTGAAGAGCGTCATCATCAGCGAGAGGGCGACGGCGGACACGATCGCGGCGCCGAGACCCTGCACCGCCCGTCCGGTGACCAGGAGCGCCTGGGAGGTCGCGAGGCCGCAGCCGAGCGAGGCAAGGGTGAAGAGCGAGATGCCGGCGAGGAAGAGGCGGCGGTGCCCGAAGAGGTCGCCGAGCTTGCCGCCGAGCAGGAGAAAGCCGCCGAACGTGAGCAGATACGCGTTGATGACCCAGGCGAGCGACGTCTCCGAGAAGCCGAGATCCTCGCGGATCGACGGCAGCGCAACCCCGACGATCGTGACGTCCAGGACGATCATCAGGTCGCCGAGGCAGAGGACATAGAGCGCGAGCCACCTGGCTCGGCTGCTGGGCGTGCGGCTATCGGTGGTCATGTCGCTTCCTTCCGAGTTGCTTTCGACGGGTCAGACCGGCTGGGCCGGCGGAACTCATCGCTCCTGCTCCCGATGAGTTTCCCAGCCGGGACGAGTCACGTTGGCGATGGCAGCCCGTGAGCCGCAGACGATCCGCTTCGCGATTCGCGGGCCGATCGCGACCTCCGATCTGCCGGGGCTCGGCGATCGAGTCTGCGCGCTCCTCCAGTCGAGCGGGGCCTCGGTCGCGCTCGTCGACGTGAGCGGCATCGACCCGGACGCGGTGACCGTCGACGCCTTGGCGCGCCTCCAGCTCGCCGCTCGCCGCCAACGCTGCCGGATCCGCTTGCGCCACGCGTCGGACGAGCTCCGCGAGCTCGTCGCCTACATGGGCCTGCGCGACGTCTTCCTCTAGAGCCGAGCCGGGAGACCGAAGAGCGGGAAGACCCGCTCCGTGTCGAGGAAGAACGTGAAGCCTGCGATCCGGCCGTCCTCGACCTCGAGCACCTGCAGCGCCCAGGGCTCGTAGCCCTCGCCGGTCGCGCTCGGCTTGTACTGGCCGAACGCCGGAGCGCCGTTCGCGGCGCTCGTCTCGATCACGCGCGAGCCGCGGCAGCCGGCACCAGGGCCGACCCACCAGGCGAGGATGTCGTCGCGGCCGCGCAACCAGAGGTCGAACGGCGGCATCGACTGGGTCGCGTCCTCCTGGATCAACGCCGTCAGCTCGTCCATGTCGTAGCGCTCGAACGCTTGGACGTAGCGCGCGAGGAGCTCGGCGTCGGCCTCGCCGACGGACGGCGCGGTCTCGGTGGCGCTCAGCTCGCTCGCCTCGAGCGTCGCGCGCGCCCGCTGGAGGGCGCTGTTGACGGAGGCGACGCTCGTCTCGAGGAGCTCGGCGACCTCGGCCGCCTGCCAGCGCAGCACCTCGCAGAGGATCAGCACGGCGCGCTGGCGCGGCGGTAGGTGCTGGAGCGCGGCAACGAAGGCGAGCCGGATCGTCTCGCGCGCGACCGCGACGTCGGCGGGATCGCCCTCGGTGACGACGCGGCCGTCCGGGATCGGCTCGATCCACGTGACCTCCGGCAGCGTGCTGAGGTTCGACTCGATCGGCTCGCGCGCCGGGCCGAGATCCATCGGCAGGGCGCGGCGCTTCCTGCCTTCGAGCGCGTCGAGGCAGACGTTCGTCGCGATCCGGTAGAGCCACGAGCGGAGCGCCGCGCGGCCCTCGAAGCGGTCGTACGCGCGCCACGCGCGGATGAAGGTCTCCTGGACGGCGTCCTCGGCCTCGAACGGCGAGCCGAGCATCCGGTAGGAGTAGGCGGTGAGCTCCTTGCGATGCTCCTCGAGCTGCACCTCGACGGCGGCGGAGGCGGTCGACGAATTCACGCCGGACATCGTAAGCGCTCGGCCGGTATCGGAGGTACGGCTAGCCACACGTTTGGTGCCTCTTCTCAGGTCTCCGTGCCGACGTCGACCGAGTCGAGAAACGCGAGCACGCGCTCGACGAGCAAGGCCGCAGCAGCGGCGTCGTACGCCTGGAGCGAGGAGTCGGCGAAAAGGTGCTCCTCTCCCGGGTAGAGGTGGAGCTCCGCCCGGTCGGTCGAGTCGACGAGAGCCTGGGCGGCCTCGAGGTCCTCGGCGAAGAACGGGTCGTCGGTCTTGCCGTGCACCTGGACCGGGACGTCCTCGGGCCATGCGTCGCCGAACTCCGAGACCGGGAGGCACGAGTACATGAGCAACGCCCCGCGGGCGCCGGGCTGGCTCTGCGCGAGCCGCTGGGCGACCACGACTCCGAACGAGAAGCCGGCGTAGACGACGTCTGGGCGGATCCCCTCGGCGGCAGCGACGCCGCGCTCGGCGAGAGCACCGAAGCCGTTCTCGCGCGCGAACGCCATGCCCTCCTCGATCGTCTCGAACGTGCGCCCGTCGAACAGGTCGGGCGTGTGCACGGTGTGCCCCGCCTGGCGCAGCTCGTCGGCGAACGCCCGCACTCCATCCGTCAGCCCCTGGACGTGGTGGTACAGCACGACTTCGGTCATCCTCGATCCTCCTGGCTATGATCCGTAGAAATGGAACATTCGGCGATGCTAGTCTATTCGAGGAGTGGCTGTCAACGCGCCTCCCCCTGACTACGACCTCGCCGACCGGATTGCGCTCACGATGCCGGCGCAGGTCAAGGCGATCAGCCATCCCCTCCGCACGACCATCCTGGGCCTCCTCCACGAGCGGGCGGCGACGGTGACCGAGCTGGCCGGCGCGGTCGAGCGACCGAAGAGCACCGTCGCCCATCACGTCAAGGTGCTCGCTGAGGCCGGCCTCGTGCGGGTGGTGAGGACCCGCCGGGTGCGGGCGATCGACGAGCGGTTCTACGGTCGTACGGCACGGATGTTCTACGTCGGCGTCGAGCGGAGCCCGGACGGCGACACCCTGCCTCGGGACTTCAACGACTTCGAGGTGGCCGCCCGGGAGTCCGCCGCGGCGTACCGGGACGGAAAGCTCTGGGGCTTCATCCGGCACGCGCGTATCTCCGACGCTCAGGCGTCGGCGTTCTGGGAACGGATGGCGGAGCTGGTGGCGGAGTTCGACCACCTGCCGCGCTCGAGCGAGACCGTGTACGGATTCGCGGTCGGCATCTACCCCACGGACCAGCCGACGCTACCGAGCGGCCGCGATCAGGCACCTACAGACAAAAGCCCTGCTGAGCAGGGCTTTTGAAGTAGCGGGGGCAGGATTTGAACGGGTTCCTGCGATCTCTTATCGCATCGCAGAAATGCGGTTTTGCAGGCACTTGGTTCATAGCGTCGGATACATGACACGCGTTGAGTGGGGTGGACGATGGTGACCTTCGGTGGCATCCAGCTGGCTCAAGCGAGAGCACGCTGGCGCAGCCGAGCGCTCGCTGGAGGCAAGGCGCATCCTCTCGACACGATGCGCGTCAAGGGCTAGGGTGCTCCTAATGCGTGGTCTGAGGACACCCGTGGTCTTAATCGCATTCCTCGTCGCCTGTGCCTTCCTGATCAGCGTCGCGCTTGCAGTGGGCGTGACGGCCATCGCCATATACGTCGGAGCATTGCTCGCCGCCTGGACGTTCGCGGCCCTCGTTTTGCCGGTGTTGTTCGGAGTCATCAGTCCGGATGAGCTTCTTGCCTCTTTGAGGGCGCGCCGAGCGTACGCGACCCAGCATGAGGGCGAGGCCCTGCCCGGCCGTCGGCTAGGGATCGTCCTCCGAAGGAAACCTGCACGAGCGATCGAGGATGACGCCGGAACCACTCTCGCCACAGCGGCTCCGTTCGCCATCACATGGACTAACCCTCGCTCAGCTCCATGAGCGCCAGCTAGTCGTCCGACAGGCCGCTAATGGCATTCCCGAACGCTAGGCCCAGGCGACGCGCGGATGCCTGCTCGACGAGGCGCCCACCGAGAAACTCTCGACTGTAAGGAGCCGGTCGCGTCAGGCGTCATTCACGAACACTGGCGCATCCGAGTGTGACTGCACGCGGGCGTGCGGCGTAGAGTCCTGAGTGTGGTTCTCGTTTTCCCGATCTTGATCCTCTGCTTTGCGACGTGTTGGGCGGTTGCGGTCGTGTTGGGCATGCGGCTGCTGAGCGGAGAGTGGCCTGACTGGAGGGCACCTGGGTCGCACAGCGCCGGTCCCGTGGAGAGCGCGTGGCTCGCCGAGCAGGCCACGCGCGCGGAGCGCCGGATCGCCACGCTTGCGGCTAGGGCGCAGAGGATCGCGGAGCGGTTGTGGTTTGAGGGGGCGGCGGAGATCGCGCTACGGGTGAGGGCAGGGCGGGGCCGCGTGCCCTTGCCCGATTTCTACTCCTGAACGCGACACTTGGGGCCACGCTAAACGAGGCGCTCGTCCAGCAGCGTGTCGCCGGTGCGTCGGGCGCGCTCGCACTTGCGGTCGGCCCCTGGGGTCGCTTGCGCGTGTCGGTGGGTGTCGACGCTTCGGGTCGTTCGCTGCAGCCAAGCGCGCCCTTCGCGGCGGCAAGCGTTACGAAGACGTTCGTCGCGGCGCTGATGCTCCTGCTGGTCGAGGACGGCCTGGTCGGGCTCGACGACGACGTCTTGCCGCGGCTCCCGCGGAACTTCGAGCTCCCAGACCCGGTCACTCTTCGGTCGCTGCTCAACCACACGAGCGGCATGCCCGACTACTTCGAGGACGCCGGATTCCTGCGGGCGTGGCGGCGGGGCCCTGAACGCGAGTGGGATCCGCATCAACTCGTCGAGATCTCATTGGCCCTGTCACGACGTGAGCCGGGGCTGTTCCGCTACGCGAACGTCAACTACGTGCTGGTCGGACTGGTGATCGAGACCCTGAGCGGGCGGACGGTCGGCGACATGCTCCGCGAGCGGCTGCTCGACCCGCTCGCGCTGGACGGAACGCAGCTGCCAGGTACGGCGAGCGCCGCCGCAGGCGGCCTCGTCGCGCCAGCCGACGACATCGCGCGTTTCCTGGCCGCGCTGCTGGCCGGGGAGATCGCCAGCCCTCGTTCGCTCCGCGAGATCCTCTCGACCGTCCGCAGCGACTGGCCCGAATCGCAGGGTTACGGGCTCGGCATCGAGCGCGTCGAGTCGCTGATGGGCTCCGGCGTCTCCCCCTGCGGCGGAGCCTGGGGTCACATCGGACTCGGGCGTGCAACCACCGTCGCGCTCACCACCGCGGACGCAACCCGACAGGTCGTGCTGACGGCCAATTCTATGGTGACCTCGGAAGACGCGTGGGCCGCCCTCAGCCGCGCGACTTGGGCGGTTCTCTGCAGCTAGCCTCGAGAACTTGCCAGCGGCCTCACTTCAAGGATCTCAAGCTCTGGCGACATTCCCGAACACTGTCCACCGGACCGCAGCCCAGTGAGGTATCGGGGCTCAGTCGAGGAGCGAACAGAGCTCCTTGGCCTGCCCCCTGAGCGTGAAGGAGGTGATCAGATTCTGGTCGAGATCGAGGGTTTCTTCGGCGTGGCCGACCACCGCGTAGAGGGCGCCGTTCTCGCCGACTTCCCCTTCTGGGCCTTGGTCACCGGGAAAGAAGTAAAGGATCGCTTGGCCGCTGATCTCGATCAGGACATCGTTTGCCTGGGCGTCGTAGCGCTCGCTATAGCGGGAGAAGTCATTTGCCTCGACCGAGGCGCCGCTCTCGAGATTCGTCAGCGTAGTACGCGCATTGCCCTGGATCACCACGCGGTCAGTGAACTCGGTGCGAGTGAAGCGGGCCCCTGCGTGCGGGCGGAACTCGACCGGAAAGGCGCAGCCGGAGCCCGCGTCGAGCACCGTCGGATCGGTGCTGAGCTGCTCCCGGACAGGCTTGGCCGCCAGCGCTGGAACGGCTGCCACTGCAACGAGCGCGAGCATCAGCGCGAGTACGCCCGCGCTACGCCAGGCAGACCTGTGGTGGTTGCACACTGCCGACCCCTCCTTGCCTGGATGCCGACGCGGAACCGCACCGCACCGTGCGGTGCCGAATCTCCCACACCGGGCAACAGCCGTCAAGGCGGCCGGCTCCTTGGCTATCGAGCGCGGGCGCGTCTTCGGCCATCTGCGCGTGACCGCTCCTAGCCGAGTACGACCCGCGTAGCGCCGTTCACCTGCCTAAGGAATACGCGGGCGTAGAAGTCATTCAGGTGACATTGCCGGACACTCGCCCAGACGAGTCATTTCGCAGCGATGTCACGGTTCGTAACCGTTGTGAGAAGGGGCAACGACTCGATGACCGTCCACGGCTGCAGCAACGTCGTCTGAGCCGCAGGAAATCGTATGCACGTCAACTCTGCGACCTTGCCGCCGCCAAGCTCGGCGTTCCGCAGCGGCAGCAGCGCCGCTCGAAGTTCTCTTGGATCATGCTCCTCTCGCGTCACGCCGATCGTCATGTGTGGCAAGAACGTCGAAGCATCTACTTCCGTGCCAGCGATGAGTTCGCGCAGTTGTGGTGCTTCTACCTCAACGACCACGGCAGAGTGGAAGCAGTTCACGCGTTGGTACACCGCGTCGAACGCGCCGCTGTGGCGCAACTCATGCGCCCGCCCTCCGGTCGAAGTCGCGCCAGCGAGCCACACGTGCAAGAAGTGCTCCGGAACGGGCGCAAGCCACTCGAAGCTCGCGAGGGCTCCTTGGAGCTCACGCGCGGCCTGTTTGATCTCCTTTGGAGGGACGACCACCCAGCCCTCGGCCAAAGACGCCTCGTCCTCTGGAAAGTCGCCGAAGAACAACTCCAGCGGCTCAGCGCGGCCGAGGAAGTACTGCCACGCTTCGTCGAAACTCGTGAAGAAACGGCCCACCGCTCGAACCTAACCACGTCAGAGGACATTCCCGAACGCTGGCCCAGCCGACCTACGGCGCACTCGATTTGCTTTGTCGGCCGTTTAGCCTTCGCCTCGGTGCCCTCTCTCGTTCCGCCGGATTGGCCCTAGGTTGCCCTCACGCCACCGAATCGATCGACGAGCGCCAGCATCGCGTCGACGGCGCCGGCGGTCGTAAGGCCTTCTCGGCGGACGAGCGACCGCCACGTCTCGAACGCGAGCCCGTGCCCGACTGCGGCACGAACCGTGCTCGAGCCGCCGAGATCCGCCGCCAGCCGGTCGGCGGCCATGGTGAGACGCTCCGCGTAGCGGGTCATGTCGGCGCGGACGGCGGGAACGAGTTCGGCGTCGCGGAGGAAGAGTTCGAGGTCGGACTCGACGTCCGCATACCAGGCCCAGACGTCTCGAAGCGCGCGGGCCAGGCGTTCGAGCGGATCCGCCACCGCTTCCCAGGGCTCTGCGGGCGGGAACGGGTGCAGCAGGGCCCAGTGCATCGTGCAGGCGGCGAAGAGCGTGTCCTCTTCCGGGAAATGCGAATAGACGGTGTGCCTCTGGACGCCCGCCTTGTCGGCGATTGCGGAGATCGTGGTGCGCGCGGGGCCGACCGACGTGTGCAGCGCCACGGTCGCCTCGACGATCCGCCGCCGCGTCTCGGCCTCGCGCTCAGCGCGCTTCTTCTTCTGGTACGTCCTCGTCACTACACACCATTGTACTCCGAATTTGACATCAGCGACGTGATCTGCCACTATCGCTGCACATTGTTGTTCAGCGAAAGGAGTGAGTTTCATGTTCACGCTTGACATCGCGGCCCTCGAAGCACAGGAGATGGGCGGCGGCCTCTCGGTCACCTTCCCGTTCTCGAGCGCGACGGGAACCGCGGACACCGCGGCCGTCTACATGGTCTTCGAGCCGGGCGGCGCCCTGCCCGAGCACACCGACAGCGCGGAGGAGTGGCTCCTCGTCCTCGAGGGCACCGTCGAGGCAACCGTCGGCGAGGAAACGGGGATCCTCGAAAGTGGTCAGCTCGCGCTCGTCCCGGCGATCGCGCCCCACAGCGCGCGGAACATCGGCGACGGCCCCGCGCGGATCCTCGGCTTCTTCGGGGCCTCGACGAACGTCGCCCACTTCAGCGACGAGCTCGCGCCAGGCGTGAAGACGCTCGTCGTCGGCGCGGAGCCGGGCATCGCGCTCCCGGTGCCGGCGCCCGAGCCCGCGGTCGCCTAGGAAACCCGCCGGAGGCAGCGCGTCGGCCACCGCCGACGCGCGCCGGCGCCGGAGAGCCAGAGCTAGCCCAGGGGCAGGTCGCTCCTGGGATGGGCCAGCTCAACCTCGAGGAAGCGCTCTCGCTCGTGCTCCCATACGCCGCAAAACGACGATATCCCTCGCTTCACCGTGCAGCGACACGCTGGCTCGGTCGCTTCTGCGTCGAAGGGAAGCCGACGCTCTCCGAGCTACAGGCCGCAGTTTGCGCTCGTGCGCTACTCAGGCGCGGCGGTGGTGAGGCGGCTCGTCGGCTCCAGGCGCTCGCGAGGAACTTGCGGGAGCGTCGGAAGCAAACTCTCGCGTCTCGCAAAGCCGAGCAGAACGGGTGGAGCTCGCCAACGCCGGTAGCGCCAGCCGGCAGCCTCAGCCTCGTTTTCGGCGATCCTGGCGGTGCAGTTGGAGCATGTACACGGTCGCTGGATTAGCGACCAACACTCTTTGGGACGGCCTATTCCGTCAGCGGGCGTTCGCTCGTCGGCTGGATGCTGGTCGGCTGGGGCCCGTTCAACCTCGTGGAGGGAATTGTGGATCTCCTCACCCTCCACCACGTTCGCGAAGACGTCGCGCAGCAATGGGCCTATGACCTGGGTTTCCTCGTGCTCGGTGCGTTACTTGTGATCGGGGGATGGGCGCTCGCCCGCTTGGGCGAAGAGCGGTTCCCTACTTCGGCCTAGACGCTGTCCAAGGATCAGAGCCCGGGCAAGTCGTCAAGCCAGCTGACGACGAGGCGCAGAAGTCGTGCGATCGAAAGGGGACGACCCTGGCTGCTTTCCCGAAACGGCGAGAGCGTCGGTCTGATCGCCGCAGGCGCCGCAGGGGAGGAACGTCAGCTCCGATCCCAGGCACGTATCGCAGCCCGCGTGCGCCCAATTCCAGGCTTCGGGATCAATGGGAGGGGCGGCCGGTCGCGGCCGCCCCTCTGCATTCTCGGAGAGAGATCTAGGTTCCGATGGCGTCGTGTGCGCCTCCGGCGGCGCTTCCGACTGTGCCCTCGGGCCCGGCCGGTGCAGGGATGGTGAAGTTGCCCGGCACCTTCTCCCCAACGACCCCATTCACAGTTTCGGTCGAGTAGGCGTAGGTGAGGATCGCGAAGGCGATCGCGTCTGAATTGACCTCCAGGGCATGGAGGTTGTTGTTGGCGAAGGTGTCGCAGGCCAGGTGATAGCAGGGGTCGTACTGGGCACCTGCGACGCCACCCCAGATCGCCGCTTGGGCGGCCGTCTTGGGAACCTCGGCCCCGGTGAAGAGCCCTCCGGCCGGGATCCCGTTCAGGATGAACGCTTGGTAGTCACTTCGGCCGCTGAACTGGGCGTCATCGTAGGGCTCACCCGCCAACGTGTAGTAGGACTCGAACAGGTCTTCGATCGCGATCGAGCCCGCCGGAACAGGCACAGGTGCGGTGAAGCCTGACTGGTCGCTGTCGTAGACCATGAAGATGTAGTTGGGTGAGCCGATCATGTCGAAGTTCAGGTAGAGCGCGACCCGATCCCGCTCGGCCTGACTGAGCCCGTTGACGTAGGCAGTCGATCCGACCAGACCGGATTCTTCGGCTCCCCACCAAGCAAAGCGAAGCGTGTTCTCGGGCTTCAGCTTGGCGAGCTGCTGGGCGATTTCCAGGAGCGCGGCTGAGCCGCTGCCGTTGTCGTTGATCCCCGGCCCGGCCCGCACCGAGTCGAGGTGTGCCCCGGCCATCACGACGTTCTCGTCGTTATCTCCGGGCAGTTCGGCGATCACATTCGCCTGCGGCCGGTTCACGACCGCGACCGTCGCGGTCGTCCCGGCCACCGCCAGCGCTGCGCCGGTCGCGAAGCTGGCGCCGACAACCGGCACGTTGACAGTTGAGGATGCCGAACCGGCGGGCGGAACGGCTGTGCCAGTCAGGGTGACGCTGCGGGCGGCTGTGTCGCCCTGGTTAAAGATGATGACTGCGGCCGCACCGGCGGCCTGGGCATTCGCGACCTTGAGAGCGAAGCTGCAACCGCCCCGCTGGATCAGCGCGATCGCTCCGGCCGGGAAGCTCGCGAAATCGTTGGGGCCGGTCGGGTGAGCCGTGAGCGGCGCTCCGACCGCGGCCTCCGTGAACGCTCCGTCGCAGCCGCTCGTGTTCGCGCGCGGAGGAGTCAGGTTGATGTCGATCGCGACGACCGCGGCTGTGACAGTCCCAAGGGGGCTGCCTGTGATGCCACCGGAGTCGTAGGTTGCAGGGGACGGCAGCACCCGTCGGATCGGCTCAGCGACCGTGAAATCGAACAGATCGAGTTCGACATCCCACCCGGCCGCCTCTAGTGTCCGCACGACGTAGTCGACGCTTGCGTCATACCCGGGAGTTGCCGCCGCCCGGGTGCCGCCGTTCGCATCAGCGATCGCCTGCAAGGCAGCCTGATGCTCACGCACGCCCTCAACCCGAACGCACTCAAGCAACTTCTGGTACGAGTTATTTGTCCGGTTATCGCAGCTGATCTGCGGTGGTGCCGCCGTCGCAGCGCCACCGGGCAACACAACCATCACTGCGGCGGATGCAACAACCAGTCTCCGGGCAAACCTGCGCCAGGTCGCCTGCGCTAATGCGGACATTCAGCCTCCTTCAGCATTCCAGACCGCAACGATGCCGGTCATCCCGATATGGAGATATCTCATTGCCCGGCGGCCGTCCTCGTAACCCTCGTTGCGTGCGACGTGGCTCGGCGGCTTGAACCTGCCATGAACCCGCCATTGTGCGCCAAGGCGTAAACCTCACGGGATCGACGACGACGCCCCACCGCTTCGAAGTGGGCTCCGCAGGATCGACGGATTTAGCCGGAGCGCGGAATGATGCCGACGCTCTTCAGTGCGGCCCACGCGACGGCTGCGGATTTTGCCTGGCCTGGAGCCGCGAGGTGAATGAGATCCCAAGAGATGTACTCGGGTCGAAAGACGACGCGCCCAAACGCCCCACCGTCGGAGCGGCAGGTGGCGACTGCCTTGCAAGCGGCCGCGACGGCCGCCTCGTAGCGGTGGATGACGGCTTCGAGGTAGGCCACGCCCTTCGGGATTGGTGCTCCGCGCGCGTCGAGGAAGGCGCACGGCCCGCTGGCCGGCGAGATCCTGCTGCGCTGATTGACGCGTTGCCTGAGCGTCAGCGAGGTGATGTAGCTCGGGGTGCTGCCGAACTGGCTGGTGACAAAGATGCGTGCGTCCGGCAGCCCGGTCGCGAGCACCTCGAGCACGCGGGCGAACGCAACCTGGAACGGCCGGTGGCTGGTCATGTCGCAGGTGATGTCGTTGTCCATGCTCACGACGACCACGAGCTCCGGCGCAGGTTTGATGGTGACGGCCTTTCGAGCTTGCAGCAGCATCGACGCGACGTCCGCGCCGCCGATGGCGAGATTGAACTTGTTCCCTCGAATCGCCGGATTGCGGGCCAGGATCCGCGAGTACAGGCTCTGTACGGCGGTGGTATCACCGGTGATCCACGAGTTACGGATTCTGAACGCACGAGGGCCGGACACGCCTTCACCGGTCGCGAAGGAGTGGCCTACGACCGCGATCGAATCCGGATAGGCAGGCGAAGCGGCGCGCTCCCCAACTGCGGGAGCGGCGCTCGCAAAGAGTCCGAGCAGCGCCACGGTCGCGAAACTGACGGTCGCCGTCATCGGCGGCCGGCGGAGCGTCAGCCTCCAAAGCGACTTCATGTCGTCCCTTCTGCACCTGCGAGTGCGCGGGAACGTCAACCAAGCACGAGAGGCGTTCACTGAAACGGCGCGACGCCGAGACTGCTTGTGCTGCCCTTTGCCCTTCATCGTTCCTCCTGTCGTCTGCACGCTCCGAGACCACCGGGGAGCACGAGCGAGCCGCGGCCGTGTTCGCCGCGACTGCTTCCGCGAGTCACTCCGAGAGACGCGCCGGCGACGGGGAACTCGATCCCCGTCGCCTGCCGCCCCCCACGTTTCCGGCCTTCGCCCGCGCCATCGAGCTCTACCCCACGATCTGCTGAACGGTCAGGCGCTGCCCGACCTCGGTGGCGCGGGAGCTGCGAATGACGGTTCCGCTGGGATCGAGGATCTCCACCACATCCGTCGAGGTGAAGGCGTTGAGGCTCGCTGCGAGGAGGATCGTCCGGTGCACCCTCTGTGAACCGATGAACGCTCCCGCCGGGTCGAACCGGAAGAAGACGAACGAGGAGGCGAACCGGCGGTTTCCGGTTCGGATCCAGTCGCCGTGGGCGAGGCTGCGGGTGGCCGGCAGCCCGACGGAGCTCGACACCAGCAGCTCTCCGCTCGGGAGGAAGGTGTTGAGCGCGCGGAAGGTGGCCGCGACGCCCGGGGGAGGATCTTCGAGGGTGACGGTCGTCATCCACGTCCCGGAGAGCCGCTCGCTCTTGGGAGCCTGCTTGCCGGCCGAGGCGGAGATCGCTCCGGTGGAGATCATGGCCGTGAGCGCGATCAGCGCAACGGCGACCAGGACTGTCTTGCTTCGGATCATCTGGACTTCCTTTCCGACTCCCTGGGAGTCGAGCTAGAGAACGAGGCTTCGTCGGTGATCACGGTCGAGATCCGTTCGAACGGGATCCCGGCGCGGGCGTACGCCGTCCGGATCAGGTGCTCCGAGCCGGCTTCGAGGACGCAGAGGAACGACTCGTCGCGCGGGACGATCGTCGAGCGGAGGAAGCGCAATGGCTTCCCCTCTCGTTGCAGGTCGGAGACTGCGTCGCGGACGCGCCCGACGCAGCGTCCGAGCTCCTCGGCGTCCAGGCCGGGTCGGTAGTGCTCGACGAGGAACGTCTGCGGTGCCTCTGCAACCGATCGAAGTGCCATGGGACGACGCTACGTCCGCGCCGCCGCCGAAACGTCGGGCGTTTCCCTACCTTTCGGTTCCGCCGTCCCGCGCTGTGCTCGCCATCGTCGCCCCGAGCTCGGCGCGGGAGTTGATGCCGAGCTTGCGGTAGACGCGCGAGAGGTTGGCCTCGACCGTCTTCGGGCTCATGAAGGCAGCGGTCGCCACCTCGCGGTTCGTCAACCCCGTGGCCGCGAGCTCCGCGACCCGCAGCTCCGTGGCGGTCAACTCGTTCGGCGGGCGGTGGCGCAAACCCACGCGCCCAAGCTCGGCTCGCGCCCGCTCGGCCCAGACCGGAGCACCGAGCCGCTCGAAGAGCTCGAGCGCCTGCTGGAGCGACTCCGCTGCAGCGCGTTTGTGGTTTACCCGCCGGTGCAGCCTGCCCGTGACGAGGAGAGTCGCGCCCAGCTCGAACGGGATCCGCGCCGCCGCTTCAAGATCGAGCGTCTCGATCTCAGCGAGCGCGCCGGCCATGTCTCCCTCGGCCGCGAGCAGGAGCGCGCGCGCTCGCGGCAGCGTCGTCGAGATCCAGAGACGAGGAAACGCGCGACCGCGATCTTCGAGTCGCTCGAGGACGGCTCGCGCGCGTTCGAGCTCACCGAGGGCGAGCAGCGACTCGATGTGGAATGGCTCGCTCCGATCGAGCGGAGCCTCCCTGACGCCAATCGACTCGATCAGCTCCCGCATCCGCGTCAGCGCCTGATCCGCGGCTTCGTCGTGGCCGTCGGCGAACTCCACGAAGCCGAGCGTGGAAAGCGACATAGCCGTCCACCACGCCTGTTCCGTCGCCTCGAACTGCGCGATCAGGGGGAGCAGCGTCTCGCGGGCGCGATCTGTCCTGCCGCAGTGAGCGTCGACCAGCGAGCGGAATACGAACCGCATTGCTACAGGGCCTAGTACCTCGGACAGAACGAGCGCACTGCAACCCTGCTCGATGTACTGCTCGGCCAGCTCCCACCGCCCGGCGCGGAGCTCGGCGAGCGCGAGATGGCCCAATCGGTCCGCTCGCAAGGATTCCCAACCACGCTCGCGACAGAACTCGTCCTCGTCGGCGAAACGGGCCCTCGCGGCGTCGAAGTCGTCGGTGAAGTGGAACCAGAGCAGCGGGATGGGGTGCTTGTCGGCGACCCCGGCTCGTGCCTCCAGCTCGAGGCCGCGCTCGAAGAGCTCGCGCCGCGACGGACGCCCGAGCACGGTCTCGGCGAACAAGCGGTCGATCAGGGCGGAGGCGACAAGCTCCGGTTCTCGCTCCTCACTCAGCAGGTGCAGCGCCGCCTTCGCCTGCTCCACCGCCCGCTTCGGCTCGCGGAGAACGTTGAACCTGGCGAGCGACATGTAGATCCTGCCTCTGAGCTGGTGGTCGTCAGACAACGTCTTCAGCGCCTGCTCCAGGTGGTGGTTCGCATCGCTCGCGGAGCCCTCGGACCAGTCGATACTCGCCAGGCAGATCAATGCCTCCGCCCGCAGCGGGGGCGCAGCCGGCGTCGCGAGCGCTTGCTCGGCGAGTGGTCGGGCGGCCACCCGTCCACCCACCGCGAGCAGCGCGGCTGCCTGGCCGAGCAACCGCCGGGCGAGCCCGTCCGGCTGATCCGGCGGCGTCAGGCGGCAGGCCGCCTCGAAGATGTCTGCGGCTGCATCCTGGGCGCCTTTCAGCGACGCCTGGCGCGCGGCTTGCTCGAGCTCGGCGGCAATCGCCTCGTCGACCTCATCCGTACTCAGCGCCAGGTGACGTGCGCGTTCCTCCCGGTCGCCCACCACCTCTGCGAGCCGATGATGGAGCTGTCGCCGCTGCTCCCGCGACACGGAGGCGTAGATGGCAGATGCCAGCAACGGATGCGTGAACCGGATGCGCCCTCGCTCCGCGACGAGCACGCCGGCCGCTTCGGCCTCCGCCAAGGCCGCGTCTGCCGTTCCTCGCGGCACCAACGCCCGAGCGAGGGTAGCGACCGTAGGGCGCGAGAGCATGGCAGCGACCAGGACAACCTCTTTGGCCGTGGTAGAGAGGGCGCGGACGCGCGACGCCACAAGCTCCTGCAGCGCCGACGGCACCGGGAGCGGATCGTCAAACGCACGCTCGTCGCCTGCTCGTGCGAGCGCGCGACCGATCTCCAACGCGAAGAACGGATTGCCACCGGACGCGGCAGCGAGACGAGCGAGCGTCGGGCGGGCCAACGACATCCCGAGCCGGCCGCTGAGCAGGTGATGGAGCGCCGCGAGCGAGAGCGGTCCCGGAGCGACGCGCTCCAGCCGATCCTCGGCGAGTGCGCGATCGAGCTCGAATGGCACCGCGCCGCCGGCTTCGGCCCGCAGCGTCAAGAGCAAGCCGAGCCGCGAAGGCAGCCGACGGGACGCAAACCCCAGCGCGCGCTTGGACGCCGGGTCGAGCCACTGCACGTCATCGACCGCCACGAGCACCGGTTGCTCGGCCGCAAGCGCCGTCAGGACTCCGACAAGCGCCGTTGCCGTCGTCCGCGGATCAGCCTGCTCCTCGAGATCGGCGAGCAGCAAGGCCGACGCCAGGGCGCGATCCTGTGGAGCGGGCAGCGCCGCTCGAGTCTCCTCGAATACAACACCGACGAGGTCAGCTAGCGCTCCGTACGAAAGCGTCGCCTCGGGCTCGGTTGGCTGCGCGCGGAGAACCTTGAAAGAACGAGCTTCGGCCGCTGCGATCGCCTCTTGCCAGACGGTCGTCTTGCCAATCCCCGCCTCACCCTCGATCACGAGCGCCGCCGGACCGAGCGCCACCCGATCGAGAAAGCGCCCCACAGCGCCGAGCTCCGCCTCGCGACCGACTATCGCTCCCGTCAACCCGCTCCTCGTTCGGGGTTCGCCGATTGTACGACGGGGCCGGCGCACCGTTCGACTCCGTCGACGAGCTGTGCGGGACTGCAGTACTCGTCCCCCCTCCTCTGAGCTGAACCCGCTCTGAACCGCTGTTGCATCCTCGTGGCACTTGATGGCAGTCGGTGCCACAGGACTCTGAAGCAGGTGCCTCGCCCGAACATGGGCTTGGAGCTGAAGGATGAACGTGCCGCTCCCGTCATCCGCGAACAGGGTACTTCCGGGGAGCGTGCTTTCGTGATGCCGGTCCGGAACCGCGGGCAGTGTGGCGATTATCCAGTCACCTGCTGACATAGGGATGAAGCAGCGGCTGGGTATCGGGTCCGCGCTCCTCGAAGATGGCGCCCCCTTCCTCGACTAGAACCCGGGCAAAAGTTTGGGCAAAAGTTCCACTAAAATTGCAGGCCTAAAGAACGAAAAAAGCCCCGTTTCCAGGGCTTCTTTAGATAGCGGGGGCAGGATTTGAACCTGCGACCTCCGGGTTATGAGCCCGGCGAGCTACCTGACTGCTCCACCCCGCGACGCGGCGTCGATTGTAGCACCCGAGCAACGCGGTGACCACGCGCTAGCATCGCCGCGATGATCCTCTTCTGGCTTGCCCTGGCGGTCGCCACCCTCGTGAGCGTGACCGCCCTGGTGATCACGATCCGGCGTGGGCTGGCGCTCTTCCGCGACTTCAAGCGGCTCTCCAGCGAGGTCGGCGAGAAGCTGGAAGGGATCGAGCGGGCAAGCAGCGAGATCGAGCTTCACCTCCAGACGGCGGCGACGAGCGGCAGCGCGCTCGAGGCGTCGCTCACGCGCCTGCGCGCATCGCGCGCCGAGCTCGCCGTCTCGACCGCCGCGATCGCAGACGTCCGCGCCTCGATCGACCGGGTCGCGTCGTTCCTTCCGCGCAGCAAGTGAGGGTCGCGGCGGTCGATCTCGGGACGAACTCGAGTCGTCTCCTCGTCGCAGACGTGAACGGCGAGTTGACGGAGGTCGTGCGGCGGCTCGCGATCACGCGCCTCGGCGAAGGAGTCGACACCCGCGGGAAGCTCCTCCCGCTCCCGATCGCGCGCGTCCGCAACGTCCTCTCGGACTACCGCCGCGAGCTCGAGGCTCTCGGCGCCGAGCGGACGCTCGCCATCGCGACGAGCGCAGTCCGCGACGCCGACAACGGCGAGGCCTTCCTGGGCGAGATCGAGTGGAGCTACGGCTTCACGACTCGCCTCCTCTCGGGGGACGAGGAGGCGGCGATGACGCTCCGCGGGATCGGCGACCTGGCTCCCGGCACGCTCGTCGTCGACATCGGCGGCGGCTCGACGGAGCTCCAGGTGGTCGGAACAGATCTCCGCACGAGCCTCCAGATCGGCTGCGTCCGGCTGACCGAGCGCTTCGGCGAGGATGTCGGCGCGATCCGCGCTCACGTGCGGAGCGTGCTGCCTGAGCTCGAAGCGGTCGAGGCGATCGGCGTAGCCGGAACCGTGACGACGCTCGCGGCGCTCGATCTTCGGCTCGCCGAGTACGACGCCGAGCGTACGCACGGCCACCTGCTCTCGCGCGAGGCGGTCGAGGAGCAGACCGCGCGACTCGCCGTACTCTCGGTCGAGGAGCGGGCGCGGATCATGGAACCGGGACGGGCGTCGGTGATCGTCGCGGGCGCGGCCATCCTCCTGGAGATCGTCGAGCGTTACGACCTCGCGGGGATCGAGGCGAGCGAGCGCGACATCCTCCACGGCGCCGCGCTCGCGGCCGCCGAGCTGCCGGAGCGCGAAGAGGGCGCAGCGCCGCCCGGCGCCTACACCTGCTGCTAGTCCGCGGCGTCGGCCGGCGGCTCGTCCTCGGCCAGCCGCCGCTGGAGCACCGCTCTCGAGAGGACGCCGACGAGCTTGCCGTGCTCGACGACCGGCACGCGCTCCAGATCGTGCTCCTCGAGAAAGTGAAACGCCTCGTCGAGCGGCACGTCCGAGCCGATCGTGTTGTGCGGCGGCTCGGCGATCCCGCGCAGCTCGGTCGAGCGCGGATCGAGCCCGGCCGCGACAACCGCTCGCACGAGCGTCTTGCGGGTGACCACCCCGACCAGGCGGCCGTCGTCGCAGACGAAGAGAGCCCGCACCTCGGGGCGCCCCAGAGCCTCGCCGGCTTCCTGAGCGCTTGCGCCGCCGTCGAGCATCGGGGGATCCGCGACCATCGCGTCGCGCACGCGGTCGCTCACGGATAGAGGCCCCGCGCCTCGAGCGCGCCGGCGACTTCGCGGATCCCCGCGACGAGCGCGGCGGTTCGGAGCGTGATCGAGCGCTCGGTGGCGACATCCCAGACGCGGTCGAAGGCGTCGTCGAGCTTCTCGGCGAGCTTCAGCCGGATCTCGTCACGATCCCAGAAGAGGCGGCCGAGATCCTGCACCCACTCGAAGTAGGAAACGGTGACTCCGCCGGCGTTCGCGAGGATGTCGGGCAGGATCGGGATCCCCCGTTCGGCCAGGATCGCGTCGCCTTCGAACGAGGTCGGGCCGTTCGCGCCCTCGGCGATCAGCCGCGCCCGGATCCGGCCGGCGTTCTCCTCCGTGACCTGATCCTCGCGCGCAGCGAGCACGAGGATGTCGCAGGGCAGCTCGAGCAGCTCCTCGTTCGTGATCCGCCGTCCACCTTCCCACGACTCGAGCGAGCCGTTCGCAGCCGCGAAGGCGAGCATCGCGTCGACGTCGAGGCCCGCCTCGTCGAGCACGCCGCCGGAGACGTCGGAGACGGCGATCACGCGGGCCCCGCGCGCGACGAGCTCGTGCGCCGCGATCCCCCCGACGTTGCCGAAGCCCTGGACGACGCAGCGCTGCTCGGTCAGGTTCCAGCCGAGACGCTCGCATGCGCGCGCGACAACCATCACGACGCCCGCCCCCGTCGCCTCTTGCCGGAAGACCGAGCCGCCGATCGAGATCGGCTTGCCGGTCACGATCTCCGGGACGGCGTGGCCCATCTGCATCGAATAGGTGTCCATCATCCACGCCATCGTCTGCTCGTTCGTCGCCATGTCCGGCGCGGGGATGTCCTCCTGGGGCCCGATCACCGGGAGGAGATCCGACGTGAAGCGGCGCGTCAGCCGCTCGAGCTCGAACGCCGACATCTGGCGCGGGTTGCAGCGGACGCCGCCCTTCGCGCCGCCGTAGGGAAGCTTGAGCAGCGCGCATTTCCAGGTCATCCAGACGGCCAGCGCCGCGCACTCGCCGAGCGTGACCTCGGTGTCGTAGCGAATCCCGCCCTTGGTCGGCCCGAGCACGCTCGAGTGCTGGACGCGATAGCCGGCGAAGACGACCCGGCGCTCGTCGTCGAGCCGGACGGGGACGGAGAGCATGACCGCCCGCTCCGGGTAGCGCAGCCGCTCGGCGACTCCTTCGGAGATGTCCGCGTACGGCACCGCCTGCTCGAACTGCGCGATGGCCGTACGGAAGAGCGGCGTGTCCCATTCGAGCTGGGTATGGGACGCCGCTTCCTCGATCTGAGCCATCGGCGGAGTGTATTCAGCCGGGGATTGCGATCAACGGATGCCGGGGGAGGGAGTCGAACCCTCATGGCCCGAGGGCCACCCGATTTTAAGTCGGGCGCGTCTGACCGGTTTCGCCACCCCGGCGGCGTCCGGCCAGTCTAGAGCGCGTCTATCCCCCGCCCGGAACGAGCTGGTCGACGGGGAACCGCTCCGGCCCCTTGCCGCGGTGCTCGTCTACGAAGGTCGAGAACGCCTCCTCGTCGAACGCCGTGCACTCGGCGAGGTACCCGCGACCGCGATCCGGTTCGCTGCCGGGCGTCGCTTCGGGAGCGGTCCACGCGGTGAGCGCGATCTTCTGCCCGAGCTGCGGGAGCGGCGCCACGATGAGACCGTTCGGGTCGTCGTCGTAGAAGGCCCGGATCGCCTCGATCTCGGTCTCTGGAACGTCCTTGCCGTAATGGATGACGACAGCGCCATGCTCGAGGTTGTGCGTCGTCTGGACGAGCGGCACCTCCTCGTCGTAGGAGCCGAAGATGGCGGTCTGGCCGAAGTGAGGGCCGCTCGTGGGCGGGAAGGAGTTCCACTTGGGTTTCGTCTCGAGCGTCGGGACGTCGGTGTGGTCGGGCGTGTTCGCCTGAGCCGGGAAGCTCTTGAGGGTGCAACCCGCGTCCTCGAGCACCGCCGCCTCGCTCTTGTCGCCGCCGCCGCCGAGGAACAGGAACCCGAGAACGACGACGAGAGCGGCGATCCCCGAGCCGGCGACGATGTAGAGCAGTCGCCGCTGGCGCTCCGCATCGGCTGCGCTTGCGGGCGAGCTTCTGCGCTGCGGAGCCTGAACGGGCCGCTTCGGCGGCGTGGGAGCGCGGTCTTTGCGGGCCATTTCCGCGGCGACTGTAGCAGCGGCCGCCGTTCCGTCCGACCCGATCTCTAGCGTTCGTCGGCCCGATGATCGTTCTGACTCTCATCCTCGTTCTCGCCCTCGCCGTGGCGCTCGCTGTGGGCGGATTCCGACTCGCCCGCTCGCTCCGCGGTGACATCGGCGGGACGCTCGGCCGTCTCGACGGCTCGCTCGGTGAGCTCGAGTCGCGGCTCGACCGGAGGCTGGGCGACCTCGATGCGAAGGTCGACCGGAGACTCGAAGGCCTCGACGGCCGCCTCCTCGCCACGCAGCGCAACGCGGGCGAGACGGCGACGCAGATCTCGGAGAAGCTGGCCCGCGTCGAGCAGGGAACGAAGAGCATGCTCGAGCGGGCGAACGATCTCAAGCGGCTCGAGCAGGCGCTGCGCCCGCCCAAGGCGCGCGGGGGCTTCGGCGAGCTGTTGCTGGCGAACCTCCTCGCCGACATGCTCCCATCCGCCGCCTACGAGCTCCAGCACGGCTTCACGAGCGGCGAGCGGGTCGACGCGGTCGTGCGCGCCGAGAAGCTCCTCCCGGTCGACGCCAAGTTCCCGCTCGACAACGTCCATCGCGTCCTCGACGCCGAGGACGACGAGCAGCGCCTGGTCGCGCGCCGGATGCTCGCGCGGGACGTGAAGGGGCACGTCGACGCGATTGCGACGAAGTACATCAAGCCGGGCGAGGGCACCTACGACTTCGCCTTCATGTACCTGCCGGCCGAGACCGTCTACTACGAGATCGCCTGCGGCGGCACCGGCGACCTGCATCAGTACGCGCTCGAGAAGCGCGTGTTCCCCGTCTCGCCGGCCACCTTCCATGCCTACCTGACGATGATCGTGCTCGGGCTCCGGGGCTTGCAGATCGAGAAGCACGCCCAGGACGTGATGGCGTACTGCGGCCAGCTCGGGAAGGAGTTCTCGCGCTTCAAGGAGGACTTCGACGTCGTCGGCCGGCACATCGGCAACGCGCAGACGAAGTACGGCGAGTCGCAGCGTCGGCTCGAGCGCTTCGAGACACGGCTCGAGCAGGCCGTCGACGAGGACGCGCTCGAGCAGCGGGCCGGCAGCGCGGTCGAGCCGCTCCGCGCGATCGACGCTGCCTAGAGCGGCGGGCTAGTACCGCAGGATGGCGCCGATGCCCTCGACCGGATCGAGGTCGTTGCCGTGCTCGAGAGCTCGTACCTCCCCGCCGTGGGCGAGCGCCAGCCGGACCACGAGATCGAGACCGTCGTCCCGCGCCTCCATGGTCGTGCCGTCGAGGGGACATGAGCTCGCCTGCGCAGCCGCGCGGCCGCACGCCGGACAGCGAAACGCGTCTCGACGAGCGCCGTCCTGGTAGAGCAAGAGCTCGATTCGGCCGTCGGAGGCTGCCTCCAACGTGTCCTCCCAACCGGCGACACCGCGCGACCCGCGCCCCGTGGCCTCGCGCCACCGCTCCACGAGCTCGGTCTCGGAATCGGCTCGCCATCGCTCGAGGAGCGGCTGCGCCGCTTCCTGCAGCTCCGCCGGCCCCGCGTGCTGCTCGACGGCGACCCAACCGATGACCGCGTCGGCGACCTCGGTCGGGAGAACGGCAGAGAACTCGGGTCGCACGTCATCGGAGCAGGCGATCACGATCCGCGGTCGGTCGAACCGACGGTACGACCGCTCGAGCTCCGCAGCGACGGTCTTGTAGTGCTCGTGCGCGACATTCTCGATGTGGCGCTGGAACCGGGCCTGCGACCAGCCTCCTTGATCGTGGCGACTCGGCGCGTCTTCGGTGCGGTCGACGATCTCGTCGAGCCTGCCGTCCCGCAACGCGAGCACGCGGCCCAACTCCCGGTTGACGACGGCGACAAGGGCGCCGTTGCCACGGCCGACCAGCGGTACGAGGGGAGCGAGCAGGAAGTCGTCGGCCACCCGGACCGCGTCGGGCACGGAGGACGCCAACGGGAGCACGTTCCAGACGTTGTCGAGCCCGGCTGCGAACACGGCCAGCCCATGTGAGCCGCCGCGATCGAGCTCCGCGTCGAAGAACCGCTCGAGCCGCTCGAAGTCGCTTTTCAGCCCCTGCCGCATCTCGTGCGCGAGATCGCCGCGAGTCGCGCCGTGGGACTTCGCCGCCTGGTCGAGCAGCGAGCTCACACGCGTCGCGGTCTCGCCGGCCGTCGGGCTGACACTGGGATGAAGATCGAGATAGAGACTGATCGCGCAGCCGTTCTGCGCTCGGAACGCCGCCAGATCGCGGAGGCTCTCGAGGCTCACCGTCGTCGTCATCTCGACCTTTCTGCCAGGACCGGCCCGATCTTAAGCGTCCTCGACAGCCGCCGCGACACGGAGCCGTCTCGGAACACCCGACACCCCCGATTCGTTCTCTATGGTGAGGGTCGCACAGGCGGCCAGAGGAGGAAATGAGCGGTGGACGACGTTCGTGACGTGATCATCATCGGCGGGGGTCCCGCCGGGTACACAGCTGCGCTCTATGCCGCGCGCGCCAACCTGAAGCCGCTCGTGATCGAGGGTTTTCAGTGGGGCGGCCAGCTCATGATCACGAGCGAGGTCGAGAACTATCCGGGATACCCCGAAGGCGTCATGGGCCCGGCCATGATGAGTGAGTTTCGCGAGCAGGCAGAGCGGTTCGGAACCGAGTTCGTCACCGACGACGTCACGCGCGTCGATTTCTCGGAGCGTCCGTTCCGCGTCTTCGTCGGCGACGAGGAACACCGCGCGGAGACCGTGATCGTGGCGACGGGGGCAACCGCGCGTCAGATCGGTCTCGAATCCGAGCGGGCATTGCACGGCCGGGGCGTCACGTACTGCGCCACCTGCGACGGCGCCTTCTACCGCGATCGGGAGGTCGTGGTCGTCGGCGGCGGCGACTCGGCGATGGAGGAGGCGCTCTTTCTGACCAAGTTCGCCTCCAAGGTGACGATCGTCCACCGCCGTGGCGAGTTTCGCGCCTCGCAGATCATGGTCGACCGCGCGAAGGCCCACGAGAAGATCGAGATCCTGACGCCCTACGTCGTCGACGAGGTGCTCGGCGTCGAGAACGGCAAGCTCTCCGGCCTGCGCCTCTCGAACGTCGAGACGGGTGAGCTGCTCGACTACGCGACCGATGGACTCTTCGTCGCGATCGGCCACGACCCGACGACCAAGCTCTTCGTCGAGCAGCTCGAGCACGACGACGCCGGCTACCTGGTCACGAAGGGGAAGTCGACCGAGACCAACATCCCGGGTGTGTTCGCCGCCGGCGACGTCCAGGATCACGTCTACCGGCAGGCGGTGACCGCCGCCGGATCCGGTTGCGCAGCGGCGCTCGACGCGGAACGCTTCCTCGCCGATGCGCACGGTCACCTCGAGGCGGCGCTCACCGCGCCGCGCGAGCAGACCCAGCCCGCCTAGACCTACCCGCCGCGGCGCAACTCCGTTCCGGCCGACGCGGGCGCTACCCTCGCCTCGTGGCCCGCGGCGTGCGCTGGATCGACCTCCTCGACGCCTCCCGCGACGAGCTCGTCCGCGAAGCGCCGGTCGAGCTCCATTGGAGCGCACTCGAGCAGCTGCTGGCGCCGCCGCCGGAGCGGGCGACTGCCCGACCGCGCTTCGAGAGCCACGGCGACTACGTCTTCGGCGTCCTCGTCGTGCCGGTCGCCGTTCCCGAGGACGACCGGATTTTCTACCAGGAGATCGACTTCGTGCTCACGCCGACGGCGGCGCTGACGGTGCGCAAGACCCCGCCGGGCGAGGAGCCGTTCTCGATCGAGCAGGTTCAGGCCGCCTGCGACGCCCACGGGGCGCCGTCGGCAGGGCTGGTCCTCTATTACCTCGTCGACGACGTGGCGGAGCGGTACCTGAGCCTGCTCGACTCCCTGAACGACGAGATCGACGAGCTCGAGTCGGGAATCGAGAGCTGGCCGAACGCGCGCGTCAGACGCCGCCTCTCCGACCTCCGAGAGGACGTTCTCCAGATCCGCCGCACCCTCGGGCCGACGCGCGACGCGGTTCGCCGGATCGTCGACGGCCGCGTCGACGTCGGCGACGACGAGCTCTTCGACCGGCACCTCGAGCTCAGCTTCGCCGATGCCTACGACACGCTGCTGCAGTCGGCGGAGTCGCTCGACGTGGCACGCGATCTGATCTCGAGCGCCCGCGACTACCACCAGTCGAAGATCGCGCAGGATCAGAACGAGGTAGTGAAGAAGCTGGCGGTGGTTGCCTCGCTGCTCCTCCTGCCGACGTTCATCGTCGGGGTTTACGGCCAGAACTTCGAGCACATGCCGGAGCTCGGCTGGCGGCTGGGCTACGGGTTCTCGTGGGCGATCATCGCCCTGACTACGCTCGGGCAGCTCGTCTTCTTTCGCTGGAAGCGCTGGATCTGACCTCGTCGCTACGCTGATTCGGTGCCCTTCTTCATCTGCCCGAACTGCAAGAACAGGTCGCTCGACCACGACGGCCGGCAGGGGATGCTGAATCAGGCTGTGGCGTGCGAGCGCTGCGGTTTTGGCTTTCTTTTCGAGCTCCTCGACGACTACTACCCCGGCCCGAACGCCGGCCTCGTCGCGTGCGACAGGGGCGGCCGGATCCTTGCAGCCGGTCGCGGAGTCTTCGAGCTGACGGGGTTCCGCGAGTCCGAGCTGATGGGAAAGGACGTGGTGGAGGCCTTCGGGCTCGGAGGCTTCGAGGCCGACCGCAATCCGGTCGCGCTGGCGCTCGAGTGGGGCGTCCGGCGGCTGGACGAGCCGATCGACCTGCGCACGCGCGCCGGCAGCGTTAAGGCCGTGACGGCCGACGTCTTTCCGGGCTACGACAACGACGGCGGTCTCCTCATCGCGCTCTCGCCGCGACGGGCGAGCAGGCCGCCGGTCTGACTAGCCGACGACGCTCTTCGTCGCCTCGCTGTTCCCGTTCACGTCGACCGCTCGCCAGGTAAGCGTCACGCCGGGCGCCACGGTGACGGGCGCGGTGTAGCGCGTCCAACCGGCGGCGCCGAGCCGGATCTCGACTCCGGCGACCCCGGCGTTGTCTGTCGCTGCGAGCGTCACGAGCGTTCCACCCGGCCCGGGCGCAGTCGTCGCGGACGAGCTCGGTGCGGTGACGTCGCGGAAGTCGAAGGTCGAGGTCCAGCTGATCCCGGCGAGCTTCGTCTGGCCCGCCACCGAGGGATGGAAGTAGTCGCGCGTCGTGACGTCGGCGCGCACGAAGGCAGTGTTGAAGCCGGCGTTTCCGTCGAAGCGACAGTGGACGTAGAGCGCGCACGTTGCGGCAAGCTGGGTGTTGTAGTCGATGTTGCGCTGACGCACTCGGGTGCGCCGATCGACGTCGGCGGCGGCGTTCGAGAGTGGGTTCGCGAGCATCGACTGGCAGATCCCCGCAGCGGACCAGACCGAGACGGCGCCGAGGTTGTACCGGTAGATCGAGAAGAGCTGGTAGATGTCCGGGATGCTCGAGACGAAGATCCGGGCGTCGGGAAGCCCGGCCGAGAGCGTCGCGAGCGACTGCTCGACTTGGGCGCGGAACGTCGCGGTCGGCGTCATCGCCGCCTCGCTCGACGCACACACGTCGTTCGCCCCCATCAGGATCGTCACGTACGCAGCCCGCCGCGTCACCGCCGCCTGAGCCTGGCCGTTCAGATCGGCCATGTCCGCGCCGGTGACGGCGTGGTTCGACGTCCGGCCAGAGATCGCGGGATTCACGGCGAGGATGCGCCGGTAGTGCGTCCAGCTCGCCGTGCCCGTCGACCACGAGTTCGACGGGCAATCGACGTACGGGAACCAACAGGTGTTGAAGGCGCGGGTGATCGAGTCGCCGGTGGACGCGATCGAGCTCGGTGGGCCGACGACGGCGGGCTCGGCGAGCGCAGGGGCAGCTGTGACCAGAGCGGCTGTCGCGAGCGCAGCGAACGCCGATGCCAGTGAGACTCGTGCCTTCATGGTTCCTCCTCGAGTGGGCGGCGCCTGCGATCGTCCCACCGAACGCAGCCGGTGTCCAGCCCGCCGCACACGCGAAAGTCGAGCCCCCAATGGGGGAGCGAGGCTCCCACTCGGAACGCTAGACGAGAAGCTCATGCGGCTGTGTGATGGCTTTGTGCCGGTTGTGTGTCAGCGACGCGGCTGGAGGGGCAGAGAGCGCTCAGGACGCATGCTTCGCAACGGGGCCTGCGCGCGTCGCAGACGCGCCGACCGTGCCAGATGAGGAGATGCGGGAACCTGCCCCAGTCCTCCCTCGGCACGAGCTTGACGAGATCTCGCTCGATCCGGACCGGATCCTCCTGCCGCGTCAGACCCAGCCGTTGCGAGAGCCGGCGGACGTGGGTGTCGACGACGATGCCCTGCGGGTCGCCGAGCTCTGCCGCCACGACATTCGCCGTCTTGCGGGCGACGCCCGGAAGCCGCAGTAGCTCCGGCAATGTCCGCGGGACGATGCCGTCGAACTCCTCGAGCAGCATCCGCGCCGTTCCCCGGAGCGATTTCGCCTTCTGGCGAAAGAACCCCGTCTCGTAGATGTCGCGCTCGAGCTCCTCGACCGGGACGGCGAGGTAGTCCTCGAGTCGCCGGTACTTCCGAAAGAGGCGCTCGGTGACCCGGTTCACGTTCACGTCCGTCGTCTGCGCGGAGAGGATCACCGAGAAGAGGAGCTCGACGTCGCTGCCGAAACGAAGCGCGATCGTCGCGTCGGGATGCTCCTCCGCGAGGCGAGCCACGATGGCACGGATCCGCTCCCGCCTGCGCCCGACGCGCCGCCGCGCCTCGTGCACGTAGCTACGAGCCACGCAGTGACTCGAAGTACTTCGAGACGTCTGCCGGATCCGGAGGCTCGAGCAACGACGACTCGTGGGCGTCGACGTCCGGGTAGCCGACCGCCCTGATTGCCTCAGCGGCTGCGTCGACGTCGTAGTCGGTGCGAACGAATTCGACATCGGGCCCGAGCAGCGCCCAGAAGGCACCGCGCGCGCCCTCGTACGGCAGGCCGACGCTCCCCGGATTCAGCAGCCGACGGCCCGGCACCGATCGATCGAGCTGGACATGCGTGTGGCCGCCGATCACGACGGGCTCCTCCGTGTCGGCAAGCACGGAGGCGAGCTCGTCGGCCGGCGTGAACCGAGTCACGATCTCCTCGTCGCTGCGCGGTGTCGCGTGACAGCAGCGGACGCGGCCGAGTCCCGGAACCTCGATCGGAAACCACGGTGGCCAACCTGCGACGGTGGCGAGGCGTTCTGACCCGAGCCGCTGCCGCCGCCAACGCGACGCCTCCGTGTCCTCCTCCAGCACCAGCCGGTCGGCGTTCCCGCGGAGGATCTGCGCCTTCGCGCCGAGATCCTCCAGCAGGTCGAACGTCTCCGCCGGAAAGGGCCCCGCGATGCTGTCGCCGAGGACGACGACTTCGTCCGCCGACCGGAAGCGAGCGTCGGCCAGCACCGCCTGCAGCGCGTGCAGGTTCGCATGGATGTCTGCAATCGCGGCGACGGCCATCGCTGCTACGAGGCCGTGACCAGTGCGGCATGCCGTTGCGGGGCGCCGGGGAGCCGCGGCCCGGCACAGACGACGTCGAGCGCCGGGCAACCGGCACACGTGAACTCGCTCGGGGTGGGTGAGAACTCCGCCGCGCGGATGCCGGCGATCGCCTCGGAGAGCTCGGCTTCGAGGGCGGGCAGCTCCGCCCGCTCGAAGCTGTGAGCGACGACCGCATCGGGCCGCTCGAGGAAGTGGTAGACGACCTCGACCTGCTCCGCTCCGGCGCGGAAGCAGGCGAGCGCGTAGACGAGCCGCTGGAGCCGGTAGTCGGCCTCGACGATCTCCTCAGGGCTGCCCTCCGCCAGCGAGTTCGTCTTGTAGTCGAGCACGAGCGCGCGCGTTCCCTCGCGCTGGAGCACGTCGAGCCGCCCGTGCAGGAGGACGCCGTCGTGCTCGAACGCGAAGGGTCGCTCCGGCCGCGCCCCGCCGAGCCCCGCGATCCGCCGCGGCGAGCTCGGACTCGCAGTACGAGCGGACGAATCCCGCGATCCGGGCGAGCTCCTCGTCGCTCACGCCCGGGTACCAGGAGCGCACGAGCTCGACGTCGGGCGGCTCCGGCGCGGACAGATCGACGAGCTCGAGCAGCCGGTGCACGGCGTCGCCGATCTCGGTCGCGGCGAGCCCGGTGCTGCCGGGCAGCGCGCCGCTCGCGTCGGCGGGGCGCATGCCGACGACGCGCTCGGCGTAGTAGCGGTAGGAGCAGCGCTCGAAGAGCGCGAGCGCGCTGAAGGAGAGCCGCTTGACGTCGTGCAACGGCGGTGCGGGCAGCGGGACGATCGGAGCGAGCGCCGGC
This sequence comes from uncultured Gaiellaceae bacterium, assembly GCA_963761905.1. Lineage (GTDB taxonomy): Bacteria > Actinomycetota > Thermoleophilia > Gaiellales > Gaiellaceae > Gaiellasilicea. The sequence continues at coordinate 279,047 of CAVXIQ010000005.1, read as the reverse complement.
GCGAGTGGCGGCAGGGGCGGCGCGTCGTCCGGCGAGAACAGCGCGAGCTGGCCGTTGGCGTCCGCCGGCAGCGTCGCCTCGAGCTCCTCCGGCTCCGGCTCGACCCCGCTACCGCGATCGACCCGGAGCACGACCCGCGCACCTTCACGCTCGAGCTCGACAGGCCCTCGCGCGGCTGCCACCTCCTCGACGCAGTCGAGCCTTCCCAACACCCAGCCGATCGGAGACCTCTCGTCGGCCTTGCGCTCCGGGTCGATCGAGCCCGACACGATCAGCCGGTCGATCGCACGGGTCATCGCCACGTAGTAGAGGCGCAGCCTCTCGGCCTCCTCCTCGACCCTGCGGGCACCCCGGACGTCGTCGTAGCCGAAGGCGGGATAACGGGTGCCGGTGGCCGGATCGGCAACGCGGAAGCCGAAACGCCCGTCCGCGAGACAGAGGATCTCGTCGCCGCCGGGCGGGTTTCGGTCGCGCCCTGCATCCGCGACGACGACCACCTTGAACTCGAGGCCCTTGGCGGCGTGAATCGTGAGCAGCCTGACCGCGTTTCCTCCCTCCTCTTCAGCGGCCGCATCGCGTTCGCCGGCACCGACGGCCTCCTGCTCGGAGACGAAGCGAACGAAGCCCTCGATGTCGGGGCCTCGGAGCTCCTCGTAGGAGCGGGCGAGCCGTCCCAGCTTGCGGAGATTGGCGTAGCGCCGGCGCCCGTCCCACTGCGCAAGCACCGCGAGGTCGTAGTCGTGGTCGGCGACGATCCGCTCGCAGAGCCGCTCGAGCGAGAGCCGCGGCGTCACCTCGGCGAGCCGGTCGAAGCGCTGGCGGAACGCGCGCAAGCAGCCGCTCGTCTGCGTCGGTAAGCCCCTGCGGCAGCGTCCGCTCGATCCCCGTGAAGATCGGCCGGCGGCCGGCGGCCCGCCGCACGAGCAGGAGCGCGTCGTTCGAGACGCCGACGAACGGCGAGGCGAGCACGGTCACGAGCGCCTCGTCGTCGTAGCGGTTGTGCAGCAGGCGCAGGTACGAGAGCAGGTCGACCACCTGCTGCTGGCCGAAGTAGCCGCGACCGGTCGCGCGATACGTGGGCAGGCCGGCCGCGCGCAGCTCCTCCTCGTACCATTCCGCGTCGGTTCCCGCGGCGAACAGGAGGACGATCTCGCCGGCGCTCGCGGCGCCGCTCTCGACGAGCTCCCGAACCCGCCTCGCGACATGCCTCGCTTCTGCGCGCCGCCAGTGCAGGCCGCTGTCGGCGTAGGCCGCCTTGTCGGTGACCAGCAGCTCGACCGGGGTGCCGAAGACCGGGTCGAGGAAGTCTCCCGAGGCGGCGAGCTCCTGGAACTCGTCGCCGAACTCGGCCGCGAAGAGGTGGTTGACGACGCCGAGCACCTCCGCCCGAGAGCGGTAGTTGCGCGTCAGCGGCAGCAACGTCTCGGCGGCAGCCCGCCGTTCGCGAAACACCTGCACATCCGCGTGCCGGAAGCCGTAGATCGACTGGAACTCGTCGCCGACGAAGAAGACCTCGGTTCCCGGCCCGGTCAGCAGATCCACGAGGTCGCACTGCAGGCGGTTCGTGTCCTGGAACTCGTCGACCATGATCGAGCGGAAGCGGAGCTGTTCCCGCTCGCGCAGGTCGGGACGCTCCTGCAGGAGCTCGCGCGCACGCAGCTGCAGATCCTCGAAGTCGAGAGCCGACTCGCGGTTCTTCGCCTGGTCGTACGTTTCGGCGAACCCGCGCAGAAGCTCCTGGAGGAGCTCGCGATCGCGGAGGGCGAGCTCGTCGAGCGCCGCCTGCTCGACCGCCTTGCGCGCCTCCTCGTAGCTCGCGGCCCGCTCGCCCTGCGCGCGCAGGCCGCTCAGATCGAGCAGTCGCTCGTGGGGTTGCGGGGCGCTCGTCAGGCTGACCGCCTGCGCGGCGGCAGCGCGCGCGAGCTCTGTCGCCTGCGGATCGTCCGCGAGGCACTGCGCCGCCTCGGCCAGCTCCGCCAGACGAGCGTCGAGACCCGGTCGCACCCCGAGCTCGAGCTCGAGCGCGCGCCCGGCCGAGCGCAGCGTCTCGTAGACGCTCGTCAGCATCCGCCGCAGGCCGGCAGCGCCGTAGGTCGCGAGAAGCTGCAACCGCTGCGGCTCCTCCGAGGAGCAGAACAGAGCCAGAGCGGATTCGAACGCCTCGCTGCGGATGACCCGGCCCTGGCTCTCGTCGAGCACGCGGAAGCGCGGGTCGAGCCCGGCCGCGAATGGATGCGCCTTCAGGAGCCGCAAGCAGAAGCCGTGGATCGTGGAGATCCAGGCGCCGTCGAGGGAGCGCGCGAGGTCGTGCCGGCCGAGCTCGGCGAGTCGCGACCTGATCCGGCCGCGGAGCTCGCCTGCCGCGCGCTCGGTGTAGGTGATCACGAGCAGGGACTCGACGTCGAGCCCGCGGTCGCAGACCGCCTCCACGAAGCGCTCGACGAGCACCGTCGTCTTGCCGGTGCCGGCGCCCGCGGAGACGAAGACGCGACCCCGAGCCGCAATCGCCGCCTGCTGCTGCTCGTTTGCCAGCTGGCTCATGCGCGCTTGATCCGGCACATCCGCCAGAGGTCGCACCAGGCCGGGCACTCGCCTCCCTTCGGGTCGTGCCGGACGTCGCCGTCCTGGATCCGCTGCGCGAGCCCACGCGCCAGGTCTCGCGCGCCCTCGACCCGGCCCCAGAAGGCGTCCTCCTCGAGATAGTCGTTCTTCGCGAAACCGGGAATCCCGTCGTCCTTCGCCTCCAGGCGCAGCAGCCCGCGAGCACGGCGCTCACCTGCGAGCGGCCGGTAGAGCCCTCCGAGCGGCTCGATCCCGACGAGGTCGCGGAGCACCAGCATGTAGAGCGGGATCTGGAGCCGGAGCTCCTTCTCGATCTCGACTGCCGAATGGCCGGTGCGCCCGGACTTGTAGTCCTGGACGATCCCTCGCGCGCTGCCGGGATCGACGTCGATCCGGTCGATCTTGCCGGAGAGCGAGATCCCGTCTCCGAGGTCGAGCCCACGCTGGAGCTCCGGCGCAGATCGCTCGGAGCCGAAGCCGACCTCGAAGCGCCGCGGCACGAGCGGCAGCTCGGACTTCGCCTCGTCGCGGACGAGCTGCTCGAGGTCGCGGCGCAGGCTCTGCTCGAGCTCCCGCCGCTCCAGCTCGGTCATCTCCATCTTGACACCGCCGAGCGCTCCGTCGAGGCATTCGCCGAGGAACTCCAGGGTGCGCTCGAGCAGCGACTCCTCGACGCGATCCGAGCCGACCGCCTTCGGCAGGCCGGCGTAGAAGCGGTGCAGCGTGGTGTGGGCGACCGAGCCGCGAAGCATCGCGTCGACTTGCCGGTCGATCGCCTTCGGGTCGATCAGCCGCTCGAAGAACCAGGCCGAGGAGCAGTCCGCGAAACGCTCGAGCTCGGTCACGTTGAACGTCGACTTGGCGGACAGCTCGCCGAGCACGCGAGGATGAACGAGCCGCGTCGGCTTCAGGAACGCGCCTCTCGCCCGAGCGAGCCGTCGCTCCCAGCCGTTGGCGACCGCCAGCGCATCCGCCTCGAGTGGCTCGCCCGCCGCGAGTTGCGCGAGCGCGCGGAGGCGCTCCCGCTCGGTCGGCGCGGCGTCCAGCGGCCACGTGAGCTGGGCGAGCGACCGCCGGCGCGTCCAGCGCGCGACGTCGTCGGGGTCGAAGAGCGACGCGACCTCGTCCCAGAACGGACTCGGCTCGCGGGGGCTCCCCTCGTCGGTCGCCGCCTCCCGGACGAGGGTGAGCCGGCGGGTCGCGCGGGTGCACGCGGTGTAGAAGAGATAGCGATCCCGCGAGACCGAGTCCGGCCTCGTGAGCCGGGCGCGTGTGCGGCTCTCGAGCTCGCCGCGCGTCTCGTCGTCGAGGAACGGCGAGCCCTGGCCCCGGCGCGGGAGGCTTCCCTCCTCCAGGCCGAGCACGAAGACCGAGTCGAAGCGGCGGGTTCGCGCGCGGGACAGATCGAGGACGGCAACGCGTCCCGTCTCTCCCACCCGCCCGAGCCGCACTTCGGCACGCTCGAGCGTCGCGAGGAGCTCGTCGGCGGAGAGCTCGCCGCCGAGAGCGACCCAATGGTCGAGCTCGTCGAGCACACGCCTGACCGCGTCCAGGCCTCGGAGATCCTGCTGGGCCGCGATCGTCGTCGGCGGCGCGTCGAGCCCGTGGACGGCCCTGACCATCATCTGGATCAGCCGACGGGTGCCCGCCAACGGATCCGTCTCCGCCCGTAGCGCCTCGAGCGCCGGGATCGGCTGGCCGTCGCGCAACGAGTTCGTCTCTGCCTCCGCGAGCCCACCCTCCGATATCGCCCGGCCCCGCAGCCGCCCTTCGAGGAAGTCGACGTTCGAGCGGGCGAAGCCGGAGAACGGCGAGCGGAGATACGCGTAGAGGTCGCGGCGTGGGCCTGCCTGCCACGCGAAGCGAAGGAGGGCCAGCAGCGACTGGCCGAACGGCGTCTGCCCCAGGCGCGCACGGCCCTCGACGGCGAAGGGAATCTCGAGGGTGCCGAGGACGGTCTCGAGCGGAGCCCGCCAGCGCTCGAGCGCCGGCACGACCAGGGCGATCTCGTGCAGCGGGGTCCCGTCCTCGGCGAGCTCGCGGATCTCCTCGGCCACGAGCTCGAGCACGCCCCTCGTCCCCGATCCCTCGAAGAAGCGGATCGTCCCGGCGAGCTCCGGCCCGACCGGCGACTCGTCGGCGAAGAGGTGACGCTCCAGGTGAGCGAGCGCCGGCTGCGCGGCCGCGCCTGCCGCCGCGGGAAGCTCGTCGATCCGGCCGTCGGCGAGCGCGGCGAGATCGTCGACCGTTCGCTCGAGCGACGCAAACGCTGCTCGAGCAGGCTCGTACGGAAGCGAGACGGTCACCTCCGTCCGCCCGGCGAGCGTCTCGAGGAGCCCCCACTCGGCGCCGGTGAGATCCTCGAAGCCATACGCGAAGACCGGGCGACCGTCCCAGGCCTCGAGCTCGGTTCGGAGCCGCTCGACCGCGCGACGGCGCAGACCGTCGCGATCCCACAATCCGCAGGAATCGAGCTCGGCGCGGTAGGCGGCGTGAAGCCGCGCGAGGTCGCCGGCGAGCTCCTCCGGATCGAGCAGACCCGACTCGAGCTCGGCGAGCACCCCGAGGAGCGCGTCCGCGAAGCCGCCGAAGCGCGCGGAGCGGCCGAGGCCGTTCAGGCTCGTCCGAGCGATTGCGCGCCGCACGAGCAGCGTTCTCTGGGCATCGCCGGCGACGGGACGGGCGTCGCGGCCGCCCTGCGCAAGCTCTCGAAAGACGTCGTCGAAGGTGCCGATCGAGCCCGAGAGGAGGGCGCTCGTCCGGCTGAGCAGATCGCGCTCGATTCGCTCGACGTCGGCCGCGTTCGGGACGATCAGAACCGGATCGCGGTCGATCGCGGCGAGATAGTCGTCGAGCAGACGGGCGATCTTGCCGGCCTTCGCCGGCCCCACGACGAGGGCGAGAGCCATCCCGCCATCCTAGTCCGGCACCTCGACGGCTCCCTCGGCGCGAAGGCCCGGAAGTTCGAGCAAAGAGCGGGAATCCGGCGGGCAGCGAGGCCCGCCGGATCGCGAGCTCAGGCTACTGCGGACTTGGGCCGGCGCCCGCGCCGCGCGACCTGGCGACCGCCCAGCTTCTCGGCTTCGGCGTCGGTCACGTCGAGCTCGCGCACGCCCTTGCGGGCATCGTGAAAGGTGATGCGAATCGTCGCGCCTTTGCCGTCGGCGATCTCTGCACCGGACATGTCGGACACGAGAACGGTCTTGCGAGCCACAGGCATTCCTCCTTGGATTCCGAAAAGACGCGCGGGACACTACACGGAATGACGGAGAAAATCACGCGGCCTCTCGCCCGCGGCGTATTCGCCATGAGCGAACGAGGCTGAGCAGCGCCTGCTCCTCCTGGTCGAGCCCGATATCTCGTGCCTTGACGATTCGCAAATGCCGCGGCCGAAAGTCGTCGATTGTGCGCCCATCCAGGTACTGCTCGACAACCGCAGGACTGACGTAGGACGAGCGCGCAACTGCCGCTGTGTTTCCGAGTCGCTCACCCACGGATCGCATCACGGCCGCGAGCACGCGCTTCTCCTCTTTCGCGTCCAGAGCAGGTCCGTGCTCGGCGAGCGCGATCGCAGCGGTCAACGTGCCGCCCCAGGTTCGAAAGTCCTTGGCCGTGAACTCCTCGCCCATGTACTCGCGGATGTAGTCGTTCAAGACCTGACCGGTGAGATTGCAGCGCTCTCCGTCGATGCCGTAGCGAAAGAGCCGAGCGCCGCCGGGCTGCGCGAGCAAGTCGCGGACCGCGGTGGAGAGCTCGGTGTCGACGAGGCTCGTGCGCACGAGCAGCTTGTGCTTCGCCCGGAACTTGAACGACACACGCTTGCCGCGAACGGAGACGTGGCTCTTGTACAGCGTCGTCACGCCGTAGGTGCGGGAACTCTTCGCGTAGCGATCCGACCCAACCCGGAACCACGCCATGTTGATCAGCCGGACCGCGACCGCGCAGACACGCTCGCGCTCGTAGGGATCGAGCAGCATGTGCTCGCCCATTGCCTGTCGCAGATCCGGTAGCCGCTCTGCGAAACGCACGAGCTTGTCGAACTTCGCCTGCTCCTGCCGCGCGCGAAAATCGGGGTGGTAGAGGTACTGGCGTCGTCCGGCGGCGTCGAGCCCGGTCGCCTGCAACTTCGCGTTGCCGCGTGGCGAGATCCAGACGTCGCTCCACGCAGGCGGGATCACGAGCGATTGGATTCGCTCGAGCTTTGCCGGATCGTCGATCCGATTTCCGCGCGCGTCGAGGTAGCGGAACCGCTTGCGACCCCCGGCACGGCGCCAGCCTCCTTTGCGCGCCATCGGATGGGGCTTCCCACAAACGGCCCAGTACAATCCGCCGCCGATGGACGCACGAACGATTGTGGTGCTCGAGGGCGACGAGACCGGCCAGGAGCTGCTCGAGCAGTCCCTTCGCGTTCTCGCGCCGGACGTGATCGGGCTCGAGCTCGCACTGCCGCGCTACGACCTCTCGCTGGCCAAGCGCCGCGAGACCGACAACGGGATCGTGCAAGAGGCGGCGGCCGCGATCCGCGAGTCCGGGCTGGCCCTCAAGGCGGCAACGGTGACGCCGGAGCAACGCGGTGACGTCGGCTCGCCCAACCGGCTGCTGCGTGAGCAGATCGGCGGCCAGGTGATCGTCCGGACCGGGCGGCGGATTCCTGGCGTCGTTCCGGTCGGCGGTGCTCACGCTCCGATCTCGGTCGTCCGGATGGCGGTCGGCGACGCCTACGGAGCGAAGGAGTGGCGCGAGGGAGAGGGCGAGGACGAGGTCGCCTTCCGAACCGAGCGGATCGAGCGGCGGATCTGCCGCTCCGTCGCCGAGTTCGCCTTCCGCCAGGCCGACCGGATGGGCGCGAAGGTCTTCGGGGGCCCGAAGTACACGGTCAGCCCGACCTACGAGGGCATGCTCAAGGAGGAGATGGACGCTGCGGCGGAGCGGCACCCCGACGTGCCCTACGAGCCGCAGCTGATCGACGCCACGTTCGCGCTGCTGCTCAAGAACACCGGCGCGCCGCTCGTGATCCCGGCGCTCAATCGCGACGGCGACATCCTGTCCGACCTCGTCCTCCCGCTCTTCGGCTCGATCGCCGGGTCGGAGTCGCTGCTCGTCGCGTTCGACGACGACTACGTGCCGACGGCGCTGATGGCGGAGGCGGCGCACGGGACCGCGCCGGCTCTCTTCGGCAAGGACGTGGCGAATCCGATGGCCATGATCCTCGCGGGGGCGGCGCTTCTCTCCCACGCCGACGAGCCGGCGCAGCAGGCTGGACGGGCGATTCGGGAGGCGTGCCTCGAAGCCGTGTCGGAGGGCGTCCGTACCGCCGACCTCGCCGGGCACGCCGGCTCCACCGAGTTCACCGATGAGGTGATCCGGCGCACGCGCTCGAAGCTCGAAGTCTGGTCGTCGCTCTAACTGACGGCGCTCCGACCGGCTCCGTAGAGTTGGCCCGGTGCGGATCGCGGTTCCCCGAGAGTCGGCGCCCGGCGAGCGTCGCGTGGCGCTCGTCCCCGACGCGGTCGCGAAGCTCGTTGCTGCCCGATTTCAAGTGTCGGTCGAGCGCGGCGCGGGTCTCCAGGCGGGCTTCGTCGACGAGGCGTACGGGGCAGCGGGCGCGTCCTTGGTGGGACGCGAGGAGCTCTACGGCGCGGCGGCGGCCGTCGTTCGCGTGGCGCCGCCGAACGTCGACGAGGTCGCCGAACTGACGCCCGGCACCGTCCTGATCGGTTTCCTGAACCCGCTCGGCGATCCGACCGGAATCGAGCGCCTGAGCGCGCGCGGCGTCGAGGCGTTCGCGCTGGAATCGGTGCCGAGGATCACGCGTGCCCAATCGATGGACGCGCTCTCGTCCCAGAGCACCGTCGCCGGGTACAAGGCTGTGATCGTCGCCGCCGACCGCCTGCCGCGCCTTTTCCCGCTCCTGATGACGGCCGCCGGCACGGTCGCGCCGGCGAAGGTGCTCGTGCTCGGCGCGGGCGTCGCCGGCCTGCAGGCGATCGCAACCGCCCGGAGGCTCGGTGCAGTGGTTTCGGCGTTCGACACGCGCCCGGTCGTCCAGGAGCAGGTCGAGAGCCTGGGCGCGACGTTCCTCGATCTGGGCGTCAAGGGCTCCGAGACCGAGGGCGGCTATGCCGTCGAGCTCAGCGCCGAGCAGCAGGGCCGGCAGCAGGCCGCTCTCGAAGACCGGCTCGCGGAGATGGACGTCGTCGTGACGACCGCGCTCATCCCCGGTCGGCCGGCGCCGCGGCTGATTCCGGCAACGGCGGTCGAGCGGATGCGTCCCGGGTCGGTGATCGTCGATCTAGCAGCCGAGGCGGGAGGAAACTGCGAGCTGACGGAGCCCGGCGCCGAGGTCGTGCGCTCCGGCGTGACGATCGTGGGGCTGACGAATCTCGCCGCGACGATGCCCTACCACGCGAGTCAGCTCTACGCGCGCAACGTTTCCGCGCTGCTCCAGCATCTGGCGCCGAACGGCGAGCTCGCGCTCGACTTCGCGGACGAGATCACGGCCGGTGCCTGCGTGACCCGGAACGAGGTGGCTGCGTGAGCCACAACGCGACGCTCGTGATCGAGCTGACCATCTTCGTGCTCGCGATCTTCCTGGGCTTCGAGGTGATCTCGAAGGTGCCGCCGCTCCTGCACACGCCGTTGATGTCGGGTACGAACGCGATTCACGGGATCGTGATCGTCGGGGCGATGCTCGTCGCCGGAATGGACGGGGCGGACACCCTGACGCGCGTCGTCGGATTCGTGGCCGTCGTGCTTGCGTCGGCGAATGTCGTGGGTGGGTTCGTCGTCACCGATCGGATGCTCGAGATGTTCAAGAAACGGGAGCCGCGTGAGCGAAAGCCTGACTGAGCTCCTCTACCTCGTCTCGATCGTCAGCTTCATCCTCGCGCTCCGCTTCCTCTCCTCCCCCGCGAGAGCGCGCCTCGGCAACCAGATCGGGGCGCTGGGGATGCTGCTTGCGATCGTCGTCACCTTCGCTCAGCCCGAGGTCGTCGGCTATGGCCTGATCGCGGTCGGGATGGTGCTCGGCGGCGTGCTGGGCGCGGTCGGCGCGCGCCGCGTGAAGATGACCGCAATGCCGCAGATGGTGGCGCTCTTCAACGGCGTCGGCGGCGGGGCAGCGGCGCTCGTGTCCCTTGCCGAGTTCCACAATCGCGCGTCGGCGGACGGTGGCCTGCCGGTGGACGTCGCCGTCGCGATCGTGCTCTCGGCGCTGATCGGCGCGATCTCGTTCTCCGGCTCACTCGTCGCCTTCGCGAAGCTGCAGGAGCTGATCCAGGGCCGGCCGATCACCTACGCCGGCCAGCAGATCGTGAACGGCGTGATTCTCCTCGCGGCTCTCGGCTGTGGGATCGCGATCGTCGCCGGCGCGACGAGCGAGTGGCTGCTGGTGGCGCTCGTCGCCGGCGCGCTCGCGTTCGGCGCGCTTTTCGTGCTTCCGATCGGAGGCGCCGACATGCCCGTCGTGATCTCGCTCCTGAACGCCTTCACGGGCCTGGCCGCGGCCGCGACCGGGTTCGGGCTCGAGAACAACGTCCTGATCGTCAGCGGCGCGCTCGTGGGCGCGTCGGGAACGCTGCTCACGCTGCTGATGGGGAAGGCGATGAACCGGACGATCGGCAACGTGCTCTTCGGCGCGTTCGGAGCGGTCGCCGTGGGGCCCGAGGCGGCAGCCGCGAGCGATGACGGACGCACCGTGCGGGCGACGACCGCCGACGACGTGGCGATCATGCTGACCTACGCGCGTCGGGTCGTCGTCGTTCCCGGCTACGGGCTGGCCGTCGCTCAGGCCCAGCACGACGTCCGCGGCCTCGCCGAGCTGCTGGAGGAGCGCGGCGTCGACGTTCGCTACGCGATCCATCCCGTCGCCGGCCGGATGCCCGGACACATGAACGTGCTGCTCGCCGAGGCGAACGTGCCCTACACCCAACTCCACGAGATGGAGGAGATCAACCCCGAGTTCAGCCGGACGGACGTGGCGCTCGTGATCGGAGCGAACGACGTCACGAACCCGGCGGCCCGCGACACGCCCGCCAGCCCGATCTACGGGATGCCGATTCTCGACGTGGATCACGCCGCTGCCGTCGTCGTCCTGAAGCGCGGCATGAGCCCAGGCTTCGCCGGCATCGACAACGCGCTCTACCTCGATCCCAAGACCCAGATGCTCTTCGGCGACGCCAAGGACTCGGTGGTGCGGCTGTCGGCCGCGGTGAAGGCGCTCTAGGAATCTCGCCCGAGCGTCGCGGTTGGTGGTGGGTCGAAGACCCGCCACCAACCCCCCACCCTTCTTGGGTGGGGCAATCGTTGCATGAGCGCAAGCCCAGAGGTGCAACGGATCTGGGTCAAGTGTGCAACTACCCTTCCACCGATGGTGCCGTTCTTCAGCGCCCGCGATGTCGCTGCGGCGGTGCCGCCCCACTCGGCCTACGAGGCTGTTCGGAGGGCGTTCGAGGCCCACGCCCGTCACGAATGGACGATGCAGCCGAAGCTGTACGTCGCGAACTATCCCGCGGGGGACTTTCGGGCTATGCCGGCGCTCGGCGGCGGCCACGCGTTGCTCAAGTGGGTGACCTCGTTTCCCGGCAACCTGGCGCTCGGGCTGCCGACCGTGACCGGCCTCGTCGTCCTCTCGAATGCCGATACGGGCCTCGTCGAGGCGATCCTGGACGCCGGAGCCGTGACCGCCCTTCGGACGGGCGCCGCTGCCGTGCTCGCCGCGGACGTCCTCGGTCGGCAGGACGCCGAGACGGCGGCGGTCATCGGCGCGGGCGTGAACGGCAGAGCTGCCGCGCGGACGTTCGCTTCGCTCGGCCGATCCGTCTCGCTCTGGGACGTCGACCAAGCACGCGCCGAGGCAGTGGCCGCCGAGCTCGGCGTTGAGGTTGCCGAGAGCAGAGACGAGGCTCTGGGCGCCGACCTGCTCGTCACCGTGACGCCGGGACGCGAGATCCTGCTCGGGCCGGGATCGCTGCTGCCGGGCCAGCACGTCAGCCTGATGGGCGCCGACGGCCCGGGGAAGGCCGAGATCGCGATCGAGGAGATCGCCCGGGCCCGCGTCTTCTGCGACGAGTGGGAGCAGGCGAGCCACGGCGGCGAGCTGGCCGCCGCCGATCGAGGCCGGCGCGATCGGACGCGAGGCTGTCACGGAGCTCGGCGCCGTCCTGATCGGGACTGCGGCTGGGCGCACGTCGCAAGCGGAGACCACGATTTTCGATTCGACCGGGCTCGCGATCCAGGATCTCGCGATCGCGAAGGCCGCTCTCGCTCGAGCCGACGAGCTGGAGCTCGTGCGGATCGATCTCTAGGCGAGAACGCGCGCGGGATCGAAGAGCTCGAGCTCGGGCGGGCCCTCGCCGAGGATCGCGGCCGCGACGAGCTGACCGCATACGAACCCGAGCACGTTGCCATGTCCGGTGTAGCCAGCCGCGACCCAGAGTCCCTCGCGCCCGGGTACCGCGCCCGCGAGCGGACGTCCGTCAGGGCTCGACCCGAAGATTCCGGCCCACCGATGCGTGATCTTGGGCAGCGAGCCGACGAGCTCGACGAGCAACGATTCGAGCCGTTCCTGGATCACCTGCGTCAGGGCCTCTTCGCTCGTGTTCTCGGTTTCGTCGGCGCCGCGCCTCCCACCGGCGACGAGGCGCCGGTCGGGCGTCTGCTGCCAGTAGTCGAAGCCGCGCCGCGCGTAGTGCGGAGTCCGGAAACAGGAGCTCCGAGAGCGGCTCTGTGACGACGACCTGGTTGCGGACTGGGCCGATGACCGCATCCAGCTCGGGGACGAGCCCGTGCGTGTACCCGTCGGTCGCGATCACCACCGTCGGCGCCCTCAGCTCGCCGAGCGACGCGACCCGCGAGCGCTCGCGGAGCTCGGCTCCGGCAGCGGCCGCCTTCTGCGCGAGCCGGCGCACCCATCGAGCCGGCTGGATCGAACCGTCGGGGAGATGCCTGATCCCCCCGGCGAAGCCTGCGAGCTGCGGCGGGAGCCGGTCGAGCCACTCGACCGCGAACCCATCCTCGCGCGAGCGCGCGAAACTCGACCTCGAGCTCGGCCAGCTCGGCCTCATCGGCTGCGAGGCGCAGGCTGCCGGTCTGGCGGTATGCGTCACCGGCGAGCGTTTGGATCTGTTGGAGTCCCCGCTCGGTCAGCTCCCAGAACGCCTTCGCGCGGTCGAGCCCGAGCGTCCTACGAGCCTCGTCGTAGGGCATCGATCCGCCGCGCAACGCAAAGCCGCCGTTTCGACCGCTCGCGCCGCCCGCGATCGTGCGGGCGTCGTGGACGCGGACGCGGACGCCCGCCCGCGCGAGCGCGAGCGCGCACGAGCACCCCGTGACCCCGCCGCCGACGATCTCCACCTCGGGCTCGCCGACGAGCGGCCGGAGCCGGAGCGGCTCGGCGGGCTCCGCGAGCCAGAAGGAATCGGCCATCCGGCGATGCTAACGAGCCACACGCACGATTCCCTCCTCGACGCAGACGGCGCCCGCCAGCTCGAGCATCGTCAAGATGCCGGCGAGCTCACCGGCGCCGAGCCCCGTCGCTCGAGCCAGCTCGTCGGCATCGCTCGCTGCTTGACGTACCTGCTCGAGCACGGCGGCGGCCTCGCCGTCGAGCACAGGCTTCACCGCTTCGGGCGGAGAGAGCCCGAAGCTCTCGAGCACGTCGGCGCTGCCGGTGCAGGGCGTCGCGCCCAGCCGGAGCAGCGCATTCGAGCCGGCAGAGAGGGCAGATGTGATCTCGCCGGGAACGGCGAACACCTCTCGTCCTTCCTCGAGCGCCAGGTCGGCCGTGATCAGCGCACCGCTTCGCTCTCGCGCCTCTACGACGATAGTGGCCGTGCAGAGACCGGCGACGATGCGGTTGCGGGCGGGGAACCGCCAGGGGGCGGGCTCGATTCCCGGGGCGTACTCGCTCACGATCAGACCGTCGGCGGCGATCTCGCCGGCCAGCGCCCGGTGCGCGGCCGGATAGTCGCGGTCGATTCCGCAGCCAAGCACCGCGACCGTCGTTCCGCCTGCCTCGAGCGCCCCACGGTGAGCCTCGCCGTCGACACCTCGAGCCAGCCCGCTCACGACCACGAGCCCCGCGGCGCCGAGGTCGCGAGCCAGGCGGCGGGCAACCTGACGCCCGTACGCGGAGCAGGCGCGTGCGCCCACGATCGCGACTGCCGGCCGGCTCAGCAGCTCCGGCGCGCCAGAGCCGCGCAGGAAGAGGCCAGGCGGTGGATCGTGGATCGCGCGAAGGAGCGGCGGGAATGCCGAGTCCGAGCGTCCGACGAAGCGCAGGCCACGCTCTGCGAGCCGCCGCAACTCCGCCGGGCCGTCGAAGGACGCCTTGAAGCGCGAGAACCGCGCGCTTCTCGGCTCGGAGACCAGGTGCGACTCCGTTGCCGCTGCGAACGAGGCGAGCGCGAGCTCGTCGATCACGCCGCCAGCTCCTTCGGCGAGCGGTAGGCGAGCGCTTCCGCCACGTGCTCGGACTCGACCGCGTCCGACTGGGCGAGCGCAGCCGCCGTGCGGGCGACTCGGGCAACGCGAGCACGACCTCGGCCGGAGAGCGGGAGCCGCTCGACCGCCCGCGTCAGCAGCTCGTCGGCCCCCTTCGTTCGCGCCGGCGTGGCGGAGCGCAGTCGAGCCCGCGCCTCGGCGACGCGCAGACGCACTGGCTTCGACGCCTCGGAAGCCCCTGCAGCCAGCTCGACGGCTCGCGGTCGCGGCATCGTCACGACCAGATCGAACCGATCGAGGAGGGCTCGCGAGAGCTTGTCGCGGAACGCCGCGAGCCGTTGCGGCGAGCACGAGCACTCGGCCGCTGGGTCTCCTCGACCTGCACACGGACAGAGATTCATCGTCGCCACGAGCTGGAACCGAGCCGGGAAGAGCGCCTGACCGCTCGCGCGCGCGATCGCGATCAGCCCGTCCTCGAGCGGCTGGCGCAGAGCTTCGAGCGCCGGCCGCTGAAACTCCGGCAGCTCGTCGAGGAGCAGCACGCCCCGGTGGGCGAGGCTTGCCTCGCCGGGACGCGGACCGGGGCCGCCACCCACGATCGCGGCGGTCGACGCACTGTGATGCGGCGCGCGAAACGGCGCGCGCGAGACGAGCGGTCGTTCCGGAGCGAGCAGGCCTGCGACGGAATGGATCCTGGTCACCTCGAGCGCCTCCGACGGTGCCAGGAGCGGCAGGATCCCGGGCAGTCTGCGACCGAGCATCGTCTTGCCGGTGCCGGGCGGCCCAGCGAGGAGGAGGTTGTGGCCGCCCGCGGCCGCGAGCTCGAGTGCGCGGCGGGCCCGCTCCTGGCCGCGAACGTCGGCGAGATCGGGCGGCTCGGGCTCGACCGCTTCGTTGGGCGGATCCACCGGAGCTGGTCGGAGCTCGCCCCGGAGGTACGCCACCGCTTCGCCGAGATGTCGCACCGGAATCGCCTGCACCCCGGCGAGCTCGGCCTCGGCTGCAGACTCCGGCGCGCAGAGAATCAGGTCGAGCCCGATGCTTCTCGCGCCCTCGGCGACGGCGAACGCCCCGCGAACCGCTCGGATCCGTCCGTCCAGTGCCAGCTCACCGACCGCGGCGTGCTCGGCGAGCCGCTCGGCGGGCACCTGACGGGAGGCGGCAAGAACCGCCAGCGCGATCGCGAGGTCGAAGCCGGAACCCTCCTTACGCAGGCCGGCGGGCGCCAGGTTGACCGTGATCCGCCGATCCAGCGGCCATTCGAGCGACGCCGACGACACGCCGCTGCGGACGCGATGCTTCGCCTCCTGACAGGCGCGGTCGGCCAACCCCACGATCGCGAAGCCGGGCACGCCCCGCTCGAGGTGTGCCTCGACCTCGACTCGCCTCGGCTCGAGTCCGACCAGAGCGTGGGTGACGGCGCGCGCGAGCACGCCTTCGACGGTACGGAGAGAGCTGTGACGGAAGCGCTACGGCTTCGTCAAGGATGTGTGGCAATCAGAATCGACTCGAAGTACTCGCCCGCACGCCGTCCCGTCCGTCGGTTCACGTGGCGCTCCAGCCGGTCGGAGAGCTCGAGCCCGGCGCGGCGCAGGATCTCCGGGTAGAGCGCCCGCCGGTCGTTCACGACGATGCAGACCGGCGCACCCGGACGAAGCGACTCCGCGACGCGCCGGAGCACTGTCGCGATCCCGGCGGTGTACTCCTCGAGCGCGGCCCGACTCGTGCCCCTCGCCGCCGCCCCCACCTCGCGCTCGCGCAGGTCGTTCAGCCCCAGGAGCTCGTAGGCGTAGCGATGCTGCTCGTGATAGTCGATCAGGCCCGGATACGGAGGCGACGTGACGACGCCGTCGTACGGCCCCCCCAGCTCGAGCTCCCGCGCGTCCCCGTGAAGAACGACCGCCGCCCGCCCCTCGTCACGGACGTCCGCGAACGCCTGCAGTCGGGCGAGCGTGTCGAGGAGGTAGCGCGAGAGGAATCTGGCCGCGCTCTCGACCGGCCGGCACGTACGGCGGTGCTTGTAACACCAGTAGTCCCCGATCTGGGGCTCGCGCGGAAAGTCGAGGTCGAAGTGCGTCGTCCGCCGCGCGGAACGCGCTGCGCGCGCCAACACGACGCGCATGACGTCGGCGTGGGTGTAGCGCGGTAGCTCGGCCCGAAAGTGCAGGAGCTCCGCGGCGGCTTCCGGGGCGTACCAGTCCGACACGTAGCCGCGGGGCTTCGCGCGCGAGCGTCCGAGGTGGGCATGAGCTTCCAGTACGTCCTGCTCGAGCGCGACGAGGTCGTAGTCCGCGGTCTTCACCCGCATCAGGAGCGCGTTGAACGCTGCGACGTCGACACCGACGGCGTCGTAGCCCGACTCCAGCGCCTGCACGAGCGTCGTGCCCGAGCCGCCGAAGGGATCGAGGACGCGTCCGCCCGGGCTCACGTAGCGCTCCAAGAGCGCCTCCACGAGCTGGGGGACGAACTTGCCCAGATACGGATGGAGCCGGTGGACGTGCTTCGTGCGCTGGCGCTCCGGCAACTCCGCCTCCGACCATGAAAGAGCGTGGTCGACCTGCGGGTAGAGCTGAGCCTGTGTCCGCGCCACGTCGACGGATTCGCCGCCGCGCGGGAAACCCATTCCTGCTCGAGCGCTTTACGGCACCGCGCCCTCGCAGGGCCGCGTTAGATGAGGGGTTGCTGAGGTCGGACGAGACTCCGGCGGCGGCGCGGGCGAGAGCCCGCTCGCCGCCGCCAGAGCCTCGCTTCCGAGGAGCCTCTAGTAGTGGATCCCGTTCGCGGCGTCGAGCTCGTGGAGACGGCGAATCCGCTCCTCCATGGGAGGATGCGTCGAGAAGAGCGCCGCGAGACCGACCTTGCGCAGCGGGTTGGCGATATAGAGCGACTCTGTCGCCGGATTCACGTTCATCGGCACGGCCTCGGCGCTCTCTGTGCCCCGCTGCAACGTTCCGAGCGCATCGGCGAGCGGCTTGGCCTCGCCGAGGTACTGAGCGGCCGTCGCATCCGCCAGGTACTCGCGCTGTCGAGAGACGGCGAGCTGGAGGATCATCGCGGCGAGCGGCGCCACGATGATCGCGACGAGCGCGCCGATCATCCCGAGCGGCCCCGAATCCTCGTCGTCGCCGCCCCCGAAGAGCAACGAGAACTGGAGCATGTTCGCGATCGCCGCGATCGCGGCGCCGATCATCGCTGCGATCGTCATCACGAGGATGTCGCGGTTCGCGATATGCGCCATCTCGTGCGCGAGCACGCCGCGCACCTGGTCGCGGGGAAGATGGCGAAGGAGGCCCTCCGTGACGGCGACGACCGCCTTCTTGGGGCCTCGCCCCGTGGCAAAGGCGTTCGGCTGGTCGGAGGGGATCAGATAGACGCGCGGCATCGGAACCCCCGCCCGGCCGGCGATCTCCTCGATGTCACGGAAGAGTTCCGGCTGCTCGCTCTGCTCGGCTGGAACGGCCTTGCTGGCCTTCAGCGCGAGCCGGTCCGAGAACCAGAACATGACGAGGTTGAAGACGATCGCGATGCCCGCGAAGAGGATGATTCCGCTCTTGCCGCCGACGAGCCCACCGAGCCCGATGAAGAGCGCGGCGAGCCCCGCGAGGATGATCCACGTCCGAGCCTGGGTGGCGAACTGTGTGCGCCTGATCGACATTGGGGTTTCGTGTTCCTTTCCGGCTGAATGACGAGTTTCGGGATTCAGCCGGAAGTTTCTCCCGCCACTTTCGCGGTGGCCGGCGCGCCCGGGCCGAAGCCGTCTTGACGAGTGCGCCCGTTCGGGGATAGTGCCTTCCGGCACCGCATATCGTAGCCGGAGAGGTCGGATGGTCGCATTGCGGCTCGATTAATTCGGGGCGCCTGAACGACGTAGGAGAGGCATGAGAATCGTGCTCGCTCTCGGCTGCATGGCCGCGCTCGGCGGCTTTCTCGGCGCGGAGGCGCAGGCGGCGACTCCTCCGCTTCGCCGAGCCTTTGCCGGCGGGTAGCGGTCAAAGGTCAGCCGGAAACCGCTCGAGTCTCCTTCCCTGGACGGCGACCAGCTCGAAGCGGCAGTCGAGTGTCCGGCACTCGGGATGCCGTGCGAACCAGGCCTCGGCGGCACGTCGGAGCCGACGGCATTTCTCCGGCGTCACCATCTCGAGTGGGTGGCCGAAATCGGCGGTCGCCTTGCCTTTCACCTCGCAGAAGACGACTCGCCGGCCGCGCCGGACGATGAGGTCGAGCTCGTTGCCTCCCGCCCAGACGTTCGAGCCGAGAATGCGATACCCGCGCAGGCGGTAGTGACGAGCGGCGCGGCGCTCGAAGCGATCACCGACCCGCCGCGTGTTCAGGCGGCCTCCACTGGCAGCGGCTCGTCGAGTCCGTAGCACAGGGCCTGAAACGAGCGTCTGTGCTGAAGGCTCGGCCCATGCTCGCGCACGGCCGCCGAATGGCCCGGCGTGATGTAGCCGACGTGGCGGGCGAACCCGTAGCGCGGATAGAGGGCGTCGAGCCGCCGCATCACCCGGTCGCGAGTCACCTTCGCGACGATCGACGCTGCTGCGATCGCCGCGCTCTTCGTGTCTCCGTCGACCACAGCGCGATGCGCCGGCGCGGTCGGACCGAGCCGGAAGCCGTCCACGAGACACGTCTCGGCCGGCGGCGCGAGGTCGGAGAGCACCGAACGGAGACCCCAGAGGTTGGAGCGATGAAGACCGTGGCGGTCGATCTCGGCCGACGAGATGACTCGGACGCTGATCTTGCTCGCGCATCCGACCACCGCCCGAAAGAGCTCCTCCCGACCGGCAGCGGGCACCTGCTTGGAGTCGTTCAGGAGCGCCAGCGGCCGGACGCGGTGATTCCGGAGGCAGTCGTAGTCGAGGAGCACACCGGCGACGACGAGCGGCCCCGCGAGCGAGCCTCGTCCTGCCTCGTCAGCCCCAGCGACGAAGCGAGCGCCGAGCCGGCGATCGAAACCGAGGAGGCGTTGACCGCTCGAGCGCGTCATCTCGGCGAGGATAGCCGCGGAGTTCGGACGGCTTTGTCACGGCTTCGTCACAAGAGTGTGTCATTCGGGAAGCACACACCCTGCGTCCGGCTCGGCGAGACGAACCCTCGTCCCCGCGCGCGTCAGGTCGACGCGAAACCAGTCGCAGCCGCCGGAGGTACGACGGACAGAGCAGACGAACGTCTCCGTCTCCGCGACCACGAACCAGCCGGTCCGCGCGCTCTCCGTGCAATGCGACTCGTCGACGTCGTACCGAGTGGCGCTCGTGAGCGCTGCGACATACGCCTGCGTCTCCTCACGGGCGACCTGCTGCTGCGCATCCTCGCCGCAGCCGGCCAGAACGGTGATCGAGAGGAGGGCGATCGCGAGAGCGCCGAGCAGGCGCACGGGCTATGCCTGATCGATGGGTGCCGCGGAGTCCGCGGCGGGCACGGGAGCGGCGACCTCCGCCGTCTCGTCGACCGGCTCGGCCTCGGCCCGCACAGCCTTCTGCGTGCGACCCGCACCTGCGGGCTGGCGCAACTCGCGGATCCGCGCCTTCTTGCCGACCTTGCCGCGCAGGTAATAGAGCTTCGCGCGGTTGACGTCGCCGATCGCCCCGACCTCGATCCGCTCGATCTTCGGGGAGTGCACCGGGAACGTCCGCTCGACGCCCACGCCGAACGACTGCTTGCGCACGGTGAACGTCTCGCGAACGCCGGAGCCCTGCCGCTTGATCACGACGCCCTCGAAGACCTGGAGTCGCGAGCGCGTCCCCTCGATCACCCGGAAATGGACGCGAACCGTGTCGCCCGCCTTGAACAGGGGCAGATCCTGGCGCAGCTGCCGCTGCTCGATGCTCTGGATGATCGTGCTCATGGGAGGGGCGGCCACTCGGCCGGGGGCCAATGGTAGCGCAACGTTCCGCGTCGTCAGCGGACGCTGATGCGATTGGGCGGCCAGTAGGTTGCGAAGACCTTGCCGATCAGATTCTCGCGCGGGACGCTCCCCCACTCGCGTGAGTCGCACGACTGGCTTCGGTTGTCGCCCATCATGAAGTACTGGCCTTCCGGGACGGTGAAGGTCTCGGGCCCACGCGAGTCGCGGCGAGCCTGCTGCAGATACGGCTCGGACAGCTTCCTGCCGTCGATATAGACGAAGCTGAACCCTCCCTCGGTCCGCAGCTCGACTCGCTCGCCTGGCAGGCCGATCAACCGCTTCACGAACGTGCCGCCGGCGCCGCATCGCGTCTGCGCCGCGGGCGGCGTCTTGAAGACCACGATCTCGCCACGGTCGGGGTCGCGGAAGTGGTAGATCAGCCGGTTGGCGAGCACCCGATCGGAGAAGCGCGCCTCACAGCCGTTCGCGGGCCGGGCGCAGTGCAGCGTTGGCTCCATCGACGACGACGGAATTCGATAGGGGTTGACGACCCACGCCTTGATCGCGAGCACGATCGCGATCGCGCCGACGATCGTGACGATCCAGTCGATCGTCACCCGCCAACCGTGCGGGAGCCGTCGCGTCAGCCGGTCGACGGGGTTGCGGGAATGGAACTCGCGTTGCTGGGTCGGCGGCTGGGAGTTGCCTCCGTTCAGCCAGTGGTCGTAGCGATCGCGGCGCTCCGGATCGGCCAGGGTCTGATACGCGAGCTGAAGCTCGCCCAGACGCTCCTCGTCCCACGTGGCGCCGGACGCGCGCCGGTAACCGTCCTCGATCTGCGCGTCCGAAGCATCCCGCTCGACGCCCAGCAGCCCGTAGTAGTCGCTCACGAGACCACGTTCCGCGCGCTGCTCTGCTCCCGGCGCCAGCTTTCGATCCGGCCGTGGTCGCCGGAGAGCAGCACGTCGGGAACTGACCAGCCCCGGAACTCGGCCGGGCGCGTGTAGTGCGGATACTCGAGGCCACCCTCGAGCGCTGCGGAGAAGCTCTCGTTCTCGCCCGACCCCTCCGCCAGCGCACCTGGGAGCCGGCGGGCGATCGCATCGAGGAGCACCATCGCCGGCAGCTCGCCGCCGGAGAGGACGTACGGGCCGATCGAGATCGCGTCCGATGCGAGATGCGTGACGATCCGCTCGTCGAACCCCTCGAAGCGCGACGAGAGGAGCGTGAGCTGGGGCTCCTGCGCGAGCTCCTCCACGACCGCCTGCGTGAGCGGCCGGCCTTGGGGTGTCAGCGCGATCACGCGGTGCGCGGGGCTGTCGCCGTAGACCGCGTCGAGCGCGGCGCCGACGACGTCGACGCGAAGCACCATCCCGGCGCCGCCGCCGTAGGGGTCGTCGTCGACCTGGCCGGAGCGAAGCGGCGTCGTGTCGCGATAGTTGAAAAGGCGCAGCTCGAGCTCGGTGCCGAGGACCGCGGCGAGGGGCCGCTGCTCCGTCAGCCACGCGAAGGCGTGCGGAACCTGGGTGAAGACGTCGAGAAGCACGGCGGAGCAGGTTACTCGTCGTCGGCGAAGCCGCGCGCGATCACGAGGCGACGTGCTTCGAGGTCGACGTCGAGCACGCAGGCGCCGACGAGCGGGAGGAGCAGCCCCGAATCGAGCTCGAGCGAGTCGTTGGCGGGGCCGTTGTGCACCTCGACCACGGTACCGACCACGCGATCGCGCTCCTCGACGACGGTCAGCCCGACGAGCTGGAAGACGTAGTACGCATCCTCCTCCGGCTCCGGCAGCTCTTCCCGCGGAACGGACAGGGTCGCGCCGCGGGCGGCGGCGCGATCGAGCTTCAGGACGGGCCGGCCGCCGGAGCCGCGCTTCGAGACGACGATCTCGGCCTCGACCCCGTCGACCCACACGTGGGCTCCACGAGCGAATCGGCCCTCTACCTCGCTCGGCTCCTCGACGAAGAAGGAGCCGTCGACGCCGTGCGGCCGGCCTACCCGCCCAACGGGAACGCGGCCGGGCTCACTCAACGATCTCGAGCACGAGCCGGCGCCGAGACCTCGCACCGCTCGCGCGCACGATCGTTCTGAGCGCCCGCGCGATCCGGCCCTGCCGGCCGATCACCTTGCCGCGATCCTCCGGCGCGACGTAGAGCTGCAGGATCGTCGCGTCCTCCCGCTCGACCTCCTCGACGCGGACTGCATCAGGGTCGTCGACGAGCTGGCGAGCCAGCCACTCGAGCAGCTCAGCCACGGCGGTCGCTCACTCGGCCTGCGCTGCAGCCGGCTGAGCGTCGCCCTTCTCGGCGATCTTGATCAGCTTCGCGACCGCGTCGGAAGGCTGCGCGCCCTTGCCGATCCACTCCTGGATCTTCTCCTGGTCGAGCTCGATCGTCGAGGGATCGGTCTGCGGGTTGTAGCGACCGACGATCTCGATGAACTTGCCGTCGCGCGGGGAGCGCGAGTCGGCCACGACGACGCGGTAGATCGGGTTCTTCTTCGAGCCGACTCGCGTCAGCCTGAGCCTTACTGCCACTGTTACCTCCGCCCTGCTTTGGTCATTTGCTGCGGAAGGGAGGGCATCTTGCCCTTGCCCATCTGCTTCATCATCTTCTCCATCTGCTTTCGTGCGGTGAGCAGCTTATTCACGTCCTGGATCGTCTGCCCGCTGCCCTGGGCGATCCGGAGCCGGCGAGAGCCGTTGATCAGATGCGGCATCCGCCGCTCCTGCGGGGTCATCGAGAGCACGATCGCCTCGACACGGGCGAGCTGGCGCTCGTCGATGTCGACGTCCTTGAGCTGGTTGCCGAGCCCCGGGATCAGCTTCAGCACGCCCTGGATCGGCCCCATCTTCTTCAGCATCTTCTGGGCGGAGAGGAAATCGTCGAAGGAGAACTGGCCGGCGCGCATCCGCGCCTCCATCGCCTCCTGCTCGTCCTCCTCGACGGCGGCTTCCGCCTTCTCGATCAGCGTCAGCACGTCGCCCATCCCGAGGATCCGCGACGCCATCCGCTCCGGGTAGAAGTACTCGAGCTGATCGAGCTTCTCGCCGACCGAGACGAGCTTGATCGGCTTGCCGGTGACGTGCTTGACGGACAGGGCCGCTCCGCCGCGGGCGTCGCCGTCCAGCTTCGTGAGCACGACTCCGTCGAAGGCGATCCGCTCGAAGAACGATTCGGCGACGTTCACGGCCTCCTGGCCGGTCATCGAGTCGAGCACGAGGAGGACGTTCGTCGGCTTCGCTGCGTCGCGGACGCGCGCGAGCTCCTGCATCAGCTCCTCGTCGATGTGGAGCCGACCCGCAGTGTCGAGGATGACGACGTCCTGACCGGCGGTCTGCGCGGCCTGGATTCCGTACTTGACGACCTCGACCGGATCCTGCGTCTCCTTGCGGTAGACGGGGATCTGGATCTGGCGGCCGAGCTGCTCGAGCTGGTCGATCGCGGCGGGGCGCTGGAGATCGGCCGCGACGAGGGCCGGCTTCTTCCCGTCCTTTCGCAGGAGCAGGGCGAGCTTGGCGGAGGTGGTCGTCTTGCCCGAGCCCTGGAGACCCGCCATGAGGATCACGGTCGGCGGGCGTCCGAATGCGAGCCGCGAGTCGCCCGAGCCCATCAGGCTCGTCAGCTCCTCGTGGACGATCTTCACGACCTGCTGGCCCGGCGTCAGGCTCTTGAGCACGTCCTGGCCGGTCGCACGCTCGCGGACGCTCGCGACGAAGCTCTTGACGACCTCGAAGTTGACGTCGGCCTCGAGGAGCGCGAGCCGGATCTCGCGCATCGCCTTCGAGATCGTGTCCTCGTCGAGCCGCCCCTTGCCGCGGAGATCGCCGAGCGTCGCCTGAAGCTTGTCTGAGAGGGTGTCGAACACGGGCGGACAGTGTAGATACCTCCCAAGCAGATACTCCTCAACGATCCGAAGGAGACGGCATGGCAAGCATCGCGAAGGTCATCACCATCATCGGCAACTCCCCCGACGGCTTCGCCGAGGCGGCTCAGGTCGCCGTGACGGAGGCCTCGAAGACGCTGCGCGGGATCAGCGGCGCAGACGTCGTCTCGATGAGCTGCGAGGTCGACGGCGACAAGATCACGATGTACCGGACGACGGTCAACATCGCGTTCGCGCTCGAGCGCTAGCCCGCGACGAGCGCGCGCGCGAAATCCTGCGCGTCGAACGGGCGGAGGTCGTCGAGGCCCTCGCCGACGCCGATCAGCTTCACGGGGAGGCCGAGCTCGTAGGCGATCGCGACGGCGATCCCGCCCTTCGCCGAGCCGTCGAGCTTCGTCAGAGCGACGCCGGTGACCTTGGCCGCCTCGCCGAAGAGGCGTGCCTGCTGGAGGCCGTTCTGGCCGGTGGTCGCGTCGACGACGAGGAGCGTCTCGTGCGGGGCGCCCTCGAGCCGGCTCTCGATCACGCGCCGGACCTTCGCGAGCTCCTCCATCAGGTTCGACTGCGTGTGCAGGCGGCCGGCGGTGTCGACGATCGCGACGTCGTGGCCGCGAGCCCGCGTCGCCTCGACGGCGTCGTAGGCGACCGCGGCGGGGTCGGCTCCCTGGGCCGCGCCGACGAAGTCGGCCTTCGCCCGCTGCGCCCAGATCTCGAGCTGCTCCTCGGCGGCGGCGCGGAAGGTGTCGGCGGCGCCGAGCAGCACCGACCGGTCGTGCTCGCGGAGCTTCTGCGCGAGCTTGCCGATCGTCGTCGTCTTGCCCGTGCCGTTGACGCCGACGACGAGGATCACGCTCGGCTTCGCGCCGATGTTCAGCGTCGCCGGCTCGCCGAGCAGCTCCGCGATCTCCTCCGCGAGCGCCTCGCCGAGATCGCCGAGCTCGCCGCGGGCCTCGAGCCGGCGAACGAGCTCGGCCGTGGCGCGCACGCCGACGTCGCCGCGGATCAGCGCCTCCTCGAGCCGCTCCCAGTCCTCCTCGTTGCCCGGATCGAAGGCAGCCGAGGCGAGCTCGCCGGTGAGCGCGCGGCGGCTCTTCCCGAGCGAGTCGCGCAGACGGCCGAAGAACCCGGCGCGCTGCTCCTCGCTCTCCTCCGGCCCGTCGGCATCGCCGAGGAGCTCTGCCCACGTCCGTGACATCGCGGCAGGTTAGCCTCACCGCAGTAGCCTCACAGCATGGTGACGTGGGAGCGTGTCGCTGAGCTCGCCCGCGAGCTACCCGAGATCGAGGAGGCCACATCGTGGGGCAAGCCCTCCTTCAAGGTCGGCGGCAAGACCTTCGCCGGCCTCACAACTCGTCACGAGGGCGCGATGTGGACGCGCTGCGACCGCGACGAGCGGCCCCTCCTCGTCGCGTCGAATCCCGACGCCTACCGATTGACGCCGCACTTCGAGAGCTCGCCCGCCTATCTCCTGATCTGGCTCGAGCACATCGACGAGGACGAGGTGCGCGAGCGCCTGATCGACGCCTGGCTGATCCAGGCGCCGAAGCGGCTGGCGGCAAGGCACGCGTTCGACTGACGCGCTTCTAGAAGTTGATCGCGACCTCGCCCGCTGAGATCTGAGGCGCCGCGATTTTGAGGTCTGGCAGGTTCTCGGCGACCCAGGCCGCCGCGACCCGGTTCGACTCCTCGGCTCCCGCCTCGGTGTCGTAGACGCTGATGGACGTGGCGCCGTCCGACGCACGAACGAGGTAGTAGGCCTTGAAGCCGTCGATCTCGCCGATGAGCTGCTTGACCTCGTCCTGGCGCTCGACGAGCGCGTCGGCGAGCTCGTTGGCGCCTGAATAGATCCGAACGGTGGCGTGCACGGCTTCCCCCTTGCGTCGGTCGGTGTGGCGGCCAGCCTCTCACGCCGGACGGGCGGCGATCAACCGGCGGCCGCCACCGCCTCCTCGCGAGGCAGCCGGCGCGAGACGACCTGGCTGACGCCGTCGCCGCCCATCGTGACGCCGTAGAGGACGTCGGCGGCTTCCATCGTTCGCTTCTGGTGCGTGATCACGACGAACTGGGCGCGATCGGAGTAGCGGCGCAAGAGCTCGACGAAGCGGGTGATGTTCGCATCGTCGAGCGCAGCCTCGACCTCGTCGAGGAGATAGAACGGGCACGGCTTCGCGAGGAAGAGCGCGAAGAGGAACGAGATCGCGCCGAGCGCCTTCTCGCCGCCCGAGAGCATTCCGAGCCGGGTGATCTTCTTCCCGGCAGGCCGAAGCTCGACCTCGATTCCGGTGCCGGCGTCGTCTTCCTCCGGCTCGACGAGCCGCAGCCGGCCCTCGCCGCCGGGGAAGAGCGTCTCCGAGACCTCCTCGAAATGCGCCGCCACGGCTGCGAACGTCTCGGTGAAGCGCCGCTCGACCGTCTCCGCGAGCTCCGCGCGCAGCTCCTCGAGCTCCTTCAGGCTCGCCTCCAGGTCGGCGCGCTGCGTCTCGAGCTCCGCCAGCCGCTCCTGCTCGAGCGCGTACTCCTCCTTGGCGAGCGGGTTCACCTGGCCGAGCTGGATCCGCCGCGCTTCGAGCCGCTCGACGCGAGCCGCCAGCTCGGCGCGATCGCCGTCGTCCGCCGGCTCGGCGTCGGCCTCGTCGCGCCGCCTGCGCGCATCGGCCGCGTCGGCTTCGATCCGGGTGAGCTCGATCTCGATCTCGGTCGCTCGCTGGGCTGCGTCCTCGGCCGCCTGGCGAAGCTCGACCTCGGACGCGCCGAGCTCCCGCAACCGGCCACCGAGGTCACCTGCTCGCGTAGCCCCTGCATCGACGCGAGCCCGGAGCGGCGCCTCGAAGCGGGCGGCGGTCGCGGCGGCTGCGGCAAGCGTGTCGTCGAGGCGCTCGGCTCCCGCCAGCACGCGCCGGAGCAGGTCGGGATCCAAGCGTGGCGCGCGGTGACCGTCGTTCTCCACCGCGGAGCGAGCGGCAGTTCGGGCTGCGTCGGCCGTGACTGCCGCGACCTCCGCGAGTCGCTCGGCCTCGTCGGTGAGCTGGCGCGCCTCCCGCTCGACCTCGATGCGGTCGGCTTCGGGCACCTCGAGCAAGCGGATCTGGCCGGTGCCGCCAAGGCGGGCGCGAACGAGCTCCGCGCGCGCGGCGTTCTCGTTCGCCTGCGCCGCGGCTCGTCCCGCCTCGTGCTCGAGCGCACCGACGCGAGTGAGCTCGGCCCCGAGCGTTCGAGCGCGTTCCGCCGCAGCGTCGGCCAGTGCCCGGAGCGGCTCCTCGAGCCGGGAGCCGACGGCGACGGCCGCCAGCAGGCACTCGTCGAGCGTTGCTGCGCAGGCGCCGAGCCGCCGCAGGAACCCGGGCTCGATCGTCGGCCTCTGCCGCAGATGCGCGACCTTCGAGTACGCCGCCTCGGCCTCGGCCGCACGCTGACCCGCCGACTCCGCCGCCGTCTCGGCCTCGGCGGCCGAGCGGCGAAGCTCCTCTACCTCCGCCGCCAGCCCGCGCCGGCGCGCCTCGAGCTCGAGCAGCACCGCCTCGGCGGCCTCGCCCGCGAACCAGAGCTCGCCTCGAGTCGGGTCGTACCCGAACCCCTCGGGGGTGACCGCCGGCTCGGCGACGGCGAGCAGGTCGGCCAGCGGGACGACGGGAAGCTCGGCGACCCGCTCGGCCGGGCTGCGTCCAACGAGGACGGCGAGACTTCCGAGCCCCGTATCGCGCGCCCGACGCAGCAGCTCGAGGCCGGCCACCGGGTCGTCGGCGACGAGCGCGGACGCCCGCCAACCGAGCGCGGCGGCAACCGAACGCTCGTTTCCCGCGCCGACGTCGAGCAGCGAGAGCGCCAGCGGTGTTACCGCGTCCGCCAGCTCCCTGGCCGCGGGCGGAATCCCCTCGCGCTCGGCCAGCGAGCGCTCGAGCGCCGCCAGCCGCTCCTTCGCAAGCGCGGCGCTGGAGGCAAGAACGTCACGGGCATGTGCCGCGGTCCGCGCCACGGCCGTCGCCTCGTTTGCGGCGAGCTCGAGCTCTTGCGGGGTCGGGCCCGGCCTGCGGGCGAGCGCCTCCGCCTCGGCGAGCTCGACCCGAAACGCTTCTCGCAGGCCGGCGGACGACTCCCTCCGAAGCTCGATCCGCTCGCGGGCGCTGCCGAGCCGGTACAGCGCCCCGGTCACGCCCTCCCGACCACCGGCCACGTCCGCAAGCTCCGCCTCGAGCCCGCGCCGCTCGGCCGCAAGCGCTCCGAAGCGCTGCTCGGCTCGAGCCGCCGCGCCACGTTCGAGCGCCGCGAGCCGCTCCTGCGCCGCGCGCGCACGCTCCGCGCCGATCGCGCTGGCCGCGGCGCCGGTGCGAGCCGCCGCTGCTGCCTCGGCCGCTGCCTGCTCGGCGGCGCGAAGCCGCTCATCCGTGAACTCGATCGACGCGGCCTCTGCCTCCACGGCGTCGCTCCGGAGCCGCTCCAGGAGGCCGGCGGCTCCCTCCTGCCGGAGCGCCAGGCGCTCGGTCGCCGACTGCAGCCTGTACATCGCCTTGACCGCCGCCTCGCGCTTGCCCGCGGTGTCGGCGAGCTCCTCCTCGGCACCCTGCCGCTCGGCCAGCAGCGCGCGAAGGCGTTCCTGCGCCGCTCGGCGTCCGATCCCGGAGGCCGTCTTCCGTTCCTCCGCTTCTGCGCGCCTCACCTCGGCGGCGGCGAGGTCGATCTCAGCGATCCGTGCGCGCAGACCGGCGAGTTCGACCGCGAGCTTCTCGGCCCGCTCGGCGGCCGTCGCCTGGAGCGCGAGCGGGCGCAGGCGCTTCTGCACCTCCGCCTCGACGTCACGTGCCCGCTCGACCTGAATCGCGACGCGGTTCAGCTTCAGCTCGGCCCGATGCTTGCGGCGCTTGAACTTGCCGAGCCCGGCGGCCTCCTCGACGAGCTCGCGCCGCTCCTCCGGCTTCGAAGCGAGCACGGCTTCGACCTTTCCCTGGCTGACGATCGAGTGCATCGAGCCGGAAAGGCCGACGTCGGCGAGCAGCTCGACGAGGTCGGTGCGGCGAACGTGCGCGCGGTTGACGAGGTACTGGCCCTCCCCACCCCGGTGCAGGCGCCGCGCGATGGACACTTCCGAGAAGTCGAGCCGGGTTCCATCCAGCGCGGAACCAAAGCCGCCGTCCTCGTTGTCGAAGACGAGCTCGACCTCGCAGGTCTCGGCCGGCTTGCGGCCCTCGGCGCCGTTGAAGAGGACGTCGTCAGGCTTGTCCGCGCGCAGCTCGGACGGCGTCAGCGAGCCCGCCGCCCAAACGATGGCGTCGGCGACGTTCGACTTGCCGGAGCCGTTCGGGCCGACGACGACCGATACGCCGGGCTCCAGCTTCAGCTCGAGCGCGTCCGGAAACGACTTGAAGCCGCGCAGTCGGAGAGAGCGCAGGTGCACGGAACGAGGCTAGCGAGGGAGAAGGACGGCGTACCTTCGTTCGAGGGACACAGCGCGTCTTAGGAGCTACCGATCGCCTCCAGCGCGAGCTTGGCGGCGGCCTGCTCGGCGTCCTTCTTCGAGCGACCGACTCCCCGTCCGAGCTCCTCGCCGTCGACGAGGGCGGCACACGAGAAACGTCGATCGTGCGGCGGCCCCTCGACCTCGAGCACCGAGTAGGAGACAGAGCGACCGGAGCGGGCGAGCGCCTCCTGGAGCTCCGTCTTGTGGTCGACATGGGTCGAGGAGGCGTAGTCGATCCGGTCGGAGAACGCCGCCACGATCGCCGACTCGATCGGCTCGTAGCCGTGGACGAGGAAGAGCGCGGCGATCGCCGCCTCGAGGAGCGCCGCCGTCACGTTCTTGCTCTTGACGATTCGCGCCAGCTCCTCCGGAGCGATCCCGCCCGCTTCAGCGGCCTTCCCGAGCCGGGCGCCCAGATCGAGGTCGCGCGCGACGAGGGCGCAACTCGCCCGCGAGACGACGTGCGAGCGGATCTTCGCGAGCCGGCCCTCCGCCGCGTCCGGATAGCGGTTGTAGAGCTCACGCGCGATCGCGAGCTCGAGGACGCTGTCCCCGAGGAACTCGAGCCGCTCATACGACGAAGCGCGATCCGAGGCCCACGACGTATGCGTGAACACGTGCTCGAGCCGCTCCGCAGGAAGCGAGTCGAGCAGGCGCCCGAGCGGCTCCGGGTCGCCTGTCGGCGCTGCGCTACTGGTGGGTCGAGACGTAGTCGACGGCCTGGCCGACCGTGGTGATCTTCTGGGCGTCCTCGTCCGAGATCTTGATCCCGAACTGATCCTCGAGCTCCATGATCAGCTCGACGAGATCGAGCGAGTCGGCGTCTAGATCCTCCTGGAACGACGCTTCCTCGTTGATCTCCGCGTCGTCGACGCCGAGCTGCTCGCTCAGGACTTCCTTGACCCGCTCGTAGACCTCTTCGCGCGACGCTGCCACATCGACCTCACTTGAACGAATGGTTGGTGGGAGGTAAAGCGCGCCGATCATACAGTCGTCGGCGAACGGCGCTCGGGCATCAGCGCGGCGAGGCGGCCGACGACGTCACGCTCGACCCCGCGAGTGGCCAGCCGGATCGCGTTCGCGATCGCGCCGCGCGACGAGTTCCCGTGCGCAACGACCGAGAGACCCTGCAGCCCGAGCAGGTAGGCGCCGCCGTAGGTGTCAGGGTCGAGCCGCTCCCGCAGGCGACGCGCCGCGGGTCTGATCAGCAGTCCCCCGAGTCGACCGCGTGGGGTCGAGCGGATCTCGGTCCGCAGATCCTCGAGGAGCGTGGCGATCGTCCCCTCGATCAGCTTCAGCACCACGTTGCCCGTGAAGCCGTCGCAGACGACGACGTCGGCTGCTCCCGCGAGGAGGTCGCGGCTCTCGGCGTTCCCTTCGAACCTGAGGCTGCTGCCCGCAAGGAGCGCATGCGCCTCGAGCGTGAGCTGGTTGCCCTTCTCCGGCTCCTCCCCGATCGAGAGAAGCCGGATCTCGGGGCTCGGGAGCTCGAGCAGCTCTCCGGCGAAGATCGAGCCCATCAGCGCGAACTGGAGCAGGTGCTCGGGGCGCGCGTCGGCGTTCGCCCCGGCGTCCAGGAGGAGCGACGGCCCCTTGGACGTCGGGATCACGACGGCGATCGCCGGCCGCTTGACCCCCGGCACCCGGCGGAGGTGGATCAGGCCGGCGGCGAGCATCGCGCCGGTGCTGCCGGCCGAGACCACGGCCTCTGCCTGACCGTCGGCGACCGCTCGACACGCCGCCACGAGCGATGAGTTCGGCTTCGCCCGAACCGCCTCGGAGGGCTTCTCGTGCATCTCGATCACGTCGGGCGCCTCGACGAGCTCGAGCCCGCCGGTCTCGAGCCCGGCCGGTCCGAAGAGGATCGGCGTCAGGCCGTCGGCCGCAGCGAGCAGTGCCCCGGCGACGATCTCGTCCGGCGCGCGATCGCCTCCCATCGCGTCGACCGCAATGCGGGCCAAGGCTACGGAGCGGGAGTGCGGAGCGGCTCGATCTCGCGGCCCTTGTACGTCTTGCACGTCGGGCACACGTGGTGCGGGCGCTTCGGCTGCTGGCAGGTCGGACAGACGTTGACGCGCGGCGACTCGATCCCGTGCTGGGCGCGGCGCTTGTCTCGACGTGCCTTGGAGGTTTTCTTCTTGGGGACTGCCATCGGCGGCTGCGGAGTGTAGCGCAACGTTTGCGCCGATCCGGCCCGCGCGCGATGATGGCGCGTCGTCACTTACGGGAGGGGATTCCATTGTCTCGCACGCTCGTCCTGATCTCGCTGCTCGTACTCGCGTCCGTCGCCGCCGTCTCGGCGGGCGCCAAGAGCGGCGGCGCGGCCTATCAAACCGGCTACGACAGCTGGCGCACGTTCGCCGGCTGGAGCCATTCGGGAACCGCCGTCGCAGGCGACGGCAGCCTCACCGTGGCCGCCTCCGGGCTCACCGCCGGCACGGACGCGCCCGGCGCGTACTACGGCGGCAACTACTACAATGGCGGCGCCTACCGGGTCGGTGAGGCGATCTCGCCGGTCACCTCGACCGCATTCGGCGTTCACCGAGGCGATCGCCTCGTGGAACGCGACGACGCCCCTCGGGCACCTGGATCGAGACCTGGATCAGAGCACGGATCGTCGGATCGCTGGACGAAGTGGTACAGCCTCGGAGTCTGGGCTTCCGGCGAGACCGATGTGAGCCGTCATTCGGTGCGGCTCCAGGGAGATACCGACGGTTTTGTCGCGACCGACACGCTCGTCCTGAACGGGAAGAAGGCGCCGCCGGCCGATGCGTACCAGACGAAGCTGCAGCTCTTCACGGCGGGGACGGCCGCTCCGAGCGTCCGCTTCCTCTCGGTGGCGACCTCGACCGCCGCGCCGGACCGGCCGAGTCTGGAGCCGCGCTCGCACCTTGGCCCGATCACGCTTCCCAGCGCCGTGCCGGAGCACTCGCAGATGGTCTATCCGGACGGGGGCAACGTCTGGTGCAGCCCGACCTCGGTCTCGATGGTGCTTTCCTACTGGAACGGCTATCTCGGGACGGACCCCGGCGACTCGGGCCCAATCGAAACTCGTGTGCGGAGGGCCGTCGACGGCGTCTACGACTGGATCTACGACGGACACGGCAACTGGCCGTTCAACACGGCGTACGCGGCCACCGAAGGCATGGAGGCGTCCGTAGCCCGCTTCACCTCGATGAACGACGTCGAGGACT
The DNA here is from genome assembly GCA_963761905.1 of uncultured Gaiellaceae bacterium. Classification (GTDB taxonomy): domain Bacteria; phylum Actinomycetota; class Thermoleophilia; order Gaiellales; family Gaiellaceae; genus Gaiellasilicea. The sequence goes on along the minus strand of CAVXIQ010000005.1, from coordinate 246,667 downwards.
GGGTCGCGGCGGGAGTGCCTGTCGTCTTCAGCTGGGCCTGGAAGAAGGGCGAGGTCACGGGGAGCGCGGTCTCGTCGAGCGACGGGCACCTCGCCGTGATCGTCGGCTTCGACGCAGACGGCAATCCGATCGTCAACGATCCCGCCGCCTCGACGAACGAGGACGTGCGGCGGACCTACGATCGGACGGAGCTCGAGACGGTGTGGCTGTCGGCGTCCGGCGGAACCGTCTACCTGATCTACCCGCAGGGACGCGTGGTTCCGTCGCTGGGCACGTAGCCACCGTCACGCCAGGCTCGGCCTGACCGCTCGGCTTGCGCCCGCCCGCGCAACCGAGCGGCGCCGGGCGGCGAGCCCCACGATCAGGTCGACGGCGTACGCGGGGCCTGCGCCCGACCTCAGTCGCTCGGAGAGGAGGGCGGCGCGCTCCGGCGCGGCCCCGGCGAGCACGCCTCGGGCGAGGTCGGCGATCGCTTCGGGGGAGGCCGCGTTCGGGTCGAAGACGTCGCCGAGGCCGCTCCGCCGGACGTCCTCGGCGGCGGCGAACTGGTCGGTCGAAAACGGACAGAGTAGGAGCGGAACGCCGGCCCAGAGCGCCTCGGTGACGGTGTTGTTGCCGCCGTGCGAGATCGCGAGGTCGCACCAGCGGAGCAGCGCGGGCTGTGGCACATACGGCTGGATCCGCCAGCTCTTAGGTACTTCAGGCAACGACTCGGACTGGGTCACGCCGGAGGCGACGACCAGCTGAATCGGCTCGGCGCGGAACGCGTCCACGATCCGAGCGAGGACGTCCGAGCGCGCCGAGAGGAAGCTGCCGAAGGAGACGTAGATCCGCGGCAGCTCTCCATTCGGTCGCGCGAGCCACGCAGAGAGCGTCGGATCCGTAATCGGCTCGTGCCGGACGGACGCGCCGACGAAGTGGACGCTGCGCGGCAGCGACGCCCTCCGATACTCGCCGAGCTCGGCCGGATAGTTGACGAGCGTGAGCAGGGGCGAGGTGGCGGCGAACGCAGAGACGACCTGCGGCGCCGAAGGATTCAATCCGCGGAGCGTGCGGTTGAAGACGTGGGTGAAGCGTTCCGAGACCTCGACGCACCGTTCCCACAGGTTCGCCAGCTCCCTGTCGTCCGCGTCGAACTCTCGCGAGCGGAGCGCGGGGAACCCGAAGACCTCGCCCGGGCCGACGATCGCCGACGGATGCCCGGGATGGAAGCTCACGTACGGCTGCGCCAGCGCGCGCAGCGCGAGCGTGGCCCCGAATGCGAGCTGGTCGGAGACGACGACCGAGGGCCGCACCTCGGCGAGGAGCGCGCTGAGCCGGGCGGTCACCTCCTCCGGCCGCCAGAGCAGGTCCCGGAGCCGCGACTCCGCCTGGTAGCGGAGGGTCTCGATCATTCCCTCGCGCGTCGCCGCCAGGAAAGCGTCGACCCGTTCGCCCTCGTCGCCGGGCTGCTCTGCTGCCCGGATCAGGCCCGGGTTGCTCCCCGGCCCGAGGACGAGCTCCCGGTAGCCGAAGCCGTCCTGCTCGACGCGGCTGCGAAGTGCCGGCCCCGTCGCCACGAGGACGTCGTACCCGCGGGAGCGGAGCTCGCGACCGAGGGCGGAGAGCGGGAAGTAGTGGGAGGCGTAATCCGGGCTGAGCAGGAGCGCTCTCACGCCGCCACCTCCAGCCGGGAGGAATCGCCCAGGCCGAGATAGAGCTCGGTCAGCTTCGCGGCCATCCCCTCGATCGAGAACCGCTCGCGGACGAGCGCGGTGGCAGCGGCGGCCCTGCCCTCGACGTGGCGGAGACGGGCGGCCAGGTTCAGCCCCCGTCGCAACTCGTCGACAGAGGTTGTGTCGACGAGCCAGCCGTTGACGCCGTGCTCCACGTAGGTCGCAGGACCACCGACGATCGGTGCGACAACCGTGAGCCCGGCGCCGAGCGCTTCGAGGAGCGCCAGCCCGAATTCCTCCTTGTCGCTGGCGCAGGCGTAGACCGCGTCCGGGGCCACCGCGTCCTCGAGCCCGAACCGGGCCGCGTGGAGGAGCAGAGCGACGTCGTCGTGCGAGCGGTGGCCGAGCAAAAGGCGGCCCGAGCACGCATGAGGGAAGCTCCGCTCGACGGTGCCCAGGCGGCGCAGCACATCCGCCTCCTCTCCGGTCGGGCGCTCAAGGTCGCCGCCAACGAGCGCGAGGTTGAAGGCGGCGAAGAGCACCGGGTCGCCGGCCCACGCCTCGAGGAGCCGGTCGAAGCCCTTGACGCGATGGAACCTGCCTACCGAGATCAAGAGCGGAAGCCCTGCGCGCTCAGCCGGAAGCGTGGCGACGGCACGCCGCAGGTCTTGCCATACCTCCGGCTCGGCCGGCTCCGCCGCTGCGCCGGCCGCCCGGTCGAGCGTCCGGATCGAGATCCCCTCCGAGACGGTTCGCAGCCTTCCGGCCTTCGGGCCGCCGAGCTCGATCCCGAGCATGTCTCGCAGGTCGGCCGCGGCGTCGGGGCGCGGAAAGGTGACGAGACCGGCGGCCTGCTCGAGCATCGACTCGACGATGTGAGCCCGGAGAAGATAGTGCTCGCGCACCTCGGCCTCTCCGAACGTCTCCCGACTGAGGCGGCCTGCCTGCTCCGCCGCGCGGATGACGACGTGCGGGTCGGCCGCCAGGGTGAAGCAGACGGGAATCCCGAGGCGCCGACACACGCGCGCGGCCGCGAAGGTGCCGACGTCCGCGAAGCGGAGGTGCAGGACGTCGAGGGCAGGAAGCTGCAGCAGCGCGCGCTCGAGCTCGCGTTCGATCTCCGCTCGGTGCGGCCACATGTCCGCCGTGGCCAGGTATCCCTCTGGCCCGAAGGCAATCCGCTCGATCGACGATCCCGGCCCCACTCGTTCGTGCAGCAGCTCGCACGAAACGATCGAGTGCTCGTCGGCGAATGCCCGCGCGAGCGTGACCACCGAGTCGATCTCCGGACGTCGGCCGAGCGCGCGAGAGAGCTGGACGACGAGCGTGGCGAGTCCGCCGCCGTCGCCGGCGCCGACCTCGTGGAGCCCTGCGTCGATCCGGCCCTGGAGGAACACCTGGCCGACCCGGAGCCCACGCGCGCCGGAGCGAGGCGGCCGAAGACGCTCTGCGGCTCGCGGCAGCCCGTTCCACTCCTCCAGCGCGAGCGAGGCAAGCATCCCACCGACCCCGCCGGAGGCGGCGTGCGCGCGCAGGAACGGCGCCGCCGCCTCGAACCGCGGCCGCTCCGACAGGACGAGGGCTCCCGCGCGGCGCAGGCTCTCCTCACCCGAGGTCAGCAGGGAGAGGAGCGCGTGGTCGACGTCGCCCCCAAGCCGTCGACCGAGCGCGTAGCCCGCGCAGGCCCGGGCAAGCGTGTTCCCGTGCTCGGCCAACCGGAGCAGCGGGTCGAGCTCGGCCGCTGCGACCGGCCGGCGGCGGAGCTCGGTTGCGGCCCGCAGCGCGTCGAGCACTCCGCCCAGCTCGATCGAGTGCAGCAGGTCGGGGGTTCGTCCGGGAGGCATGACTCAGCTACGCCGCGTCGACCCCTCGGAATCGCTCGGCGGCGAGGAGCAGGTCGGCCGCCGTCTCCTCCGCCCGCTTCTCGTCGTTGTAGCGCCCGTCGAGGACTGCGCCCCAGAAGAGAAGCGTGAGCGAGGCTCCGACGAGCAGGGTCACGAACGTCCCGACGACGAACAGCGCGACAGTGCTCATCGCACCGCCCCCCGCGGTAGGACGATCGCGCCGAGCGACAGGATCGACGGGACCCAGAGGCCGACGAAGATCCCCTGCAGCTCGTTCCCCGAGAACCAGAGCGAGACCGAGAGGACGAACGAGAGGGCAGCGGCGCCGAGGAGCAGGAACCGCGAGCGGCGTTCGGCCGTCCCTGCCACGAGCGCCCAGGTGGGTGAGGGAGATCGCATCGCGTTCATCCCCACGGCCTACGCGGTGGCCGGCGCTGACGACCAGCGGCGGCGGATCGAAGCCTGCTGGGCGATCTGGTAGACCGCCGCGAGCCCGACGAGGCCGTAGATGAGACGGGAGACGACGTTCGTCTCGCCGAACTCGAGCCCGACGAGCGTGGCGACGAGATCGAACTCCGCCAAGGCGACAAGCCCCCAGTTCAGGCCTCCGACCACGACGAGTACCGCTGCGAGCACATCGAACTTCTTCATCGATTCTCCTTCTTGTTCAGACTATGTCCAGAGTTTGTGGAGGCAATCTACGCGTCAGATCCCCGATTGTCAAATCTTTGTTCCTAGTCTGTACAGTGTCTTCGTGGCTGCAGACCTTCGGATCGGCGAGCTCGCCCGGCGCACCGGGGTCAGGCCCGAGCTCCTGCGGGCCTGGGAGCGGCGCTACGGCCTGCTCGACCCCGTGCGCTCGCCGGGCGGTTACCGGCTCTATACGGGAGCGGACGAGCGCCGCATCCACGCGATGAACGCCGCCCTCTCCCGGGGCATCTCGGCGGGCGAAGCGGCTCGGATGGCGCTCGAGGGCCGGGCCGAGTCGCCCGAGGTGGAGTCGCTCGCCGTAGCTCTGACGGCCTACGACGACGTCGGTGCGCACGCCGCGCTCGACCGGCTCCTCGCCACGCTCACCGTCGAGACCGTCCTCCGCGACTCGATCCTCCCCACCCTGCGCGAGCTCGGCATCCTCTGGCGGCAGGGCGAGCTCTCGATCGCGCAGGAGCATTTCGCGAGCAACCTGCTCCGAGGACGACTCCTGGGGCTCGCCCGCGGGTGGGATCGCGGCGCCGGAAAGCGGGCGCTCCTCGCCTGTCCGGCCGGAGAGCTTCACGACCTCTCGCTGATCGCCTTCGGCCTCGCCCTCCGCGAGCACGGCTGGCGGATCACTTATCTCGGCGCGGACACCCCTCTGGCGACGATCGACGAGGCGGCGAAGGCCCTGCAGCCGGACCTCGTGGTCGTCGCCTCCGTCGACGACTCGAAGCTCGCCGCCTGTGAGATGGAGCTCCGAGAGCTGGCAGGACGGTTCCCGCTCGCCCTCGCCGGCGCGGGCATCTCGGGGGCCCTTGCGGAGCGGATCGGCGCGCAGCACCTGCGCGACGGCCCGCTCGACGCGGCCGTCAGCGTGGCGCGTTCTTAGAGCGCGAGCTCGCGCGTCGGCGCGACCCGCTCGAGGAAGCGACGGTCGTGGGAGACCACAACCGTCGTTCCCTCGTAGACGGCGAGCGCGGTTTCGAGCTCCTCGATCGCCTCGAGGTCGAGGTGGTTCGTGGGCTCGTCGAGCACGAGGCAGTTGACACCGCGCGCCATCAGCTCTGCGAGGTTGAGCCGGGTTCGCTCGCCCGGTGAGAGCGTCCCGCAGGCTCGCTCGACGTGGTCGGCGCCGAGGTTGAACTTGGCGAGAAGGGTGCGAGCGTCGACCGACGTCAGGCCGGTTCGCTCGCGGAATCGAGCGAGCGCGGGCGTCGGGCCGTCGTACGCCAGACGCCGCTGATCGAGCGAGCCCAGCACCGTGGATCGGCCGACGCGGCGCCGGCCCGCGGCGAGCCGTAGCTCACCGAGCAAGAGGGCGAGGAGCGTCGACTTGCCGCTGCCGTTTCGGCCTGTGATCGCGACGCGCTCGGCCGGTGCGAGGACGAGGTCGATCGGCCCGAGCCGGAAGTCGCCGCGGACGCCGACGGCGCCCTCGAGCGCGACGACCGAGTCGCCCGGACGCTGCCGAGCGGTGAGTGAGAGCTTCAGCTCCCACGGCTCGTAGGGCTTTTCGACGGACGAGATCCGCTCGAGCGAGCGCTTCGCTTGGCGCACCTTCCCGGCGAGCGCCTTCGTGCCGCGCCGGTCCGCCATCCCGCCGGCCCCGTGAGCCTGGGTGCGGCGGGCGGCGAGCAACGCCTCGACGTCGCGTCGCCGCTCCTCGCTGTCTGCGAACGCCTCGTACTGACGCTCGCGAGCGAGCTCGCGCGCCCCTTCGTAGTCGCTCCAGGTTCCCGCCCACTCCTTGACGCGATGCGTCCAGGGGTCGATCTCGACGATCCGCCGGATCGTCCGGTCGAGAAAGGCGCGATCGTGCGAGACCACGGCCAGCCCGCCGTCGAAGCCGGCCAGGAAGCGCTCGAGCCGCTCCAGCCCGTCGAAGTCGAGGTCGTTCGTCGGCTCGTCGAGCAGGAGCAGGTCGAAGCGGGAGAGGAGAATCGCCGCGAGCCCGGCTCTTGCCGCCTCGCCGCCCGAAAGGGTCGCCGTCGCCTGCTCGAGCGAGACATCGAGCCCGAGGTCGGCGCAGACGGCGCGTGCTCGATGCTCGAAGTCGCCGCCACCGAGCGCGAGGAAGCGTTCGAGCGCAGAGCCGTAGGCGTCGGCCTGCCACGTTTCCGTGTGTCGTTCGACCGCGGCCTGCGCGTCGGCGATCCCGGTTCGGCGCTCGAGGTAGGCGCGAAGCGTCTCCGCGGGGCTCCGGTCGTGCTCCTGCGGCAGATAGCCGACGGTCAGCGTCGCCGGAATCCGCTCGACGCGGCCTTCATCCGGAGCCTCTGCTCCACCGAGCAGCCGAAGCAGCGTGGACTTACCGGCGCCGTTCCGGCCCACGACGCCGAGCCGCGAGCGCGGGCCGAGCGTCAGATCGACGCGATCGAAAACGGTGGTGGCGCCGTACGCCTTGACGACGCCGGCGAGCGAGACTCGCACGGGTGGTACCTCCTACGGGAACGAAGACGAGCGCCTGGCGGAGGCGCGGAGGACGTCGATGTGCTCGTTCAGTCCGTCATGGGAGGGCGCCGGAGCGCCAGGGCATCCTACAGCCGGTCGCGGAGGCTCTCGAGCGCCGACCACCGCGGATCGCCGGCGACGTCCTCGTGTGTGTGCGGCTCGACGTTGAGATCCTTGCCGCAGATCGGACAGAGACCGGCGCAGTCTGGGTCGTGGAGGATCTGATCCGGCAACGCGAGCGCGATCGCGTCGCGAGCCCAGGCCGTCAGCTCGAGCTGATCGTCGACCACGTACTCGCTCTGAAGCTCCTCGTCGCCCGCCGCAGCCGCCGCGTGGTATTCCCTCGCGTCGACGCGGATGTCGAGCGCTGCGTCCGCGAGGCAGCGCATGCACGGCCCGTGTAGGCGCACCGGAAAGCGCAGCTCGAAGAGGAGGCCCGTCGTCGCCTGCGTGATCGTGAGCTCCGCCTCGACCGCCTGCGGCACGGGGAGATAGCGCTGCCCGCCGAGCTCGAACGGCTCGAGCTCGATCTCCACCGCGTCGCGCTGCACCTCGCCTGAGCGAAGCCGGAGCCGCCGCAGCGGGAACCTGGTCACGGGTTCTGGCTAGAGGTAGGAGCCGTCGTCGTCCGCGTCACGCGGCCCGACACCGGCGACGACCGTCTCCTGCGAGCGTTCGTGCAGCCGCTCGCGTCCACGCTTGACGGCGGTCAGGAACTTGTCGAGGTTGACCTCGAGCGTCGAGAGGATTCCGTCCGCCCAGTCCTCCATCTCGAGCCGCGTCTCGCGCGCCTGCCGCCTGGCGTCGTCGACGATCTCCTGGGCTTGGCGCTCGGCGAGCTTGACGATCTCGGTCTGCGAGGCCTCGCGCACCGCCTGCTCGCGCGCCTCGCCCAGGAGACGGTCGGTCTCGCGCTTCGCCTCGGCCAGCATCTCCTGCCGCTCCTTGACGATCCAGCGCGCCTGCTTGATCTCCTCCGGGATCGTCGCCCGCATCTGGTCGAGGATGTCGTAGATCTCCTCGCGATCGATCCGAACCTGGTCGGTGAGCGGCACGGCCTTCGCGTTGTGCACGAGGTCGTCGAGCTTGTCGATGAGAACGAGAACGTCCATTGGTCTCCAGAAGTCTACTCTCGGGGATTCTCCGGAGCGCCGGGTCTGCCGTTCGGAAACTTCTCCGCGAGTCGGCGCGCCACGGGCTCAGGCACCAGTTCGTCAACCTTTCCGCCGAATGCGGCGATCTCCTTCACGCCGCTCGAGGAGACGAAGCTGACCTGTGGGCTGGCCATCACGTAGACCGTCTCGATCTCGGGTGCGAGGTGCCGGTTGAGCTGGTTCATCTGGAACTCCCACTCGAAGTCCGAGATCACGCGCAGGCCCTTGACGATCACCTTCGCCTGCCAGCGGCGCGCGAAATCGACCACGAGCTCGGAGAAGACGTCCACCTCCACGTTCTCGAGGTGCGAGAGCGCCTCGCGGAGGAACTCGACGCGCTCGTCGAGGCTGAACATCGGCGTCTTGTGCTGCGGGTTGCCCACCACGCCGACCACGATCCGGTCGAAGATCGCAGCCGAGCGCTCGATCACGTCGACGTGGCCGAGCGTGACCGGGTCGTAGGTGCCTGGATAGATGGCGGTGATCATGGGTGCTCGAAGAGGGTGAGCCGCGCGGAACCGTAGCGCCGGGAGGTGCGGCGTGCGAGCGGCAGCTCCGGCTGGGTGCGCGAGCCCGTCTCGACGACGAGCAGGCCGTCCGGTGCGAGGACAGGGCCGAGGAGCTCGCCGAGCTTCGGCTCGAGCTCGTCCCACTGCTCATAGGGCGGGTCGACGAGCACGAGGTCGTAGGTGCGCGTCTCCTGGCGGAGCGTCCAGATCGCGTCGGCGCACGCGACCCGAGCCCCGGTGAAGCGCAGCTTGGCGAGGTTCTCCGCGATCACGCGGCACGCGCGCCGGTCGGACTCGACGAAAGTCACACTCGCCGCTCCCCGGGACAGCGCCTCGAGCCCGAGCGCGCCCGAGCCGGCGTAGAGGTCGAGCACGCTCGCGTCGTCGACCGGACCGATCAGGTTGAAGGCAGCCTCGCGGACGCGGTCGCCGGTGGGACGCGTCGCGAGGCCTGGCGGCGCCGCGATCGTGGCTCCACGCCGCTCGCCCGCGATGATCCTCACTGGAGCCCCGCTGCGAGCTCGGCGACGATCTCGGCCGCGGGCCGCACGTCCCGCACGAGGCCGACGCTCTGACCGGCCCAGAGCGACAGCGCTTCGATCTCCCCCTCCATCCCGGCGAGCGGCAGCGCCGAGGCGTAGCGACGGAGCTCGCTGCCGTCCGGCCGCCTGGCAACGACCTCGCCCTCTCCCGGGCGCGAGCCGGAAGCGGCCGAGCCCGCCCGTTGCCACGCTTCGAGGGTGCTGTTCCGAAGCGTGCGATGTGGCGCATCGGGCCAACCACCGTCGAAGACGCTCGAGTAGAGGGTGTCGGTGGCATCGGCGCCGAGCAGGAGCTCGCGGTAGAGCGGGTGGATCGGCGTCTCTTCGGCCAGCAGAAAACGCGTCCCGACCCAGACGCCGTCGGCGCCGAGCGCGAGCGCGGCGGCGACGCCGCGCGCGTCCGCGATCCCGCCGGCCGCGAGCACCGGGATCTCCACGGCATCGACGACCGCCGGGACGAGCGCCATCGTCGCGACCTCGCCCCAGACATGGCCGCCAGATTCCCATCCCTGCGCCACGACGGCATCCACGCCCGTTGCCTCGACGCGGCGTGCCTCCTCCGCCGAGCCGACCGTCGCGAGGACGACGGCACCCGCGTCGTGGCTCGTCTCGACGTAGGTAGCCGGATTTCCCCAAGTGACCGACACGACCCGCGCTCCTGCCTCCAGCGCAGCGTCTAGCCGTTCGCGCTGATCCCATTCGAGCACGAGATTGACGCCGAACGGGCGTGACGTGAGCCTCCGCGTCTCCGCGACGACCTCGCCAACGTCCTCGAGCGGACACCACGAGAGGGCGAGCGTCCCGACCCCGCCCGCGTTCGAGACGGCCGCCGCCAGCGCCGGCACCGAAGCCGTCCCGATCGGCGCCTGGACGATCGGCAGCTCAACTCCGAGCAAGCGCGACAGCCGCTCGCTCACAGCGGGTCGCGAGGTCGGGTATGCTGGCATACCTATGAAGCGAACGACAATCAAGATCAGTGAGGAACTTGACACAAAGCTGCGACATATCGCAGCCCAGCGGAATGGCACGCTGTCGGACGTGATTCGCGACGCGCTCGAGCTTTATGCGAACGGGGAGCCAGGCGCTCGGCGACCGTTTCTGTTCGAGGCTGCTGGAGCGAGCGGCGACGGGAACATCGCTTCTCGCATCGAGGAGATCCTCGCCGAGGAATGGAGCGATCCACGGCGCTCGTAGTCGATGCTGGCCCGCTGCTTGCGGTGGCGGATTCCGACGACCGAGAGCACGAGCGATGCACCGCGCTGCTGCACGAGTTCGCCGGCCCCAAGCGAGTGCCCGTACTCACGGTCGCCGAAGTGACGCACCTCATGGCCACGCGGCTGCATCCGGATGTCGAGCTTCGATTCCTGGCGGAACTGACTCTCGGGAATTTCACCGTCGAGCCGGTTCATCCATCCGATTGGCTCCGGATCGCACACCTTGTCGAGCAATACCGCGACCTCCCGCTCGGAACCGTCGATGCCTCGATCGTCGCGGCAGCCGAACGTCTCGGCGTCTCGACGATCGCGACGCTCGACCGTCGCCACTTCTCGGTCGTCCGGCCCAGGCACGTCGAGTCGTTCGAGCTCGTTCCTTAGCACACCCGTCAGGCGACAATCCTCACACCCCGGGCTGAGCACCTCGAGCCCGGCGGCGGCCTCGGCGAGGCGGCGGTCGTACACGAGCATCCGTGGTGCACCGACACGAATCGCGAGGCCCGGGCTGGCTGCGCGCTTATTATCGGCGGGTGACGCCTAGCGAACTCGACGGACCGCTCGAGGCCGCCCAGAGCGCGTTGATCGCACGTCTTGCGCCCGGCACCAAGGTCATACGTGTGCGGTGGTCGGGGGGCGAAACGCAGGTTCTCGAGCTCGGAGCTGGGCCGCCGCTAATCCTCGTCCATGGAGGCGGGGACGGCGCCTACGAGTGGGTGCCGTTCATGCCGCTACTCGCACAGCGACATCGGGTACTTGCAGTTGATCGCCCTGGGCACGGGCTTGCCGACCCGTTCGACTACGAGGGCATCGACCTTGCCGCGCACGCGATTGCCTTCCTAGGCAGTCTCCTCGACGCTCTCGAACTCGAGACCGTCGACATGCTGGCGAACTCGATCGGCGGCTGGTGGTGCACGGTGTTCTCGCTCGATCAGCCGCGCCGCGTTCAGCGTCTGATCATCGCCGGACACCCGCCCGGAGTCAGCCGCGAAGCGCCGCTCCCGCTCCGAATGCTCGGGTTGCCTCTTGTTGGCACACCTCTCGGTCGAAAGCTCCTCGGGAACCCGAGCCGTGAGGGAAATCGGAAGTTCTGGGGCCAAGTGCTCGTGGCACACCCTGAACGTTTGACAGACGAGTTGCTCGACGTTGACGTCGAGCACATGAGACGCAACCGAGACAGCGCACTCAGTCTTGTGAGGCGGGTTGTCGGGCCGCTTGGTGTTCGCAAGGACGTCCTTCTGGGTGAGCGGTGGCTCGAACTGACTGTGCCCACACTGTTCATCCTCGGCGACCGCGATGCGTTCGTCTCCAGCAAGGTGGAGGCGGCCTGGCATGCAATCGCGCAGGGCAATCCGAACGTACGGATCAGTCGCATCCCGGGTGCTGGTCACTTGCCATGGCTCGATGAGCCGAGTGGGGTGCTCGACGAGATTGCCAGTTTCTCGAGCTGAGTCGACAGCACGGGCACCAGATCCCGACCAAGCTAGGACGCGCCCAGGTGCTCGGCGCCGCCGAGGAGCGCGTCCACCTCGACCGCCATCGTCTCCGGCGGGAGCGCGCGCGCGGCGTCGCGGGCGGCCTCGAGCAGCGCGATGTCCTTCGTGATCCGCGCGAAGCGAAGATCCGACAGCCCCGACTGGCGAGCGCCGAGGAGTTGGCCGCCGCCGCGGATCTCGAGATCGCGCTCGGCGAGCTCGAACCCGTCCGTCGACTCGACGAGCGCCTCGAGCCGGTCGCGAGCGCTCTCGGTCAGCTCCTCCTTCGCGCGCGAGATCAGGAGGCAGTACGACTGCTCGGCGCCGCGACCGACTCGGCCGCGAAGTTGGTGGAGCTGTGCGAGCCCGAAGCGATCGGCCTCCTGGACGATCATGATCGTCGCGTTCGGGACGTCGACTCCGACCTCGATCACGGTCGTCGCGACGAGCACGTCGAGCTCGCGCGCCTTGAAGCTCGCCATCAGCTCTCGGCGCGCGGCGGGCTTCAGGCGTCCGTGCATGCAGCCGACGCGAAAGCCCTGCAGCTCGCCGGCGCGCAGTGACTCCGCCTCCTGCTCGGCTGCCCGTGCCGTCGAGGTCGCCGACTCCTCGACCAGCGGGCAGACGACGTACGCCTGCCGGCCTTCCGAGAGATGGGCGCGGAGCCGCGTGTACGCCTCGGAGCTCCGCTCGTCGGTCACCCAGGCCGTCACGATCGGCTTCCGTGACGCGGGCGGCTTTGCGATCTCGCTCACCGCCAGGTCGCCGTAGACGGTGAGCGCGAGCGTGCGCGGGATCGGCGTCGCCGTCATGTGGAGGACGTGCGGCGAGCGGCCCTCTGCGAGCGCCGAGCGCTGCTCGACCCCGAAGCGGTGCTGCTCGTCCACGACCGCGACGGCGAGATCCCGGAGCTCGAAGCCCTGCTGGATCAGGGCGTGCGTGCCGACGACGACGTCCGCGAGAGCCGCGTCGGGCGACTTCGTCGAACCGGTCACGAGCGCGCAGGAGACGCCGAGCTGCGCGCAAATCCCTTCGATCGTGAGGAAGTGCTGCTCGGCGAGCGTCTCGGTCGGCGCCATCAACGCACCCTGACGGCCGGCTTCGACCGCGCGTAGGAGCGCATAGAGCGCGACGACGGTCTTCCCGGAGCCGACGTCACCCTGGAGCAGCCGCTGCATCGGGGTCGTGCGGGCGAGATCGGCATCGAGCTCGGCGATCGCCGCTTCCTGGTGTTCCGTGAACGTGAAGGGAAGCGCGGCGCGGTACCGCTCGACCAGCTCGCCCGGCGCGGGCAGCGCGGCGGCAACGGCCTCCTCCCGCTCGGCGTTCTGCCGGGCGAGCGCGAGCTGGAGGACGAGCAGCTCGTCGAAGGCGAGGCGGCTCCTCCCCTCCTCCGCTTCCGCGAGCGAGCGCGGCGCGTGGAGCGCGACGAGCGCGTCCGCCTTCAGCGGGAGCTCCCGCTCGACTTTGACCGAGGTCGGCAGGGCGTCCGGGTCGTCACGCACGAAGGCGAGCGCTTCCGCCGCGAGCTCGCGCAGCTTGGCGGCGGAGATCTCCTCGCTCGCCGGATAGACGGGCGCGAAGTCCGCGGTGGCGCTGCCACCGTTCAGGTCGAAGGAACGCACCTGGAAGCCGTAGCGGTTCGTCGTTCCGCGCAGCCGCACGTGGGTGCCCGGCGTGAGCTTCTCCTGCAGCCACGGCTGGTTGAACCACGTGGCCGAGATCTGCCCGGAGCCGTCGGCGATCTGCGCCGTCAGGATCCGCAGCCTGCCGCGCCCGTGCCGCGACGAGGTCTTGAGCACCTCACCCTCGATCAGCGCCTCCTCCTCCCCGAAGAGGTCGGCGATCCGCCGCTTCGGAGCGGGCTCCTCGTAGCGACGCGGGCGGTGGGAGAGCAGATCGCCGACGCGAGCGAGGCCGAGCTTCGCCAGCCGCTTCGTCAGGGTCGGGCCGACACCGGGAAGCGTCTCGACGGACGCCTCGAGCCGCTCGGGACGAAACCGGCCGCGGGTGGGTCGCCAACCGCCCTCGGGCGGGTCCAGCGCGGCGAAACCGGTCGGGAGCCGGCGCATCGCCCGAGTATCGCAGCCGGTCCGGCCGGACTAGTCCTGGTACCAGAAGAAGCCGATGGTGCCGGGGCCTGCGTGGGTGCCGACGACCGCGCCGAGCGAGGTTACGAGCTCGACCTGAGCCTGCGGGCGGGCCTCCAGGACGAGCGCCTGGAGCTGCGCGACCGCGTCGTCCGCCTCGGCGTGGGCGATCGCCACGTGGAGGCCGTCGCCGTCCGTCGTCGCCTCCTCGAAGCGGCGGCGGAACTCCTGCAGCGCCTTCTGGCGGCCGCGGACGCGGGTGAGCGGCACGACCTCGCCTTCGGCAATCGTCAGGATCGGCTTGACGTTGAGCAGACTGCCGGCGAGCGCCCGGGCTCGCCCGATCCGGCCTCCCTTGGCCAGGAACTCGAGCGTGTCGACCGTGAAGAGAAGGCCGGATCGCTCGCGATAGCTCGTGGCCAGGGCCTCGATCTCCTCGTCGGTCGTTCCCTGCTCGAGCAGCCGCCGGATTCCGAGCGCGAGCATCGAGATCCCCACCGAGACGGTCTCCGTGTCGAGCAGCCGCACCCGGCCGTCGCCGGCCTCCTGCGCCGCCAGCGTCGCGCTCCCGCACGTGCCCGAGAGTCGCGAGGAGATGTGGAGCGAGTAGATCCGCTCGTAGGCGGCGAGCTCCTCGTAGGTCTCGAGGAAGTCCTGCGGAGTCGGCTGCGACGTGGTCGGCGTCGTCGCGGCGGTGCGCAGCAGCTCGTAGAACGTGTGCGGGTCGAGCTCGACGTAGTCGCGGAAGCTCTCGGCGCCGAAGCTGACGTAGAGCGGGACGACGCGAAGGTTCGGGAAGCGCTCCTGGGCGTCGGGGAAGTCGGCGGTCGAATCGAGGACGATGGCCGTGTTCTCGTTCGTCAGGATCACGTGGGCGCTCCCGTCGCCGGCCGCGCCGCCGCGCGCACCGCGCCGACGATCTCGTCGAGCGACTGATCCTTCCGAAGGCAGGTGACGACCCCTGCCTGGGCGAGCGCCTCGAGCTCGCGGGGACTCGCCGACGCCGTGAGGCAGACGACCGCGATCTCGGGGCGCGCCGCCTGGAGCGCCGCCGTCGCCTCGACGCCGTCCATTCCGGGCAGGCGGAAATCCATCACGACCACATCCGGGGCGAGCGTCTCACATGCGGCCACGACCGCGGTTCCGTCTGTCACCGCGCCCACGACCTCGAGGCCGGCCTCGAGCCCCAGGAGCAGCTCGAGCGCCTGCCGGAAGACGTCGTTGTCTTCCACGAGCAGGATCCGGATCGGCGTCGTCATGGCGTCTATTCGGCCGCGAGCAGGAGCGGATAGTGCGGCTGCCCGCCCGGCTGGACGTCGAGCTCGACCTCCGGATGGCTCTGCTCGAGACGTCGGATGATCCCGGCCAGCTCGGGCTCGTCGGCGCCGGTGAGGATCGTCAGCACCTCACGCCCCGGGCCGAGCAACCGTTCGACGACCGCGAACGCAACCTCGTCGAAGTCGGCCGACGAGGCGACGGCCTCACCGCCAGCCAGTCCGAGAAACGCGCCCTTGCGGACGTCGACGCCGTCCAGCTCGACGTCGCGGGAGGCGATCGTCACCTCGCCCGTCGCCACCTGCGCGAGCGCCTCCACCATGGCGGTCTCGTTCTCGGCGGCGCCGAGCGAGGGCAGGTAGCGGACGATCGCCGCGAGCCCGGCCTGAACCGAGCGGGACGGAATCACGCGCACGGGCTTCGTCGCCAGCTTCGCCGCTTGCTCGGCCGAGAGGATCACGTTCGAGTTGTTCGGCAGCACGAGGACCTCGGTTGCGGGCGTGGCCTCGATCGCCTTGACGATGTCCTCGGTCGAGGGGTTCATCGTCTGACCGCCCTCGATCACGCGGGTCGCTCCGTAGCTCTCGAAGAGCCGCCGGTTGCCCACGCCTGGAACGACGGCGACGACGCCGGTCTCGAGGATCAGGCCGAGGTCGGGAGCACCGTCCCGCGCTCTGTCGAGCCCAGTGTCGAGCACCGATTGCGAGGATCCGCCCCGAGCGCTCGTCCGTCTGCTTGTGCATGTTCGCGATCTCGACGCCCTCGATCGTGCCGAGCGCCGTCGCGAGCGCCAGCGCGGCTCCCGGCTCGTCCGTGTGGACATGGATCTTGAGCGCCGTCCTGTCGCCGACGACGAGCAGGGAGTCACCGAGCTGCTCGAGCTCCGTCTCGAGCGCGTCGGCATCGAGCTCGTCGCCCTCGACGACGAAGACCGTGCAGTAGCGGAAGGCCGAGAGCTCCTGGTGGATCGCGTCGATCCCCGCTTCGTGGGCATCCTCTGCGGGCACCTCCGGCACGGGCTCGCCGGCGAGGGTCGCCGAGATGCCGCGCACGATCTCGAGCAAGCCGGCGCCGCCGGCATCGACGACACCCGCCTCGCGGAGCACGGCCAGCTGCTCGGGCGTGCGGGCGAGCGCCTTCTCGCCGCGCGCGACGAGCACGCGGAAGAGCTCGAGAACCGGCAGGCCGGAGTGGGTCGGGTTCTCCCCCTCCTCGGCGAGCTCCCGGATCACGGACAGCATCGTTCCCTCGACGGGTCGGCGCACAGCGCGATAGGCGGCATCGCTCGCGCCGCGGAAGGCGCGGCAGATCCGGGTCGCATCGATCGTTCCCGGCTCGCCCAGCACCTCTGCGGCACCGCGGACGATCTGGGAGAAGATCACCCCCGAGTTTCCCCGCGCGCCCATCAGCGCGGCGCGCGTCAGCTCCTTCGCCACGGCCGCGCGGTCGGCTGCGGTCGAGGCTTCCAGCGACTCGACGATCGCCTGCGCGGTGAGGGTCAGGTTGGTTCCCGTGTCGCCGTCCGGGACGGGATAGACGTTCAGGTCGTCGATCCGGCGGCGGTTCGCCTCGAGCGTCGCCAGCGACCCGCGCGCCAGCTCCCTGGCGCGCTCCAGCTCTGTCACGCCGATCTCCGCACGTCTTGGATGTGAACCTCGACCGCCGCGACGGTGAGGCCCGTCAGCCGCTCGACCTCGTAGGCGACGCGCGAGCGAATCGTGGCGGCGACCTCCGCGAGATTGAGGCCGTACTCGACGATCACGTAGAGGTCGAGCGCGAGGCCGCCGTCACGGGTCGAGACCTCGATTCCCTGCGTCAGGCGGTCGCGCGCGAGGAGGCGCTTCAGCCCCTTGCCCGCCATCCCGACGACGCCGTAGCACTCGGCCGCCGTGTGCCCGACGATCTGGGCGACCGCGTCGCTCGCGATCGTGATCCGACCGAGGCTGGACTGGCCGGTGAGATGCCCGCGTTCCACGCCGCGACTTTAGACGGGCCGCCCGTCGGAAGGGTTGCTTGTGCGCAATGAACACAAAGTCCCGCTCGCGGCGGGACTCGATCGAACCGCAGATTCGGGGGCGGTTAGACGGCTTTCTGGATCTTGCCGGCCTTGAGACAACGGGTGCAGACGTAGGCCCGCGTCTTGACGCCCTTGACGAAGATCCGGATCTTCTGCAGGTTCGGGTCGAAGCGACGGCGCGTCGCGACCATCGAGTGGCTCCGATTGTTCCCGAACGACGGCTTCTTGCCGCAGACTGAGCAGACCTTGGACATCGGCCGCGGAGTGTAGCCGAAGCCCTAGCGAGCAGCAGCAGCGCGGAGCTGGGCGAAGACGTCGGCCATCTCGAGGCCCGTTCGCACCGCCTCGGCGCCCTTCTCGAGCCGGTCGTCCGCCTGGCCCGCTTCCTCAAGCGTCAGGACGCCGAAAGACACCGGCACGCCGGTCTCCAGCGCTGCGAGCTGGAGCCCGCTCGCAGCCTCGCCCGCGACGAAGTCGAAGTGCGGCGTGTCGCCGCGGATCACGCAGCCGAGCGCGACGATGCATGCGTAGCGGCGCGTCTTCGCGAGCGCCATCGCGGCGAGCGGGAGCTCGAACGCGCCGGGCACGGGCATCACGGTGATCGACTCGCGGCCGACGCCGGCGGTCTCGAGCTCGGCGAGCGCCCCCTCGAGCAGCTTGCCGGTGACGGCGCCGTTGAAGCGGCTGACGACGATCCCGACCGACCGTCGCGCGCCGTTCGGCGCACCCTCGAGGACGCCGTAGCCCTCGGGAACCGCGAACTCGCCGGCGGCATGCTCGCTGACGGCGTCCTCGCTGACGGAGTGCTCGCTGACGACGACCTCCTCGACGGGCTCACCTTCGCCCGGGTCGGCGGGCGTCTCGGGCCACGCCTCACGGTCGCCGTCCTCGGCTCGTCGTCCTCGAGGCGCTCGTCGTCCTCGAGCCGCTCGTCGTCCTCGGGGCGCTCCGTCTCGTCGGCGCCGCTCACTCCTCCACCCCCGAGGACGCCTCGCTGTCGAAGCGGAGGTCCTGGTGGTGGAGCTTGTGCCCGAGCTTGTCGCGCTTGGAGTCGAGATAGCTCACGTTCTCCACGTTCGGCGGCACCTCGATCGGCACCTGCTCGACGACCTCGAGCCCGAAGCCCGCGATCCCCGAGATCTTCTTCGGATTGTTCGTGAGCACGCGGATCGTCGTCAGCCCGAGGTCCGAGAGGATCTGCGAGCCGATCCCGTACTCGCGCTGATCCGCCGCGAAGCCGAGCCGGAGGTTCGCCTCGACGGTGTCGAGCCCCTGCTCCTGGAGCTCGTACGCCTTCAGCTTGTTCAGCAGGCCGATTCCACGGCCCTCCTGGGAGAGATAGAGGAGGACGCCGGCGCCCTCGGCCTCGATCCTGGCGAGCGCGAGCTCGAGCTGCTCGCCGCAGTCGCAGCGAAGCGAGTGGAAGACGTCGCCGGTGAGGCACTCGGAGTGGACGCGGACGAGCACGTTGTCGGCGCCCGCGACATCGCCCTTGACGAGCGCGATGTGGTTCTTGCCGGTCAGCGTCTCGCGGAAGGCGACGGCGGTGAACTCGCCGTGGGCGGTCGGCAGCCGGACGGTGGTCGTCCGCTCCACGAGGCGCTCGTGACGGCGCCGGTACTCGATCAGGTCGGCGACGGTGACCATCTTGAGCCCGTGCCCCTTGCAGTACGGGATCAGGTCGGGCACGCGGGCCATCGTCCCGTCCTCTTTCATGATCTCGCAGACGACGCCGGCGGGATTCAGACCGGCGAGCCGCGCGAGGTCGACCGCGGCCTCGGTCTGGCCGGAGCGCTGGAGGACGCCGCCGTCGCGAGCCCGCAACGGGAACACGTGGCCGGGCTGGACGAGGTCGGCGGGCTTCGAGGTGGGGTCGATCGCGACCTGGATCGTGCGGGAACGGTCGTGCGCCGAGATCCCGGTCGAGACGCCCTCGCGCGCTTCGACCGAGACCGTGAACGCCGTCCCGAACGGCGTCTCGTTCTGCTCGGTCATCTGGCGAAGACCGAGCTCGTCGCAGCGCTCCTCGGTGAGGCAGAGGCAGACGAGCCCGCGCGCGTGGGTGACCATGAAGTTGACCGCCTCCGGCGTCGTGAACTGCGCTGCGATCGTCAGGTCGCCCTCGTTCTCGCGATCCTCGTCGTCCACGACGACGACGAACTTGCCCCGGCGGATGTCCTCGATCGCCTCTTCGATGGTGGCGAACGGGCTGCTCTCCAGGGGGATCGCGGTCATGCGCGGATCGTAGCCGCGAGCAGTCGCTCGACGTACTTGGCGAGCACGTCGGCCTCGAGGTTGACGTGGTCGCCGGGCGCGAGCTCGCCCAGCGTCGTCGCCCCGAGCGTGTGCGGGATCAGCGCGACCTCGAAGCCGTCGTCGCTGAGCGAGGCGATCGTGAGCGAGACGCCGTCGACCGCGATCGAGCCCTTCTCGACGCAGTAGCGGCGGAGGTCGACGGGCGCGTCGATCGCGATCCTGGCGCCGTCGCCTTCGGCGTGCACGCTGACGACCGTGCCGACGCCGTCGACGTGCCCCTGGACGTAGTGGCCGCCGAGCGGCTCGCCTGCGCGCAGCGCCGGCTCGACGTTGACGCGCTCGCCGAAAGGGCTTGACGCGCGCGAGCGTCTCGGGCACCGCGTCGAACGAGAGCGAGCTCGTGTCTGCGTCGACCACCGTCAGGCAGACGCCGTCGAGCGCGACGGAGTCGCCGATCGCGGCGGCCGTCGCGCACTCGACGACGATCCTGCTGCCGTCGAACGAGGCGACACGGCCGATCTCTCGCACGAGCCCCGTGAACATGTCGTCAACTCTACGGCTCGTGGAGATACGCCTCGACGAGCAGATCCGCTCCGACCGGCCGCGCCGTCAGCCGGGTGAGGGCGCGTGGGAGCTCGAGCCGGTCGAGGAGCCCGGGCCCGGCGCCGGCGAGCGTCGGCGCGACGAACAGCAGCAGCTTGTCGACGAGGTCGGCGCGGAGGAACGCGCCGGCGAGGGTCGGCCCTCCTTCGAGGAGAAGCGACTGGACGCCGTCGGCGCCGAGCGCGCGGAGCTCCTCCTCGAGCGACGCCGAACGGAGCTCGAGCTCCGAGCCCTCCGGGAGCGGGCCGCCGCCGAACGCGAGCCGGCGCGGCTGGCGGGTGACCGGAACGTCCCGCGCGTCGAGCCGCGGGTTCTCCAGCCGAACGGTTCCCATCCCGACGGCCACCGCGTCCGAGGCCGCGCGCAGCTCGTGCACGAGCAGGCGCGATTCCTCGCCGGAGACCCAGCGCGAGCCCGGCACGGTGAGGCGGCCGTCCAGCGTGACGGCGGCCTTGTAGGTGACGAACGGCCGCCCGCTCGCGATCCAGCGCCGCCATGCCTCGTTCTGGCGCCGCGCCTCGAACCGATCGTCCAGCTCGACGACGACGCCCGCTTCGCGCAGCCGTCTCGAGGCCGCCTGCCGCCTCGGGATTCGGATCGAGCGAGGCCGCGACGACCTTCGAGACGCCCGCGGCGACGATCGCGTCCACGCAGGGCGGCGTCGACCCGTGGTGCGCGCACGGCTCCATGGTCACGTAGAGCGTCGCGTCGCGCGCCCGCTCGCCTGCCTCCGCCAGCGCGACGACCTCCCCGTGGCGGCCGCCTTCCTCGGTCGCGCCCTCGCCGACGACCTGCACCGTCGCTGACGAGGACGGCGCCGATCGTCGGCTTCGGATAGCCCCGGCCGGCGGCTTCGGCGGCGACGTCGAGCGCCCGCTGGACGCTCACGTGATCGCTTCGGCGAGGCCGCGGTAGGCGGCCTCGAGGTCGTCGGCGGCAAAGATCCCGCTGCCGACGACGATCAGGTCGGCTCCGGCGGCCCGAACTGCCTCGACGTTCTCCCGCTTGACGCCGCCGTCGACCTGGACGTGGCAGTCGACGAGCGAGCGCAGGCGCTCGATTCGGGCGTAGGCGTCCGGCAGCAGCTCCTGTCCCGAATAGCCCGGGACGATCGACATGCAGAGGCAGAGATCCGCGCCCAGATTTGCCGCGGCCGCTGCCGGCTCGACCTCCGTGCCGGGGTTGAAGGCGATTCCGACACCGAGCCCGAGCTCGCGCGCGCGGGCGATCTCGACGCTCGGGTCCTCCACGGCCTCGACGTGGAAGGTGACGGTGTCGGCGCCCGACTCGGCGAGCTCCGGAAAATGGTGCGCCGGGTTCTCGACCATCAGGTGGCAGTCGATGCTGCCGCCGCGCTCGTGGATCAGCGGCGCGATCGAGCGGAGCACGACGGGCCCGATCGTCACCGGCGGGACGAAGTGGCCGTCGCCGACGTCGAAGTGGAAGACGCGGGCGCCTGCTGCGAGGAGCGCTTCGATCTGCTCGCCGAGCCGCGCGAAGTCGGCGGCGTAGAGCGATGGCTCGATCTCGGCGGTCCGCACGTCGTCCCACACCATCAGTCGATCCTAAGCCGGGCGACGAAGAAGCCGCTCGTGTCGTCGCGATGCGGATAGGTCTGGAGGAACTCGGGTCGGCGCGGGTGGCGGTACTGCGGCCACTCCTCGATTGGCTCGACTCGGAGACCGGACGCCTCGATGACGGCTTCCGACTCGTCGGCGTTGATCGTGCAGACCGAGTAGACGACGGTGCCCCCGGGCCGGACGCGCTCGGCGGCGGCGAGCAGGAGCTCGAGCTGCAGCCCCGGCAGCGGCTGGGAGCGCCAGCGCAGGTCGGGCCGCGCGGCGAGGACGCCGAGGCCTGAGCACGGTGCGTCGACGAGCGCGCGGTCGAACCCCTCGAGGTCGGCCGGGAGCGCGCGGCCGTCCGCCTGGAGAACGCGCACGTTGGTCGCACCCAGACGGCGGACGTTCTCGACGAGCTCCCCCGCGCGCGCCTCGTTCGCCTCGACGGCGACGACCTCGCCGGCGAGCATCGTCGCCTTGCCGCCCGGCGCAGCGCAGAGGTCGAGCGTGCGCTCGCCCTGCTTCGAGCCGACGCAAAGGCCGGCGAGCTGCGAGCCGACGCTCTGCGGCCACACCTCGCCGCGCGCGAACGCCTCGGCGTCGAGCCGCTCGACGCGGTAGGCGCCCGGGATGTCCGCTTCGGCCCCGTCCGGGGGCTGGCCCCGGACGTGTCTGACGACGACAGGTGGCGGCTCGTTCTGCGCGCGCATCAGAGCGAGCGCGTCGTCCTCGCCGAGGTCGCGACGCCAGAGCTCCCAGATCCAGTCCGGATACGAGTGCTTGAGCGGGCCCTCGGGGAGCGCTCGAGGAGCGGGCGGATCCCCTCGCCGACGCGGCGGAGCACGGCGTTCGTGAACGGGACAGCGCGCTCGAGCCGGGCGCGGCGAACGAGCTCCACCGATTCGTTCACGGCCGCGTAGCGCGGCACCCCGTCGAGATAGCCGAGCTGGTAGGCGCCGAGGCGCAGCGCCGCGCGAACCGGAGGATCGAGCTTGCGAACCGGCCGCTTGCCCAGCGTCTCGATTGCGTGGTCGAGCGTCCGCACCCGCTGGACGGCGCCGTACGCGAGTCGCCGCGCCAGCGCGACATCGCGCTCGTCGAGCCCCGACGAGGCAGAGCGGAGCGCCCGATCGGCGTACGCGTCGTCCTCGAAGACGCGGCGCAGCACCTCGTAGGCGGCCTTCCGCGCCGGTGCGACGCTCATCGGAGGCCGCGGAGGAACTCGTCGTAGCTCATCGTGCGCTTGCCCTCGGGCTGCACCTCGACGGGCACGAGCTCGCCGCCCTCGAGGCGCGCGCGCCAGATCGTGACGCGGCGGCCGTGCAGCTCGGCCCGCGCGCCGATGTGAGGCGAGAGGGCGCGAATCCGGTTCAGGCTCTCCTCGGGTCGCGAGAGGTCGAGCTCGCGATCCTCGGGGCCCGATCTTGGCCGCATACGTCGGCTCGCCCTCCTGGGGCCGGAACGCCGGCGTCGGGAGCACCTCGTCGAGCAGCTCGACCGCGAGCTCGGCCGAGCGGGCGAAGACGGAACCTGCGTCGTCCTCGACCGTCAGCGGGAAGCTCCGCTGAGCGGCAATCGGCCCCGCGTCGAGCTCCGCGACCGTCTCGTGAATCGTGACGCCGGTCTCCGTGTCGCCGGCCAGCAGTGCCCGCTCGACCGGCGCCGCTCCGCGCCAGCGCGGCAGGAGCGACGGATGCACGTTCAGCCAGAGCCCCAGCTCGAGCAGGCTCTCCGGAATCAGCAACCCGTAGGCGCAGACGACGACCGTCTCGGCGCCGAGGTCGAGCTCGCCCGTCGGCCGCTCGGGCTGCAGCACCTGGATCCCCAGCCGCTCAGCGACCACCTTCGCCGCCGGCGGCCTCACGGAGCGCCCGCGGCCCGCGGGACGATCCGGTCTCGTCAGGAGCGCGACGACCTCGTGCCGCGCGGTCAGCCGCTCGAGCACGTCCGCGCCGAACGGCGCCGTGGCCGCGACAGCGATCCTCATGGGACGAGGCTACTGGCGTTAGAGCGACGGACGGTGGCGCAGCGTCGCCAGAGCCTCGCGGCGCGACTCGGGATCGGTGCGCTCGATGATCAGGACGCCGTCGAGATGGTCGAGCTCGTGCTGGACGACCCGCGCCGGGAGCTCCTCGAGCTCGATCCGGAGCGGCTTGCCCTCGAGGTCGAGGCCGGCGAGGGTCACGGCGGTCGAGCGCTCGACAGGGACGTGCACGCCCTGCAGGGAGAGGCAGCCCTCGTCGGCGATCTCCGTGTCGCGCGACCGCTCGACGAGCTCCGGGTTGACGACGGTCGTCGCCTGCTCCTCGTCGCTCGGCTGGAACACGAAGAGCCGCTGGAGGATGCCGACCTGCGTCGCGGCGAGCCCGACCCCGCGCGCGTCGTGCATCAGCTCGGTCATCCGCTCCGCTAGCCGGGCGAGGTTCTCGTCGAAACGGTCGACCTCGTTGGCGCGCAGCCGCAGCACCGCGTCCGGGTACTGCCGGATCTGCGCCAGCGCGAGCCGGCGCCGTGTCTCGACCTGTGCGTCGAGCTCCTCGTCGCCGTCGTCGTGGGCGTCCTCGTGTTCCGGCTCGTGGTCCATCTCCGCAGAGGCCATCGCGCGAGTGTAACGCGGCTTCTCGCCGGTTCCGTCACCCTTCGGAGGGTCAAAGGGACTGCGGATCGACGTCGACGACCGCGCTGACACCGGCGCGCCGCATCGCCGGCGCAGCCGAGCCGAGCAGCGCCGCCGCGCGAGCCGCAAGCGCCCGTGGCCGGTCGGTCTTCGCCAGGAGCTGTGCCCGATGCTTGCCACGGAGACGCAGGAGCGGAGCGGGGCCGAGCAGATCCGTGTCCGCAAGCCCGTCGCGCAGCTCGCGCAGCAACTGCTCGGGCGCTGCCGGATCGGCTCCGGAGGCAACGATCGAGATCAGGTGACCGAACGGCGGGTACCCGAGCTCCCGGCGGCGCGCGAGCTCCTCGGCGAGAAAACCCGAGACATCGTGTCTCGCCGCAAAAACGAGCGGGCTCGCGTCGGGCTGAAAGGTCTGGACGAGCACCCGCCCCGGAGCGTCCCGGCCACTCCGCCCGGCGAGCTGGGTGACGAGCTGGAAGGTGCGCTCCTCCGCCCGGAAGTCGGGGAGCCCGAGGCCGGTGTCCGCATCCACGACCGCGGCGAGCGCGACGCCGGGGAAATGGTGGCCCTTCGCGACCATCTGGGTTCCGACGAGGACGACGCGATCGCCGGCGGCAAAGCGCTCGAGCGCCTCCTGGTGCGAGCCGCGCTTCGCCGCCGTGTCGGCATCGAGCCGGATCCGCTCGAGCTCGGGCACGTGCTTCTCGAGCTCCCGTTCCAGGCGCTGCGTCCCCGCGCCGATCCGGGCCAGCTCGAGCGAGCCGCACGCGGGACAGCTCCGGGGCTCGGGCTCGGAGAAGCCACAGTGGTGGCAGTGGAGACGGCCATCGCCGTGCACGGTGAGCGAGACGTCGCAGCTCTCGCACCGGCGCGACACCCCACACGCGCGGCAGTGCAGCGCGGGCACGAGGCCGCGCCGGTTGAGGAGGAGGATCGCCTTGCCGCCGCGCTCGGAGATCTGGCCGAGGGCGGCGAGGAGCGGCGCCGAGAGCGGGTAGCCGGCCTCGCGCCGGAGGTCGACGATCTTCACGGTCGGCATCGGGGCGCCCAGCCGCGGCCCGAGCTCGAGTCGCTCGAGCCGCCCCCAGCTCTCCGGCCGCGGCGTGGCGCTGCCGTAGACGGCGACGGCACCCTCGAGGGCGGCCCGCTTCGCCGCGACCGTGCGGGCGTCGTAGCGCGGGTCGGACTCCTGCTTGTACGAGGCGTCGTGCTCCTCGTCGATGCAGATCAGGCCGAGCCTCGGAACCGGGGCGAAGACGGCCGAGCGCGCGCCCACGACGATCGGCGCCTCGCCTGCGACGACCCGCTCGCGCTCGTCGCGCCGCTGCGCGTCGGTGAGCCCGGAGTGGAAGACCGCGATGCGATCGCCGAAGCGGGCCTGGAAGCGGCCGAGGGTCTGCGGCGTCAGGGCGATCTCGGGCACGAGGACGATCGCGCCGCGGCCCCGTTCGAGCGCCGCCGCGCATGCCTGCAGATAGACCTCGGTCTTGCCGCTGCCGGTGGCGCCGGCGAGGAGGAAGTGGCCCCCGGCTCCGTCCAGAGCCTCGACGAGCCGCCCGAGCGCGCGCTGCTGCGGGCCGGTCAGCTCGGCCGGCTCGGCCTCGCCGCTCATGCCCGCGCCCGGCGGGCGCCGCTCGCCGCGCCGCGCCCGGAGGGTCGGGGCGACGAGCTCGAGCGCGCGCGCCGGCGTCGAGCCGTAGTAGTCGGCCAGCCAGAGGGCGAGATCGACGAGGGTCGGCGGCAGCTCGTAGAGGACACGGTCGATCGGCGCCGGCACGATTCCCGGCGGCGCCTCGACTCCCGTCTCGACCACGACCCCGCGCAGCGCCGACCGGCCGAACCGGACTGCGACAACCGCCCCCTTGCCGACGTCGTCCGGCACTTCGTACGTGAAGACGCGCGCGACCGCACGCGACGACACGAGCGGATGGACGGAGGCGAGCGGCACCGACCGAGGCTAGCTGCGCTCTCGGCCGTGTAAGGTGAGCCTTACATGGCCTGTGGGATGATCTGCCTCCACGGCGTCTCGAAGCGCTTCGGCGCCGTCCAGGCCGTCGAGGAGGCCCAGCTGTGCGTCGAGCGCGGCGAGTTCGTCGCCCTCCTCGGCCCCTCGGGCTGCGGCAAGACGACGCTGCTGCGGCTGATCGCGGGCTTCGAGGAGCCTGACGCGGGCGAGATCCGGCTCCATGACGCCACGGTCGCGGGACGAGGCCGCTGGACGCCGCCGGAGCGGCGCCGCGTCGGCATGGTCTTCCAGGACTACGCGCTCTTCCCCCACCTCACCGTCGCCGAGAACGTCGGCTTCGGCCTCCGCCGGAAGGAGCGCGCCGCCCGCGTGCCGATCGTCCTGGCGCTCGTCGACCTCTGCGGGCTCGGCGACCGCTACCCGCACGAGCTCTCGGGCGGCCAGCAGCAGCGCGTCGCGCTCGCACGCGCGCTCGCCCCCGGCCCCGAGCTCGTCCTGCTCGACGAGCCGTGGTCGAACATCGATCCGCACCTCCGCGCCTCGATGCGCGACGAGATCGCACGGATCCTCCGAGCAGTCGACGTGACCGTGCTGCTCGTCACGCACGACCGCGAGGAGGCGTTCTCGCTCGCCGATCGGATCGCGCTGATGCGCGACGGCACGGTCGTCCAGGAGGGATCGCCCGAGCAGATCTATCTCGAGCCGGCCACCCGCTGGGCGGCCGAGTTCGTCGGCGCCGGCAACTTCCTGCGCGGCCGGCTCGCGGACGGGGTGGTTGCGACCCATGTGGGCCGCTTCACCGCTCTGAACCCGAACGGCGCCACCGACGTCGAGGCCCTGATTCGCCCCGAGCTGCTCGAGCTCGAGCCCGATCCGAGCGGCGACGGCGAGGTCGTCGGCCGGGAGTTCCGCGGCCACGACGTCTTCTACCGGGTTCTCCTGAACGGCGTCGAGCTCGTCTCGCAGCGGCCCTCGAACGAGCTCGTCGCGCTCGGCGAGCGAGTCAACGTGCGGCCGCATGCCTCGCGCGTCACCGTCTTCAGCTAGTTCTGTAAGGTCGGCCTTACTACAAATGTAAGGCCAATTATTACGGGAGAGAGATGAAGAAACTGGTTCTGCTGCTGACGGCGCTCGCCCTCGCGGGCTGCGGAGGCGACGACGAAGGGGCGAGCGACACGCTCACGGTCTACTCCGGCCGCGAGGAGGAGCTCGTCGCACCGCTCTTCGAGCGCTTCGAGGAGGAGACCGGAATCAACGTCGACGTCCGCTACGGCGACAGCGCCGAGCTCGCGGCGACGATCGCCGAGGAGGACGACAACTCCCCGGCGGACGTCTTCTTCGCGCAGGATCCCGGCTCGCTCGGCTCCGTCGACTCGCAGCTCGCCGAGCTTCCGGACGACGTGCTCGAACGTGTGGACGAGACGTTCCGCGACGCCGACGGCCGCTGGGTGGGCACGTCGGGCCGCGCGCGCGTGCTCGCCTACAACACCGACGAGCTCTCCGAAGCGGAGGTTCCGGACTCGGTCTTCGACCTGACCGATCCGAAGTGGAAGGGAAAGATCGGGCTCCCGCCGACGAACGCCTCCTTCCAGGCCTTCGTGACGGCGATGCGCCTGGACGTCGGCGACGAGCGCACGAAGCAGTGGCTCGAGGACCTGAAGGCCAACGAGCCGAAGTTCTACGAGAAGAACACGCCGACGGTCGAGGCCGTCGCGTCCGGGGAGATCGACCTCGGTCTCGTCAACCACTACTACCTCTACCTCGTCAAGGAGGAGCAGCCCGACGCGCCGATCGAGAACAAGTACCTCCCCGGGGACGATCCGGGCGCGCTCGTCAGCGTCGCGGGCGCAGGCATCCTGGACGGCGCCGAGCACACCGACGCCGCCGAGCGGTTCGTGAGGTTCCTCCTCGAGGACGAGCAGCAGCGCTTCTACACGGAGGAGGCCGAGGAGGCCGAGATCCCGCTCGTCGACGGAATCGAGCCGAGGGAGGGCGTTCCGACGCTCGCCGAGCTCTCGGGCCGTGGCCCGGACGTCGATCTCTCCTCGTTCGGCGAGGAGCTGGAGCGGACGCTCGAGCTGCTGAACGAGACCGGCTACACCTCGTGAGCGCCGCGCCGTGAGCACAGCTCGGGCGGGACGGCGGCGAGCACCGCTCGCCCTCGTCCTGCCCGCGGTGCTCACGGTCGCGCTGCTCCTCCTTCCGCTCGTCTACCTCGTCATCCGCGCGACGGGCGGCGGCAGCGCCTGGGAGGTTCTCTGGCGCCGCGACACGCTCGAGCTCGTCCTGAGCACCGGCGTCCTAGTCGCCGGGGTCACGGCGGCGTCCGTCGCGATCGGGGTCTCGCTCGCCTGGCTCACCGTTCGCACGGACTTGCCGGGCCGTCGCGCCTGGGCCGTCGCCGCGACGCTACCGCTGGTCGTTCCGAGCTACGTCGCGGCGTTCTGCCTCCTCGGGGCGTTCGGCCCGCGCGGGCTCCTCCAGCAACTCCTCGGCGTCGAGCGCCTGCCCGAGATCTACGGCTATTGGGGCGCGCTGCTCGCGCTGACGCTGTCGACGTATCCGTACGTGCTCCTCCTGACGTCGGCCGCGTTGCGCGGGCTCGACCCGTCACTCGAGGAGGCGGCGCGCGGGCTCGGGCGCTCCGGCCTCGACGTCTTTCGACGGGTGACGCTGCCGGCGCTTCGTCCCTCGATCGGCGCGGGAGCGCTCCTCGTCGCGCTCTATGCCCTCTCCGACTTCGGCGTCGTCTCGCTGATGCGCTACGACGCCCTGACTCGCGCGATCTACCTCCAGTACCGGTCGCTCTTCGACCGGACGCCGGCGGCGGTGCTCGCGCTCGTGCTCGTCGCGCTGACGGTGCTGGTGCTCATCGTCGAAGGACGGTCGCGACGGCGGACGAGCCGAAGCTCTCCCGGCGTCGCCCGACCGACGCGACCGCTCCGCCTGGGGCGCTGGAAGCTGCCGGCGCTCGTCTACTGCACGACCGTCGTCGGCGCCTTCCTCGTCGTTCCCGCCGTGGTCCTCGGGTACTGGCTCGTGCGTGGGCTCGACCGGGCCGAGGTGCCGATTCGAGAGGCGCTCAACTCGGTCTCCGCCTCTGCTCTCGCAGCCGGGGTGGCGGCTCTCGCAGCCCTGCCGATCGCGCTGCTCGCCCACCGCTGGCCGAGCCGCTGGACTCGACTGCTCGAACGGCTCGCCTTCGCGGGCAACGCACTGCCCGGAATCGTGATCGCCCTCTCGCTCGTCTTCTTCGCCGCCAACTACGCGAGCCCGATCTACCAGACGCTCGCGCTGCTCGTCTTCGCCTACGTCATCCGCTTCCTGCCGCTCGCGCTCGCGGGCGTCGAGTCGTCTCTGGCCGGCGTCAGTCCCCGTGTCGAGGAGGCCGCTCGCTCACTCGGACGAAGCCCGGTCCGGGCGGCGCTCACCGTCACGGTTCCGCTCGTCCGCTCCGGGATCCTGGCCGGGGCGGCGCTCGTCTTCCTCTCGGCCCTGAAGGAGCTGCCGGCGACGTTGCTGCTCCGGCCGATCGGCTTCGAGACGCTCGCCACCGAGATCTGGAAGTTCACGTCCGTCGGCGCGTACTCCCGTGCAGCGCCGCCCGCGCTCCTCCTGATCGCGGTGTCGGCACCCTTCGTCTACGTCCTCTCGACGAGACACCGCCCCGAGGCAACAGAGCACGGCTAAGGTGAAGTCGATGGCCGGCCACTCCGTCGACGAGTACCTGGAGACGATCTACTTCCTCGCCTTTCCGATCGGCGAGTACCGGCCCGATCCGGGAAGCTCGGCGGCGATCGCCTCGCGGGTCGCGGACATGCTTGGCGTCTCTCGCGCTTCGGCCGGCGAGATGCTGAAACGACTCGAGGCCGAGGGGCTCGTCGAGCGCGGCGAGCAGAAGGAGGCGATCCTGACCGAGACGGGGATCGAGCGCGCCGAGCGGGTCGTCCGCAAGCACCGCCTGATCGAGCGAATGCTCACCGACTTCATGGGCTATACCGCGGCCGAGGCGCACGTCCACGCCGACGAGCTCGGCGACACCTTCAGCGACGACATGGTGCAGCGGATCGAGGAGAAGCTCGGCTTCCCCGATCGCTGCCCCCACGGCTGGCCGGTCGACCCCGAGTTCGAGCAGCGCGAGAACAAGGAGCTCGCCCCGCTTGCCGACGTGGAGCTCGGCGCCCCGGCAGAGATCGTCCGGCTCGCCGAGCACGACGGCGAGCTCCTCCACTGGTTCTACGAGGAGGGCTTCGTCCCCGGCGCGAAGGTCGAGCTGCGCGAGGCGCAGCCGGCGGCGGGTCAGTTCAAGATCTCGCTCTCGGGCACCGAGCGCGCGATCGGCGAGAAGGCCGCAGCCGGCCTCTACGTCAAGCTCGTCTAGAGGGCTGTCTCAGACGGCGGCCGGCGCGGCGATCCCGGCGGCGGCTCGGAGCGCGTCGGCGCGATCCGTGCGCTCCCAGGTGAAGTCCTTGTCGTCCCGGCCGAAGTGGCCGTAGGCGGCGGTCTTGCGGTAGATCGGCTTGCGGAGGTCTAGGTCGCGGAGGATCGCCGCGGGACGGAGGTCGAAGTGCTCGTGGACGAGCTCCTCGATCCGCTCCTGGGTCAGGCCCTCGGCCTCGGTGCCGAAGCAGTCGACGAGCACGGACAGCGGATGCGCGACCCCGATCGCGTAGGCGACCTGGATCTGGCAGCGCTCGGCGAGCCCGGCCGCGACGACGTTCTTCGCGACGTAGCGCGCGGCGTACGCAGCGGAACGATCGACCTTCGTCGGATCCTTGCCCGAGAAGGCACCGCCGCCGTGCGGCGCCGCGCCGCCGTAGGTGTCGACGATGATCTTCCGGCCCGTCAGCCCGGTGTCGCCCATCGGCCCGCCGATCACGAACTTGCCGGTCGGGTTGACGTAGACGAAGTCCTTCTCCTCGAGCCGCTTCTCGTCGTAGAGGTCGTGCGGGAGGATCGGGCGCAGCACGTGGTCGATCAGGTCGGGCTTGATCAGCGTCTCGGCGTCGAGGCCGTCGCGGTGCTGGGTCGAGATCAGGACGCGCTCGATCTCGACCGGCCGTTGGCGCCCGTCCTCGTCGACCTCGTACCGCACCGTCACCTGCGCCTTTCCGTCCGGGCGGAGATACGGGAGCACGTCGGCCTTGCGCACCTCCGAGAGCCGCTTGCAGATCCGGTGCGCCAGCAGGATCGGCAGCGGCATCAGCTCGTCGGTCTCGTTCGAGGCGTAGCCGAACATCATCCCCTGATCGCCGGCGCCGACGCGATCGAGCGAGTCGTCGTCGCCCTGCTGGGCCTCGTAGGACTCGTCCACGCCCTGGGCGATGTCCGACGACTGCTCGTCGAGCGCGACGATCACGCCGCACGTCTCGGCGTCGAAGCCGTACTTGGCGCGCGTGTAGCCGATCTCGGCGATCGTCTTGCGGACGAGCCGTGGGATGTCGACGTAGATCTCGGTCGTGATCTCCCCTGCGACGACGACGAGACCGGTCGTGATCAGGGTCTCGCAGGCGACGCGGCCGTGCGGGTCGTCCGCAAGGACGGCGTCGAGGACGGCGTCCGAGACCTGGTCGGCGATCTTGTCCGGATGACCCTCGGTGACGGACTCCGAGGTGAACTGGAACGAGCGGACGGGCACGGCGGGAGGGTACCTAGCCGATCCCGAGGAACGCGCCGACCTCGACGTCGTTCGGGTCGGACGCATCGCCCCAGAGGACGAAGCTCTCCAACGGCTCGAGGTTCTCCCGCGCCTCTCGGGGGAGATCCTGCTCGGCGAACCCGGATAGGTCGTCCGCGAGGTCGACGATCCGGCGCAGGTCGAGGTAGGCGAAGACCTCGTCGCCGTCGCCCATCTCGGCAGCCTCGGTCGCATCCTTGAATGCCTCGTCGTCGGCGAGCGACGGCCCGCCTTCCGCCAACGCCACGATCCCGGAACGCGCCGTCGTCACGGCGACATGGCCGTCGTTCGCGCCGTAGAGGATCGAGATCGGGCCGGCCTTCACCTCACGCACCTCGGTGCCGGCCACGGTGGTTCGCTGCACCCCGCCGCCGGTTGGGGTCAGCTTCGCGGCCAGGCTGTCCAGCGTCTCGAGGCTCTTCGCGTCGTCCTCGGGATCGAGGAGGAGCGTGATCTCGGGGATCAGCGCCGCCGGCCTGAGATAGAGCCCGAGGCCGCCTGCGAAGAGATCGAGAATCGCGTCGTAGCTGACGCCGAGCTCGTCCTCGACGTCCGGGATCCCGCCCGACTCGAGGGCGCAGCGAAGCTGCTGCGAGAGGCCGAGGCCGGCGGTGTCGAAGGCCGGCGAGCCGATGTAGGCGTAGGCGCCGGAAGGCACCTCGGAGAGGAGGGATTCGCCCTCGAGGCCCTGCTTCGCGCCGTCGCTCTTGGCCGCGAAGCCCATCCGGAACCCGTCGTCGTCCGCGGTCATCGTGCCGGCCGCATAGCGCAGCGTCCCCTCCCCGGAGACGTCGCAGCCCTCCGGCTGCGACTTCTGCATCGCGGCGTCGATCGGGGCGCCGTTCGCGAAGAAGGTCACGAGCGCGTCCTCCGCGACCCGCTCCTGCGCCTCGCCGAACCAGTCCTCGTCCGCGAGCTTCGGCGCCGGCTGCGGCGAACCGGTCCAGGGTCGCCTCGCTCTCGGAGATCGCCGTCCAGCCGTCGATCTCGCGCGTCACCGTGTCGTCGTCGGCCTCCTGCAGGAGCTCCGTCAGCTTCTCCGGGTCGCGCGGCTTCGTCAGGAGCGACGCCGGTGTCGCCGCCGTCCTCGAGGTCGAGCACGACGAGGTACGTCTCGTCGCCGAGCGCCGGGAGCAACTCGTCGTCGAGGTCGACGCCCTCGTCGGCGAGGCCGTCGCGCACCTCGGCGAGCAGGCGCGCCTTGCCGGGGAACTTGCTCAGGAGCTCGTCGGCCTGCTGCCACTGGTCCGAGTTCTGATCCGTCTCGAGCCCGATCAGGACCGGGGCGCTTGCCGGGACGATCCCGGCAACCTCGGCCGCCGCCGAGCCGGAAGTGTTCGTGGCCCCGCTCCCGCAGCCTGCTACGAGCGCCGAGACGAGGACGAGCAAGGGCAATCAGACCGCTCCGCATGATTTTCACTGTAGTCACTCCCGATCGTTCATTTCTTGGGCGCTCATTCCTGGGTCGGAACTCGGCTCATCAGCCCCGCGACCAGCTGGTCGAGCGACGTGCCCTCGAGCACGCTACAGACACCTTCGGTTATCGGCAGCTCGATCTTGAGCCGATGTGAGAGGTCGCGCAGAACGGGCGCGGTCGTCAGCCCTTCGACGACCATCCCGATCTCGCGGACTGCGTCCTCCGGATCCGCGCCGCGGGCGATCAGCTCGCCCGCTCGGCGGTTCCGGCCCGACTTCGAGAAGCAGGTGACGACGAGGTCGCCCATCCCGGCGAGCCCGGCAAAGGTCTCCGGGCGGCCGCCGGCCGCTTCGGCGAGACGCCCCATCTCTGCGAGCCCGCGGGCGACGAGCGCCGCCTTCGCGTTGTCGCCGAGCCCGAGCCCGTCCGCGCCGCCGGCGGCGAGCGCGATCACGTTCTTGGCGGCGGCGCAGAGCTCGACGCCGACGATGTCCTCGTTGACGTAGACCCGGAACGTGACCGAGTTGATCGCCTCCTGGAGCTCGAGCGAGAGCTGCCGGTCGTCGCTCGCGATCACCGCCGCGGCGGGCAGGTCTCGCGAGACCTCCTCCGCGATGTTCGGGCCGGACAGGATCGCCACCGGCCGGCCGCGGACGAGCGTCGAGAGCCGCTCTCCCGTGGCCGGGTCGAGGCCCTTCGTCAGCGAGAGCACCGGCGCCGTACCCGGCAGCGCGTCGGAGACCGCTGCGTAGGCGGCGCTCGGGACGGCGAGCACGACGAGCTCCGCGTGCGCGAACGGCGCTGCCGTCGATCGTCGTGGCTGCGACCCCGCTGAGATCGGTGTGGGTGAGGTAGCGCGGATTGCGCCCCGTGGCCTCGATCGTCCGGGCCTGCTCGGCATCGCGGCAGGCAAGCGTCACCTCGTGCCCGCTGTTCGCGAGGACCCGCGAGAACGCCGTTCCCCACGACCCTCCGCCGACGACGACGACCTTCACGAGCGCTTGACGAAGTCGATCGACACCGGCACCCCGGTCAGCGCGAACCGCTTCCGGAGCTCGTTCTCGACCCAGTAGGCGTAATCGCGGGTGACGAGCCCCGGGTCGTTGACGTGGATCCGGATGCGCGGCGGGCGCGAGGAGACCTGGGCGCCGTAGAGCAGATTCAGCCGCCGGCCTCGTTGCGACGGCGGCTGGCGGGCCTCGCGCAGCTCGGCGAGCGCGTTGTTCAGCGCCGGCGTCGGAACCCGGCCGGTGTGCTTCTCGAAGAGCGAGACGACGTGGTCGAGCAGGCGGTCGAGCCCGCGGCCGGTCTTCGCCGAGACCGCGATCACCGGGGGGCGCTGGCGCAGCCGGCGTCTCGATCCGCGGCTTCACGTCCTCGAGCGTGACCTCGTTCACGTCCCACTTCGAGAGCACGACGAGCGAGGAGCAGCCTGCCTTGCGCGCCACGTCCGCGACCGAGAGGTCCTGCTCGACGATCCCCTCGCTCGCGTCGATCAGGATCAGCGCCACGTCGGCGCGCTCTGCGGCCTCGAGCGCCCGCAGCTCCGAGTAGTACTCGATCCCCTGCCGCTGCTTGCGCTTGCGCCGCAGGCCTGCCGTGTCGACGAGCAGGAACTGCTGCCCGTCGCGAACCAGAATCGTGTCGATCGCGTCGCGCGTCGTGCCGGGGACGTCGGAGACGATCACCCGCTCGTGCCCGACGAGCGCGTTCAGGAGCGACGACTTGCCGACGTTCGGCCGGCCGAGGATCGCCACGCGGATCGTCTCCTCCCCGATCGGCGCCCGTCCCTCGCCCGGCAGCTTCGCGACGACCTCGTCGAGCAGGTCGCCGGTGCCGAGCCCGTGCAACGCGGAGAGCGGCCACGGATCGCCCAGCCCGAGCCGGTGGAACTCCGCCGCCTGGAAGTCCTTGCGCGGGTCGTCGATCTTGTTCGCGAGCACGAAGACCGGCTTCCTCGACGCGCGCAGCGTCACCGCGAGCTCCTCGTCGCCCGGGGTGATCCCGTGCCGCGCGTCGACGACGAAGAGGATCAGGTCGGCCTCCAGGATCGCGGCGCGCGCCTGCTTCGCGATCTCGGGGCTGAAGACGTCGGTGGCGAGGTCGTCGACGCCGCCCGTGTCGATCAGGAGGAAGTGGACGCCGTTCCACTCGCAGACGAGCTCCTTGCGGTCGCGCGTCACCCCCGGCGTCTCGTGGACGACCGCCTGACGGCTCTCGGTGAGGCGGTTGACGAGCGTCGACTTGCCGACGTTCGGGAAGCCGACGATCGCGACCGTGCCGGCGATGTCGGCGGTTCGCTCGTCGACGCTCATGCGGGCGGCACTGCGCCTCTTGGACGGCCGAGCGCGTGGATCTCGGCGAGCCAGTCGTGGAGCCGGTGGATCCGCCGCTCGATCTCGGCGGACGCCTCGCGGTAGCCCTTGCCGCCCTTCGGCAGCCCCTCGAAGCGCACCGGCTCGCCCCACGCGACCGAGACGGGATGCCAGTTGCCGAGCCGCCACTCGTGCGAGCCGTGAATCGCAGCCGGGACGACCGGCACGTCCTCCTGCAGAGCGACCATCGCCGCACCCGGCTGCACTCGGCCCGGAACACCGCCGAGCTGCCGCGTCCCTTCCGCGAAGAGACCGAGCGCGTGACCGTCGCGCACCGCCTCGCGCATCAGCCGCACCGCCTCGCGATCCGATTCGCCGCGGCGGACGGAGATCGTTCCGAAGCTGCGGATCAGCTGGCCGAGCCCCGGCACGCGATGCGCCTCGACCTTCGCGAGGAAGTGGACGGTCCGCGGCGAGGCGGCGCCCATCACGGGCGGGTCGATCCAGTGGAAGTGGTTGAAGGCGAGCACGACGCCCCCGGTGCGCGGGATCCGCTCGACGCCGTAGTTGCGAAGCGGGACGAAGAGCCGGGTGAGCGGCTGGATGGTGACGCGGCCGACCGCCCAAACGGCGTCGACCCGGTTCATCCGGGTCCGTTCACGCCGGTGCGGCGTACGTGCGGACGAGCTGCTCGATCCGCGCCACGACGTCTTCGACCCCGAGGTCGGTCGTGTCGATCTGAACCGCGTCTTCGGCCGGCCGCATGTTGACGGCGTCCTTCTCGTCTCGGAGTCTGAGGTCGGTGGCGAGCGCGTCGGCGGCGATCTCGGGCTGATCGGCGCTGCGGCGGCGGGCCCGAATCGCCGGATCGGCGACGAGGTACACCTTCACCTGCGCGCCCGGCGCGACGACGGTGCCGATGTCCCGCCCTTCGATCACCACGTCCCCGGTCTCGCCGAGCGTGCGCTGTCGCTCGCGCATCACCTCGCGCACCGGGATGTGCCGCGCGACCACGGGAACGAGCTTGTCGATCCCCGGCCTCCGGATCGAGGCGGTCACGTCGGCGCCGTCGATGAAGACCCGCCCCGCCTCGTCGAACTCGACCGGGAAGTCGCGCGCGAGCTGCGCGAGCTCGTCGGCCTGGTCGAGCGCGAGCTCGCGCCGCTGCGCGAGCCAGGTGAGCGCGCGGTACATCGCGCCCGTATCGAGGTAGCGGAACGAGAGTCGCTCGGCGAGCAGCCGGGCGACGGTGCTCTTGCCGGCCCCGGCGGGGCCGTCGATCGCGATGATCATCGTCTGAGGGACTCCAGGAGGTCGAAGAAGCCGGGGAAGGATACAGCGACCGATTCGGCATCCCCGATCTCGACGCCCTCGCGCGAGACGAGGCCGGCGATCGCCGCGACCATCGCGATCCGGTGGTCGCCGCGCGAGTCCATCGAGCCGCCGCGCAGGCGCGTCGGGACGCCGCGGACGACGAAGCCGTCCTCGGTCGCGCGGATGTGCGCGCCGAGCCGGCGCAGCCCGTCGACCACGGCCTCGATCCGGTCGGTCTCCTTGGCCCGGAGCTCGGCGGCGCCGCGGAGGACGCTGTCGCCGCGGGCGTGGACGGCCAGGAGCGCGAAGAGCGGGAGCTCGTCGACGAGCAGCGGCACCTCGCGCGCGCTCACCTCCGTTCCGACGAGCTCGGCGGAGCGGACGTCGAGGTCGCCGCCGGCCTCGCCGCCGATCCGCCGGCGGTTGAAGACGGTGACGCGGCCGCCCATCCGCTCGAGCACGTCGAGGAGGCCGGTTCGCCGCGGGTTCAGGTTGACGCCGTGCACCGTCAGCTCGGAGCCGGCGAGGAGCGTCGTCGCGGCGATGAGCGGGGCCGCGGAGGAGAAGTCGCCCGGCACCTCGACCGTGCCCAGCTCGAGCCGGTCGACCGGCCAGACGGACGCGCTCTTCTGCCGGCGCCGGATCCTCGCTCCGGCGGCCTCGAGCATCGTCTCGGTGTGGTCCCGAGTCGGGAGCGGCTCGACGACGGTCGTCTCGCCCTCTCGCGCAAACAGGCCGGCGAGCAGGACGGCGGACTTCACCTGCGCGCTCGCGACCGGGAGCTCGTACGAGATCGGCTGGACGTCACCGCCGTCGATCGTCAGCGGCGCGTGTCCGTCGATCGTCTCGACCGCGACGCCCATCCGGCGCAGCGGCTCGGCGATCCGCTCCATCGGGCGCGAGCTCAGCGACTCGTCTCCGGTGAGCGTGAAGCGTCCCGTCTGCCCGGCGAGGATCCCGGGCAGGAGCCGCATCAGAGTGCCGGCGTTGGCGCAGTCGATCGGCTGCCGCGGCGGCTTCAGCCCGCGCAGGCCGACCCCGAAGACGCTCAGCGTCTCCGTATCGGCCTCGTAGACGCGCACACCGAGCGCTCGCACCGCCGCGATCGTCGTCTCCGTGTCGGCCGAGCGGCCGAAGCCGGCGATCCGCGTCTCGCCGTCGGCGACCGCGCCGAGGAGGACGGCTCGATGCGAGATCGACTTGTCGCCCGGAACGGCGAGATGGCCGAGGATCGACGCGGCCGGCTCGATCCTCATCCGCGGCTGGCTCGTCGTCGAGCACAGGAGCGACGACGACGCCGTAGCCCTGCGTCTCGAGGATCGCGGCCGCCCGCTCGGCCTCCTGCTCGCCGGTGACGAGGATCGTCAGGGTGCCGCCGCGCTCGGTGGAGAGGTGCTGGAGGTCGAAGTCGGCGATGTTGATCCGCTCGGCGCCGAGCGCCTGCGCGATGCCTGCGATCACCCCCGGCCGGTCGGGGACGTGGACGCGCAGCCGCTGGAGCGAGCCGGGATCGTCGTAGGCGGTTTCGAGGAGGCGCCGCCGGTGCAGCGAGGCCTCGCCGATCCAGCGGGCGAGAAAGCCCGCGTCGCCGGCGTCGAGCGCCGCCTCGACCTGCTCGATCCGCCGCCTGTGCTCGGCGAGCGCGGCGGCGAGCGCAGCGCGGTTCTCGAGGAAGATGTCGACCCAGATCCGAGGGTTGGCTCCGGCGATCCGGGTCATGTCCCGGAGCGAGCCTCCCGCGGCGGCGAGCGGCTCGTGGCCCTCGACGCGCGTCCCGCCCGCGTGGTTCAGGAGCACGTTCGCGAGCGCGTGCGGCAGATGGCTCGTGACCGCGACGAGACGGTCGTGGGCGTCGGGGTCGACGGCGACGGGGATCGCGCCGAGCGCCGAGACGAACCCGTGGACCAGCCTGTAGCGCTCGGGCTCGGTCGCCGCCACAGGGGTCAGGAACCAGGTCGCGCCCTCGAAGAGCTCGGCGGTCGCACGCTCGGGCCCGCGGGCTTCCGAGCCGCAGATCGGATGGCCGCCGATGAAGCGCGCCTCGCCGGCGGCCGCCGCGCAGACGCCACCCTTCGTCGAGCCGACATCCGTGACGGTGCATCCCGGCCCGCTCGCGTCGAGCACGGCCCGCACCTGGGCCGGAAGCGCGGTGACCGGCGCCGCCACGACGGCCAGCTCGGCATCCACGAGAGCGGAGACGAGATCGGCCGCCGGCTCGACGGCGCCTCGCTCCGCGGCCGCCGCGAGATGGGCCGCATCCGGATCCCAGCCGGTCACGCGCTCGACCCCGGCGCGCCGCGCCCCGAGCGCGACGGACGCGCCGATCAAGCCCGTGCCGACGACGGCGACGGAGCGAACCGGGGCCATACGCCTAGATCCGCATCAGCTCGGCCACGCGAAAGGCGAGGTCGAGCGACTGGCGGGCATTCAGGCGCGGATCGCAGAGGCTCTCGTAGCGGGCCGTCAGCTCCTCCTCGAGCACCTCCGCAGAGCCGCCGAGGCACTCGGTCACGTCCTCGCCGGTGAACTCGAGATGGACGCCGCCGGGCCACACGTCCTCGGCGCGGCAGACCTCGAAGAACTCCTCGACCTCGGCCATGATCGCGTCGAAGCTGCGCGTCTTGATCCCCGACGCGGTCCGGAAGATGTTCGCGTGCATCGGGTCGCACGCCCAGACGACCGGGTGCTCGGCGTCGCGGACGGCGCGGAGGAGCCTCGGCAGCGCCTGCGGCAGCACGTCCGCGCCGAGCCGGACGATGAAGGTCAGCCGCCCCGGGATCCGCGCCGGGTTCAGCCGCTCGCAGAGCTCGACCGCCTCCTCCCCGGTCGCGGTCGGGCCGAGCTTGACCCCGAGCGGGTTGTGGACGCCGGCGAAGAACTCGACGTGGGCGCCGTCCGCCTGCCGCGTCCGCTCGCCGATCCAGAGCAGATGCGCCGAGCAGTCGTACCAGTCGCCGGTGAGCGAGTCCTGCCGCGTCAGGCCCTCCTCGTAGTCGAGCAGCAGGCCCTCGTGGCTCGTCCAGACGTCGACCTGGTGGAGCTGCGGCGCGT
Organism: uncultured Gaiellaceae bacterium; assembly: GCA_963761905.1. Taxonomy (GTDB): domain Bacteria; phylum Actinomycetota; class Thermoleophilia; order Gaiellales; family Gaiellaceae; genus Gaiellasilicea. Next base: position 206,970 of record CAVXIQ010000005.1, on the reverse strand, counting down.
CGACGAGGTCGATCCCGCACGCGCGCATGAAGCCGAGGGCGCGCTCGATCTCGACCGCGATCTCCTGGTAGCGCTGCCCCTCGGGCGCGCTCGCCGCGAAGGCCTGGTTCCACATCTGCACCTGGGTCAGGTCGGCGAAGCCGCCCTTCGTGAAGGCGCGGAGGAGGTTCAGCGTCGCCGCCGACTGGTGGTAGGCGCGCACCATCCGCTCCGGGTCGGGAATCCGCGCCTCGGCCGTCGGCGCGTCGTCGTTGACCATGTGGCCCAGGAACGACGGCAGGTCGGCCTCCCCCACGCGCTCGGTCGGGCTCGAGCGCGGCTTTGCGAACTGGCCCGCGATCCGGCCGACCTTGACGAGCGGGAGCGCCGAGCCGTAGATCAGGACGACCGACATCTGGAGCAGGATCTTCAGCTTCTCCCTGATCGAGACGGCCGTGAAGTCGTGGAACGACTCGGCGCAGTCGCCGGCCTGGAGCAGGAACGCGCGGCCGGCTGCGACCTCGGCGAGCGAGGCCTGGAGGTCGCGCGCCTCGCCCGCGAAGACGAGCGGCGGCATGGCCTTCAGCTGCGCGAGCGCGGCCTCGGCGCGGGCCGCGTCGGGCCATTCGGGCTGGTGGCGGGCGGGACGGCTCCGCCACGAGGAAGGCGTCCAGGTTTCCGGGGTGACGGCCATTGGGCCAGTGTAGAAGTCGGCCGGAGCGCGGTTGCGCGAAGATGAGAGGCATGCGCATCTTCAGCGGGATCCAGCCCACCGGCGCGAAGCAGCTCGGCAACCTGATCGGCGGCTTCCGCCAGTACGCGGCGACCCAGGAGCAGGGCGAGGCGTTCTTCTGCATCGTCGACCTGCACTCGATCACCGTCGAGTACGACCCGAAGGACTTCCACGAGCGGACGCTCGATCTCGCCGCGATGCTCTTCGCGACTGGGCTCGACCCGGAGCGCTCGACGGTGTTCTGCCAGAGCCACGTGCAGGCGCATGCCGAGGCGGCGTGGCTGCTCGCCTCGGTCACGAGCTACGGCCAGCTCGGCCGGATGACGCAGTTCAAGGAGAAGGGCGAGCGGCAGGAGGTCGTCACCGCGAGCCTCTTCACCTACCCCGTCCTGATGGCCGGCGACATCCTGCTCTACCAGACCGACATCGTCCCGATCGGCGACGACCAGCGCCAGCATCTCGAGCTCTCCCGCGACCTCGCCGAGCGATTCAACGCGCGGTTCGGGGAGACGTTCACGGTGCCGCGGGGCGTCTACCCGGAGGTGGGCGCGCGGATCATGGACCTCCAGGAGCCGACCCGGAAGATGTCGACGACGGCGGGGACGCCGCAGGGGACGGTGCTGCTGCTCGACGAGCTCGACGTGATCCGGAAGAAGTTCCGCTCGGCGGTGACGGACTCGGAGCGCGATGTGCGCCGCTCGCCCGACAAGCCGGGCGTCACGAACCTGATCGACATCCTCGCGGCGCTGACCGGCGAAGCGCCCGAGGCGATCGAGTCGCGCTACGGCGACAGCGGCTACGGGCAGTTCAAGCAGGACGTCGGCGAGGCGGTCGTCGAGGCGGTGACGCCGATCCAGGAGCGCTATCGCGAGCTGCGCGCGGATCCGGAGGAGCTGCGGCGGCTGCTCGGTGTCGGAGCCGAGAAGGCGCGCGAGACGTCGGCGCCGACGCTGCGCAGATGTACGAGCGGATGGGCTTCGTGCGGTAAGCGGGGACACCCATCTCGCCCAAATCGGCGGCGGCTCCTAGCGCGACCGTTTCTCCAACAATGCGACCTCTGCCCGCGTCAGCTCGCGCCACTCGCCCGGGCCGAGCGACCCGAGCTCGAGCCCGGCATAGACGCTTCGATGCAAGTGCCGCACGCGATGGCCGACCGCTTCGACCATCCGCCGCACCTGCCGGTTTCGACCCTCGTGGAGCACGAGCTCGAAGCGGGCGCCCGACAGGCGGCGCACCCGAGCCGGCGCGGTCGGCCCGTCCTCGAGCTTCACCCCCTCCGCCAGCTTCCGCAGCGTCCCGTCCGTCGGCTGCTTCCAGGTCTCGACCTCGTAGACCTTCTCGACGCCGTAGCGCGGATGCGCGAGCCGGTGCGCCAGCGGGCCGTCGTTCGTCAGGAGCAGCGCGCCCGTCGTCTCGACGTCGAGCCGGCCGACGGGGACGACGTGCGACTCATGCTCGACGAGCCCGACCACCGTCGGCCGCCCCTGCGGATCGCTCGCCGTCGTCACGACGCCCGCCGGCTTGTGCAGGAGCACGTAGGCGAGCTTCTGCTTCGCGACCGTCTTGCCGTCCACCTCGACGACGTCCCTCGAGCCGACGAACGTGTTCAGCTCGCCGGGCTCCCCGTTCACCCGCACCCGCCCTGCCTTGATCAGCTCGTCGGACTTGCGCCGCGAAGCGACCCCCGCGCGCGCCAGGTAAGCGTTCAACCGCACAGGCGGTAGTCTGCCGCGCGATGCAGGATCGCAGCCGCGACCTCGAGCGCCTCGCCGACCTGCTCGTCGGGTTCGGCTCGAATCTCCAGCCAGGTCAGATCCTCGGGATCACGGCCTACTACGAGATGGCCGACGCTGTTCGCGCGGTCGCCAGCTCGGCCTATCGTCGCGGCGCCCGCTGGGTCGACGTCCTCTGGTTCGACCAGCTCGTCAAGCGGGCGCGGCTCGAGCTTGCACCGGAGGACTCGCTCGAGTTCGTCCCGCCCTGGATCGGCGAGCGGATGCGCTGGCTCTCGGATGAGCACGCGGCCAGGGTCTCGCTCACCGGCAGCGACTCGACGATCTTCGACGGGATCGATCCGGCCAGGATGGGCCGCGATCTTCTCCCGTACGTGAAGGAGGTGCCCGAGGTCGTGAACGCGCGCACCACGAACTGGACGGCCGGCCCCTGTCCGAACCCGCGCTGGGCCGAGCGCGTCCACCCGGAACTCGATCCCGAGGCGGCGCTCGACAAGCTCTGGGACGAGATCGTCCACGTCTGCCGGCTCGAAGCGGACGATCCGGCGGAGGCGTGGCGCGAGCGGATGCGCGCGATCGTCGCCTCGGCCGAGCGGCTCAGCGAGCGGCGGTTCGACGCGATCCACCTCCAGGGTCCCGGCACCGATCTCACGGTCGGCCTGCTTCCGAGCCACCGCTGGCTCGGCGCCGACTTCACGACCGTCGACGGGCTCACGCATTACCCGAACCTGCCGACCGAGGAGGTCTTCACGACGCCGGATCCCGAGCGCGTCGACGGCCACGTCCGTGCGACGATGCCGCTCGAGGTGTACGGCTCCTTCATCTCCGGAATCGAGATCACGTTCGAGGGCGGTCGGGCGACGAAGGTCGACGCGGACGAGGGCGCAGAAGCGCTGCGCTCGATCGTCGCGAAGGAGGGCGCCGACCGGCTCGGCGAGCTCGCGCTCGTGGACGGCGAAGGACGGATCGGACCGCTCGGCACGGTCTTCTACGAGACGCTGCTCGACGAGAACGCGGCGAGCCACATCGCGCTCGGCAACGCCTACACCTTCCCGCTCGAGGACGAGGCCGACCGGGCTCGCGCGAACCGCAGCGACCTCCACGTCGACTTCATGATCGGGAGCCCCGAGGTCGACGTCGACGGGATCACGCGCGACGGCGCGACCGTTCCCGTTCTTCGGGGCGGCGCGTGGCAGATCTGAGCGACGCCCAGCGCTTTGCCGAGCTGATCGTCGGGGTCGGCGCGAACGTCCAGGACGGGCCAGGAGGTGGAGATCCTGGCCGATCTCGGGACCGAGGAGGTCGTGCGCGCGATCGCGGGCGCCGCCTATCGCAAGGGCGCGCGCTATGTCGAGGTGTGGTGGTGGGACGCGCTGGTGAAGCGCGAGCGCCTGCTCCACGCCCCCGCCGACACGCTCGACTACGTCCCGCCCGAGCTCGGCGCGCGCCTGCGGCGGCTCGGCGAGGAGCGCGGCTGCCGGATCTGGATCATCGGCAACCCCGAGCCGCATGCCCTGGCGGGGGTGGAGCCCGAGCGCGCGGGCCGCGACCTGCTGCCGCGCCTGAAGGAGAGCGCCGAAGTGGTCATGGCCCGGACGACGAACTGGTGCATCGCCTCGTGGCCGACTCTGGGGTGGGCGCAACAGGTCTTTCCGTCGCTGGAGCCGGCCGAGGCCCTCGAGCGGTTACGTCGGGAGCTCGCCCACGTCTCGCGGCTCGACGAGCCGGATCCCGCAGAGGCATGGCGAACGCGGGTCGCGGAGCTGCGGGGTGCCGCCGGCCGGCTCGGCGAACGGGGCTTCGACTCGCTCCACTTCAGCGGGCCGGGCACCGATCTCAGCGTGGGACTCTTCCGGAGCGGCGGCTGGCACGCCGGCTCCCTCGAGCGGATCGACGGCCTCGAGAGCATCGTCAACATCCCGACCGAAGAGGTCTTCACGACGCCCGGATCCGGCTCGGGTCGAGGGAGTCGTGCGCGCGACGAAGCCGCTCGAGCTTGCGGGCAGCTTGATCGACGGGATCGAGATCCGCTTCGAGAGCGGCCGTGCCGTGCAGATCGACGCGGCCTCGAACGCCGACGTGCTTCGCGCAGTAGCCGCCAAGGACGACGGGGCCGCGAGGCTCGGCGAGGTCGCCCTCGTCGACGGCTCCGGGCGGATCGGCCCGCTCGAGACCGTCTTCTGGAACACCCTCCTCGACGAGAACGCCGCGAGCCACATCGCACTGGGCGGCTCGTACGACTTCGTAGTCGAGGACGACGCCGAGCGCGCGCTCGCGAACCAGAGCGAGATCCACGTCGACTTCATGATCGGAAGCCCCGAGGTCGACGTGGACGGGATCACAGGCGACGGCGAGCGCTGTCCCCGTCCTCCGCGGCGGGGCGTGGCAGATCTAGTCAGTCACTAGGCGGTCTTGCCGACGGCGACGCTGTGGAGGCGCTCGCGGATCTCCGCGGCCGACTCGCCCAGGTCGTCGAGGCGCGGGAGCTCGGCGATGCTCTCGAGGCCGAAGACGCGCTCGAAGAGCGGCGTCGTCCTGTAGCGCACCGCGCCGCCGGCGCCGTCGTCTCGTCCGGCCTCTGCGATCAGGCCGCGCTCCAGCAGTCCTGCCACCGCGGAGTCGGCGGCGACGCCTCGCAGGCGCGCGATCTCCGGGCGGCTGCAGGGGCCGAGGTAGCCGACGATCGCGAGCGTCTCCAGAGCCGCCTGCGAGAGGCCACGCTCGACGGGGCGCTCGAACAGCCGGCCGCACGCCGCCGCCGCCTCACGCGAGGCGCGGAACGCGTACCCGCCTGCCACGTGCTCCAGCACGATCCCGCTTCGGCCCTCCCGATACCGATCGGAGAGAAGCCCGAGCGCTGTCTCTACGCGAACCGGGTCGTCGTCGACCGCATGCGCGAGCTCGTCGACGGAGAGCGGCGCCGAGGCGACGACGAGGAGCGCTTCGATGGTGCGCGCGAGCTGGTCGACAGGGTTGGCGGTGATCAGGCGGAGCGGACGGTCCATGCGGACTCCCTTTCTGGATCGGAGCGAGAAACCCTTATGGGGGCGAAGGGGGCGGCCTGTTCGAGCGCCACCTCCCCGGTCTTGCGCAGCTCGAGCAGGGCGAGGAAGGCGACCGCCTGCTCGACCCGGTTCAGGCCGGCGACCTCGGCGTCGAAGTCGAAGCGGCGGCGCCGGCCGAGCACGGCGCGGAAGCGCTCGAGGAACTGCGCGACCGGCGGGAAGCGCAGCCCCATGTGCGCGAGCGAGACGGGCGGCGCCGGCTCGGCGAGGACGCGCAAGGCGACCGCGAGCTGCTCGGGATCCTGGGGCGCCAGAACCCGTTCCGGCCGGGGCGCGAGCGGCGCGGGCCCGACGCGGAAGTAGCGCTCGCGCTCGCCGGCGAGCCGCTCGGCGAGCCAGGCGGCCGCCTCCTTCATCCGCCGGTACTCGGCAAGCCGGCGCGCGAGCTCCTCGGCCGCCTCCTCCGGCTCGAGCTCGGAGAGCTCCGCGTCCTCCTCGGGGAAGAGCGCGCGCGCCTTCAGCTCGAGCAGCGAGGCGATCAGGACGAGGAACTCCCCGCAGGCCTCGAGATCGAGCTCGTCGCGCTCGGCCAGCCTCTCGACGAAGGCGATCACGATCGCAGCCACGTCGATCTCGGCCGGCTCGAGCTCCTCTTTCAGGACGAGCGTCAGGAGCAGGTCGAACGGCCCTTCGAAGGCGTCGAGATCGAGCGGGAGGTCGAAGCTGGCCGCCACGCGGCTCAAGCTAGCGGCGGGATCGGACGCGGCCCCGCGGGATCGCCATCGCGGGCGGCGGCTCCTGCTTGCGCTCCCGAGACCGGCGCGGGAGGCGGCCGCCGCGGAAGAACTGCCACCAGACGAAGAAGGCGACGGCGGCGATGAAGACCACGAGTGCGACCCAGGCGTTCAGGCGCATCCCGAGGAGCTCCTTCGACGGATCGATGCGAAGCTGCTCGAGGAAGAAGCGGAAACCGGAGTAGAGCGCCACGTAGAGCGCGAACAGCGCCGGCGGCTTGAAGCGGTAGAAGCGGTCGAGGATCAGCAGCAGCGCGGCCGCGGCGAGGTTCCAGAGCCCCTCGTACAGGAACGTCGGGTGGAACGTGCTCTCGAGCAGGTACTCGTCCGGCCGGCGCGCGGGGTCGATCTCGAGTCCCCATGCGGCATCCGTCGGCTTCCCGAAGAGCTCTTGGTTCCACCAGTTGCCGACCCGCCCGATCGCCTGCGCGACGAGCAGGCCTGGTGCGGCGGCGTCCATGAGCGCGAAGACGCTTGCGCCCGACCGCTTGGCGACGATCGCGCCTGCGGCGACACCGCCGGCGATCCCGCCCCAGATCCCGAGGCCGCCCTCCCAGACGGCGAGCGGGCCCCACCACTCGTCTGGCAGCGAGCTCCAGCTCGTGAGGACGTGGTAAAGCCGCGCGCCGACGATCCCGAAGCCGACACCCCACACCGCGACGCGGAAGATCAGGTCCCAGTCGCCGCCTCGCGCAGTCCAGCGCAGCCCGGTGATCGCGACGCACGCGGCGATCCCCGCGAGCAGCATCAGCCCGTACATGTGGATCGTCAGCGGGCCGAGGTCGACGGTGCCCGAGGAGGGCGACGGGATCGAGCCGAGCTGCATCGAAGCGAGAAGGAGCACCGGCAGGGATTCTGCCCGCGCGCCCGGACGCGCTGTCCGAAGACGCGCCTAGAGGAGAATCTGGAGCGCTAGATCCGGCGCGCAGCCGGCGCGGAGCAGGTCGATCGCGCGGTGGAGGTCGATGTCCATCCGCCCGGCGAGGAGGACTGCCGCGGACGGCTCGAAACCGGCCCGCTCGAGCTCCTCCGCGCGCCACCGCTCGATCCGCTGCTGCTCCGATTCTGGGGCTTGTAGCTCTGCCGCAGCCATTTCAGTGAGTCCTCCACATCGCGTTGTCGTTCGTTCTTCGTCCATTGAAACGATGCGGTTGTCCCCTTTTGTGGTGATTCGGATGAAGCTTCCGTAAAAGATTTGCGCAGCCAGGCGAAAGCCCGCCTGGGAGGGCGGGCATTCGCACGTGAAGCCGGCTCTAACGGCCCGCTGCGGCTGGCTCGGGCGCCGTCCGGGGACGGCGGAGCAGCAGAATCGCGGCCAGGATCAGAAGGAGCCCGAGCGCGGCGGCCGCGAGGGGCAGCGTCGGGAACGACGTGTCGGAGCCGGCGGCGCCGATCTCGACGTGCTTGAACGTGTGCAGCTGGGCGTTGCCGTACTCGGTGAAGCCGTCGTAGACCTCGTACGACCAGGTGCCCTCGGCCGGGAAACGGACGACGGCCTGGTAGACGCCGGGCTTGTCGGTCGGCGTCGCCTCGAAGCGGCCGGCGGCTGCGCCGGTCTCGAGGTTGCGGACGGTGATCGAAGGCTGGACGCCCGCGAGCGGCGTCTCCCCGTGCTGGAGCACGGTGATGTCGACCGGCCAGTCCTGGCCTGCCTCGAGGCCGCTCGGCGGCAGGGAGCTGAGTCCCACGGTGGCCCAGCCGCCGGCGCCTGCCGCGGGCACGAAGGCGGCGACAAGCCCAACCGCGAGTACGAGCACGAGCTTCTTCATCGAGATCCTCCAGTAGCTCATGGTTCGACCTGGGCCGGAGCGATCGTGACGGCCCTGAACGTGTGGACGCTGGCGCAGTGCGGCACGAAGCCGTCATAGACGGACAAGCTCCAGCGGCCCGCGGACGGGAAGACGACCCGAGCCCGATAGGAACCGACCGTTGTGGTCGCGCGCGCCGCGAACGCCGTCACGCGGCCCGTTCCCTTCCTGATCCTGAGCTCCGGCTCCGCGTCGGCGAGCGGCGTCCGTCCGTGCTGAAGCACCCGGACGGTCACGACCCACGGCTGTCCGGCTCGGTGACCTGGCTTCGGCAGCGAGCTCAGACCGACCGTGGCCCAACAGCCGGTGGCGGCGGAGTCCGCGGACGGCGCGGACTGGGTCGCGAGTAGTGCTGCCGCCGCGACGAGCACGACGAGTCGTTTCATGCTGACCTCCCGTTCGTGTGTATCTCGACTACACCGCCGGGGCGGGCTGGGTTCCGTGCTCACTCGACGGCGCGGGCGAGCTCGAGCGCCTCGTCGCGATCGACGTCCGCCTCGAGCCGGAAGAGGACGTCGCCGCGGTTCCAGAGGAGCGTCGTCCCGGCGAGATAGGCGCGGTCCTGCTGGATCACGTCGTTCGGGTCGCGGTACATGACGAAATGAGGCTCGCCCGAGACGAAGAGGCCGCGCTCACCGTCGACCTCGACCTCCTCGATCGAGGTTCCGAGGCCACTCACCTTCTTGACGAAGCCGTCCCAGACGCTGCCGCGGACCTGCGAGAGCAGGAGTCGTGGCCGCTCGATCGAGCCGTAGACGAACGTGACGAGGCCGTCCCCGCGCAGATAGACGGCGTCCGGCTCGCCCAGGCCGGCGAGCTCGAAGCCGGCCTGCCGCTTGGCCGTGGCGAGGGGGACGGGGACGCCGAGGAGGTCGGCGCGCTGGATCGGCTCGACCTCGGGCAGCTGCTCGACACGGCTGACGGAGGCACCGCGGATGTCGAAGAGCTCGAGGAAGGCGCTGCGGGCGCCGGGCGAGACGGCGAGCACGCCGAGCGCGGCGACGAGAACGACCGCCAGCGCGACGGCGAGGGGGCGGAGCGGGCGCCGTCGCGGCTGCGCGTGCGCGGCGGCGCGCTCGACCGCGTCCGCGAGCCGCGGCGTCGGCGGAAAGTCGATCTCCTCGCGGAGGCCGGCGAGACGGAGCTCGAGCTCGGTCACCGTTCGCCTCCGAGCTGCGCCCGCAGTCGGTCGAGCGCGCGGGAAGTGCGCGACTTGACGGTTCCCCGGCGGAGGGAGAGCACCTCTGCCGTCTCCGCTTCGCTCAGGTCGAGGAGGTAGCGGCACGAGAGGACGAGCCGATCGTCCTCGCCGAGCGACTCGAGCGCGGCCAGGAGCTCGGCGCGCTCCTCCGTCGCGAGGAGCCTTCCCTCGGGCGACGGAGCCGCGCCGCCCGAGGAAAGGTCGTGAGCGGCTCGGAGCGCGAGCGCCTCACGGCGGCCGCCGCCCCGCCGTCGGTTCCGAGCCTCGTTGGCGACGATCGCGAGCAGCCAGGGCCGGATCGGCGCGCCGCGCCGGAAGCGCGGGAGGGCGTAGAACGCCTTCACGAGCGCCGCCTGGGCGGCGTCCTCGGCATCGGCTGCGTTGCGGGTGATCAGGTAGGCGGTGCGGAAGGCGATCTCCTCCTCGTCGCGGACGAGCGCGCCGAAGGCGGCGCCGTCGCCGCGACGCGCCCGTTCGACGAGCTCCTCCTCCGTCGGTGGCCGGCTCACCACTCGATCCTCCTACACCCTTCGATGGGATTGGGTTCCATGGGCGGGTAGATTCGGTTCCGTGGCACGGGCGGTCGGAATCAACCACGTTGCGCTCGAGGTCGGCTCGATCGACGAGGCGCTCGCGTTCTACGGCTCGCTGTTCGAGCTCGAGCTGCGCGGACGGATGGCCGGCGCCGCGTTCGTCGACCTGGGCGACCAGTTCCTTGCGCTGATGGAAGGCGGCTCAACGGCGCCGGACGCGACCCGCCATCTCGGTCTAGTCGTCGACGACCGGGACGCCGTGCTCACGGCGGCCCGCGCGGCCGGAGTCGAGATCTTCGGCGGCAACTCGTTCCTCGACCCGTGGGGGAACCAGATCCAGGTCGTCGCCTACGCGGACGTGCAGTTCACGAAGACGCCGGAGATCCTGCGCGGAATGGCGCTGGAGCTCGAGAAGTCGGAGTCGGCGCTCGCGGAGCTTCGCGACAAGGGGCTCGGCTAGGCGTACGAGATGAACTCGAGCAGCGATCCGTCCGGGTCGCGGAAGTACACGCTCGAGCCCTCGCCGCGGGCGCCGGCGCGCGGCACGGGGCCCTCCTCGATCTCGATCCCGTGCGAACGGAGCTGCTCGACCGCGCCGTCGATTGGGCCGTCCCAGACGAGACACAGATCGCTTCCGCCGGGCCTCACAGGCACACGTGCCACGGGAAATGGCCGGCCGCCCGGCCCATGCACGTTCAACTGCTGCTCGCCGAAGCGGTAGACCCAGCCATTCCCGCGCTCGACGAGCTCGGCGCCGACGATGTCGCGATAGAACGCGTTCGAGCGCCCCCAGTCGGAGACGGCGATCACGCAGTGGTCGAGCGTGACGCCTACAGGATCGCCTCGGCGCCGAGCAGGTGGCGCGCCTCGGCGAGGAAGTCGGGGTCGATCTTGACCCGGTGGTTCGGGCCGAACGCGAGCGTCGTCTGGCCGAACGACCCCGCGACCGAGACGTACACCGGCGACTCGCCCGGGAACTCCTTCACGAGGAGCGCGAGCTCGCGGACGAGCCCCGCCCTCGCCTCGCGCGCGTCGAGCTTGAAGCGGATCTCCTTCCGCTCCGGCACTCCCTCGAACGCGCTCAGCTCGAGCGCGATCAGCTTCGTCTCACCTTGTTGCTTGTGGTCGATTCGGCCCTTGACGACCAGGATCCTGTCGGCGACGCAGAGGTCGCGCGCGGTGGCGTAGGTGGAGTTGAAGACGACGATCTCGCCGCCGCCGGTCGGGTCGTCGAGCGCGAGGAAGACCATCGGTTCGCCCTTCTTCGTCGTCAGCTCCTTGACCGAGCTGACGATCCCGCCCACCGTGACGATCTCGCCGTCGCGCCGCCGCTCGAGGTCGGCAAGCGGGCAGTCGGTCTTGCGGCGAAGCTGGTCGCGGACCGCGTGGAGCGGGTGCTCGGACACGTAGAGGCCGAGTGTCTCCTTCTCGAGCTTCAGGAGCTCGGCCTTCTCGAACTCGCCGGCGGAGATCGACGGATGGTGCGGGACCGGCTCCGTCTCGACCTGGCCGAACCCGATCGCGTCGAAGATCGAGCCCTGGCCGGCGAGCCGGTCGGCCGCGTACTTCTGCCCCCACGCGAGCGCCTGCTCCAGGCACGCGAGCATCCCGAGGCGCGAGTCGCCGGTCGAGTCGAGCGCGCCGCACTTGACGAGTGCCTCGAGGGATCGCTTGTTCACGACCTGCGGGTCGACGCGCTCGGTGAAGTCCCAGATCGACTCGAACGCGCCACCCTCCTCGCGCGCCCGGATGATCGCGCGCGCCGCCGTCTCCCCCACGCTCTTGACCGCGTTCAGGCCGAAGCGGATCTTGCCCTCGACGACGGCGAAGTCGCTCTCGGACGAGTTGACGTCGGGCGGCAGCACCTCGATCCCGAGCTCGTGGCAGGCGTTTACATAGAGCGGCACCCGGTCCTTGGTGGACATCACCGACGAGATCAGCGCCGCCATGTACTCGCACGCGTGATTCGCCTTCAGCCAGGCCGTGCGGTAGGCGATCAGGGCGTAGCAGGCCGAGTGCGCCTTGTTGAACGAGTAGTCCTGCGAGCTCTCCATGTCCTTCCAGAGCTGCGTCGCGACCGAGAGCGAGACGTTGTTGGCGGCGCAGCCCGCGAGGAACTTGTCCTTCAACGAGGCCATCAGCGCGTGAATCTTCTTGCCGATCGCGCGGCGGAGCGTCTCGGCCTCGGCCGGCTCGAAGCCGGCGAGCTCCTTCGCGATCCGCATGTACTGCTCCTGGTAGATGCAGATCCCGAACGAGTCGCTCGTGATCGGCTTCAGCCGCTCGTCGATGTAGGTGACCGCCTCGCGGCCGTTCTTCCGCGCCGCGTAGGCGGGGATGTGCGCCATCGGGCCGGGCCGGTAGAGCGCGACGAGCGCGATCAGGTCCTCGAACTGCGTCGGCTTGACCGCCTTCAGCGCGTCGCGCATCCCCGACGACTCGAACTGGAAGACGCCGTTCGACTCGGCGCGGGCGAGCATCGCGTAGGTCTTCTTGTCGTCGAGCGGAATCGTCCCGATGTCGAGGCCGCCGCCGACGAGCGCCACGGCCTTGTCGATCACGTCGAGGTTCCGGAGCCCCAGGAAGTCGACCTTGAGAAGACCGAGCGCCTCGACGTTCTTCATCGAGAACTGAGTCACGACCTCCTGGTCTGCGCCCTTCTGCTGGAGCGGGACGACCTCGATCAGCGGCCGCGCCCCGATCACGACCCCGGCGGCGTGGATCGAGTCCTGGCGGACGAGCCCCTCGAGCGGCTTCGCGAGATCGACGATCTCCTTCGCGGCCGGATCCGAGTCGTACGCGGCCTTCAGCTCCGAGCCCGGCTTGAGGCAGTCGGCCAGTGTCTGGCCCGGCCCTTCCGGGATCAGCTTCGCGACCTTGTCGACGACGCCGTAGGGGATCTCGAGGACGCGGCCGGCGTCGCGGACGGCGGCGCGGGCGGCCATCGTCCCGAAGGTGATGATCTGGGCGACGCGATCGCGGCCGTACTTCTCGGCGACGTAGTTGATCACCCGCTCGCGGCCCTCGACGGCGAAGTCGATGTCCATGTCGGGCATGTCCTTGCGGGCCGGGTTGAGGAAGCGCTCGAAGAGGAGCCCGTAGCGCATCGGGTCGATGTCGGTGATCTCGAGGCTGTAGGCGGCGAGCGAGCCGGCGGCCGAGCCTCGGCCCGGCCCGACGCTGACCCCGTGCGTCTTCGCGAAGTGGATGAAGTCCCAGACGATCAGGAAGTAGTCGGCGAACCCCATCTCGCGGATCGTCTTCAGCTCGAACTGGAGCCGCTCGCGCAGCTCGGGGGTCACCTTGTCGTAGCGCCGCTCGAGCCCCTGCTCGCAGAGCTGGACGAGATAGCCGAAGGCATCGCCGCCGTCCGGGACGGGGTAGTGCGGCAGGTGGATCTTGCCGAGCTCGATCTCGACGCTGCAGCGCTCCGCGACCTCGAGCGTCCGCCGCATCGCGTCCTCGTGGCCGGGGAAGTCGAGCGCCATCTCCTCCGGGCTCTTGAAATAGAACTCGTTCGTGTCGAATTTCCAGTGGTTCGGGTTCTTCAGCGAGTCGCCGGACTGGATGCAGAGGAGCGCCTCGTGCGAGTAGGCGTCGGCGGCGGTGAGGTAGTGGACGTCGCCGGTCGCGACGAGCGGGAGCTTTGCCTCGGCGGCGAGCTTGACGAGCTCCGGGTTGACGCGCTGCTGGACGTCGAGGCCCGCGTTCTGGAGCTCGACGTAGGTGTTCTCGCGGCCGAAGACCTGGGCCAGCCGATCGAGGTCCGAGCGGGCATCGGCCGGCCGGTTCTCCTCGAGCGCCTTGCAGACCCGTCCCGACAGACAGCCGGAGAGCGCGATCAGGCCGGGCGCGTAGGTCTCGAGCAGCTCCCAGTCGACGCGCGGCTTGGCGAAGTAGCCCTCGAGGTAGCCGAGCGAGGAGAGCTTGACGAGGTTCGCGTAGCCCTCGTTCGTCTCGGCGAGGAGCGTCAGGTGCGCGTAGCCGCGGGTGCGCGAGCGGCGGTCGTCGGCGACGTAGACCTCGCAGCCGACGATCGGCTTCACGCCCTCGTGCTCCGCCGCCTTGAACAGCTCGATCGTGCCCGCGAGCGAGCCGTGATCGGTGAGCGTGACGGCCGGCATCTCGAGCTCCGCGGCGCGCTTCGCGAGCCCGGGGATCCGGCAGGCGCCGTCGAGGACCGAGTACTCGCTGTGAACGTGCAGGTGGACGAAGTCGGCGGGCACGGGAGGGTCATTATCCCGACCGGACCTGACGACCCCCGGCAGCCGCCGCGGAGCGTTTCCCGCTCTTTGCGAACGCGGCTCTCGCGCGACCGCGCGGCTAGAGCACGCGCCGGTAGCTGATCTCCCAGAGGGGAGACCACGTGCTGCCGCCGTCGTCCGAGCGGGCGTACTCCCACTCGAGCGACTTGCGCTCGATCTCGTACCAGCGCATCCGGAAGATCGCCGTTCCGCCCTCGAACTCGGCCCGGCGGCGCAGGTCCATCTCGCCGTCCTCGAAGAGGCCGACGAAGTCGAGGTAGTTCGCATCGGTGTCGACCCAGGTCTGCTTCCAGCAGCGGCCGGCCCGGTCGTAGACGGAGAAGCTCATGCCCTGGTACTCCATCGTCGGGCGCCCGTCGAAGCTCTCGACGACCACCGCGTCGCCGAGGTCGAGGTAGACGGAGTTCGTCCCGCGCCCGTCCTCGCCCCAGGAGCAGTCCCACTCGCCGAGCCAGAAGTCGAACTGGCGGGCGGCATCCTGCTGCGCTGTGCGGGGCTTCGGCGGGTGCGTGATGCCCATACGTGGACTTCTACGTCAAGGCGCGCAAGCGAGTTAGCCGCTTAACGGGAGCGCAACGCGCGCACAACTGGGCCTTCATCCCGGCGGCATCCACGGAACCGCGGCGAGCGTAGGCGCGAGAACCGCGCTAGAAAGAGTGGGTGCGCCGATTCGCAACCGTGATCCTGCTCGCGACGGCGATCTTCGCCGGGACGGTGGACGCGCGAGCCGGTGGCGGCGACGCGGACGTCGCGCTTCGCGGCCTCGACCGTGCGCTCGCCGCCGGACGGCTCTCGCCGCTCGACGCGCACGAGCACCGGCAGCGGGTCCGGCTCGCGCAGCGAGTCCTCAGGAGGCTGCCGGCCGAGCGACGGCACGCGCTGGCCGTGGTGCTCGGCGAGGTCGCCGGCCAGGCCTCGACGTATGACAGCCCGCGTGCACTGACCCTCTTCACGACGCTCGAGCTGAACGCGAGGCACCTCGTCCACGACCGGCTCCCAGCGCCCGGTTACGACGTCGCAGACGGGCTCGGCGTCGTCTATCGCTCCGTGCCGGGCCGCGGGCTCCGCTTCCATCCGCTCGGCAGCTTCGGGCAGCTCAACAAGTACGTGAGCGCGGGTCAGCGGCGGCGGGCGACGTCGCTCGCCTACGCCCTCCTCGCCCGCGCACATGGCGGCCGGCGCGGGCTGACGTGGGAGTACGACTTCCGCGCGGCCGGCGGGAACCCGCCGTGGACGTCCGGGATGGCGCAGGCCGTGGCCGCTCAAGCGCTCGCCCGTGCGGGCCTCGTGCCCGAGGCTCGGCTCGCGTTCGCGGCGATCCCGAAGGTGCTCGTGAACGAGCGGGAAACCGGAACGTGGATCCGGCTCTACGGGTTCAGCGACATCGCCGTTCTGAACGCCCAGCTCCAGGCCGCCATCTCGCTCGCCGACTACGCGCGGCTCGCCCGGGACGAGCGGGCGGCGCTGCTCGCGACTCGCCTGCGGCGCGCGGCGCTCCGCGCGCTACCGGCCTTCGACACCGGCCACTGGTCGCGCTACGCCCTCGGCGGCAACGAGGCGCCACTCGGTTATCACCAGTACGTGACGTCGCTGCTCTGGAAGCTCGCCCGGACGACGGGCAACGAGCGCTGGGCGACCCAGGCGGCCGACTTCCGCGACGACTGGCGGCGGCCGCCCGCGATTCGCGGTCTCGCCGCTCGGGCGCCGGCGCTGCCGCTGCCGCGCGACGGCTTCCGCGACGCCGCTGCGATCCGGTTCTGGCTCTCGAAGCCGGCGTCGGTCGAGCTCGCGATCGCGGGCGAGCGGGTCACCAGGCAGCTCGGCCCGGGCCTTCGGACCCTCCTCTGGGAGCCTGGTGAGCGGGCGCCGGGCCGCTATTCGGTCGAGCTGACAGCGGTCGATCGAGTGGGGAACCGGCTCGAGAAGCGCCTCCAGCCGGTGGTCGTCGCCCGGGACACGACGGCGCCCGCGCTTCGCGCCTCCGCGGCCCGCGGGCGGGTGTTCTGGCGCGCCCGCGACCGCGAGACACCGTGGCTGACGATCGAGATCAGGCTGAGCCGAGGCGGCGTCACGCGAGTGGTGCGCCTCCCTCGCCGCCGGCTCGCCGGCTCTACGAACCTCGCTCTTCAACGACCCTGGTACGCCACGCTCAGCGGCCGCGACTCCGCCGGGAACGAGAGCGAGGTCGTGCTAGGCCGAGTCGGGCCGACGTGGCGCGAGCTCGCCTTGGCCCGTGCCCGCTGAACCCGTGCCGGCTGACTGGCGGCCGCGCAGCGTCTGCCGGCGGCGGT
This sequence comes from uncultured Gaiellaceae bacterium, assembly GCA_963761905.1. Lineage (GTDB taxonomy): Bacteria > Actinomycetota > Thermoleophilia > Gaiellales > Gaiellaceae > Gaiellasilicea. The sequence goes on along the minus strand of CAVXIQ010000005.1, from coordinate 190,628 downwards.
AGGCCTTCATCCCCAGGGTCCAGAGCTTGCGCGCGACCCAGAGCAGGATGACTGTGCGGATCCGGAAGAACACGGACGGTGTCTGTCCCCGCCCGACCAGCGGCAAACCAGCTAGGCGCGGGCCGTGGCGACGGCGGCGCAGAGCCGCGCATGCGCGTCGAGCTCGCGCTCGACCGGCGCGACGACGAGCTCCTGCGCGACCTCCTCCACCCCGGCCCGCAGCGACCGGCCTGCCTTGCGGGCGCGCCTGCCTGCGCCCGCGCCGTTGACGAGCCGGGCGAGGAATCCGAGCGCGATCCCGGCGACGACGCCGCCGAGCAGGAGCCAGGTCGGAATCGGGATCCCGTAGACCTCCGGAAGCGGCACGACGTCCTCGATCCGCAGGTAGCCGAGGAGCGCGAGCACCACGAGCCAGAGCGACCCGGCGACGACAGCGGCCGCGAGGAGGCTCTGGAGCAACCCGGCGACCCGCCACCAGCGCGGACGCGAGGGGTGCAGCTCGGCAGCCGAGACGGCGCGGTCGAGGCGGTCGGGAAGCCGCTCGTCCTCGGCGAGCGCGGCGTCGCGGACGAGCCGCGGCCAGGGAGGCGGGAGACTGCCGGAGGCCCGATCCGCGAGTGCGCGGGCGGCGGTCGCGACCTGGGCGCGCTGGACGTCGGTGGGCGGCGGCAGCGATGTGCGGACCGCCGGCCGGGGCGTCTCCGGGAGCCGGAGCCGCCGTAACGGATCGGGTCGCAGGCGCCGGATCCAGCGGGCGAACGGCCACCCGCACGCCAGCGCGCCGCGCCGGCGATGTGCCTCGGAAACGGCCCGCAGCACCGTCGGCACTCCGGCGGCGTCCTCGAGCGCGGCCAGCAGGCGAGCCCGCTCCTCGCGTCCGACGCTCCCGGCGGCTTCGCCGGTGCACGCCGCCGCGAACGCGGCCGCGGCGGAGTCGACGTCCGCGCCGAGCCGGGCGAGAGCGGCATCCCGCGCGGCCACGCGGTCGTGCAGCAGCCGGCGCAGCTCGGGGAGGCCGTCGCCCGTCCGGGCCGACACGACGAGGAGGGGAACGCCTCGAAGCCCGTCCTCGGCGAGCAGGCGCTCCGCGTCCGCGCGCCAGGCGGCGACGTCCGCCGGCGACAGCAGGTCGGCCTGGTTCAGGACGACCGCCATCGAGGCTGCGTGCGAGGCGAGCGGCCGCAGGTAGCGCTCGTGCAGGCTCGCGTCCGCGTACTTCTGCGGCTCGACGACCCAGAGGACGAGGTCGGCGAGCGCGACCACCCGATCGGCCTCGATCCGGTGGGACGCCTCCACGGAGTCGAAGTCCGGGAGGTCGAGCAGCACGAGGCCCCGCAACCCGTCAGCTTCGAGCTCGTCGGCCCCGAGCCGGTGGCGGCGGCCGAGCTCGAGCCAGTCGAGGAGCGCCTCGGCGCCGTCGCCCCACACGGCCGCCTGTCCGGACGAGGTCGTCGGGCGCCGCCGGCCGACGGCCGCCAGCTCGGCTCCGGTCAGCGCGTTGAAGAGCTGCGACTTGCCCACTCCCGTCGGGCCGGCGAGCGCGACGACCGTCGACTCGAGCCCGAGCCCGAGCCGCACGCCCGCCTTCGCGACGATCGCCCGCGCAGCCCCGACCGCGTCGCCGTCGAGTCGCCCTTCGGCGAGGTCGGCGGCCTCGGCGAGCGCCGCGATCCGCCCGTCCAGCTGCCCGTCCAGCTGCCGGGTCATGCAGCCCGGCGGATCGCGTCCAGCGAGGCGTGGAGCCGCGCGAAGCTGTCCGCCTCGGGCGCCGCGGCGTCGAGCAGCGCGTCGAACCGCGCCGCGTCGGCGCGGAGCAGCCGGTCGACGCGCTCGACGAGATCCTCCCGCGCGCGGGCGGCGAGGGCCCGGACCGCCTGGTCGCCGAAGATCGCCTCGAGCACCTTCTGGCCGACCGCCGAGGTGCCGCCGGCGACGACGATCTCGGCGCCGGTGAGCCCGCCCGTGTGCGCGAAGACGGCGAGCATCACGGTCAGTCCCGCCCCGTTGACCCCGAGCGAGGCGATCCGGGCGGTGGAGCGCTTGGCCGCGCCCTCCTCGCTGACGAGCTCGAAGACGACGCCCTGCCAGGCCCGAACCTCCTCCTCCGTCGCGGCCTCGAGCGACGGCGAGGCGCGGTCGAGCTCCGGTGCGCCTTCGAGGAGCGCGCGGCCCGGCACCCGCTCGCGCCAAGCACCGGCGGTCCGCTCGGCCGCCCGCTCGGCGGCGGCCCGGACGACCGACTCGACGCGGTTCTCGACCGCGACGCGCAGCTCGGCATCGGCCGCGGGCGACCCGGACAGCAGGCCCTTCAACTGGTCGCGAAGCCAGCCGACGCGGGTCTCGAGCGCGCGCATCACATCGCCCGTCCCCACCACCTCGTGCCAGCGCGCGAGCACCTCGCCGCGGAGCAGCGAGCCGCTGCGTAGCGCGGTCTCGACCTCGCGGAGCGCGGAGGCGTACGCGCTGTCGAGCTCGGCCCGGAGCTCGGAGGCCGCGTTCAGCTGCTCGACGGCGGCGCGCTCGACGACGGTCGCCCGCGCGGGCAGGCTCGCGATCGCTCCCCGCAGCGTCCGGCGGACGAGCGACGGCCCGCGCCTGCGCGTCGGACGCCGAGATCGTCGAGCCACGCGCGCACCGGCGCGAGCGCCTCCGGCGGGATCAGCTCGGCGGCGAGCTCGACCTCGGGCACGACGAGCACCTCGGCGTCTCCGAGCTCCTGGTCGCGGAGCATCTGCTGCAGGTGGGCGGGAACCTCCCGGTCGGCATCCTCGGGAACGCGGTTCAGGACGACCGAGAGCGTCGTCCCGCGGTCGCGGGCGGCGTGGAGGAACTCCCACGGGACGGCGTCGGCGTAGCGGGCCGCCGTGGTGACGAAGAGCCAGGCGTCGGCCGCGGCCAGGAGCTGGTTCGCGAGCGCGCGGTTCTCCTTCAGAACGGAATCGATGTCGGGCGAGTCGAGCAGCGCGAGCCCCGGGCTGAGCGCGGCGGTCGGGACGAGCTGGATCGCGCGGCCGGACGCCTCGGCGGAGGCCGCGCCCGTCACCCGGGCGAGCCCGGGCAGGATCCGGTCGTCCTCGAACCAGCGCACGTCGTCGGGATGGCAGGCGAGCACCGGGAACCGGGTCGTCGGGCGCAGGACGCCGCCGGGGCTGACGACCGCGCCGATCAGGCTGTTCACGAGCGTCGACTTGCCCGGCCCCGGTCGAGCCGCCGACGACCATCAGGACCGGCGCCTCCATCTGCCGGAGGCGCGGCAGCAGGTAGTCGTCGACCTGGGCGACGACGTCGTCGCGGACGCGACGGGCCTCCGCCGCGCCGGGCACGTCCAGCTGGAGCCGGACGCCTCGCAGGTCGTCGCGCAGTCGGCGAAGCGGCTCGGTGACGTCTGCTGTCATGTCGGACGGCTACCCGCCGCGCGCCAACGCTAGCCGCGCCGAAGCCCGCTCAGTGCCTTGACCGCGATCTGCGAGCCGTTCAAGATCGGCTCGAGAGATCCGCAAGACGAAGCCGGGTACTGCGGCCGCGGCTCGACGGGGGACTGGCCATGGTGCGTCGCTGATGTTCGATTCCGCCGTACTCGACGTCGCGTTCGGGCTCGTCTTCGTGTTCGTGCTCCTCAGCTTCGCGTGCTCGGCGCTGAACGAGACGATCTCGAGCATCTTCAACTGGCGCGCCGAGTTCCTGCGCCGCGGGATCGCGAACCTGCTCGAGCCGGCGAACCTCGAGCGGGGCCTCGAGCAGACCGGGAAGCTCCTCGAGCACCCGCTCCTGAACGCGCTCGTCCGGCCGGTGACCCCACGCTCGAAGCGCCGCCACTACCCCTCGTACGTCCCCTCGCGGACGTTCGTCGCGGCGCTGCTCGACTTCGACCAGGCGGGCGCGAGGCGCAGCGTCGAGGAGGCGATCGCGGCCGTCCCGAGCGACGACGCCCGCCGCGCGCTCACCACCCTCTGGGAGCGGGCGGGCCGCAACCAGGCCCAGTTCACGCGCGACGCCGAGCGGTGGTTCGACGATTCGATGGAGCGTGTCTCGGGCTGGTACCGGCGGCGGGTGCAGAAGGTGCTGTGGGCGCTGGCTCTGACGCTCGTCGTCGCGCTCAACATCGACACGTTCCGGATCGCCGACCAGCTCTGGACGCAGAAGGCCGTCCGCGCGGCGGTCGTCGCCAGGGCGGAGGCGGCGCAGCCGCGCGACCGGCGCGACCGGCCTGAAGCAGGTCGCGAGCGACGTCACCGACCTCCAGCAGCTCTCGATCCCGATCGGCTGGAGCGCCGAGAGCCGTCCCGAAGGAAGCGACGAGTGGCTGCTCCGCGTCGCGCTCAAGGTGCTCGGGCTCGTGGTCACGGCTGCTGCGCTGACGCTCGGCGCTCCGTTCTGGTTCGACGTCCTCAGCAAGGTCGCGCGGCTTCGATCCGTCGGCGCGCCTCCGCCCGCGAGCGACGCGGTTCGTCACGGCGAGGGCGAGGAGACACGAGCCGGGCCGGGTGCAATGGCGATGGGCGCGACGCCCAAGAGACCTGTGGCCGGTCGACCTGAAACGGAGGCGCCAGGTTGAAGTTCGAGGTGATCGACAACTGTCCCGTCCCGGCGGGCCTCGCGCCCGCGATCCGTGAGATCAAGCGCCGCACGGGCGCGACGCTGAACTCGTGCGACCGCTCCTCCGACGCCGAGCCGTTCCTGAAGCGGTGCAAGCCCGCGAAGATGTCGCAGCGCGAGCTCTACGAGGGCTTTCGCCTCGGCCGACCCGGCTTCAACCCCGCGAACCCGCCCGGCCAGTCGACACACGAGCGCCGGAACGACGGCGTCGCCTACCCGGGGCCGGCGAAGCTCCCGCTCGCCTACTGGTGCGTGGGGATGGACTGGGAGAACGCCGACGGCGTGATGGAGGCCGCGGCGGCGCTCGGCTTCACGGCGACGCGCACCTACCCGCTGAGCGCGCGCGAGCAGCACCACCTCAACTTTCGCAAGGAGCCGAAGGTGCGGCTCCTGAAGCCGCTCCGGCTCGGAAGCAAGGGCTACCGGGTCGCGCGGATGACGCAGCGGCTCGCCACGGTGCTGGACGCCGAGGGAAAGCCGTACCTCCCGCGCGGCCAGGGTGTGTTCGACGCCGTGGTGGAGAGCGCCCTCCGCCGCTTCCAGGCGGACTGGGGCCAGCAGGTCGACGGCATCTACGGCCAGCAGTCGAGCCGCCAGCTCGGCGTCGCGTTCCGCGTCGCGAAGGACAAGAAGAAGCCGAAGCCGCCGGTCGTCGCCGTCGTGACCCCCGAGCCGGCAAAACCCGCGCCGGTGAAGCCCAAGTCCGAGCCGGCGAAGCCGGAGCCGGTGAAGCCGAAGCCGAGGCCAAAGCCGGTTCCGAAGAAGCCGGCGGTGAAGAAACCGACGGCGCTCAGCAAGGAGGGTGCAGCGTTCATCGCCCGCTTCGAGGGCTTCCGCGGGCAGCTCTACAACGACGCCGCCGGCCACGCGACGATCGGCTACGGGCATCTCGTCCACCATGGCCCGATCGACGGCAGCGAGCCCGCCGAGTTCCGGAAGGGGATCTCGCAGGAGCGGGCGCTCGCGCTCCTGCAGGCGGATGCCGCCAAGGCCGCGGCCGAGATCGCGCGGAGCGTCAAGGTGCCGCTCGAGCAGCACCAGTTCGACGCCCTCGTCAGCTTCGCGTTCAACGTCGGCAACGGCGCGTTCCGCGAGTCGACGCTGCTCCGGCTCCTGAACGAGGGCCGCTACGACGCGGTCGAGGCGCAGCTCGCGCGCTGGAACAAGGCGGGCGGCAAGACGCTGCAGGGGCTCGTCAACCGGCGAGCGGCCGAGGCCAAGCTCTTCCTCGGCAAGCCGGCCTAGGCGGCCGGCGGGAGCAGATCGTCGAAAGCGATCGCGCCCGTCTGCGGCAGCTCGTCGCCGAGACATGTTGCCTCCTGGAGCGCCCGCTCCTCCTCCCGCACGAGCCAGCCCTCGTACGTTGCACTACGGGCGAACCGGGTCAGCGCGGTGACGATGGCGGGGCGCGCCGATGCGAGCGGGAGCGCGCCGAGCGTCGTCGTCGCGCCGAGCGGGCGCACCTCGAGCCGCTCCGCGAGGCTGCGAACGAAGCCGCCGCCCCCGAGGGAGAAGATCCGGCGCGGCGCAACCGTCTCGAGCGCCAGCCCGCGCCTGCCGCCCGCGAGCCAGGCCACCGGCTGTGCGACCTCGACGAGGCGTGCCTGCAGGCCGGCGTAGGTGGAATAGAACGCGGCGACGGCTGCCGCGCTCGGCGGTGGCGGCCGGAACCGAGAGCGGATCGCCTCGCGCCGGAGCTCGTCAGCGAGGAGCGCGCGAGCGGCGACACGGCCGAGTCGGGCGCGAGCGAGCGCCGTTCGGTACGCCGCGAGGCTGCCGCCGTGGCGCTCTTCGACAAGGGCGAGCTCCGCGGCGAGCACGGCCGGCGGCTCGAGCTCGATCTTCGACGCGAGCACGAGCCGCTCGAGGACGACGCTTCTCGCGACGTCGCGATCGCCGAGCGCGCGCAGAAGCGGAGCGACCGCATCCGTTCGGATCGAGCCCGCCTCCAAGCGTGCAGATCGTCCCCGCCGGGAGCTGGAGCTGGCCGGCGGTGAGCGAGGCGTCGAACGCCGGCCCCGCCGCACCCGGCCCGCTGCAGAGCTTCGGGTCGCGCACCCAGAGATAGACGCAGACGGCCTCGCCCTTGTCCCGGTCGATGCCCGCGGTGCTGAAGGTCGCCCAGCCCCACGACCAGATCGAGTGCGTGCCGAGCTCCTTCGTCACCTGTCGCGCGGCGAGCGCCTCGAGCTTGACGATCTCGAGCCACTTCGAGCGCGGCTGCAGCCCCTCGCGCCCGCCCTGCCCCGGCGCGGAGTGGAACTGGAGCTCCAGGGCGACCCGGCTCGCCGGGATCCCGATCTCGGTGAAACGACGGACGAGCCCGCGCATTCCGCGCCGCATCGCGCGGCTGCCGCGGATCGGCCCGAGCGCGTGGAGCTGCGGCACGTTCGGCGCGGTGAAGAACACCTGGCGGATCAGGAGCGCCGTCTTCGCCGCCTCCCGCCACCAGTCCGCGGCCTCGCCGCCCGTATACGGCGGATTCGCGATCGTGAGCGCCGGTCGTGCGCCGCGCTCGGCGAGTCGGCGGACGAGCACGAGCGTGTTCTCGCGGTACTGGGCCGTCGTCGCCGTCCAGGGCGTCGGCGTCTGGGCGCCGAAGAGCTCGTTCAGGGCGATCCAGGGCGTCGCGCAGCCCGTGACCGAGACGGCGAAGTCGAAGAGCCGGTCGGCCTTCTCGACGATCGTACGCGGGATCGGCCGGCGCCGTCGGCGTCCCCACGCGCTTGTTGAAGTTGAGGTCGAAGAAGACGGTCGCCGCGCCGGCCGCTCGGGCGGCGGCGGGCTTCTCCGTCCCGGAGGTGTAGGCGAGCGTGAGCCCCGGCTTCTGCGGGAGGGGCGCGTCGTGGCCGGCGAAGTCGACCCAGAGCGGCTTCGAGTCCGGGATCCCGCATTCGCGCGCCCCTGCCGGCGCGGCGGCCAGGAGGGCGGCGAGGAGAGCGATGCCGAGGGCGAGCCGGATCACGCCCTAGTTGTAGCGCGGCCGTCGGCGCAGCGAGGATGCCCGCGAAGGTGGACGTATACTCGGCACGCGGGACGCGAAGGCGTGCTCAGGGCCTCCGCGATCCGCTCAACTCACGTCCGCCGGAGCACACATCACAAAGGAGATCGCATGGCAGTCGGCCCCGTCGACGTCTACATCATCGGCTTTCCAGGCAACAAGTTCACCGGGCGGATCGCCCCGGCGATCATGGAGCTCGTGGAGAACGGCACGATCCGGATCCTCGACCTGCTCTTCGTGATGAAGGACGCGGACGGCATCGTGACGACGCTCGAGGCGCAGGACCTCGACGAGGACGGCGCGGCCTTCGTCGACATCAACGTCGCACAGCCGGGCGCACTCGGGCCCGAGGATGCCGAGGAGGTCAGCGACGACCTTCCGTCCGGGAGCGCGGCGATGCTGGTCGCGTTCGAGAACCTGTGGGCCGGAAGGCTCGTCGAAGCACTTCAGGCCGCGGACGCCGTCGTGATCGACTCGATCCGGATCCCGGTCGACGTCGTCCAGGCCGCGCTCGAGACCAGCTAGCCCGTCCACTTCGAGATCGAGAGGAAACGCATGGGACTTCTTCGCATGGCAACCCGCACCGCCGTCGTCGCGGGAACGGCGACCGCCGTCTCCGGGCGCGTGGCGCGCCGACAGGACGCCAAGTTCGCCGAGCAGGACGCGCAGGCAGCACAGCAGCAGTACGCACCCCCTCCGCAGGCCCCGCCGGCGGAGGAAGACGCGACAGCGCAGCTCCAGAACCTGGCGGCGCTGAACAAGCAGGGCGTGCTCACCGACGAGGAGTTCGCGGCCGCCAAGGCCAAGATCCTCGGGATCTGATCCGGAGCGCCTCGTCGCCGTGAGGCACGTCGAGGCGTATTCGCGGCTGGCAGGGGTCTACGACGAGATCGTCGTCGACCCCTGCTACGACCGCTGGGCGTCGTTCCTCCACGAGCTCTGGAGCGCGGACGCAAGCGGCGTCCACTCGGTGCTCGATCTCTGCTGCGGGACCGGGTTGCTCGCGGACGAGCTGCTCGCCCGCGGCTACCGGGTGGTCGGGGTCGATGCGTCGGAGGCGATGTTGGCGCGCGCCCGCCAGCGGCTGGGCCCAGGCATCGAGCTCCACCGCCTGACGCTTCCCGAGCTGACGCTCGACGACGTCTTCGACGCGGTGGTCAGCACGTTCGACGGTCTCAACTACCTCACGTCCGACGAGCTTCGGCTGACGCTACGTGCTGTGGCCCGCAGGCTTCGGCCCGACGGCTGGCTCGTCTTCGACCTCCACACCGACGCGATGCTGGCGTTCACGAGCGCCAACCCCGTGGTCGAGGGCGAGGCGGACGGAAACGAGTTCGCGATCAGCAGCGTCGTCGATCCCGCCGCACGAACATGCGAGACCACGATCGAGCTGACGCGAGCCCGCGACGGCGACTCGTTCAGCGAGCGCCACCGGCAGTACTTCCATTCGGACGACGATGTTCGCGACCTCCTCGCCGAGTCCGGCTTCGAGGTCGTCGCCGTCGGCGACGAGTACACGCACGAGCCCGCCGGGGCGTCCACCCTGCGCGCGACCTGGATCGCGCGCCGCCTCGAGCAGGGTGCACGACGATCCGTCAACGAAGGTCTCTAGGCTAGGCCGATGGCCTTCCGCGCGATCCGCCCGGACGAGCTCGAGTGGCTCACGCGGCCGCACGAGCCCGGCGAGCCGGCGCGGCACGTGGCCGAGCTGAGCGAGCTCGCCGGCTTCGCGCACACCCGGGCGAACCTCTGGCGCTACGAGCCCGGCGCCAAGGGCCGCCGCCACCGCCACCTCCTGCAGGAGGAGACGTTCGTCGTCCTCGCGGGGACGCTCTCGATGTACCTCGGCGAACCGCCCGAGCGGCAGGACGTCCCCGTCGGCGGCCTGATCCACGTCGAGCCGGGCACACCGCTCCAGACCGCGAACCACGGCGACGAGGAGCTCCTCGTCTACGTCTACGGAACGCCGCCGGAGAGCGAGCACGCCGAGCTGCTCGACTCCGCGTTCTAAGAGCGCCTTCAGAGAGCTGTCGGCCCGCGGCTTGCGTGACTCACTGGGAGGTCATAGGCTCGCCCTGTGAGGATCCTCTACCTCGCCACAGCCGGCGCGGCGGACCCGACTAGGGCCTCGCTGTCGCTCCACATCGCGGCGAACGGCTCCGTCGAGGAGGGACAGGAGTGCGCGATCGCCCTTGTGGGCGACGGGACGGAGCTTGCCTCACAGGAGGCGGCGGAGCGCCTCGAGGGCGTCGGGGTCCCGCCCGTCCGAGCGCTGCTGCAGAAGCTCCGCGACAACGCGGTGCCTGTCTACGTCTGAAAGGGCTGCGCCGTCGCCCGTGGGGCGACAGACGCAGATCTGGAGTGGCTGAGCGCGCGCTGGCTCACCCCGCCGGAACTCGTCCGGTTGATCGCGGACTACGACCGCGTGGTCAGCATCTAGCGTCGCGATGGCCGCGAGGCGAGAGATCGGATCACCGCGTGCCGGTCCTCGGCCTCGTAGTCGAGCAGCGGCCCGAAGAACGGGTCGTCGCGCCCGGGCAGGGGCTCGCCGGCGCGTGCTGCCGAGACGAGCCACTCGACCTCCTCGACCACCGTGCCCGCGTAGTCGCCCGCCGGCTCGTAGCCGAGCTCGAGCGACGCGGTCACGTCGAGCACGATCGGATGCGCAGCGTCCCACGGAGTCCGCCCGAGCTCGCCGCCGTCCTCGTCGAGCAGGACCTCCTCCCACTCGTGCTCGAGCAGCCGGGCGATCGTGCGTGAGATCTCGAGCGCGCTCGGCGCGTCCGGATCGGCGCTGTTCAGGATGCGCGTACCCGGCCGCGCCGCCACCGTCTCGATCAGCGCGGCGATGTTCGCGGCGGCCGTCGTGTGGTCGACCCCGGAGCCCCCGCGGGCGAGGAAGACGGCGGGCCGCCGGTCGAGCACGCGCTTGACGAAGACCCATTCGCGCGGCCTCGCCGCGCCGGCGCCGTGGATCTTCGAGGGCCGGAGCACCGTCACCGGGAGACCGCTGTCGAGCAGGACTTGCTCGGCGGCGACCTTGTTCGCGCCGTAGCCCTCGCGGGAGTCGTAGTCGCCGTCGCCGGCCGCCATCGTCGGCTGCGTCTCGCGGATCGGGCCGTCGAAGCGCGGCGCCGTGTCCGAGTTCGAGTGGTTGCCGGCGGCGTCGACGTAGACCGCCTTGCTCGAGATCAGCACGGTGGACGCCGCCTCGCGGGCGAGCGGCACGAGCCGGCTCGCGTCCGCGGCGGTGAAGCAGATGCAGTCGACGAGCAGGTCGGCGCCCTCGCCGAGCGCGGCGCGAAGCTGCCCGTCGTCCGCGCGATCGGCAGCGACGAAGCGTGCTCCGGCGGCCGCGAGCTCTGCCGGCAGCCGCGCCGGGTCTCGGCCGGTCACGTCGACCTCCCAGCCGGCCGCGAGCAGGCGGCGTGCATGTCGCACGGCCGATCGCGCCGGTCCCTCCGAGGATGAGCGCCCGCGGCACGCGCGGCGAGAGCTACTGAGAGGAGCGGGAGGCGTCGCGCAGGCGCTTGGCCAGGTTCTCGAGCAGGTGCCAGGCGACGGAGGGGTTCTCCTGCACCAGCGGACGGAACTCCCACGAGGTCATCGCATAGCAGCGAAGCGGCGTCGAGGCGGTCACGGTCGCGGTGCGCGAACCCTCGTCGATCAACGCGAGCTCGCCGAAGTGGTCGCCGGCGTGGAGGGTCGCGCGCTCCCGGCCGTCGACGGTCACCGTCGCCTCGCCCTCGACGATCACGAAGAAGCCGACGCCCGACTTGCCCTCCACCGCGATCGTCGCCCCGGGCTCGAACGAGCGCTCCTTGAGGGACTGCGCCAGCATCTTCAGTTGGCGCTCCTTGAGCCCCGCGAAGAGCGGAACCTCGGCGAGCTGCTGGGCGGAGAGCTGGTCGGCCACGACCGGACGATCGTATAACAGGACGCCGCAAAGTCGACGGGCTGTCGTGCCTTGCGCCTACCCTGGTAGGTCGTGCCGAATCCGGAACCAAGCCTCTTCGACCCTCGAGCTCGTCTGGCAGCAGGACGCCGGCGCCGCTCGCGTTCGCCCGCGACGCCGCCGGCGCGCTCTCGGACGCCGAGGTTCGGTTCGGCCTGCCGGCTCGCGCCGAGATCGCCGGCGCGGGCGAGGTGGCGGTCCGGCGGATCGACGTCCGCGAGCTCCTTCGGCTCGCGCAGTCGCCGCCCTCGGCGCTCGCGCTCGGGGACAGCGCGCGCGGGATCTTCGCCGCCGTCGAGCTGGCGCGCCGCTCCGTTGCCGAGGGGCTCGTGCACCCGAATCTCGACCACGGCGACGGCTGGTGGTACGCCTTCTGGGGCGCCACCCTCGACGAGAGCCTGGAGGGCGCTCTGGCGGAAATCGCGGCTGCGCTCCCCTTCGTCTCGGCAACTGCCTTCGGCGGCGACCGGGACGCGACGGTGCACGACCTCTATCCCGTCCTCGTCGACCAGGTCGCGCGCGACCGGCTGCGGGCAAGCGGGGTTCGCCTGGCCGATCCGGCCCGCCGCCGGCCCGGTGCGCTCGAGCTCTTCCTCGCAGGGCTGACCGCGCCCGAGCCGGTGCTTCCGCGTCATTCCGGCTACGCCGCGCTCGAGCGGCGGCTCTCCCGCTGGGTCGACGACGGCCTCGGCCGGCTCTCGGCTGCGCCGTGGCAGCTCGCGCTCCATCTCGACGAGCGGCTCACAGACGACGAGTCGTCGTCGCTCGTGCTCGAGCTGTGGCTCCAGGCGGAGGACGATCCCACGCTCGGGCTGCCCGCGTCGCTCGTCTGGAACGGCGAGGACGGAATCTTCTCGTTCCTGCGCGCGAGCGACCCACGTCGCGACCTGATCCGGCGCCTGGCGGAGATCGAGCCGCTCCTCGCTGAGGCAGGGATCGAGCTCGGCGACGAGCCCGCCGAGGTGGAGCTCGAGCCGGCCGAGGTCGGATCGTTCCTGCGCGAGACGAGGCCGCAGCTCGAGGAGCGCGGCGTCCCCGTCCTGCTTCCCGCCGCCTGGCTGCGCAAGCCGAGCCGCCTGAGCGTCAACCTGAGCGCGACGAGCGGAGGCGGCAACCGCGCGAGCGGACTGCTCTCGCCGGCGGCGCTCGCGCGCTTCGACTGGCGGCTCGCGGTCGGCGACGTCGCGCTCACGGACGAGGAGCTCGCCGAGCTCGCCGCCGCGAAAGAGCCGTTCGTCCGGGTCGCCGGCCGCTGGCACGCGCTTCGCGAGTCCGATGTCGAGCGAGCGCTGCGCTTCCTCGAACGGCGCCGCTCGAGCTCCGGGATCGTCGAGCTCGTCCGCGCCGTCTCCGGCCTCGAGACCGACGAGGCGGGGGTCGAGCTCGGCGAGGTGACGCTCGATCAGCCGCTCACGGAGCTGCTCGGGGACGGCGAACGGCGCTTCCGCTCGCTGCCGACGCCCGCCGCGATGCAGTTCGACCTCTTCCCCTTCCAGGAGCGCGGCCACGGCTGGCTGCGGCTGCTCGGCGACCTCGGGATCGGCGCGATCCTGGCCGACGACATGGGGCTCGGGAAGACGGTGCAGGCGATCGCGATGCTCGTCTCGGAGCGCGAGGAGGCGGGCGGTGAGACGCTCGGTCCGACGCTCGTCGTCTGCCCGATGAGCGTCGTTCGCCAGTGGGGCGCCGAGATCGAGCGGTTCGCGCCGTCGCTGCGCGTCCACCTCCACCACGGCGTGGGCAGGCTGACGGGAGCGGCGCTCGCCGCGGTCGCGCCGAACCGCGACGTCGTCGTCACCTCCTACGACATCGCCACGCGCGACGCCGACGTGCTCGCGCAGATCGCCTGGGACCGCGTTCTGCTCGACGAGGCGCAGGACGTCAAGAACCCGGCGACCAAGCGCGCGCAGGCGCTGCGCCGGCTCCCCGCGCGCCGGAAGCTGGCGATGACCGGCACACCGATCGAGAACCGGCTCGGCGAGCTCTGGTCGATCATGGACATCGTCAACCCGGGTCTGCTCGGCTCGCGCGAGTCGTTCGAGCGAGCGTTCGCGCGACCGATCGAGCTGGGCGGCGACGAGCGGGCGCTGGAGCGGTTGCGCTCGATCGTGGAGCCGTTCGTCCTCCGGCGCGAAAAGGACTCGAAGGAGGTCGAGCTCGAGCTGCCCCCGATCACGATCGAGAAGGCGTACTGCCGGCTCACGATCGAGCAGGCGAGCCTCTACCAGGCGACCGTCGACCGCTGGCTGCCGCGGATCGAGGCGCACGGCGAGAGCTTCGGCCGCCGCGGCGCCGTGCTGGCGATGCTCGGCCAGCTCAAGCAGGTCTGCAACCACCCGGAGCTGCTCCTCTCGACCGGCGCGCCCCTTGACGGACGCTCCGGCAAGCTCGAGCGGCTCGTCGATCTCCTCGAGGCCGTGCCCGCGGGCGACAAGGCGCTCGTCTTCACGCAGTACCCCGGCTTCGACCGGCTCGTGCCGCATCTCGCCTCGCGGCTCGGGACGGGTGTCGGCTTCTTCCACGGCCGGCTGAACGCGAGCCAGCGCACCGGGGTTCTCGCCGATTTCGAGCACGGCGACGGCCCCTCGGTGCTCGTGCTCTCGATCAAGGCGGGCGGCCGCGGCCTCAATCTGCCCGCCGCGAACCACGTCTTCCACTTCGACCGCTGGTGGAACCCGGCCGTCGAGCAGCAGGCCACCGACCGCGTGCACCGGCTCGGCCAGCGCAAGCACGTCTTCGTCCACAGCCTGATCTGCACCGGCACGCTCGAGGAGCGGATCGACCAGCTCCTCGACTCGAAGCGCGAGCTGGCGGAGAAGGTGATCGCCGGCCGCTCCGAGGACTGGCTCGGCAGCCTCGACCTCGGCGCGATCCGGGCCGCGGTCGCGCTCGCGCCCGACTCGCTGGAGGACGCGGCATGAGCGTCCAACCGAAGGTTGGCCCATGACTGGGGAGCGCGGTGGCCGCGGGCCGTGGGCGCGCCTGCTCGCGAGCACGATCGTCGGCGACGAAGGCTCGGCGCGCGCCGAGCTCGGACGCCGGCTCGTGCGGGACGGCGCGGTGCAGTCGATCCGGGTCGAGACGGGTGAGCTGGGCGGGGTCGTCGACGGCGAGACCGTCACGATCGCGGCCGATCGCCTGCCGCCCCGGATCTGGACGGCGATCTCGCGCTTCGCTCGTGGCAACAGGCCGCTCGAGGCGGCGATTGCGGGCCGTGAGCAGTCGGTCCACCTCGAGCACCTGCTGACGGTGGACTGGGACGCGCCGCTCGTCCCGCGCCGCGAGGCGATCTCCCGGTCCTGCACCTGTCCCAACGGGCCGGCGTGCGAGCACGTCGCCGCGCTGGCGTATGCGGTCGCGGACGAGCTCGACCGCGAGCCCGCGTTGCTCCTGCGCTGGCGCGGCTGCGGCGAGGGTGAGGTCGTGGAGGAGCCTCGAGCCGAGCCGATCGTCGAGCCGGCGTTCGCAGGCGACCCGTGGCGTGGCGGCGAGCTTCCGGCAGCCCGGCCGCCCCGACCGCTCCCGGCGGGCGCCGTGCTGAAGCGACTCGGCCCGAGCGGCCTCCGCGCCGGCGGTCGCGATCTCACGGAGGTGCTCCAGCGGGCCTACGCGGTCTTCGGGAGTGAGGCATGAGCCGGCCGCGCGATCGCTCGCTGCAGGAGGCGATGCGCGCTCGGCGCGAGGCGAAGCCGCTGCTCACGGTCGAGGAGCTGCGCAGGCGCGAGGCGGAGCGGGAGCAGGCGGCGCTCGAAGGCGAGGCGGCGCGACTCGTCGAGCTCTGGCGGCGAGACGGCATCACGGTCGACGCGGCCGGCATCCTCGAGCCGCCGCTCTACCGCGCGATCTTCGCCCTCGACAGCGACGCCTACGTCGCCGAGCCGGCACTGGGCTCGTCGAGCGAAGGCGCAGCTCTCCGCCTCCCCCGCGTGCGAGGTCGAGCGCTGTGCCGAGACCACGGAGCTCCGAGTCCTTCGCCTCGGCCACCGCGCGGTCGGCGAGGAGCGGGTCGGCGTCGACCTGATCACGCTCTGCGAAGGCTGCCTCCGGCGCGCCGACCGCCGACGTCGCAGCGCGGGCCGCGCGCTCACCCGGACAGACCTCGTGCAGATCGATCCGGCGCGACCGCTGTACGACCCGAAGGCGATCGCGGCGCTCAAGCAGAGGTACGCGAAACCGCTCCGCCCGTCCGACCTCGAGCGCTAGACGATCGTCGCGTAGGCGCCGAGGTACTCGTCGATCATCCGGTCGATTCCGAACCGGGCGACCGCGTGCTCGCGGATCGCGGCCCGGTCGAGCCCGTCCGCGCGGCCGATGGCGGCCACTGCGGCGGGGACGTCGTCGACCAGCAGGCCGGTCGTGCCGTCCTCGATCAGCTCGGGCATCGAGCCGCGGGGAAAGGCGATCACCGGCGTCCCGCAGGCCATCGCCTCGACGACGCTGTAGCCGAACGGCTCCTCGAACGAGATCAGGTGGAGGAGCGCGCGGGCGCCGCCGAGGAGCTCCGCGCGCTCGTCCGGCCCGACCGGGCCGAGATAGCGGATCCGCTCGCCGTCGAGCCGGGGCGCCACGAGCTCCTCGAAGTAGCGCTCGTCCTGGACGATCCCGGCGAGGAGGAGCGGAAGCCCTGTCGCGCTCGGCGACGTCGATCGCCTCCACCGTCCCCTTGTCCGGATGGATCCGGCCGAAGAAGAGGAGGTACTCGCCCGGCGACGGATGCAGGCCGAAGGCGCCGGTGTCGATCCCGTGGTGGATCGTCGCGAGGTAGTCGAGGCTCGGGTGCCGGTCGGCGTCGCTGATCGACACGTAGGCGGTGCTCGCGTCGTAGCGCTGGTAGACCGGCAGGATCCGCGGCGACGAGAAGCCGTGGATCGTCGTCAGGACGGGCGTCTCGACGAGCCCGCTGTAGGTGAGCGGCAGGAAGTCGAAGCTGTTGTGGATCAGGTCGAACTCGGCCGCCCGCTCGAAGGCGTGGGCGATGTGCAGGCACTCGCTGACTTTCGCCTCGGCCTCAGGATCCTCCTCGTAGCCGCGCGCGACGACCGACGCGAGCCGGCCGGCTGTGAGCGAGTCACCGCTCGCGAAGAGCGTGACGTCGACGCCGCGCTCGACGAGCCCCTCGGCGAGCAGCGAGGCGAACTGCTCCCACGGCCCGTAGTGGCGCGGTGGCACGCGCCAGGCGACCGGTGCCAGGATCGCGACGCGGAGGTCGGTCACGGAGTGGGATCTGGAGCGACGGCGCGCGCCGTCAGGAGCTCGATCGGGACGATGTCGAGCGCCCGCACGTGCGTCGCGCCGAGCACGACCTCCGGCGCGACACCGGCCTCGTGCGCCTCGAGCCAGCGCGACGCGCAGAGGCACCAGCGGTCGCCGGGCTGCACGCCCTCGAACCCCCACTCCGGGCGCGGCGTCGACAGGTCGTTCCCGGCCGCGCGGCTGAAGGCGAGGAACTCCTCCGTCATCACCGCGCAGACGGTGTGACTGCCGAGATCCTCCGGTCCGGTCGCGCAGCAGGCGTCGCGGAAGAAGCCGGTCAGCGGCTCGCTCGAGCACGGCAGCAGCTCGCCGCCGACGACGTTCACATCGGGGTCACGGCTCATCGGGCGAGAGCGTAACGACCTCGACCGCGTAGAGGTCGTACGGGAACGCCTCGAGCACGCGCTGCCGCGGCTCGGGGACGGTGAAGAAGCGCGGGAGCGCCCGCTCGCGGAGCCAGCCGAGGTCGGCGCGGGCGGCGAGCACCGCGTCGACGGCGCTGCGATCGCCGCCGAGCGCGACGAACTCGATCCTGGCGCGGTGAGGCTCGAGGATGCGCGCGGCGGTATCGGCCGCGTCGTCCACGAGCTCGCGGGCCTGCTCCTCGCGGCGTCGCCGGAACCGGTTGGCCGACGAGCCGCCCTTCTTGTGCCGGTTCTTGACGAACCGCGAGCCGACCTTCGAGGCGACGAGCCGCTCGCCCTCGAAGACGCCCACGGCGTAGCCGCCGAGCCGGACGAGGAGCGCGCCGACGACATGGTCGGCGGCGATCTCCTCGAGCAGCGGCGCCGTGCGGACGCGGTCGTACTCGGCCTCGTGCCGGAGGCCGAACGAGGGCCGGATCTCGAGGCTCTCGCCGTCCTCGGCCTCGACCCGGACGACTCCGCCGGCGTAGGTCGTGCGTCCGGGAGTCCCTTCGCGCGGCTCGAGCCGCTTGCGCAGGTTCGCGCGGCCGATGTACCGGCTCATCCCAGCTCGACGACGGTGGCGCCGTCGGCCGAGTCGCTCGCCTGGGCGCCGACGAGCGGGTGGCTCGCGAGCTCGTCGCGCACGGCCTTGCGGACCGCGCCGGTGCCGCGGCCGTGGATCACGCGCACCGTCGGTAGACCGGCGAGCGCGGCGGCGTCCACGAAGGAACGAACCGCCTCGCGCGCCTCCTGGCCGGTACGGCCCCGAACGTCGAGCTCGTCGGAGACGTCGGCGCTCGCAGCCGCGAGCACGCGGACCGCGGGCTCCGACTCCGCGCGTCGGGCGACGCCCTGCGCGTCCGGCCGCAGCCGCGCGAGCGCGATCCGGACGCGGTGGCCGCCGCTGCCGACGACCTCCGCCTCGTCGCCGTCGATCGAGCCGATCGTGCCGCGCACGCCGACCGACGGCGCCTCGACCGGATCGCCCACGGCGAGGGGGCCTTGCTGCGGGAGCGGTCGGTCGAGCGCTCGCAGCGCGCGTTCCGCCTGAGCGGCACGCGTGGACGCGGCGCCGAGGCTGCGGTCGCGCGCCCGCTCGGCTCGCTCGGCCGGCGCCGGTCTCGCGCGTCCGGCCTCACGCTGCCGGCGTCGGGCGATGCGGATCTCCTCCCGCAGCGCGTCGAGCTCCGCGCGAGCCTCCGTCAGGTCGCGCGCGGCGTCTGCGATCGCGAGCTCGCGCGCCTCCGCCGCCGACGCCCGCACCTTCGCGATCTCGGCAGCGAGCTCCACCTCACGTTCGCGGGCGCGTTCGCCGAGCTCCCGCACATCCGCTCGCTCTCGCTCCGCCGTCTCGCGCGCCTCGAGCGCCGCCCGCTCCGCCGCCTCGGCGTCGCCGAGCAGCTCGGCGATTTTCAGCCGCTCCGGCGCGATCCGCCCGCGGGCTGCCTCGACGACCGGCGGATCGAGGCCGAGCCGCTCGGCCGTCTGCAGCGCGTGCGAGGTGCCGGGACGGCCGAGCGCGACCCGGTAGAGCGGCTCGTGCGTCTCGGGATCGAGCCCGGTTGCGGCGTTTGCGGCGCCGTCGGTGGCGCTCGCCCATTCCTTCAGCTCGGGGTAGTGCGTCGTCACGATCGTCAGCCGCGCCTGCTCGGCGAACCGCGCCAGGAGCGCCTGGGCGAGCGAGGATCCCTCGACCGGATCGGTGCCCGACGCGAGCTCGTCGACGAGGACGAGCGAGCGGTCGGTCGCCGAGTCGAGGATCGCCACGAGGTTCCTGATGTGGCCGGAGAAGGTCGAGAGGCTCATCTCGATCGACTGCTGGTCGCCGATGTCGGCGAGCACCTCGTCGAAGATCGGGAGCGTCGCCGTCGCGGCAGGCGGGCGCAGCCCGGACTGGTGGAGCAGCGCCGCGAGGCCGAGCGTCTTCAGGGCGACGGTCTTGCCGCCGGTGTTCGGCCCGCTGAGGACGAGCGCTCGCAGCGGGCCGAGATCGAGATCGATCGGAACCGCGGTCGCTGGGTCGAGCAGCGGATGGCGCGCGCCGAGCAGCCGCACCTCGTCGCCGACCTCGACCGGCGCGCCGCGCCAGCGCCGGGAGAGCGTGCCGCAGGCGAGGGCGAGGTCGATCGCCGCGGTCGCCTCGACCAGTAGCTCGAACGCCGGCGCGCGCTCGCCGACGGCGTTCGAGAGCTCGCGGAGGATCCGCACGACCTCCTCGCGCTCGGCGCCGGCGACCTCCGACTGCCGGTTGCTCAGCTCGACCACCTGGAACGGCTCGACGAACAGCGTCTGCCCCGAGCCGGAGGCGTCGTGGACGATTCCGGGCACGCTGCTCCGGGAGCTCGCCTTCACCGCCAGCACAGGGCGGCCTCCGCGCTGGGCGACGAAGTCCTCCTGGAGATGCTCGCGGAGGCCCGGTGAGCGCGAGAGCCGGCGCAGCTCGTCGGCGACGCGCTGCCGGCCGTCGCGCAGCTCGCCGCGGAGCTTCCGAAGCCGCGGCGAGGCGGTGTCTCGAAGGTCGGAGCCGTCCTCCTCGACGCGGCGGCCGATCTCCTCGGCGAGCGGGGCGAGCGACCGGTCGATCGCGGATGCGAGCTCGGCCAGGAGCGGCGCCGACTCGGCGTGCTCGTCGAGCGCGGCCCGGGCCCTGAGCCCGCCGCCGATCGTGAGTGCGACCGCGCTCAGCGCCTCGGTGGTGAGAACGCCGCCGAGCGCCGCATGGGCGGCGGGCTCGCGGACGTCGCGGATCCCGCCGAGCGGCGGCTCGAGCGACTCGTCGAGGAGCGCGATCGCCTCGGCCGTCAGCGCCTGGCGGCCGGCAACCTCGTCCGGATCGGCCGTGGGCGCCAGCGCGTACGCGAGCTCCGTGCCGGCGGCGGTCGCCGTCGCGCCGGCGAGCCGCTCGACGATCGCGGGAAACTCGAGCGCGTTGAGAGCTGCTGCGTCCATCGAGTGAGTGTACGAACCGCGCAGAGCGGCTGTCCGGCGCGGACATGTCCCTTCAGAACGTGTCCGAGGGACAGTCCCTGGGACACGTCCGTTCAGGTCATCCTCCTAGCGGCGGCGGATCAAGGTGACGCCGTCGCGGATCGTCAGCATCACGCAGACGACCCGCTCGTCGGCGACGACGCGATCGTTGAACTCGCGGAGCGCGCGTGTGTCGTCGCTCTCGTCCTCGCTCTCCGCGAGCACGCGGCCGCTCCAGAGCACGTTGTCGACGACGATCAGGCCGCGCGGCTCGAGCCGCTCGAGCGCGGCCTCGTAGTACCCCGCGTAGCCGGACTTGTCGGCGTCGATGAAGACGAGGTCGTACGGGCCGGGCAGCCGCTCGAGCGCGCGCTCGGCCGGGCCGACGTGGATCGTGATCCGGTCGGCCCACTCGGTCCGGTCGATCCAACGGGAGGCGAACTCGGCGTGCTTCGGCTCGAGCTCCAGCGTGTCGATCGTCCCGTCGGCCGGAAGCGCGCGGGCCATCGAGATCGCCGAGTACCCGGAGTAAGTACCTATCTCGAGGACGCGCCGCGCGCCCGTGAGGAAGACGAGGAACTCGAGCAGCCGCCCCTCGAGCTCCCCCGTGAGCATCTGGGGGGACGGCAGCGTCGCGCGGGTCTCCGCCGCGAGCTCGTCCAGGAACTCGCCCGCGGGCGTCGTGTGCGCCGCGGCGTAGGCCTCGATCTCCTCCGGGACGATGAATGCCATCGCCCGCGAGTCTACGGCTCCACGCCGTACGCCTCGGTGAACGCGTCCTGTGCGTAGGCGACGGAGGCGTGCGCGAAGCCCTTGTCACCCCAGGCCGTCCCCCAGCTGTTGCGCACGATGAATGTCGTGCCGGTGTAGCCGACGAGCGCGACCGCGTGACCACCGCGCGCCGTCTGCGGCTCGTAGACGTCGAGCTTGCCCTTGTTCTCGGTGGCGCGGTCCCAGGTCGAGTCGACGTTCAGGCGAGTCAGGATCGGGCCCTTCGTGGCGAGCCAGAGCCGCCAGTTCTCGAGGCTCCGTCCCAGGTTGAAGTACATGCTGATCTTGAGCTGCGCGGCGATCGCGTAGAAGGTCTTCGCGTCGCCGGGGTACGCCTGCCCGGTCGCGAACGGGAGCACCGAGTCGCGGACCGCGCCGAACTTGCGCGAGACCTCGAGCGCCGCCTTGACGCTCGTCCCCTCGGCCTCGACGAACGTCGTCGGCCGCGAGTTGAAGTCGTCGGTCTCCTTCGCGGCCATCCACTGGAAGCGAGGCGAGATCAGCTCGTTCTGGGCGATCCGGTTCGTCTTCACGAAGTGCCAGCGCAGAAGGCCGTCGGCGCAGGCCCAGCCGACGCAGGAGCCGGTCGATCCCTGATCCTGGATCCTCCACCACGTCTGGCGGAGATCCTTCTTCGCGGGCACGCGGGGCGCCGCGTCGAGCACGCCGGAGTCCTCGGCGGTGTCGAGCTTCCAGTCGTCCTCGCGCTCGCGCGAGGGAATGCAGTTGAGGATCCGCTTCGGCTGCCGCCGTGCTCTGGCCATCTCGTCGTCCCCTTCCCGTGCGTCGGATTGCTGGCCGCTCCGTCGGAACGGCCGGCACGTTCCGCAGAGCCCGGGGGCCACGCGCCGCTTGCGCAATGCTCGTGCGCGAGCCCGCCCGAGTCAAGGGCGCCGCTACGGTCAGCGGATGGGCGCCACATCCCTTCGCTCGGCGCGCTGGCTCCGGCTCGCCGCGGTCGCGCTGATCGTCGCGTGGTTCTTCTCACCCCGGCTGCAGGGATTCATCCCGGCTGTGGTTTCCCTTCGTCGTGCTCGCCGCGCTCGAGCTCCAGTTTCTCGTCCTGGGGCTCAGGGAGCGCGGCGCGCACCGCGGTGCAGAGCCCAGGGCTCGAGGTCGTACTCCGCAGGCGGTCGACGTCGCAGAATTTGGCGGCGAGGAGTGGCTCGAGCCGATCCTCGTCCGGATCGACGGGCAGGACGTCTGGATACCGGCCACGGGCAAGACCGATGAGGAAGTCGCCGAGCTCGTCGCGGAGAGCCGCGAGCGCCTTCGTCGCGGCGAGGATCCCGTCCCACCGGATGCGGCCGAACCCGCGGTTGCGGCGCCGTCACGACGTCGCCTCCTTCCCCGGCTCGAGGGACTCGTCGTGCTCGGTCTGCTGGCGGTCGTCTTCTTCGTGCTCGTTCCGGATCGCGGCTGGAAGGGTCTCGACGAGGCGGATCGGCAGCGAACCGAGACGCTCCTCTCGACTGAAGCGAGCTCGATCGCCGGCCACGAGGCGCGCGTCCGCTGCGATGCTGACGGCGACGCCGTGGGCGTCGTCCAGCACGCCGACGGCATCGCCGAGGTCGGCGGAACGAATGCCCTGCTGACGCCGGCGATCTGCTTCCGCCTCCACCGGCTCGCGTTCGAGGACGACGAGGGCTCCTTCAGCCAGACCGCCCGAGCGATCGCCGTGCTGGCGCATGAGGCCTGGCACCTCCGAGGTGAGAGCGACGAAGGCGTCGCGAACTGCTACGCGTTCCAGAGCGGGGTCGCTCTGGGGGCGCGGCTCGGGCTGTCGGAGCAGACGGCGGCGAGGATGATGCGCCAGCAGCTCGCGGACAACGCGACCGTCGCGCGCTCGGCTCCCGAGTACCTCGTCCCGAGCGAGTGCCGGAACGGTGGCCGGCTCGATCTGCGTCCCGGCAGCAGCCGCTTTCCCTAGCCGCCGAGCGCGGGTCCGGGGTCGACGGCTGCGCCTCGAATCCGCGCCTCGAAGTGGAGGTGCGGACCGCTCGAGCGCCCGGACGCGCCGACGCGACCGAGCAGCGATCCGGCAAGCAGCCGTTGCCCGACGACGACGTGGGCTCGTGAGAGATGCGCATAGAGCGTCCTCAAGCCGCGACCGTGGTCGACGACGACGAGCAGACCCCAGCCTCCGGTTCGCCAACCAGCCCAGGTGACGCGGCCGGCCGCCGCGGCGACGACGGGAGCGCCGGTTTGTGCCGGGTAGTCGATACCCGTATGGAAGCGGTCGCCCCGTGGCCCGAACCGATCCGTCGGCGCCATGCTCGTCGGGCTTCGAAGCGGAATCGCGATCCTCGGCGGCGCCGCAGCCAGGGCCGCGATCGTGGCGGCGGTTCCGCGCCCGTTGGCGACGAGGCCGGCCCAGCGTTGGAAGCGCCGCACCGCGGCGGACAACCGAGGGCCGAAACGACCGTCGAACACGCCCGACGGGAACCCCTGCTCGGCAAGCAGGAACTGAAGTTGGGCGACGTCCCAGCCCACGTTCCCCCGTCCGAGGACGCGACTGCCGAGTGCCGGCCGCCCAAAAGGCCCGAGCGCAGCCCGTGTCTTTGGGCCGGCGACCCCGTCCACATCCAGCCCAGCCTGTCGCTGGAACGCACGAATCGCCGCCGCCGTCGCCGGGCCGAGCGTCCCGTCGACGCTGCCGACGTACGCGCCGTGGACGCGGAGGCCAACCTGGAGCGCGGCGACCGTCGGGCTCCGGGCACCGGAGGCCGGGGAGGCCAGCACGAGCAGCAGGCCGCAGCAGACGAGTGTTCCTCGGAGCATCGGGCTTCTCTGGGTTCGGCGCGGGGAGCCGAACTCATCGTCGCGAAGGACCGTTATGTCTAGGGGGTCATCTCGCAGGCACCCTCCTCGCTCGCTGTCGCGGCGCCAGATCGGCGAGGCGCGGCGCAGGGTGCCCCGTCTCGAGCCTGAGCCGCTCGATCAGCTCCGACGCCGCCGTGCGTGTCTCCGGAAACGGCTCGTCCGCTCGCTCGCACAGCACTGCAGCCAACGCGACCAGCTGCCTCACGGTCGGCCGTCGTTCCTGCGGCTTCCCTTCCTTCGTCGTCCACTCCTCTCGCTCCATGCCCACACTCAACCGACGCAGCAGCAACGCGTGTGCAACGCCTTCGTTCCAGATGTGTGGCGATTACTCCCCAGCGAGCTCGACGAAGCGGCAGAGCGCATTCGCGAGTCGCATCTGCGGGATCGAGCGTGCGTTCACCTCCAGGAGCCGCGGCGAGCAGACCAGGTATGCGAGGCAGCGCGCCCGCGAGATCGCCACGTTGAGCCGGTTGCGCGAGAGCAGGAACTCCAGCCCACGCGGCACGTCCTCGCCGCTCGAGCTCGCGAGCGAGTAGAGGACGACGGTCGCCTCCTGACCCTGGAACTTGTCCACCGTGCCGACGCGGACGGCCTCGGGGAGCGCCGCCCTCAAGGCGTTCACCTGGGCGTTGTAGGCCGCGACGACCATGATCTCGCCGGCCGGCACCCCCGCCGCCACCAACTGCTCGACCTCCGCCCGCACGACCGCCACCTCCTCCCCGGACTCCTGTCGCCGGCCCTCGTGGGCGACGGGCAGATACCGCAGCCCGGTCCCGAGCGGCGTCGTCCGCCCGCGCGCGACCGCAGCCGGCTCGAGCCGCCCCTCGTAGAACTCCTCCGAGATGTAGCCGCAGACGTCCGGATGGAGCCGGAACGTGCGCTCGAGGAAGAGGCCGCGGTCGGCCGGCACGGTCGCGTGCTCGCCGAGCAGATGCTTCAGGACAGATGCGTCGCTCCCGGAGGGATGCGTCCCCTGCAGCACCTGGTCGAGCTGGAGCGGATCGCCGACGAGCACGAGGTTCCGCGCTGCAGTCCCCATCGCGAGCGCGTCCGCCAGCGACACCTGACCGGCCTCGTCGACGAAGAGATAGTCGAGCGTCCCGTCGTGCTGCTCGTTCGCGAAGAGCCAGGCGGTGCCGGCCGCGAGCTCGCAGTCCGACGCACTCGCCGGAGCTCGTCACGCTCGAGACGTGAGCGCTCGCGTAGAACGACTCGGGATTGCCGCCGCTCGCCTTCTTCAGCCCGCGGAACTCGAGCCCGAGCTCGGCAGCGCCGGCCTCGACCGCGTCGAGCAGGTTGTGGATCGCCTTGTGGCTCGTCGAGGCGACGCCGACGCGTCTGCCCGCGCGCGATCAGATCGGCGATCAGCCGCCCCGACGTCCACGTCTTCCCGGAGCCGGGCGGCCCCTGGATCACGAGGTGCCGCCCGTCGAGCGAGCGCACGAGAGCCTTCATCTCGTCGAGGTCGGTGGTCTGGATCGGCCGCTCGAATGGGTGTCGCTCCAGCACCGACTCGAGCGCCGGATACCGTCCGCCGCCGGCGAGCAGCGAGCGCCCGAGCCGCTGGAGCGCATCCTCCTGATCCGGTGTCCGGTACGGCTCGCCGGGAATCAGCGCCTCCGGCAACGGCACGTCCTCGAGTGACGGACCGCGCTTGAGCACCAACCGGCGCGCCTCTCGATCGAGCTCGAGGATCTCGCCCGCGCCGTCCCGCGTCGCCGGGTCGAGTGCGTCCTGCCCCCGGCCGAGCTTGTGCTCCTGAGCGGGAAAGGTGAGAACGTACGCCTTCGATCGCTTGACCGGCTCCGGCCCGCTCACCCGCTCGAGCCGGCCGATCGACTCCGAGTCCTCGACCAGCTCCTCGGTCGTCTTCTCGACCCGGTCGAAGAACGCCCACCAGACGGGCTTGCGCTCGCGGTCGTGGTAGTCGAGGATCTGGGCGGCGAGCTCGTGCCCGGCGGCGAGGAGCTCGGCGCGAAGGGCCGCCCGCTCGGCCCGCCGCTCGGGCACGGGCTTCGGCTCCTTGGGCTCAGGCGACGGGAACGGCCCGTGCTCGGCGAGCGCGCGCTCGCGCAGCCCGAGCAGCCAGTCGCGGAGGAGCCGCGTCGCGATGCAGTCCTCGCGGTTGTACTCGTCGATCTGATCCAGGAGCGCCTGCTCGCCCGTCTGCATCCACTGCTCGAAGACGACGATCGAGGCGCCACCGTCCTTGACCTCCGCCTCGCGCCGGAAGTCGAGAAAGACCTCCAGCTCCTTCAGCCCATAGCCCGGCACGGACGCGCGGACGCCGTTGCGGACGACCTTGTAGAGATCGACGAAGACGCCCCGCCGGAGCAGGTCGTCGAGCTCCGCTTCGCGGGTGCCGTAGCGCCCCATCAACCGCCGGAGCGCCGTGATCTCGTACTGCGCGTAGTGGTAGACGTGCAGGTCGGGATGGCGCGCGAGCCGCTCGTGGACGAGGTCGACGAACGTCTCGAAGGCGAGCCGCTCGGTGGCGTGATCGTGCGCGTGGAGCGGCGTGAACTCACCGTCCACGTCGAGGATCCCCCAGAGGTACTCGAGCCCGCCGCTCGAGTCCCAGAACGGGTTCCCCTCGAAGTCGAAGAAGAGGTCGCCCGGCGACGGGTCGGGCAGGAGAGCGAAGCCGGACTCGGGCTTCGGCTTCAGGACGACGAGGTCGATGCGCCCCGTCTCGCGCCGGCGGAGCTGGAGGCCGGCCTGCTCGTGCAGCCGCTCCCAGACGTCCGCGTCGAACCCGGGCGGCGCCGGCTCGGCAGGAGCGAGCCCGAGCTGCGCCAGCGTCATGATCCCCTCGCCGGCGAGCTTCTCGATCTGCGTCCGCCGAATCCCGGCGACGCGGCTCAGATGGTCGACCGCGTCCCAGCGCGCGTCGCAGATCGGCTTGAACTCGCAGATGTCGCAATGGGAGACCGGGTACGGCTCGGTGGGCGGCGGATCGGCGACGAACTCCTCGAGCCGCGAGCGGACGCGCCGGTAGTACGCGGCGAACTCCTCCGGGCGGAACGACGCCTGCTCGCCGGAGCCGAGGAGGACGTGGATTCGCTCCGGCTCGCGCCCCTGGATCCGTGCGAGCTGCTCGTTGTAGTAGAGGAGCTGGAGGATGTACGCGGGCTTGGCCGAGCGGGCGAGCTTCGTGTCGAGCGCTTCGTAGGTGCCGTCCGGCTGCCGCAGCAGGAAGTCGGCGACCCCGCGCCAGCGCTCGCCCGCGAGAACGCCCTGGTAGATCACGTCCGCCCCGCCGGCACGGATCGCGTCGGCGGTCGCCCTCGCCGCGCCCTCGTAGTCGCCGCGCGGATCCTCGATCTCGAGCACCGTCTTCCCCTCCGCCCGAAGGCTCTCGAGGAAGGCGCGCTCGTGCTCGATCCCCTTCCGGAAGATCAGCTCGGCCTGCTCGTTCTCGACCTCGGGCCGCTCGATCTCGCCACGCGCGTGCGCGAGCGAGAGGGTCGTCAGGTGCTCGCAGGCGAGGAAAGCCGTGACATCGGAGGGCGAGAGGTGGAGCCGGCCGGCGGTGACGTGCATCCAGGAAGAGTCGCGGAAGCGGCGGCCGTTGCTTACAGCCAACCTTCGGTTGGACGCTTACGCGCGGCGTCGCACGTGCTCGACGACTGCGGCGGCGATCGCCTCGACCCCGCGGCGCGGGACGGTGACGACGGGCGTCGCGCTCCCCGCCTTCGTGTAGAGGTTCGAGACCTTGTGGGCGAGCTCGGACGAGCCGGCGATCAGGACGAGGTCGCTCCAGTCGAGGTCGCGCTGGGCCTCCGAGCCGGTTCGACGGGCCGTGCCGTCGATCAGTCGCAGCTCGAGCGTGCCGTCGAGCGCACCGAGCTCGCGACGCAGGTCGGGCGAGCCACCGACGAGGACGAGCCGGCGTAGGCCGGCGGACTCGCAGGCCTCGGCGAGCTCATCGAGCGCGCGCTCGTTCCGCGAGCCGCCGCAGCGGGTGCACGCCGCGGTCGCGACGGTGACGATCTCGCGGCCACCCGCATCCGTTCGCGCAGCACACGAGACGCAGAGGCGCGCGAAGCGCGCGTCGATCGCCGCCCGCGCCCGCTCGAGCTTCGCCTCGGAGAGCCGGCTCTTGCGCGGGTTCGTGATCCCCTCGGCCTCGAGCACGGCGCGCCCGCGCTCGGCCAGTGCGCCGGTCAGCCCGAGCGAGGCGAGAAAGTCGCCGATCGGCAGATCGCTCATCCCGACGAAGGTAGCGAGGATGCGAATGTCGATTCCGGCTTCGGCCGCTCGTCCAGCTGATAATCGACGAGGAGGAACCGTTGCGCTACCTACTGCTGATGTACGAAGCCGAATCCGTCTGGGACGCGCTGCCCGCCGAGGAGCGGCGACGGCACATCGCCGTCTACGACGAGGTTCGACAGGAGGCGGAGCGGAACGGTCATCTCATCGCCGCCGACGGGCTCGCCGCGAGCGGGCGGGCGAAGACGGTTCGCCGGCGCGACCGGACGTCTCGGCGTCACCGACGGGCCGTTCGCTGAGACGAAGGAGCAGCTCGGCGGCTTCTATCTCCTCGACTGCACGGAAGCGGAGGCGCTCGAGTACGCGGGCAGGCTCCCGGCCGCCGACACGGGCTCGGTCGAGGTGCGAGCGGTGGGCCTGCCGCACTGATCAGTCGGCGCGGCTCGGCCGGGCGAGCGCGCCGAGGTAGACGCCCGCGCAGACGATCGCGCCGCCGAGGATCGTCGTCGCGGTGATCGGCTCGTCCGCCACGAGCGCGCCGAGCGTCACGGCGACGACCGGCATCAGCACGAAGACGTACGACGTCGACGAGGCCGTCCAGCGCTGGACGACGACCAACACGAAGAGGAAGAGCGCGACCGTGCCGACGCCGAGATAGGCGACGGCGAGCTGGGTCTTGCCGGCTTTCGGCAGCGCCAGGCTCTCGCCCGCGAGCGCCGCGACGACGAGGAGCACGGCCGCGCCGGCGCTCATCCCGACGAAGTTCATCATCACGGGATGCTCGGGGCCGACGCGCTTCGAGATCACGACCGACTCGGCCGCCGCGAGCGCCGCGACGAGAAGCAGCAGGAACGAGCCCCAGCCGAAGTCGACCGAGCCGGGCTGGAAGAAGATCAGAGCCGAGCCGGCGAGGGCGATCAGGGCACCTGCCAGCGCCCGGGTGCCGAGCCTCTCCATCCCGTGCCCGACCGCGAGCAGCAGCACGAGCAGCGGACCGACCGCGAGCACCACCGCCGCGACGCCGGCCGGAACCTCCTGCATCGCCCAGTAGAGGCAGCCGTAGGCGCCGGCGAAGGCGAGGAGCCCGTAGGTCAGCACGAGCACGAGCGCACGGCCTCGCGGAAACGGGAGTCGCAACACGGCGCACGCGACGCCGAACGCGGCGGCGGCGAGCCCGAAGCGGAGGAACGCGCCCCAGAGCGGGTCGAGCTCGCGGTTCGAGTAGCGGATCGCGACGAAGTTGCTGCCGCCGAACACGATCGCGCCGACGAACGCGGCGAGAGCCGCGCGGTCGGGCTCTGCGCCGACCTCCGCCTCCGTCGTCACCGCGGGAATGCTCACCGCGCTGACGCTACGCGAGCTACCGGCCGCGAGTCAGCCGGCGAGCACCTGGAAGACGGCGCCGACCGGATCCTGGACGACGGCGTAACGGCCGATCTGCGGGATGTCCATCGGCTGAAGGAGCACCTTGCCGCCGAGCCCCTCGGCGAGCTTGCACGTCGCGTCGGCGTCGGCGACGGCGAACGCGGTCGCCCAGTTCGGCGGGGTCCCGGCCATGTCGCCGGCGAGCTCGTACATCCCGGCCACGCTCTTGCCGTCGACCTTGAGGACGCGGTAGCTCGCCCCGTCGCCCATCGGGACCAACTCGATCTCGTAGCCGAAGACGGCGCTGTAGAACCGCTCAGCCGCGGCGGCGTCGGGCGTCTGCACCTCGTTCCAAGTGACCGAGCCGGGCTCGTTCGCGAGCTCGGCGCCATGGTGCTCGCCCGCCTGCCAGATCCCGAAGACGGCGCCGGTCGGATCCTGCGCGACGGTCATGCGGCCGGCGTCGAAGACGTCGAAGGGATCCATCAGCACGGTGCCTCCGGCTTCCCGCACCTTGCCGGCGGTCGCGTCGACGTCGTCGCTCGCGAGGTACGTCGTCCAGTGGGACGGCATCCCCTCCTGCTGCGGCGGGCTTCCCGCGGCGACCTGCTTGCCCTCCTTCGTGAACATCGTGTACCCGCCGGCCTCGGGCCGCGAGTCCGCGTCGGCCTCCCAGCCGAAGAGCTCGGAGTAGAACGAGATCGTGCGGTCGAGCTCGGGGCTCGTGACATCGACCCAGCACGGCGTGCCTGGGGCGTACTCGGTGAACTCGGGCATGGCGGCTTCCTCTCCCTGATTCGCGTCTTACGGCTGCGCGGGCGGCGGGAAGGCCGTCCAGCCCAGCTCTGCCAGCGACGTCAGGCTACTCGACTTGACGCCGGCATCCGAGACCGTGAGCACCGCGCTTCGGACGACGAGCGAGCGCCGCACGCCGGGCGTCCACTCGAGCTTGCCGCGCTCGTGCTCGATCCTCCCGACCGGGTCGATCCCGCGCGTCCGCCCGACGCGGTAGCCGACCGCGCGCTGCTCAAACGGGATGACGACGAGCCCGGTTCGCGGCCAGTAGAGGAAGGCGTGATGGTCGGACTCGGCCTCCGACCAGCCCGGCCCGAGGGGCTGATGATGCAGCCGCGTCGGCCGGCGGAGGTTCGAGACGTCGAAGAGCGAGAGCTGGGTTCCGAGCGGACGCCCTTCCTCGGTCGCGTCCTGGCCGATCCCGAGCAGCAGGTCTTCTCCGATCGGATGCAGGTAGGCCGAGTAGCCCGGGATCTTCAGCTCGCCGAGGATGCGCGGGCGCTCGGCAACGGCGAGGTCGACTGTGTAGAGGGGGTCGATCTGCCGGAACGTGACGACGTAGCCGACATCGCCGATCATCCGGACCGCGTAGACGCGCTCGCCCTTCCCGAGCCCGCCGATCCGACCCGCCTGGACGAGGGCTCCGCCCGACTGCCGCAGCGTCGTCAGGAACGACTCCGTCTCACGGCCCTCGCCCCACCAGGCGGGCGATTCCGTGCTCACGACGCGGAGGACGCCGCGATGCTCCGAGAGCGACCACTGGCTGAGCAGGTAGCCGGAGACCTGCCCGCTGCCGCGGTACTGCGTCCGCGCCGGGCTCGAGATGTCGAACTTGTGGATGGCGGTCGTGACGCCCTGCTCGGCCTGCTCGGGCTTGTCCGGCGAAGGGCGGTCGGCCCAGCGCTCGGTCGCGACGTAGAGGCTCTCGGGCGAGGCGTAGACGATTCGGCCGTCCGTCAGCACCGCGACCGAATCGACCGGTTCGAGCCCCTTCGCGAGATCGACCGTCAGGACGGTCAGCATCCCGAGCCCCGAGAACGACGCGGCCCGGCGGACGTGGCGGCACTGGACGAGCGGGCGCGGCTTCCCGGCCTTCGCGCCCGCGCGCCTGATCCGGTAGGTGGGCAGCCAGCTCGAGACGCGGGAGGAGGAGACGACGGCGCGGTTCCGCGCGGTGGCGGCGGCGAGCTCGTCCTTGGCGGCGCCCTTGGGCTGGACGAACGGCAGCGTGCCGGGAACCTGCGAGGCGGCGACGATCCGGGCCGTCCCGTCGATCAGCCGCGCCGCGACGTACGAACCGTCGAGCGTCAGCGTCCGAACGAGGCGGAGCCGCTTCGGATCGGAGACGTCGATCTCGGCGAGCACCGACTTCGCCGGCTGATACGGGGCGATCCTGGCAGCCATCGCCGGCAGTGCCTCGAAGAAGTAGCCGCCGCGCGAGAGCACGAGCAGGCGATCGCCGTGGAGGAGCAGCTCGTGGGTCAAAGCCGGATCGAGGGCGAGCGTGTCGAGGAGGCGCGGCTTCGGATCGCGGACGTCGACAGCGTTCAGTCTCCCGTTCGCGATCGCGAAGATCGTGGAGCCGTCGGTCTTGACGAGATCGGGCTCGTCGACACCCTCCTCCTGGACATTGGTGCCGGAGTAGTCGACGCCCTGCTTGGCGGGGCTCGCCGAGCGCGTCGTCTCGGCGATCCCGCCCCGGCCAAGAGGTGAGCCGAGGCCGTAGGGGCCGACGAGCGGGCGCGCGTTCGCCTTCGCGTAGGCGAGCAGCTGGCCGCACGAGCCGAAGGCGGCGAGACGCGGGGCCTTCGCCGTCTCGGCGGCGGAGCCGCCGGCTGTGCCACTGAGCGCGGCGACGACGAGAAGCGCCGGGATCACGAGCAGCACGATGCGGCGATTGAGGCTCATCCTCTCTGTATACGTCACGAATCGGCCCTTCGTCACGTGCCGTCCACGCGATAGGCCATCAGGATCGCGTCGACGAATTCGTGCTCGCGCCGGTAGTGCTCGCGCCGCAGCCCTTCGCGCTCGAAGCCGAAGGCGGCGTAGAGCCGGAGCGCCGGCTCGTTCCAGGGAAAGACGTGCAGCTCGAGCTTCCGTACGTCGGCGTCATGCGCCCAGGCGACGGCCTGCTCGAGCAGGGCACGGCCGATTCCCCGCCGTCGGTGGGAGGCGGCGATCATCAGGCCGAGGTCGGCGACGTGCCGGCTCGCGGGATGCTGGTCGCGCGACAGCGACAGCCGGCCGACGAGCGAACCGTCCGCTTCCGCGACGAAGACGGCCGCGTGCGGGTAGCGCTTCAGCGCACGGAGATACCGCCGCTCCTCCGCGACACTGCGCCAGCCGTCCGTGGCGAGGAGCCACGCGCCATCCTCCGCTCCGACTGCGGTGCCGAGCTCGACGAGCTGAATCGCGTCCTCCGGCCGGGCCGGCCTGATGTCGACGCTCAAACCACGATCCCGTGGCCGCCTCTGCGCGGGTCGCCGGCGGCGTCGAGGGTGCCGTCGGCCCGAAGCTCGACCGCCGAGACGCCGCCGAAGAAGAGGTTCAGGCTCTGCCAGGGAATCACCTCCCAGGCACCCGCGGGCAGCTCGGCCGCGACGCTTGCCGGCCAGCCTCCCTCGAGGTGGAGCTCCCGCTCGCCGGAGACGTGGAACCGAGGTGCTTCGATCGCCTCGCCCACGGGGCTCCCCCCGAGGACGGCGTCCGCGACCTGCGCGATCGCGCCCGAAAGGCGAACCGAGCCGGCGCTCCCGAGGAGGAGTCGCGGCCGACCCTCCTCGAGCACGAGCGTCGGCGTCATCATGCTTGGCAGCCGCTCGCCGGGCACGAGTTCGCCGCTGCCGATCACGTCGAACTCGCCGAGCATGTTGTTGAGCTGCGTGCCGCCGCGGTGGACGCCCGAGCCGGCGCCCAGCGTGGACGAGAGCCCGGCCGCGTTCCCGGCCGCGTCGATCACCGAGACATGCGTCGTCCCGGCGATCCCGCCGATCGAGTCGGCGCCGTAGGCGGATCGCAGCGCCTGCGCGCGCACGTCGAGCGAGTCGCTGGCGCGGAACCCCGCGAGCGCGGCCGCGACGATCGCGCCTCCGCGCGAGGGGGGCGGCGTCGTCAGCACCTCTCGTCCGTCGATCGTCGTGCGGAGCGGATCGCGATCGACGACGCGGTACGCGTCGAAGTCGACAACGAGCTCGGGCACGAGGTCGCGAACCGCCGCCGCCGGGTCGTCGCCGATCCGCTCGAGCGTGGCCGCGAGCTCGCTCGTGTCGAGATGGGCGGGGTCACCGTAGATCCGCCGGCCGCCCTCGTCGCGCTGCAGGACGTTGACGAGGAGCTCGTGCAGGAAGACCTGCGCGGCGCTGACGTCCACCCCGGTTCGAGCGAGCTCGATCGCCGGCGCGACGAGCTCCCGCCACGGCACCCGGCCGAAGCGCGCATGGGCCTCGCTCAGGCCCGCGAGCAGACCCGGAACGGCGATCGATCCGTCGCCGACGTGGTAGCTCTGCGTCGTCGACCCGTAGTCGACCGTGAGGTGCTCGATCTGGCCGAGCGGCTCGGTCGGAACCGAGAAGAAGCAGTCGAGCAGCGTCGTCTCGCCCTCGACGTGAGCCAGGAGGAATCCCCCGCCCGCCGGCCCGGTCAGCGGGCCCTCGGTCACGAACGCCGCGAACGCGGCCGCGATGCACGCGTCGACGGCGTTCCCGCCGCTTTCCAGTACCCTGGCGCCCGCCTCGGCGGTCAGGGGATGGCCGGCAGCAATAGCGCCTCTCACTCAATAGAGCGTAAAGCTCTGGCGTTTCTGCCGATAAGAGAGGCAGGACCTACTCAGCCACCACGAACGTTGGAGATAGATGCACGTACGTTCCACGCTCTCAGCACACTGGCGCCAGATCGCCCTCGGCCTCGTCTCGCTCGGCATCGTCGGGGTGATCGCCTTCGATGCCGCAGCTTCTCGGCGGCCACGTGCGCGAAGGGCTCGCCGGTCTCGGCGCGGCGAGCCCCGCGTGGCTCTGGACGGCGGCGCTCGGCTTCGCGCTCTCGCTGTCCGCGTCCGGCTGGGCCTGGCGCTCGGCGCTGCAGCGATGCGGCGGCCGGACGTCGAGGATCGACTCGGCGGCACGCTACGGCTGCGGCTCGCTGCTCAACTCCTTCGCTCCCGCCCGACTCGGCACCGCCTTGCGCTTCGCGCTCTTCGCGCGCACGCTCGAGGGCGAGGGACGGCTCTGGACCTCCGGCGGCGTGGGGACGTCCGTCGGAGTCGCCCACATCGTCTGGCTGGCCGTGCTGCTCACGTTCGGCGTCGTCACCGGTGCGCTGCCGGCGTGGCCACTCGCGATCATCGCCGTCGTGGTCGGCGTGGCGGTCGCGGTCGCCTACTTCACGCGCAGCTTCCACCCGAAGGGGCGCGTTGCCCACGTGCTCGACGCGTTCCACGCCCTCGGCCGCTCTCCGCGCGCCGCGGGGGAGCTGCTCGGCTGGATCGGGCTCGCGACGGTTGGTCGCGTCGCCGCGGCGACAGCGATCTGTGCCGCCTTCGGGATCTCGCGCCCGCTCGCCGCGGCGCTCCTGATCGTGCCGGCGCTCGAGCTCGCCGGAACGCTGCCGCTGACGCCGGGGAACATCGGCGTCGCGAGCGCGGCGATCGTCTTCGCCCTGAAGGCGCACGGCGCCGAGGTGGATACGGCGATCGCGACGGGAATCGCCTTCAGCGCCGTCGAGACGGTGACGAGCATCGTCTTCGGCGGGGGGAGCGCGCTCTACCTCGTCGCCGGCCAGGCTCCCGGGTTCCAGGCGCCAGGACTTCGGCGCTACGCGCTGGCGGGAGTTTCGGCAACGGGCTGTCTCGCGCTCGGCGCCGCCTTCGGCGCGACCGTCGTCCTGCCGCTCGTCTAGCTGCGGAGGAAGCTCGGCGGCTCGAGGGGGTCGTCGGGTCTCGTCGAGCGGAGACCCGAGCTGGTGAAGCTGGGCGGCGGCTGGCGGCGCCCCTTGCCGCCGAGACCGGTGGCGACGACCGTGACCCAGACCTGGCCGGCGAGCCGCTCGTCGACGGTGGCGCCGAAGATGATGTTCGTGTCGTCGGTGGCAGCCTGGCGGACGAGCTCGGCGGCGTCGTTCACCTCGAGCAGCGTCAGATCCTCGCCGCCGGCGATCGAGAGCAGGATTCCGCGGGCGCCGACGATCTCGGTGTCGATCAGCGGCGAGCGGAGCGCCCGCTCCGCGGCCTGCTTCGCCCGGTCCTCGCCGGTCGCGAAGCCGATCCCCATCAACGCCGACCCCGCGTCGGACATGACCGTGCGCACGTCGGCGAAGTCGAGGTTGATCAGTCCGGGCATCGTGATCAGGTCGGTGATCCCCTGGACGCCCTGGCGGAGCACGTCGTCTGCGATCTTGAACGCGTCGAGCATCGAGGTCGAGCGGTCGAGCACCTCGAGCAACCGGTCGTTCGGGATCACGATCACGGTGTCGCAGGCGGCCCGAAGCTCCTCGACGCCGACGTCGGACGAGCCCTTGCGGCGGGAGCCCTCGAACCGGAACGGGGTCGTGACGATGCCGACCGTGAGCGCGCCGAGCTCGCGCGCGATCCGGGCGACGACCGGCGCGGCACCGGTGCCGGTGCCACCGCCCTCGCCGGCGGTCACGAAGACCATGTCGGAGCCGCGGAGCGCGTTCTTGATCTGGTCGTAGCCCTCCTCGGCGGAGCGGCGGCCGATCTCCGGGTCGGCGCCCGAGCCGAGGCCCTGGGTGAGGTCGCGGCCGATGTGGAGCTTGACCGGCGCGTCCGAGAGCTGGAGCTGCTGGAGATCCGTGTTGACGGCGACGAACTCGACGGCGGAGATCCCGGCGTCGATCATCCGGTTCACCGCGTTCAGCCCGGCGCCACCGACGCCCACGACGCGAATGACGGCGAGATAGGAGGTCGAGTCTCCACGGGTCGCATACTCGAGTCGCGGCGCCGGCTCGGGGAGCGGCTCCAGGAAGCGGCTCGCGGGCGGCTCGTAGGGACGCTCGCGCGGAGCCGGCTCGGGCGTGGTCGACCTGCGCGGGCGGCTCGGTGGCCGGCGCCTCGGGGGCAGCTGTCTCGGGCGCGGCGACCGTCGGGGTCGGTACCGGCTCCTCGCGATCCGAGCGAGCGAAGTCGGGAACGTGCTCGACCGTCTGCTCCTGCGGCTCCTCGATCGCGGGCGGCGCCTTCTTTTGCGGCTTCGGAGTATCCGTGGGGCTCTCGGCGGCCGCCTCCGGCTGAGCGGTCGGCTGCTCCGGCTCGGCCGTCGGCGAGTCCTGGCCCTGCCGCTGGGCGGCCTCGGTCGCGCGGAAGAGCTCGGCCAGCGGGCCCTCACGCATGCTCGCGCGCTTTCGCGCCATGGAGCACCTCCTTCGCGAGGTCGCGGTAGGCCTCCGCGGCCGGACCGTTCGGGTCGTACTTCATGATCGACGAGCCCTTCACCGGCGCCTCCGCGTAGCGGACGGTCTTCCGGATCCGGGTCTTGAACACGAGCTCGCCGAAGTTCTCCTCGAGGATCTCGATCGCCTCGCGCGCGTGCAGCGTCCGGGCGTCGAACATCGTCGGCAGGATCCCCTCGATCTTGACCTCGGGGTTCAGGTTCTCGCGAACCATGGCCAGCGTGTTCTCGAGCTGGACGAGCCCGCGCAGCGACAGGTACTCGCATTGCACCGGGACGATCACGCCCGTCGCGGCGACGAAGGCGTTGATCGTGAGAAGGCCGAGCGACGGTGGCGTGTCGACCATGATGAAGTCGTAGGAGTCGCGCACCTCGAACAGCGCCTTCTCGAGCGCGCGCTCGCGTCCGATCATCGCGGCAAGCGCGAGCTCGGCCCCGGCGAGATCGATCGACGAGACGGCGACATCGACCTCCGCCCTGTGGATGATCTCGGTGATCGGCAACCGGTGCACGAGCACGTCGAACATCGAGCGCTCGATCGCGTCCGGGTTCATCCCCTGGCTCATCGTCAGGTTGCCCTGCGGGTCGAGGTCGATGACGAGCACGCGGTAGCCCTGCTCCTTGAACGCGACGCCGAGGTTGAGCGTCGTCGTTGTCTTCGCGACGCCGCCCTTCTGGTTGGCGAACACGATCACCCTCTGCAACGACGTCTCCTCGGTGGCGGTGTGCGACCGAACGTGCGGTCGCGGAAGCAGGCGCATGAGTCCCATCTGCGCTTCGGGTTCAAGGCTCTCGAGGCGATTCCTGCACCTTCAGTCCTCGCCGTCCCAGTAGTCGAGGCGCTCCAGCCGCGCGATCAGGCCGATGCCGCGGAAGTTGACCTTGTCCGACCGCGGGTAGTACGCGATGTCTGCGGGATCGCGCGTCCCGTACGAGAGCAGCGTCAGGCCGCCCGCTCCGGCGCGGAAGCAGTGCGCCACCCGACTACCCGCCGGCCGAGCGACCGTGGAGCCGGCGCGGACGGGGAGGCTTCCGGTCACGGCATCGGGCCAGGCCGACGGGGTCGGCGTCAGCTCGAGCTCGCCGTCCCCGTCGAGGACGACGAAGAGCTCTTCCTCCACGGAGTGGCAGTGCGGCGGCACGTTGAGCTTGCCCGCTGGCACGGTGACGAGGTTCAGGCCGGTGCGGATGCTCCCTGCCGCGCGGGCGAGATCGCGGTTCACGCTCGAGACGCTGCCGCGGCCGAAGGGCTCCGCCTCGACGTCGTCGGCGTTGACGATCCACGCCGGCCGCTCGACCGACTCCGAGAGCTCGGGCTCGCCGGCTTCCGCCTCGAGCTTCCACGGATGCTCGTCCTCGGCCCCGGTTCGAACCCAGGCGCCGAGGCCCCAGGAGACGCCTGCCCGCGGCAGCCGCGCCCCGCTCCCGCGGTGACGCTCGCCGAAGGCGAGCACCTCCAGGCCGTCCGGGCCGGCGCGGAGGGTGTGCGCCTCGGTTCCCGCGGTGTGGACGAGGCAGTCGCCCGGGCGGACGTCGTAGCAGGCGCCGTCCTGCCACGAGACGCCGGAACCCGAGAGGACGTAGAAGATCTCCTCCTCCGAGTTCTCCACGTGCGCCGGAGTCGACCACTTGCCGGCGTCGACCCGGATCCGCTTGACGCCGGTCGCAACCGAGCGGTCGCCGGTGAGGCTCTGCCAGTCGCCTCCGATGTGGCCGCGCTCCATCCGCGTCCACGGCAGCTCGTCCCAGTGCGAGATCACGCAGCGATTATGTCCCGTGCGGCGCCGTATGCAGGCACTCGACCATCTCCTCGCTTCCACTCGGTCGACTAGAGGACGTGCATGCATGCCGATTGGCGTCGCTGGAGCCTGAGCCGTCGTCGTCACGGATTGGCGTCATGGGCGCGCGACGATTCGGCCCGAGGTGCTCTAGGATCGCGTCACCGCGGTTGACGCCGAGCTAAGCCAACACGGGGGAGGGTGGATGGCGGACGACCAGAGGAACGCCCGGATCTTCGGAGTGCTCTTCCTGATCACGTACGCCACGTCGATCGGCGCGCTGGCTCTCTTCCAGCCCGTTCTCGACGACCCAGCTGGTTACATCTCCGGTGGCGGGAAGGACAACCAGATTTACCTGGGTGCCTTCCTGGAGCTGCTGCTGATCATCGCCAACGTCGGAACGGCAGTCGTGCTCTATCCGATCGTGAGGCGACAGAACGAACTCCTCGCCATCGGGTATGTCGCTGCTCGAATCATCGAGAGCGTCTTTATTGCGGGCGGGATCATCCTTGTGCTCGGGGTCGTCAGCCTGCGCCAGGACTCTCCAGACGCGGCCGACCTCGCCGTCTCGCTCGCGCAACTCAAGGATTGGACGTTTCTGTTTGGCCCTGGGTTCATCGTCCCCTTCGGAAACGGGTTGCTCCTCGGCTACCTGATGTATAAGACTGGCCTCGTCCCGCGGCGCATGACCTGGCTCGGACTCATCGGAGGGCCGCTCCTTCTGATCGGGAGCATCGGCACGCTGTTTGACTGGTGGGGTGCGGGCACCACGGTGCCAGCCCTCTTGGTAATCCCCGAGTTCTTCTGGGAGCTATCGCTCGGAATCTACGCAGCGATCTGGGGGTTCCGAAAGGATGCGCCGATTCTTTCCGCGCGCCGAACGACGGCTTCGCAAACCGACCCCGCGTAGGCGGACGGGTTTCCCTTTGGCTACGCCCTCAGACCGCTCAGCAGACGCTCTCCCCACGTCCTGGCAGCGGCTGCTAGCCCTGTCTGGTGTC
This sequence comes from uncultured Gaiellaceae bacterium, assembly GCA_963761905.1. GTDB lineage: Bacteria > Actinomycetota > Thermoleophilia > Gaiellales > Gaiellaceae > Gaiellasilicea. The sequence continues at coordinate 151,303 of CAVXIQ010000005.1, read as the reverse complement.
GCGTTCGCGGTGCTCCTGGTGCTCGGCTGGTTCCTCAGCGGAGGCAACACGCCGGACTACGCGGCGACAGACGAGGACTGGACGACCTGGGCGGAGGACAACCAGTGGAAGAGCCGGGTTGGTGGATTCCTGATCCTGCTCGCAGGCGTTGTCTTCCTGCATTTCGCGGCGACGATCCGAACTGTGCTCGGGAGCGCCGAGGCGACCGTTCGCGGGTCGGTGCAACTCGCCCGAGTCGCGTTCGCGGGAGCCCTCACCGGGATCACCGGCATCACGATGGCCATCGTCCTGATCGCGTCTGCCGCTACCGAGGGTGCAGACGCGAATCCCGTGGTGAGTCGAGCGGTGACCTCAGCGGCGGCGGGGCCATACTTCGTCGCTGCGATGGGCTTTGCCGTGATGCTCGCGGCTGCCGGATTGCTGACGCTGCGCAGCGGAATCTTCGCGCGCTGGATCGGGATCGTGGCGCTGATCGGCGCGCTTTCCTTCCTCATCACGTTCCTCGCGGTCATTCAGGGCATGAGCGAAGACAGCGTGTTCGGCTATGGCTTTCTTCCGGGCATCCTCGCACTCGCGATCTGGTCGATCGCTACGAGCCTCGCTGCATACCGCGCGGTGGCGACCACCGCCCATTAGTCGACCCTCGGGGTTCGACGGCCGTTCCTCCGCTGCCCTCTGGACACCCACGAACTGGGTATCGGCATCCAATGTTCCCGAGACTCGGCAGGCGGATCCGTGCCACTCGCGCTACCCGGCGCGCGCCAGCCGCGCTGACGAGCGCAGGCCGAGGAGCTCGTCGTCGAGGGCGCGCACGACCGCCGCGCGATCGCCGCTCCGGAGCACCGCGACGAGCGAGCGACGGACGGCGTCGGCCGCCGTAGGCAGCGCCGGCTCCCCGGATCCGAGCGCCCGCAACGACGCGTGGAGCGAGCGTCGCTCCTCTGACGCCTCGCCGAGCAGCACCGCCGCGCGCAGCGCCCACGTCTCCCCCAGCAACGCGGCCAAGGCACCGCGAAGCTGCTCGGAGCGGAACGGCTCGTTCTGGAAGAGCGAGAGCTCCCAGCGATCGAGCGCCTCGGCGAGCGCGTCGTCGGCGTCGGCGAGAGCCGAGCGCGCGGAGCACGGCTCTCGCCACCTCGGCTCGGAACGAATCGAGCCGCGTCGCCTCCCCCGCCGGCTGCGTCGCCGCGATCGGCAGCACCGGCCGGATCCCGAACGGTCGCCAGTCGAGTCGCTCGAAGAGGACTGGTCCGGCAGACACCGGCGCGGCCGTGGCTAGACGAAGAGCGGTGACCGCGTCGGAGAGCTCGGCCGGCGCGTCGGGCGGCTCCTCCCCCGCACCGAGGCCGCGCTCGAGCTCGAGTACGCAGTAGCGGTCGACGTCCGCCCCGAAGCCAGGCGGGAGAAGGCCCTGAGCCTCGGGCCAGTGCCGCGCCAGCTCTCCCGTCGCGGCCGCCCGGATCCGGAGGCCGTCGCCGAGCTCGACTTGCGTGATCACCGAGATCCCGACGAGCGGCGCGACGGCCGCGTACGCGCGGGAGTCGCCGAAGAGCGAGCGCTCGAGCTCGGCGTACGCGCGCTCGAAGGCGACGTCGTCCCAGTCGAACCCACCGCACGACTCCGCCGTGGCGATCAGCAGCGCGACGAGCACCGTGCGGTACAGGGCCTGCTCCTCCGACGGTCTCGGGCCGGCGTGCGCGCGCGCGTAGATCGCCGCCGCCGGCTCGCGCAGGAGCTCCTCGAGCGCGATCCGCGCGTCCTCGCGCTTGGCCAGCGCGCCCGCCCGCGCCTCGACGAAGGAGCGCACGAGCGGTCGGTACTCGTAGAGCGCCGGGCCGCCACGCTGCACGTGCTCCTCGAACGAGAACGGCAGTTCGTCGCCCTCCTCGAGCGCCCGGCCGAGGAAGACGAAGGCGCCGAGACAGAACGCGCGCAGGGTCAGATGGAGCTGAGGTGAGCGAACCGCCACCTCGACGTCTACGCGCCCGGAAGCTCGCCTCCTGCCTGGCAGCCGGAGCACCAGTACGCGGTTCGGTTCGCGTCGCCCTGACCGCGCGAGCTGACGATCGTGCCGCAGCGCCTGCATGGCCTGCCGGCGCGGCGATACACGTTTCGGCCGGGACGCCCGTTCGTCAGCGAGGCCTGCATCAGCCGACGCGCGGCGCCGACCGCGGCGGCGAGGACGTCATCTGTGACGTCGCGGACTCTGCTCCACGGCGAGACGCGAATCTCCCAGAGCGCCTCGGCCATCCACATGTTCCCGATCCCGGAGACGAGCCGCTGGCTCTGGAGCGCCTCGCCGAGCCAACGGTCTCCGGCGCCGCGGAGCCTCGCGACGACCGCGTCGACGTCGAGTTCCGCCGCGAGCACGTCCGGGCCGAGCTGGGAGAGGCGCCGCCCGTCGAGCGTCAGCACCGGCCCGTTCCACTGCACCGCCTCCAGCTCCGCGCCGCGGAGGACGAGCCACGGCAGCCCCGCACGCGAGGTGCCACGGGCGTCGACCCACCAGCGCCCGTTCATCCTCAGGTGGCTGCGCACGACGAGCCCGCCCTCGAAGCGAAGCAGCAGGTTCTTCCCCACGGCCTCGACCGCCTCGAGCACGCGCCCGTCCACGGCCTCGGCCACACCCGTCGCCAGTCCACGGGGATTCGGCGAGGACGCCTCGAGCCGCTGGCCGACGAGCGGCTGCAAGCGCCTGGCGGCGCGGTGGAGCGAATCGCCTTCTGGCACCTGCGAAGGGTAGCCCTGTCGGGGTACTGTCCCGGGATGGCGAACGCCGGCACGTTCACCGTCCGATCGCCTCGACCCGGATCCGTTCACGACGCGGCGGCGAGACGGGCGCGGCGGAACGACGAGACGGATCGCATCGTGTTCGACCGGCTCACGCACCTCGTTGCGGCGCTGCTCGACGTCCAGGTCTCGCTCCTCCTCATCGCGGACGACGACCAGCTCCTCTTCGCGAGCCACGAGGGGCCGGCCGATCCCTGGGCGGAGCTCGAGCAACTGCCGATCTCCCAGGCTGTACTGCCAGCACGCGCTCAGGAGTCGCGCGGCGTTCGTGGTGGAGGACTCGCGTGCGGATCCGCTCGTCTGCGACCTGATCCCGACGACCGAGCTCGGCGTCGTCGCCTATCTCGGGGTTCCGCTGCTCACGTCCGCCGGGGAGCCGATCGGGAGCCTTTGTGCGATCGACGTGGCGCCGCGGAGCTGGAGCGAGAACGACATCCGGGTCGTCGAGGACCTCGCGGCGACGGTGATGGCGTACATCGAGGCGAGGCCGCGCGAGCCGGCGACGACGATGCGGGCCGGCGGGCTCAACATCTCGGCCGTCTCGCACCGGACGGGAGTCGCCGCAGACACGCTGCGGAAGTGGGAGCGGCGCTACGGCGTCCTGCGTCCCAGCCGCACGGCCGGCGGCCAGCGCCGGTACGACGACAGCGACGTCTCTCGCGTGGAATGGCTGCGCGACCGCCTCACAGAGGGATTCCGGATCGGCGCGGCCGCGGCTCTCCTCGAGCCGACGACCGATGCGTCGGCCGAGACGCCCGAGCAACTCTCCCGCGCTCTGATCGAGGCGGCGCACGAAGGGCGATCCGGCGCGCCTGCTGGGGCTCGTCGAGCAGGCGTTCACGCTGCATCCTCTCGAGGTGGCGATCGAGGAGATCGTCACTCCCGCTCTCTGTGCGGTGGACGCCTGCGAGCCCGACACTCCCGCGGCATACCGCCCTGAGGCAATCGCCGAGGAGCACCTGCTGACCTCGGCGGTTCGCTCGCGGCTCGAGCGGATGCTCTCGGATTCACGAGCCGACGTGCGCGGCAAGGCCGTGCTGGCCTGCGCGCCCGAGGAACGGCACGAGCTGGGCTTGCTGGCGCTCGCGGTCCTGCTTCAGGCGGACGGGTGGCTGGTCGCGCACCTCGGCGCGGCGCTGCCGATCGACGGGGTGCTCTCGCTCGCTCGCCGGATCCGGGCCGACGTGGTGTGCCTCAGCGTGACGATGCCCGAGTCGCTGGAGCAGCTGACGGCCGAGCTCGAACGAGCCGCAGAAGGACCCCGCGTCTTCGTCGGAGGCTCGGCTGTCGCGGCGGCGCCCGACGGAGAGACGAGCAGCGGCTCCACGCTTCGAGCTCGCGTGCTCACCGGCTCGCTCGCCGACGCCGTCAAGCAGGTTCGCCCCGTCTGATGCAGGGCCGAATGCGCGCGGCGGCTGCAGGAGCGGCGGCCGCAACGATCTGGGGTCTGATCGAGCCGCTCGATCAACGAGTGCTTCGGTGCGACTACTCGGACGTCGCGCTCCTCGGCAAGCTGGCGACGCGCGGGCCGCGCTGGCGACTCGCGGGCTTCGCGCTCCATGCCGCCAACGGAGCCGGATTCGGGCTCGCCGTGCACGAGCTGCACGGCCGCAGCGGGATCGACAAGCGGCGGCTCGCGCTCGGCCTCGCGCTCGCCGAGAACGTCGGGCTCTACCCGCTCTCGGCGCTCGTCGACCGCTACCACCCGGCCCGCGGCGAGCCCGGCGTGCCGCCGCTCCTCACGAACCCGCGCGCCTTCGCCCAGGCGACCTGGCGACACACGGTCTTCGGCGTCGTGCTCGGCCGGCTTTTGTAGCCGCTCCTACGCGGTATCAAGGCCTCAGGACCGCCCGGCGCGGCCCCGCCAGGAAACCGGCCTCGACGAGCAGCGGAAGCACGTCGCTCTCGATCACCGGCCGGCCGTCGAAGCGCTCGACGGCGAGCCGCTTCGCTCCTCCCGCGCGCACGTGGGCGACGAGCGCCTCGATCGCCGGGCGAAGCCAGAGCTCGTCGGGATCGCGCAGCGGCACGAGTGTCCGGCCGCCCCGCTCGACGAAGAGCGCCGCCTCGCCGCCGAGGAGGACGACCTGGGCGCCGGCGACGCGGGCGGCGCGGGCGCCCGCTCGCTTCGGCCAGGGCAGCGCCGCGCCGTAGGGCTGCGCCGGATCGGCGGCCGCGAGCACGAGCGGCTCGGGCTCGTCGTCGGCTCGCAGCTCTCGGAGTCGCTCGACCGCGCCGGCGAGCGCGAACTGGGCGCCGCCGAGCCCCTCGACGAAGTAGCCGCGGCGGCAGACGCCGATCGTCTCCAGATCCTTGAGCTCGCCGTAGACGGCGCCGTAGCCGCCGGGAATCCCTTCGCCGCGGACGCCGTCGCGGGTGACGATCCCCTGCCGCTCGAGCAGGAGCTCGGCGAGGGCGCGCCGATCGGGCTGGCCCGCGAAGAGCCTGTCGGTGAGCGACCAGCGGCCCTGCGTCGCCGTGATCCCCGCAGACCGGGTGCGCGAGAAGCGGCGTGCGCGGCCCTGCAACGGCCTGCTGCTCGAGCTCGCGTACCGGCGACCGGCTCGAAGCGGCGTCCAGGCGTCGTTCGTCACCTCGCCTGCCCAGACGAGCTCCCAGAGCGCGGGCAGGGCCTCGTCGGGCTCGAGCCCGGCGGCTTCCACGAGCGGGAACCAGAACTCGGCGCTCTGCGCGAGCGAGCGCCGGATCGCCGCCGCCGCCTCGCCCTCCGGCGGCGCCGCTGCGGCCGGCTTCCCCAGCACCGGCGCATCGTCGCGGAAGTAAACGGCCACCCGATCGAGGCCGGCTCCGACCCAGACGAGTTCGCCCGAGGCACACAGGCCGTCGAGCCAGGCCGGCTGATAGCTCGGCACGCGCCGCGGGAGCACCTCGGACTCCCAGAGCGAGACGGGGAGCGCGAGCCCCTGCAGCGGCACGAGCGCCTCGCGGAGGCTCGCGCGCCGACCGATCCCGTGCCAGGCAGGGAGGAAGCGGCCGTACGCGGCCTGCTCGGCCGGCTCGATCTCTTTCCGCAGCGCCGCCAGCGACGCCCGCCGGAGCCTGCGCAGCACGTCGGGATCGCACCACTCCCGCTCGCTCCCACCCGGCCGGAGCTCCCCGCGGACGAGCAGGTCGGCGCGCTCGAGCTCGTGGAGGAGCGGCTCCAGCTCGAGCCCGAAGCGGGCGTCGGCCTCGGCCGTCGTGAACGGGCCGCGGCCCTTCGCGAAGCGGAGGACGAGCTGCCGGAGCGAGTCGACACCGCCCTCGAGGAACGCCTCGGGCAAGCCGCCGGGAGGCATCGTGCCGAGCGCGTCCCGGTAGCGGCCCGCATCCTGAGCCGAGATCAGCGCGCCGCCGCCGGCCAGGCGAACCCGAAGCGCGCGGCGCTCGCGTAGCAGCGTCTCGGCGAAGCCGCCGTCGTATTCCCCGTCGAAGAGGTGGCCGCGCCGCCGGAGCTGGTCGTCGAGCTCGTCTGCGTTGCGCGGGGCGCCGCGGAGCTGCAGCTCGACCTCGGCGAGCGCGTCGGCGTCGATCAGCTCCCGCAGCTCCTCCTGACCGAGCAGCTCGCGGAGCAGGTCGCGGTCGAGCGAGAGCGCCTGCGCGCGGCGCTCCGCGGGCGGCGTGTCGTCCTCGTACATGTAGGTGGCGACGTAATCGAAGAGGAGCGACGAGGCGAACGGCGAGGCGGAGCTCGTCTCGACCTCGACGACGTCGAGTGTCCGTGTCTGCATCCCCTGGAGGATCCGCTTGAGCGCGGGCAGGTCGAAGACGTCCTGGAGGCACTCCCGGTAGGTCTCGAGCACGATCGGGAACGAGCCGTACTTGCGCGCGACCTGGAGCAGGTTCTGGGCCTTCAACCGCTGCTGCCAGAGCGGTGTCCGCTGGCCCGGGCGGCGGCGCGGGATCAGGAGCGCGCGCGAGGCGTTCTCGCGGAAACGCGCTCCGAAGAGCGCGGACTGCCCCACCTCCTGGACGACGAGCTCCTCGAGCTCGTCGGGCGCGAGCATGAGCTCGTCGAGCGGCGGCGGGGCGTCGGCGTCCGGGAGATGGAGCGCGATCCCGTCGTCCGACCAGATCGACTGCGCCTCGATCCCGAGCGAGTCGCGCAGCCGCGCGGTCAGCGCCATCCCCCACGGCGCGTGCACGCGCCCACCGAAGGGCGTGAGGATGCAGACGCGCCAGTCGCCGATCTCGTCGCGGAAGCGCTCGACCACGATCGTGCGATCGGAGGGGACGGCGCCGGTGGCGGCCTCCTGTTCCCGGAGGTAGGTCAGCAGGTTCTTGGCCGCCCGCGGATCGAGGAAGAAGTCGTCCCGCAGCCGCTTGTCGGCCCTTGCGTCGGAGAGAGCGACGAGCTCGCGGCTGGCCGCGCCGATCTTCTCACCGAGCTCGTAGGGGCGGCCGACGCCCTCCCCCTTCCAGAACGGAATCGCGCCCGGGGCGCCCGGCGCCGGCGAGACGAGCACGCGGTCGCGCGTGATCTCCTCGATCCGCCAGGTCGAGGCGCCGAGCATGAACGTCTGGCCCTGGCGCGCCTCGTAGACCATCTCCTCGTCGAGCTCGCCGACGCGACCGCCGCCGCCGACGAGGTGGACGCCGAAGAGGCCGCGGTCCGGGATCGTGCCCGCGTTCGTGATCGCGAGGCGCTGCGCACCGGTGCGGCCACGGATCACTCCGCCGGTTCGGTCCCAGACGATCCGAGGGCGCAGCTCGGCGAACTCGTCCGACGGATAGCGCCCGGCGAGCATGTCGAGGACGTTCTCGAGCTGGGCGCGGGAGAGGTCGGAGAAGGGATAGGCGCCGCGCACGAGCCGGTGCAGGTCACCGACCTCGATCTCTGCGTCGGCCGAGATCGCCACGATCTGCTGCGCGAGCACGTCGAGCGGATTTCTCGGGATCGCCGTCTCCTCGATCGCGCCTTCGCGCATCGCGCGTGCGACGACCGCGCACTCGAGCAGGTCGGCGCGGAACTTCGGGAAGACACGGCCCTTCGAGACGGAACCCAGCTCGTGGCCGGCCCTGCCGACGCGTTGCAGCCCGCGAGCGACCGACTTCGGGCTCTCCACCTGGATCACGAGATCGACGGCGCCCATGTCGATCCCGAGCTCGAGGCTGGACGTCGCGACGAGGCAGGGAATCTCCCCCGCCTTCAGGAGCTCCTCGATCTCGACCCGCTGCTCGCGGGCCAGCGACCCGTGGTGCGCTCTCGCGATCTCTTCCTCTGCGAGCTCGTTCAGCCGCAGCGCGAGCCGTTCGGCGAGGCGGCGGTTATTGACGAAGACGATCGTCGAGCGATGCTCGCGCACGAGCTCGAGCAGGGCGGGATAGATCGACGGCCAGATCGAGCCCGTTCCGCCTTCGGTGCTGACGGCGAGGTTGCTGCCGTCCGCCTCCGGCGGGTTCTCGTAGGCGCGGCCGCCCGGCTCGCGCATGTCCTCGACGGGAACGACGATCTGGAGGTCGAGCTCCTTCCGCGTGCCCGCGTCGACGATCCGGATCGGGCGGTCGCCGCTCACGAAGCGGCCGATCTCCTCGATCGGGCGCTGCGTCGCGGAGAGGCCGATCCGCTGGACCGGCTTCGGAAGGAGCGCGTCGAGCCGTTCCAGCGAGAGCGCGAGATGCGCGCCGCGCTTCGTCCCGGCGACGGCGTGGACCTCGTCGACGATCACCGTCTCGATCGTGCGGAGGAGCTCGCGCGCCTGCGAGGTCAGCAGGAGAAAGAGCGACTCCGGCGTCGTGATCAGGATGTCCGGCGCGTTTCGCAGCATCGCCGCGCGCTCCTTCTGCGGGGTGTCGCCCGTGCGCACGCCGACGCGGAGCTCCGAGCGCAGGCCGGCGAGCGGCCCGCGGAGATTCCGCTCGACGTCGTAGTTGAGCGCCTTCAGCGGCGAGATGTAGAGGAGGCGGAGGCCCGCACCGGGGCTCTGGTCGAGCCGGTCGATCCCGTAGAGGAAGGCGGCGAGCGTCTTGCCCGAGCCCGTCGGCGCCTGGATCAGGACGTGCTCGCCGCTCGCGATCGCCGGCCAGCCGGCGGCCTGGGCAGGCGTGGGAGCGGCGAACGCCTGCTCGAACCAGGCTCGCGTCTTGGCAGAGAAGGGAGCGAGCGGATCCACTTCCTCAGGGTAGCCCTCCGGGTCGACCCGGACGCGGCGCTCAGGCGAGCAGGTAGACCGCGAAGGCGATCCCGCCGACCAGCAGGAAGAGCACGAGGACGGTCGAGCAGCACACCCGAGATCGCGAGCGCGGGCGTCCGCTCGCTGCCGCCGCGGCCGGCCTCCTCGACGAGGTCCTTGCGGCTTCTCGGTCGGATCGTCCATGCCGCCGGTTCTACCCGCGCGCCGCGCGCCCACACCTCGCATGCTTGACCCGTCATCGTGCGCTTTGTAGCGTGACCGCAACTGCGAGCGAGAGGGAGGCGGCACCGTGGCAAAGAAGATCATGGATTTTCTCGACAGCTTGAGCGACAAGAACTACACCGACGGCAAGCTCCGCAGAGCTCGCGAAGGATTTCGGACTCGGACGAGACTCAGACGATACAAGGTGGCTCTCACACGACCTCAAGCGAGATCAAGGAGGCGATCGAGGACCGAGTGCGGGGAAACCCGAAGGGGCGTGGCAGTCAGAGTCGTCATGTGACCCAGAGCAGCGGGCTCGCTCACCGTCATCGGCACCGGGATCCGCCCGCAGCAGCTGACCCCCGAGTCGCGGCAGGCGCTCCTCGAGGCCGACGACGTCCTCTATCTCGCCGCCGAGCCCGGCGGCGGCTCGTGGCTCGAGCGCCTGCATCCGAACGCGCGCTCCCTGGAGGACTGCTACGTCGAGGGAGCAGGAGCGGCGGACCGCCTACGAGGCGATGGTGGAGGCGATCCTCGAGCCGGTCCGGCGAGGGCGCCGCGTCTGCGCCGCCTTCTACGGCCATCCCGGCGTCTTCGTGACGCCGTCGCACGAAGCCGTCCGCCAGGCGCGGGCGGAGGGATTCCCCGCCCGGATGCTCCCGGCTGTGTCCGCGGAGGACTGCCTCTACGCGGATCTCGGGATCGACCCTGGGCTCAGCGGCCGCCAGAGCTACGAGGCGACCAAGTTCCTCGAGGAGCGCGCGGCCGATCGACGGCCGCGCGTATCTGATCCTCTGGCAGATCAGCGTGATCGGGGTCGACCGCGCGGTCTCGAGTCCCCGGCAGGAGGGCCTCGCCGAGCTGGCCGAGGCGCTACTCGCCCACTACCCGCCCGGAGCACGAGGTCGTGCTCTACGAAGCCTCGCCGTATCCGATCGCAGAGGCAATCGTCGAACGAATCCCGCTCGCCGAGCTCGCGGAGGCCGAGGTCAGGCCGATGGCCACGCTCGTCATCCCGCCGCGAGAGCGGTGACGGCGAGCCGCCGCGCGGCGACGATGTTCCCCTTGGCCTCGTAGAGCGCGACCGCTTCGAGCGCGGCGGCGGCTGCCTCGTCGTCGCGACCGGCGAGCCGTAGCACGTCCGCGAGCCGCGAGAGCGCGTCGCCGTGGAGGTTGAGGTAGTCGGTCCCGGCCGCCCGCGAGACGGCCTCCCGCGCCAGCCGCTCGGCCTCGCCGAAATCGCCCGGCGCGAGCCTCGATCGACGCTCGCGCCGCTCGCCACGCGACGTGCGAGGTGACGTCGAAATCCGACGCCGTCCGTTGGCTCAGCGCCGCACACTCGAGCGCCTCGCCGTCCTTTTCCTGCAGCGGCCAACGCCTCGGCGAGGTACGCAGCGACGGTCGAGAGGTTGCCCTTCTCGCCGATCGCCTCGAGCGTCGCGAGCCCGGCTCGGAACTCGCGCTCCGCGGCGGCCGGATCGCCCGCGAGAAGCTCGACCGCACCCGAGTACGTGCGGCTGCCGCCGTGGAGAACCATCAGCCCGCTCTCCTCGAGGATCGCATGGCCGGCCGCCGCGAACTCGCGCGCGTCGTCGAAGCGACCCTGCATGCCGACGAGGTAGGCGAGGATCGCGGCAAGCACGGCCTCGAGCACGCGGTCGCCTCCTCCCTGCTCCTTGAGGCCCTCGCAGCGCTCGACCGCGGCGACGGCCGGGGTCGGGCCGACGAGCGCCGCCCGCCCGAGCGCGGTCAGGAGAAAGAGCACGCGGCGGCGGTCGCCGGATCGCTCGGCGTGGACGAGTGCGACGTCGAGCGCCGATTCCATGTCCGCGATCCGGCACTCGACGAAGTGCGCATGGGCGCGCAGGTTGGCCGCCTGGGACGAGCCCGGATCGTCGCCGAGCTCGGCGAAGACGACGGCGGCGCGGTCGGCGAGCTTGTGGAACTTGCGCACGTCGCCCTCGCCCGTGTAGATGCGGAGGAAGCTGCGCTCGATCAGCGCATGGAGCTCGAGCCGGCCGTCGCCGGCCGCAACGGCCCGGCGGACGACGTCCTCGAGCAGCTCGCCGGAACGGGCGAGCTGCCCGGTGTCCTTCAGCGCCGCCGCCAGCTCGAGCAGCCGCTCGAGAGCGACGCTCTCGCGTCGTGCGCCGGAAGCGCCACCGCCCGCTCGAGCAGGTTCACGGCCGCCGGGCCGTCTCCTCGCGCGAGCGAGCGCCGTCCCGGCTCCGGTGAGCAGCGCCGCGGCCTCCTCGGCCAGCTCGCGGTCGGCCGCGCCCGAGCTCGCTTCCGGTAGCGCGCCGCCTGCTCGAGGTGATAGCCGACGAGCTCGTCCTCCTCCTCGCGCTCGTCGAGCCAGCGCGCGAGCCGCTCGTGCAGATCGCCGCGAAGCTGCTTCGGGAGCGCCTCGTAGGCGGCGTCGCGGATCAGCAGATGGCGGAAGCGGAACTCGCCGTCGCCGGACGGGCGGACGAGCTCCTTGCGGACGAGCGCGCCGAGCGACTCCGAGATTCGCGCAGGCGGGTCGTCGGAGAGCCGTTCGACCGCGCCCCGGCGAAAGTGCTGCCCCTCCACGGCCGCGCGCTCGAGCACCTGCCGCTCCTCGCGGGGAAGCAGGTCGAGGCGCGCCGCGAGCAGCACCTGGATCGACGGCGGCACGGGCAGCTCGAGCACCTCGCCGGCCGCCGACCAGCAGCCGTCGTCGCTGCGGATCAGGTCGTCCTCGAGCAGGAGCGCGACCATCTCCTCGACGAAGAGCGGGTTGCCGCCGGCCGCGCGCTCGATTCGGGCCGAGAGGTCCGAATGCACCTCACCGCTCCCGAGGAGGTTGCGGGCGAGCCGGCCGGTCTCCTCCGCCGTGAGGGGCTCGAGGAAGATCGAGGTCGCGTTGTGCTTGCCGCCGCCCCAGGAGCCACGCGCGTCGAGGAGCTCCGGTCGGGCCATGCAGACGACGAGCAGCGGCGCGTCGCGCACCCAGTCGGCGACGTGCTCGATCAGGTCGAGGAGCGTCGGCTCGGCCCAGTTGATGTCGTCGAAGACGACGACGAGCGGCTGCTCCTGCGCAAGCGACTCGAACAACCGGCGCACGGCCCAGAACGCCTCCTCGGGCGTGCCGCCGGAACCGTCCCGGCCGACGATCGAGGTGACTCGCTCGGCGACGATCGCGGCATCCGCGCCTCCGACCGCCGCCTCGATCCCGGCGCGCACGTCCTCCTCTCCGAACGCCTGGGCGACGATCTCCGCGATCGGACGGAAGGTGATTCCCTCGCCGTAGGGGAGGCATCTGCCGCACAGGACGCGCGCTCGCTCGCCGATCTCGTCCGTCCCCTCCGAGAGCAGGCGCGACTTGCCGACGCCCGCGGGCCCGAGGACCGTGAAGAGGTGGCAGGTGCGGCCCTGAACGGCGCGCGCGAACGCGTCCTGGAGGAGCCGGCTTTCCCGGCCTCGCCCCACCATCGGCGAGCGGAGACGCGGCACATCCGGCCCAGCCGAATCGAGCTCCAGCAGCCTGTAGGCCTGAACCGGCTTGGCCTTCCCCTTCAGCTCCAGCGGGTCGAGCGGCTCGGCGCGTACCTCGTCGCGCGCGAGCCGGTAGGTCGAGTCGGCGACGAGGATCTCGCCCGGCTCGGCGGCCGCCTGGAGCCGCTGTGCGACGACGACCGAATCGCCCGTGACGAACGTCTCGCCGCGCGTCGGATCGCCGGCGACGACCTCGCCGGTGCAGACGCCGATCCGGATCTCGAGCCTCAGCCCGAACGTCTCCTCGAGCTCGTCGTTCAGGATCGCGAGGCGTTCGCGCATCTCGAGCGCCGCTCGCAGCGCCCGCAACGCATCGTCCTCGTGCAGGACGGGAGTCCCGAAGACGGCCATCACGGCGTCGCCGATGAACTTCTCGACCGTGCCGCCGTGACCCTCGAGCGCGGCTCTCATCTCGTCGTAGTAGCGCGACATCACGCGCCGCATCAGCTCGGGGTCGCGCACCTCGCCGAGCCCGGTCGAGCCGGTGACGTCGCAGAAGACCGCCGTCACCGTCTTTCGCACCTCGAGCGGCCGCTGGCGCGGCGCCGGCGGCAACCGGGCGGCGGAACCGACGGGGAGGCAGGCTCCTCCGGCGGCGGCGCGGCGACGGGCAGCTCGAGCTCGGGCTCCTGGACGAGGATCGAGCGCTCGAGCCGCTGCAATGCCGGATCCGGCTCGATTCCGAGCTCCTCGACGAGCAGGCGCCGACCCTCGCGATACGACTCGAGCGCGGCCGCCTGGCGGCCGGAGCGGTAGAGCGCGAGCAGCAGCTGACCGCGCACCCGCTCGCGGAGGGGATGCGCAGCGACGAGCGCCTCGAGCTCCGACACGAGCCCGCCGTGGCGGCCGAGAGCGAGATCGGCCTCGATCCGCTCCTCGAGCAGGGTGAGCCGAAGCTCCTCGAGCCGCGGCGCGTCGATCGCCGCGAACGGCTCGGACGCGAACTCCGCCAGCGGCGGCCCGCGCCAGAGCGCGAGCGCCGCGTGCAGCCTCGAGGCGGCGAGCTCGAGGTCGCCGGCGTCCCGCGCGGCCAGACCCTCGGCCCGAAGCAGCTCGCAGTGGCTGAGGTCGAGATCCTCCGCGGCGACCTCGAGCACGTAGCCGCGCGCGCGTGTGTGGATCGTCACGGTCGGCGCGAGGGCCTTCCGGAGCTGCGAGATGTGCACCTGCACGGCCTTCGTCGCCGTCTCCGGCGGCTCCGCCCAGAGCCCGTCCACGAGCCGCTCGGCCGACACCACCTCGCCCGCGCGCAGTAGGAGCTGGGCCAGGACGGCGCGCTGCTTCGTCCCGCCGAGCGGAAGCGATGTGTCGCCAGTTCGAGCCTCGAGCGGCCCGAGAATCCGAAACTCCAAGAGCTCCTCCTTGCGTTGACGCTACCACGATCCAGCCGCAGTTCCAGAGCGCCTTTGCCGCGCGGTTACTGGGTCTTTGCCGTCCTTCTGTCTGGTGGTCGACAAGACCGCATGGAGCGGTCGCAAGCGAAGGGAGCAGGAAGATGAACCTCAACGGAATCCAGACGCACCAGCTGCTGGCGGCGCTCGGAGCCTGCCTCGCGGCGATGCTCGTGGCGGGCCCGGCGGCCGCGCGGCCGTTCGACGACGGCGGCGCCTCGAACCAGTCGGCGGAGGCGCAGTCCTCGCAGGCTACCTGATCGTCAGTACCGCATGCTGCCAACTCGAGGCCTCGGTCGGCGGACCAGCTCGGAACGAGACGGCCAGGGCGGACGAGCAGCTCCAGGTGATCCCGTATCTGAGCCACGGCATCCTCGAGCAGGAGCAGGCGTGGGAGGTCATCCCGTATCTCAGCCACGGCGTCCTCACCGAGAGCGATGCGGCGAGCCTCGGCCGCGAACAGCACCACCCCGGACGGCTACCAGCCGCAACTCGGCGGCTCGACGAACGAGCTCGCCGGCGCGCCCTCGCGGGCCGACAAGCCCGACGGCTACCAGCCGCAGCTCGGCGTCTCGGACTTCTCCGTCGTCGCCGACGACGGCTTCGACTGGCAGACGACCGGCTTCGCCGCCTCGATCCTCGCAGCGTTGCTCGTCGCGCTGACCGTCACGTTCACCCGCGGCAACCGCCACGGGTACAGGAGAGCCTGCGCCTACGGGGCGCGATGGGCGCGCGGCGTGAGCGGGCCGCCGGGGGGCCGGCCCGCTCGCGTCAACATCGCGTACCGGCGCGAGCGAGGCGGCGGGAGCCGCCTTCGTCGTGCCGGAGGGTACGATCGCGTCGTGGCGGACGCCCTCTATTTCACCGGCGATCCGGAGGCGAACGAGCTGATTGCCGCCGAGCCGCTCGCGCTCCTGATCGGCTTCGTCCTCGACCAGCAGGTGCCCGTCCCGACCGCCTTCAGCGGCCCGCTGAAGCTGAAGCAGCGGCTCGGCCGGCTCGACGCCGCCGAGCTCGCCGGTCTCGACCCCGAGCGTCTCGACGCGATCTTCCGGGAGAAGCCGGCGATCCACCGCTTTCCCGGCAACATGGCCAAGCGGGTGCAGGAGCTGGCGGCGATCGTCGCGGAGGAATACGGCGGCGACGCCAGCCGCATCTGGCGAGAGGCCGAGGGGACGGACGATCTTCGCCACCGGATCGAGGCCCTGCCGGGCTTCGGCGAGATGAAGGTGAAGGCGCTCGCGTCGGTGCTCGCGCGGAGACTGGGGATCGCGGCTGCAGAGCCGCTCGTCCCGAATCATCCGATGCTCGGCGACGTCGATTCGCCCGAAGCGCTGACCGAGTATCAGGCGGCGAAGCGCGCCTACAAGGCCTCGCTCCGCGCCGGCTCGTGACGTACTCCCTGGTCGCGCGAGACCCGGCCACAGGGGAGCTCGGCGTCGGCGTCCAGAGTCGCTCGTTCGGCACCGGGGCGGTCGTTCCGTGGGCGGCGCCGGGCGTCGGCGCGGTTGCGACGCAGTCCTTCACGCTGCGCAGCTACGGCCCGCTCGCGCTCGAGCTCTTGAGGGGCGGCGAGGCGCCGGCCGTCGCGCTCGCCCGGCTGACGGCGGCCGACGACCTGCGCGACTTTCGCCAGGTCGCCGTCGTCGACTCGATCGGAGCGACGGCCGTCCACACGGGCGACGCCTGCATCCCGGCCGCAGCCTCGGTCGGCGGCGAGGGCTTCTCGGCGCAGGGGAACATGCTCCGCTCGACGGCCGTCGTCGACGCGCTCGCCGAGGCCTTCTCGGCGGCGGCCGGGGCGCTCGCGGAACGCCTGCTGGCGGGACTCGAGGGAGCGGAGCGCGCCGGCGGCGATTTTCGGGGCCGCGAGGCCGGAGGGATCCTGGTCGTCGGCGGCGAGGCAACGGAAGAGGGTCGCTTCGACCGGGTCGTCGACCTCCGCGTCGACAACCACGCGGATCCGCTGGGCGAGCTTCGTCGACTGCTCGACGTCTCGGCTGCCCTCCGCCGACTGCGCCGAGCGAGCCCGGAGGATGTGGATTCGCTCTACGACGACGCGCTCTCCGCGGGCGTGGACGAGGACGTCGCGCGCTGGGTCGCCGCCGTCGGGCAGCTCGACGAGGATCCCGAACGGGCCGAGACGCTGCTCGCGCCGCTCGCGGCAGCCGACGAGCGGTGGCGAGTCGCCCTGTCGGCCGCTGCAGACGTGGCGGCCCGAACGCGTGCCTGAGCTCGAGCTCCGCA
The DNA here is from genome assembly GCA_963761905.1 of uncultured Gaiellaceae bacterium. Taxonomy (GTDB): domain Bacteria; phylum Actinomycetota; class Thermoleophilia; order Gaiellales; family Gaiellaceae; genus Gaiellasilicea. The sequence continues at coordinate 135,021 of CAVXIQ010000005.1, read as the reverse complement.
CGTTCCGCGACGGCGGCCAGACCGCGACCGAGGTCGCGACGCAGATCGCGGAGTTCCTGGGAGCCGCCGAGCGAACGCTCGAGCTCGCGCTCTACGACATCCGGCTCCACGACGAGGCGGCGGAGGTCGTGAAGCAGGCGCTCGTCGGCCGCGCAGGAGCGCGGCGTTCTCGTCCGGCTGGTCTACAACGCGGACTACGCGGCGCCGATCCCCGTGCCCCCGCCGCCGCGGACGGCGCCGGAGCTGCTCGAGGCGCTGCCGATCGAGACGAAGCCGGTTCCCGGCGAGCCGGATCTGATGCACCACAAGTACGTCGTCCGCGACCGCGCCGTTGTCTGGACGGGCTCGCTGAACTGGACGGACGACTCGTGGAGCCGGCAGGAGAACGCGATTGCGATCGTCGAGTCCGAGCCGCTCGCGCACGCGTTCGCGCTCAACTTCGAGGAGCTCTGGAGCGGCCAGGCGGTCGAGGGCTCGGGCCGGGTCGAGCCGCGCCCGGTCGACGTCGGCGGGATCCAGATTCGGCCGTGGTTCACGCCCGGTCACGGCGAGGAGCTCGCGCACCGGATCGCGAAGCGGCTCGGGCAGGCGCGGCGGCGGATCAGGATCGCCTCGCCCGTGCTGTCGTCCGGGCCGATCCTCGGCACGCTCGCCGAAGTGTGCTCGGACGGGAAGGTCGACGTGGCGGGTGTCGTCGACGACACGCAGGTCGACGGCGTCCTCCACCAGTGGCGGCTGAACGGGAACGCGAGCTGGAAGGTGCCGGCGCTTCGCCGCTTCCTCGAGGACGCGCGGTTCTCCGGCAAGCCGTCGACCGGTTGGGGGCCCTGACACCGTGCACGACTTCATGCACGCGAAGGTCACCGTCGCCGACGACCACGTCTTCGTCGGCAGCTTCAACCTCTCGCACTCCGGCGAGCGGAACGCGGAGAACGTGCTCGAGATCCACGACGCGGCCTCCGCCGACCTCCTCGCAGCGTTCGTCGACGAGATCAGGGCGCTCTATCCGCCGGTGACGCTGCCGCCGCTGTAGCTGCGAACGGCAAGAGATAGCCCCCAGCGGCATCCTGTCCTTCGTGCGCCGCGTGCTCCTGCTCGGAATTGGCCTGCTCGCCCTCGGTGGCGCAGCGTCGGCTGCGCGGCTTCCCCAGGCGCCCGCGTGTCCTGTCTTCCCGGCCTCGAACGCGTGGAACCAGCGCGTCGATCGCCTGCCCATCGCGGCTGACTCCGAGCGGATCGTCGCGTCGATCGGGCTCGACGACCACCTCCACGCCGACTTCGGCTCCGGGCTGTACGAGGGCCGGCCGATCGGGATCCCGATCACCGTCGTCGGCTCCGCGCAGGCAAGGACGCGCGTCGCGTTCGAGTATGCCGGCGAGTCCGACCCCGGCCCGTACCCGATTCCGGCGAACGTCGCGATCGAGGGCGGCCGCGACGCCGACGGCGACCGGCACGCGCTGATCGTCGACCGCCACCGCTGCAAGCTCTACGAGCTCTTTGCCCTCTCGCCGAGCGCGAACGGCGGCTGGCGCGCCGGCTCCGGCGCGATCTGGGATCTGCGCTCGAACCGGCTCCGGCCCGCAGGCTGGACCTCGGCCGATGCCGCCGGCCTCCCGATCCTCCCCGGGCTCGCGCGCTACGAGGAGGTCGCGCGCGGCCGGATCGACCACGCGCTCCGTTTCACCGTCAGCCGCACCCGCCGCGCCTACGTCTTTCCCGCTCGGCACTTCGCAAGCAGCCTCACCGACCCGAGCTTGCCGCCGATGGGCCTGCGCGTCCGGCTGAAGCGCGAGCTACCCGATCGCCGGCTTCCCGCGGCAGGCGCGGATCGTGCTCCAGGCGCATGAAGGACTACGGGATGCTCGTCGCCGACAACGGCAGCGACTGGTTCGTCTCGGGCGCGCCGCATCCGAGGTGGTCGAACGACCAGCTTCACACGCTGCATCGCGTGCCCGGCTCGGCGTTCGAGGTCGTCGACACCTCCACGCTGCCGCGGAAATAGCATCGGCGCATGCGCGCGCCTCCCGACCGGCTCGAGCGCCTCCCGGAGCAGTACTTCGCCGCCCTCCTCGCCCGCGTCGCCGAGGCGAAGTCGCGACCGGGCGCGCCGGTGCTCGACCTCGGCCGCGGGAACCCCGACCTCCCGCCGCCGCCGCACGTCGCCGCCCGGCTCGCGGAGGTGGCGGCGCAGCGCGAGCCTCGGGTCCACGGCTACGCGCCGTTCGCCGGGCTGCCGCGCCTGAAGGAGGCGATCTCGACCCGCTATCGCGACGTCTACGGCGTCACCCTCGACCCGGAGCGTGAGGTGGCGATCGTCCCGGGGACGAAGACGGCGCTCGTCGACGTCGCGCTCTGCGTCGCGGATCCCGGCTCGACGATTCTCCTCCCCGACCCCGGCTACCCCGACTACTTCTCGGCCGTCGCGCTCGCCGGCGCTCGCCTCGCCTCGCTGCCGATCGAGCCGCGCCCGGACTTCGACGCCGCGCCGACCGAGGACGTCGCCGCCGTCTACCTGAACTACCCGTCGAATCCGGCCGCCGTCGTCGCGCCCGAAGGCGTGTTCGCCGACGCGGTCGCCTACGCCGAGCGCTCGGGCGCCCTCGTCCTCCACGACTTCGCCTACGGCGACCTCGTCTTCGACGGCCGGCGGCCTGCGAGCTTCCTGGCCGAGCCGGGCGCGAAGGACGTGGGCGCCGAGCTCTTCTCGATGTCGAAGACCTACGGGATGGCGGGCTGGCGGCTCGGCTTCGTCGTCGGCAACGCCGAGCTCGTGCGGCGGCTCGAGCTGCTCAACGATCACGTCCGTGCGGGCATCTTCGTCGCGCTCCAGGAGGCGGCGATCGCCGCGCTGACCGGCCCGCAGGAGAGCGTCGAGGAGCGGCGCGCGCTCTACGAGGAGCGACGCGACCGCGTCGTCGCGGCACTCCCGGGCGCTCGCTCCGAGGGAACGTTCTTCGTCTGGCTGCGTCTGCCGGCCGACCTGACCGTCGAGCGGATTCTCGAGGAGGCACGCGTCGCGCTCGCGCCCGGCGAGGGCTTCGGCGCGCGCGGCGCCGGGCACGCGCGTATCTCGCTCGCCGTCTCCGACGAGGTGCTCGACGAGGGCATCGAGCGGCTTCGACCGCTCCTCGGCGAGTAGAGTCGAGCACGTGTTCGAGGATCTCCTGCGGCGGTGGGACGGCGAGCACGTGGCCGTCCGCTACGACGAGCCGAGCGGCGCCTGGATGATCGTCTGCATCCACTCGACGACGCTCGGGCCTGCAATGGGCGGAACGAGGCTGAAGAGCTACCCGAGCCCGGCCGAGGCGCTCGAGGACGGGCTCCGGCTCGCGGAGGGCATGACCCGCAAGCTCGCCGTGGTCGGCCTGCCGTGCGGCGGCGGCAAGGCCGTGATCGCGATCCCGGAGATTCCGACCGGCGACGACCGCCGCCGCCTGTTCGAGCGCTATGCGGATCTCATCGACTCGCTCGGCGGCACGTACGTCACCGGCCCGGACGTGAACACGGGCGAGGCCGACATGGACGTGATCGGGGCGCGGACGCCGCACGTCTTCTGCCGCAGCACCGGCAACGGCGGCTCGGGCGATCCGAGCATCCACACTGCGGCCGGCGTCTTCCACGGGATCCGCGCCTCGCTCGCGCATGCTCTCGGCTCGGACGAGCTCTCGGGGCGCAAGGTGCTCGTCCAGGGAACCGGTTCCGTCGGCGCGAAGCTCGCGGGCATGCTCCTCGACGCGGGCGCCGTCGTGCTCGTGAGCGACGTCGACGAGGATCGGGCGCGCGCGACCGGGGGAAGCCCGATTCCCGCAGACGGCGCGCTCGAGCTCGAGTGCGACGTCTACGCGCCGTGCGCCCTCGGCGCGACGCTGAACGCCGAGTCGATCCCGCGCCTGCGCTGCCGCGTCGTCGCGGGCGCCGCCAACAACCAGCTCGCCACCACGGAGGACGGCGAGCGCCTCCGCGCCGCCGGGATCCTCTACGCGCCGGATTACCTGATCAACAGCGGCGGCGCGCTCCACGGGATCGGCCTCGAGCGGCTCGGCTGGACGCCCGACGAGCTCGAGCGCAAGGTCGAGGGGATCGGCGACACGCTCAGCGGCATCTACCGGCAGGCCGAGACGGCCGGAATCACGACGAGCGAGGCTGCCGAGCGGCTGGCTGCGGAGCGGCTCAGGGGGGGGGGGGGAGAGGCGTCAGGGGCGCTTCACGTACCACTCCGTGAACTCGGAGCAGCGGCCGTCGTCGGCGAAGCGGAGGAGGAACACGTTGTCGTACACCCTCGCGATCGAGCCCTTGGCGTCGAGGTACGTGCTCGTCCCGACCGCCACCGCTGCGTCGCCGTCAGCGGCGAAACAGGAGTAGCTCGCGTCGAAGCTGCCCGGCGCGTCGGGCTCCTCGAGCCAGGAGTCGACCACCGCCTCGCGTCCGACGATCGGCTCGTCGAACGAGTGGTAGCGGTAGCGCATGTCCTCCGCGAAGAGCTCGCCGATCCCGTCGCGGTCGCCGCTCTTCCAGGCCGCGACGTAGCGCTCGAGCCAGCGCGTGACCGCTGCCGCGCTCCATCCTCAGCCGACGCCGGCGAGGAGGAAGGCGCGACTCTCGCGCGCCATCTCACGGGCGATCACGAGGCGCTGAATCTCCTGCGTGCCCTCGTAGATCTGGGTGATCTTCGCGTCGCGCATGAACCGCTCGACGGGGTACTCCCTGATGTAGCCGTAGCCGCCGAGGATCTGGACGGCCTCGGTCGAGACCTGCATCGCGACGTCGCCGCAGAGGAGCTTCGCCATCGCGGAGGCCTTCGTCAGCTCGGCGTCGTCGACGCCCTCGTCGCACATCTGGCCGAACCGGTAGAGAAGGCCGCGCGCCGCCTCGGTCATCGTCTCCATGTCGGCGAGCTTCGCGGCGATCAGCTGGTGCTGGACGATCGGCTTGCCCATCGTCTCGCGCGTCTTCGCGTACTCGAGCGCGTAGTCGGTGGCGCCCTGGGCGATCCCGAGCGCCTGCGCGGCGACGCCGGGCCGCGAGCGGTCGAGGATCCGCATCGCGATCTTGAAGCCCTCGCCCTCGTCCCCGAGCAGGTTGCCGGCGGGGATGCGGCAGTCGTCGAACGCGAGCTCGCCCGTCGTCGAGCCCGAGATCCCGAGCTTCGGCTCGAGCCGCGTCACCGCGAAGCCGGGCGCGTCGGACTCGACGAGGAACGCCGAGATCCCGGAGTGCCCCGCTCGGGGTCGGTCTTCGCGAACACGGTGTAGAGGTTCGCGACGCTCGCGTTCGTGATGAAGCGCTTGCTCCCGTTGAGGACGTACCCGTCGCCGTCGAGCCGCGCGGTCGTCCGCATCGCGGCCGAGTCGGAGCCCGAGCCGGCCTCCGTCAGCGCGTAGGCGGCGAGCCACTCGCCGGATGCGAGCCGCGGCAGGTACCGCTCCTTCTGCTCCTGGGTGCCGGCGAGCTTCAGCCCGAGCGAGCCGAGCTCCTGCACGGCGAGCAGGAGGCCGCTCGTCGCGCAGACCTTCGAGACCTCCTCGATCGCGACGAGCGCGAGCAGCGTGCCGGTGCCAGAACCGCCCCACTCCTCGTCGAAGAGGAGACCGAAGATCTCGTGCTCGCGGAAGACCTCGACGACGTCCCACGGGAACTCGTGCGACTCGTCGATCTCGGCAGCGCGCGGCGCGATCCGCTCCCGCGCGAGAGTGCGCACGAGCTCGCGAATCTCGCGCTGCTCCTCGGTGAGGACGTCCCAGGCCACGGCCGGAGCCTAGTCGAATGCCGCTCGGGGACGTCTTCCTTGCTCGGGCGGGGCGAGCGTGTTCCAATGCAGGTTCGCACGTCGGATGCCGTCGACTCGGACGATTCCGAGGTGATGCGATGCCCGCCGCACGCCAGCCGATCCCCGCAAGTCTCGTGATCAACCACGAGCCTCGGCGACCAGAGCTCGATCCGACGCTGAACATCGCGGTCGACGTCGACCGCACCGGGTCGCCGCGCAACCGGCTGTCACGCTCGGCGACTCGGTCACGCAGGGCTTCATGAGTGGGGCGATCTTCCGCACCGATCTCTCGTGGCCTGCCGTCGTCGCGTTCGAGCTCGGCGACTTCGCCGCCTTCCGGCGCCCGGTCTACGAAGCGCCGAGCGGCCCCGGCGGCCTACCGCTCGACTTCGAGCGCGCCCTGCGCTCGTTCGAGTCGGAGTTCGGCCCGAAGCTCGACTGGCACGAGATCGTCCGCGCCGCGGGCTGGCTCCACGGCTATCTGGACCGGGTCGAGGACTACTGGGAGCGAGGCGACGGGCGCCAAGACGCCGACGGGCGAAGCGATCCTCCACAACCTGGCGATCTACGGCTGGGATCTCCGCGACACGCTGTCGCTCAATGCGACAAGCGTGCGCGGGCGGTTGGGGCGGCCGCGGGACGACGTGTGGTTGCCCAAGCAGAAGGTGCAGGACGACAACGACCGGGCCGCGCTCGTGGTGCTCGAGACCGCCCGTGGGCCCGCCAAGCGCGCGCTCACCACGCTTCGAGCTGCGCGCGCCCTCGGCGCAGAGGGCACGGATGCGTCCGGCACCGGACCGGGGATCGAGACCCTGGTCGTGCTGCTCGGCTCGAACAACGCTCTTCAAGCCGTCACCCGGCTCGAGGTGCGCTGGAGCGGAGACGGCTACGCCGATCTCGCCCAGAAGGGCGCGTTCAGCGTCTGGCGGCCGGAGCACTTCGCGGCCGAATGGGGACTGCTCGTCGACGAGCTTCGCCGGATCAGGGCGCGTCACGTGATCGTGGGAACCGTTCCTTCGGTGACGATCGCGCCGATTGCGAGAGGCGTGCGCGGCAAGGTGCGGCTCGGCTCGCGCTACTACCCCTACTACACGCGCCCGTGGATTCGGGACGAGGACTTCGATCCGAGCTCCGACCCGCATCTCACCGAGGACGAGGCGCGCGCGGTCGACTCCGCCGTCGACGCCTACAACAAGACGATCATCGACTCCGTCGCGGCGGCGCGAGAGGCCGGGCTCGATTGGTATCTGTTCGACCTCGGCGGGTTCCTCGACCGGCTTGCGTCGAAGCGCTATCTGACTGACCCCGCGGCCACGGCCGGCCTGGTGGACGCCCTATCCGCTGCCGCCCGAGCTGGCGGCCCTCGACCCGGTTCCGAACACGAGGTTCTTCGCGTCGGGACCGGACGGTCGAACGGACGGCGGGCTCTTCTCGCTCGACGGAATCCACCCGACCACGATCGGCTACGGGCTGATCGCGCAGGAGGTGATCGCGATCATGAACCTCGCCCAGGTCGAGTTCCGGCTGCCGTCCGGCGACCGCCGAACCGAGCCCGGTGGCGTCGACTTCAGCCGCGTGCTCGCTTCCGACACGCTGCTCACCAGGCCGCCGAAGTCGCTGGGAGGACAGATGGCGACCCTGGGCTGGCTCGACGACAAACTCGACTGGGTGCGCGTGCTCTTCTAGGAGCGCGACGTAGCGGATCCGGTGGAGCGCGCCGCCGGCGAAGTCGAGGTAGAAGAGGTCGCCGCCGGGACCGGTGAGCAGGCGAACGGGGCTCGCGACGTCGCGGCGGAAGAGCTCGATCCGGTCCGGCTCGGGGCGGCCGTCGGCGCCGGCCGGGATCGCCCAGATGCAGCCGCGGACGAAGTCGGCGACGAAGAGGGCGCCGCGGTAGCGCTCCGGGTAGGAGTCGCCGCGGTAGAAGGCGAGGCCCGGAGAGCGCCTGCGTTCCCTCGCCGCAGCCGTCTCCCTCGATCACCTCCTTGTCGCGCGCGAAGGCGGTGCTCGGCGGCGAGGCGCTCTCGTCCTCGTAGAGCCGCTCGCAGATCGGCACGTTCGCCTCGTCGTAGCTCCGAAGCGGCGCCTCGCCTTCGAAGCAGGGCCAGCCGAAGTTCCGGCGCTCGCCGTCGACCACGTTCAGCTCGTCCGCTCGGGTCGAGCCGACGTCGCCGATCCAGAGCTCCGAGCTCTCCGGGCCGGAACGCGAAGCGGAATGGGTTCCGGAAGCCGTAGGCGACGAGCTCGCGCCGGCCGCTCGTCGCGACGGGTCGACGCGGACGACCGAGCCGCTGACGCCCTGCGGATCGCCGTCGGTGCTCGCGTCCTGCGCGCGCAGCGCCCCGCCCTCGCCGGGCGGATCGCCGCAGACGTTGCCGGCCTCGCCGGTGTCGACGCGGTCGTAGCTCGCGCCCTCGCCCCCGCTCGCGTAGAGCAACCCGTCCGGGCCGAACGCCAGGTCGCCGACCCCGTGGCTCGGGTACTGCTGGCACCAGCCGGAGAGGAGGACGCGCTCGGAGCCGTCGGGCCCGAGCCGCGAGAGCCGGCCGCTCACCGGGCACGCACCCTCGAAGAGACCCACGCAGCGCCGGCGGCCGAGCGGCTCGCGCGCGCCAACCGGCCCGTCGAAGGTGTAGAGGACGTAGACGAACGGACGAGCGGGAAAGCTCGGGTCGAGCGCGAGCCCGAAGAGCCCGCGGTCGCCGTTCGAGAAGACGCGGCGACCGAGGTCGGCGTAGACGCGCGGGCGCCGGCTCCCGAGCGCGGGGAACTCGAGCACGCGACCGCGCTTCTCGGCGACGAAGACGCGGCCGTCGCGCGCGAACGCGACCGCGAGCGGCTCCCGCAGCCCGCTCAGGACGATCTCGTCGGCGAACCCAGGCGCCGGCGCCGGCGGATCGTCGCCGCCCAGGGCGAAGACCGCTACCGCCGCGGCCAGCAACGCGGCGGCGACCAAGACTCCGATCCTCCTGAGCATCGAGGTGAAGGATCGCAGCCCGGCTCTTGGCAGCTCAGGCTCGGACGATACGCTGGGCGGCCGTGATCCTCGAGAACGGCATCATCCGGACGCTCGACCCGTCGCTGCCGACGTCGCGGGCGCTCGCGATCGCGGGGCCGCTCGTGGCCGGCGGCGTGGGCGTCCACGAGAGCGCGCTCGCGAGCCCGGAGACGATCGACCTCGGCGGTCGCTGCGTCCTCCCCGCCTTCACCGACTCGCACGTGCACTTCCCCACGTGGGCGCTCGCCCAGCGTCAGGTCAAGCTCGACGGCTGCGGGTCGCTCGAGGAGGCGCTCGCGCGGGTCGGCGCGGCGGAGCGGGTGCCCGGCCGCTGGCTGCGCGGCTACGGCTGGCGCGACGGGGACTGGAATCCTCCGACCTCGCCGACGAAGGAAGCTCTGGACGAGGTGACGGGCGAGACGCCCGCGATCTTCATCTCGAAGGACTACCACTCGGTCTGGCTCAACTCGGCGGCGCTCGCCCATGCGGGCGGCGACCTCGAGGTCGAAGGCGGGGTGGTCGAGCGGGACGAGCGCGGCGAGCCGACCGGGATCCTCCGCGAGGAGTCGGCCTGGCGCTTTCGCGACCGCTACGTCGTGACGACGCAGGACGAGTGGGTCGAAGCGACGCGAGCCGGAGTCAAGCTCGCGAACTCCAGGGGCGTGTGCGCGATCCACGACAAGGACGGCTGGCTCGGCTCGCCGGGAATCTTCCAGCGCCTGCGCGAGGAGGGAAATCTCTCGCTCCGGGTGTGGGGCTCGATCCCCCACGATCTGATCGGACAGGCGGCCGAGCTCTCGCTGCGGTCCGGCTTCGGCGACGAGTTCCTGCGGATCGGCTATCTGAAGTGCTTCATGGACGGGACGCTCGGCTCGCAGACGGCGTTGATGACGGACGGAAGCGGCGTTCGGATCACGAGTCGCGAGGAGCTCGAGGAGATCGTCCGGCTGGGCGCCGCGGCGGGCTGGCCGGTTGCCGTGCACGCGATCGGCGACCAGGCGAACCGGGACGCGCTCGACGCCTTCGAGGCGACGCGCGAGGCCTGGCAGCCGCTCGGCTTGCGGCACCGGATCGAGCATGCGCAATGTCTCGCGCCCGAGGAGCTACCGCGTTTCGCCGAGCTCGGGATCGCGTGCTCGGTGCAGTTCAGTCATGCGCCGTCCGACCGCGATCTCGCGGAGCGCTTCTGGCCCGACCGGCTCGACGGCACCTACTCCTTCCGCAGCCTGCTCGAGTCCGGCGCGCTGCTCGCGAACGGGTCGGATGCGCCGGTCGAGGAGCTCGACCCGCTCGCCGGGATCGCGGCGGGAGTGACCCGAACGATCGACGAGCGCCCGGCGTGGCGGGCCGATCAGACGCTGACCGTCGAGCAGGCGCTGCAGGCGACGTGCGTGAACCCGGCGTGGCTCTCCGGTGACGAGCGGCGCCGCGGCCGCCTGCTGCCGGGCTACCTCGCGGACGCGGTCGTGCTCGACCGAGATCCGTTCGCGGTCGAGCCCGAGGAGCTCGCGGAGCTCCAGGTCGTCGCGACGATGGTGGGCGGTCGCTGGGTGCACAACCCGCCGCCCTGGGACTGACGCACGGCGCAGCGCGCAGCGGGCCGGCGGTGGATCGATCGGCACCAAATCGGCACGAAGCCGCCACACCGGCACACGTCCCCGTACGCTGATCTCCCCTTGGGTGGGTGGGGGGTGGAGAGGTGGGTCCATGCGCTCGAGGACGCGTCCCAAAGTACGGAGTACAATCCGCACGTGTCCATCCGCACGATGAACCCGGTGCACGACGCGACCTGCTCGGTGGCTGCGTGCGCGGAGATCATCGGCGCCAAGTGGACGGCGCTGCTCGTGCACGACCTCTCGGAGGGCGCGCGGCGCTTCTCGGAGCTCGAGCACTCGTGCCGCGGGATCAGCCCGCGCACGCTCTCCGAGCGGCTGCGCTGGCTCGAGTCCGAGGGTCTCGTCGTCCGCAAGAGCTATCCGGAATCGCCGCCGCGGGTCGAGTACGAGCTGACGCTGAAGGGCGAGGGCCTGCTGCCGATCATCGGCGAGATGCGCCGCTTCGGCCACGAGTTCCTGGGCTGCAGCTAGCTCCCGGCGTAGCGGCCGACGCTGCGCGGCTCTCGGCCCAGACGCGGGCGAGCTCGACCACCGTCGCCGCGGCGGCCGCCATGTCCTGCACGCTCGCCCATTCGCGCAGCGAGTGGTACTCCTGGCCGCCGGTGAAGATGTTCGGCGTCGGCAGGCCCCGCGCGGAGAGCCGGGCGCCGTCCGTTCCGCCGCGGATGATCGCGTGCACCGGCTCGACGCCGGCGCGGCGCACGGCCTCCTCGGCCGCCGCGACGACGCGCGGATGCCGGTCGATCACCTCGCGCATGTTGCGATAGGTCTCCTGCTCGGCGACCTCGACGCGCGCCCGTGGCTCCTTGCGCCCCACTTCCTCGGCCACGGTCCGGATCAGAGCCAGATGCTCGTCGAGCTTCGCCCTGTCGTGATCGCGCACGATCAGCTCGACGGTGGTCTTCTCGCCGGTGCCCGCCGATCCCGGTCGGGTGGACGAACCCCTCCCGCTGCTCGGTCGTCTCGGGCGAGAGCCGGTCGCGCGGCAGCGCCGCGACGAAGTCGGCAGCCAGCCTGATGCTGTTGACGAGCTTCCCCTTCGCCGAGCCGGGATGGACGGCGCGCCCATGGATCGTCACGACCACCTTCCAGGCGTTGAACGTCTCGGTCTCGATCTCGCCCAGGCCGGAGCCGTCGAGCGTGTAGGCGTACTGCGGCGCCGAAGTCGTCCAGATCGAGATGATCCGCGCCCGCGCCGATCTCCTCGTCGACGGTGAAGCAGACCCGAATCGGGGCGTGCGCGGAGCCTCCGTTGCGCTTGAGCCAGGCGACCGCGCTCATGATCTCGGCCACGCCGGCCTTGTCGTCGGCGCCCAGCAGCGTCGTCCCGTCGGTCGTGACGAGGTCGTGCCCGATCTTCTCGGCGAGCGCGGGCTGCTCCTGCGGGTCGAGCACCTGCGTCTCGTCGCCCGAGAGCACGAGCCGCGAGCCGTCGTAGTCTCGGTGCACGGTCGGCTGCACGTTGGTTCCGGTCACGTCCGGCGAGGTGTCGACGTGCGCGATCAGCCCGATCACCGGCGCGGCCTCGCGCCCGGGCAGCGACGCGTAGACGTAGCCGAACTCGTCGAGGCGGACGTCGTCGAGGCCCAGCTCGAGCAGCTCGGCCTCGAGCAGCCGCGACAGGTCGAGCTGCTTCGCGGTCGAGGGCGACGTCGACTGGCCGTAGGCGGACTGCGTGTCGATCCGGACGTAGCGCAGGAAGCGCTCGAGGACGTCGTCGGCCAGATCGGCGGCGAGCGGCGAGCTGTAGCCGCTCTCAGCCAAGAGCGCCAAGCCGGAGGAAGAGCTCGCGCGCGGTCGCGACGCCGAGGCTCATGTAGTCGACGAGCATTCGCTCGTTCGGGGAGTGGACGTTCGAGTCGGGGAGGGCGAAGCCCGTCACGATCACCGGGATTCCGCGCGCCGCGAGCGCCGGCACGAGCGGGATCGAGCCGCCCGAGCGGACGAGGAGCGGACGGACTCCCGTCACGTGCTCGAACGCGTCCTGGGCGAGCCCCACGACCGGAGACTCGGGCGAGATCAGCCCCGGAGGCGCCGACGAGCGCTGCACGACCTCGACCTCGGCGCCCGCGGGAGCGGCCTCGCGAAGCAGCCGCTCGAACGCCTCGGCGATCGCGACCGGATCCTGGCCGGGCGCGAGCCGGACCGAGACGTTCGCCTCGGCCTCGACCGGCAGCACGGTCTTGACGAGCTCGGGCGAGCCTCCTGCGAGCCCGTGCACGTCGACCGCCGGCTCGGCCCAGGTGCGCACGTAGAAGTCCTCGCCCGCTGCGGCATCCATCGGGCGCGAGCCCTGCTCCGCGATCGCCTCTCCCCCGGGCTGAAGCTCGCGCCAGCCGGCGAGCTCCTCCTCGGTCGGCGGCGCGATCCCGGCTCGCAGCGGCTCCGGCAGGCGACCGTCGCGAGCGAGCACGCCGGACAGCGTCTGCAGCAACGCGTGCAGCGCATTCAGCGAGACGCCGCCGTACATCCCGGAGTGGAGGTCGCGCTCGCCGGTGCGAACCGCGACGTGGAAGTAGCAGAGACCGCGCACCGCGAGGTTGAACTCCGGCGCGCCGCGTCGCTGCATCCCGCTGTCGAAGACGATCCCCGCGTCGGCGCCGCGCTCGTCGGCGGCGAGCCAGTCGACGATCGAGTGACCGCCGATCTCCTCCTCGCCGTCGCAGGCGAAGCGGAGGTTGACCGGGAAGCTCACCCGCCTCCGCGAGCAGCTCCGCTGCCTTCAGGAGCATCCAGAGCTGGCCCTTGTCGTCCGCCATACCCCGCGCGTAGAGCCATTCGCCGCGCACCGTCGGCTCGAACGGCGGTGTCTCCCAGAGCTCGAGCGGCGCCGGCGGCTGGACGTCGAAGTGGCCGTAGCAGAGCACCGTCGGCGCGCTCTCGGCGTTTGCCGAGGCGCGGAGCTCCCCGATCGCGAGCGGCCGCGTCCCGTCGGCGACGGCCAGTCGACGAGCTCGGCGTCGCCGCCCGCGGCACGCAGCTTGGCGACGACCCAGTCGGCGGCGGCCCTGACGTCGTCCTGCCGCTCGGGATCGGCGCTGACCGAGGGAATGCGGACGAGCTCCGAGAGCTCCTCCAGCCAGTCCTGTCGCAGCTCGCTCACGGCGGCGAGTCTAGACGGGCCTCGCGCTCAGACGCGCTGGACCTCGAAGTAGAGAAGCGCGTGATCCGAGTAGCGGCGCACCCAGGCGAGCCGCTCGTCGCCGGCGGGCAGCTGCGGCCAGCCCCGCACCGACACCTCGGCCGCGCCGAAGCGCTTGAAGGTCAGGTGGTCGCGCGCGACGACGAAGTCGAGGCTGGAGGGATCGATCGAGCCGCCGCCCCACCACGTGAACTCCGCGTCCTTCTCGAGCACGCGCATCCCCCTCGACTTCGCGCCGCGCTGGAGCTTCAGGAGCTCCTTCGCCGCCGGCAGGTCGCTCTCGCGCACGTAGCGGTACTCCATTCCCATGATGTTGAAGTCGCCGAGGAAGATGTAGTTGGAGCGCTTGCCCGGCGGTGCGGCCCGATCGAGCACCTTCGCGAAGTCGAGCGCTCGGATCAGCATGTCGTCGCGCAGGCCGAGCCCGCGCGGATCGGTCCCGCTCTTCGTGTGCAGGAAGAGGAGCGGGTAGCTCTCGTCATCGACCTTGACCGTCAGCAGCGCGCCCGGCCGGAGCAGGGAGACCCCCGAGCGGAACTCGGTCTTCTGGGTGAAGAACGCCGTGATCCCCTGCCTGACCCCGACGAGGATCTGCTGCACCTGCGAGCCCTCCGTGATGTGGAAGGTGTACTTCGGGAGGACGCTCGTGAGCGCGTCGTAGACCTCGCGACCCTCGACCTCGTAGAGGGCGAAGACGTCGGGACTCTGCGCGCCGAGGAAGGCGACGACGTCCTCGACCCGGCTGTCCACCCGCTGGCTGCGGAAGTGCTCGACGTTCCACGACGCGACCGAGAAAGCCTTGGCCATTCCCGCTCCTTCGACCCCACCGACGACGTCGTGGACGCTACGCCCCCGGTGTCGCCGACGCAACCGGCGGTCGCTAGGCCACGTGACGCAGCTTGCCGGCGTCGGCGAGCGCGCGGAGCTTCTTCAGGCTCTGGTTCTCGATCTGGCGGATCCGCTCGCGCGTGACGTTGAACGTGCGGCCGACCTCGTCGAGCGTGCGCGGCTGCTCGCCGTCGAGGCCGTAGCGGAGCTCGAGCACGCGCCGCTCGCGATGCGAGAGCGTGCCCAGGATCGAGCGCAGCGCCTCGTTCCGCATCGTCTCCTCGGCGATCTCGTCCGGCAACGGCATCGTCTCGTCGGTGAGGAAGTGCCCGAACTCCGACTCCTCCTCGTCGCCGACCGGCTTCTCGAGCGAGATCGGCGTCTGCGCGCTCCGGCGGATCTGGTCGACCTCCTCCGGGAGCAGCTCGAGCTCGAGCGCGATCTCGACCGAGCTCGGCTCGCGGCCGAGCTTCGCGCGCAGGGTGCGCTCGGTCCGGACGATCTTGTTCAGCTTCTCGACGACGTGGACGGGCATCCGAATCGTGCGTGCCTTGTCGGCGAGCGCGCGCGCGACGGCCTGACGGATCCACCACGTGGCGTAGGTGGAGAACTTGAAGCCCCGGCGGTAGTCGAACTTCTCGGCGGCTCGAACGAGCCCGATCGTTCCCTCCTGGATCAGGTCGAGGAACGGCAGGCCCTGATTTCTGTAGCGCTTCGCGATCGAGACGACGAGCCGGAGGTTCGCCTCGACCATCGCCTGCTTGGCGGTGTGGTCGGCGCGCTCGATCCGCTTCGCGAGCTCGACCTCCTGCGCTGCGGTCAGGAGCGGGACGCGCCCGATGTCCTTGAGGAAGAGCTGGAGCGTGTCGGTCGAGATCTCACCGGCCTTCGCCTGCTCCGTGGCGGCGACCTCGGGCTCGACCTCCTCGATCCCGTCGACCACCTCGATCTGGAGCTCCTCGAGGGCCGCGTAGAACTCGTCGAGCTGGCCGGCGTCGGGATCGAGCTCGTCGAGCGCGGCGCTGATGTCGTCGGCGCGCAGCTTTCCCGCCGCGCGTCCGGTTTCCAGGAGTTGCCGGCCCTCGTCCGTCTCCAGCAAGTCGGCGACTTGTGGAACGGCATCCTTGGTGACTCCCAATGCGCTCACGGCTCCCCCTCCGATCAGGCGCTCCCAGATCCTTCAGCCACGTTTCCTGCAACCATGCTCTTTGCGGCCAGTTCCCCTGCGGCAGAGTAGTTGCGAGTACCCCTTACCGCAATCCCTCGTTTTTGCGGGCTGCGGAAGCGTGCCACGAGCGGCGGCAGGGCGCCATGGGCCGAGCGACCTATCTTGCGTTCAGCCGGTCCCGGCTTTCGCGAGCTCGTCCAGGTAGCGGCCAGCTTCGACCGCGAGCCGCGACCCCGGCTGCAGCGACGCGGGCGAGCCGGAGCTGCTTTCGGGCCGCTGTGACGTCTCCCTGCCAGAGCAGGAGGAGCCCGAGGTGGAACCGCACCGTGGCGGCTTTTGGGAACCGGCGGCTGAGCGGCCCGAGCCGGCTGAACGCCTCGACCGGGCTCTCCTTGGAGTAGCGGCCGACCGCGTCCGCCACGAGCGCCTCGACGTCGTTCGGGTAGGCGTCGGCCGCCGCGGAATAGGTGCGTCGGGCCGACACCGGCCTCCCGAGCCGCTGGAGGGCGAGGCCGTAGTAGAGCCGGTGGACGAGCCCCTCGCGGCTGTTCAAGCTCTGCCTAGCGGCCTGGCGAAGGAGCTCGACCTGCTGCTTGGCCGGCTTCCCCTCGATCGGCGGTCCGAGCGGGGTCGCCGGCTGGAAGAGCGGGAGACCCGGCGCGAAGTCCGGATGGAGCAGATCGCCGGCGCGCACGGCGTAGGGCGTGTCCGGCTGGACATCGCGAGCCTCCCGCCAGGCGTCGAGCGCCGCGCGCTCGCCGGCCCAGAAGCGCGCCAGCCCGACGTGGAGCTGGACGAGCGAGCTCCGCGGATACAGCGCGCCGAGCTGCTCGATTCGGTCGCGTGTGTCCGGCCAGTCGGCGAGCGCGGCGCCGAGCTTCGCCTCGACCGACTCGCCGCGGAGGAAGATCGTCTTGGCCTCGGCTCGCCGGCCGGCGCGAAAGAGGCGTTCGGCGTTCCGCAGCGAGCGCGCGGCAGCGTCGTCCCGAAGACCGAGCTCGAGCACGAGCGGTGGCACACCCGCGCGCGGTTTGGCCGGCGCGGCCGTGCTCGCAGGCGGGTCGAGCTCCTTCGCGGAGAGCACGGCTGCACCCGCGACCACGACCGCCGCGGTCGCGGCGAGCGCAGCGACCACGAGAGCGACACGCACGCGCGGGGACACGCGAGCCACCCTAGCCAGCAGTCAGGTACGCCTCGATCGCCGGCACGGCCTCGACGGCGGTCGGCATCGCCGCGATCTCAGCCGCCACGGCCTCCGCGGCGCTTCTGTACGAGGGCTCGTCGAGAAGGCGCCGGAGCGAAGCTCGCACGGCGTCCGCCGTCAGCTCATCCGGCCGCAGCACGATCGCCGCTCCGGCCCGCTCGCAACGAGCCGCGTTGTCGAACTGGTCGGCGCCCTGCGGGACGAGGAGCAGGGGCAAGCCGTGGGCGAGCGCCCCGAGCGTAGTTCCTGAGCCGCCATGGGCCACGACGGCGGCGCAGAGGGGGAACACCTGCGCCTGCGGCACGAACTGCTCCAGCCGAACCCGCTGCGGCACCGTGCCGACCGAGGTGGGATCGACGTCTCTGCCCGTGGTCACGAGAGCCGCCGGGACCTGATCGAGGCCCGCGAGCAGCGATCGGAGCAGCGCCGGCTCGTTGAAGATCGTCCCGAGCGTCGCGTAGACGAGCGGCGATCCGAGCCTGCCGAGCCACGCCGGTGCTTCACCGGCCTCGGCTTCGAAAGGATGAAGCCGGATGCTCGGGCCCTGCGGCTCCTCCCAGGCGAAGCACGGCGGCGAGATGTCGACATAGAGGCCGCGAAACGCGCCGGCGTACGGCTCCGGCTCGAGACCGGCAGTGCGCCAGAGGGGCGCGGCGAGCTCGCTCGCGTAGTCGAGCACGGAGAGCGGCACCATCGCGCCGAACGAGTGATTCACGAGCGGAAGACCGAGGGCGGACGCCGCGACCGGCGCGGCGAGGTCGGCGCTGTCGTGGACGATCGCGTCGAACGGCCGGGAACGCAGCTGGTCGAGCAGGTCGGGCAGCTTCCGTGGCGCATGAAGGAGCGCGAAGATCCGGCTGAAGCCGAAGCGCCGGCGAGCCTCGACGGGGAGCGCGAGCAGCTCTCGGCGGATCTCTGCCGCCGCGCCTCGGACGTCGTGCTCGGACGGACCGGCGACGAGATGGGCGAAACCGGCCGAGTGGATCTGCTCCCGCCGGTCAGCCCCGGTTGCGAACGTCACCTCGTGGCCCGTTGCCGCCAGCGCCCGCGCGAGCGGGAGCAGCGGGCGAAGATGGCCCTCGAGCGGAACGCAGCAGAAGAGCACGCGCATGGTCCGCATCATCCTCGCCGGGAACACCGCGCGCCCGCCGGGCGTTTGCACGGCCGAGGGCTACTATCCTTCTTGAAGCAATGGCGAGCTACCGCGACCTCCTCAACCGGACGAAGGCCGAGATCGACGAGATCGGCGCCGCCGACGCGCGCGAGCGCTCGACCTCGTCCGAGCCGCCGCTCTTCCTCGACGTCCGCGAGCGCGAGGAGTGGGAGGAGGGCGCGATCCCCGGCGCCGTCCACATCCCTCGCGGCCAGCTCGAGTCGCACATCGAGGGCCTGCTGCCGGAGCGCTCGCGGGAGATCGTCGTCTACTGCGCGGTCGGTGCGCGCTCGGCGTTCGCGGCGAAGTCGCTCGAGGAGCTCGGCTACGAGCACGTCTCCTCGCTCGCCGGCGGCTTCACGGACTGGAAGCGGAACGGCTTCGACGTCGAGACGCCGCAGGCGCTCTTGCCGGCGCAGCGCGCGCGCTATTCGCGCCACCTGCTGATCCCGGAGGTCGGCGAAGCGGGCCAGCAGAAGCTGCTCGCGTCCCGCGTGCTCCTGATCGGCGCGGGCGGTCTCGGCTCGCCGGCCTCGCTCTACCTCGCCGCCGCCGGCGTCGGGACGCTCGGGATCGTCGATGCCGACGTCGTCGACGACTCGAACCTGCAGCGCCAGATCGTCCACTCGACCGAGCGGATCGGCGAGGCGAAGGTGAGCTCGGCGAAGCGGACGATCGAGGCGCTCAACCCGGACGTCGACGTCAAGACCTACGAGGAGCGGCTCACCTCCGAGAACGTCGAGCGGATCCTCGGCGAGGGCTGGGACGTGATCGTCGACGGCGCCGACAACTTCCCCACGCGCTACCTCGTCAACGACGCCTCGGTCTGGCACGACATCCCCGTCGTCCACGGCTCGATCTACCGCTTCGAGGGGCAGGTCACCGTCCTCGTTCCGAACGCGGGGCCGTGCTACCGCTGCCTCTTCCCCTCGCCGCCGCCGCCGGAGCTCGCGCCGAGCTGCGCGGAAGGCGGCGTGCTCGGCGTGCTTCCCGGAATCGTCGGCTCCCTGCAGGCGAGCGAGGCTCTGAAGCTGCTGCTCGGGATCGGCGAGACCCTCCAGGGACGGCTCCTCCTGATCGACGCGCTCGCGACCACCTTCGACGAGGTGTCTGTCGACCGCGATCCCGACTGCCCGGTGTGCGGCGAGAGCCCGACGATCACCGAGTACGTCGACTACGTCGAGTTCTGCGCGGGGCCGGCGGTGCGGTCGTGACGGCGGTTCGAATCCCGCCCACGCTGCGGGCCGAGGTGGGCGGCGAGCGGCAGGTCGAGGCGAGCGGCGACGACGTCCGTGCGGTGCTCGACGATCTCGTCGACCGCTACCCCGCCCTCGCTGCGCAGCTCTTCGAGAACGGCGAGCTCGCACCGTTCGTGAACGTCTATCTCGGCGGCGAGGACGTCCGCACGCTCGACGGCCTCGACACGGCCGTCGACGGTCACCGAATCATCCTTCTCCCCGCCATGGCCGGCGGGTGCTGAGCACCGCCGACTCGCTCCTCGGGCTCGTCGGCAACACTCCGCTCGTCGAGCTCTCGCGCTTCGCGCCGGGACGGGTCGCGATCTACGCGAAGCTCGAGGGCCAGAACCCGACGGGCTCGATCAAGGACCGCATCGCAAAGGCGATGATCGAGGCCGCCGAGGCGAGCGGCGAGCTCGAGCCGGGCCGCCGCCTGCTCGAGCCGACGAGCGGCAACACCGGGATCTCGCTCGCGCTCGTCGCCAAGCTGAAGGGCTATCCGCTCACGTGCGTGATGCCCGAGAACGCGACCGAGGAGCGCCGGCGCCTGCTCCGGCTCTACGGCGCCGAGATCGTCGACTCGCCGGGCGAGGAGGGCTCGAACGGGGCGGTTCGGCTCGCGCTCGAGCTCGCGGAGCGCGAACCGTCGTTCTTCATGCCGTTCCAGTACGCGAACGCCGCCAACCCGCGGGCGCACTACGCGGGAACCGGGGCCGAGATCGTCGAGGCGCTCGACCGCGTCGACGTGCTCGTCGCCGGCCTCGGAACGGGCGGGACGCTGATGGGAGTTGGCGAGCGGCTGCGCGAGCGTTTTCCGGACGTCGTCGTCGCCGCGGCCGAGCCGCTCCCGGGGGATGCGGTCATGGGCCTGCGCTCGCTCGCGGACGGCTACGTGCCGCCGATCCTCGACGTCGCGAAGCTCGACCGGAAGGTGCTCGTCTCGAACGCCGAGTCGGTCGTGGCGCTGCGCGAGCTCCTCGACGCCGAGGGGATCTTCGGCGGCGTCTCGTCCGGCGCCGTCGTCCACGTCGCGCGAAAGCTCGCCGCGGAGCTCGAGGAGGGCGTCGTCGTCTGCGTCCTGGCGGACGCTGGCTGGAAGTACCTCTCGGCCGACTTCTGGGACGCGTCCGATGTCGAGGAATCGATGGAGAAAGCCGTCTGGTGGTGATCGGCGCCGAGGTGCGCGCCGCGCTGCGCGCCCACGCCGAAGCCGAGGCGCCGAACGAAGCCTGCGGGCTCGTCGTCCTCCGCGACGGGATCGCCGCGCGCTACGTCGCGGGCTGGAACGCCGCGGCCTCCCCGTACCGCTTCGAGCTCGAGGTGCCGCTGGAGACCTGGTTCCTCGAAGACGAGGGCTACGAGCTCGCCGTCTTCCACTCGCACCTGTCCTCGCCGCCGCGACCGTCGCGCACCGACGTCGAGAACATCGGCCTCTGGCACGACAAGCCCTACCTGATCTACTCGCTGCGGCTGGACGATCTGGCCGCCTTCACCATCGGCGAAGACGGCCGGATCGCGCCGCTCGAGCTCGTCACTGAACCTTGAACGTGCCCTTCATCGAGGTGGGGTGCGGGTCGCAGACGAACGTGTACGTGCCCTTCACGAGGGTCAGCGCGTAGGTCGACGTCCCCTGCTTGACGATGCTCGTCGCCTTGTTGACTCCACCCGGCCCCTTGAGCCGGAAGTTGTGAATTCGGGACTTGTCGGTGACGACGAGCGCGTACTTGCCGGGCTTCAGCGTCTTCACTGCGGTTCCTGACTTCTTCAGGGTGATCGTGAAGCCGGGCCCGACGGTGCCCGTCAGCTTCGGCACCGCAGCCTGAGCCGGGCCGATTGCGACGAGCGCGAGTGCGGCGAGCGCCGCAACGAGGCGAATGCGGATCATGCGTCTCCTTGGTGGGTGAACCGGTACGCCACAAGAGTACGGTGGCGAGCAGCGTTCGGATCTCACTGCCGACGAATCAGCTCGCCAGGAGCTCGAGCTCGCTCTCGCTGAGCCGGAGCTTGCCCGACGCGAGGTTCTCCTCCAGGTGCGCGAGCGAGGACGTACCGGGAATCGGGATCGTCACCGCCGAGCGCTGGAGCAGCCAGGCGAGCGCGACCTGCGCGGCTGTGGCGTCGTGCGCGCGGGCGATCTGCTCGACCGGGCCGGCCGGGCGGGCCAGCTCGCCGGCGTCGAGCGGATACCAGGGCAGGAACGCGATCCCCTCGCGCTCGCAGGCCTCGAGCACGTCCTCGGACTCGCGGTTGCCGAGGTTGTACTCGTTCTGAACCGACGCGATCTCGACGATCCGCCGCGCCTCCTCGAGCTGCGCGACCGAGACGTTCGAGAGGCCGACGTGACGGACCTTCCCCTCCTCCTTCAGCTCGCGGAGCGCTCCGACCGACTCGGAGAACGGCGTCTTCGGGTCGGGGCGGTGGAGCTGGTAGAGGTCGATCGCCTCGACGCGGAGCCGGCGGAGCGACGCCTCGCACGCGCGCTTGAGATACGCGGGGCTGCCGTCGCGCGGCCACGGGGCGCTGCGCTTTCCCGGGAGCCGCCGCAGGAGCGTCCGGAGCTTCCCGCGGCGCAGCCCACCCTTCGTCGCAACCGTGATCCCGTCGTACGGATGGAGCCCCTCGGCGACCTGGAGCTCGTTCACCTCCGGCCCGTAGGCATCCGCGGTGTCGAAGAAGTCGACGCCGAGCTCGCGGGCGCGCCGCAGCACGGCGATCGCGTTCTCGCGATCCTCCGGCCAACCGTTGACCCGAGGGCCGGTCAGACGCATGCAGCCGAAGCCGAGCCGGCAAACCTCGAGCTCGCCGCCGATCAGGAAGGTACTCCGTCACGCTCGGGCTCGATCGGCGCCGGCCGCCGCCCCGATTCCCTCTCGATCCTCGCGAAGCGCCATCTCCACGTCGCGCTCATCCGCCATCGCGCCCTCGGTCGCGGTGACGAGCAGCTCGAGCTGTTCGTCGAGGACCTCGATTCGATCCGGCAGCGCGATCGCCTTGAGATCCAGGAGGGCGGCCTTGAGCCGCCGGGAGACCTGAGGCGACCCCGCCCCCGCCATGCGGATCTCGTCGAACGCGAGCCGGACATATGCCTCCCAGCTCATCGAGCGAACGGTGAGCCGGACCGTGCCCGCCTCGTCGCGGTGGCGGCCGTCCGGGAACGGCCTCCGCGCGAGCTGTCTCAGGATGTCGTGCAGGCGGTCGATCGCCTGGACGGCGGTGGTCGGGTCCTGGAACGGCGAGTCGGCGAGCGAGCGCTCTGCGATATCGACCAGGAGGCGGACGCCGTAGGCGACGTCCTCCTCGAGCGTCGGCTCGAGCTGGAAGATCAGCGACGTCTGCAGTCTTTCCTCGTCGAGACCGTCGGGCTCCCCGTGCACTCGGAAGAGCGGCGCCTCGGCCGGCACGAACTCTCCGAGCGCCGGGACGAGCTCCAGTACGCAGTCCGCTCGCTCGGCCTCCTCGACGAGACCGTCGAACCCGATCGCGGTGATGACACCCGACTTGTCGGCTCGCACGACCCTGGGCGAGCCGGGCTCCGGCTCCTCGCCGGCCACCTGGTCCGGGTACTTGCGCTCGATCAGCTTGCGTGTGTCCTTGCCGACGAGCTCGATCAGCGACGAGACCCGGAGCGACTGCCCGATGTGGTGGACGTAGAGAACGAGCACTGCGATGCTGACGAGGACGAGCACGAACGCCGTCACGACCGCGATCCCCGGGACCTGGCCGGTGCCGTCGCCAAGGTCGGTCACCTCGCGGAGCGCGAGGATCGCATGCACGAAGGTCGCGACGAAGAGGCCGATCGCCAGCTGGCTCGGCTTGTCCTGGAGGATCCGCTGCACGATCCGCGGCGAGAACTGGCCCATCGCCAGCTGGACGACGACCATGGTGATCGTCAGCACGAGGGCGGTGAGGCTGACCATGGAGACGGCGATCGTCGAGAGGATCTCCGCAGCGGCGGTCGGCCCCCCGACGAGGCTCTGCGGGATCGCGTCGTAGTCGAACGCGCGATCGAGGGTGATTGTGCCGAACGAGATCACCACGCCTGCGAGCACGCACATGACCGGGACGAACCAGAGGCTCGACGCGACGTGACCGATCAGCTTGGAGAACCGCATGGGATCGCGGCCGTCGTACCCATCCACGGTTCGGGGCGAACCTCGCGGGTACGCTCACGCGGGTGCATGTCGACGAGATCGCACCCAGGCTCTGGCGCTGGACGGCGCCGCATCCAGAGTGGAAGCCGGGCGACGCGGAGCACGGGGAAGGCTGGGAGCGGGAGGTCGGCTGCGTCTACCTCGAGGCAACCGACGCCGTCGTCTTGATCGACCCGCTGATCCCGACGGCGCCCGAGGAGCGCGAGCGGTTTCTCGCCCATCTCGATGCCGATGTCGAGAGGGCCGGAACGCCGGTGGCGATCCTGCTCACCGTCGCGGCCCACGAGCGCAGCGCTCCCGAGCTCGCGGAGCGCTTCGGCGCCGAGGTGTGGGCGCACGAGCGGGAGGTGGAGCGCTGGGGCGCCAGGGCGGACCGCGTGTTCTTGTCGAGCGCCGCTCTCCCGGGCGGCGTCACGGCGCTCGACGCCGCCTTCGAGATCGTGCTCTGGATCCCGGCGCACGCAGCGCTCGTGACCGGCGACATCCTCCTCGGCGCCTCGGCCGGCGGCGTGCGCGTCTGCCCCGATTCGTGGCTCGGGCCGTGGAGCCGAGGGGACGTGCGCGCCCACCTCCGCCCGCTGCTCGACCTGCCGATCGAGCGGATCCTCCCCGCACACGGGGCGCCCGTCCTGGTGGACGGCCGCGACGCGCTCGCCGCCGCGCTCGACGTCACTGCACGGTGAAGCTGCCCTTCATCTGGCTCGCATGAGGATCGCAGACGAAGGTGTACTCCCCCGGCTCGAGCGTCACCTCGAACGTCTCCTCGCCCTCGCCGCCGACGTCCGTCGCCTCGTCGACACCCGGTCCCGTGAGGTGGAAGTTGTGCGTCGACGCGTTGTCGGTGACCACGATCGTCGCCGGGCCGGACTCGAGCCCGTCCGTGCCGGCCATGCTGATGTCGAAGCCCGGCCCGACCGTGCCCGTGACGGCGCCGACTCCGGTCTCGACCGTCGTCTCGCCGCCCGCCGTCTCGTCGTCGTCGCCACCGCAGCCGGCGAGGACAGCCCCTGCGACCGCGAGCGCGAGCACCAGCGCGAGTGTGCGAATCATCGTTCCTCCAGTCGTCGCTTCACCTCCCGCTACGCAGCGGAGCGCGAACCGGTTCGATCGGGCGTCAGGCGCCGAGCGCGGCGTAGACGAGCTCGTAGGCGCGGACGGCGTCCTTGGTCGCCTGCGCCTCGCGCAGGGCCGCATCGTCGATTCGCGCGGCCACCGAGTCGATGAATCGCCACTGGAGGACACTCCGCTCGACGGCTGCGACCGCGTCCTCCGTGTAGGGGTAGAGGTCGAAGCCGAGCCGCTCGCCATTCTCGCCGTACCCCGCCCGCCGAAGCTCGACGGCGAGCTCGAGGGTCTCCATGAACGCGGTCGTGCCGACCATGTTGTCGTCGTCGAAGTCGCCCCAGCCGGAATTCGCGTGCTGGTGCCCGAGCAGGCCTTCGGCGGCCAGGAGCGCCGCGTATTCGGCGAGGTTCTCGCGGTTCATCAGCAGGTGCTGCCAGTCCATGTTCACCTGGACGTTGTCGATCCCCTGGGCGCGCAGCTTGTGGATCACGTGCAGGGTCATCCCGATCGAGCGCATCAGGATCTTCATCGCCGGCTCCGAGTTCTTGTGCTCGAGGAAGAGCTTGATCCCGTGGCTCGCGCAGCGCTCCGCCGCCTGACCGATTCCGTCCACGAACCACGCCCAGCTCTCGGCGTACGGGGTCTGGAACGGGTAGTTGTAGCCCTCGATTCCCGGCCAGACGACGAAGTGCGCGCCGAGCTCGCCGGCGAAGTCGGCCGCCTCGAGCGTCTGCTGCAGCGCCGCCGCCCGCGTCGCCGGATCGGGCGAGACGAGCCCGCCCTTGCCGAAGCGCGAATCGAGATGGAGCCCCGTGCAGATCGTGTAGATCCCATGGTCGCCGAGCACGCCTCGCACCTCGTCCAGGTTCGCCGGCGAGAGCTCCTGCGGATAGTGGAACTCGTAGTCGTCGATCAGCCCGTCGAGCCCTGCGACCGCCCGTGCGACGCGCTCGACCGTCGTCTCTCCCGCGAGCTCCGGCTTGTAGCCGCCGGGCACGAAACGCGTCGCCATCGTCCCGAGCGCCCAGATCCCGAGGCTCGTCCTCACAGCTGGATCGCCTCGCCGGACTCCGCCGAGGCGTAGAGGGCCTCGATCACGCGTGCCTGCCCGAGCGCGTCCTCGCGGCCGAGCAGCGGCTCGGCCTCTCCTGCGATCGCGGCGGCGAGGTTCCGGAGCTCGTGCTCGTACGAATCGGCGACGGGGACGTCGACCGGCTCGTCGTTCACCAGGAGGCGACCGCCCCAGTCCGCCCGCCACGGCGCCTCGAGGACGAGCGTCCCGCCCTCTCCCACGGCTTCCAGCCGCTGTCTCTCGGGCAGCGAGAACGAGGCGTCGAACTGAGCGAGGACGTCGCCCGGGAAGCGAAGAGTCCCGTGGAAGTCGACGTCGACGCCGCTCGCCCCGAGCACCTGCTCCCCGAACACCCGCTCCGGCTCGCCGGCGAGGAACCGCGCGCCGCTGATGCAGTAGCAGCCGACATCCATCAGCGCACCGCCGTCGAGATCCGCCGCCATCCGGATGTTGCCGAGGTCGTGCAGCGGGAAGCTGAAGGTCGTCCGGATCTGCAAGAGCCGCCCGATCGCGCCCCCCTCGACGAGCGACTTCGCGAGCGCCGCCTGCGGGTGATGACGCCACATGAACGCCTCCATCACCACGAGACCCGCGCGATCGGCCGCGTCCCACGCCTCCTCCACCTCGGCCGCGCGGCGCGAGTAGGGCTTCTCGACGAGGACGTGCTTGCCGGCCTCGATCGCCTTCAGCGTCCATTCGTGGTGGAGCCCGTTCGGAAGCGAGATGTAGATCGCGTCGATCCCGTCGTCGGCCAGCAGGGCCTCGTAGCTCCCGTGGGCGCGCTCGATCCCGTGCTCGCTCGCATACGCCTGGGCGCGGGCGCCGTCACGGCTCGCCACCGCGGCGATCTCGACACCGTCCGGAACGGCGCGAAGCAAGGCCCCGTTGATCTTCGCCGTGGAGAGGAGCCCGAGCCTCATCGGACACCCAAGCCCGCTGCGACGAGTGCTCGTCGCGCGAGTGAGTCATCATCGGCTCCGGCGAGGCCGCTGACGCCGACCGAGCCCACACGTTGCTCGCCCTCGAAGGCCGCCACGCCACCCAGGAAGAAGGTGAAGTGCGGGTCGAAGCTCGCGAGCTCGGCGGCGTTCGAGTCGACCTTCTCCGCGAGCGCCCGGGTCGAGAAGGCATCGCTGCGGGCGGCGGTGTACGCCTTGCGCTCGGCATTGAGTCGCGTGTCGGGAGCGGCCCCGTCCATCGTGACGGCGGCGACGAGCTCGCCGTGAGCGTCCGCGACGAACACGGAAACGGGCGCCCGCGCCTCGGCGGTTACCGCATCGACGATCGCACGCGCCTGTTCCAGCTTCACGAGATCCTCCGGATGGTCAAGACTGCTCGCGCAACCCTACGCCAGGAGCGGTCATGGACGAAATCGGGATCGGCATGCTCGGCTACGCCTTCATGGGGAAGGCCCATTCACGCGCGTTCCGCACGATCGGCGCGCTCGAGACCCCCCTCCAGCCGCGGCTCGTCGCGCTGGCGGGCCGCGACGAGGAAGCGGTCTCCGCTGCCGCCGCCCAGTACGGCTACGAACGTTGGACGACCGACTGGCGGGATCTCGTGAGCGACCCGGCGATCGGCCTCTTCGACAACGGCGGCCCCAACTCGCTGCACGCCGAGCCGACCATCGCCGCGGCGGAGGCGGGCAAGCACGTGCTCTGCGAGAAGCCGCTCGGCCGCGACGCGAACGAGAGCTACGAGATCTGGCAGCGGGTGGCGGCCACCGGCGTCAAGCACCTATGCGGCTTCAACTACCGCTTCGTCCCGGCGGTGCGGCTGGCGCGCGAGCTGATCGAGGCCGGCGAGCTCGGCGAGATCCGTCACTTCCGCGGGCGCTACCTCCAGGACTGGGGCGACGACCCCACGCTGGACACGTGGCGCTTCCAGCCGGACGAGGCGGGCTCCGGCGCGCTCGGCGACCTCGGCACCCACGTCGTCGACCTGGCGCGGTTCCTCGTCGGCGAGATCTCGACAGTGTCCGGGCTCGTCCGCACCTTCCTGCCGGGCCGGCGCGTCGACGACGCGCTCGAGGCGGCGGTCGAGTTCGAGAGCGGGCCTGTCGGGACGATCGAGGCGACGCGGCTCGCGCTCGGCCGGCGGAACGCGTTCCAGTGGGAGATCAACGGCTCCAAGGGCTCGGTGGCATTCGACATGGAGCGGCTGAACGAGCTTCAGGTCTTCCGAGCCGACGGCGACCGGGCCCGGGGCTTCAAGACGGTGCTGGTCTCCGAGACCGACCATCCGTTCTGGGATCTCTGGTGGCCGCCGGGTCACATCATCGGCTGGGGCGACACGTTCACCCACGAGGCGCTGCACCTCCTGCGCGCGATCGCGGCGGACACCGACGTGGCTCCGTACGGCGCGACGTTCGAGGACGGCTACCGCGCCGCGGAGGTGTGCGACGCGATCGTCACCTCGAGCGAGAACGGCAGCCGCGTGACCGTGCCCTACCGCTGAGTCAGCGTCCCGCGGCGCGCTGCCGGCGGCGCAGGATCGTGTCGAGGGTGACGGCGAAGAGCAGGATGGCGCCGGTGGTGATGAAGATGACGCCCTGGGTGAGGTTGAGGGTGTTGAGGCCGTTTGCGATCGTCGCGATCACGAGCGCGCCGAAGAGCGCGTCCTTGACCTCGCCGCGCCCGCCGAACAGGCTGGTGCCGCCGATCACGGCCGCCGCGATCGCATCGATCAGGAGCGTGCCGCCACCCGCATTGAGATCGACGCTATTCAGGCGCGCGGCGAGGACGACGCCGCCGAGCCCGGCCATCGCGCCCGAGATCATGAAGACGATCACCCGGACGCGCGCGACGTTGATGCCGGCGCGCCTCGCCGCCTCGGCGTTGCCCCCAACCGCGTAGACGTGCCGCCCGAAGGTGGTTCGCTTGGCGACGAACGTGAGGACGAGGAGCGACGCGATCATCAGGAGCAAGACGAACGGGACACCACGGTCGCGGTTGCTGATCACGACGACGACGACGGTCACGGCGACGACGGCGACGACCTTCGCGACGATCAGCCAAGGGTCGCGGACGGCGACGCCGTGGCGTCGGTGCGAGACGAAGGTGCTCACGACGCTGGCTATGTAGATGCCGAGGACGACGGCGGCAATGATCCAGCCGGCCTTGTTCCGAGAAGAAGTAGTTGGCCGTGTTGTTGACCGTTTCGTCCTGGATCACGATCACGCCCTCGGCCTCGATCGACTTCTGGATCACCCCCTGCCAGATCTGGTAGCCGGCGAGCGTGACGACGAATGCCGGCACGCCGATGAAGGCCACGAACGAGCCCTGGAAGGCGCCGATCAGGGAGCAGATCGCCACGGCGAGGAGAATCGCGACGATCCCCGCGACCTCGTTCCCGTCCGGCACTGTCAGCTTCGCGACGACGACCCCGGCGATCCCGCTGATGTAGCTGATCGAGAGGTCGATCTCGCCGATCAGGAGGACGAAGACCACGCCGTACGCGAGCAGGGTCACGCCCGCCATCTGCGTGATGATGTTGCTGAAGTTGCCGGGGCTGAGGAAGTTGTCCGCCTTGAAGGAGAAGAAGACGACGATCACGGCGAGCCCGATCAGCACCGGCCAGCTGCCGAGGGTGCCGCCGCGGATGTTGTCGAGCGCGCGCCGGACCAAGGTCTCCGGCATCGTCACGGCGGGCGCGGCGGCAGTCGGGTCGGTGCTCAAGCAAGCCCCGGATCGGTCGACGGGATCCCGGACACCTTCGTCGGGACACCGGCAGTGATCGCCTGAACGACCTCCTGCTGCGTGGTCTGGTCGCGCTCGTAGTAGGCGATGCTTCGCCCGAGCCGGAGCACCGTGATCCTGTGCGCCACCGCGAAG
Source organism: uncultured Gaiellaceae bacterium (assembly GCA_963761905.1). Taxonomy (GTDB): domain Bacteria; phylum Actinomycetota; class Thermoleophilia; order Gaiellales; family Gaiellaceae; genus Gaiellasilicea. The sequence goes on along the minus strand of CAVXIQ010000005.1, from coordinate 105,786 downwards.
ATGTCGTGCAGGTTGTGTGAGATCAGGACGACGGCGAGCCCCTGGTCGGCCAGCCGCTCGACGAGCTCGAGCACCTGCTGGGTCTGGGCGACGCCGAGCGCCGCCGTCGGCTCGTCGAGGATCACGAGCCGGGAGTTCCACATCACCGCGCGGGCGACTGCGACGGACTGCCGCTGGCCGCCGGAGAGCGTCGCCACCGGCTGCCGGATCGAGCGGATCGTCGTTACCGCGAGGCTCTTCATCGTCTCGGCCGTCTTCGCCTCCATCACCGGCTCCTTCAGGCGATGGAACCAGTCCCGTGCCTCGCGGCCGAGATACATGTTCTGGACGACGTCGAGGTTGTCGCAGAGGGCGAGATCCTGGTAGACGACCTCGATCCCCAGCTTCGCGGCGTCCTTGGCGCTGTGGATCTGTACCTCCTGGCCGTCGAAGACGATCTCGCCGCCGTCCGGCACGTGGATCCCGGCGACGCACTTGATCAGCGTCGACTTGCCGGCTCCGTTATCTCCGACGAGCGCCATCACCTCGCCGGAGCGAACCTCGAAGTCGACCTCGGAGAGCGCCTGGACCGAGCCGAAGCTCTTCGAGATCCCCCGCAGCTCGAGGAGCGGAACGGGAGTCGAGGCAGGGGCGGTCGTCATCAGGTGAGGAAGTGGGGACCGCCCCGGAGGGCGGCCCCCATCGATCCGTTCCTAGCAGTACTTCGCGTACGTGCCGACGCAGACTTCCGAGCGCTTCAAGTAGCCCTTGGTGAAGAGCTGCCTGTAGTTCGCCTTCGTGATCGACACCGGCGCGATGATGTACGCCGGCAGTCGCTTGCCGCCGTTCGCCACCGTTCCGGTCCGAATCGGCTGCTGGCCCTTCAGCAGCGCGACGGCGGCGGCCGCGGTGATGGTCGCGCCCGCCCGCTGGTCCTTCCAGACCGTCATCGTCTGCCAGCCCGAGATGATGTTCTGGATGCCCTGCGCGGTCGCATCCTGGCCGCTCAGCGCGATCGGCTTCAACTTCCGAGCTTTCAGAGCCACGATGACTGCGTTCGCGAGGCCGTCGTTGGCCGCCGCGACACCCTGGATGTTGTTGCTCGTCTTCACGAGCATCTGCTCGAAGATCGTCCCGGCCTTCTGGTTGTCCCAGCCCGGCGTGAACTGCTGCGGGCCCTTCTTGAGCGTCCCGTTCCGGTAGAGCGGGTTCAGCACCGCCTCGTAACCGCTCTTGAAGAGGAAGGAGTTGTTGTCGGTCTGGCCACCGTGCAGCTCGGCCACGACCGGCTTCTTCGTGTACAGGCCCTTCGCCTTCAGGCCCGCGACGACGCCCTTGCCCTGAAGCACGCCGACGGCCTTGCCATCCCACGAGATGTAGATCTCGGCGCTACCGCCGATCACCTGGCGGTCGTATTCGATCACCTTTGCATTGCGTGACCGTGCGGCGGCCTCGATCGCGATCGAGGAGCCCTTGTCGAGCGAGATCAGGATGACGACCTTCGCGCCGTTGGCGAGGCACTGATCGGCCTGCGTCTTCTGCTTCTGCGGATCGCCGTTGGCATTGGTGATCACGTACGAGACCTTCGCCTTCTTGAACGCCGACACAAACCCCGGCCGGTCCTGCGTCTCCCACCTGACCGACGACTTCGGATCCGGCAACAGGACGCAGATGTCGGCGGTCGCCGACTTCTTGCCCGACTTCGCAACCGCGCCCGTGACGGTGACGCTCACCGTCAAGGCCGCGATCACGAGAGCAACGATGAGCTTCTTCACGATCACTCTCCTCTAGCTTCAGTTCGGACAAAATCTGCCGGGCGTCGAACGCGCACAGCGGACCCCGGCGCACAGCTAGAGCGAACCTAACATGTCACCTGGTTCCGTCAACCTCGACGCGGGAGCTCAGCGACGGGCCGAGCCCGCGAAGTACCGCTGCGCGAGCGCCCAGGCCCGCTTGCCCACGGTCGAGCCGACGCGACGGCCCGCGAAATCGTCGGCCGTGATGTGGATGCCGCCGTAGATGCGTGAGATGCCGGCCTGGTCGGCCGCGTCGTAGTAGGTCGCGGATTGGAGCTTCACCGGCTGCGCTCGGGCCGGGCTCGAGCTTCAGGTAGCCCGGCTCGATCGTCTCCTCGAAGAGGCCGCCGGGGAAGTACTGGCTCCCTGTGATCCCGGTCATCACCTCAGCCGCGGCGCGGCTGAAGGTGCTGTGACCGGAGACGAAGCCGGGGAACGCGGGGGTGACGAAGGTCGGGCGCTGGTAGGTCGACCAGTTGACGCCGAGCGCCCAGCCGACGCCCGTCCTGCCGCGCCACGAGCGGACCGCGATCTCCCCCACGCTTCCGGCGAGGGCTGCATGGCGCTGTCCGGGCGCGCTCGAGGACGCGGTGACGACCTCGATCAGACCCGGCACGAGCGGAAGGCCCTCACGATGGTACGAGGGCCCGGCCGGGTCGCTCGACTGGCCGTGGCCCGCGAGGTAGCGGATCATCGAGATCGGACGGACGCCGTTGTACTTGCGCTTGATCCCCCAGGCCGCGATCGCCGCGTCGTGCACGGAGCCGTTGAGGGCGAAGTAGAGCCGGACGTCCCACTTCAGCCGCTCTGCGGCGCTCGTCCCGACGCGCGCAGCGAGGAGCGGAGAGTCGGAGACGATGTTGGCGACCACGTTCCAGTGACCCGGCGGCGTCTCGGAGCTCGGGCCGTCCGCCCAGAACTCGGTCACGAGCCGCGCGAAGTCGGCGCGGCGGGCGACGTTCGGGGCGTACGGCTTGCCGGTGACCGGGTTGCGCTCGTAGCCGTCACCGCCATTCGCACCGAGCGGATTGTCGCCGAACGACCCCGGGCCGACGTCGATCGTCGTCGCGTCGTTCGCGTCGAGCTCGGCGCTCGCGCGAATCACCTCCACCGCCTGCTGCTTGTAGGAAGCCGAGTCGGCCGTGCCGAACGGCGGCTTGCCGGGGTCGATCGGAAGACGGTCGATCGGTAGTCCTTGCGCCAGGGCCGGCAGCGCGAAGCCGCGCACGCGACCCCACCCCGCTCCGATGAACGACTGCACCCGGCCGGGGACGGCGATCCCGTTCTGCGCGACGATCTGGTCGAGCGCCAGCGGCTGCCAGAAGACCGGGTCGTGCATGGTGGCCCCCGGCTGCGCCACGACGAGCGGCTCGTTCACGGCCCGGTAGGTCGGGTCGACGTAGTCCTGCCGCTCGAGCGAGCCGTCGCGCAGGCCCGCGTCGATCACGGCCGCCGCGATCCGGTTCCCGAGGGCGGCGGGAGCACTGCCTCGAGCGTTCGTGTAGGCCGGGCTCAGGCAGAGCGAGGTCATCGTGGCGGTGAGCGCGTCGAAGGTCGTCTGCAGCCCCGCTCCCTGGGCGTAGCGCCAGAGCAGGATCCGGTAGGCGGCGTAGCTGATCGCGGTCTCGCGAGCCGACTGGACGTCGCCGGAACGGTGCTTCTCCCGCACGAAATACCCGTCCGCGCTGCGGTCGTAGGCGGCCCACGCGTCCCACATCCCCGCCGAGAGGTGGAAGAGGTTCCGGGCGTGCGTGGTCGGCGCGGGCACGTCGCGCCGAATCGCGCCGAGGACGGCCTCGTCCCAGATCCGCGCCACCGAGCGGCCGCCGAGCTCACGCGTGCAGCCCGCGAGACGCCAGGGCTCCTCGCTCACGCTGACGCGCCGGTTGGCCGGGATGCCGGCGAGGCGAGTCTCATAGCCGCTCGGGAAGCGCACGATCAACTCGCTCACCTTCGTTGCGCCTCCGAGGCCGAAATGGACGCGTGGATCCTCGGACGAGAGGTAGCTGCTGCCGGCCTGCACCTCGCGGACGAGCCGGCGGCCGTCCGGCAGCACCGCCGTCACCCGCGCACCCGGGTGAAAGCCGGCCAGCGAAACCTCGAGCCAGTTGCCGCCGGCGGCCGTGCCCTTGAGCAGGATCAACCGACCGCCGACCGAGTTGAGGGCGATGTCGAGCCTGCCGTCGTTGTCGTAGTCCGCGACAGCGAGCCCGCGGCCGACCACGCGCGGAAGTCCCGTCGTAGCGGCGGCGACGAACTGTCGCGGCGCTCCCTGGGCGGCACGGTTCTCGAGCACCTGGATCGGCTGGGCGTCGCGGGCCAGATTCGTGACCGGGATCGAGCCGTTGGCGAGCGCGAGGTCGGGGTCGCCGTCGAGATCGAGGTCTGCCCAGGACGCGCCCCAGCCCGTGAAGGAACGGCCGAACGCGGCGGCCAAGCCGGCTCGCCCGTCGGCGAACGCAGACCCGTTTCTGCCGGGCGGGAGGCCGTTCAAGACCGCGTGCTGCTGGCCGCGGGAGTTGGAGACGAAGAGGTCGAAGAGCCCGTCGCCGTCCGCGTCCGCATTTGCGACGCCCATCCCGGCGTTCGGGTCGGCGGCGCCTGCGCTGCCTGCCCGCTCCTCGAAGCGGAAGCCGAGCCCGGCCGGATCGGCTCCGACGCCACCGGGCCAGGCCACGTTCTCGTACAGCCGGTTCGGATCCTCGTCGTTTGCCACGTAGAGGTCGAGCCGGCCGTCCTGGTCGAGATCGGAGAACACGGCTCCGAGCGTGTGGTCGAAACGAGCCGACTCGAGCCCGGCCGTGCGGCCGACCTCTCGAAAGCGGCCGCGGCCCAGGTTGAGATAGAGCAGGTCGCGTACGCCGGCGTGATTGCTGGGGAAGCCGGCGCTCGACCCCGCGATCGGAGCGTTCAGGTCGGTGTAGCCGCCGACGAAGAGATCCGGGCGGCCGTCCCCGTTGACGTCCCCGACGGCCGCCGAGCTCCGCCAGCCGCGAGCGTCGACCCCGGCGGCGGCCGCACCCTCGCGGAACCGGCCCTTGCCGTCGTTCCAGAGGAGCGCGCTCCCGCCGGCTGCAGCGACGTAGAGGTCGGAGTCGCCGTCCCGATCGAGATCCGCGGCGACACAGCCCATCCCGCGGACGGCGAGATTCGCGCCCGACCGCCGGCTGACGTCGACGAACCTCCCCTTCACGTTCCTGAAGAGAGCGCTCCGCGGCAGGCCGCCGCGCTGCTGCCACCGCGGCACGTCGCGCTCGGCGTACGAGTTGACGACGAAGAGGTCGAGCCAGCCGTCGCGGTCGTAGTCGAGCCAGCAGAGGCCGCTGCCCATCATCGCCACCGGGTCCGCCGACGTCCCGAAGCGAAACGCGCCGTGGCGGAAATCGAGCCCGACCCGCGCGGCCACATCCCGAAGCGGAAGAGCCTCGGATGCCGACACCGCGCTCGGCACCAGGACGGCGATCCCGGCGAGCAGGGCCGCCAGGACAGAGACTGAGTCGCGTCATCCGAGCAAGGGTACTCACGTGCCGGTGCGGGTCTAAGCTCCCGCGATGGACTCGGACGCCGTTCTGACGCCCGACGCAGTCGACTTCCTGAACCGTCTGCAGCGCCGGTTCGGATCGAGGCGCGAGGAGCTGCTGGCTGCGAGAGCGATCCGGGCGGAGCGACTCCGCGACGGCGAGCTACCCGACTTCCTCCCGGAGACGAGCGAGATCCGCGAGGGAGACTGGCGCGTCGCGGCCGTTCCCGACAAGCTCCAGGATCGCCGCGTCGAGATCACCGGCCCGGTCGACCGGAAGATGGTGATCAACGCCCTCAACTCCGGCGCGAGGATGTTCATGGCCGACTTCGAGGACTCGAACTCGCCGACGTGGGCGAACTGCATCGAAGGCCAGGTCAACTTGACGGACGCGCTCGAGCGCTCGATCTCGCTCGACACCGGCGAGAAGAGCTACCGGCTGAACGACGAGGTCGCGACGCTGCTCGTCCGCCCGCGCGGCTGGCACCTCGAGGAGCGGCACTTCGAGGTCGACGGCGCCCCGATCTCGGCGAGCCTCTTCGACTTCGGCCTCTACTTCCACCGCAACCACGCACGCGGCGGCCGCTTCTTCTACCTGCCGAAGCTCGAATCGCACCTCGAGGCGCGACTCTGGAACGACGTCTTCGTCTGGGCACAGGACGACCTCGGCGTGCCGAGGGGGACGATCAAGGCCACCGTCCTGATCGAGACGATCTTGGCCGCGTTCGAGATGGACGAGATCCTCTACGAGCTCCGCGAGCACTCCGCCGGCCTGAACGCCGGCCGCTGGGACTACATCTTCAGCGTGATCAAGAAGCTCGGCCACCGGCCCGAGTTCGTGCTGCCGGATCGCGCGGCGGTGACGATGGCCGTTCCGTTCATGCGCTCGTACTCGGAGCTGCTCGTGAAGACGTGCCATCGGCGCGACGCGCACGCGATCGGTGGCATGGCGGCGTTCATCCCCTCGCGGCGCGACCCGGCGGTGAACGAGATCGCGCTCGCGAAGGTGCGCGAGGACAAGGAGCGCGAGGCGGGTCAGGGCTTCGACGGCACCTGGGTCGCGCATCCGGACCTCGTGCCGGTGGCCCTGGAGATCTTCGACCGGGTGCTCGGCGAGCGGCCGAACCAGGTCGAGCGGCAGCGCGACGACGTGACGGGCTCGGCGGCGGCCCTGCTCGACGTGGCAGCAACGCCCGGCGAGATCACCGAGGAAGGGCTCCGCAACAACGTCTCGGTCGGGATCCAGTACCTCGCCGCCTGGCTGCGGGGCTCCGGCGCCGTCGCGATCTTCGACCTGATGGAGGACGCGGCGACCTCGGAGATCTCGCGCTCGCAGGTCTGGCAGTGGCTGGCGCACGGCAAGGTCGAGCGCGCGGACGTCGAGCGCGTGCTCGACGAGGAGGTCGCGAAGCTGGACGGCGACTACGCCGAGGCGCGGGCGCTGTTCGAGCAGGTCGCGCTGGGCGAGGACTTCGTCGAGTTCCTGACGCTGCCCGCGTACGAGCACATCGACTAATCGCCGGCTCCGGCGGCCGGCTCCCGGTTCCTGGCGCGCCGCTCGCCGTGCGTAGGCCGGGGGAACAGTACGGAGGTACGGGCCGCCGGCTGGAGTGCGGCGAGCGGCGCGAGGCGAGCGCCGCAGGCCGGCTCCGCCGGCCGCGAGGCGCTCGCCGCCCAGGGGCCGGGAGTCAGTCGCCGGCTACGAAGAACTGCCAGTCGCCGTCGGCGGTGATCGCGGTGCGATAGCCGAGGTAGCCGCCCGTGCCGGTGGGGCTGCGCATCTCGTCGACCTCCGCCTGGGAGTAGAGCCCTGACTCGGCGAGCGCCTGCCACGCGTCGTCGCTCGGCGACTCCTCGTAGGCGGTCGGCCACGCGTACGAGCCCGACTCGTTGCGGGTGAACGGCATCGCGAGGATCGTCGCGAGCGCGCGCATCGGCAGCGGGTCCTCCGTCCCGGCCTCCTCGACGCTCCGCCAGAACTCGGCGGGCGAGGTGCCGCCGCCGTAACTGAAGGTGAATCCCTCGCCGCGTTCGAGCGCGAGCCGCTCGAGCTCCTCGTAGTCGCAGGCGATCGCCGCGCCCCAGATCGCCTTGCGGATCTCCGCGACGGGCTCGGGCAGATCCTGCTCCGGGAGCGTCGCGCGAATCGTCGAGGTCGAGCAGGTCGTGTCCGGCTCGGTCGGAGGCGCGGTCTCGGTCTCGGTCTCGGTCTCGGTGACCGTCACGGTCGTGGCCGGTGCGGCGGCATCGTCCGACGCCGACTCCGAGCCGCAACCGGTAGCGACGACGAGCAGCGCAAGCACGAGCGAGATCCTCACGCCGATTCCGTTCGTTCAGGCTCCGCGCGTCCCTGCCGCAGCTCGGTAAGGGTTGCATTAGGGGTGATCCCCTCCGGGTCGACGCGCAGGTGGAGGAGCGCCGGCCTGCCCGCCGCGAGCGCCTCCTCGAGCGCCGGCCCGAACTCCTCGGTGCGCTCGACCGTCTCCCCGTGCGCGCCGAACGAGCGGGCGAACGCGGCGAAGTCCGGATTCGTGAGCGACGTACCGACCACGCGTCCAGGGTAGTCGCGCTCCTGGTGCATCCGGATCGTCCCGTACATGCCGTTGTCGACGACGAGCACGATCACCGCGGCGTCCTCGTGTACGGCCGTGGCGAGCTCCTGGCCGCTCATCAGGAAGTCGCCGTCGCCCGCGATGCAGACGACGACCCGCCGCGGCTCCGCGATCTTCGCCGCGATCGCCGCCGGCAGGCCGTAACCCATGGCCCCGCTCGTCGGCGCGAGCTGGGTGCGGTAGCCGTGGAACGGGAAGAAGCGGTGCGCCCAGACCGCGAAGTTGCCGGCGCCGTTCGTCAGAATCGCGTCGTCCGGGAGCCGCTTGCGGAGCGTCGTCATGGCCGCGCTCAGGTTGAGCGAACCGGGCGGCGAGACGGGCTCGAGCGTCGCGACGTAGTCCGCGTGCGCGCCCTCGACCCAGGCGCGGCGAGCCGGACTTTGTGCGCCATGAACACAAGCGTCGAGCGCCGCAGCGGCGAACTCGGCCGACCCGGCGTGGATCGGCAGCGTCGGCTGGAACACGCGGCCCAGTTCCTCGGCTCCGGCGTGGACGTGAACGAGCGTCTGCCGCGGAAGCGGCGGCTCGACGAGCGTGTAGCCGCCGGTCGTCATCTCCCCGAGCCGCGAGCCGACGACGAGCAGAAGATCGGCGTCGGCCACGCGCTGCGCGAGCTTCGGGTCGATCCCGACGCCGACGTGGCCGGCATGCACGCGCGAGCGGTTGTCGACGTAGTCCTGGCAGCGAAACGACGTGCCCACCGGGATCTCGCTCGCCTCGCAGAACGCGAGCAGGTCGCGGCCGGCGGCCGCGCTCCAGCCGCCGCCGCCGGCGATCGCGAGCGGACGCTCGGAACGTTCGAGCAGCGCGCGAAGCTGCTCGAGCTCGGCCCGCCCGGGATGCGTCCGCACCCGCTCGTAGGGCCGCGCGTCGGCGACCTCGACCTCGTCGACGAGCATGTCTTCCGGCAGCGCCAGCACCACAGGGCCGGGTCGTCCCGCTGTCGCCACCGAGAACGCGCGGGCCACGAGCTCCGGGATCCGCGCGGCGCTCTCGATCTGGGCGACCCACTTCGCCATCGGGTTGAACATCCGCCGGTAGTCGATCTCCTGGAACGCCTCGCGATCCTGCATGTCGCGGCCGACCTGGCCGATCAGGAGGATCAGCGGCGTCGAGTCCTGGTAGGCCGTGTGGACGCCGATCGCGGCGTGGGTTGCCCCCGGCCCGCGGGTGACGAGGCAGATGCCGGGCTCGCCCGTCAGCTTGCCGTGCGCCTCGGCCATGTTCGCGGCCGCGGCCTCGTGCCGGCAGGTGACGAGCCGGATCGGCGCGTCGTGGAGCGCGTCGAGCACCGCGAGATAGCTCTCGCCGGGAACGCAGAACGCGAGCTCGACGCCGTGCAGCGCCAGCTGGTCGACCAGCACCTGCCCGCCGGTGCGCATGGTTGTCGTCTTGGAGTTCGACATGTCGGGATCGCTCGGCTAGAGGCTCACGACGTAGCCGACAGCCGGGTCGGCCCGTCCGGAGAGCAGGTCGCGATAGATCCGCACAAGCTCGTCGCCGCCCATGATCCGCTCGACGTGCAGCGCCCGCTCGGCAACCGGAGCGAAGTGCTGCCAGGCGGCTGCGTAGACCCGCCCGAACTCGCGCCCGTGGCGAGCCAGCTCGTCGGGCGCGAAGAAGAATTCGGAGCCAGGTTCCGGCTCTGGCTTCTCGTCAGCCTCGGCCTGCCAGTGAGTGAAACCAACGAGAATCGATCGAACGACCGCGTCGCCGAGCTGCGCGCGCACCCGGCGCAGCACCGAGGCGTCTCCCGCGAAATCGACCACGACCGCCGCACCGGCAACGCGGAGGTCGTCGAGGTGGTCGTAGGCCAGCACCTCGTCATAGAGCCCGAGGCCCTCGACCCAGACACGGCGAGCGGCCGACGTGAGCCCAATGGTTCGCAACGACCGCTTGCCGAGCAAGTGCGCGAGGCCATACGCAGTCTTGCTCGACGCGCTCGTCAGCACCACGGTTTCGGCGCCGCGGAGGCCCGACTCGCCCAACACCAGATCGAGCAGGACCGAGGTGGTGAAGAGCGGGCGCAGGACGAGCGCTGCATCGTCGCCCTCGCCCTCCTCGGAGAGATACTGGTTGTAGACCGGCGAAAGGCTCGCGCGGTGCGGTGCCGCGTCGACGAAGCCTCTCGGGTGCACCTCCGGACGAACGGTGAAGTACGTCGCCATCGGGGCAAGACCGAAGAGGCGCTGCCCCTCGCTCAGCGCAGGCGACCGCGAGGCGAGCACGCGGGCGTACGCCCAGGCGGGAACGCGGCCCCAGCCATCCGGCGCGGGAAACAGCCGCCAGTACCCCATCCGGTCGCCCATGACTGCGTAGGTGATGTTGTTGGCGGTCAGCGCGAAGCGCTCGACGAGCAGTTGCGCCTCGCCCTCGGCGAGGTCGCGCAGCGGCTCGCCCTCGACCAGCTCGCACGAGGCCAGATCGTCCCGGCGAACCCGGAGCTCGGGCATCAGGGCTGACCGATCACAGGTGGAGCGAGCCCTGCGCCAGCGACTCGCGCACCGGTTCCTCCGCGCGCACGAGCACGACCCGGACGATCGTCCCGCGGCCGCTGAGCTCGGCCGGCTCCTCCCAGGCGCCGAACGGCTGGACGAGCTCGCCGTCGACCGTCAGCTCCCCGCGCAGGACGCAGCCGATCCCCTGGCCGGCCGCAGGCTCCGTGAGCCCGCCCTCGCAGCGCATCACGTAGTCGGCCCACGGATCGAGCTCGACGTGGATGCTGAGCTTCGCGTCGTCCACCGCCCACTCGGTCAGCTCCCAGCGGAACGCGGTCGCGCCGTCGTCGCCCGCGCGGAGGCGCGCCTCGTCCGAGCCGAACGCCGCGGCGCCCGCGTGCAGCGAGCCGAGCTCGCCCGAGGCGACGTAGACGATCCGACCGCCGGCGGCGAGCTCGAGCTCCTCGCCCGGCGCGAGCAGGTCTTCGTACAGCGAGAGCGAGGTCATATCCCGAGGCAGACGTACTTCAGCTCGAGCCAGTCGTCGACGCCGTACTTCGAGCCCTCTCGCCCGATCCCGGACTCCTTCATCCCGCCGAACGGCGCGACCTCGGTCGAGATGATCCCGGTGTTGACGCCAAGGATTCCGTACTCGAGCGCCTCGGAGACGCGCCAGACCCGGCCGAGGTCGCGGCTGTAGAAGTACGCGGCGAGGCCGTAGGGCGTGTCGTTCGCAAGCCGGACGGCCTCCTCCTCGCTCGCGAAGCGCTGGATCCCGGCGACCGGGCCGAAGGTCTCCTCGCAGCTCATCGCCATCGCGTTCGAGACACCCTTGAGCACAGTCGGCTCGAAGAACGTGCCCTCGAGCCTGCTCCCGCCGAGGACGACCTCGGCGCCGCCGGCGGTCGCGTCGGCCACGTGGCGCTCGACCTTCTCGGCCGCGCCTTCGTCGATCAGCGGCCCGATCTGGACGCCGTCCTCGAGCCCGTTGCCGACCTTCAGCGCGGCGACCGCTGCCTCGAAGCGATCGAGAAACGCGTCGTGCACGGAGTGCTGGACGAGGATCCGATTCGCCGAGACGCACGTCTGGCCGGAGTTGCGGAACTTGCACATGATCGCGCCCGCGACGGCCGCGTCGAGATCGGCGTCGTCGAAGACGACGAAGGGCGCGTTGCCGCCGAGCTCGAGCGAGACCTTCTTCACCTGGCCGGCGCACTGGCTCATCAGGAGCTTGCCGACCTCGGTCGAACCGGTGAACGAGAGCTTCCGTACGACCGGGTTGGATGTCAGCTCGCCGCCGATCACGGGCGCGTCCTCGGCGTCGCCGGTGACGACCGAGAGGACGCCCGGCGGCACGCCCGCCTCCTCGGCGATCCGGCAGAGCGCGAGCGCCGAGAGCGGCGTCTGCTCGGCGGGCTTGACGATCATCGTGCAACCGACCGCGAGCGCCGGCCCCGCCTTCCGCGTGATCATCGCGGCGGGGAAGTTCCAGGGCGTGATCCCGGCGGTGACGCCGATCGGCTCGCGCAGGACGACGATCCGCTTGTCGGCCTGGTGCGCCGGGATCGTGTCCCCGTACACGCGCTTCGCCTCCTCGCCGAACCATTCGAGGAACGAGGCGGCGTAGGCGATCTCGCCGCGCGCCTCGGCGAGCGGCTTTCCCTGCTCGGTCGTGAGCAGGACGGCGAGCTCCTCCTGGTTCGCGAGCATCAGGTCGGCGAAGCGGCGGAGGACGAGCGCGCGCTCCTTGGCAGGCCGAGCGCGCCAGGCCGGGAGCGCGCGCTCGGCGGCCGCGATCGCGCGCCGCGTCTCCTCCACGCCACAGCGCGGAACGTTCGCGATCGTCTCGCCGGTGGCCGGATTGGTGACAGGGAACGTCGCGCCGGAGTCGGCGTCGATCCACGCGCCGTCGACATACGCCTGCTGCGCGAGGAGGCTCGTCGGCTGGGTCACGGCCACGATGAGAGGATAGTCCGCGCGTGATCGCGGACGCCCACACCGATCTGCTGATGGAGCTCGCCCACCGGCAGCACCGGCTGGGAGAGTCGGACGTCTTCGCGCGGACGTGGCTGCCGCTCTTCGAGGCAGGCGGCGTCGGGCTCCAGATCTGCCCGATCTTCGTCCCGCTCGAGCACCAACCGGAGGGGACGCTGCGGCACGCGCTCGGCCAGGCGACGTCGTTCCACGCTGCGGCGAGCGAGAACTCCGAGCGTGTCTGCGTCGTGCGAACGCGGGCCGATCTCGACGCGGTCGAGCGTGGCGAGCGAATCGGGCTCGTGCTCGCGCTCGAAGGCGTCGAGCCGTTCGGCTACGAGACCTGGGGCGTCGACCTCTTCTGGGAGCTCGGGCTCCGCGTCGCCGGGCTGACCTGGAACCGACGCAATCCGTTCGCCGACGGCGCCGCCGAGGACGGCGGGCTGTCGGGGCTCGGACGCTCGCTGCTCGACCGGCTCGCCGAGCGCGGGATCGTCCTCGACCTCGCGCACGCGTCGGAGCGGCTCTTCTGGGAGTGCCTCGAGCGGTTCGAGGGCCGCGTCACGGTGACGCACGCCGGCTGTCGGGCCGTCCACGACCATCCGCGCAATCTCTCGGACGAGCAGCTCCGCGCGCTCGGCGAGCGGGACGGGCTCTTCGGGCTCATGCTCCACCCGCTCGCGATCGGCCCCGAGCAGCGGACGATCGCGCGCGTGATCGACCACCTCGACCATGCGGCAGACGTGATCGGCCCCGACCGGCTCTGCCTCGCCGGCGATTGGACGGGCAGGATCGCCCAGTACGTCCCGCACGCGCCGATCCCGGACGGGCTGATGCCGCCAGGCCTCGAGGAGGGCTCCGCAATCGAGGGTCTCGGCGGCCACGAGGACTATCCAGATCTCGTAGCGGCACTAGAGGCGCGGGGTTGGGAAGACGAGCGGCTCGACGGGCTGCTGTCGGGAAATCTCCTCCGGCTGATACGCGAGAGCCTGCCCGACTGACAACCACTGTCAGTCAGGCGAGTGGACGCTGGCCCAAGCGGGCGTTCAGTCGTTCTTTGGAAGCCAGGAGGAGCGGTATTTGACGAACCGAGACCGAGGTAGTCTCGCTCTGACCTTGGCGTAGGCGACGGCGGGGTTCGTGGTCTCGCGCACGACACTGGCTCCGTACCGTGCGGCGGCCTTGCAGACCGTGTAAACCAAGCCACCGGCGACGCTCCGTCCCCGCGCGCCGACCGCCAAGAGGATCGCGGACTGCTCCGCAGCCGCCACGATGATGTGCTCGGTCTCTGGCGGGCAGTAGAAGAAGTCCCACTCGACCAGCTGCCGCTCCTGCCCCTCGACAATCAGCGTGCACTCACCGGAGAGGACGAGAAACGCCTCCTGAGCTTTCTCGCGGTGATACATCCCAACGCGCTCGCCCGGTTCGAGGACGCTGACGTTGATCCCAAAGTGCGGAAACCGCCGCTTCCCCTCGAAGTTGCAATAGGAGCCCAGCGGACCCTCATCCTTCCAACGCGCCTCGCGTGCGTTGACGACAAACCATCCCTCGCCGTCGACGACAAGGCCATTCCTACTCTTCCGAACTGGAGCCTCGGGCATCACAGGAGTCTCTCAGAGACCGCATCGCCGCTCAAGGGACATTCCCGAACACTGGCCCCACGTCAGGGCGCTACCGGGCATGGCTCACGTCTCACACGCATCCGTCGTGCGCTATGGCCCGCTCCGCCCCGTGGTCAGCGGATCAGATGTCTCGCCGTAGGATGACTTTCGTGATACCGGATCGAACGTTCTTCGCGACCCAGCAGCGATTCGCCGAGCGCTGGGCAGACCTCGCTTCGGTGCCGATCGAGGCGGCATACCTGGAATGCACGACGTGGTATCACCAGGCAGCGGGCCTAGGGCGTGATTTCGATCCGTCTCATCCAGACTGGCAGCGGCTGGTGGCCGAGGTGGCGGTCAGCCCTGAGCCTGATGCGGTCGTGCATGCGTGGGCTGTTGCCCGCAGCCAAGCAGTCGGACCGGGCGCCGTGCTCGACTTCGCCTGGTCCGCCGAGGACCGGACCGTACGCATCAACTTTCTGGGTGAGCGCTCGCGCTCGAGCAGCCCCCTGTCCGGCATGCACCTGCCGGTACGGAAGCGGGAGCTGCGAGACTTGCTTTTGCGAGCCGCTGACCAGCATCCCGAAGCGGAGTTGCTGCGGGGGCGGTCGTGGCTCTACGGCCTGGAGGCGTATCGGCGGATCTTTCCGCCCGTCTTTCTCGCCGGGCTCGACGTCGAGCCGCCGGACATGCAGTTCCTCGCCATCTGGGGTCAGCTTCTCCACCGGGATGGGAGTAGCAGGCTCCGAACTGCCGCAAGGTTGCTGATTGCGGCAGAAGCAGCCTCTTCGACCACAGACCTGGAACGCTCGTTCACGGTCCCGATGTGGCAGACGACAGCACCCTTCACAGCAGTGGCGGATGCGCTGGGCATAGCGTAAGTTCCCCGCGGCTTAGGCTACCTCGATCTGAGCGCTCGGAAGTCTGACGGGTAGCCGCTCTGGCGTCATTCCCGAACGCTGGCCCAGGCCAACGCGGGGCGATTAAAACGTCGATCGTCGGGCGCGCGAGTCCTACCGGGGCCACTCCGGTCTGAACTGCCAATCCGTGAACGTCTCGCGCAGGAGGGGCAGCGCCTCAACCCAATGGCTTTCGTCGAGCAGCGCCGGCTCGTGAAGCTCGTGTGGCTGCCCCGCGCGCGTCGAGTAGCCCCAGCGCAGCCCGAGAACCGGAAACGACTCGCGGCTGATCAGAGCATCTGGACTCGCGGTCAACCACGAGTCGGCAAAGAACGTGGTGTCGCTCTCGGTTGACGCCGGCGCGTCGAACAGCGTCGGACACTCGCCGAACGACGTGAACGGTACGCCGAGGCCACGGAGCTGCGGCGGGCCGTCGACCCACTCGTGATGACCGGCGGGTGCTCTGTCGACGCCAGCCGCCAGCGCCTGACTCGATTCAAGCACGTCGATGCGCACGATCTGAACCCAACCCATGATCGCTGCGTATCCGGCGAGCGAACACTCCGTCCGCGCCGTGAGCACTGGAAGCCCTTGCGCGAGTTCGTTAGGCCATGCCAGCCCGAGCGTGCCATAACCCCATCGCTGCGGATCCTCGTTCCCATGGAACGAGACGATCACGCTGCCCTCGGCTCCGCGCAGCCGGAATGGAAACCGCTCCTCGATCACGGCCAGCTCTCTCCTGTCCACGGGGCAACCTCAACCACCCCGTCTCGATCCGCCCGACCCCTCGCGACCGCGAGTCTAGCCACCTTGCTCATTCGAACTGATGGTTCAGTCGGGCCTTCGAGAGTCGGACGTCACACGCCTGCGCGAGTTCGCTGCGTCGCTCTAGTCAACAGCCCGCTCAGGCGTCATTCCCGAACGCTGGCCCAGACGACGATTCGTTACCCGGCTCCACCCAGTTCCGTGACCCGCCGGTCAACACTCGCGAAGAATCGGGACGGCGCTCCGCGACGAGGTGGCCTAGCCACGTTCTACGATCGGTCGCGTGAACGAGTTCGTCCCGCGCGATTTCGACGTCCCTCGGCGGCTCGAGACGCCGCGGTTCGTGCTCGAGCCGCTCGGCCCCGAGCACAGCGACCGGGACTACGGAGCGTGGACCTCGTCGACGGAACACATCCACGCGACGCCTGGGTGGGAGAACAGCAGCTGGCCGCGGGAGATGACGCCCGACGAGAATCGCGCAGACCTGGAGCGCCATGCCGACGACTTCCGCAACCGGACGGGGTTCACCTACACGGTCCTCGATCCGGCGAGCCGCGACGTGCTCGGGTGCGTCTACATCTACCCGCGGCCTGACAGCGACTACGACGCCCGGGCGCGCTCCTGGGTACGGGCGAGCCACGCGCAGCTGGACATCCCGCTCTGGCGTGCCGTGACCGAGTGGCTCGCCTCCGACTGGCCGTTCGGCAACGTCGAGTACGCGCCACGCCTCTAGGGGAACTAGCCATCGGAAAGGCTGGTGCGACGTGAGCGGCCGTCCGCGGCTCCGAGGACGAGCAGCGCTCGTCAGTCCTCCGCCGCCTCGGCCATCGACCGCGGCGCGGGCACGGTCTCGAAGCGCACGTTGCCCGCCGGAACCATCCAGGTCATCACCTCGACAGCGAGCCGGCCCGCACGTACCGCTGGGTCCTCGTCGCAGAGCCGGCGCGCCGTCTCGGGGTCGCAGGCCATGATCGAGATCCCGCGCAGGCGCTCGTCGTCCTGGTCGACGAGCGGCCCGCCACCGATGAGGAAGCCGCGGTCGCGGAGATCGGCTCGGAAGGCGAGGTGTCGATCCTGGAGCTCGGCGGACTCCTCGTCCGTGAGCTCCGGTGCAACGGGCGGACGCACGAGCAGCACCAGCGTATGCCGGTCGAACTGCATACGGCGAATTAGACCAGGCAGCTCGCGGAGCGCGATGTTCGCGTCAGTCCCAGTGCACGACGATCTGCCCACTCACTCCAGGAAGCGGCATCGATTCCGCCTCCGCGACGATCGCCTCACGGGCCGCGCCCGAGAGGCGTTGCCAGGTCTGGATCCTGACCGCCCCCTCCGCGCGGCGCCACGTGCCGACGACGTTCCCTGCCACGAGGAGGGCGCCGGGCCACACGCGAGGCGTCCACAGCTCGGCACGCCGTTTGGCATCCGGCACCAGGAGCGCACGATCCGCACTCGTCATGCCCAAGGTGTAGGCGTCGCCGCTCGGGAGGAGCCGCGCGGGCGCCGCGGGCCCTGGAGGCTCGCGGATGGCTGCCTCGTCCGCACTCAGGATCCAGGCATCGCCCGACGGCGTCTGGACCGGGATCAGAGAGCCCAGATCGTCGAAGGCGGCGGCTGCCTTTCGCGCGCCGATCCCCGCCCACTTGGCGAGCCCCTCCGGGGTCGCCGGACCGAAGATGTGGAGGTAGCGGCACGCCAGTTCGAGCGTCGCCTGCGGCGCATCGATCTCGGGCGGCGGCACGATCCACACGACTGGCAGACGCGCTCCCTCCCACCGGATCGCCAGCGTTCCCGTGAGAGCCGCGTAGCGCAGTGAGTTCCCGTGGACGCCGAGCGCCTGCCCCGCCTCGTCGTACCGCATCCGAGCCGGACCAAGAAACGTGCGCAGGCGCGCCGCTAGGTCTTCCGCCTTCGCGCGAGTCTTGCCGGCGTCCGGCAGCCGGCCGAGCGTGAACACCGGCAGGTCGCGCGCCGCGACCACGTAGGCGTTGTACCTCGGTCCCCACACCTGCACGAGCGAGGGATCCTCCCAGGAGGACGGCCCAGTGCCCTCCACCCGCGCATGGATCGACAGGAGCGCGGCCCTCGGCATGCTGTCCTGCAGGCCGGCCCACGCCGCCCGGCGCAACGACGCTCGGCTCTGCGGCAGCCGCTGATCGAGCGCTCCGACGCGCCGCCGGAACGCCAGGATCTCCGCTCGCGTGACCTTCAGCCGCTTTCCGCTCACGTCGCTCGGACGGTAGCGCCTGACTGCGGGTCCATGAGACGATCGGGCTCCCGTGGAGTGGATCGAGTTCACGACACACGACGACGGGCCCCCGCTCGCAGGTCGGCGCGCCGGCGACGGGCCGCCGGTTCTCCTGCTGCACGGAGGGCCAGGACTCGGCTTCGACTACCTGCGCGAGCTCGCCGACGAGCTCGCGCAGGAGAACGACGTCGCCTGGTACCAGCAGCGAGGGCAGGCGCCGTCCGCGGCGGTAGGCCCGTACACGGTGGCGACCGACGTGGACGACGCCCGTCGCGTGCTCGACGCGCTCGGTTGGGACAAGGCATGGCTCGTCGGCCATTCCTGGGGCGGGCATTTCGCCCTGCACGTCGCCCTGGCGTTGCCGGAGCGACTGTTCGGCGTGCTCGCCGTCGACCCGCTCGGGTCGGTGGGTGACGGACGCTGGCCGGAGTTCGACGAGGAGATTCTCCGTCGAACGCCCGCGGAGGTGCGTGAGCGGGCGCGCGAGCTCGATGAGCTGACGACCGAGGGCGGCGCCGACGACGAGCTGGCACTCGAAGGGATGCGTCTCGTCTGGCCCGCGTACTTCGCTGATCCCGAGCAGGCCCCACCGATGCCGGAGCTGCGGATCGCGAGCGAGCGCTCGGCGCAGATGGGGCGGTCGATTCTCGCGGAGCTGCCGGCGCTCGAGGCGGGGTTGTCGCGGATCCGGGTGCCCGTCGGCTTCGTCCACGGCTCGCGAAGCCCGATGCCGCTCGCCGCTTCGACGGACGCGGCGGATCGGATCCCCGGCGCGTGGGTCGACGTGGTCGACGGCGCGGGCCATTTCACGTGGGTCGAGGCTCCGGGCGCGGTTCGGGCCTCGCTTCGGCGCCTCACCGCTTCGCCAGCCGCGCCGGTCGGCAACTAGCTTCCTGCCGGTTGTAGAGTCGCTCGAACACTCGACAAGGAGGCCGAGATGGCACTCGCACGAGTCGTCACCTTCGAAGGCGTGAACAGCGATCGAATGACGGAGCTGCTCGCCAGGATGGAAGGGAACGAGCGGCCGGACGACATTCCGGCCAAGGAAATGATCGTGCTCCACGATCCGGATTCCGAGAAGTCGCTCGTGGTCGTGTTCTTCGAGAACGAGGATGACTACCGGGCCGGCGACGCGGCGCTGAGCGCGATGCCGGCGGCCGACACGCCGGGACAGCGCACCTCGGTTGCGAAGTACCAGGTCGCCTTCCGGATGGCGGAGTAGCTACGTCGTCACGAGCACGCGCGCCGGGCGAGCCAGCGAGGCTCGCCCGGACCGCGTCGTCGGCGGATCCTCGCCACACCCAGACCGGCATCGGTGGTGCCGATGGGCTTCTCTGTCAGGATCGATTTGGTGAGCGACGACCGGCTCCGTGGGTTGCTGGATGTCTTCGACCTCGAGGCAACCGAGGACAGGTTGCGAGCCGCGCTTGCCGCCGAGACGACGGGTGTCGGACGCGCCGAGGTGCTCACCCAGCTCGCCCGGGTCGCGTCCTGGCTCGACCGGCTCGACGAGGCCGACGAGTTGCTCGAAGAGGCCGACGCGCTCGCCGGTGAGACTGGTGTCGCGCGTGCGAGGGTCTTGCTCGAGCGGGGTCGAATCGTCAGACGCAGCCACGGCGACGCCGCAGGGCTCCCGCTCCTCGAGCGAGCGTACGAGGTTGCGCTGGCCGCCGATCAGCATTTCATCGCGGCGGACGCCGCACACTCGTGCGCGCTCGTCGGCGACATGGTCGGCTGGACGAACCGCGGGCTCGACATCGCCGACCGGTTCGAGGCGGCGAGGTACTGGCGTGGCACCCTCCTCCTCAATCTCGGCGACTGGCAGTGGGAGCGAGGCGAACCGTCGCTTGAGACATTCCAAGCCGCCCTCGAGGCCCGCGAGCAGGAATCTCGAAACCCGTCGCTGACCGAGGAGGCGCGTGTCGGAGTCGCTCGGGCGCTCCGCTCGCTCGGCCGCTCGGCTGCGGCGGTGCCTTTGCTGGAGCAGGTGGTCGAGTGGGCCGACGAGACGGGGTTCGACCAGCCCGAGGCGCGTGCGTATCGAATGGAGCTCGCCGCGGCCTACGACGACGTCGGACGATCTGCGGAAGCGGACGCCGTCCGCGCGAGCCTGGCGCGGCCGGCGATCGGGCGCTCTTCGTCGCACCCGGAAGAGACCACGCGTGCGTGAGCGACCGACACCCACGCTCGTCGTCGTCAGTGGTCAGCCCGGCTCCGGGAAGACGACGCTCGCGCATGCTCTCGCACAGACGATTTCCTGCCCGGCAGTTTGCAGGGATGAGATCAAAGAGGGCATGGCGCACGCCGAGGGCGCTGAGTTCCAGGGCGGACACGGCGACCCGCTGACGCAGCTAACGCTGCCGCTGTTCTTCGAGGTGCTGCGTGTTCTGCTCGAAGCGAGTGTGACCGTCGTTGCGGAAGCAGCTTTCCAAGACAGATTGTGGCGTGGCGGCCTCGATCCGCTCGTCGGGCTCGCCCAGTTCCGGATCGTCCGATGCAGGGTCGACGCTGCCACCTCCTTCGAACGGGCCTCCGCTCGCGCGGCCCTCAATCAGAGTCGCCTGAAGGCTCACGGCGACAGCACGATCGGTATTGGGATCGCGGCCTGGGCGCAGTCGTTCGAGGCGTTCCAGCACATCTCGCTTCCTGTGCCGTCGATCGACGTCGATACAAGCGACGGTTACGACCCGGGCGTGAACGAGATCGTCGACTTCATCAACCGAGCCGGGGATCTCGCCCCGAGCTAGGCCGTGACGAGCACGCGGCCGGGCGAGCCCGCGAGGCTCGCCTGGAACGCGTCGTCGGCGCGGTCGAGCGGGAAGCTCGGGCCGACGAGGCTCGCCAGCTCGAGCTCGCCGGCCGCGGCGAGGTCGAGCATTCGAGGCAGGGCGACGGCCGGATCCTCCGAGCCGTAGATCGTGCCGGTCAGCGTCTTCTCGCGGTTCGTGAAGTCGAGCGGGTCGAGCGTCAGCTTCGCGCCCGCCGCCGGGAGGCCGACGACGACCGTCGTCCCGCCGCCGCGCGTCCAGCGCAGCGCCAGCGCCGTCGTCTCGGGCGATCCGACCGCGTCGAAGACGAAGTCGACGCCCTCGGGATCGAGCGCGCGGACGGCCTCCTTCACGTCCTCGGGCGCGCAAGCGGCCGTCGCGCCGAGCCGCAGCGCCTGCTCGCGCCGGCCCTCGACCGGATCGACGACGAGGATCGCGCTCGCGCCCGCGATCCGCGCGCCCTGGACGACGAACTGGCCGACGCCGCCCGCACCGATCACGAGCGTCGTGAAGCCGGGCTCGGGCCGGGCGGCGTTGAGCACTGCGCCGACGCCGGTGAGCGCGGCGCAGCCGAGCAGCGCCGCCTGCTCGAGCGGAATCGTGTCCCCGAGCGGCAATGCTGCCCCCGCGGCGACGACCAGCCGCTCCTGCAACGCGCCCGTCGCCGTGCCGCGGTAGACCGTCGCGCCGTCGAACGAGATCCCGGTCCGGCCGTCGAGCAGCGTCCCGCGGCCGAACGCGGTCGAGAGCGGCGCGCACGCCGCGGGTCGTTGCCGCCGACAGGCAGAGCACTCGCCGCACGCCGGCGCCCACGAGAGCACCACGCGATCTCCGGCGCGCAGGCCGTCGACGTCAGCGCCGACCTCTTCGACCACGCCGGCGCCCTCATGGCCGAGCACGATCGGCGTCGGCCGAGTCCACTCGCCCTTGTAGGAGTGGAGATCGGTGCCGCAGACGCCGACGGCCACCATCCGGACGACGACCTCGTCGGCGCGCGGCTCCTCGAGCTCGACCTCGTGCACGTCGAGGCGCCCTGGCTCGAACATCAGCGCGGCGCGCGTCTTCACCGCATCAACATCCCGCCGTTGACGTCGAGCGTCGCGCCGGTGACGAAGCCGGCCGCGTCCGAGGCGAGGTAGGCGACCGCGGCCGCCACTTCCTCCCCGCGGCCCAGGCGCCCGACCGGGATCGTCTTCACCATCGCCTCGACCTTCTCGGGCGGGACGAGCGAGACCATCGGCCCGTCGATCGCCGCCGGCGCCACGGCGTTCACCGTCACCCCGTGGCCGGCGAGGGCGGTCGCCGCGTGCCGCGTCAAGCGCGACGATCGCCGCCTTCGAGGCCGCGTAGTGGACGCCCGTCGCAGAGGCGCCGCGCTGCCCCGCCACCGAGGCGAGGTTGACGATCCGGCCGGCGCCCCGATCCCGCATCTGCGCGCCGACGACACGGCAGCCGAGGTAGGTGCCGCGGAGGTTCGTCGCGAGCACGTCGTCCCACTCGTCCACGTCGATCTCCCAGAACGAGCTGAACTCCGTCCGCGCCGCGTTGTTGACGAGCACGTCGACCTGGCCCGTGCCGGCAACCAGCCGCTCCCAGGAGTCGAGACTGCGAACGTCGTGCTCGACGGCGCTCGCGTCCGAGCCCAGCTCCGCCGCGAGCTCCTCGACGCCGGCGAGGTTCAGATCCGCGAGCACGACGCGGTCGCCGTCGGCGTGGAGCCGCCGGGCGATCGCCTCGCCGAGCCCGCGGGCGGCGCCGGTCACCACCGCGGTTCTCACCTACTCGACCTCGACGTGGATCCGCTGCTTCGCCGTGCGGAGCGGCCCGCCCTCGCGCCCGGCACGTGCCGCGAGCGCCTCGGCGAGGATCGAGACGGCGGTCTCCTCGTTCGAGTCGGCGCCGATGTCGAGCCCGCACGGGCCGGCGATCCGCTCGAGCGCGTCCTCGTCGATCCCGGCCTCGAGCAGCCGCTCGCGGCGGCGCTCCTGGTTGCGGCGCGAGCCGAGCGCGCCGATGTAGAACGCCTCGCTCGCGAGCGCTGCCTTCAGCGCCGGCACGTCGAACTTGTCGTCGTGGGTGAGGACGACGACGGCAGTAGCGTGGTCGGGCTCCACCTCGGCGAACGCCTTCTCGGGCCATTCGACGATCAGCCGGTCGGCGCTGGGGATCCGCTCGGCGGTCGCGAACTTCGCCCGCGCGTCGGCGACGATCGTCGTCCAGCCGAGCAGCTTCGCGGCTCGGCAGAGAGACTCGGCGGTGTCGACGGCGCCGTAGACGAGCAGTCGAGGCGGCGGCCCGTAGACCTCGCAGAAGACGCGCCGGCCGTCGAGCTCGAGCAGCCGGTTGCGCGCACGGCGCAGCAGCTCGCCGGTGCGCGCGGCCAGCTCGGGCGGCGCGTCGCCGATCGTCTCGCCGCTCTCGAGCGCCAGGAGCTTGGCGCCGGCCTCCTCGCCGTCCAGAACCGTGAAGAGGACGGCCCGCTCACTCGCTCTCGGCGAGCGCCAGCAGCCGCTCGACGATCGTCACGGAAGGCGCTCGACGAAGACGTCGATCTCGCCGCCGCAGGGAAGCCCGACCGCCCACGCCTCGTCGTCGGAGATCCCGTACGAGAC
Organism: uncultured Gaiellaceae bacterium; assembly: GCA_963761905.1. Classification (GTDB taxonomy): domain Bacteria; phylum Actinomycetota; class Thermoleophilia; order Gaiellales; family Gaiellaceae; genus Gaiellasilicea. The sequence goes on along the minus strand of CAVXIQ010000005.1, from coordinate 82,577 downwards.
GAGCTTCGGCTTGCCGGAGGCGAGCACCTCGCGTGCGTGCTCGTACACGTCGCCCTCGACGCAGCCGCCCGACACGGAGCCGCAGAGCTTGCCGCTCTCGGAGACGCCGAGGCTCGATCCCACCGGCCGCGGCGCCGACCGCCTGGTGGCGACGACCGTCGCGACCGCGACGCGCTCGCCCTCCTGCCGCCAGCGCTCGAGCTCGGGAAGGATCTCCTTCACGCTCGGATTCTGCCTGCTCGCCGGATTCGGTCGCGTTGTAGCCTCAGCGGCGATGAGCGACCAAGCAAGTGTGAGCCTGCTCCGCTGGCTGCGGCGGCAGCTGCGCGAGCCGACGCCTTGGCGGGAGCGGCTCGAGGCCGCCGTCGCGAACGACGATCCGGTCGAGGCGCGCCGGCTGCTCGCCCGGATGGAGTTCACGGACGCGCAGCGGCATCACGTCGCCGGCCTGATCGACCGCTGGGAGGAGGGGCGCTGAGCCGCGAGCGGAACGAGGCGCTCGTCCGGCGGATCTTCGAGGCCTTCGCGATGAAGCAGGGGTTCGCGCTGCGCGAGTGCTTCGCGGAGGACGCGGTCTGGCACGTACCGGGCGGGAGCACGATGGCCGGCACCTACCGCGGCCGGACCGAGATCTTCGGCTTCCTCGGCAACCTCCCGAAGCAGACGGGCGGCACCTACAGCTCGCGCCTGATCGACGTCCTCACGAGCGGCGACCGGGCCGCAGCCCTCTACCGCGCCTCCGGCGAGCGCAACGGGCGCACCCTCGATCTCGACCAGGTGCTCCTCTTCACGATCAGGGACGGGCTCGTGGCGGAGGTACTGGCCCTGCCGAACGACCCGGCGACATTCGACGAGTTCTGGGGCTCGTAGCGGTCAGCCGCGGACGGGGTTCCTCAGCGAGCCGACGCCTTCGATCTCCACCGTCACTTCGTCGCCGTCCCGGAGGTAGACCGGCGGATCGCGAAATTCGCCGACGCCGCCCGGGGTCCCGGTCAGCAGCAGGTCGCCGGGCTCCAGGGTGATCGCCTCCGACGCGAACGCGATCAGCTCCGCGACCGAGAAGACCATGTCCGCGGTCGTCGAGTCCTGGCGCACCTCCCCGTTCACGAGGCAACGGATCCGGAGGGCCTGCGGATCGGGCACCTCGGTCGCCGGCACGAGCTCGGGCCCGACCGGGCAGAAGGTGTCGAGCGACTTCGCGCGCGTGAACTGACGATCGGCGCGCTGCAGGTCGCGGGCGCTGACGTCGTTCGCACAGAGGTAGCCGCGCACCGCCTCGAGCGCGTTCTCCACCGAGACTGCCTTCACCCTTGCGCCGAGGACGACGCCGAGCTCGGCCTCGTGGTCGACCGCGTGGGAGATCGACGGGAGCACGATCGGCTCGCCGGGGCCGATCAACGAGGTTGCCCACTTGGCGAAGAGCACGGGCCGCTCGGACGGCTCCCTCCCCTGCTCCTCGGCGTGCGCGTGGTAGTTCAGGCCGACGCAGACGATCTTGCCGGGCCGCTCGATCGGGAGCATGTCCCGGGACCTACTGGCTCTCGCGCTCGACGTGCCGGTGCGACTCGTCGAACTCCACCTCGAGCCGCTGGATCCGGGAGCCCTCGATCTCGACGACGTGGAGGACGAGCCCGTCCGTCCTGACCTCGTCCCCGACCTCGGGCGCGCGGCCGAGCAGCCCGAAGACGTAGCCGGCCATCGTGTGGAAGTCCTCGATCTCGATGGTGGTCCCGAACTGCTCGTTGAAGTCGTCGATCGGGAAGGTCCCGTCGATCCGGATGTGGGTGTCGTCGATCCGCTCCACCGACTCGTCCGGAAGGTCGAACTCGTCCTCGATCTCGCCGACGATCTCCTCCAGCAGGTCCTCGAGCGTGACGATCCCCTGCATCGCCCCGTACTCGTCGACGACGACGGCCATGTGCTGGTTCTGCTTGCGGAACTCGGCGAGCAGCGCGGCGAGATCCTTCGTCTCCGGGACGATGTAGACCGGCCGAACGAGGTGCTCGAGCTCGACCTCCGCCATTCCGCGGTCGTGCAGCGCGGTGAAGAGATCGCGGACGTGCAGGACGCCGATCACCTCGTCGAGCGAGTCGCGATAGACCGGATAGCGCGTGTAGGGCGACTCGAGCAGGGCGGCCAGCGCCTCCTCCGAGGGCAGGTCGGCCTTGATCGCCACCACCTGCGGCCGCGGCACCATCACCTCGTGGACCTCCTTGTCCGCGAAGTCGAAGACCTTGTAGAGCATCTCCTCCTCGGTCGTGGCGATCACGCCCGCGTCCTCGGCGCCGGCGACGATGTGGCGGATGTCCTCCTCGGTGTGCGCGAGCTCGCCGGCGGCCGCGGGCTTGATCCCGAAGAGGCGGGTTACGGCATTTGCCGAGATCTGGAGCACGTAGACGAACGGCGTCGTCACCCACTGCAGCATGCCGAGCGGGAGCGCGAGCGCCTTGGCGATCGGCTCCGCCTTCTGGAGCGCCATCGCCTTCGGCACGAGCTCGCCGAGCGCGACGCTGAGGTAGGTGAGGATCAGGAACGCGAGCGCGTAGGCGAGCCCGTTCGACATCACGGGGGTGAAGTAGTCCGAGAGGAGCGGCTGCCCGACTGCGCCGAGCGCGATCCCGAAGACGGTGATCCCGATCTGGACGGTGCTGATGAAGCGCACCGGGTTGTCCATCAGCACGAGCGCCCTCCGGGCGGAGGCGCTGCCCCGCGCCGCCTCGGGCTCGAGCCTCGTCCGGCGTGCGGTCACGAGCGCGTACTCGGCCGCGACGAAGACGGCGTTTCCGAGCACGAGCAGGAAGATCGCGAGGATCCGGAGGCCGTCGCTCATCGGCATACCCCGGTCGAGGCCGGGGTGCAGGTACTAGGCGGAAGCTCGTCGTCCAAGCTGGCGCGCAGTATAGGTAACGGCCCCGTCGTCCTCGTGCCGCGCGGCCCGTTCCTCCCGGACGAGCCGCTCGAGGTGCGAGAGCGTCTCCGCGACGGCGAACCGACGCGACGCCGGCTTCAGATCGGCGCCGAACAGGTCGAACGAAAGGTCGAAGCCGGTGCGCGGCGTCTGCGTCAACGACGCCTCGGAGACGGCGAGCCGCTCGCGATGGTGCTCGATCAAGGCGTGCGCGCGGCCGACCGGATCCGCGATCGGCTCGCCGTGGCCGGGAAGCGCAACGGTCGGCGCGAGCTCGATCGTCCGCTCGAGCGACTCGATGTAGTCGCCGAGTGGGTCGGGCCGGCTCTCGGGCCAGAGCCCGACGGTCGGCGTGATCCTGCCGAGGAGATGATCGGCGGAGACGAGGATTCCGTCCTTCAGCACGCACAGCTGCCCATCCGCGTGACCCGGTGCCGCGACGAGCTCCCAGCCGTCGAGCCGCTCGCCTGCGAGCACCCGGACCGGATCGGGCTGATAGCGGATGAAGGGCGCGTAGACCGAGCCCGACTCGATCAGCTCCTCGGCGATCGGCCGCGGCACGCCGTGCGTGAGAAACCAGTCGGCGATCCGCTGCGGCCAGTCGGGGTTTCCCCAGACCATCTGCGTCTGCTCGTAGTCGAGCTCGCCCTGGTGCACCGGGGCGCCGGTGAGCTCGGCCACGTCGGCAGCCGCGCCGATGTGATCGGGATGGAAGTGGGTGACGAGGATGCGCACGACCTGGAGCCCGTCCAGCTCACGCGCCCACCACTCGGCCACGTCGGGGAGGCCGATGCCGGTGTCGACGAGCGTCCAGCCGTCGGTGCCGGGCAGCAGGTAGGCGTGCACGTGCCCCGGGCGGGTCGGCAGCGGGCACGTGACGCGGCGAATGCCGCCCGGAAGCTCCATCCGGAGCATCTAACACGTTCGCGCCGACACGAACAGGTGTTCTATACTCCTGCGATGCGGGTCGAGTACCGCGAGGAGCCGTGCCGGAGTGCGCTGAACCGCGTCAAGGGAATGCCGTTCGAGTGGTCGCTGAACCCGTACATGGGCTGCGCGCACCGCTGCACGTTCTGTTACGTCCGCGCCTTCGAGCTGCGGGCCGATCGACCCGCCGACGACCGCTACGGCCGCTCGATCCGGGTGAAGACGAACGTCGCAGAGGTGCTCGTGCGCGAGCTCGCGCGACCGTCCTGGCGCGGCGAGGGAATCGCGATCGGCGCCGCGACCGACCCGTACCAGCCGTGCGAGGGTCGCTACCGCCTCACCCGCTCGTGCCTCGAGGTGCTCGCGTCTGCGGCGAGCCCCTTCTCGCTGATCACGCGCGGGCCGATGGTCGTCCGCGATCTCGACGTCCTCCAGGCGGCGAGCTCGAGCGCCGACGTCTCGATCATGTTCTCGGTGCCGACGCTCGACGACGAGGTCTGGCGAACGACGGAGCCCGGCACCGCGCCGCCCCGCCAGCGGCTCCGCGCGCTGAAGGAGCTCGTCGACGGCGGCGTGAAGGCGAGTGTCGGGATGGCGCCGATCCTGCCGGGGCTCTCCGACCGGCCCGAGCAGCTCGCCGAGGTCGTCAGGGCGGCGCGCGAAGCGGGAGCGGCGAGCATCTGGGCGAACCTGCTCTACCTGAGGCCGGGAACCCGGGAGCACTTCCTGGAGGCGCTCGCCCGCGACTGGCCCGGCGAGCTCGAGCGCTACGAGCGGCTCTACGAGAGCCGCGCCTACCTCCCGGCCGCCGAGACCCAGCCCGTCCGCGAGCAGGTGCGAGCGCTGGCGCGCGAGCACGGCGTCCGCGATCGCCGGCCGGCGCAGCCCGCTCCGCCACGGCGCCCCGAGCAGCTGACGCTGGCGGTCTAGAGCGCCCGCCGAGCCTCTCAATAGAATCCCCAGCCATGCCGGACGAGATCACCTGCCTGATCGTGGACGACCACGAGGTCGTGCGCGAGGGCTTGCGCCTGTCGCTCTCCCGCGCTCCCCACATCCGGGTGATCGGTGAGGCGTCGGACGGCGCGGCCGCGGTCGCCCTCGTCGAGCGACGCCGCCCTAACGTCGTGATCATGGACGTCCGGATGCCGGGAATGGACGGCCTCGAGGCGACGAAGCAGATCAGCGAGAAGGTCCCGGACGCCGCCGTCCTCATCTTTACGGCCTACAGCGAGCGCTCGCTGCTCGGGCGCGGGCTCGAGTCCGGCGCCAAGGGCTACATCCTCAAGGAGGCTCCGCACGCGACGCTGCTCAGGGCGATCGAGAAGGTCGCGGGCGGAGAGAGCTTCGTCGATCCCGCCCTGATGCCCTCGTTCCTCACCGGCAAGGAGCAGAACGAGATGCTCACCGCCCGCGAGCGCGAGATCCTGCAGCTCCTCGCGGACGGGATGTCGAACGCGGATGTCGCGGCCAAGCTCTTCATCAGCCAGGAGACCGTGAAGAGCCACGTGCGGCACATCCTCGCCAAGCTGGAGGCCGATACCCGCACGCATGCCGTCGCGATCGCGCTGCGCGATGCCATCATCGACTAGCAACCCATGAACGCCCAGCTAGCCGAGTGGGTCACGCTCGCGGTCGTGCTCGTCGCCGGCGCGGCCGCCTTCTACCTGATCGTGACGGAGCGGCTGCGCGACGAAGCGGTCAAGCTCGAGAACGCGAGGCTGCTCGCAGACGCGGTCGAGCGCGAGGCCGAGCGAAGCCGGCTCGCGGATCGGATCATCACCGCCGAGCAGGACGAGCGACGCCGGCTGGCGCTCTTCCTCCACGACGGACCGGTTCAGAACCTCTCCGGGATTGCCCTCATGCTCGACGCGGCCGTGCACGCGATCGAGGACGAGCGGGGCACCGACGCGCGCGGGATCATCGGCAAGGCGCTCGAAAAGCACCGCGAGACGATCCGCTCGCTGAGAGATCTCTCCTTCAACATCGAGCCCGTCGTGCTGCGCGACCAGGGGCTCGGCGCGGCGGTGCTCGAGCTGGCCAACCAGCTCGGGATCGAGCACGAGGTTCAGATCGAGGTCGACGTCACGGAGGCCGAGCGGCTCGGCGAGAAGGAGCAGGTCGGGCTCTACCAGGTGATCCGCGAGTCGTTGAACCAGGCACTGCTCCGAGGTCCGCCCACCCGGATCTCCGTCTTCGCGAAGCGCACGGGCGACGGCGGGCTCGAAGCCGTCATCTCCGACAACGGCAAGGGCGAGCGGCGGCTGCGGACGCTCGACGCGATCGAGGAGCGCGTCGCGACGTTGAACGGCCGCTTCTCGGTGGAGCAGGGCGCCGACGGCGGCACGGCCCTGCACGTCGTCCTCCCGCCGTACGCGACGGACACCTAGCTCTCGAGCGCGGACTCGGCGGCGCGGCGACCGAAGACGAGCGCAGCGGCCAAGCCGCTGCCATAGCCGCCGGTGAAGATGCCGCCGGCGTCGGCACCCGCTGCGAAGAGACCGTCGATCGCGGAGCCGTCCTCGCGGAGGACGCGCGCCCGCTCGTCGATCCGCAGCCCACCCGTCGTATGCGTGACCGCGGGCCTCACCCGAACCGCGAGAAACGGCGGCTCCACGAGCTTCGGGGACGCAGGCAGCGCGAAAGGGAGCTCGTCGATCGATCGAATGTCGCCACCCACCATTCGCGCGACCTCGATGATCTCCGCCACCGTTCGCTCGCGCACTCTCCGCCGCAGCGTCCGCGCGTCGACGACGTACCACGCCGCCGACTCGGGCAGCCGTGCGGTCGCCTGAACGAGATCCGTCTCCGACCACGAGACCTCGTTGTGGAAGAACTCTCTCCCCTGCTCGTCGAGCACGAGCGCGTGCGCTCCGTACACCTGGGCGGCCGAGACGAACAGCTCCTCGGGAACGGCGGCCGGCAGGTTCCGCCCGTAGAACTCGTCCATCCCGGCCGTGAGCTCCGCGCCGTGCGCGAGCCCGTAGGCGAGCCCGTCGCCCTCGCTCCACCTGCTCGCGCGCAGGAGGAGGCCGCGCTCTCGCGCGAGTCGGACGCCGAAGCCGCCGGTCGCCAGCACATCCGCCTCGTCGAACGGCCGGCCGAGCCGAATCTCACCGGCGGCCAGCGCAAGAGCGTCGGTCAACCCACGCGGATGGAAGCGGCGACCGACCGTCCGCGAGTTCCCGGTCGCCCGCTCCGCCACTGCCGCGCCGAGCGACTCGAGCCAGTCGAGTCCCTCGTCCAGCTCGTCGATCAGTCGTCGCTGCAGCGCTGGATCTCCGCCGGGGCACTCTTCCCGGAACTCGGCCAGCGACCGATGCCGCCAGATCACGCCGCTCGACAGCAGCATCGACCCGCCGCAGCGATCACCCTTCTCGAGGACGACGACCTGCGCACCGAGCTCCCGAGCCCGGGCCGCCGTGACGAGACCGGCCATGCCCGCGCCGGCGACCCTGAGGACGGACGAGCCCAAGTCAGGCGAATTCAGCGCAGCGAGAACGACGCCTTGTGCTCGACGTACTCGAGCTTGACCCGGTCCGGCCCCCAGACGAAGAGCGCCAGCGTGTTCTCGGCATCGACGACCTTGTCGATCTCGATTCGGTGCTCCTCCGCCTCGGCGATGTGCTCCTCCACCGAGTCGACGAGAACGCCGATGTGATTCAGGAGCGGCCGCTCGGGCGCGCCGGGGTCATCCGAAAGGTGCAGCTCGATGTACGCGCCGCCGACCTCGACTCTGTTCGCGCCGGCCGGAGCGAAGCCGTACGCCTGCCAGGCCCGTGCGGCAGCCGCGGGATCGGACGAGAAGAGCGCCACGTGGTCGAGGTCGAGCTCCGAGTCGGTCCGAGTCTCGACGAGGACGACCTCGAGCGACTCTCCCAGATCAACGCGCTCCTCTCGCCCGTCCAGGGAGCTCACCCGCAACCCGATCCGCTTCAACGCGCCCTGCTCGCGCCGACCTTCGGCGTCGAAGAGCGTCAGCTTCCCGCGCCGAGCATCGGCGCCGAGGAGGGTGAACGAGTCGGTTCGCTCGATCGTCCGCAACCCCAGCCGCTCGGTCGCAAGCTCGACCATCGCATCGCGTCCCGCGACCCAGAGTGCGACGTGATCGAGGCTCCGCGGGGTCACCGAGCGAGGATAGCTGCGGCGATCACTTCTTCCGGTCGACCGCGCGCTTGAGCTGCTCCTTGTTCATCTTCGAGCGGCCTTCGATCCCCAGCTTCTTCGCCTCGTTGTAGAGCTGGTCGCGCGTGCGGCCCTGCGTGCGCCGCGTGCCCGAGCGGAGCCCGCCGCGACGGCTCGAGGAGATGTCCTCGCGCGACAGCCGCGACGATTCCCGTGCCTCGCCGGCGCGAGCGCGCTCCTTGTTCACGGTGCGCGCGGCGATTTCCTGCGCCTTGTCCTCGGACGTCCCGCGCTCCTTCAGGCCGTCCTTGATGTGCTCGTACTGACGCTCGCGCTTGGCGTTCCAGGCTTCCTGGGGCATGCCCCCTCCTTCGATCGTGGACGGGGAGGGCGTTTCCCGCGCGAGGCCGGCTAAACCGCTGGCAGGACCTCTATGCGAGCGGAGGGTTCTGGACGTCGTTGTCGTCCGCGTACTGCTGCACCGCCGGGTCGATCGCCGCCGCGCCCTCGCTGTAGGCGTAGTTGATCTTCACGAACGGCTCCCACTTGTCCGGCAGCGCATCCTCCGGAAAGATCGCCTCGACCGGGCACTCCGGCTCGCACGCCCCGCAGTCGATGCACTCCTCCGGATCGATGATCAGCATCCGCGCGAACTCGTGGATGCAGTCGACCGGGCAGACGTCGACGCACGAACGGTCTTTGATGTCGATGCACGGCTCGGCGATGATGTACGTCACGGCGGCGAGTGTATCGGCGGGTCTTAGAGCGGCGGCGCGGTCAGCTCGGCGACCAGATCAGGCGCCCGCTCGACGAGCGCGGACTTGACGATCACCTGGTCGAAACCGGCCGTATGAGCCCTGAGCAGGCCCGTCTTGTCGGTGTGATTCGCGAAGCCGAGGATCGGCACGTCGGGCCAGGCATCGACCACCTCGTCGGGGTCGACGCGCGCGATGTCGACGATCACCATGTCGGGCGGATCGACGCTGTCTGTGGTGACCAAGTGGTGACCGGGGAGCAGCCCCTCGAGCTTCCCCCTGAAGAAGAGGTCGACCCCCGCGAGCAGGATGGTCGCCACGCGCCGAATCTAGCAGTGTCGCCCGCAAGATCGAAATCTGCAGGAGCAGATTCGATCGCGAAGATCCCTAAAGGGTCACTTCGCTGCCGTCTAGTGCGCAAGGGCACGGGCAAAGCCCGCACCCGCGCGAAAATCCCTGAAGGGTCACTTCGCTCCCGGTATCCGCCAGCTAGATACTGGCCCGATGGGACTGGAGGAGGGGTTGCGGCTGATTCGCGCCGGCGCCTACTTCGCAGCACACGAGGAGCTCGAGGACGAGTGGCGCGCGGCGCCGACGGCAGAACGGGACTTTCTCCAGGGGCTCGTCCACGTCGCGGTCGCGTGGTACCAGGCGGGCCGCGGGAATCGGGTCGGTTGCGAGCGCCAGCTCGAGAAGGCCGCGCGGCGGCTCGGCCCGTATGCGCCGGCCCACCGCGACGTCGACGTGTCGCGGGTGCTCGATTCGGTCGCAGCCGCAACCGCCGTCGTCGAGTCGGGCTCGCTCGAGCTGCCACCGCCGTCCGTCTAGGAGTCCTTCTAGCCGAGCCCCAGCCACTCGAAGAAGCGGTTCAGGTAGACGCGGAGCCACCAGAAGCGGTCGAAGAACAGCAGCGCTCCGAGCGCGACGAGGATCGCGCCGCTGACGAGCTGGATCGTCGCGTAGTGGTCGCGGATCCGCCGGAAGAAGCCCATCGCGGGGACGAACAACGCCGCTGCCACGAGGAACGGGACGGCGAGGCCGAGCGCGTAGACCGCGAGCAGGACGGAGCCCTCGAGCACCGTGCCGGAGTCGCCCGCGAGGACGAGGATCGAGCCGAGCACTGGGCTGATGCACGGCGCCGCGCAGATCGCGAACGCCCCGCCGAGCAGGAAGCCCGACCCCCGCCGCCGTGCTCCCTGCACTAGGCCGGTGCCGAGCAGCCGCTCGGGCCACGGGAGCAGGCCCATGAAGACGAGCCCGAAGACGATCAGGACGAAGCCGGCGATCTGCTCGAGGAGGAACTGGTTCTCGGCGATCGAGAGGCCGATCGCCGCAGCGCCGGCGCCGAGCAGAACGAAGATCGAGATGAGGCCCGCGACGAAGGGCAGGCTCGAGAGGACGATCCGGCCGGCCGCGCCAGGCTCGCCGAGGCGATCGGCTTCGACCGATGACACCGCCGAGAGGTATCCGGGCACGAGCGGCAGGACGCACGGCGCGAGAAAGGAGACGAGACCCGCGGCGAACGCGACCGCGACCCCGGCAGGGCTCATCCGGCCGCGCTCATTCGAAGCGGGCCAGTTCGTCGTCGAGCCGCCGCTCGACGTCGGGATCGAGCGCCGGCTCGTGCGGCGGCGCCGGTTCCGACCGCGAGCGGCTCCAGCCCCAGGCGAGCGCGCCGACGGCGACGGCCGCGACGCCGATCCCAGCGAGCGGCAGCAGCCAGGCGACCCAGTCGAAGCCCTGCCGCGGCGGGACGGCGAGCACGCCCCGGCCGAACTGCTCGACGAGCTTCGCCTTGATCTCGCTCTTCGTGTCGCCCGCGGCGATCCGAATCCGGATGAACGCCTTCATCCGCCGCGCGATCTCGGCGTTCGAGGTGTCGAGCGTGGAGTCGCAGATCGGGCAGACGAGCTCGGACTCGAGCTCCGCCGCGGTCGGGTTCTGCTCGCTGGCGAACGCGGGAGCGGCGAGAGCGAGGGACACGAGTACGAGCAGGACGTTGTGTTTCAGAGACACAAGGTCGTTCTCACGTCCCCGCGAGGGCGCGCTCGATTCCGTCGTCGAGCTCGTCCTCCTCGTCGACCGGCCCCGCGATCCGGTAGACGACCCGGCCGCGCGCGTCGATGAAGTACGTCTCCGGAAAGCCGGTGACGCCGTAGCGGCCGACGGTCGAGCCCTTGCCGTCGTACACGTTCGGGTAGGTGACGCCGAACCTGCGCACGAACGAGCGAGCGTCGCCGCGAAAGTCCTTGACGTCGATGCCGACGAAGACGACGTCCTTGCCCTGCCAGCGCTGCCACCCCTTCTGCAGGAGCGGCGTCTCGTCCTTGCACGGTCCGCACCAGGACGCCCAGAAGTTGAGGACGACGGTCTTCCCGCGCAGCGACTCGAGCGCGAGGTCGCCGCTGCCGTCGAGCTTCGCCAGCGTGAAGTCGGGCGCCGGAACAGCCTTGCCGTCGGCCAGCGAGCTCGTGACGGCGCTGTCGTCTCCCTTCGCGACCTTCCAGATCAGGAGCCCGAGCAGGGCAACGACGACACCGACCGCAACGACCTGCGCTCCGAGCCGGACGCGGCCGGTCACTGAACGATGAAGACGGGCGTCCCCGTCTCCACCTGCTCGAACAGCCACTCGACCTCGGAGATCAGCATCCGGATGCAGCCGTGTGAGGCGGAGTAGCCGATCGAGGCGGCGTCGGGCGTTCCGTGAATCCCGACTGCAGGCGACGAGATTCCCATCCAACGCGTCCCGAGCGGGTTCCCCGGGCCGGGCGGGATCGGCTTCGCGTCCTTTGCCCAGTCGGATGCCGGGGGGTACCACCAGGGATTGCGCCACTTGACGACGATCTGGAAGCTGCCGAGCGGAGTCGGGTAGCGCGCCTGTCCGGTGGCGACCCCGAACGTGCGCCGGAGCTTCATCCCGTCGTACAGATAGAGCCTGTTGATCCCGCGCCGAATCACGATCACCTCACCGATCGAGGTTCGCGTGATCGCCGGCGCGACCTCGACGAGGCGGGCGGTCACCGGAGTTCGGCGATGCGTCTTCACGTTGCGAAGGAGCTCGCGTGCGAGCGCGGTCTGCTTCAGCGCCCGGCCGCTGCGGGACGCCGTCACGAACGGCGTGGCGCCGCGCATGACGAGGCGCGAGTCGACACGCTCGCGGTCGAAGCGAGCCGCGAGCCGCTTGACGTAGCGCTCGATTCCCGGCAGCGGCGCGGCGACCTTCAACGGCACGTTGGCGCCGGGTCTCGAGATTCGCGCGCGCTTGACGGCATCCCCGACGTAGGCGGACGCGCCGAGCGCCTTTGGCGAGACGAGCAGCTTCGAGGTGCCTGCGATGCGAACGGTCAGCGGTCGCGCGAAGAAGGCGCGGACCTCGGACGTCGCAAGCGCCGGCGAGAGCCCGCCCACGAGCAGGCCGGCGATCGTGACGCCCGCGGGGATCGTGGTCGGCCGCGGCGGGGGCGGCTTCGGAGTGGTCGGCGGCGGCGGAGTCGTCGTCGTGGTCGTCGTGGTCGTGGTCGTCGTCGTGACCGTGGGCGGCGGCGTCGTGACCGTCCCGGTCGTTCCGGTGGTCGTCGTTCCTGTCGAAACGGTCTGCGCGATCACACCCGGCGCGGCGACGAGGACGAGCGCGCTGAGGAGGCCGACCACGGCACAGCTGAGCAGAGAAAAGGCCGCAAATCCGCGCTTCACGGGCCTAGTGTAGCCATGCCTGTATCAATCGCTTCGAAGATCCTCGGGTCGTTTGTGATCACGGCGTCGACCCCCGCTGCCGTCATCGCCGCGAGCTCCTCGGGCCGGTCTATCGTCCAGGCCCAGACGGCTGCGCCGCAAGCGTGAGCGGCGGTGACCGTCTCGGCGGAGACGACCGCCTGATGGAGCATCAGCGCGTTCGCGCCAGCGCTCGCGAGCATTGCCGGCACCCTTCGCGCGAGCACCGCCCGAAGAGCGACCGTGCCGAGCCGGATGGCCGGATGGAGGATCCGCCTGCGCGTGATGCCACGCCGATCCTCCGGATAGGTGACGCCGATCCGCAGGCCCGGGGCGGCACGCGCCAACGCCCGCAGGCTCTCGCGGTGGAAGGAGCTCACGACCGTTCGCTCGACGAGGCCATGCTGCTCGAGCGCCGCGGCGAGCTCGTCGAGCCGCTCGGTCAGCTTCAGGTCGACGTGGACGGCGACCTCGGGCCTGTCGACGAAGAACGCGAGCGCCTCGTCGAGCGTGGGCAGCGCCGGGGCGAGCTCGCGCAGCTCGGCGAGCGAACGGTCGCGCACGGTCCCCGCCGCGGCGCCGTGGCTGACCTCGTGGAGGTCGTTCGAATGAGCCAGCACGAGGGGCCCGCCGACGAGGTCGAGCACGTCGAACTCGATTGCATCGACGCCCACGGCGAGCGCGGCCTCGAACGCGGCGAGCGTGTTCTCCGGCGCCAGCAGGGCAGCACCTCGGTGGCCGACCCGGATCGGCGGCCCGTCTCCTCTCAACAGCCTCAAGGCGCTGTCGGCAGCGGAGCCTCGTCGAGGTCGCCGCCGCGCGCGGCGAAGCTGACGATCATCCGGTCGGTGACCCATTCCACCGGGGCATGGTCGTCGGTCCAGGGATCAGCCGCCGGAGTCACCGCCGGCCTCGACCGGAGGTCGCGCTCGAGCAGGCTGACCAGTGGGGCAAGTCGCGAATCGGGCGGCTCGAGCGAGCCCCGGGGGGCCCCGTCGGGATCCGAGAAGCCGATCACGACCCGGTTGAACCTGAGCGCGTTCCACACCCGAACCTCGGGAAAGACCGTCGCGAGCGTGCCGGAGACCTCGCGCACGAGCGCGTCGTCGTCGGGCACGGTCGCCACGTTGAGCGCGATGACTCCGCCGGGCGCCAGCCGGTCGCGCACCAGCTCGAAGAAGTCCCGCGTGGCGAGGTAGAACGGAACGTAGGGCTGGTGATAGGCGTCGACGTAGATCACGTCGTAGCGCCGGTCGAGGCGCTGGAGGAAGGGGCGTGCGTCCTCGTCGTAGGTCGTTACGCGCGGGTTGTCGGCGAGCCCGAAGAAGCGGTAGCCGACCTCGGTCACGGCTGCGTCGATCTCGACCCCGTCGATCTTGGCGCGCGGCCAGAAGACACCGAACGCTCGGGCGAGTGTGCCGCCCGCGTTGCCGAGGATCGCGACCCGGCGCGGCGGTCGGTCGAGCACGACCGGAACCGTCAGCAGCGCATCCCAGACACCCCCGGTCAGCACGGTCTCCTGGCGCCAGACCGAGTGCACCGCCACCCCCTCGTTCAGGCTGAGCAGGCGCCTGCCGTCGTCGCGCTCGAGCACCTGGATGAACTGATGGCGCGACTCCTCCTCGTAGATGAGCCCCTCCTCCGCCTTCACCGCGCCCGGCGGGATCACAACCAGAACGGCGAACGCCAGCGCGGCGACGGCGGCCCGACGCCCGAGCAGCAGCGAGGCGGAGGCGGCGAGCACGAAGGCGGTACCCAGCAGCGTCCGCTGCGTCCCGACGAGCGGGATCGCAATCAGCGCGGGGACGAACGTGCCGAGGAGGGAGCCGACCGTCGAGAGCGCGTAGAAGCGGCCGGCCACTGCGCCTGCCGTCGCGACGTCGGTGATCGCGAGCCGGATCGCGAACGGCGAGACCATCCCGAGCAGGACGACGGCGGGCGAGAACAGGAGCAGGACCGCGAAGAAGGAGCCGACCACTGCCCCCGCGGACGCGTCGTCGAGACTGCTCACCGTCGCGTCGAGGAAGGGCCGGGCGATGAAGGGCGTCAGGGCGACCCAGGCCGCCGCGGCGAGCACGATCAGGCCGAGAAGGCGCGGCTCCGGCCGCCGGTCGGCCAGCTTGCCACCGAGGAAGTAGCCGAGAGCGAGCGCGGCGAGGACGATCCCGATCAGGTTCGCCCAGACGATCGTCGAGGACCCGAAGTACGGGGCCAGCAGCCTGGAGGCGGCGATCTCGGTGGCCAGCGAGCCGATCCCGGCTCCGAAGACGAGTGCCGCGAGCGCGCCCTGAGACCCCTTCATCCGGACCGCTTGATCACGACGAGCGCGAAGTCGTCTGCGAGCTCGCCTGTTTCGGTCCAGTCACGGCAGGCGGCGAGCGCGGACATCGCGAGCTGCCTCGAAGGTAGGTCGCGTTGCTCTGAGAGCAACGCGTCGAGGCGCTCGTTGCCGAACTGTTCCCCGCCGCGTCGCGCCTCGACGACGCCGTCGGTGTAGAGGACGACGCTGGCGCCAACCGGGTAGTCGAGCGTGACCGGCTGGTACACCTGCGCCGGGTCGATCCCGAGCGCGAGCCCGCGGGCATCGATCGGGAGGACGCTGCCGTCCGGGAGCACGAGCCTCGGTGCGGGATGCCCGGCGCTCGCGCAGGTGACCGTTCCCGCCTCAGTGTCGAGGACGAGCTCGACCATCGTGATGAACTTGCCTGCGGCGACCTCGGAGGCGACGACCTCGTTCGCGGCGGCGAGGAACACACCCGGATCCGTATGCACTCGAGCGAGCGAGCGAAACACGAACTTGGCCATCGCCATGTCTGCCGTGGCCTCGACGCCGTGGCCCGTGACGTCGCCGAGCACGACGGCGAGGCGCCCGTCCGCCAGCACGAGGTAGTCGTAGACGTCGCCGCCGACGTCGACCCGCGCCGCCGACTCGTAGACGTCCCCGATCTCGAGCCCGGCGAGATCCGGCACCTCCCGCGGCAGCAGGGATCGCTGCATCGTGTCCGCGAACTCTTTCTGCTGGCCGTAGAGACGGGCATTGTCGATCGCGAGCGCGGCCTGCCCGGTGATCGAGATAGCCGTGTCGGCAATCTCGCCGGCGACGGGGCGCTCGGGGTGGAGCGAGACGATCGTGAGGGTGGCGAGCAGCTCTCCGGCGGACTCGATCGGAACGATCGCGGCCGTCGAGCCCTTCTCGAGGAAGGGCGCGAGCAGGGCGTTCGCTCCCTCGAGAGTCGGCGCCGAGCGCGCATCGAGCAGCAGCGGAGCCCGCCGCTCCAGGAGCTCCTGCCGCTCGGCGCGGGTGAGCGGTTGCGGACGCGAGAGGAGGGCGCGCGCCGCCCCATCGACGCGCACGTCGTTGACCTCGACGGCGCGAGCGACGAAGTCGACACCGCGTTCGTCGGGCATCCGGATCACCGCGGCATCGACACCGAGCAGCGTCACGATCGACCGAGCCAGGACGTCGAGCGTCGTCTGCAGCGACAGGCTCTGGGCGAACGTGCCGGAGATCTCGTAGAGCGCGCGCAGTCGTTTTGCGGACTCACGCTCCGCAGCAAGCGACGCCTCGAGCTCGTCACCGAGGCTCGTCGCCCGTTCGTGCAGGCGCGCGTTCTGGACCGCGACGGCGAGCTGCGCGGCAAGCGCGACGAGCAGGGCCGATTCGTTCGGGGTCAGTCGCATCGGGCGCCGGGGATAGATCGCAAGCAGCCCGATCAGCCCTTCCTGGACGAGGAGCGGGAGAGCGAGCACCGATGTGATCTCGGCGGCCACCGCCTCGTCCGAGGCCGCTCCCAGCTGGGTGAGCTGGGCTGCATCGGCGAGCTGGACGATTCCGTGCCCGCGCCGTGGGCCGAGTGCCAGCTCGAGCACGGCACGAGCGACCTGCTCGTGCGGTTGCTCGAGTCCCCGCGCAGCGGCTGCCGTCAACGCGCCTTCCTCTTCGAGGTAGACAGCGACCCGGTCCGAGTCGAGCAGCGTGGCGACGTGCTCGACCGCGGTGTCGAGGGTGTGAGCGAGCGAGAGGCTCGCGATCGCCTCACCGACAACCGCCAGGAGCGCCCGGCTCCGCTCGAGCTCCACGGCCAGCTCGCGCGCGCGGCCTGCAGCACGAAGGGCATGGGCGGCACGGACAGCGAAGCTCGCAACCGGTACGAGCTGCTCCGGTGCGCCACCGGTGCGATACAGAAGCTGGAGGACGCCGATCGGCGGCTGACCGAGTCGAAGCACCACGAGCGACCCCTCGGGCAGCTCGTGCGTGGCGGTCGACTGCTGGTCGAGAATGACGGTCTCGGCGGCACCCATGGCCGCCTCGAGGTCGGGTGTCCGGGCGTACGCCCCGTCGAGGACGACGCCTTCCGGGGACAGCAGCCAGAGCAGAGCTCCGTCCGCCTCGGCCGCCATTGCCGCGATCCGCGCGACATGAGCGCCCGTCTCGCGGTCGTCCGAAGCGGCGGCAAGCGCGTCGCCTGCGAGCTCGAGGATAGAGCCCGACGAGCCGTCGCGAGCCTCGTCGCGGCAGAGTTGGGTCGCGAGCAAGGCAAGATCCGCCGCGAGGGATGCGAACTGCCGATCCGACGAGTCGAATTCGCCCTCGTGGCGAAACAGCTCGAGCGTGCCGAGCTCCCGGTCCGAAGCGTCGAGCTGTACGGCGATCGCCTCCGGCCCCGGGCCGAGCAGCTCGCGTAACGCGGTGGCTCCCGCGGCGGCGTCTCCGAGCCGCAGCCCCTCGATCTCCGCCCGGAGCGAGGCGGCCGACGCCCACACCGAGCGCGCGACCAGCTCCTCGTTCCGCTCGCGCACCCACACGACGACGACGTCTGCGCCAGCGGCGAGCGCCACCGCGCCGACGATCGCGTCGAGCGTGCGCTGGAGCGGCTCGCGGGCCGCAACGGCCCGACCGGCGAGCGCCAACGCGGCGAGCGCTTCGGGAAGCGCCGCGCGCGCTGACTTTGCGGCGATGCTCAAAGCCCGAAGAGACGCTCGATCTCGCGCCAGATCGTCACCGTGAGCGCGATGCCGACGGCGACGAGCACGAGGAGCACGATCCAGAACCGGAGGCTCGCGCGCCGGCGTGCGCGGGAGCGCTCGATCCGGGCCTTGCGCCGGGCACGCTCGTGCAGGTAGGCCCGGTCGACTGCGATCGGATCGAACGAGGGAGGTGCATCCTCCCCCGGCTGTTGCCGCGTCGCAGGCTTGGCCATCCGTCGAAGTCTAGTCCCCTCGCTGCGCGAGGCGGTTGGCCGCGAGGTCGATCGGAACCGTCCTCGTGACGACTGGGCCGGAATGACCGATACTTGCGTCCGATGGAAGATCCCGCGCCCCAGTACGAGCTCGCGACCGACCCGCCCGACGCCGATCCCGGTCCCCGGTTGCGCGTGCCTCAGCTCTGGGGGCTCGGCCAGAACCTGACGTGGGTCGCGGGTCTCGCGCTCGCGATCTCGGCGTTCACCGGCTGGTATTCGGGGCCGGGCACCGATCAGGGCGTCGAGGTGAGCGTGCTCGCGTGGGACACCGGGCTCCTCGGCAAGCTCGTCCTCCTGATCGGGATCGTCGCGATCGTCCTCGCGATTCTCCGGGAGACCGGAATCCAGCTTCCCGCAGCGGTGCCCGAGAGCCTCGTGGTGATCGCGCTCGGCGCCCTCGGCACGGTCGCTGTCCTCGTGCGGTTGATCTCGATCCCTGACGAGTTCTTCTTCGCAGGCCGTGGATTCGGGCTCGTGATCAGTCTCGCCGCAGCCCTCGCGCTCCTCGTCGCGGGCCTGCTCGAGGCGGCCGAGGAAATCTAGGAGCTCGCTTCGATCCGGCGCGCGACTCGTCGGATGCCGGCGCCCGCATAGCGGACGGCGAACCCGAGCGTCACGCCGAGCACGGCGCCGGCGAGCACGTCGAGCGGGTAGTGGACGCCCACGTAGACGCGCGAGAACGCGATCAGCGCCGCGAGCGCGAAGAGCGGCCAGCGCAGCCGGGGCACGGCGAGCGCCAGCACCGTCGCGCAGGCGAAGGCCACCGTGGCGTGGCCGGATGGGAACGAGCTCGTCAGAGGAAGCGAGACGAGCGGCTCCGGCTCGGGGTCTCGGAGCGGCGGACGGTCGCGGCCGAGCCACTCCTTGAGCCCCCCGGAGGCCGCTTCGGCCACGAGGATCGTCGCGGCGGTACGAGCTGCGAGGGTCGGTCGTCGCCACATCGGGCCGGCGAGCACGATCGCGAGCGCCAGCCAGATCAGACCGAAGGAACCGGCGAGCGTGATCGCCTCGAGGAGCGGGTCGAGCACCCCGATGCGGTGATCGACGATCCACTCCTGGAGGGCGTGATCAACTGAGACCATGCTTTTCGCTCTTCGCGCGGGGCCGGGCTCTGCCCGGCCCCTTGCGCACTAGACCCCTTGGGAATTAGACAGGGAGCAGCTGCTTCGTCGACTCGATCAGCGCGCGCGGGTCGAACGGCTTGCCGATGAACCCCTGCGCGCCGCGAGACGACGCGTTGGCGGCCGTCCGCTCGTCGACCTTGCCGCTGAACATGATCACCGGAATCGCGCCCACGCCGTGCTTCTCCTGGACGTGGCGGAGCATCTCCCATCCGTCCACGCGAGGCATCATCACGTCGAGCAGGATCAGATCCGGCGACTCCTCGTCGAGCGACGCAAGCCCCTCGTCGGCGCTCCCCGCCTCACGAACCACGTAGCCCTCCGCCTCGAGATTGACGCGGACGTACTCGCGGAGCTTCGGATCGTCGTCGACGATCAGGACGATCGGAGCCTCGACGGTGGCGGAGCCGGTCCGACCGGAGCCCTCGATGAACTGATCGAGCTCGTTGCGCCGATATCTGCGGTGGCCGCCGGGCGTCTTGAACGAGGAGACGCGACCGAGATCGGTCCACTTCCGCATCGTGCTCTGTGCGACGCCCACGTACTTCGCGGCCTGGCCGAGCGTGAGCCATTCCGGCTGCGCTCCGCCAACGCGTCTGCTCCCCCCACCTGATGCCATGTCCGCCGTAAAACCTACCCAAATTTTACGGTTTCTCAAACAGTTTACTTGTTTGGAACCGTAATCGTCACCGTCGTCGCAGCAGGCGCCAACGGCTCCGGCTTCAACGTGCGCACGCTCGTCCTCGTCCCGCCCGGTGAGGGCCCGTCGGCCAAGGCCCGGCCGATCGCGACGCCGACGAGCAGCACGACGAGGCCGAGGAGCGCGACGGCGACGGCGCGGACGACCCGATTCCGCGGCTTCGGCCGGCGGGCGGCGCGACGTTGCTCGAACGAGCTCATGGCTCGTAGTCGATCGCGCCGCGCGAATAGACCTCGAACGCGGCTGCCTCGACCAGAGAAAGCGTCCTCGGCCAGCCTGGAGCCGGCGCGCGCCGGGAGACGATCTCCCGGCTCCAGGCGTCGGCGCCGGCGTACGCGCTGGCCAACTCGGCGAGCGTGAACGTGCCTCCCACGCGCCGGCGCAGCTCCTCGGTGACGACGTCGACCTGCTCCAGCAGCCGCTCGCGCTCCCGCACGTCCTCGACGCGGTCGAGCAACCGCCGCCGACCGTCCTCCCACTCGCGGCGCGCGTTCGCGATCTCGAGCTCGGACATGCGCGCGATGCTACTCAGCCGCGCCGGTGCAGCAGCGCATCGGCCAGAGCGGCGCGAGCTCGCCGAGAAGACGATCGCCGAGCCGGTAGCCCGGTCGGGCGAGCGCGTAGGCGACGTGCGCGTGGAGGCACTTGAGCCGGCGCGGATTTCCGCTGCCGCCGATTCCGAGGTCGAGCGACGCGCCCGCGTCGCGGCCCACTCTGTCGCCTGCCAGCTCCCGACGGAGCGCCCGCTGCTCGGCCGTCACCCGTTCCAGGTCGGCGGCAAGCTCGCCGTCCTCGTCGACGGCGGCGCTCCAGCGCTCGACTCCGCCTGCGGCTTCCAGGCGGGAGACGGCTGCCACGAGGTGCGGGCAGGTGAGGTAATAGGTCGTAGGAAACGGCTCCCCGACGCCGTCGTACGGCTCCTGCTCGGTGACGGCGGGCGCCCCGAAGGGGCAGCGTCGAGCTACACGGCGGAACGCGCGGGGCGGCCGGCCGAGCTGGCGCTCGACGAGCGCACGGTCATCCATCACGCCCGATCGTAGCCTTGCCGAGGCGGGCCGCTCGCTGGGCCCGTCGCCACTCGGCGATCCCTCGAACGACGAAGAGCTGCTCGCCGGGACGCACGAGCCCGTTGCGACGAGCCTCTCGCGTCAGCGCCCCGAGCGTGGCCGATCGCTCGAGCCGCGCCTGCAGCCGCGTCCGCTCGGCTCGCAGCTCCTGCACCTCGCCCTGACGCGTGTTCAGCGTCGCCCTCGTCTCGACGTAGCTCGCGAGAGGACGGTAGTAGAGAAACGCCACGAACCCGACCACCCCGACGAGGCACCAGCGGAGCAGGATCGTCGAGCGCTGCGAGCGCGAACGCCGCTTCGGCTTCTTGCGGACCGGCACGGTCTCCGGCTGCGTTGGGGTGCGTCGAGCTCGCTTGGCCACGGCCCTCGTTTCCGCGCTCGTCCGCAGGCTCCTGCTCCCGCGCCGAGATCTGACGATCCTGGCGCGTGGCTGAGTGCGCGCGGCCGGAGGGGATAGGCCGGATGGCCAGACCCGGAGAGCCGCGGGCGCTCAGGCGCGCGAGGCCGGCGGAGGCGGGCTCCGCCCGCCGGAAGCCGGCCGGCCAGGGGCGTCAGGCGATATCCACTTTGATCACGTTGGTCGTCCCTGGCATGTTCACCGCGGTTCCTGCCGTGATCACGACGCGGTCGCCCCGCTCGATGATGCCCGTGGCGCGTGCGGCCTCGAGCGAGGTCGCCCAGAGCTCCTCCACGTCGGCGGCCTTGGGAATGTGCACCGGCGTCACGCCCCATTCGAGAGCCATGTGCTGGAACGAATGCTTGTGGTGGGTGAGCCCGATGATCGGCCTTCGAGGGCGAAGGCGGGCGACCGCCGAGGCGGTCTTGCCGGTGAACGTCGGCACCAGGAGCGCCTTTGCGGCAAGCGCCTCGGCGATGTCGCAGGCGGCGTTCGACATCGCCTGCCCGATCGTCGGCTGATCCTCAGCCTCCGGGATCTCGTGCCGGTAGCCGAGGCTCGGCTCGACGGCGTACGCGATCCGGTTCATCAGCGCGACCGCCTCGACCGGATAGTCGCCGATCGCAGTCTCGCCGGAGAGCATCAGCGCAGAGGTTCCGTCGAGGATCGCGTTCGCGACATCGGACGCCTCCGCCCGCGTCGGCTCCGGAGCGTGAATCATCGACTCGAGCATCTGCGTGGCGGTGATCACCGGCTTCCCGCGTTCGAGCGCCCGCAGGATGATCCGCTTCTGGAGCAGCGGCACGTCGGCGGCTCCGATCTCGACGCCGAGGTCGCCGCGGGCGACCATCACGGCGTCGGCCTCGCGGAGGATCTCGTCCAGCACGGCGACCGCCTCCGCCTTCTCGATCTTGGCGATCACGTGCGCCGTCGAGTCGGCGGCCTCGATCAGCGTCCGGAGCGCCTGGACGTCGGCCGCCGTCCGAACGAACGAGAGCGCGACGTAGTCGGCTCCGAGCTCGAGCGCGAACTGGAGGTCGTCGATGTCCTTCCGCGTCAGCGACGGAATCGGCAGCGGCACGCCCGGGAGGTTGACGCCCTTGTGCGAGCTGACCGTGCCGCCGACGAGGACCTCGCAGCGCGCGCGGCCGCGCTCGACCCGCTCGACCCGCAGCCGGACGGAGCCGTCGTCGATGAGGACGTCGTTGCCCGGCTGGAGGATCGAGCCGAGGACGTCGGGGGCGACGGGCAGGTCGTCCTCCTGGGCGCCCTCCTCACCCGCGATCGTGACGAACTCCCCGCGAACGAGCTCGACCGGAGCGGGGAGATCGCCGATGCGAAGCTTCGGGCCCTGGAGGTCGGCGATGATCGCGACCGGCCGGCCGACCTGCTCCTGCGCCGCCCGAATCGCCGCTGCGTTCTCGGCGTGCAGCTCGTGCGTCCCGTGGGAGAAGTTGAGCCTGGCGCCGTCGATCGTCTGCACGAGCTGCTCCAGCACCTGCGGCGACGAGCTCGCAGGCCCGATGGTGGCGACGATCTTCGTGCGGCGTGGTTCCAGGGCCATCGTGAGACAGGCTAGCCGCGGTTGGCGCGCGGAAACGCCGACCAGCCCGGATAGACGGCTCGCTCGCCGAGCTCCTCCTCGATGCGCAAGAGGCGGTTGTACTTCGCGACGCGGTCGGAACGCGCCGGCGCACCCGTCTTGATCTGCCCCGTGCCGAGCGCCACGGCGAGATCGGCGATCGTCGTGTCCTCCGTCTCGCCCGAGCGGTGCGACATCACGGCCGTGAAGCCGTTCTCCTGAGCGAGCCGAACCGCCTCCGTCGTCTCGGTGAGCGTCCCGATCTGATTGACCTTGACGAGGATCGAGTTGCCGACGCCGTTCTCGATCCCGCGGCGCAGCCGCTCCGGGTTCGTCACGAAGAGGTCGTCGCCCACCAGCTGCACGCGTTCTCCGAGCTCGCGGGTCAGCTGCGTCCAGGCCTCCCAGTCGTCCTCGGCCAGCCCGTCCTCGATCGAGACGAGCGGATAACGCGAGACGAGGTCGGCCCAGAACGCGGGCATCTCCGCGCTCGCATGCTCCTGGCCTTCGAAGCGGTAGGCGCCGTCGTCGTAGACCTCGCTCGTCGCCGGATCGAGCGCGATCGCGACCGTGTCGCGATGCCCCGCACGCTCGGCCGCCTCGAGGATCACCTCGATCGCCTCGCCGCTCGATCCGAGGTCTGGGCGCGAACCCGCCCTCGTCTCCGACCGCAGTCGAGAGGCCGCGCTCGTGCAGGAGGCTCTTGAGCGCGTGGTAGACCTCGGCGCCGATCCGCAGGCAGTCCGCGAAGGAGGCGGCTCCGACGGGCACGACCATGAACTCCTGGAGGTCGATCGAGTTGTCCGCGTGCACGCCGCCGTTGATCACGTTCAGCATCGGGACGGGCAACGTCACGGCGTCCTCGCCGCCCAGGTAGCGGTAGAGCGGCTCGTCCGCGGCGGCCGCCGCCGCCTTCGCCGAGGCCAGCGAGACGCCGAGGATCGCGTTCGCCCCGAGGCGTCCCTTGTTCGGCGTCCCGTCCGCCTCGATCAAGCGCTCGTCCACCGCCCGCTGGTCGGACGCGTCGAGGCCGGTGACGGCGGCGGCCAGCTCGCCTCCGACGTTCGCAACAGCCTGCATCACGGCCTTGCCCCCGTAGGCGCCGCCGCCGTCGCGCAGCTCGACCGCCTCGTGCACGCCGGTCGAGGCACCCGAGGGAACTGCGGCGCGACCGCAGGCGCCCGACTCGAGCTCGACGTCGACCTCGACGGTCGGGTTGCCGCGCGAGTCGAGGATCTGGCGGCCGCGGACGGCGACGATGGTGGTCTTCACTCGGTCTCCTTGGCGAGGTCGAAGTAGCGATCCTGCTCCGCGAGGGGGAGCTCGAGCCAATTCTCGCCTGCCGCGGCGGCTCGGCGCTCCGCTTCCTCGACGCGACCGCGGAAACGGGACGTCGCTGCGCGAAGCTCGAGCTCCGGATCGACGTTCAAGCGGCGGGCAACGTTGACCGCGGCGAAGAGCAGGTCGCCGAGCTCCGCCGCCTGCCGCGGATCCGGCGGGGTCTCGGGAGTCGGCTCCGGCCTGTCGAGGAGCTCGGCCTTCAGCTCCGCGAGCTCCTCCTCGAGATCGGCGAGCGCGCCGTCGAGGTCCGGATACTCGAAACCGACGACGGCGGCGCGACGCTGCACCTTCCGGGCGAGCGCGAGGGCAGGAAGCGACGCCGGGACGTCATGGAAGACCCCGGCCCGACCCTCCTGCTCGGTCTTCAGCGCCTCCCAGCGCTCGCGCACCCGCTCGGCCGTCTTGGCGTCCGCCTCGCCGAAGACGTGCGGGTGCCGCCGCACGAGCTTCGCGTGCACGGCCCGGGCGACCTGCTCGAGATCACCTTCGCCCCGCTCTTCGAGGAGCAAGGCGAGGAAATAGACCTGGAAGAGAAGATCGCCGAGCTCGTCGACGAGCTTCGCGGGATCGCCACCCGCAGCCGCGTCGGCGACCTCGTAGGCCTCTTCGACGGTGTGTGGGACGATCGTCAGCGCCGTCTGCTCGCGGTCCCATGGACAGTCGCGGCGGAGCCGGCGCGTCAGCTCCTGCAGCTCGAGGAGCGCGTCCGCCAGCCCCACTTACTCTTCGGTGTTGGTGGTGTCGCCCGTCGTGGCCGTCGTGGCGGCAGGCGGGGGCGAGAAGCCGGTCGCGTACGAGACCTGATCCTCGTAGTCCTTCTTCAGGTCGTCGACCCACTCCGTCATCTTCTTGTTCTTGTCCTCCTGCTGGAGCTGCTGGCGGATCGACTCCTTGACGTCCTTCAACGGCGTCACCTTCGCCGGGGTCGCGTCCTTGAGCGGCTGGATGATGTGGTAGCCGAACTCGGTCTTCACGGGACGCGAGATCACGTTGTTCTTCAGGAGGAACGCGGTCTGGTCGAACGGCGCCACGGTCTGGCCCTTCGTGATCGTCAGCTTGCCGCCGTTCGCCTTCGAGCCCGTGTCCTGCGAGAACTTCTTGGCGAGCTCGGAGAAGTCGGCGCCGGCCTTGAGCTGGTTGTAGAGCCGGTCACCCTCGGCGCGCGTCTTGACGAGGATATGCCGCACCTCGCGGCTCTCCGGCTGGCTGTACTGCGTCGCCTTGTTCTTCGCGTAGTACGCGGCGATCGCCTTGTCGTCGACCTTCACGTCCGCGGTCACCTTCTCGAAGATCGCCTCGGAGACGACCTGCGAGCGAATGTCCGCGCGGACCTGCTTGTCCGTCAGCCCCTGATCCTTGAGCTGCTTCGCGTACTTCTTCGCGTCGCCGCCGAAGTACTGCTTCTTGATCTGCTCGAGCCGCGCGTCGACCTGCTTTTCGGTCACCTCGATGTCGAGCTCCTCGGCCTTCTGCTCGAACTCGACGCGCTGGACGAGGAACCCGACGACCTGGTTCTTCAGCGTCTGGTACTCCTGCGACCCGGCCTTCGGGAATTCGCGCTTCTGGGTCTTGTAGCTCTTCTTCGCCTGCGCGACGATCGCGTCGAACTCCGACTTCGCGATCTTCTCGCCGTCGACGACGGCCACGGCGTCCTTCGGCACCTCTTCGTCACCTCCGCAGCCGGCGGCGACGAGTGCGAGAACGAGAGCAGGGAGAAGAAGCAGGCGTGAGATGGTCATCGGAAAGGAGCGCTCCAGTGCAGAAGACGAGGTCGCGGGCCAGTGTAGCCACGAGATCGGCCGGTTCGGAAGCCTCTCGGCGCGCTTAACACCGGCCACGGTCGTGCGCTTACATGAACCACACACATTCCGGCTCACGTGGCCGGCTCAGGCCGCCTCGCGCGCCGTCACGAGCGCGTCGACGAGATCGATCGCCCCGGTCAGCGCCTCGGTGCGGCGGCTCACCTCCCGCTTCGCGCTCGTGTAGACGGCCGTGTCCGAGACGTCGCGGAGCGCTCGCAGCTCGGAGCTGCCGAGGACGAGCGGGCCGACGGTCGCCCGGCCGCCCCGAAAGATCAGGTAATCGGCGCCCAGGCGCGCGAGCTTCAGCTTCGCCTCCTGAATCGCGAACAGGTGCTCGACCGGCTCGGGCACCGGCCCGTAGCGGTCCTCGAGCGCGGCGTGGAGCTCCCTCAGCTCGTCGTCGGTCTCGGCGAGCGCGAGCCGGCGGTGGATGTCGATCTTGAGCGCCTCCGAGGCGACGTAGGTCGCCGGGACGTACGCGTCGACGCGCGCATCCACGCGCACGGGCCGGGTCGCGAGCCGGTGCTGGCCCTGCAGCTCGGCCACGGCTTCCGCGAGCATCTCGACGTAGAGCTCGAAGCCGAGCGCCGCGACGTGGCCGGACTGCTCCGCTCCGAGCAGGTCGCCGGCGCCGCGGATCTCGAGGTCGCGCATCGCGATCTGGAAGCCGGCGCCGAGCTCCGTGTGGTCGGCGAGTGTCGAGAGCCTGGCGCGCGCCTCCGGGGTCAGCTCCTGCGCGTCGGGATAGAGCAGGTAGGCGTGCGCGGTCACGTCGGAGCGGCCGACCCGCCCGCGGATCTGGTAGAGCTGGGCGAGGCCGAGCATGTCGGCGCGCTCGACGATCAGCGTGTTCGCCTGCGGGATGTCGATCCCCGACTCGATGATCGTCGTCGAGACGAGCACGTCCGCGTCGCCTCGCAGGAACGCGTGCATCTTCTCCTCGAGCTCGCGCTCCCGCATCTTCCCGTGGGCGACGATGAAGCGGAGCTTCGGGCAGAGCTGCTGCAGCTTCTCGGCCGCCTCCTCGATCGATTCGACCCTGTTGTGCAGGTAGAACGCCTGGCCGCCGCGATCGATCTCCCGCTCGAGCGCGGTCTTGATCAGCTCCTCGTCGTACTCGCCGACTGTCGTCCGGATCGGCCGGCGGCCCTCCGGCGGGGTCTCGATGATCGAGATGTCGCGCAGGCCGGAGAGCGACATGTGGAGCGTGCGCGGGATCGGCGTGGCGGAGAGCGCGAGCACGTCGAGCTCGAGCCGGAGCGAGCGGATCAGCTCCTTCTGCGCGACCCCGAAGCGCTGCTCCTCGTCCAGGATCACGAGCCCCAGCTCCTTCGGGATCACGTCGCGGCTGAGGACACGGTGCGTCCCGACGAGAACATCCACCTTGCCCGCGGCGAAGTCGCGCAGCACCTGCTTCGTCTCCGCGGCGGTGCGGAAGCGCGAGACCATTTCGACGTGGACGGGGAAGTCGCGGAAACGCGCCTTGAACGTGTTCCAGTGCTGCTCGGCGAGGATCGTCGTCGGGCAGAGGACGAGCGTCTGCTTGCCGTTGACGGCGACGGCGAACGCGGCTCGCACCGCGACCTCGGTCTTGCCAAAGCCGACGTCGCCGCAGACGAGCCGGTCCATCGGCCGTGGCGCCTCCAGGTCCTCCTTCACAGCTTCGATCGCGCGCGCCTGGTCCTCCGTCTCGCGATAGGGAAACTCGGCCTCGAGCCGATCCAGCCATTCGTTCTCGAGCTCGTAGGCGTGACCCGGGGCCTGCTGGCGCTGCGCGTAGAGGGCGATCAGCTCCGTCGCCAGCTCGCGCACCGACTCGCGGGCGCGGGCCTTCAGGTTCGCCCACGCCTTGCCGCCGAGCTTGGAGAGCGTCGGCGCGCCTGCGTCGGCGCCGATGTACTTCGAGACCTTCCCGAGCTGCTCGTGCGGGACGTAGAGCCGGTCCTCGCCGCGGAAGCCGACGAAGAGATAGTCGCGCGTGACGCCGGCGACCTCCTTCGTCTCGAAGCCGAGCAGCTTCCCGACCCCGTGATCCTCGTGGACGATGAAGTCGCCGGTGCGCAGGTCGGCGAACGTGGCGAGCGCGCGACCGAGGCGGCGGTCGGCGCGCGGCGGCCGCTTGCGGAAGACCTGGGTGTCGGGCAGGAGCACGAGCCCGAGCTCGCGCCAGACGAAGCCGCGGCGCGCCGGCGCGACCGCGAAGAGGAGCTCCGGCTCCTCGGGGAGGTCGGCGCCGGGCTCGAGCATGTGAGCGTCGGCGCGGCGGAGCAGGTTCTGCGTCCGCAGGGCCTCGCCGGCGTGCGGGAAGGCAACGACGACGCGGTTGCCGGCGCGGACGAAGCCGGCGAGCTCCTGCTCGGCCTCGGCGAGCCCGCGCGCCGCGAGCGCCGGCCGCTGGGCCTCGAAGGCGAACGGCTGCGACTGCGGGAAGGGGTCGAGCTCGGTCGCGCCCTTCAGCCCGATCGGGTCGAGCCCCTCCTCCGCCCAGACGCGCCGCACCTCCTCCGGCTGCCAGATGAAGTCCGGCACGCGGTCGAGAGCGAGGACGAGATCGGCGGGGACGACCGGCGCCGCACCCTCGTCGGCAAGGAGCTGACTGCTTTCGGGATCGACGAGCTCGGCCCGCCTCTCCGCCGCCGGATAGATGGTCGCATCGGTGACCGGGTGCAGAGCCCGCTGGGTGAAGGGCGAGAAGACGCGGACCTGCTCGATCTCGTCGCCGAAGAACTCGACCCGCAGCGGCTCCCGACCGGTGGTGGGAAAGACGTCGACGATCCCGCCCCGCACCGCGAACTGCCCGCGCTCCTCGGCTCGCTCGACCCGTTCGTAGCCTGCGAGCGCGAACGCCTCCGACAACCCATCGACACCCGGCTCCTCGCCGACCTCGAGCCGAATCGGGGCCGGCCTGTGCCGAGCCGCCGGCATCCCCTCGGCCACCGCGATCGCCGAGGCGCAGACGAGCCCGCCGCGGGCGAGCACGTCGAGCGCGCGTGCCCGCTCCCCGACGAGATGCGGCGGCGGGTCCAGCCCGGAAGCCCACCCAACGCCTCGCCCGGGCAGGAGCGCCACGCGCTCGGCGCCGATGAACCAGCCCGCGGCTTCCGCCGCGTCTCGCGCGTCCGCGTCCTCCGGGAGCACGCAGACGATCCCGCGCTCGAGCTGCTCGTGCAGCGTCGCGAGCAGGAGCGGCAGCACGGGCTCGGAGACGCGGGCACGCGTCGGCAGCGCCGCGACGAGCGCCTGCAGCCGCTCGTGCTCGGCGAGCTCGCGGACGAAGATGTGGAGAGGCGGGCGGTCCATGACGAAGGGCCGGAACCCCGGTTCCGGCTGTCCCATCGTATCGCTAGCGCCCGCCGTGCCAGCTCTCCCAGAGCGCCGCATACGAGCCGTCCCGGTCGACGAGCTCGTCGTGCGAGCCGAGCTCGGCCAACTTGCCGTCCTCGACGACCGCGACCCGGTCGGCGTCGTGCGCGGTCTGGAGCCGATGGGCGATCGCGACGACCGTTCGTCCCTCCAGAACCGAGGCGAGCGAGCGCTCGAGGTGGCGCGCGGCGCGCGGGTCGAGCAGCGAGGTGGCCTCGTCGAGCACGAGCGTGTGCGGGTCGGCGAGCACGAGCCGGGCGAGCGCGACCTGCTGCTGCTGCGGCGGGGTCAGCGGGAACCCGCCGGCGCCGACGACGGTGTCGAGCCCGTCGGGCAGCGCCTCGACCCACTCCAGCGCGTCGACCGCGGCAAGCGACACGCGGAGCTCGTCGTCGGTGGAGCCGACCCGGGCGAGCCTGAGGTTGTCCGCCAGCGTGCCGACGAAGACGTGCTGCTCCTGCGTCACGAGCGCCACCTCTCGGCGGAGCGTCTCGAGCGTCAGGTCGACGAGCCTGACCCCGCCGACGTCGACGCGACCCGTCCGCGCCGGATGAATTCCCGCGAGCAGACGCCCGAGCGTCGACTTCCCCGCGCCCGACGGCCCGACGACGGCGACCCGCTCGCCGGGCTCGAGGTCGAGGTCGATCCCGTGCAGGACGTCGTTTCCCTCGCGGTACGCGTAGCGGACGTCGTAGGCCTGCAGCCGCTCGTCGACCGGCTCCTCGCCGCTCGCGGTCCGGTCGTTCGGAACCTTCGAGATTCCGACGAGCCGCGCGAACGAGGTCGCGCCGACCTGGATCTCGTCGAGCCACGAGATCAGGCGGTCGACCGGGTCGATGAGCTGCTGGACATAGAGCGTGACGGCGGTCACCTCGCCGATCGAGGCACGTCCGGTCGAGACGAGCCAACCGCCCCAGACGAGCGCGGCGGCGACGGGCAGGACGTACGCGATCTCGACGGTCGGGAACCAGACCGTGCGCAGGTAGAGCGTTCGCCGCTCCGCCGCGTAGGCGTCCTTCAGATCGGCGTCGATCCGGCGGATCCGCTCCCGCGAGAGCCCGAGCGCGTCGATCGTCCGGCCACCGTCCACGGTCTCGCCGACGGTGCCGGTCAGCGTCGCGTAGGCCGCCCGCTCCCAGAGGTAGCCCGCAGGCGCGTAGCGGAGGTACCAGCGCGTGCCGAGCACGATCGCAGGCAGCCCGACGATGCACGGGATCGCGGCGACCGGGCTGACGAACACCGCGGCGGCGACGGTCACGACGGCCGTCACGGCCGCGATCATCGTCTCCGGGATCGCGAACCGGACCGTCCGCGCGAGCGAGTCCACGTCGGCGGTCGTGCGCGAGACGAGGTCGCCGGTGCCGGCCCGTTCGACGGTCGAGAGCGGCAGCGCCAGCACGCGGCGCATGAAGTCCTCCCGCAGCCGCGCGAAGATCCGCTCGGAGAGGACGAACGACTGGCGCCGCGCGAACCACGTCAGCACGGTCTGCGCGACGACGAACACGGCGAGCAGGACGGCGATTCGATCGACGGTGGCCGTGGTCGTGCCCTGCTCGACCTCCTCGACGAGGCCTCCGAGCAGAAGCGGTCCCGCGAGCCCGGCGACCGCGGCAAGCGCATGGAGGAAGAGCACGCCTGCGAGCGGCCACCGATACCGGCTGAGGAGCGCGCCGGCCTGGCGTCGCGTCTCCGGACCGTCTGCGATCGGCAGCTTCTCGCTCACGCCGCGTCCTCCTCGTCGTCCCGCGTGACCGTCGCCCGGTACGCGTCGCTCGAGCCCAAGAGCTCTCGGTGGGTGCCGGCGGCCACGACCCGCCCGCCCTGGAGGAAGACGACCCGGTCCGCCTGGTCGAGCACGAGCGGGCTGGCGCTGACGACGACCGTCGTCCGGCCCGCGCGTGCCTCGCGAAGCCGCCGGGCGATCCGAGCCTCGGTGTGAGCGTCGACCGCGCTCGTCGGCTCGACGAGCACGAGGATCTCGGCGTCCGCGAGCAGCGCGCGAGCCAGCACCACCCGCTGGCGCTGGCCGCCCGAGAACGAGCGGCCGCGCTCCTCGACGTTGCCGTCCAGCCCGTGCGGCAGCGACTCGAGCACGTCCTCGGCGTTCGCCACGGCGACGGCGTCGAGGATGGCCGGATCGTCCGAGCGGTTCCAGGGGTCGAGCTCGTGCCGGAGCGTGCCGGAGAAGAGCAGCGGGTCGGTCTCGCTGATCACGATCCTGCGCCGGACGAGCTCGACCGGCAGCTCGGCGAGCGGCACCCCGCCGAGGCTGACGCCCTCGCTCTCGACGAACCGTCCCAGCCGGTCGGCGAGAGCGACCGCGTCCTCCGGCCTATCCGAGACGACGACGGTGAGCACCCTCGGCGGGACGACGAGCCCCGAGCGCGCGTCGGCCAGCAGCGCCTCCGCGGGCGGGGCGGCGGCAGGCGAGGACGGATCGGCGACCAGCGGCTCGACCGCAAGAACGTCGAGCATCCGGCGCGCGCCGACGAGTGCCCGCGTCACCTTGTCGACGGCCTCGGCGGCCGTGCGGAGCGGAAGCACGAGGAAAGCCGCATACCCGTAGAAGGCAACGAGCTCGCCCGGGGAGATTCGCCCGTCGACCGCGAACCGCCCGCCGATCCAGACGACGATCACGACGAAGATCCCGGGCAGAAGCACTTGCGCGGAGTCGAGCGTCGACTGCGGCATGGAGACCCGCACTCCGGCCAGCCGCACCTGCTCCGAGCGGCTTCGGTAACGATCGAAGAAGACCGACTCGCCGCCGATTCCCCGGAGCACCCGGAGGCCGGCGACCGTATCGGCGCCGAGAGCGGTGAGGCGACCGACCTCCTCGCGCTGCTCCCGCTGACGCGCCTGCAACGGGCGGATCACGAACGACAGGCTGGCGACGAGCACAGGGACTCCGACGAGGACGACGAGCCCGAGGAACCGCGACGACGCGAGCAGCAGAGCGGCGACGACGGCGTAGGAGACGATCGCCCCGGCCAGCCTGGCCGTGATGTCGAACGCACCGCCGGCTCTCATCGCATCGTTCGAGACGGTCGCGACCACCTCGCCCGTCGTCAGTTTTGCCCGAACCGCCGGCCCGGCGTTCGCGGTGTGGTGAGAGACGATCTGGGCGAGCCGGAACGACGCCTGGAGCCAGTTGGAGACCGCCACGCGATGCCGCATCACCCCCGCGACGGCCTGGACGGCACCGAGAGCGAGGAGCGCCCCGGCCCAGAGGAGGAGCGCGCTGCGATCGTCGTTTGCAAGCCCGTCGTCGACCGCGCGCCCGAGCACGTATGGGAGCAGCGCCTGCGAGAGCATCCAGGCGATCCCGAAGGCGACTCCGAGCACCAGCGTGCCGAGCTGCTTGCTGCCCACCCAGACCAGCAGGCGGATCGGCGAGCGCGTGTCCGGTCGCCCCGGATCGGTGTAGGGCAGCACCTTCATCGAGGCGCGCACAAGGGAGAGCTGTGGGTGAGCCGGTCCATGGAGAGGGGCGGAAAACGCTCTCTTCCGCAGCCGCCAAGTCTACGCCGACGACCTGCGAAGATGCCCGAATGTCCGAGCGAACCGGCGAATCGATGACCCAGACGCAGTACGACGCGCTCGCGACCGAGCTGGCCGAGCTCGAGGGGCCTCGGCGTGAGGCGGTCATCGAGGCGATCGCGACCGCCCGAGGCTTCGGCGACCTCTCCGAGAACTTCGCCTACCACGACGCCAAGAACGAGCAGGGCCTGCTCGAGCGCCGGATCACGATCATGCGCAGCCGGCTCGAGTCGGCCACCGTCGTCGAGCAGAGCACGGACGGCGTCGTCGGCGTCGGCTCGGTCGTCGAGATCGCCGACGAGGCCGGCGAGACGATGGAGATCGAGATCTCGAGCGTCGGCGGGGTCTCACCGGACTCCCCCCTCGGCAGCGCCCTCGTGGGAGCGAAGGTCGGCGACACGGTCGAGGTGCTGGCGCCACGGGGCTCGTGGCGGGCGCGGGTCATCTCGACTCGCTGAGCCGCGACGATGCGCTGCTTCGGGGACGGCAACCCGCTCTACGAGAGCTACCACGACGAGGAGTGGGGCCTGCCCGTTCGCGACGAGCGGGGCCTCTTCGAGCGGATCTCGCTGGAGGCGTTCCAGTCGGGCCTCGCCTGGATCACGATCCTGCGCAAGCGCGAGGGCTTCAGGCGCGCGTTTGCCGGGTTCGACCCCGAGCTCGTTGCCGCATTCGGGCGGGAGGACGTGGAGCGGCTGCTCGCGGACGTCGAGATCATTCGGAACAGGGCGAAGATCGAGGCGACGATCGCGAACGCGCGCGCGACGCTCGCTCTCCGCGAGACGGCGACGCCTCTTCACGAGCTGGTTTGGGCTTTCGCACCGCCTCCTCGCAGCAGGCGTCCGACGAGCTGGGACGACGTGCCGGCGCAGACGGCCGAGTCGAAGGCGCTGGCGAAGGCGCTCAAGGCGGCAGGCTTCCGCTTCGTCGGCCCGACGACCGCCTACGCCGCGATGCAGGCCTGCGGCCTCGTCGACGACCACCTCGCAGGCTGCCTGCGCGCCGGCTGAGGCGTCAGTTGAAGCTCGACTGCGTCCGCTCGAGCCCGTCGCGGACGAGCGACTCGACCGCGTCCGCTGCGCGCGCGACGAGCGCCTCCGGATCCTCGTCGGGCTCGAACGGCGAGAGAACGTAGTCGGCGACCGGTCGTCTGTCGCCGCGACCGGGCCGGCCGACGCCCACCCGCAGGCGAAGGAACTCGGCCGAGCCGAGCGTCTGGCGCAGCGAGCGGAGCCCGTTGTGCCCCGCGAGCCCGCCGCCGAGCCGCGCCTGGAGCCGCGCCGGCTCGAGATCGACCTCGTCGTGGACGGCGAGGATCCGGTCGAGCTCGACCTTGAAGAACCTCGCCGCCGCGCCGACCGACTGGCCCGAGAGGTTCATGTACGTCTCGGGCTTGAGGAGCGCGAGCTTCGCGCCGTCGACGCGGATCTCGGCGAGCTGGCCCGAGAACTTCGAGCGATAGGAGCCGGCGTGCCGCCGGGCGAGCTCGTCGGCGACCATCCAGCCGACGTTGTGCCGGTCGCGTGCGTGCTCGCGGCCTGGATTGCCGAGCCCGACGACGAGCAGGTCCAGCGTCGAGGCGGCCTCGCCCCGACGGAAGAACTTCAAGGGTTAGCTCTCGTCGGTGCCGGGCTCGCCGTCCGAGCTCGCGCTCGAATCGGCTGTACCCGCTTCGTCCGCGCCCTCGGTCTCCGCGCCCTCGGCGGGCTCCTCGCCCTCCTCGAGCTCCTCGGGCTCCTCCTCGACCTCCGCGACCGGTGCGGACACCGTGGCGATGACCGTCTCGTGCGGGTCGTCGAGGAACGTCGCTCCCTCGGGGGCGATCAGATCCTCGAGCCGAAGCGTGTCGCCCATCTGCATCCCGCTCACGTCGGCCTCGATCGATTCGGGAACCTCCATCGGCAGCGCCTCGACGTTGAGCGTCGTCGACGGAGCCGAGAGGACGCCGCCCTCGCGGACGCCGGGGGCGTCTTCGCCGCCGATCAGGTGCACCTGGACGGTCGCGGTGATCGCGACGTCGAGCCGGACTTCCTGGAGGTCGACGTGGCGGACGAACCCGCGCACCGGATCCCGCTGGTACTCCTTGAGGATCGACGGGTGTGCCGTCGTCTGACCCTCGAGCACGACATCGAGCACCGCGTGCAAGCCGGAAGAGGTGTTCAGCGCGGCACGCAGGTCGCGCTCGCCGATCGCGATCGCGCGCGCAGCCGTCTTGCCGTAGAGGACGCCGGGGATGAACCCCTGCCTGCGCAGGCGGCGCGACTCGGGAGTCCCGAGCCGCTCGCGTTCCTTGACCTCGAGGCGGAATCTGTCGCCGGACACAGCCGCGCAGTGTAGCGAACGGCAAGTGACAGTCTGTTACTAGTTCACGCGCAGATCGATGCCGAGAAAG
Organism: uncultured Gaiellaceae bacterium; assembly: GCA_963761905.1. GTDB lineage: Bacteria > Actinomycetota > Thermoleophilia > Gaiellales > Gaiellaceae > Gaiellasilicea. The sequence continues at coordinate 47,609 of CAVXIQ010000005.1, read as the reverse complement.
AGGAGCGGCCAGAGCGCGACCGCGAGCACGCCCGAGACGATGCGCTTCAGCGTGTCCAGGTTCTCGAGGTAGTCCTTCGAGGCGGCGACGGCGACGCCGACGCCCAGGTAGATGAGGAGTAGGAGCTTGCGGCGCAGAACCATGCGAGCGGGGTGCCCCGGCTCGACGAATGCCAATCCAGCGGAGTGAGCCGGCCCGGCGGCACTTGTAAGCGTTCTCCAAAGAGTGCGCAAGAAGTCGCCGAACCCGCATCTAGGAACGCGAGGGCTGCGTAGGAAGCTGGGATGACTGAGACCGAAGCGACACTGGAGCCGCGCCGGCCCGTCGAGGGCGGGCATGCGGCCGACCTCGGCGAGTCGACGCCGGCCGAAGTGGCCGCTCCCGCGCAGCGCAGGTTCGAGGTTGCCTCGCTGATCGCGTTGGTCGTCGTTCAGATCACGTGGGTGCTCCTGCTCGGCTACCTCGTCGGAAGGGTGCTCGACACGTCGCTCTTTCCGTAGAGCTGGCAAGCTGAAGGGGAACGGTTCGGAAGATGAAGGCATCGAAGGGGGTTCGATGATCCGCAACCACTGGCGAGATCCGCATTTCTGGTCGTGGTGGTGGCGGCAGCGGGTTCGCGGCGAGGCGAAGGTCGTCGCCGCCGTCGTCGCGATCAGCCTGCTCGGCTTCGGCGGCTACGCAGCGGCGGGCGGTCTGAACACGGCGGTCGCGGAGGGGTCGAGCGAGCCGTTTTCGCCGCAGGTGACCACGGTCGAGAAGGTGCTCACGATCCGCGAGAGCGGTCGGATCGTGACGAGGCCAGTGCGGGTCGTTCGGACGATTCCGGGACGCGGTAGCACCTCTTTCTCGACCCAGGTGCTGCTCGACACCGTCACGACGCCCGGCGGCACGTACGTCGTCACGCAGCGGGACGTGGAGACCGTGCCGGTCGTCCGGCGCGTCGTCGTGACGCGTGACGGCAGGGTTCGGACCGTGATCCAAACGCGGCCCGGCTCCGTGGTGACCGACCGAAGAACGGTCACGAACGAACGCGTGCTGACGAGCGAGCGGGTCGTGACGAACGAGCGCGTCGTCACCAGAGACCGCGTCGTCACGGACTCCGTCACGGTGCGCTCAACCGACACGGTCCGGGAGACGCTGCCCGTCACCGTCGTCGAGACGATCGTCAGAACCGAGACCGAGACGGAGACGGTGCCGATCACCGTGCCCGTCCCTGTGCCGGTGACCGTCACCGTCACCGTCAGGAAGGACTGACCGCGTTAGAAGAGCTGGTTCTCGCCGCCGAAGATCGCGGAGACGGAGTCGTCGGAGAAGACGTTCATGATCGTCTCCGCGAGCAGGCCGGACACGCTCAGCACGGTCAGGTTCGGCGGTCGGCGGCGAGGGTCGATCGGAACGGTGTCCGTGACGACGATCCCGGTGATGTCCGACTCGGCGAAGCGCTCCAGCGCGTCGCCGGAGAAGAGGCCGTGCGTCGCGAAGACCCAGACGTCCTGCACGCCGTGCTCCTTGAGGGCGGAGACGTTCGCGAGCAGGGTGCCGCCGGTCATGATCACGTCGTCGCCGACGATCGCGACCTTGTCCCGCACGCGGCCCGTGATCTCGGTCACCTCGACGCTGTCATGCGTCGGACGCGTCTTGTGCATGATCGCGAAGTTCGCCTCGATCATCTCGCCGAAGCGAACGGCGAGCTTCGCCCGACCCGCGTCGGGGGAGACCGACACCACTCCTTCTCCCGTCAGGCCGATGTCGCGAAAGTGGCGCGCGAAGAGCGGGAGCGCCGTCATGTGGTCGACGGGGATCGTGAAGAAGCCCTGGATCTGGCCCGCGTGGAGATCCATCGTCAGCACGCGGTCGGCGCCCGCGAGCTGGAGCATGTCAGCGACGAGGCGGCCCGAGATCGGCTCGCGCGGCTTCGCCTTCCGATCCTGCCGCGCGTAGGGATAGAGCGGCATCACGGCCGTGATCCGCTTGGCGGAGGCCAGCCGGGCCGCCTGGATCATCATCAGGAGCTCCATCAGGTTCCGGTCGACCGGGTCGCAGCCCGTCTGGATGATGAAGAGGTCGGCGCCGCGGATCGACTCGATGTAGCGGCAGTAGGTCTCGCCGTTCGCGAAGGTCGCGAGCTCGACCTCGCCGAGCTCGAGCCCGAGCTGCTCGGCCATCCTTTGCGCCAGCTCCCCGTGGGAGCGGCCGGCCACCACCATCAGCCGCTTCTGCGGCGTCAGCGGGAGCGCGTGGCCCACGGTGGGAGTGGACCGCGGCGTCGGCACCTCGAGCCCCGGGAGCGACTGCTCAACGGTTCCGCTTTCCACCGCGCCCTTCCTTGATCGTCTGACGCGGCGCGAAGCCGACGAGGGAGTTGTCCGGGACGTCGTCCGTGACCACGCTGCCGGGCGCCGTCCAGACGTCGTCGCCGACCGTCACCGGAGCGACGAACATGGTGTCGACGGCCACCCGGGCATTGTCGCCGATCGTCGTCTTCCCCTTCGGTTGCCCCGGCAGGTGGGGAAAGTTCGCGGTGATCGAGCCTGCGCCGATGTTCGTTTCCTCCCCGATCTCCGCATCTCCGATGTAGGAGAGATGCGGCACCTTCGAGCCCGCACCGATCCGTGACTTCTTGATCTCGACGAACGTGCCTGCCTTGGAGCGCGGGGCCAGCACCGTCCCGGCGCGAAGGTAACAGAAGGGTCCGACGGTCGCCCCCGGCCCGACCTCGGCGTCGAGGAGGACTGCATGAGGGCCGATCTCCGCGTCTGCGGCGATCGTGGTGACGCCCCTCAGAATCGTGAACGGGTGCACGACCGCCTCCGGCTCGAGCAGCACGGTCGGCTCGATCCACGTCGAGGCCGGATCGGCGATCGTCACGCCGGCGAGCATGTGCGCGACGTTGATCCGGTCGCGCAGGGCGGCGCCGGCAGCGGCAAGCTCCACGCGAGTGTTGACGCCCTCCGTCTCGTCCGGGTCGGAGGCAACGTGCGCCGCGACGCGGTCACCTCGCTCGACGAGGTCGAGCACGGCATCGGTGAGATAGAGCTCGCCCTGGGCGTTGTGCGGCTCGAGCCGCTCGAGCGCGGGCCACAGTCGGTCTGCTCGGAAGACGTAGATCGACGAATTGCACTCCCGCAGCGCCAGCTCCTCTGGGGTCGCGTCGAGCGCCTCGACGATCGCGCGGACGCCGCCGTCCGAGGAGCGGACGATCCGACCGTAGGACCGCGGCTCGACGGGCTCGAACGAGAGGACGGTCGCGGCGGCACCCTCCCGGCGATGCGTCGCCAGGAGCTCGCCGAGCAGGTCGGACGTCAGGAGCGGCGTGTCGCCCGAGAGGACGAGCACCTCGTCGACGGCGCCTTCGAGCGCGTCGCGGGTGCTGCGGATCGCGTCTCCCGTGCCGAGCGCGCGCTCCTGAACCACGACCTCGACGTCGCCGAATGCGTCGCGCGTCGCCGGGGACGCGACGACGAGGGTCCGCGCCGCCTCGAGCGGCCGGGCGGCCTCGAGCACCCAGTCGACCATCCTGCGCCCGAGGATCGGATGGAGATGCTTGGGCACGGACGAGCGCATGCGCGTGCCGAGGCCTCCGGCCATCACGACTGCTGCGAGCTTCGTCTCGGTCACGGGAGCCAACGAGCCGACCAGTGAGATGGCTGGGGCGCCAGGATTCGAACCTGGGATCGCGGGACCAAAACCCGCTGCCTTACCACTTGGCTACGCCCCAGGGCACTGATCCGAGTATAGGCCGGTCGTCAGCGGCGCTCCCGAAAGAGCAGGACGAGCGCGACGATGGCCGCCACGACGACCGCGACGACGGCGAGCGTGGTCACGACAAGGGTGATTGCGGGCACCAGCACGACTGCAACCTGCGACACTGCGGCGATCCAGCTCGCTTCCCGGATCGCCTGGTGGTCGCTCTCCCGGCCGACGGCGAAATAGAGGCCGACCGTCGCTGCCGCCAGGACGAGCACGATCCACCAGGGAATCGCCCCGAAGAGGACGAGCAGGCCCTCGACCACCACGACCCCGAGCGCGATCCGAAGCCGGTTCGTGCGCAGCACGGCGCCGAGCCGGCTGTGACCCTGCTCGATGATGGCCTGCGTCTCCATGCTCAAACGGTAGCGGTCGAAACGGCGGGGGATCCGACGAGTCAGCCGTACCACGTAGGGACCGTCAGCCAGGTTCGGCCGGCTCGGCCGAGGGCGAGCTGAGCGGCTTCGGCGTGCCGACGATGGAGGAAGAGTCCGTAGACGGTCGGGCCGGCGCCTGTCACGTCGGCGCGGAACGCCCCGAGCCGGACGAGCTCGGCGGCGAGCGGCGACGAGGCGAGGTCGTTAGGCGGCAGCTCGGCGAGCCGGCGCGCTCTTGTTGCACCCGCGAGGGCATCGTCGAGCGCAGCCCGGCGGCCGTCCCAGCCATGGGCCCCTTCTCGCTCGTCGAAGCGCTCGTAGATCGCAGCCGTCGATTCCTTCCGAGCGCCGTGCGGGAGCACGAGCAGCACCCAGTAGTCCTGCGGGAGCTCGAGCGGGGAGAGCTCGGAGCCGTCTCCGCGGCCGAGCTGCGGCCCAGATGTCAGGAAGAACGGGACGTCGGCGCCGAGCTTCGCCGCGAGCCGGTGGAGCTCGGTCGGCGGCAGCGGCTCGGCGAGCGTGAGATTCGCGAGGCGAAGCGCGGTCGCGGCGTCGGAGCTACCTCCGCCGAGCCCGGCCGCCACCGGGACCCGCTTCGTGATCACCGCCCCCCAGTGAGGCTCCACACCGGCGGCGGCCGCCAGCTCCTCGAGCGCTCGACGGACGAGCGTGTCGCCCGGGTAGCCGGTCACGGTGAGCCGAGGAGCGGCCGAGATCGCGACTCGGTCGCCGAGGTCGAGCCGTTGGAGCACCGTCGCCACCTCGTGCTTGCCGTCGTCTCGGCGGGGCCCGACGACGAGCGCGAGGTTCAGCTTGGCGGACGCCGGTGCCCGCATCGCGCCGTCCGCCGTCACAGCGCCGCGGCCAGGGCGACGAACTCGGCCGGCTCGAGCTCCTCGGCACGCACGTTGGCCGCTCGTCCGATCTCCGCGAGCGCCTCGACCCCCTGCTGCCGGCCGGCGAGCCCGGCCAGCGCGAGCGAGTTCGGCAGCGTCTTGCGGCGGTGCGCGAACGACGCCTCGACGACCCGCTTGACGCTCCTGAAGCCCGGCGGCAGGGGCAGCCGCCTGAAGGCGACGAGCGCCGAGTCGACGTTCGGCGGCGGGCGGAAGACCGTGCGCGCCACGGGGTGAAAGCCGGTCTTGCGGGCGGCGAGCTGGACGAGCACGGACACGGCGCCGTAGGCCTTCGTCGAGGGGGACGCGAAGAATCGATCGGCGACCTCGCGCTGCACCATCACGCACCAGAGCTCGAGGCTCGGCAGGCCCTCGAGGCTCTCCACCACGACCGGCGTCGCGACGTTGTAGGGCAGGTTGGCCACGAGCTTCGTGGGCGTCGGCCGCAGCGCAGCGAGGTCGAGCGCGAGCGCGTCGCCCCAGTGGAGGGTCACGCCGTCGGACGCGTGCGGGCGAAGATGGGGCTCGAGCGAGCGGTCGAGCTCGACCGCGTGGACGTGGGCCGAGCTCCCGGCCAGGAAGCGCGTGAGAACGCCCAGGCCCGCGCCGATCTCCAGCACGACGTCGGTCGGCTCGAGCTCCGCGAGGCGGCCGATCACGCCGAGGATGTTCTCGTCGGCGAGGAAGTGCTGGCCGAGCTGCTTCTTGGGGACGACGGGCATCGGGAATCAGAGCCGGAAGACGGCAGACGCGTTCGCGTCGATCTGGGCCGCGAGCTCGTCGGCGTCCTCCCCACGCGCCGCGGCAAGCGCGGCAACCGTGTGGATCACGTGCGCCGGCTCGTTCGGCCGGCCGCGCAACGGCTGCGGCGCGAGGTAGGGGCTGTCGGTCTCGGCGAGGATCCGCTCGATCGGGATGCGGGCGGCCGCCTCGCGGAGCGCCGTCGCCTTCGGGTACGTGACGTTGCCCGCGAACGAGACGTAGTAGCCGCGCTCGAGCGCCGCAGGTAGCAGCCCCGCGGAGGAGAAGCAGTGGAGGATGACCCTGCCGTCGAAGCGGGCGAGCGCGGCGGTCGTCTGCTCGTCGGCGTCGCGGGAGTGGATCACGAGCGGGAGGTGCAACTCTCGCGCGAGCTCGATCTGGGCGTCGAAGAGCCGCAGCTGCTCCTCGGGCGTTGCATGGTCGTGGTGATTGTCGAGCCCGGTCTCGCCCACGGCGACGACCCTCGGCTGCCGGAGCAGCTCGCGCAGCTCGCCGATCCTGTCCGCCTCCTCCCCACCCGCCTGGTGAGGATCGATTCCGAGGGCCACCCGCACGCCGTCGTGCTCGGCTGCGAGCGCAAGCGCCGCCCGCGACGACTCGATCCCGGTTCCGATCGCGATCACTCGCGTGACTCCGGCCTCGCGGGCGCGGGCGAGCAGCGCTCCGGCGGGCTCGTCGCACCCGTCGAGATGCGCGTGGGTGTCGATCACGCGGTCGCGGGGGCGTCGATCCGGGGGAAGAGCGGCTGCGCCGCCACGATCCCGGTCGCCGCAACCGTGCGGCCGCAGGCCACGTTCTCCCACGCGAGGTCGAGTGGCTGTCCGAGGGCGCCGAGGATCCGCTCCGCCGTCTCGGGGATGTAGGCGGAAAGTGCGACCGCGACGCACCGCAGCCCGTCGGCGAGCTCGAAGAGCACCCGGTCGAGCTCGTCCGCTCGCGCGTCGTCCTTGGCCAACTGCCAGGGCTGGGTCTGCTCGACGTGCCGGTTCAGGCGGCGCACGAGCTCCCAGATCGTTTCGAGACCTCCCGTGATGTCGAAGACGTCGAGTGCGGCGGGCACGTCCTTCTGAACCCGCTCGACGGCCTCGGCGAGCTCGCCGCCCTCCCCCGCGACGATCTTCAGCTCCCCGTCGCGGTAGCGGGCGATCATCGCCGTCGTCCGCGAGAGGAGGTTCCCGAGGTCGTTGCCCAGCTCGCGCTCGTAGCGCTCGCGGAAGGTGTCGAGCGAGACGTTGCCGTCCTGGCCGAACGGGACGGCCCGCGCGATCCAGAACCGCACGGGGTCGACGCCGTATTCGTCGATCAGCTCGAGCGGGTCGATCACGTTGCCGAGCGTCTTCGAGATCGCGCGTCCACCGAGGTTGAGGTAGCCATGCACGAACAGCTGCCGCGGCACGTCGTAGCCGGCCGAGAGCAAGAGCGCGGGCCAGTAAACGCAGTGGAAGCGGAGGATGTCCTTCGCGAGCAGGTGCCGGACGCCAGACCACAGGTGCGTCAGGTCCTCGCCGGGGCGCGCGTACTCGAGCGCGCTGCGGTAGTTGACGAGCGCGTCCGCCCAGACGTAGGCGACCTGCTCCGGATCCCAAGGGATCGGTACCCCCCACGTCTGCCCGGCACGGCTGATCGAGAAGTCCCGTAGGCCACCGGCGATGAAGCCCTTCGCCTCGTTCGCCCGGAACGCCGGCAGGACGAAGTCGGGCTGCTGCTCATAGAGCGCGAGCAACCGATCCTGGTAGGCGGAGAGCCGGAAGAACCAGTTCTTCTCCTCGATCCACTCGGGCTCGATGCCGTGGTCGGGGCACTTGCCGTCGACGAGCTCGTCCTCGCTCTTGAAGGCCTCGCAGCCCACGCAGTAGAGCCCCGCGTACACGTCCTGGTAGACGTCGCCGTTGTCGTAGATCCGCTGGAGGAACTGCTGGACGAACGCCTTGTGGCCTTCATCGCTCGTCCGGATGAAGAAGTCGATCGACGCGTTCAGCCGTCGCGGCAGCTCCTGCCAGGCGCCGACGATCTGGTCGGTGTACTCCTTGGGCTCGAGCCCCTGCTCGGCGGCGACTCGCGCGACCTTGTCCGCATGCTCGTCCACCCCGGTCAGGAAGAAGGTCTCCTCGCCTCGCTGGCGGTGATGGCGCACGAGAATGTCCGCCGCGGCCGTCGTGTAGGCATGGCCGATGTGCGGCGTCGAGTTGACGTAGTAGATCGGGGTCGTCAGGTAGAAGCTCATCCCTGGAAATGATAGGCGCAGGCCTTCGAGCCCTCGGGAGCGCGAACAGCCGCAGCGCGACGGCAACAGCCAGGACGCCGGCCAGTCCGAACCCGAGGAGCAGTGGACGGAGCAGGCGAGCGCGGTCGGCGCGCTCGGTCAGCACGGACGCCGACGCGAGTCGCGTCGCGGTGGGGCACCTCGCGCGGCTCACCGGCGATCGACGCAGCCCGAGAGCCGGCAACGGAGACGGCCGGACGCACGCCGCTGCTTCGAGCGATCGATGGTGGGGTCGGACGCGCTCCACCAGGCGTGATCCGTCCGCTCGAGGTTGCACGCTCCAGATTGGTGCGAGGCCGGAGTGCTCGCGGCGGAGCCGGTCGCTGTCGTGGCGCTCGGAGTAACGCGGCGCAGCTTCGGCACCGTAGTCATCACCGGACTGGACGACTTCGCGGCGACGGGTTGCCGAGGCCGGCCGCCGTCGGTCACGGTCGAGGCGGTGCGCGCGGTCGGCCTCTCGACCGCCTCCTCGATCGCCTGCGGCGGCGCAGGAGCATCTGTCGCGACCGGCGACTCGGTCGTCTCTGCTCGGGGCACCAACGTCGGGTCGCCGGCAACCGGCGGCTCGCTCACAGGCGGCTCGACGACGATGGCCGGCGCAGCGGCCGTTGCGGGAGCCGGAGGCGCCGCCGGCGCCTCGGCCTGCGCGGGCTCGGGAGCGCTCGGGACTGGGACCGGAACCGGTGTCGCCGGCCGCGCGGGGAGAAAGTCGAGCGGGTCGAGGTAGCCGTCGGGCTCCGCCGCGCGGCGGATTCCGAGATGCACGTGTGCTTCTCGCGTGGTCGCGTCGGCACTCGCGCCGACTGCCCCAACCGGCTGCCCTTCCAGCGACAGCGGCGCCGCGAACGAGGGTGATCGATCCAAGCTGGAGCAGCGTGACCGCGTAGCCGTCAGACGTCTGAACCGTCAGCGCGTGCCCGCCGTTCGGCACGGAGCCGACGAACGACACCGTTCCCGAGGCGGGGGCGTAGACGGTCGTCCCGACCGCGCCGCCGACGTCGACTCCCCGATGCTGTCCGCCCGCGTGTGGATCGGCTCCGAACGAGAACGGCCGGAGGATCGGCCCGTCCAGAGGCCACGTCCAGCCGGACGCGGTGGGTGAGACGAGCAGCGCGAGAGCAACCGCGGCGGCGAGTGTACGACGCATGCGCCACCTACCTTTGGTGTCGGGGAGGGCAACTCCCGTCCACGCTAGCCGGGTCTGTCAGTCGCTTTGCAACGACTTTCGATAGAGAGTGTTACGAGAGAGTGACAAGAGGCGAGCGACGACCTCGGCGGCGTGGCGTCTCGGCACGCCCGCAGCCACGAGCTCCTTGACCGCGCCGAGCGCAGCGTCGTCGTCCGCCGCAGCGACCTCGCCCGCGAACACGAGCGTGACCTCGCCTTTCGGCGCCTCGGAGTACCGCTCGAGGAGCTCCGCCGCCGTGCCGCGCACGACCTCCTCGAACCGCTTCGTCAGCTCCCGGCAGACCGCCATGCGACGCGCAGGGAGCGCCGCCGCGAGGCTTCGCAGCGTCGCGGGCAACCGCTGCGGCGACTCGAACGCAACGACCGGATCCTCGATCCGCTCGAGCTCCGCCCACAGCGTCGCCAGCGCCTTCGCCGAGCGCGGGAGATAGCCGACGAACTGGTACCGCTCGCCGGCGAGCCCGCTCGCGACGAGCGCCGTCTCGACCGCGGACGGCCCCGGCAGCACCGAGACCGGAAGACCAGCCGCGACGACCGCGGCGATCAGGCGCGCGCCCGGGTCGTTGATCCCCGGCAGTCCCGCGTCGCTGACGAGCGCGATCCGCTCGCCTGCCTCGAGTCGCGGCACGAGCTCCGCCACGCGGGCGGCCTCGTTGTGCCGGTGATAGCTGAGCAGCCGAGCGCGCACCCCGTGCCGCACGAGCAACCCTCTCGTGTGGCGCGTGTCCTCGCAGAGAACCACGTCCGCCTCGGCGAGCTCGCGCAGCACTCGCAGCGTCACGTCCTCCAGGTTTCCGATCGGAGTGGCGCAGACCGCCAGCGGCACGACTACCGCTTCCCGTCGAGCGCCTCGAAGCCGACGAGGCCCGCGCCGACGAGGCCCGCCTTGCCGCCCAGCTCCGCCGGGACGATCCGGACGCTGCGGCCGGGCGCGAGCGCCTCCTCGCGCGCAGATCGAAGCGCCGCCTCGAAGAGGAAGTCGGCCGCTGCCGCGCCGAAGCCGCCGCCGACGACGACGAGCTCGACCCCGAAGATGTTCACGAACGAGCCGATCGCGGCTCCGAGCAGCCGGCCGATTCCGGCCAGCGCTTCCACGGCGTCCTCGGCTCCGCCTCGCGCTCGCTCGACGAGCTGCTCGGCGGTCGAGCCGCGGCCCCACAGCTCCTCGGCCGCGCGGTCCGCCGCGTTGCCCGAGGCGACCGCTTCGAGATGGCCGCGTCCGGTGCAGGTGCCCTGACAGGGCGGGCCGTCGGCGACCACGACGACGTGTCCCAGCTCCGCCCACCCGCGGAAGAGGCTGCCGCCGAGGATGACGCCGCCGCCGACGCCGGTGCCGAGCGTCAGCATCACGAGGTCGTCGACCCCGCGGCCTGCGCCGAGCTCCGATTCGGCGAGAGCCGCGGCGTTGCCGTCGTTCTCGACCGCGGCGGGCAGGCCGAAGCGCCCGCCGAGGACATCCGCCAGCGCGATCCCGGCGAGCGGGATGTTGATCGAGTCGAGCGAGCGACCGGCCGCGTCGAGCACCGAGGGAATGCCGAGGCCGAGGGCGGAGGTGCCGGGCTCGCGCACCTGCTCGACCGCATCGGCGATCGCCTCGACGAGCTCGTCCTGGGAGTCGGTGGGCGTCGGAACCTCGCAGGTCTCACCGATCGTCCCGTCGCGCTCGAGCACCCCGGCGAGGATCTTCGTGCCTCCGAGATCGACGCCGATGACACGCTGTCCGTCCACAGGCCGCGGCTACCATACCCGGACGGATGCCGGAGGAAGAGAAGCCCTATCGCCTCTACAAGGGTGGGCGAGCGAAGGGCAAGGTGCCGCGGCCGGCCCGTCCCTCCGACGCACCCGTCGAGCAGCGTCGACAGCGCCGCCCGCGCTGGGGCAGGCGGATCGGACTGACGCTCCTCCTGCTCGTGCTCGTCGTCGCCGGCTGGGGCGTCGCGAGCTACCTCTCCTTTCGCGGCGGTGTCGAGGACGCGAACGCGCGACTGCCGAAGGCGGTCGAGTCGGGCCTGGCGAAACAGGACGGCCTGCTCCTCTCCGAGCCGACGATCCTGCTCCTGCTCGGAACCGACGGCGATCGCACGACCGCCCGCTCGGACGCGAGCCGCTCCGACTCGATCCTCGTCGTCCGCACCGACCCGAGCCGGCACCGAATGGCGTTCCTCTCGATTCCCCGCGACCTCCGCGTCGACGTGCCCGGCTACGGCGCCAACAAGATCAACGCCGCCTTCCAGCTGGGCGGGCCTGCGCTCGCGATGAAGACGATCGCCGCGCTGACCGGGGTCAAGGCGAATCACGTCATGCTCGTCGACTTCGACGACTTCCGCACCGTGATCGACGCGCTCGGCGGGATCGACGTGACGGTGCCGAAGCCGATCCTCTCGAACCGGTTCGACTGCCCGTACGCGAGCCAGTCGCGGTGCGAGCAGTGGGACGGCTGGCGGTTCGAGCAGGGAACCCAGCACATGGACGGCAAGCGCGCGCTGATCTACTCGCGGATCCGCGAGAACAAGCTCGATCCGAGCGAGAACGACCTCACCCGCGGCGAGCGCCAGCAGGCGGTCGTGCAGGCGATGGCGGCGAAGCTGACGAGCGCCCGAACCTTCGCGCGGCTCCCGTTCGTCGGCGGCGACCTCGTGGCGCCGCTGACGACCGATCTCTCCGCGCCGGAGCTCGTCCAGCTCGGCTGGGTCTCGAAGCGCGCCAACCGCTCACGGGCGCTGCACTGCCGGCTCGGCGGCGAGCTGGCCTCGATCGGCGGCCAGTCGGTGATCCTCGGCGATCAGGAGAACTTCTCCACGATCACGATGTTCCGCGGCGCCTCGGCGCCGCAGCCCCCGCCGCCCGGACAGCCGCTCGCGGCCGGCTGCGTCGTCGGCGACCGGTCCGCCGAGGATCGCTAGTCGGCGGCCGGCGCCGGCTTGCTCGAGCTCTCGGAGGATGTGGTCGACGAGCCCGTCTCGCTCGAGCCGGAGTCCTTGCTCGGGCCGGAGTCGTTGCTGGACGAGCTCGAGCCTGAGTCGCCGTCCTTCGTCGCCGCAGCCTTCCGCCCGCCCTTGCCGTAGTCCGTCGAGTAGAAGCCCGAGCCCTTGTAGTGCACCGCCACCGGATAGAGCACCTTCTCGACCGGAGACTTGCCGCAGACCTCGCACGACTCGGAGGGCGGGTCCGCCATACGCTGGAACACCTCGAAGGTGTGTCCGTCGGGGCAGCGGTACTCGTAGATCGGCATCGGCGGCAAGGCTAGCAGCGAGACTTACAGGCAAACGATGAGCGAAAGCGTCCAGACAACAGGGATTCGCGACCGGGGCGGACTGGCGGTGCCGACGGCGCTCGCGGGTCGTCGCTTCCTGCTCGCCGTCGGCGCCGTGACCCTCGCGGCAGGTGGATTCCTGCTCCACCAGCTCCTCGCCTGGCCGCCGCACGAGGACGAGACCCTGGCCCTCTTCGTCGGTCGCTACCCGCTCGACCAGCTCTTCCAGGTCGTGCTCGAGGAGCGCGGCGGCGCGCCGCTCCACTTCCTGCTCGCCTGGGCGATCGCGCACCTCGGGCTCGGGCTCGAGGGGCTCCGGATCCTCTCCGCCGCCTTCGCGGTCGCCAGCCTCCCGGTCGTCGCCGCTCTCGGCGCGAGGCTGGCCGGCCGGCGGCAGGCGCTCGTCGCGACGGTGCTCGTGGCGGCGAGCTGGACGTTCCTCTTCCACGGCGTCTACGGGCGGATGTACAGCCTCTTCCTCTTCACGAGCGCGCTCTCGTACCTGGCGCTCCTGCGCGCCGTCGAGCGCGGGGATCGTCGCTCCTGGGCGCTCTGGGCGCTGGCGATCCTGGCGACCGTCGCGACGCACCCGTACGGGGCGATCGTGCTGACGACGCAGGGCGTGTTCGTGCTGGTCGCGCGGCGCGATCGGCTCCGGCAGGCGATCGCGGCCTTCGCCGTCGTCGGCGTGCTGGGGATTCCGTTCTGGCTCACGGATCTCGTGCTCGCGGGCCGGTTCGACGTCGGGGTCGGCGCGGGCGGCGAGAAGCTCGACGGGCCGCTCTCCGTCCTCACCTATCTCTGGCACGTGCTCGGAGACTTCACCACCGGCTGGTGGCCGCTGCTCCTCCTCGTCGCCGCGCTCGGAGTCGTCGGCCTCCGCACGCTGCCTCGGCAGGCCGTCCTGCTCACGGGCTGTGTCGTCCTCGTGCCGACGCTCGCGTTCGTCGCCGCGCGCTTCGGCAGCGCGACCTCGCCGGAGACCCGCCACCTCATCTTCGTGCTCCCGTTCGCGGCGCTGGCGGTCGCTGCCGGGATCGTCCGGCTGCGGCGATTCGCGCCGTTCGCGCTCCTGGCGCTCGTCGTCGCGCAGCTCGCCTGGGCGTGGCAGAAGACGCCGCCGCTCTTCGAGTGGGAGCCCGATGCGCGCCAGGTCGCGAGGGCGGACGCGTCTGCGTACCTCGCGGCGACGAGCCGCCCCGACGACGTCCTCTTCGGCTTCGAGCCGCTCTACCTCGGCGCCTGGGAGCGAAACGACGACTTCCCGCTGACGGTGCTGCCGCGCGCCGACGCGAATCTTGCCCTCTCGACCCTGCTCGACCTCGAGCGGCCGCTCGGCCGCGGCGTCTGGATCCTCGACGCGAGCGAGCCGAACAACCCGGCGCCGGCGCTCGAGATCGACCTCCAGCGGCCACGATCCGCTGCGGCGTTCGACGTGCGCCGGTTCGGGCCGTTCCTCGTGATCCGGACGACCGAGCCGACGCGAACGCCCGCGCGCTACCTCGAGCGCGCCGGCGAGGCTGTGCTCGTCGGCAAGACGCTCTGGATCGGCGATGCCGACATCAACCTGCTCACGATCGAGCGGGCCGGTCGCGCGCTCCGCGGCTACGGCGCGCCGCGCTCCCTCTCGACGAGCTCCCGGTAGCACGGCGCCTCTTCGAAGGCCGCGAGCCCGGCGGGCGTGTCGCGGCGGCGCTCCTTCGGCCGAAGGCGTCTGGCGGCGGCGATCGCAGCGGACGCTCCGAAGGCCGCGCCGACGAGGAAGGAGCGCGTGCGCGAGCGGCGAGCGTCGTCGTCCATGGGAGGATCGTAGGCGGTGCGGACGTGATCGTGACGCTCGGAGACCTGCTGCTCGACGTGATCGTTCGGCTCGAGCAGCCGCTCGCCGAGGGCGCCGACGCGGATGCGGTCACGCGGCTCGGCCCAGGCGGCCAGGCGGCGAACGTCGCCGCGTGGATCTCGGAGCTCGGTGGCCGCGCGCGGTTCGTCGGGAAGCTGGCCTCCGACGAGGCCGGGATTGCGGCTCGGGCCGGGATCGAGCGCTACGGCGTCGAGGTCTGCGGCCCGGTCGTCGAAGGGCGCACGGGAACCGTCGTCTCGCTCGTCTCCGAGGACGGGTCGCGGACGATGGCGTCCGACCGCGGCGTCTCGCCCGAGCTCCGCGTCGACGAGCTCGAGCCGGCCTGGCTCGACGGCTGCGAGCTGCTCCACCTGCCCGGCTACTCGCTCCTGCGCTCGCCGATCGACGGGGCGGCGTTGCGGGCGGCCGAGCTCGCGCCTCGGGTCAGCGTCGACCTCTCCTCCTGGAGCGCGATCCGCGACTTCGGGCCGGAGCGGTTCCGCGAGCGCCTCGAGGCGCTCCGGCCGGACGTCGTCTTCGCGAACGAGGACGAGGAGCGGATCCTCGGCGGGCCGATCGAGTGCGGCACGTGGATCCTCAAGCTCGGCCCCGGCGGCGCGCGCTTCGGCGAGCTCGAGCTGCCGGCGCTCCCGGCCGAGGTCGTCGACACGACGGGCGCCGGCGACGCGCTCGCCGCGGGCTACCTCGTCGGCGGCCCCGAGCTGGCACTCGAGGCTGCTTCGCGCTGCGTCGCAAAGCTAGGGTCGATGCCGTGAAGGATCTGATCGTCGTGGCCGCCGAGGTCGGGCACGCGCTCGCCGAGCGGCGAGCTGTCGTCGCGCTCGAGACGACGCTGATCGCGCATGGCTTTCCGGCCGGCGAGGGCGTCGCCGTCGGGCTCGAGAGCGAGCGCCGCGTGCGCGAGGCCGGTGCCATCCCGGCGACCGTCGGCATCCTCGACGGCCGGCTCAGGATCGGCCTCGCCGAGCACGAGCTCGAGCGCTTCGACGCGGACGCGCGGAAGGTCGGCCCGCGCGACCTCGCCGCCGCGATCGTCCAGGAGGCGGTCGGCGCGACCACCGTCGGCGGCACGCTCGCTGCCTGCCGCGCGGTCGGGATCGGCTTCATGGGCACCGGCGGCCTCGGCGGCGTCCATCGTGGCTTCCCGGCACCGCCCGACGTCTCGGCCGACCTCGGCGAGCTGATCCGGACGGAGGCGCTGATCGTCTCCTCCGGCGTCAAGTCGATCCTCGACGTGCCCGCGACCGCGGAGCTCCTGGAGACGCTCGGCGTACCCGTGCTCGGCTTCCGCACCGACGATCTCCCGCTCTTCTACGCCGCGCACGGCGGCCCGCCCGTCTCGGCCCGAGTCGAGAGCGCCGAGGAGGCCGCACGCGTCGCCCGCGCCCACTGGCAGCTCGGCCGGCACACCTCGATCCTGCTCGGCCGTCCCGCCACCGACAGCCTCGACGACGTCGAGCCGCTGATCGAGCGGGCGCTCGCCGACGCGCACGCGCAGGGCGTCGCCGGCCAGAGCGTGACGCCCTTCGTCCTCTCCTATCTCCACCGAGAATCCGGCGGCCGCACCCTCGCCGCGAACCGCGACCTGATCGCCGACAACGCAGGACTGGCCGCGGAGGTGGCCGTCGCCTATGCCTCTCTATGACTCTGTGAAGGACCTGACGCTCGCCGTCGAGCGCGTCGAGCTCGAGCACCTCGACCTGACGCTGAAGCACATGACGCGGCGCACGACCGTCGTCCACCTCCACGGAGGCGGCCACGAGGGCGTCGGCGAGGATGTGAGCTACGAGGAGGATCTCCAGCTCGCGTTCACCGAGGACGCGCTCCCGGACCTCGCAGGCGAGCACACGCTCGACTCCTTCTCGGCCCTCGTCGCCGACCAGCCGAGCTACCGGCCCTGGGGGCTCGAATCGGCCGCGCTCGACCTTGCCCTGCGCCAGAACGGTCTCTCGCTTGGAGAAGCAGTCGGCCGCGAGCCGCGCCCCGTCCAGTTCGTCGTCTCTCAGAGCGACGCCGCCGGCTGGCGCGCCGTCTCGCCCGAAATCCGCTTCAAGCTCGACGCGAGCGACTACCTGGACCGACGACGTCGTGGCCGAGCTCGCCGCCACCGGCGCCGTCGACGTCGTCGACCTGAAGGGCCTCTACGAAGGCGACTGGGTCGACGCCACCCCCTCCGCCGAGCTCTACGGCCGCATCGCCCGCGCGTTTCCGGACGCCTGGCTCGAGGATCCGCGCCTGAACGAGGAGACCGATCCGGTGCTCGAGCCGCATCGCGACCGGATCACCTGGGACTTCCCGATCCACTCGGTCGAGGACGTCGAAGGCGCTCGCGTTCGCGCCGGTCTGCCTCAACTCGAAGCCGTCGCGTTTCGGCTCGGTGAAGCGCCTCTTCGACTTCTACGACTACTGCGCCGAGCACGGAATCGCGATCTACGGCGGCGGCCAGTTCGAGCTGGGGCCGGGCCGCGGGCAGATCCAGCACCTCGCCTCGCTCTTCCATCCGGACGGCCCGAACGACGTGGCCCCGAGGGAGTACAACGCCGGCGGCCCGCGCGCCGGGCTTCCCGAGAGCCCGCTCCCGCCCGCGTCGGGCGAGATCGGCTTCCGCTAGCGAGACCGCTACCCTCGGGCGATGGCCGCGCCCGTCAAGCTGCACGAGGAGGTCGAGCTCCAAGTCGATTCCCTCGCCTACGGCGGCAACGGCGTCGCCCGCCTGAACGGCTTCGTCGTCTTCGTCCGCCGTGGGCTACCCGGCGACCGTGTCCGCGCTCGCGTGACGAAGGTGAAGCGCGGCTTCGCCGAGGCGCTCGCGACAGAGGTGCTGGAACCGTCGGCCCAGCGCGTCGAGGCCCCGTGCGCCCACTACCCCGCCTGCGGCGGCTGCCGCTTCCAGGATCTCGACTACGCGGTGCAGGTCGCCGCGAAAGAAGCACAGGTGCGCGACGCACTCGTCCGGATCGGCGGTCTCGCCGACCCCCCGCTCGAGCCGATCCTCCCCGCCGCCTCGCCGTTCCACTACCGGAACAAGCTCGAGTACTCGTTCACGCAGACGCCCTCCGGCCCGGCGCTCGGCTTCCACAAGGCCGGCCGCTGGGACGAGGTGCTCGAGATCGAGAAGTGCTGGCTGACGACCGACCTCGGCAACGCGATCCGGAACGCCGTCCGCGACTGGGCGCGCGAGGAGGGGCTCGTCGCGTACGACCAGGCAGAGCACACGGGCTACCTCCGCCATCTCGTCTTCCGCGAGGGGCGCAACACCGGTCAGGTGCTCGCGATGCTCGTCACCCACAAGGGCGAGAAGTTCGAGCGGGACTACTTCGTCGAGGTGCTGCGCCGCTTTCCCGAGATCCGCTCGATCCACTGGGCGATCAACGACGGCCAGGCCGAGGTCACGAACCTGCCCTCCACCCTCCTCTGGGGCGAGGACGCGATCGAGGAGGAGATCCTCGGCCTTCGCTTCCGCGTCCGCCCGAACGCGTTCCTGCAGACGAACACCGAGATGGCCGAGCAGCTCTACGCGCTGGCGATCGAGTACGCGAACCTGACCGGGAGCGAGACGGTGTACGACCTCTACTGCGGCACCGGCACGATCGGGCTCGCGCTGGCGAAGGACGCGCTCAGCGTCTGGGGCGTCGAGATCTCCGAGGAGTCGGTCGCCTGCGCGCTCGAGAACGCCGACCTGAACGAGATCACGAACGCGGCCTTCTTCGCCGGCAACGTCGGCCAGTCGATCGAGGAGCTCGTCGAGCGGGCCGGGTCGCCGGACGTGGTGGTCGTCGACCCGCCGCGAGCCGGTCTCGCGGGCAAGGCGCTGAAGCGGACGGGCGCGCTCGGCGCCTCGCGGATCGTCTACGTCTCCTGCAACCCGACGACGCTCGCCTCCGACGTCAAGGTGCTGCGGGCCGAGTACGGCTACGAGCTGATGCGGGCGCGCGCCGTCGACATGTTCCCGCACACGCCCCACGTCGAGACGGTCGCGCTGCTCGAAGCGGACCTAGCTTCGCTCGCGCACCAGCCGCTCGACCTTCGCTTCGTCGGCGGCGAGTTGCTCGGGATGGACGTGATCGACGAACGACGGGCTCTCGTCGTACGGCACCACCACGAGCCCGTTCGCCAGCTCATGGACGCGCACCGCCACGGGCTCGGCGTCGGCGAGCGTCAGCGTTCCGCCGGCCAACGCGACGCTCGCGTTCCGCGGCGGCCGCTCGCGCGTCAGGAGCACGATCCGGCCGGAGGCGCGCTCGATCACGTCCGCGTCGAGGTCGTACATCTCCCCGTCGGTCCGCCCGTAGATCCGCACCGGCGCCCGGCCTCGCCGGCGGAGCGCCTGCCAGATCAGGTCGGCGTTCGGGAGCAGGAAGCCGAAGCAGATCGCCGGCAGCGCCGGCAAGCCCGCCACGTCCGTCGTGACGGTGAGGACGAGGGTGGCGCCGAGCAGGCCCGTCATCCCGAGCCACGTCCACGCGACTCGCAGCCCGAAGCGATCGGCCGCGCCGAGGAAGAGCGCGAAGAAGAGGATGTCCGGCGGGCCGAGATTCGCGCTCGCGTTCGCCGGCTCGCCCGGGATCCGAAACGCGATCGACACCTCCTCGAAGATCCCGGGCTGCTCCGAGACGACGTAGTCCGTCGGCCCTCGCCACACCGAGACGGCGTCGACCCAGGGAATGAGCAGCGCGATCAGCACCGCCCAGGCGAGCGTCTCGAAGTAGGAGAGGAACCAGAATCCGAGCGCGGTCAGCGCGAAGAGCTTCGCGAGGTTGAAGAGGACGTCGAGCTCGGCGAGCCGGAAGAGCACCGCGAGGACGGCCAGCGACGCGCCGACAAGGAAGAGCCCGCGGCTCGAAGCCGAAGCCAGCGGCAGCACGAGCCAGATCACCGCCGTCGTCGCCGGGAAGAGCACGAGGACGAGGAACGCGACGTCCGCGGTGAGCCCGCCGTCCCAGAGCAGTCCGGCCCCGGCGCCGTACGCCGCGAGCCCGAGCGTGACGCCGGCGAGCGCCAGCGCCCGCGGCCTACTCAGGAGAGCGGGCCGGCTCAGTAGGGCGGAAGCTCGGAGAACCAGGGCCCGACCGCCTTGAAGGCGTTCCAGAAGGCGGTCTTCGCGGGCGCCTCGTCGAGGGCGGCGTCGATGTCGGGAACGACGAGCGCCTCGATCGTGCCCGTGAAGCGCTGCAGGCCGTCCGCGCTCCCGTCGAGCTGATCGGAGAGCGGAAACCCGAGCGCGTTCACGAAGGCGAGCGCCTGCTCGCCCATCACGACGAGGAGCTTCGGCTGGACGATGTGCAGCTCGCGCACGAGCCACGGCCGCGCCTCCTCCGGATCCTGACCCACGAACTTGAGGCAGTTCGTCCCGTACACGGCGAGCGGGTCGACGCGCAGGCGCTGGAACGACTTCAGGAGCGCCTGCCCCGTCCTGCCGAAGAACGCGACGCCCTCCTCGACCTCGGACGGGCGCGGCTCGTACTTGAGCAGGAAGAGGTCGGCGAGCGGGTGCCCGGAGCCGAGCACCGGGACGTGGAGCTCGTCCCCCGCGCGACCGATCTCGTCGCCGAGCTCGTTGATCTCGGAGATCGCCTTCTGGAGGTAACGCTCGTAGATCTCGTCGGTGGGCGCGGCAGACACTGGACGGACTTGGCTTTCTCCTCTAGCGGACTTTCTCCTTGACCTGAGCCACCCACTTGAGGCTCTGGAGGTAGGCGAGCGACTTCGGCCGGCGCAGCACCTCGGCACCGCGCAGCGAGAGCAGGAACTCCTCCGGGCCGTCGAACCTGCGCATTCGAAGCGCCCCGGTCCCGACGCCCTGGAGCACGTGCGCGTCGGAGCCCGCGCCCGCGATCAGGTTGTACTTGCGGGCGAAGCGGACGGCCTCGTCGTTGTAGGTCTCGAAGAGGAGGCGCGCGTTGTAGACCTCGAAGACGTCGATCTCTCCGAGATGGCGGTGCAGGGTCGACGGGTCGGCGATCGCGTGCATCCGGTCGAACGGGTGCGGGAGATAGACGAGCCCACCCTGCTCGCGGATTGCGGCGATCGTGTCCGCAAAGGACATCCCGCCCGGGATCTCCTCTTCGAGGAAGAGCCCGATCACCTCGCCCTGGTTGTCGGTCTTCACCTCCTCGCCCGGAATCACGGTGAGTGCGCGTCCGCGAGCGAGCTCGATCGCCTCCAAGGCGCCGCCGAAGACGTTGTGGTCGGTGACCGCGATCGCCCCGAGCCCCTCCGAGTCGGCGTGGTCGAGCAACTCCTCGACGCCGATCGAGCAATCGTGCGACCACGTGGTGTGCATGTGCAGGTCGGCGACGATCCACGGCCGGTCGGCGAGCGGGTCGGCGTCGGGACGAGCCACGCGGTCGCGGCGACGGTCCGCAAGTCCCCGGTAGAGCCCGTCCAGCTCGCGCGCGACGTCGCGAAAGCTCTGGCCCGCAGCGCGGCCGGCCGCGGCCTTCCGCTCGCGCACCTCGTCGTCGCCGGCCAGCCGCGCGATCGCGGCGGCGGTCAACTCGGGCTGCTCGAGTGCTCCGGGTGGCGCGGCGATCGCGGCGCCGGCTGCGGCAGCCTCGAGCAGGAGCCTCGTCGAGCCCGTCGGCGCAGGAGCGACGATCGCCGCCTCCGCGAGGATCGACGCCCGTGCCTGCGGCGTGCGTCCGGAGCGGACGCGGACGCGGTCTCGCAGCGCGCTCGGGATCGTCGGCCGAGTGGAGAGCGGCTTCGTGCGCAGGAGGACGACCTCCCAGCCGGGCAGGTCGCGCAGCGCTCGAAGTGCTGCGCGCGCTACCGGCAACGACCCCGAATGCAGCTCGATCACGATCAGCTTCCGCTTGTCACCGGGAGCGAAGAGCTCGAGGTCGACGCCCGGCGAGAGCACGCGGTAGTCGCCCGGGAAGCGCGCAGCGGCGGCCGCCGCGACCTCGTCGGAGGTGGCGAGAAGGGCGTCGATTCGCCCCAGCAGCTTCTCCCGGAGCGCGCGACGCGGCGGATAGCCGAGCCGTTCCGGGGACAGGAAGGTGGCGACCGCGAGCGTCTGCGCGTCCCGAAGCGCGAGATACGAGATGCTCGGAAGTCCGGGCTCGAAGCCGTGGACGACGTCGAAGCGGCCTTGGCGCAGGGCGAGCGCGACGTTCGTCCGGACCCCGACCGGAACGCCGAGGCTCGACCGCCGCGAGACCTGTACCGCCGGGCCGACCGCGATCACGTCCGCGGTCTCGCCGCGGTTCAGCGCTCGCCGGCCGGCGAGCAGGTCCGCCGCGCGACTCGACGGCGCGAGCACGGTGACGGAATGGCCGAGGCTCCTGAGCTCCCTCGCGATCCCGGCAACGTGCTCGTTGACGTCGTGCGGCTGCGACCACGCAAACGGCGTCACGAGGCAGATGCGGAGGCTCATCGTTTCGAGTCTAGACCCGGGGGGCTACAGATTCGCCGCCACGAACGCGCCCGTCGCGACCAGGGTCACCCCGATCACGAGGTACCAGAACGCCGAGACGCCGTGTCCCTCCGCCTTTGCCTGTGCGCCCAGCCGCTCGCGCAGCAGCACCAGCGTCGTCCCCAGCCCAACGCAGATGGCGGCGAACGCGAGCTCGAGCACGTCCATCAGACGAGCTTCAGCGCCAGCTCGTGCTGCCGCGCGTCGACCGCGCCGCCGAGCTCTTCGAGCACGGCCGCTGCGGGATCCCCCGCTGGCAGGTTGAGGACGTGGAGGGAGTCGCCGAGACCTCGCGCCGCTTCGAGCAGCGCGCGCATCGCACCGGCATCGGCAGCCGCGAGCTGGACGACCGAGACCCGACCGCCGCTCACCCGGACGACCGCAGCGCCATCCTCGACGGCGATCCCCTGCGGCGCCGGGTCGCGCTCGAGCAGACGCGCGAGCGTCCCGTCGGCACGCTGCCAGGGCTCGGGCACGACGCGGTGCTCCCGTATCCAGGCGTGGGCGTCCGCGACGGGAGCGTCGCGGGCGGGGCCGGGCGCGCCGGCGAGCGACCACACCTCGAGCTCGCGCGCCGTGCTCGAACCCGAGCTTCTCGTAGAGCCGGATCGCGGGCTCGTTCTGGACGAGCACCTCGAGCGTGACCCGCGCGAGCCCGGCCGCGCGGGCCTCGTCGAGCACGGCGCGCATCAGCAGCTCTCCGACCCCGCTCCGACGGGCGCTCATGGCCACACCGAGCCCGCCGATCCACCCCTCATCTCCACGAACGCCGAGCACGCAGATCCCAACCGGACCGTCGTCGCCGACTGCGACTCGCGACCGACCGAGATCGAGATCCGAGACCTCGGCCATGAAGCGAAAGGCGGCCTCGTCGATCGAGAGCGGCACGTAGTAGCCCTCGTACCCGGCGGTGAAGATCCCGGCGAGCTCGGCCGGCGAGAAGTCGGAGGCGGCCTGGACCCGTTCGACGGAGGACATCCGAACGATCGTAGTCCCCATCGCGCCCGCCGCTTCGCCTGGCCCGAGCCGTCCTGACCCGGTCGGCAGTCGCCAGAATGGCGCGATGACCGCCGACGCGCCAGCTCGCTCCGGCCGCCTGTCGGCCGTGCTGCGCGAGGAGGAGCGCGTCCTGCCGCTCGAGCTGTTCTTCGATCTCGTGTTCGTGCTCGCGTTCACCCAGTGCACGGCGCTGATGGCCGCGGATCCGACCTGGGAGGGGCTCGCCCGGGGCCTCCTTGTGCTCAGCCTCCTCTGGTGGGCGTGGGTCGGCTACGCGTGGCTGACGAGCGTCATCGATCCGGAGGAGGGAGTCGTCCGGCTCGCGATCTTCGTCTCGATGGCCGCGCTGCTCGTCGTCGCCCTCTGCGTGCCCGAGGCGTTCGACGACTCTGCGCTGCTCTTCGCCGCCGCCTACGCGATCGTCCGCTTCATGCAGCTTGCCCTCTTCGCGCTCGCGAGCAGGGATAACCCGAGCCTGCGCCACTCGGTGAACGGCCTCGCGGCCAGCACGGCGCTCGCCGTCGCGATCATCTTCGCGGCCGGCGTCACCGACGGCGCGCTCCAGGGAGCGCTCTGGGCGCTGGCGCTCCTGCTCGACTTCGGCGGGCCGTACCTCTTCGGATCGGAAGGGTGGATGCTCGTGCCCGGGCACTTCGCCGAGCGGCACGCCCTCATCTTCATCATCGCACTCGGCGAGTCGATCGTGGCGCTCGGGGTGGGCGCCGAGTTCGGCGTCGGAGCCGGGATCGTCGCCACCGCCGTCGTCGGGATGGCGGTGGCCGCCGCGCTTTGGTGGCTCTACTTCGACGTGGTCGCGATCGTCGCCGGCAGGCGGCTCTTCGCCGCCGAGGAGGGCCGTGAGCGCAACGAGCTCGCACGCGACTCGTACTCGTTCCTGCACCTGCCGATGGTCGCCGGCGTGATCCTCGTCGCGCTCGGGCTGAAGAAGACGCTCGGCGGCGTCGACGACCCGCTGAAGCTCGTGCCGGCCGTCGCGCTGCTCGGCGGCTCGGCCCTCTACCTCCTCGCCCACGTCGCCTTTCGCCTCCGCAACATCGGCAGCCTCAACCGGCAGCGGCTCGCGTGCGCAGCCCTGCTGCTCCTCCTCGTGCCGCTCGCGGTCGAGATCCCCGCGCTCGCCACGGTGACGCTCCTCGCCGCAATCCTGACCGCGCTGATCGCCTACGAGGCGATTCACTTCGCGGAGGCGCGCGACCGGATCCGCCACGAGCTCGCGGCGAGCCCGAGCCCGGACTAGCTAGGCGGACGCCTGGAGCGAGCGCGACGCACGTCGCGCGGCGCGCGCTAGCTCCATGCCCGGCGAGCAGCGGGTTCCGCTCCATCAGCACGCGCAGGAGGGCATCGGTGGTCTGGCGTCCCGCCGACGTGCGCTTGCCGTTCTTCTGGTCGTACATCCGCTGATCTGCGACGCGCAGGGCCGGTCGAGGAGTCGGCGGCCTCCTCCGGGATCCTGACGAAGCCGTACGAGACCGAGATCTCGAATCCCTCGCCGCGCTCGCAGAGGGCGGACGGCCGCTCGCGCCACGGCGAACGTCGGGTCGCCCTCGACCGGCAGGAGCGCGCAGAACTCGTCGCCGCCCATCCGGTAGCGCGAGGCAAGGGCCCGATCGTGCTCTGGAGCGCTGCTCCGAGCCGGGCCAGCAGCGCATCGCCGGCCGGGTGGCCGAACGTGTCGTTGTAGCTCTTGAACCCGTCCAGGTCGAAGAGAACGAGCACCTGCGAGCTGCCCTCCGACTCAGCGAGATCCTCGAGCAGCCGGCGCCGCTTGCCGAGTCCGGTCAGGGCGTCCGTGCTGAGCTGCGAGAAGGGGTGCAGCGACTGGGTTGCAGCGACAGCGACGCACGGCGGGGCGCTAGGGCCGCCGTGCTGGCCCTAACGGCGGCGGTCTGCTAGACCTGCGGTGTGAGCAGGCTCGTTCTGGCCGCCGCACTCGTCGCGACACTCGCCGTCGCCACTCCCTCGGCAGGTGCTCCCGTCGTCGCCGCCGCACGCTGCGCGCCGACGTTCGACGACGGCGCCGGCCCGTTCGGCCGTGGCGAGCCGCCGCAGCGCGCGAAGATCGGCACCGGGCACGTGCTCACCGGCACGGTGCTGTCGGTCGACTGCCTTCCCGTTCCGGGCGCTCGGATCCATCTCTGGCAGACGAACCGGCGTGGCGAGTACACGCGCGCGACCAGCGCGACCGTGGTCGCCAACCGCTTGGGCCGGTTCCGCTTCGAAGGGCCGCGGCCCACCTCGTACGAGGGCCGGAGGCCGCACATCCACCTCCGGATCGTTGCGCGCGACCACGAGGTGCTCCTGACCCGCTACGAGCCACGCTCGGGGGCGAAGACCGGCTCGATCCGGCTCGTCCTCACCCCCGCGCGTCTCTAGGCAACCCCGCAGTGCCGCAGGCGCCGCCGAGAACGGCGCGCGCCCTCGCGATCTCTCTAGGCGGTCGCTTTCGCCTTGGCCCCGCTCGCCTTCTTGAGCGCGTTCTGCGCGATGAACTTCTCGGTCGCCTCGTACGCCTCGTCGTCCACGATCTGGACCGGCGGCGACTTCATCAGGTAGCTCGACGGGCCCTCGAGAGCGCCGGCGACGCCGTTGTTCAGGGCGAGCTTCGCCATCCGGACGGCATCGATCACGATTCCGGCCGAGTTCGGCGAGTCCCAGACCTCGAGCTTCAGCTCGATATTCAGCGGCACGTCGCCGAAGGACGAGCCCTCCATCCGGATGAACGCCCACTTGCGGTCGGTCAGCCACGGCACGTGGTCGGACGGGCCGACGTGGACGTTGCCCTCCCCCATGTCGTAGTCGAGCATCGAGGTGACGGCGTTCGTCTTCGAGATCTTCTTCGACTCGAGCCGGCTGCGCTCGAGCATGTTCAGGAAGTCCGAGTTGCCGCCGACGTTGAGCTGCATCGTCCGGTCGAGATGGACGCCGCGCTCGCGGAAGAGGCTCGTGAGCACGCGGTGCGTGATCGTGGCGCCGACCTGCGACTTGATGTCGTCACCGATCACGGGCAGGCCCTTCTCCTCGAAGCGCTTCTGCCAGTAGCCCTCGCGCGCGATGAAGACCGGCATGCAGTTGACGAGCGCGACACCGGCCTCGAGGCACTGCTCGGCGTACCATTTCGCCGCCGCCTCGGAGCCGACGGGGAGATAGCTGACGACGACGTCGGTCTTCGTCTCCTGGAGGATCCCGACGATGTCGTCGGTCTCGCCCGGCGCCTTCGTCACGACCTCGGAGATGTACTTGCCGAGCCCGTCGTGGGTCATCCCGCGGTTGACGGTGATCCCGGTCTTCTTGACGTCGGCGAACTTGATCGTGTCGTTCGGGTGCGCCCAGATCGCGTCGGCGAGATCCTTGCCGACCTTGTCCGTCGTCACGTCGAACGCGGCCGTGAACTCGATGTCCGAGACGTGATAGCCGCCGAGGTTGACGTGCATCAGGCCCGGGACGAACTGATCCTCCGGCGCGTCCTTGTAGTACTCGACGCCCTGGAGCAGCGAGTTCGCGCAGTTGCCGACGCCGACGATTGCGACACGAACCTTGTCCTTCGAGCGCCCATTTCCGTTCGTCGTAGCGCCGTTCTTCGAGCCGTTGGTCGAGGCCATGGTGTCCTTTCGATTGCTGGTGAAGGGGATCTCGAGCGCCTCGGAGAGAGTGAGGAGGACGAGGTCGTTGACGTTGAGCTTGCGGCGGCGGGCCGCGTCCTTGAGCTCCCGGCGGAGCTCGGGCGGCATCCGCAGCAACACGGTCCCTGCGGCACTCGGGATCGCCTTTCGGCGCCGGCCGCTCGGGGTGAACGAGACGCCGAAGCGCTCTGCCAGCAGAGCGACGGCGACGTCGTTGAGCGTGGAGCCGCGACGGGCCACCTCGCGCACGAGAGCCCGCTTGAGCGACCCGGGCATCCTCACGAGAAGACTGGCGCGCGATGAAGTGCTAGCAGCCAAAGTGCTAGCACTATAGCGATGGTAGGCTCAGCGTGTGGCGGAGAGCGCGGAGGAGATCTACCGGCGGGCCCTCGCAGCGGCGGATAGCGACGGCCGACTCACGATGCCCGACGTGCACGAGTGGGCGGCGTTTCCGTTCGAAGGCGACCTGAAGGTTCGGCCGCTTCTCCCGCCGGTCGAGGCCGAGCCGGCCCGTCACGGTGTCGATCCGAGCGAGTGCCGCACGTGCGCGCACGCCGAGGGCGAGGCGATCTGGTCGGACGAGCGCTGGCTCCTGATCCCGAGGTCGGAGCGCTCGGGCTTTCCGCTCGTCGTCATCCTTTGCTCGCGCGAGCACGTCGACCTCGGCGAGCTCTCGCCGCAGCTCGCAAGCGAGCTCGGCACTTTGATCGTCCGGATCGAGCGCGCGATCGGCCGCCTCCAGGGGATCGGCCGCGTCCACGTCTGCCGCTGGGGCGACGGCAGCTTCCACTTCCACATCTGGTTCATGGCCAGGCCGGCGCGGCTGCCGCAGGTGACGACCAGCCTCGCCGCGATCTGGGACGACATCCTCCCGCCGACGCCGGAGGAGATCTGGCGCGAGAACTACACGCTCACGGCGCGAGCGCTCGCCGAGAGCGGCGGCACGTCACACGTCTAGCGCCCGCAGCTCCTTGCGCACGTGCAGGATCCGCTGCACCACGGTGATCCACGCGGTCGCGGCGAGGATGCCGATCGCCCAGGGAAGGACGCCCCACGGCGCCAGGATCAGGCCCGCGGAGATGACCGTCACCCGCTCGGCGCGCGAGCCGATCCCGACGTCGCCCTTGATCCCGAGACCCTCCGCCTTCGCGCGTACGTAGGGGACGAGGAACGAGCCGCCAAGCGCAGCGATCACGAGGGCGAGCGCGAGCTCCTTGCCGTCGCGCATGAAGACGAGGCCGATCGCGCCGAGCATCAGCCCCTCCCCCACCCGGTCGAGCGTCGAGTCGAGGAAGCCGCCGAACGGCGTCTGCTTGCCGCCGACTCGGGCGAGCGCGCCGTCGAGGACGTCGAGGACCGAGCCGGCGACGAACGCGGCCGCGCCGGCCCAGTAGAAGAGCACCTCGTGGCGGTACTCGAAGTAGACGAGCACGGCCCCGACCGCACAGAGGGTGACCCCCGCGCCGGTCAGCATGTTCGGCGTCACGCGCGTGCGCGCCAGCCCCGTCATCGAGCGGGAGGCGATCCCGCGCGCGCCGTCCGTATATGCCGCCTTCAGGCTCATGCGGCGCGGAGGCTCCGCCACGGCCGGTAGACGACGGCCGCCGCCACGCCGGCGACCGCGATCCCGGCGGCGATGTCGAGCCAGAAGTGGTTGCCCGTCGCCATCACGCTGAACCAGACCCACGCCGGCCACGCGAGCCAGAGCGCCTTCGCCCACGTCGAGCGCACCACGAGCGCCATCATCACCCCGACGATCAGAGCGTCGGCCGAGTGGAGGCTCGGCATCGCCGCATAGGGGTTCGCCGAGAACTGGATCAGGTTCGAGTCGTGCGTCAGCGCAGCGTGCTGGGCGAGCGTGTCGTTGAAGCCGGCCTGCGGGAACATGCGCGGCGGCGCGGTCGGAATCGTGACGTAACCGACGAGGCCGATCAGGTTCGCCACGATCAGCGTGTTCCGGAAGCGGATGAAGCGCTCATGCGCCCGGAAGTAGACGTAGAGCAGCGCGATCCCGACGACGGCGAACTGGGAGAGCCAGTACGTGTACGAGGTCGCCTGGATCAGGATCGAAGAGCTTTCGACGAGCTTTTGCAGCGGCAGCTCGACCATCGAGTGGAGGCTGCGCTGGAAGTCGATCACCCACTGGCCGTTCTCGAACGCTCGCGTGACGCTCTGATCCGCCGCGCCGCGGGCGACCTGGTAGACGACGTAGAAGCCGATCCAGATCGCGAACTGGAGCAGGAGGTGCGCCCAGCCGCGCGGCAGCCGACGCGTCGAGGCTTCTGAGTACGTCGACATCGAGAGGACGATTCTACCCGGGCGGTCGGGCCGCTCAGCCGCCGATCGCGCTCATCTCGACCTTCTCGAGGTCGACGGTGCGCTCGGAGCGGATCTCGGAGTAACGGTCGGTCCGGATCGACCAGACGCCGCCGATCGCCTCGGCGAGGTCGCCGTCGCTCGCACCGCCGCGGACGAGCGCGCGCAGATCGTGCCCGCGAAGGCCGAAGAGGCAGGTGAAGAAGCGGCCGTCCGCGGTGATCCGCGCCCGCGTGCAGTCGCCGCAGAACGGCTGCGTCACCGAGGCGATCACGCCGATCTCGCCCGAGCCGTCGCGGTAGCGCCAGCGGCGGGCGACCTCGCCGCGATAGTTGGGATCGACCGGCTCGAGCGGGTAGACCTCGTCGATCGTGCGCATGATCTCGGCGGCGGGAACGACGTCGTCGAGCCGCCAGCCGTTCGTGTGCCCGACGTCCATGTACTCGATGAAGCGGAGCGTGTGGGGCGTTCGCTTGAAGTGGCCCGCCATCGCCAGGATCGAGTCCTCGTTGACGCCGCGCTTGACGACGGCGTTCACCTTGACCGGCAGGCCCGCCGCGGCCGCCGCGTCGATCCCTTCCAACACGCGCTGAACGGGGAAGTCGACGTCGTTGAGCGCCCGGAAGGCCTCGTCGTCGAGCGAGTCGAGGCTGACGGTGACGCGTCGGAGCCCGGCTTCGGCGAGAGCGCGAGCCTTCTGGGGCAGGAGCGTCCCGTTCGTCGTCAGCGTCAGGTCGACGCCGAGCGCCGCGAGCGACTCGAGCAGCTTCTCGAGGTCGCGTCGAAGCAGCGGCTCGCCGCCCGTGATCCGGATCTTCTCGACGCCGTGCGCGACGAAGATCCGCGCCAGCCGCTCGAGCTCCTCGAAGGTGAGCAGCTCCTTCCGCTCGAGAAAGCGGTAGTCGCGTCCGAAGACCTCCTTCGGCATGCAATAGACGCAGCGGAAGTTGCAGCGGTCGGTGACCGAGATCCGCAGGTCGCGCAGCGGGCGGCCCAGCGTGTCGAGGACGTCCACGAGATTGAGAGTAGCGTCCGCGGGGCACGATTCCGGTGTCACCGAGGAAAGGGGCACCATGGATTCCGACCGGATCGAGGGCAACCTCAAGGAAGCCGAAGGCAAGCTGACCGGCGACGAGAGCCGGGAGAAGGAAGGCGAGGCCCAGAGCTCGTGGGGCAAGGCCAAGGACAGCGTCAAGGACGCCGCAGACGACGTCAAGGACGCCGTCGACAAGCGCGTCTAGACGTAGGAGATCGACCTGAACGAGGGCGCCCAACGGGCGCCCTCGCCACGAAAGGAGCCGGCATGAACGAGGACGAGCGAATCGAGAAGCAGTTGACGGACTTCGACGACCCTGACCGCGGCGACGACGACGAGCGGTTCGAGAGCGGCGAAGAGGCGATCGACTCGTCGGGGCGAAACCCGACGCAACAGCGGATCGACGAGGACGAGAACCCGTTCGAGGACGTGGGCGGGCCGGACGCCGCCTAGCGTCGCGCGACCGCCGGCGCCACTTCCGCGCCGAGCAGACGCACCATCTCGATGTCGTCGTGGACCAGGTGCTGGAGGAAGATCCGCTCGACTCCGGCTTCCTCGAGAGCGTCGAGCCGGGCGACGACCTCGTCGACCGTCCCGAGGATCATCACGTCGCTTCGCTCGCGGATGAACTCGTCCGGGTCGCCCTCGACGCGCATCCGCTCCATCAGTCGTCGGATGCGCTCGCGAAGCTCGGCGCGGTCTGAGGCGACGACGCAGCCGGTCATCAGCGAGAAGACGAGCGGCTCGCGGCCGGCTTCGGCGCAGGCTTGGAGGACTCGCGCCCGCCGCTCCTCGCACTGCTCCAACGTCGCGAACGTCGTGTTGTACTCGTCCGCGTAGCGGGCTGCGAGCCGCGCCGTGCGCGGCTTGGCGGCTCCGCCGACGA
This sequence comes from uncultured Gaiellaceae bacterium, assembly GCA_963761905.1. Classification (GTDB taxonomy): domain Bacteria; phylum Actinomycetota; class Thermoleophilia; order Gaiellales; family Gaiellaceae; genus Gaiellasilicea. Next base: position 16,967 of record CAVXIQ010000005.1, on the reverse strand, counting down.
TCACGGGCGGTCGGGGCTGCTGGAGCGGCTTCGGGAGCGCGTCGAGACCATCGAGCGCGTAGTGCCGGCCTTGGTGGCTGACCCGATCCTCCGTCCACTGGCGGACGATCAGCTCGAGCTGCTCCTCGAGCCGCTCCAGGCGCTCCGGCAGCGCCGGAAACGGAAAGCCGTAGGCCGCGTGCTCGCGCGCGTTCCAGCCCGCTCCGATTCCGAGCTCGACGCGACCGCCTGAGACGTGGTCGGCGGTGACGACCGCCTTCGCGAGGACTGCCGGGTGGCGAAAGGTGATCGGCGAGACGAGCGTGCCGAGCCTGATCCGGCTCGTCAGGGCGGCGAGTGCCGCGATCTGCGTCCAGGCGTCGAGCGAGCCGCGCGTCTCGTCGCCCATCAGGCCGGCGTAGTGGTCGGAGCGGAACAGCCCTTCGAGCCCGCTGTCCTCGACTTCGCGCCCGAGCGTGTGCCACTGCTCCCAGGTGACGCCCTCCTGGCCCTCGATCATCAGGCAGACGCGCATGCGGCCGAGTATCGCAACCTGTCCGCTCGGGACGTGTCCCAGGGACAGTCCCTAGGACACGTCCGTTTCGGACCCGGGAGATAGCCTCGCGCGGTGCTGGATCGCTCCCACTCGGCGCTGTTCGCCCTCGTCGGCGTCACGGCCGTCTGGGGGTTCACGTTCGTGCAGGTCAAGGACGCGGTCGCGATCTATCCGCTGTTCGCGTTCCTCGCCGTGCGGTTCGCGATCGCGAGCCTCGTGCTCGCCGCGCCGGCCGCCCGGCGCTTGCGCTCGCTCGGCCGCGGCGGCACGGTCGCGGGGATCGGGCTCGGCCTCCTGCTCGCGACGGGCTACGGGCTCCAGACTGCGGGGCTCGAGCGGACGACGGTCTCGAGCGCCGGCTTCATCACCGGGCTCTACGTCGTCTTCACCCCGCTCCTCGCGCTCCTCCTCTTCCGGACCCGCGTCGCCGGAGTGGTCTGGCTGGGCGTCGGGCTGGCGCTCGTCGGCCTCGGCCTGCTGTCCGGAGTGGGCGCCGGCGACCCCGTCGGCGATGCGCTCGTGCTCGCCGGCTCGGCCGCGTACTCGCTCCAGATCGTCCTGATGGAGCGCTACGCGCCGCGCTATGACGCGATCGCGTTCACCGAGGTCGAGCTGCTCGCCGCGTTCGGCGGCTTCGCGGTCGTTGCCGTCGCCGCGGGCCAGGTCGAGGTACCGCACGGCTGGACGGTTTGGTCGGCGCTGCTCGTCACGGGCATCTTCGCGAGCGCGCTCGCCTTCCTCGTCCAGACGTGGGCGCAGCGGCGGACGAGCGCCACGCGAACCGCGCTCGCCTTCGCGATGGAGCCCGTCTTCGCCGGGATCTTCGGCTTCTGGCTGGCCGGCGATCGCCTCGGCGCGGTCGGCTGGGCGGGCTGCGCGCTGATCATGGCCGGGATCGTCGTCGCCGAGCCCGAGGCCGGACGAACGCTGCGGCGTCTCGTTCCGAGCCGGAGCTAGATGAGCCAGCGGCCGTCTTGCTGGACGAGCTCGCCGTCGCACCAGAGCTCGCCGCCCGAGCGCAGGTCCTTGACGAGATCCCAGTGGATCGCGCTCTTGTTCGTCGCGCCGGTGAACGTGTAGCTCGCGCCCACGGCGAGGTGGATCGTGCCGTCGATCTTCTCGTCGAAGAGCGTGTTCCGCATGTGCCGCGTGATCCCGGGGTTGCAGCCGATCCCGAGCTCGCCGAGCCGCCGCGCGCCCTCGTCCGTGTCGAGAACCGCAAGCAGATGGTCTTCGCCGTCGGTCGCGCTCGCAGCGACGATGACGCCGCCCCGAAACTCGAGCCGCGCGCCGGCGACGTCGCGGCCCTGGTAGATCGACGGGAACTCGGCGAAGGTGACGACCCCCTCGGCCGAGTCCTCCACCGGCCCGAAGAAGAACTCGCCGGCCGGCATGTTGCGCAGGCCGTGGTCGATCGTCGCCTCGCGGCCCTCGATCGAGAGCGTCAGATCCGTCTCGGGACCGACGATCCGTACTTCGCTCGCCCGGTCGAAGCGCTCGGCGTAGCGGCGCAGCCGCTCGTGCTCGGCGTCCCAGTCGCGCAGGCAGGCTCCGTAGACGTAGTCCTCGAACTCGGCCAGCGTCATCCCGGCCTCCGCCGCCGAGGCCTCCGTCGGGAACTGGGTCACCGCCCAGCGGACGTCGAGCGTCCTCCCGCGCTCGGCCGACCGCTCTTGCGAGCGCTGGATCAACCGGCGCCGCTCCGGGTCGAGATCGGCGCCTGCGTGCAGATCCTCGGGCGCGATGATCGTCAGCCGCGCGTCCTCCTGCTCGACGGAGTAGGCCTCGATCTCGGGCAGCGTCGCGAGCAGCTCGAGCGGCGCCTCGCGGGCCCAGTCGAGGTCGACGCGTGACCGTTCGTTCCACGTCATCCGCACGAGCGCGTAGGCCTCGCGGCGGGCGATCGCCTTCGCGACCTCGATGAGGAGCGGTCGCGCGAGCGGCGTCGTCCGGATCAGCACCTGCCAGCCCGGCTGGACGTCGAGGCTGCGGTTGACGAGCAGCTCGGCCAGCTCGCGGATGCGGGGGTCGGCCACGACGGCGCATGGTAGTAGCGTCCGAGCGTGGACGCGGTCGTGCTCGCTCTCGTCTCGGCCGCGCTCTTCGGCGCGATGACGGTCGCGCTCCGCTTCGCGCTCGCGAAGGTGCCCGACGCGGAGGCGGGCGCGCTGTTCACGATCGCCGCCGCGCTGCTCGTGACGGTGCCGTTCGCCGCGGCGGGCGATCTCGACCTCGCCGGGGTCTGGCCGTTCCTGCTCGCCGGCGTGCTCGGGCCGGGGTGCTCGCAGCTCCTCTTCACGCTCGCGATCCGCGACGCCGGGCCTTCGCGCACGTCGGTGACCGTCGGCACGGCGCCGCTCTTCTCGGTCGCGATCGCGCTCGTGCTGCTCGACGAGCCCGCGAAGGCGGGCGTGATCGCGGGCGCGATCCTGATCGTGCTCGGCGGCATCCTGCTCGTGCGCGAGCCGGGGCGGCCGGAGCACGTGAAGTGGATCGGGCTCGGCTTCGCGCTCGCCGCGACTGTCGTGTTCGCCGTCCGCGACAACCTCGTCCGCCACCTCTCGCTGGACACCGAGGTCGAGCCGGCGCTCGCGGCGGCGGCGACGCTCTTCGCCGGCGGGGTGACCGTCGCCGCGTGGCTGCTCGTGACCCGGCGGAAGCTTCCGGCCGGCGGCTCTCGCGCGTTCGTGCTGCCGGGCGTCCTTTTCGGCCTCTCCTACATCTGTCTCTTCGAGGCGTACTACCGCGGCCGCGTGACCGTGGTCTCCCCGCTCGTCGCGACCGAGTCCCTCTGGGCGGTCGGCCTCTCGGCACTCCTCCTCCGCCGCCACGAGCTCGTCGGCCCTCGCCTCTGCAGCCGGCGCCGCGCTCGTCGTGGCGGGAGGCGTGATGATCGGGATCTTCCGCTGACCGATCTGCTACCTTGCGACTCAGATTTTCTGAGCGAGCAAACGAGTCAAGGAGCAGACACGCATGGCGAAGACGATTGGAATCGACCTCGGCACCACGAACAGCTGCATGGCGGTGCTCGAGGGCGGCGAGCCGACTGTGATCCCGAACGCCGAGGGCGGCCGCACGACGCCGTCCGTCGTCGCGTTCACGAAGGACGGTCAGCGGCTCGTCGGGGCGCCCGCGAAGCGCCAGCAGGTGACGAACCCCCAGGCGACGATCTTCTCGATCAAGCGCTTCATGGGCCGCAAGTGGGACGAGGTCTCCGAGGAGATGACGATCGTCCCGTACGAGGTCGCGAAGGGCGACAACGGCGACGCGCGCGTCGAGGCGGAGGGCACCGAGTACGCCCCGCCGGAGATCAGCGCGATGATCCTCCAGAAGCTGAAGACCGACGCTGAGGCCTACCTCGGCGAGCCGGTCTCGGACGCGGTGATCACCGTCCCCGCGTACTTCAACAACGCCCAGCGCGAGGCGACGAAGGACGCCGGCAAGATCGCCGGTCTGAACGTCCTCCGGATCGTCAACGAGCCCACCGCAGCCGCGCTCGCGTACGGGCTCGACAAGGAGGGCGGCGACCAGACGATCCTCGTCTTCGACCTCGGCGGCGGAACGTTCGACGTCTCGGTGCTCGAGCTCGGCGACGGTGTCTTCGAGGTCAAGTCGACGAACGGGGACAACCACCTCGGCGGCGACAACTTCGACAAGGCGATCGTCGACTGGATGGTGGCCGAGTTCAAGAAGGATCAGGGGATCGATCTCGCCGCCGACAAGATGGCGCTGCAGCGGCTCTACGAGGCCGCCGAGAAGGCGAAGATCGAGCTCTCCTCGACGATGACGACGCAGATCAACCTGCCGTTCGTCACCGCCACCGCCGAGGGGCCGAAGCACCTCGACCTCCAGCTCACCCGCGCGAAGCTCGGCGAGATCACCGCCGACCTCGTCGAGCGGACGGTCGGCCCGACCAAGGCGGCGCTCGCCGATGCGGGGCTCGACGCCTCGAAGATCGAGCACGTCGTCCTCGTCGGCGGGATGACCCGGATGCCGGCGGTGCAGGAGAAGGTCAAGGAGATCCTCGGCAAGGAGCCGCACAAGGGCGTCAACCCGGACGAGGTCGTCGCCGTCGGCGCCGCGATCCAGGCGGGCGTGCTCAAGGGCGAGGTCAAGGACGTGCTCCTGCTCGACGTGACCCCGCTCTCGCTCGGGATCGAGACGAAGGGCGGCGTCTTCACGAAGCTGATCGACCGGAACACGACGATCCCCACCCGCAAGGCGGAGACGTTCTCGACGGCCGAGGACAACCAGCCGTCGGTCGAGATCCACGTCCTCCAGGGCGAGTCGGAGATGGCGACCTACAACAAGACGCTCGGCAAGTTCCAGCTCGTCGGGATCCCGCCGGCGATGCGCGGGATGCCGCAGATCGAGGTCTCGTTCGACATCGACGCGAACGGGATCATCCACGTGACCGCGAAGGATCACGGCACCGGCAACGAGCAGCAGATCAAGATCGAGGGCGGCTCGGGCCTCTCCGAGGACGAGGTGCAGCGGATGGTCTCCGAGGCGGAGGCGCACGCCGACGAGGCGCATCGCCTGCGCGAGCTGGCCGACACACGGAACGTGGCCGAGCAGCTCGCCTACCAGACCGAGCGGTCGCTGAAGGATCACCGCGACAAGCTGGAGGAGTCGGACGCGGCCACGATCGAGGGTCGGGTCATGGAGCTCCGCTCCGCGCTCGAGTCGACGGACGTGGCCGAGATCCAGGCGAAGACCGAGGCGCTGAACGAGGCGTCGCGGCCGCTTGCGGACGCGCTCTACTCGCAGGCGTCGGCGCAGCAGCAGGCATCCGCTTCCGGGGACGGGAACGGCGCCGCCGCGGCCGACTCCGACGAGGTGATCGAGGACGCCGACTACGAGGTCGTCGACGAGGAAGAGGCCAAGACCAAGACCTCGTGACCGAGCAAGAGCGTCAGATCGGCGAGGAGGTCGTCGAGGAGGACGAGCTCGTCGAGGAGCAGGAGCCGGCGGCGGAGGAATCCGCGCCGGCTCCTGCATCCGCGACGAGTCGTATCTCCGCCTCGCGGCCGACTTCGACAACTACAAGAAGCGGGTCGCCCGGGAGTACCTCGAGGTCACCGCGCGGGCGAACGAGCGGCTCCTGAACGAGCTCCTGCCCGTGCTCGACGATCTCGAGCGGGCGCTCGAGGCGGCGGCCTCGCACGAGGAGGCGAAGCTCGAGGAGGGCGTCCAGCTCGTCCATCGCTCGCTCGCGAGCCTGCTCGAGCGGCACGGTCTCTCGGAGATCGAGGCCGAGGGCGCGTTCGATCCGCACGTCCACGAGGCGCTCCTCTCCCAGCCCGGCGAGGGCGCCGAGTCGGGCACGGTGCTCCAGGTCATCCAGAAGGGCTATCGGCTCGGCGACCGCGTGCTGCGGCCGACCCGGGTGATCGTGAGCGAATGAGCAATCCGTACGACACCCTCGGCGTCGCCAAGAACGCCTCGGCCGACGAGATCAAGAAGGCCTATCGCAAGCTCGCGCGCGAGAGCCATCCCGACGCGAGCGGCGGCGACGAGGCCCGCTTCAAGGAGATCCAGGGCGCCTACGACGTCCTCTCGGATCCGGAGAAGCGGAAGGCCTACGACACCTTCGGCTCGACGAACGGCCGCCCGGGTCCGGGCGGGCTCTCGGGACGGGGCGCAGTTCCAGGACTTCGACCTCAGCGACCTCTTCGGCGGGCTCTTCGGCGGCGGCGCCGGTCGCGGTGGCGGGGCGAGGCGCGGGCCGCAGCCGGAACGCGGCACCGACCTCCAGACCGACGTCCACATCTCCTTCGAGGATGCGCTCGCGGGCGTGCAGGTGCCGGTGCGCGCGAACGTGGAGACGGCCTGCCACACCTGCGGCGGCTCCGGCGCCGAGCCGGGGACAGCGCCGATCGTCTGCCCGGTCTGCTCGGGGCGCGGGATCACGTCCGACTCGCACGGCCTCTTCTCGCTCTCGCAGCCGTGCCCGCGCTGCCGCGGCAACGGGACGATCGTCGAGAAGCCCTGCAAGACGTGCCGCGGCTCGGGTCGCGAGCGCGTGCAGAAGACCTATCAGGTGAAGATTCCTGCGGGCGCGAAGGATGGGACGCGGATCCGGCTCAAGGGCCGCGGCGAGCCCGGCCGCGGCGGCGGGCCGACGGGCGACCTCTACGTCGTCGCGCGGGTCGCCGCCTCGCCGCTCTACGAGCGCCGGGGCGACGATCTCGTCGTCGAGGTTCCCGTCAGCTACGCGGACGCGGCGCTCGGCGCGAAGATCGAGGTGCCGACGCCCGACGGGCCGATCTCGCTCAAGGTTCCCGCCGGCTCGCAGCCCGGGAAGCTGCTGAAGGTGAAGGGCCGCGGCGCCCCGAGGCTGAAGGGAAGCGGTAAGGGCGACCTGCTCGCACGGCTCCGGCTCACGGTTCCGGAGAAGCTCTCGAAGGCTGAGAAGCAAGGCGCTCGAGGAGCTGCGGAAGGTGAGCGGCTGATGGACAACCACCCGCGCTACATGATCAGCGTCGCCGCCGAGCTCGTCGGAATGCACCAGCAGACGTTGCGCCTCTACGAGTCGAAGGGGCTCGTGCGGCCGCAGCGAACGGCCGGCAACACGCGCCTCTACTCCGAGGCCGACCTCGAGCGGCTGCGCGTGATCCAGCGGCTGACGACCGAGCTCGGGCTCAACCTCGCCGGCGTCGAGCACGTGCTCCGGCTCGAGGACGAGCTCCGCAAGGCGCAGGCCCGGGCGGCGCGGCTCGAGCGGGAGCTCCGCGACGAGATCCGCACGGTTCACCGCTCCTATCGGCGCGAGGTCGTGCTCTACCGCCCCGACCAGCCCGCGAGGCGGCACTGATGGACTTCACGAGGCTCACCGTCAAGTCGCAGGAGGCGGTCGCCGCCGCGCAGGAGCTCGCGCGCCGCCACTCGCATCCCGAGCTCTATCCGGAGCACCTCCTGCTCTCGCTGCTCGACCAGGAGCTGCCGGCGCAGCTCGTTCCTGACGCCCCCGCGCTTCAGGCGGAGACGAACGCGAAGCTCGCGTCGAAGCCGACCGCACACGGCGGCTCGGGCCAGCCTGCCGCCGGCGCCGCGTTCACCCGCGTGCTCGACCGCGCCTTCGAGGAGATGCGCAAGCTCGAGGACGAGTACGTCTCGACCGAGCACCTCCTGCTGGCGCTCGACGTCGTCCCGCGCGAGGAGCTGCTCGCGCGGATCAAGGACGTGCGCGGCGGCCAGCGCGTCACGAGCCAGGATCCCGAGGGCACCTACCAGGCGCTCTCCAAGTTCGGGCGCGACCTGACCGAGGCCGCCGAGAGCGGCAAGCTCGACCCGGTGATCGGCCGCGACGAGGAGATCCGGCGCGTGATCCAGGTGCTCTCGCGGCGGACGAAGAACAACCCCGTCCTGATCGGCGAGCCCGGCGTCGGCAAGACGGCGATCGCCGAGGGGCTCGCGCAGCGGATCGTCGCCGGCGACGTGCCCGAGAGCCTGAAGGGCAAGCGCGTCTGGGCGCTCGACGTCGGCGCGCTGCTCGCCGGGGCGAAGTACCGCGGCGAGTTCGAGGAGCGGCTGAAGGCGGTGCTCGCCGAGATCGCGAACGCCGAGGGCCAGATCGTGCTCTTCATCGACGAGCTGCACACGATCGTCGGCGCCGGCGCGGCCGAGGGCGCCGTCGACGCCGCGAACCTGCTCAAGCCGATGCTCGCGCGCGGCGAGCTCCGCTGCGTCGGCGCGACGACGCTCGACGAGTACCGCAAGCACATCGAGAAGGACGCGGCGCTCGAGCGGCGCTTCCAGCCGATCTTCGTCGGCGAGCCGTCGGTCGCCGACACGATCGCGATCCTGCGCGGGCTGAAGGAGAAGTACGAGTCGCATCACCGCGTCCGGATCCGCGACGCCGCGCTCGTCGCCGCGGCGGTGCTCTCCGACCGCTACATCGCCGATCGCCAGCTCCCCGACAAGGCGATCGACCTGATCGACGAGGCCGCGTCGCGCCTCAAGATGGAGATCGAGAGCTCGCCGCTCGAGCTCGACCAGGCCGACCGTGCGCGTGCGCCAGCTCGAGATCGAGCTCGCCGCGATGGGCAAGGAGTCGTCCGACGTGCGCGAGCCGGTCGAGCGCGCGCTCGCCGACGCGAAGGAGCGCCGCGACGGGCTGGCCGCCCGTTGGGCCGAGGAGAAGGGCGCGCTCGACCGGATCGGCGAGATCACGAGCCGGATCGACGAGCTGCGGATGGAGGCCGAGCGCGCCGAGCGCGCCGGCGACCTCCAGCGCGTCGCCGAGATCCGCTACGGCGAGCTGCCCGCGCTCGAGAAGGAGCTCGCCGAGCGCGAGACGCCGACCGACCCGATGGTCAAGGAGGAGGTCGACGAGGACGACATCGCCGCCGTCGTCGGCTCGCTGGACCGGCATCCCCGTCTCGCGCCTGCTCGAGGGCGAGACCGAGAAGCTGATCCACATGGAGGAGCGGCTGCACCGGCGCGTGATCGGCCAGCACGCGGCCGTCGAGGCGGTCTCGAACGCGCTTCGTCGCGCGCGCTCCGGGCTCCAGGATCCCGACCGCCCGATCGGCTCGTTCGTCTTCCTCGGCCCCACCGGCGTCGGCAAGACCGAGCTGGCGCGGGCGCTCGCCGAGTTCATGTTCGACGACGAGCGGGCGATGGTGCGGATCGACATGTCCGAGTACCAGGAGCGGCACACCGTCTCGCGCCTCGTCGGCGCGCCGCCCGGCTACGTCGGCTACGACGAGGGCGGCCAGCTGACCGAGGCCGTTCGCCGCCGGCCCTACTCGGTCGTCCTCCTCGACGAGATCGAGAAGGCGCACGCCGAGGTCTTCGACGTCCTCCTCCAGGTGCTCGACGACGGCCGGCTGACCGACGGCCAGGGCCGCACGGTCGACTTCCGGAACACCGTCCTGATCATGACCTCGAACATCCGCTCGCCCGAGCAGATGCGCGAGCACTTCCGGCCCGAGTTCCTGAACCGGATCGACGAGATCGTCCAGTTCGAGGCGCTCGGGAAGGATCAGCTCGGCGAGATCGCGGAGCTGCAGTTGGCGCGTTTGCGGGAGCGGCTCGCCGAGCGCGGTCTCGGGCTCGAGCTGACCGACGCGGCGAAGGAGCTCCTGGCCGAGGTCGGCTGGGACCCGACCTACGGCGCGAGGCCGCTGAAGCGCGCGATCCAGCGCCTCGTCGAGAACCCGCTCGCGCTGCGGCTGCTCGAGGGCGAGTTCGCGCGATGGCGACACGATCCGCGTCGACGCGGAGAACGGCGAGCTCACGTTCGAGCGGGCCGAAGCGGTCGAGCCAGCAAGGGCGTAGGACTAAAGAGCCATCTTGCGGCGCGGTGTCCGGGCCACGACGATCGTCTGGTGTGGCGACGATCGGAATCGGCTCTCGACAGCGGGACGGTCGATGGCATCATTTCGAAGTTGATGTCGATCGATGCGAAGCTGAATCTCATTCTCGAAAGACTGGAGATCACCGATGAAGAGGAAGAGGATGACTCCTGAGGAGCGGCGCGCGTATGAGCAGCAGAAGGCGGAGTGGGCGCAGGAAGACGCCGAGTTCCGTGCGATGGTCGCTCGGCGCGCCGAACGTCTGCGCGAGTGGGACGAGTACGTCGCCCGCCGCCGCGCCCGGCTGCGTCGGATGACGTTCGGCCTGCTCGGCCGCTAAGCGGCGAGTGACGCCGCTCGGCAGCTGAATGCAGCTGCCACGAGCCGCCCGACATCGACGGCTCGTGGACAACAACGTCGTCCAGACGTCGGTCAGCAACAGCGAACCCCGATCGTGTCTTCGACGTAGCCCGCGCGGGAGGCGGTCGCGCGGAGCGTTCCCGGCCTTGGTGCGCCGAGCACGACCGTCGCGAGGCCGCTGCCGCCTGTCACGTCGGAGCCGCCGCCGACCACGACCCGCGCGCCGGCGACTGGATCGCCCGCGTCGGAGACGCGGAAGACGAGTACCGCGCTTCCGTTCAGGCGGCGCTCGGTGCGCACGTGCCTCAGCGTGAGCCCGGGCAGGAGCTGGGTGTGCTGGACGCTGTTACCCGCGCGAAGCGAGTCCATCAACCCGAGCACGTCGAGCCTGCCGGCCTGCGCCGAGACGTTGAGCGCGCCGAGGATCCAGCTACCCGGCGCGCGGACGCGCACGGGCTCGCCCCAGACCGTGCCGGTTCGATTGGAGCGCCTCGCTGCGATCGTCGCCCCGCCGGGCGTCGCTTCGAGCCAGGCGACCCAGACCCTGCCGTCCGGCGCCGCCGCGAGCGCCGGTGTGGTGTGCCCGAACCTGGCGTCGGCGCCCACGACGAACGACCCTGCCGGGACCTGTCCCGAGGGATCGATTCGCCAGACGTTCACGCGCGACAGCGTCGGATAACCGGTAGAGCCGGCGATGAAGACGCCGCCGCGCGCACCGGCGACCATGGGCGTCCGTCGCGCCGTCGTCCGCTCGAGATTGCACGTCGAGACCTGCGCGCCCTGATACGGCGTCGTCGAGCCCGGCAGCTTTCGCACCGGCGCCGATCGGGGCGCCGCTCGCCGGATCGGCTCGCTGCACGAAGAGTCCACCTGCGTTGCCGCCGAAGCCGCACCAGCTCACCCAGAGGCGGCCCGCTGCATCGTCGACGACGGTCGGCCCGAACTCGTTCAGCGGCGGCGAAGCCGTGAAGAGGTTGTCCCCGAGCGACCCATCGAGGCTCCGGTGGAGATAGATCTCGCTGACGCCGTACCAGGCCTGAGACGGCGTCCCGTCGCGCGCGACTGTCACCGACACGTTGCGCGCGGCGCCGACCTGGTTTCGGCGGTGGATCACCTCCGGAGGCCCCCAGGACGCCCCCGACGACAGCGAGATCGCGGTCAGCAAGCCCGCCAATGGGTCGCCCGACTGCGTCGTCCGCTGGCCGCCGAAGTAGACGCGCAGCCGCCCCCCGGACTCGACCACGAGCTCCGGGTCGCTGAGGCTCACCCAGCCCGAGACGATCGTCGAAATGGATCCGAGCCGACCCGCAGCCGAGACCGTACGATGGCGAATCGCCTCGGTGAGCGGGCCTGTCCGTTCCTTCCAGGCCACGTGCAACACCCCATCGGCAGTCCGTGCGAGGCCGAGCTCGCTCGCCGAGTTCCCCGGCACGTTCGCGCCCTGCGTGATCATGTCCCAACGTCCGGGCACGCCGGCGCTCGTCACGCCCACACAAACGAAGGCTGCAAGGAGCCCCAACACCAGCCCAACCGTCCACCGGCGGAGCGACCACTCTTGCTTTCTCATCTCGATACTCCTTTCGTCACAAGTGGTGGCCGTCCGCGTCGACCGGGACACAGGTTCGAGCAACTTCGAGCTAGAGGGAAGGGAAGACACCCACCGTGCAGATCCCGTACGTCATGTGGTCCGGGGCAAGCGCGCGCAGATCCGGCAGCGCGAACGTAACCCTGCCGTCCCCGCCGTAGTTGGTTCCGATCAGCGCGAAGAGCGCCTGCCACTGGTTGATCGGCAGCAGCCGCCCATCAGCCGGCTCGTATCCCCTCGGGAGGAAGGACGTGGCGGTGAGGATCATCGTCCCCAGCAGGCATTCGGCGAGATACGACTGGGACTCGACCGCAGCGCCCGCCGGGCTCCCGAACCGCTCGACGAACGCGGCCACCGCGGGGTCGGGGGGGCCGGGCTCTCCGGGCAGCCCTTGATCACCCTTCTCGCCCGGAATGCCCTGCGGGCCTTGAATGCTCCAGTCGAGCGCCGTCTCCCTTGCCTTGCAAATGTCCGTCGGCGCCACGATCCGGAGCGCCCCCTGCGCCGACACGCAGGCATGGACGGCGGTCGTGTCGCCGCCGTGTGCGAACGCCACGGCGCCGGCGCCCACTCCAACTGCTGCCGCCAGCGCGACGAAGGTGCCGATCCTGCGAAACCGGTTCTTGGTCATCTCGGTCTCCCTTCCGGAGGTTGTGCGTCCGAGGCCGGGGTCAGGTCTCGAAGTCGATTGCTCGAATGCAAGACCTGACCCCTCCACGCCCTAGAGTCGTCGCACGATCGATCAGCCGATCTTGAGAGCGACGAAGCGTGCGAAGGCAAGCGACACGAGGTCGGCGTCGCTGATGGCGCTGCACTGCAGGGCGACAACCCCTCCCGTCGTCGTCACGATGCCGGTGAGCGCGAACCCATACTCCTCTATGCCCTGGTTGTCTTTCGGCCTGAAGGCCGTCTTGTCGATCTGCTCGGCGCCGATTGCGAGGCGGCACTCGATGCCATCGGGCGCTGTGAACCCGGTGTCGTCGTCGTCCTGACGGAGCCTCCCCTTGCCCATCAGGAAGTAGGAGCCGGCGGGAACGGTGGCCGAGACGTAGGTCCGCAAGACGCCGTCGTCGGGGATACCCACCCCCTGCGAGAATCCCGGCTCGTTCTGAGTCGATCCGAACGTCTGGAGCGCAGCAGCAGCGGCCGGGGCCGCGCACTGGATCGCGCCGCCGGAGTCGAACCCGGTGGCGAACTGACCGCTGGCACAGTCCGGCGTGTTCTTGACGCGATAGTCCGGCTCGATGCTGAACGCACCGCCGCTCGAGAGGTCGAGGCCCGTTCCCGCCGAGTAGGTCGCACTGCTGTCTGCCGCGCACTCCCAGCTGTCGCCATCCCACTTCGCCACCTCCCCGGTCGCGCAGGCTTGGGGCAGCCGATACGCCGCCGCGAGCGTCAACGTGACGGCGCCGTTGTCGCCGCCGCCCGTGAGCCCCGTGCCGGCCGAGATCGCCGTGATGTCGCCCCCCGAGAAGTGCACCTGCACCTGGCCGCCCACGCACGCCGACGACGGCGCGTTCCCCTCCTTGATCTTGATCAGCACACCCTCGCCCGGCGTCAGGCAGCCCGTGTAGCTCTTGACGCCGCTCGTCATGTGCCCGGCGATCGCCGAGCCTGCCACGACCGCGAGCGCCGCCGCGGCGCCCGCAAGCGTGAGCATTCTCCGCTTCCTCATCTCCCTGCTCCTTTCCTTGCCTCGTCGACGCCCGCCGCGGCAGGCGTACTGTCCGGGTTGAACATCTCGACGGCCCAGCGCCACGAGCCGTCCTCTTGCCGCTCGTGGACGAGCAGGTAATTGCCGCGGTCGACGACCGTCCCGCCTTCCGCAGGCTCGAGCTGCAGCGCGTAGCGGCCGATTTCGTAAGCGAGGCCGTCGTGCTGGTCGAACTCGACCGCCTCGAGCTCCGCCGCCCTGACCCCCGCCTCGAGCCCGGCCCGCCAGAACGCCTCGATCGCCTCGCTCCCCCGCACGAGCTCCGCCGAAGGCGCGAGCAGCTTCGCGTTCCCGGCGTAGACCGCCGCCGCCGCCTTCGCGTCACCGCCCGCGAGCGCCGCCACGAAGGAGGCGCGATTCGCAGCCCGCGCCTCGTCGAGAAGCCGGCCGTCCATCTTCTGCGCATCCATGCAGCCGAGCGTCCCGGATCAACGTTGCAATCCTGTTGCAACCCCCGGTTCAGACGTGTCCGAGTGCGGCCTCGAGCGCGCCGTCGAGCGTCAGCGCTGCGCCCTGCTGCGTCGCCGCCGCGAACAGCGGAGCGCCGCAGAGAGCGAGTGCCTGCTCCTCGGTGGCATCGTGGAGCTGCCGCTCGAACGGCTTGTAGTCGGCTCCCATCTCCCGGAGCAAAGCGCCGGCTGCACCGAGGAGCAGCGCAGCGCGCTCGCCCTCGCTCCGGGCCGCCGCCAGTGCGGCAAGCCCCTCGAGGCACCAGGCGAGATCCTCCTTGTCGCCGGCCGTCGCGGCCGTGAGCAACGCTCTCGCGGAAGCGCTCGTCGGCTTCCTCGAGCCGGCCGAGCTGCAGCGCGACGGCGCCGAGGTTGAAGAGCGAGCGCGAGACGTTCGCCGTGTCACCGCGGGCTCGCAGGAGAGCGAGGCTCTCTTCGAACAGCGGCCCAGCACGGTCGTAGTCGCCGACCGTCAGCGCGACGTCGCCGAGGTTGTTGATCGCGAGCGCTGCGATCCGCTCGTCGCCGACCTCGCGGGCGAGCGCGACCGCTTCCTCGAGCACGATCGCCGCCCGCTCGTCGGTCGCCGGCGGCGAGCACGATCGCGCCGAGGTTGCTGAGCGCGTTCGCCACGAACTTGGGCTCCCCCGCGGCCCTCGCCGCCTCCAGGCTCTGCTCGGCGAGCATGGTTCCCTCCCCGTAGTCGCCCTGCAGGAGCGCAAGGGCGGCCGCGGCGGTCAGCGCGCGTCGCCGGTGCGGGCCGGCGCCGTCGGCGGTCTCCCCGAGCGACTCCCGTAGCCGCAGTCGCGCCTCGGCCAGATATCCGCGGACGTACCAGAACCGCGTGAGGGCGATCGTGAGACGGAGGCGTCTCTCGTGCTCGCCCGCGTCGCCGAGGTACGCCAGCGCCGCGCGGAGGTTGTCGTGCTCGGCCTCGAGGGTCGAGAACCACCACGCCTGGCGCTCCCCGGTCAGCTCTGGCTCGGCCTCCTCGGCGAGCGCGAGCGCCCAGTCGGCGTGTCGCTTCCCGAACGCGCCCGCCTCTCCGGAGGCGGCGAGACGTTCGGCGGCGTACTGCCGCACCGTCTCGAGCAGGCGGTACCGCATCTCTCCGTCGCGCTCCTCGGCGACGACGAGCGACGCGTCGCACGAGCCGTCCGACCGGGTCGAGCCGCGTCGTCGTCGCCGCGACAAACGGCCGCGGCACCGGCGAGCGTGAAGCCGCCGGCGAAGACGGAAAGGCCGCGGAGCAGGGCCTGCTGGTCGTCGTCGAGCAGCTCGTAGCTCCAGTCGCATCGCCTCCTCGAGCGTCCGGTGGCGGGCGGCGGTCAGACGCCGCCACGAGACGAGGAAGCGGAAGCGGTCGGCGAGCCGGCTCGCGATCTCCTCGAGCGAGAGCGCCTTCGCCCGGGCGGCCGCGAGCTCGAGCGCGAGCGGCAGGCCATCCAGGTCGCGGCAGATCCGGGCCGCGCTCGCGAGCGCACGGTCGTCGTCGTCGAGGCGCGGCCGCGCCTCGCGGGCCCGGGCCAGGAAGAGCCGTACGGCCTCCGAGGAGCGCAGTTCCGCTTCGTTTGCCGCCGCCGCGGGAAGCCCGAGCGGCGGCACCTCGTAGTCGGCCTCGCCGGGCACGCCCAGCGCCTCCCGGCTCGTCGCCAGAATCCGGATGCGCGGGCAGGCGGCGAGGAGGTCTCGAGCGAGCTCTCGCGCAGGCCTCGCGCACGTGCTCGCAGTTGTCGAGCACGAGCAGCAGGTCGGCGTCGCGCAGATGCGCCGCGAGCCGTACCTCGATCGCCGCGTCGCCCTGCTCGCGCACGTCGAAGGCGCCTGCCGACCTGGCGGGCGACGAGCGCGGGATCCGCGAGGCCCGAGAGATCGACGAAGGTGACCCCGTCGGGGAAGTCGGGGAGCGCTCGGGCCGCCGCCTCGAGCGCGAGCCGCGTCTTCCCGGCGCCGCCCACGCCGGTGAGGGTGACGAGCCGTCGCCTCGCCCGAGCAACTGCTCCACCTCGGCGAGCTCGGCCTCGCGGCCGACGAAGCTCGTCAGCGGCGCGGGCAGGTTGTGCCGCTCGCCCGGCGGCGTCGACAGGCGGCACCTCCTGGCGGAGGATCGCCTGCTCGAGCCGCTTCAGCTCCTCGCCGGGCTCGATCCCGAGCTCCTCGGCGAGCAGCGCGCGGGCGCGCCGGTAGGCAGCGAGAGCGTCCGCCTGCCGGCCGCCGCGGTACAGCGCGAGCATCAGGTGGCCCCAGAGGCGCTCGCGAAACGGCTGCTCCCGCACGAGGGTCTCGAGCTCCTCGACGAGCTCGTCCGCAGCCTCCGAGCGCGAGCTCCGCCTCGATCCGGGCCTCGAGCGCATGCAGCCGCACCTCCTCGAGGCGATCGGCCTCGAGGCGCGAGGGCGCCCCCGTCGGCGAGGCCGGCGAAGGGCGTCTCCCCAGAGCTCGAGCGCCGTCGCGCAGCCGCTCCGCGGCACGCCCGACTGCGCCCCGCGCGAGCGCCTCGTGACCCTCCCCGGCGAGCCGCTCGAAGCGGTGCGCGTCGACGTGCTCCGGCGCGACGTCGAGCACGTAGGTTCCCGAGCCGGCCTGGATCGCCGCGTCGTCTCCGAGCGCCGCGCGCAGCCGAGAGACGTAGGAGCGCAGCGTCGTCGCCGCACCCGCGGGCGGCTTGCCGTGCCACAGCTCTTCGCCGAGCCGCTCGACGCGAGCGGACGGCCGGGCTGAATCGCGAGCAGCGCGAGCAACGCCCGCTGGCGCGGCCCGCCGAGCGCGACGCTGCTCCGTCGCGCGAGCGCCTCGACGGTTCCGAGCAGGCGCAGCTCGAAGCTGTTCGCGCTTCCTTCCGCAGCCACCGGGTCATTCTGAGCGGGATGCGCTGCACGGGCAACCGGTCCTCGGAGCGCCGGGTCGAAATCGCGTCGTCCCGTGTCAGCATTGCCGGACGTGACGGTGGACATCGTCGGTCGAGACGAGGAACTCGCCGCCCTGCTGGACCTCTTCGAGCGGGCCGCGGAAGGTGCCGCCG
>CAVXIQ010000004.1:0-123910 GCA_963761905.1 uncultured Gaiellaceae bacterium | reverse complement strand
GACAGAGCGGGCGTCGCCGCCCGACGGCGTGCTCAGGTCGGGCTACGACCTCGGCGGCTTCTACGACGAGGCATTCGAGCGGGATGCCGGCGGGGCGGCGGTTCCGCGCCCGCACTACTCCGAGTTGATCGCGCAGATCTCCGCCATGGCGGGCTCGGAGCTTCGGCGCGCAGCGGAGCTCGCCAACCGGTCGTTCCTGCACCGCGGCGTGACGTTCACCGTCTACTCCGACGGTCAGAACGACGCCGCCGAGCGCATCCTGCCCTTCGATCCGATCCCGCGGATCCTGCCTGCGAGCGAATGGGCGATCGTCGAGGCGGGGCTGCGCCAGCGCATCAAGGCGCTGAACAGCTTCGTCCACGACGTGTACCACGGGCAGGAGATCCTGCGGGACGGGATCGTGCCGCGGGCGCTCGTCGTCCTCGCTCGGCACTTCCGGCGAGAGGTCGTAGGGATCGACGTTCCCCACGACCAGTACGTCCATGTCGTCGGGAGCGACCTGATCCGCGGTGACGATGGTCGCTGGCTCGTGCTCGAGGACAATCTGCGCACGCCGAGCGGCGTCTCGTACGTGCTCGCCAACCGCCAGATCATGACCCGGACGCTGCCCGACTGGTTCGCCGACCTCGGCGTCCGCTCGGTCGACTCCTACGCGGAGCAGCTGCTCGACAACCTCGTCGGGCTGTCTCCCCGACGAGCGATGCCCGGCTCGTCGGGCGGGCCCGCGGTGGTCGTGTTGACGCCGGGGATCTACAACTCGGCGTACTTCGAGCACGCCTTCCTGGCCCAGCAGATGGGCGTCGAGCTCGTCGAGGGCCGCGACCTGTTCGTGCTCGAGAACCGGGTCTACATGCGCACGACCACCGGCCGGCGCCAGGTCGATGTCATCTACCGCCGCCTCGACGACGAGTTCCTCGATCCGTTGGCTTTCCGCTCGGAGTCGATGCTCGGCGTCGCGGGGCTGCTCGGAGCAGTCCGGACGGGCAACGTCACGCTCGCCAACGCGATCGGCACGGGGGTCGCCGACGACAAGGTCATCTACCGCTACGTCCCGGAGATCATCCGCTACTACTCGGGCGAGGAGCCGATCCTCGACAACGTCCCCACCTTCCTGCCGAGCGAGCCGGACGAGCTCGACCACGTGCTCCGCAATCTCGACTCGCTCGTGGTGAAGGCGGCCAACCAGAGCGGCGGCTACGGGATGCTGATCGGCCCGGACGCCGACGAGGCCGAGCTCGCCGACTTCCGCGAGCGGATCACTACCCGGCCGAGGGACTACATCGCGCAGCCGGTGATCCGGCTCTCCCGTCATCCCACCTTCGTGGCCGACGAGCAGGGCGATTCCGGCACTCTCGAGGGTCGCCACGTCGACCTGCGGCCGTACGTCCTCAGCGGGGCCGACGGGATCACCGTGCTCCCCGGCGGGCTCAGCCGCGTCGCCCTGGTGAAGGGCTCGCTGGTCGTCAACTCGAGCCAGGGCGGCGGGAGCAAAGACACCTGGGTGCTCCAGTGAGGCTCGCGCGACCATGCTGAGCCGCATGGCGGAGTCGCTGTACTGGATCGGGCGCTACGTCGAGCGGGCCGAGCAGACCGCCCGCCTCACCGAGGTCACGTTCCGGCACACGCTGGTGATGGGTTCGACGCGCGAGGCCGAGGCGCGGAGACAGAGCCACTGGGCGGCACTGCTCGACATCGTCGGCGAGCGGCCGGCATTCCAACCCGACGATCCAACCGACGAGGAGAACGTGCCCGAGCATCTGATCTTCTCGTCGGACAACAGGAACTCGATCGTCGAATGCATCGCTCGGGCGCGCGACAACGCTCACACGATGCGCCATCAGATGGCGACCGAGATGTGGGAGGCCCTCAATCGCTTCCACCTCGACATCCAGCGACCGGGTCGGCGTCGGAGCGCGGCCGCGAGCGCCGAGCGCACGAGCCGCTTCTGCCGCTCGATCGCCGACTTCAGCCACCTGCTGCAGGGGATCACGGACTCGACGATGCCTCGCGAGGAGGGGTGGTACTTCCTCCAGGCCGGCAAGTTCCTCGAGCGGGCGGAGTGGACCGCGCGCACGGTCGACGTGAACTACAGGCTGCTCGTCGACGGCGACGTCGAGGGCGGCGACCGCCTCGCGCTCGTCGCCGCGGCACATGACCCCGAGCCCTGGGGCACGCTGCTGCGCTCGCTCTCCGCGTACGAGTCGTACCACCGCATCGAGGGCAGAGGCGTGCGTCCGAGCGCGGTGATCGAGTTGCTCGTCCTCTCGGCGGTCCTGCCGCGCTCCGTTCGGTTCTCGATCGGAAAGGTCGACGCCGCGCTCGCCCACATCAGCGAGGAGGCTCCCGCGTACAACGGCTCCCAGCCGATCCCCGGGTCGCCGAGCGGCAGCGAAGCGCGCCGGGAGGCCGGCCGCCTCCATGCCGAGTTCACCTATCAGCGACTCGACGACCTGCTCGAGGGCGGCCTGCATGCGTCGCTCCTGGAGATCCAGCGGCGCTGCTACCGGATCGGCGACCGGATCGAGGACGAGTTCTTCACCCACCGAACGCTGAGGGCACAGGACGCGCTGACGTGAGATATCGGATCCGGCATCGCACGACCTACCGCTACGAGACCCCCAGCTTCGAGAGCTTCAACGAGGTGCGACTGCAACCCTTCGCCGGCGCGACGCAGACCCTGCTCGACTTCGATCTGCTGATCGAGCCGCCCGCCACCGTCATCTCGTTTCGCGACTACTACGGCAACGCGGTGCACGACTTCGGAATCCCGTACCTGCACGATCGGCTCGTGATCGAAGCGACGAGCGATGTGGTCACACACGTCGGCGCCGACGAGCCGCTCAGCGGCCCGGCCGAGGGCGAGCAGGACGAGTCGATCGGCCTGCGCGAGCTGGCAGCCGACGAGGCGCTGCTGAACGAGTTCTGCGAGTTCCTCGGAGCGAGCGCCTACGTTCCGCTCGACGACGAAACGGCCGAGCTGGTCGAGGCTGTCGTCGCCGAAGACCCGCAGACGAGCGCGCTCGCCTTCTTCACCCGCGCCGCCGACCACGTGCGGTCACGGCTCGAGTATCGGATCGGCACGACGACCGTCGAGACCTCCGTCGCCGAGGCGCTCGCGGGAGGCGTGGGCGTGTGTCAGGACTTCGCCCACGTTCTGATCTCGCTCTGCCGCCACGCCGGCCTTCCCGCTCGCTACGTCAGCGGCTACCTCGGCAGCGTCGCGACGGCGTCCGCGTCGCACGCCTGGGTCGAGGCCTACATGCCGCCGTACGGGTGGGTCGGTCTCGACCCGACGCTCGGCGAGCGCTGCTCGGGGCGGCACATCAAGCTCGGGAGCGGGCGTGACTACGCCGACGTCACGGTGCTGCGAGGGACCTACCAGGGAGGCGGCGAGGCGGTGCTCGAAGTCGAGGTGACGTGCGAGTCGCTCGGCGAGCTCGGGCCCTCCTCCCAGCCTCAGGTCGTACGTGACGAGCACGCCGGCAGGCTCGTCGCGATCCAGAATCTCGGAGCGATGAGGCAGTACCAGCGTGGCGCGGTGATGGTGCAGGCGATGGGTGGGATGACCCAGACGCTGACGCTCGACGAGCTGCCGCCGCCGCGCTCGCAGGTCCGCCCGGAGGACGGGCCTCCCAGCCAGCAGCCACAGCAGCAGCAGCAGCAGCTGTCAGGGAGGGGCACTCGATGAGGCTGCGGCTCGGCTGCCGGTTCGAGCACGACGCGGCCGCACCGACCGCTGCGATCGTCCTCGTCGAGCCGCATTTCGACGCTGCCGGCGGGATCGTCGCCGAGCGATGGGTCAGCGAGCCCCCGCTCGAGGCGACGGGCTACGTCGACCTGTACGGCAACAGATGCCGCCGCCTCGTCCTTCCGGAAGGCGCCTCCTCGTTCTCCTACGACGCGCTCGTCACGATCCCACCCGATCCGGAGGCGCTGCCGGGGCCCGAGGACGTGCAGCACCGCGTCGAGGCGCTGCCCGACGAGCTCCTCCACTGGCTGTTGGCGAGCCGGCTCTGCGAGTCCGACACCCTCTCCGCGCAGGCCTGGGAGCTGTTCGGCGGCACGACTCCAGGAGCCGAGCGGGTGCAGGCCGTCTGCGACTGGATCCACGAGAACGTCGAGTACGGCGTCGCGAGCGTACCGACGACGGCGACGGTCGAGGTCTTCGAGCGACGTGGCGGGATGTGCCGGGACTTCGCCCATCTGGGCGTGACGTTCTGCCGGGCGCTCGGCATCCCCGCCCGCTACGTGTTCGGCTACATGCCCGACATCGGGGTTCCCGGGCCGTACCCGCCGATGGATTTCCACGCCTGGTTCGAGGTCTGGCTCGGCTCGCGGTGGTGGACGTTCGACGCCCGCTTCAACGTGCCGCGGATCGGACGGCTGCCGATCGGGCGCGGTCGCGACGCCGTCGACGTCGCGATGGTGACGACCTACGGCGCCGCTACCCTCCGGCGCATGCACGTCTGGACGGACGAGGCGCCCGACGACGCCGAGCTTCCTGCCGAGCCCGGTGTGGCGGCGACGCCCGGTACGCCGTTGTGAGCGCGCGGCGTGGGTGAGTCGCTCGGCGACCTGATCGCCACTCTCGGGTCGATCGACGACGACGAGATCGACTGGCAGAACGTCCGGCAGACCACCGTCCTGATCCAGCAGAGCTTCGCCTACGAGTATCCGGGGCCGATCGCCTCGCTCCGCCATCGCCTGATGGTCGTCCCGCCCGACTACCACGGCGACCAGCGGCTCGTGACGCACAAGCTCCGCGTCTCGGGCTGCGACGTCGACACCGAGCGCTCGTACGACACGTTCGGGAACGTCGTGCTCGACCTGGGCATCGAAGAGGTCGAGCGGGAGGTCGAGTTCACGACCTGGGCGGTCGTCGAGCGCGAGACCGCCGTGGACGGCGCGGACACGCCCGACGTGATCACGTTCGACCAGCGCTTCGCCGAGCCGTCGCGCCTGACCCGACCGGACGACCGATTGCGCGCCGTCGCGGCCGAGCTCCGTGAGACAGGAGCCGAGGGCATCGAGCTCGCCGAGGTCGTCAGCACGCGGGTGTTCGAGCACTTCGACTACCTCCACGGCGTGACCGCGGTCACGACGACCGCGGCAGAGGCATGGGAGGCCGGGATCGGCGTCTGCCAGGACTATGCGCACTGCATGCTGGCGCTCTGCAGGCTCTGCGGGCTGCCGGCCAGGTACGTCTCGGGCCACGTGCTCGGCGACGGAGGCACCCACGCGTGGGTCGAGGTCCTCGTCCGGCATCCCCAGGACTCCGACGCACTGCGGGCCGTCCCGATCGACCCGACCCACGACCGGCGCGCCGCCCTGCGGTACCTCACCGTCGCAGTGGGGCGCGACTACTGCGACGTGGCGCCGACCTCGGGGACGTTCGAAGCGCCGTACGGGGGGGTGCTGACGACCCACAAACGCGCTGCCGTGACCGGGGTCGAGTACATCAGGCCGCGGCGGACGCGCAGGCCCGGCCCCGTCCGGACGACCTAGCGCTTCAGCTGGGCGGAGCGCCGTTCGAGCGCACGAGCGCCTCGAGCCCCGGCAGGTGGCGCAGGCAGAGTGCGGGAAGGCCGGCGTGCTCGACCTCGTAGACGATCGCCCGAATCCCGACCTCGACGAGCCAGTCGTCGAATGCGCCCGGACAGGGGCCGCCGACGTCGTCCACGATCGGGAGCCCAGCCGCCCGGCTCAGCCCGTCGACGACGGCACTGCTGACGTCGCCGCGCGGTAGCAGGAGCTCGAGCGGGCTGTGAAGGTCGAGCACGAGCGGCGGGCGCAGGCGCTCGACGAGCCTCATCAGGGCCTGCGTCTCGGGCTCGGACCCGGCGTGCTCGCCGGGTGAGGAGAGATTCGTACGGTTGGCGACGACGCGTCGCTCGTCCTCGATCCCGGGCGGATACGTGTACGAGTCGTCCGACCGCCAGGAGCCGGCGGGGAAGTTGCGGTTGAGATCCACGCCCGCCGCGTTCTGTCGCGTGCCGTTGATCAGCCCGTCGGGGTTGGCGACGGGCACGATCGCCCAGCCGGTGCTGCGTCCGGGGACTCGCTCGAGCAGGCGACGGGCGACGAGCGCGGTCACCGCCTCCTCCCCGTGCTGGGCGGCGACGAGGAGACCTTCCACGGGCCGGTCGACCGCGGGGAGGAACACACGGAGCGCAACGCCGTCGCGCGAGCGCCCGTACTCTTCGGCCCGCCAGTCGTCGAGGAGGTTTCCCGTCACGTGCGCCACCGTAGCGAGCGAGCTCGGAATGGCGTCACGGCTCGACGTCGTGGGGGACGTCGTCGATCTCCTCACGCAGATGCCGTAGCTCGGCGGCCCAGCGGTGGAGGCGCTGGTGCGAGGCAGGGACGCTCTCGAACGCGGGCACCGCCTCGAGAGGATGAGCCGCGAACCAGGTCGCGTAGCGCCCGGCGAGCGGCGCCGCCGTCACCCCGTGCAAGAGCACCGAGAGCCCGATCGTCAGAAAGATCGTGTTCAGCAGCACCGACTCGTGCGCGAGCTGGGCGTCCGTGACGAGGATCACCGCGAACACGATCGAGGCCAGACCGCGCGGGCCGAACCAGCCGAGGAAGGCGACGGTCGGCGGCCGCGCGCCCGATCCCAGCATCGCCAGCACCACGGGAACGATGCGGACGACGGTCAGGCTGAGGAGCGCGTACAGGACGATCTCGAACGAAAGGTCGTCGAGCACCGGCACGAGCATGACCGCGCCGAAGAGGACGAACGTGACCGCGCCGAGCAGACCACCCGTCTCTTCGAGGAAGAGGGTGACCTCGCCCCCGACTTCGCGTCGCAGGCCACCGAAGACGGCGCCGCCGACGAACGCCGCGATGAACCCGCTGCCGCCCATCCACACGGCCAGCCCGTAGGCCAGTCCGGCGCCTGCGACCGGGACGACCTGGAGCCAGATCGGATCGACGAGGCGGCGTGCGACTCCCACCCGGATCACGAGCGCCGCTGCGAGCCCGGCGACCACGCCCCCGAGGCAGCCGAAGCCGATCTCCTCGAGCACCAGATGGAGCGCAGCGCCGTTTCCGATCGCGCCTTCCTCGGCCTCCGCGATCGCGATCGCGATCAGCAGCAGCGGCACGCAGATGCCGTCGTTGAGCCCGCTCTCGACGTTGAGCCCCTGCCTGACCCGCGACGGGATCCTGCGGTCCGTGACCACCGCCTGCCCGAGCGCGGCGTCGGTGGGAGCGAGCACGATTGCGAGGAGAACAGCTTCGATGAGCGTGAGCTCGCCGAGCACGCCGAGCGCCGCGAGAGCGCCCGCGACGATGGTCAGCGGCAGCCCGATCGCGAGTAGGCGAGCGGGCACGACGTACTCGCGCCGCAGCTTTCCGAGATCGATCCGCGATGCATCCGCGAAGAGGACGACGGTCAGCGTCGCTTCGGCGACCCAGCGGACCGCCTCGCTCTCGATCGTCGGGTCGAGCCAGCCGAGGGCGTCCGCGCTGACGAGCATGCCGCCGGCGACGAACACGATCGCTGAGCTGATCGCCGTCCCCGCCAGCCGTCGGGAGACCGCCGCGTACGCGAGCACGAGCAGGGCGATCGCGACGAGACCCGAGCCACCCATGCTCAGGCTCCGCCACGCGGCGGCTCCGGGGCCCGACCCCGGAACGGCCCGCTAGTTCGAAAGCTCCTCTGGTCGCATGCCCGCGTCATCGATGAGGTCCGAGGCGACGCTACGCGGAGACTTCCCCGCCCACCTCACCCGGACGGCATGAACAGTCGGCACGCAAGTCGGCCGGCCGATGTGACTGCGGCTCGCCGGCGGCGCGCCGTCGTAGCCGGAATCAGAGGTCGCGCCAGCCGATCAGCTCGATCTCGAGCTCGTCGAGCCGCGTCCGGACGCGCGGATCCGTGAGCGCCAGGATCTCCTGCTCCCGCTCGTTCGTGTAGCGGGAGACAAGCGCGTCCGCGTAGCCCGGATGACAGCCGAGCTCGGTGTCGCCTTCCTCGAGGGTCGCTACGAGCTCCAGCAGGCGCTCGACCTCGATCGCACCTGCGCCGTAGTAGCGAGGGTCGTGTCGGACGCTGGCGTCTCGCATCGGTAGCCCCTCCGCCTCGCCGAAGCTGACGAACACCTCGTTCACCCCGGGGTCCCGGTGAGTGTGATGGTGAGAGTCGAGGTGCGTCGGCCGCCCGCCGACGAGCTCCTCGAAACGCGCCAGCTGGCGCGTCAGCTCCCCTTCACAACGCTCGGGCGGAACGCCGTCGAGGAGCGCATGCAAGCCCACCGACAGGTCCGGCGCGCGGCGGGCCAGCTCGACCGCGTGCTTCGCCGCCGGCGGATCGACCATGAGGCTCGTGCTCGTCACGATCCCGCGCTCGTGCGCCTCCAGGATCCCCCGGCTGACGCCCTCGGTGTACCCGAGATCGTCGGCGTTGACGATCAGGCGCCTCACGAGCCGGCCCGACCCTCCACTAGGCCGCCGCGGCGGCGCGTTCGAGCTCGTCGATCTCGATCTTCCTCATCTCGAGCATCGCCTTCATGACCCGCTGCGACTTCTCCTGGTCCGGGTCGGCGAGGAGCTCCGGAAGCCGGGTCGGAATGATCTGCCACGAGACGCCGAAACGATCCTTGAGCCACCCGCACGGCCCCAGCTCGCCACCGTCTGCGGAGAGCTTGCTCGAGAACGCGTCGACCTCCTCCTGGCCCTCGCAACTCACCTCGAACGAGATCGACTCGTTGAAGGTGAAGTCGGGGCCGCCGTTCAGAGCCGTGAACCGCTGCCCGTCCAGCTCGAAGCTGACGGTCATGACCATCCCCTCGGGGCGGGGTCCGGCCGAGCCGTAGCGCGCGATCTCACCGATCTCGGAACGCGGGAAGATCGAGGTGTAGAACCTCGCCGCCTCTTCCGCCTCCGTGTCGAACCACAAGCAGGGAACGATCTTCTGCATCGCCGCCTCCATCCTCTCGCTGTCGATTCGTCCTGCTCGTTAGACGATCGAACGTGTCCCAAGTCATCGGTGCCCGCCCGGCTGCCCTGGCAGGCACCATGGAGGCGCTACTGCGGCTGAGGCACGATCCGGATGTAGGGACGCGGCTCCTCCCATCCGTCCGGATAGGTCTCCCTCGCCTCGTCGTTCGAGACGGAGCCGGCGATGATCACGTCCTCGCCCTGCTGCCAGTTCGCCGGAGTCGCGACCTTGTGCTTCGCCGTCAGCTGCAGCGAGTCGATCACGCGCAGCACCTCGTCGAAGTTCCGGCCTGTCGTCATCGGATAGACGAGCACGAGCTTGACCTTCTTGTCAGGGCCGATCACGAAGACGTTGCGCACGGTCTGGTTGTCGGCCGGTGTCCGCACCAGCGGATCTCCCTCGGTCTCCGCGGGGAGCATCCCGTACAGCTTCGAGACGTTGAAATCGTCGTCGCCGATGATCGGGTAGTTCGGGGCGTGCCCCTGGGTCTCCTCGATGTCCTTCGCCCACTCCTCGTGGCGCCCCGTCGGATCGACCGAGACCGCGATGATCTTCACGTTACGGCGGTCGAACTCGGGCTTGAGCCGCGCCATCGTCCCGAGCTCTGTCGTGCACACCGGGGTGAAGTCCTTCGGATGTGAGAAGAGAACCGCCCAGGAACCGTCGAGCCAGTCGTGGAAGCCGATCCTCCCCTCGGTCGTCTCCGCCTCGAAGTCCGGTGCCGAATCGCCGATCTGTAACGTCATCCTTCCCTCCTCGTCGATACCGTCTCGGCAACGATATCGGCCGCGTTCAAGCACGCGTCGCCGTCGTTCAAGACGTGCGGCCGACCCGCGACGACGATGGCTCGGCGAGCGGCAGCCGCCGTTCGACTACGCGGGAGGACTCACCGTGCGGCTTCCGGGGACGCCGGGTCGAACGCATCGCCCCAGGCCGCTTTGCGCGCTCGGCGAAAGCTCTCGCGGTCGCGCCTCGAGACCGTCGTCCGACCGACGCCGCCCGGCTCGCAGAGCTCGAGGAGGACGTGGCCCGGCCGGATCTGCGGCGGGCGGATGATCCGCGCTGCTGCTCGCGGTTGCGGCTCGCGCGCAAGCGCGGCGTACGAGAACTTCTCGTCCTCGAAGCCGCGCGACGCAGCCTTGACGGAGCGATGGGCCTCGCTCCGCTGGAGGCGGGCCGCGAAGTGACACCAGTCCGGTTCGAACAACGGACACGGCTCGTCGTGCGGGCACGGCGCGAGCGTGAAGCCTCCGGACGCTATCGCCTGGGCCCGCGCCGAGAGGACGTTCCGGTAGCCGGCGGGTGTTCCGGGCTCGAGGACGACCAGCGTGTCGGCCGTGCTCGCCCAGAGGGAGCCCGCCACCGCTTCGACGCGGTCCGGCGGCAGCTCGTTGAGCACGTAGGCGACGAGGACGAGATCGAACTCCTCCGACCTCGGACGGAGCTCGCCGGCGACCCATTCCGTCCTCGGATCGGTGTCGAGCTCGCGTCCGAGCGCGACCATCGCCGGCTCCGCCTCGACCAGCACGAGTCGCTCGAGGCCGGGCCAGACGGCTCGAGCCGCCCACGACGCCGTCCCCGGGCCGGCGCCGACGTCGAGCAGAGAGCGTGGCCGCCAGTCGGGCCGCTGCTCGGCGAGGCGGCCGAGAACCGCGGCGGCTGCGGCGTAGGTGGCGGGTGCCCGCTGGGCTGCGTACGCGAGCACGTCCTCGCGCGTTCGAGCGACCCGGGCGTTGCCGCCTTCTCGGTAGGCGGCCGTGAGGCGAGCCGCGGCCGCTTCGAGACGCGATCGTTCGACTGTACGAACAAGCCGGTCGATCGCGTCCTGGAGCTCCGGCGGCAGCTCGTGGGAGATCACGGCCGCACGGTACTAGCCTCTCCGGCGTGCGCTCGCCGGCTTCGAACGTCGCGGCGCGTCCGCTACCTTGGTTCGATGGACGCTGACGCCCAGGCGGACAACGAGCCCGAGGTGTTGTGCCCGCACTGCAAGAAGGTCTTCTCGGCGACGCTCCTCTCGGGTCGCCGGTCGCGCGGGTTCAAGTGCCCTCATTGCCGGCTCTTCGTCCCGCTCGAGCGCGCGGCCGACTCGCCGGTTCGTCCCGACGCCGCGTAGCCCCTCCTCGCGCGTCCTGGAAGGCCCTCTCCGGAGCGGCCATGTCCCAGGGTCTGTCCCTCGGCCACGGCTAGGCGCGCCACGTTCCTTCAGGACGTGGCCCAGGGTCTGTCCCTCGGACATGTCAAGCGGAGGCACGTCTCTTCCTGACGGTGCCTCCGCGTGGTTCCGCGCCGTTACGGGCTACATGCAGTTACGCAGAGCCTGAGCCTCTGGCAGGCCCTCGAGCTTCTTCAGCGTGTTGTTCTCGATCTGCCGGATCCGCTCCCGCGTCACGCCGAAGGCGCGGCCGACCTCCTCGAGCGTGCACGGCGGCGTCCCGGAGAGGCCGAAACGAAGCTCGATCACCTTCCGCTCGCGTTCCGGCAGCGCCGACAGCGCCATCTCGACGTCCTCCCGCCTGAGCGAGAGCGAGGCCGTGTCGAACGGGGACTCTGCCGCCTCGTCGGGAACAAAATCGCCGAGCGAGCTGTCCTCCTCCTCGCCGATCGGCTTCTCGAGCGAGACGGGCATCTGCGCCATCCGGAGGATGTCGCGCACCTCGTCGGTCGTGATCTCGAGCTCCTCCGCGATCTCCTCGGGGCGCGGCTCGCGGCCGAGGCGCTGGACGAGCTGGCGCTCGATGTGGACGACCTTGTTCAGCTTCTCGACCATGTGCACGGGAATCCGGATCGTCCGCGCCTTGTCCGCGATCGCGCGGGTGACGGCCTGACGGATCCACCAGGTCGCGTAGGTCGAGAACTTGAAGCCCTTGCGGTAGTCGAACTTCTCGACGGCGCGAATCAGCCCGAGCGACCCTTCCTGGATCAGGTCGAGGAAGGAAAGCCCTCGGCCGAGATACCCCTTGGCGATCGAGACGACGAGCCGCAGGTTCGCCTCGACCATCTGCGTCTTCGCGAACATGTCGCCCCGCTCGATCCGCTTCGCCAGATAGACCTCCTGGTCGGCGGTCAAGAGCGCGACCTTGCCGATCTCGCGCAGGTAGAGGCGCAGCGAGTCGAGCGACGGCTCGACGGTGAGGTCGAGCTGCGGCGCCGGCTTCGCGTCCTCCTCGGCAAGCGAGGGCTGCTCGTGCGGCGGCGACTTGTACTGCTCCCCCTCGACGAGCTCGATCGAGTGGTCGATCAGATAGGTGTAGAAGTCCTCGATCTGCTCCTTCGAGAGCTCGACCTCCTCGAGACCGGAGACGATCTCGTCGTAGCTGAGGAACCCCTTCTCCTGGCCTTGCGTGACGAGCTTCTGGAGCTCTTCAACCTCAGGGAGAGCGATGTCGACGGTGAGCATGAACCTCGGCTTTCCTCGTGAGCGGACGGGGGGCTTCTTGGGAGCGGCGACCTGCCTAGACACACGAAGAGCCGGTTCGCGAAGCCCCGGCTCTGACCATCGAAGGTCGGATACTACATCGGAAACCGCGAGGTTGGTAGCCGGATTTCAACCGCTTCTGGACAGTTCTGCGACGATCTCGCCGACGGTCTCGCCGCGTGAATTCTCGAGCGCCACGTGGCCCAGCTCGCCCGACTCGAAGCCGAGGCGGCGCAGGAACTCGGCGAGCGCCGAGCGCACCGCGCGCGTCGATCCGTCGGCGACCTTGAGCGCGAGGCCCGATCCCCTGCGGGCCCGACGCGCACATCAGCCCCTCGGCGCCGCCCTTCGCGGCAAAGCCGTCGAGCTGGCGCATCAGCATCGAGTCTGCCGCTCTCGGCCCGCGGATCAGCTCGGGGTGAGCGCGCATCGCGGCTGCGATCCGAGCGCCCTCGTCGATCGACTCGAGCCGAGAGAACATCAGCGCCATCCGCTCGAGCGGCAGCGCGACCGTGGGGACGCCGCACCCGTCGATCGCGACCGGGAGCTCGCCGGTGTCTGCGTCCGCGGCAGCAGCGATCTCCGCCAGGCATGCCTGCTGGACTGGATGCCGCGGCTCGTGGTAACGGTCGCTGGCCCATCCCTTGGCACGGCAGAGCGCGAGCATGCCGGCGTGCTTGCCGGAGCAGTTGTGGTGGAGCTTCGTCGGTCCCGCGCCCTCGCCGATCGTGCCGAGCTCGAGCTCGTCCTCCTCGGCCGGTGCCTTCGCGAGGAGCGCGCGAACCGCGTCGAGCTGCTCGGGACTCGCGAGATGGGAGGCGGAGGCGATCGCGAGATCGAGCTGGTCGAGGTCGGTGCGAGCTCGGACGAGCGGCAGGGCCTGAAACGGCTTCGCGGAGGAGCGCAGGAGCGCGACGTGCATCGGGTCGCCGGCCTCGGCGATCACCGCGCCGTCCTGGACGGCCACGGCGTGGATCTCGTGAGCCGCCTCGACGACACCTCCGCGACGGACGACTACCCTGATCGGATCCACGCGAGGAGGGTACGTGCCGGAGTTGCCCGAGGTCGAAGCATGGATCCGGGGCCTCGATGGCCCCGTCTCGACGTCGTCGGTACTCCGGGCTGGGCCGGCGCACATCGCGACGCTCAAGACTTTCGACCCCCCGCTCTCCGCGCTCGAAGGGCGACGGCTGGCAGGAGCGAGGCGACGGGGAAAGTGGCTGCTCTTCCCGACGGTCGACGGGGAGCTCATGCTCCGGATCCATCTCATGAGCGCCGGCCGCATTCGCTTCCTCGAGCCGGGCGCGAAAGGCCCGAAGACCCCGGCCTTTCGACTTCGCTTCGAGAGCGGCGGCGAGCTCGTGCTCACCGAGGCCGGCTCGAAGAAGCGCGCCGGCGTCTGGCTGGAGGCGCCGGCGCAGACCGAGGCGGAGCTCGCCCATCTCGGCCCGGAGGCGGATGACCTCGGCGCCGAACAGCTGCGCGAGATCGTCCGCACGGAGAATCGACGACTCCACTCGTTCCTTCGCGACCAGCGGGCGCTCGCCGGGATCGGCCGCGCGCACGCCAACGAGGTCTTGAATCGCGCAGGCCTGTCGCCGTTCGCGCTGACGACGCAGTTGACGGATGACGAGATCGAGCGCCTCGCGGTGGCGATCCACGACGAC
The DNA here is from genome assembly GCA_963761905.1 of uncultured Gaiellaceae bacterium. Taxonomy (GTDB): domain Bacteria; phylum Actinomycetota; class Thermoleophilia; order Gaiellales; family Gaiellaceae; genus Gaiellasilicea. The sequence continues at coordinate 109,884 of CAVXIQ010000004.1, read as the reverse complement.
CTCGCTTCGGGCGCTCGAGCTCCGTGAGGCGGGCAAGGGCGACAAGGACGTCTACCTCGTCCATCGGCGACTCGGCGATCCCTGCCCGCGCTGCGGAGGGCCGATCCACCAGGTCGACTACGACGAGCACACGGTCTTCTACTGCCCCGCCTGCCAGACCGGCGGTCGCATCCTCAAGGATCGTCGCCTTTCGCGCCTGCTCCGCTAGCGGTCACGTTCGGAGAGGACATGAGTGGACGGGGCATGTCCGAGGGACTGTCCCTCGGACATGCCGTAACCGGACACGTCCCAGGGACTGTCCCTCGGACATGCCGGCTGCGGCCGGCGCCGTCGCCGTCGCGGAGTCTCAAGCGGAGGGAAGCGTGACCACGAGCCGCTCGCCGTCCAGCGCGATCTCGCCGCCCAGGGCGCGAACGACCCTGACGGCGACCGAGGCGCCGAGATCCCTCGGGTCGTCGCCGAGCACGATCGGGGCGGCGTCCGCAACGACGGGCTCGATCGACACCTGGGTTCCCGCCACGACCGCCGACACCTCGACGCCGCCATGACGAGCCGCCGCGCGCGCCAGCCCTGCGAGCGAGCGTTCGAGCGGAGCGGCGTCCGCCTGAACGCTTGCGCCCTCGCCCGTGGCGCCGGGAACTGCCGCCTGCGCGAGCTCGAGCGAGTCGACCGTGCCCAGGATCGGCTCGTAACGTCCACCCTCGATTCGGGCCGCGATCGAGAGGAGGTCGAGCAGCTGGACGAGCTCGTCTCCCGCCGCATCGATGATCCCGAGATAGCGGGCCGTCGGCTCGCCCACGTCCTGGCGGAGCAGCGTCTTCGCGAACCCTTGAATCGTCGCGAGAGGCGTCCGCAGGTCGTGGCACGCGAGGGAGACGAGACGGGAGAAGTCCTCGGACACCGGTTGCTAGCGTAACCAGATGGCCAGGACGCCAGACCTGCTCGCTCAGGATCTCCAGGCATCGGCGCCTGAGGTTCGGTCTCTCGCTGACGCGGGCCGGCGTCGCGAACGTCGCGAAGGCGATCCGCGTCCGGCACGAGGGTCGCGAGACCGTGATGGCCGCCGAGATCCAGTGCACCGTCGACCTCGATCGCACCCAGAAGGGCGTGCACATGTCGCGCTTCCCGGAGCTCTTCGAGGAAGCGATCGAAGCGGTCGTCGGCTCGGAGGCGCTGCACGTGGAGATGCTCGCCGAGCAGATCGCCCGCCAGATCGTCGAGCGCCAGGGCGCGCTTCGCGCCGAGGCGCGGATCACCGCACGCTGGCCGGTCCGGCAGAAGGACACCGGTCAGCGGCCTCGCGACCCAGGAGATGGTCTCGCTCGTCGGAATCGCCGCCGCCTCGAGCGCAGGCGTCCGGCGCGTCGTGGGGGTCGAGGCAAACGGGATCAACGCGTGTCCGTGCGCGCAGGGCCTCGTCCGAGCTCGCGCTGCCGAACGACTGGCCGAAGCCGGCTTCGAGGGCGGCGACGTCGAGCGGATCCTCACGCTCGTCCCGGTCGCCACGCACAACCAGCGCGGGCGAGGAACGCTCTATGTGGGAACCGAGCGCCAGCTCGACGCGAACGACCTGGTCGCGATCGTCGAAAGCTCGATGAGCGCACCGATCTACGAGCTGCTGAAACGGCCGGATGAGCTCTTCGTCGTCGAGCACGCGCATCTCCAGCCGCGCTTCGTCGAGGACTCGGTGCGGATCGCGCTCGCGTCCGCGCTCGCTGCGCTCACCGATCTCGGCGAAGGCGATTTCCTCTTCTCGCGTCAGGTCAACTTCGAGACGATCCACTCCCACGACGTGCTCGCCGAGCGAGAAGGCACGGTCGCCGAGCTCCAGGCGGAGTTGAGCTCGGGGGAGCCGGCGCCGAGGCACACCTCTCTCGCCGACTGGCTCCGAAGCTAGGCGCGGCGGAGCCGGAAGCGGCTCTCGGTGCCTGCGCGCAGGCGGGCGAGGTTCGGCCGGTGGAGGAGCAGGACGGCGAAGCCTGCGGCTCCGGCGAACACGAGCACGGGCCATGGCTCCCCGAGCGCGAGCCCGACGAACGGCAGCGAGATCGCCGTCGTGATCGAGGCGACCGAGGCGTAGCGGCTGACGAGGAAGGTCACGACCCAGATCGCCAGACCGATCAGCCCGAGCAACGGGGCGATCCCGAACAACGTGCCGCCAGCGGTCGCCACCGCCTTGCCTCCCTTTCGGAAGCGAAGGAAGAGCGGGCGCCAGTGCCCGAGCATCGCGAGCCCGCCGGCGAGCGCGCCGACCAGCTCGTCGACGAGGATCGTCCCGACGAGAGCGGGCACGAAGCCCTTGGCGACGTCGAAGAGGACGACGGGGATCCCGTAGCTGCGCCCGTAGGTGCGCCAGACGTTCGTCGCGCCGATGTTGCCGCTGCCCACGGCGCGAACGTCCTCCCCCTTCACGACTCGAACCAGCCAGTAGCCGAACGGGACGGAGCCGAGCAGGTAGGCCCCGACGAGCACGAGCGCAGTCGTCACGGGGTTACTTGAGCGGAATCTGGTACTTCGCGACCCAGTCGTTGACGACGGCCCAGTCGAGGTTCGCGAAGAACGCGTCGATGTAGGCGCCGCGGTCGGTCTGGAAGTCCAGGAAGTAGGCGTGCTCGTAGACGTCGAGCGCGACGAGCGGGGTCGCGTTCCAGATCGGATACGTGTTCTGGGCGTCGCCGACGTAGTTGAAGAGCCGACCCTCGTCCCAGTCGTACGCCGTCCAGGCCCAGCCGCGGCCGGCCATCCCCGTCGCCTTCAGATCGGCCTGCCACGACTCCGCGGAGCCGAAGTCGCGGGAGATCAGGCCCGCGACGGCGCCGCTCGGGCCGCCTCCGTCGCCGCCGAGGTGCTCGAAGTAGACCTCGTGGTTCTTGATCCCGCCGATCGCGAACGACAGCTCGACCTTGAGGGCGCGCACCTCGGAGTAGACCTGGTTCGCGCTCCCGAGATCGGCCGCCGCCAGCTTGCCGAGGATCTCGTTCCGTTTCCCCACATAGCCCTCGTAGAGCCTGTAGTGGGCCTCGACGGACGCGCGCGAGATCCCGTCGAGCTCGAGCAGCGCCGGCTTCAGCTCGCGGGGCCTGATCTCCTCGTAACTCGACATGCTCGGAACCTCCAATGGGGCGACGGGAACGGCGCGGAGCATATCCTTCGAGCGCCCAAGCCGAACCGACAGAGGAGCCCTGCGATGCCGCTCACCCTGCCCGACCTCCCGTACGACTACGCCGCGCTCGAGCCGACGATCGACGAGCAGACGATGCGGATCCATCACGACAAGCATCACCAGGCCTACGTCGACAACGCGAACAAGGCACTCGACGGCACCGAGTGGGCCGACAAGGACGCCGAGGAGATCCTGCAGAGCCTCGATTCCGTGCCCGAGGAGATTCGTGCGGCCGTGCGGAACAACGTCGGCGGCCATGTCAACCACACCTTCTTCTGGGAGATCATGGGGCCCGGCGGCGGCGGGACGCCGAGCGGCGCGCTCGCCACCGCGATCGACGACACCTTCGAAAGCTTCGACGCGCTCAAGACCGCGGTCAACGACGCGCGGTGTGAAGCGGTTCGGCTCCGGCTGGACCTGGCTCGTCTCGGACGGCGGCACCCTCAGCGTGATGTCGACGGCGAACCAGGACTCACCGATCTCGGAGGGGAAGACGCCGATCCTCGGGATCGACGTCTGGGAGCACGCCTACTACCTGAAGTATCAGAACAAGCGGCCCGACTACCTCGCCGCGTGGTGGAACGTCGTCGACTGGGACGAGGTGGCGAAGCGGTTCGAGCAGGCGAGCTGACGCGCGCGCTGCTCACGGGGGGAACGGGCAAGCTCGGCGCCGCCGTCGCCCGGCGACTCGAGTCCGAAGGCTGGTCGGTGCTCGCAGCCGGAAGCCGCGACGGAGACCTCGCGCGGGCAGACGCGGCGCGGGCGCTCGTGACGAGGGCGGCAACCGAGCTCGGAGGGCTGGACGTCGTCATCAACGGCGCCTCCGCAGGTTTCGAGCCGACGCCGTTCGAGGCGGTCACCGAGGCGCAGCTCGACGCCGCCCTCGGCGCGACCGTCAAGGGAAGCTTCTTCGTCAGCCAGGCGGCGGCCGAGCACCTGCGACGGACGCGCGGCCTCGTGATCATGCTCGAGGACGTGGCGGCGTATCAGCCGTGGCCCAGCTTCGCAGCCCACTGCGCGGCGAAGGCGGGCCAGGCGATGCTGACCCGAACGCTCGCCCGCGCCCTCGCGCCCGATATCCGCGTCTGCGGGATCGCACCGGGTCCGGTCGCGGTCGAGCCGGATCAGGAGGATCGACGGGCGGCCGAGACCCTCGTCGGCCGGGTCGGTTCGCCAGGCGACGTCGCGGAGGCGATCCTGTACCTCGCGTCTGCGGAGTTCGTAACCGGAACGACGATCGTCGTGGACGGCGGCCGTCTGCTCCAATCCAGGCGTGCAGCGGGTGCGTAATCCCTGTGGATGGAGGCGGCCATGACGATCTCCGGCCGCAGTGTGTCCCACGCTGCCGCGCACGGGAACGAGCGCGTGGCGGATCCTGAGCGAACCGACGGCGAGTTGATCGAGCGCGTCGGCGACGGCGATCGCGACGCCTTCGACGAGCTCTATCGCCGCTACGCCCGATCCGTGCTCGGGCTCGCGCTGCGCCGGCTCGGCGATCGCGGTCGCGCGGAGGACGCGCTGCAAGACGCGTTCGCCGCGGTCTGGCGCTCGGCCCGCACCTACGACGCCGAGCGAGGCACCGGGGGAGCCTGGCTCTACACGGTTGCCCGCAACTCGGTGGTGGACACCGCCCGGCGCCGGCCCGAGCCGGTGGCCGAGCCCGCCGAGCGGCCCGACGAAGGCGCCGGCCCGGCCGAGCAGGCCGAGGCGTCCTGGCTCTCGTGGCGCGTGCACCGAGCGATCGAGGAGCTTCCCGAGCGCGAGCGGCCCGTGATCGAGCTCGCCTACTGGGGCGGGCTGTCGCAGAGCGAGATCGCCGAGTTCCTGCAGGTACCGCTCGGAACGGTGAAGACGCGGACGCGGAGCGCTCTGGCCCGGCTTGCGGACGTCCTCGACGAGGAGCTCCGGTGAAAGATCGCTTCGAGGATCTCGTTGGCGGGGTCGAAGACCTCGATCCCACCGAGCGCGCGCGCCTCGAGCACGTCCACGAGCTGCTCGTGAAAGCCGGCCCGCCGGCTGAGATCCCCTCCGATCTTCGCGAGCCACCTGCTCCCGAGCCGGTGCGGCTGATTCCCCAGCGACGTCGCTACACGCTCGCCCTGATCGCCGCGGCGCTCGCGGCGGTCGCCTTCGGTTCGGGCTACCTGCTGGGCGGGCGAAGCAACGACGTCTCGACGTTCCGAACGGTGTCGATGGCCGGGGTCGGAGCCGGCGTCGGCTCCTCGGCCTCGATCGAGATCCTGGAGCAGGACGAGGTGGGCAATTGGCCGATGGTCGTGCGCGTCCGCGGCCTGCGCGTCAGCCGGAGCCGCGAAGACTTCTACGAGCTCTGGCTGACCCGCGAGGGAGAGCTTGCCGACTCGTGCGGGCGCTTCATCGTCGGCGAGGGAGTGACCGAGGTCGTGTTGACGGTTCCGTACGGATTCAAGCGCTACGACGGCTGGGTCGTGACGCATCGCGGCTCCGAGCAGCCGCTCCTCTCGACGTAGCTACGGCGCGGTTCGGCCGTTGGCGACGAACGCGGCGTGTGTGATCGGCATCAGCAGCTCGAGAAACGATTCGGCCGCGGCCGCATACTGGCGAATCTCGAACTGTGCGCTCTCGTGGTTCCGAAGCCCGCAAAAGTGCATCAGGCTGCGGGGATTGCAGCTCCAGTAGTACTTCGTGTAGGTGGAGAGCGGCAGGACGGTGCGCGCGACCTCCTTCGCGACCCCCTGCTCGAGCAGGCGCTCGTACGTCGCGAAAGCGTGTTCCGCGTTCTCCTCGATCTCGCGCCGGGTTGCCTCACGCGTCTCCTCGTCCACGGGCTCGAACGAGTAGGCGCCGGGCTTGCCGACCTGCGTGCGGACGTTGTCGGGGATGTAGAACTCCGCATCCATCTTCGCGTAGCGGCCACTCCATTCGTTGTAGGAGTGCCCCGCTCGATGCCGGTGGTGCTCGCGGACGACGAAGAGCGGCGCCTTGACGAGGAAGCGGAAGTAGCCGTGCTCGAAGGGGCTTCCGTGCCGCTCGCGGATCAGGAAGCGAATCAGCCCCTCGTCGCGCTCGGAAAGCTCGTCAGACTCCTGGTTGAAGGAGACGCGCGCGCCGTTCACCACCGCGAGGTCGGAGGCGAGGGCTCCGTCGAGGGCGAGGAAGCCCTTGTCCAGGACTTCGATGGTGGTGTCGGGCAAGGCCGGCTCCTGTACTACTGAGGTCATGGGCTCCATTGTGGACCGCCTGTCGGTCGGAACGTCAGGATGGTCCTATCCGAGCTGGCGTCCGGGCTTCTACCCGGCAGGAACTCCGAATGACGAGTTTCTGCGCTTCTATGCCGAGCGCCTGTCGTCGGTAGAGCTGAACACGACCGGCTATCGCCTGCCGTCGGAGGAGCAGTTCGTTCGCTGGGCGGGGCAGACGCCGGCCGGCTTTCGCTTCGCGGTGAAGCTGCCGCAGCGCGCCCTCCGCTCGATCGCCACCTTCGAGGAACGCGTCCGCCGACTCGGCGAACGGCTCGGCCCAGTGCGCGCAGTCATCGAGACGCCACGTGACGACGGGCTGCTCGAGCTGCTGCTCGGCTCGACCGACCTCCCGCTGGCGTTCGACTTCCGCCACGAGAGCTGGGCGGGCGCCGGTGTGGCTCCCGCCGTCCGGGTCGACGACTGGGACGCCGAAGCGCCGTTTCGCTACCTCCGCTTCCGCCGCCCTCCGTACGACGAGCAGGCGCTCCGCCAGCTCGCGGCTCGAGTGCGGACGCTGCTCGAGGAAGGCGTCGAGATCTTCGCCTACTTTCGGCACGAGGACGAGCCGAGCGCGCCCCTCTTCGCGCAGCGACCTGCGCCGGCTCGTGCTCGGCGAAACCGACCCGATGCCGCTACACTCCGGGCGATAACCAGAGCGCGTACATGGGTGCCGAGCACCTTCTACCCGTTCGTGGCACATGGGTAAGGAGGTGTTTTTCTATGGCAACAGGAACCGTTAAGTGGTTCGACGACGCGAAGGGCTACGGCTTCATCTCGCCGGAGGACGGCGGCAAGGATCTCTTCGTGCATCACAGCGGCATCGGCGGCGAGGGCTTCAAGTCCCTCTCGGAGGGTGCGAAGGTCGAGTTCGAGTCCCGCGAAGGTGCAAAGGGCCCGGAGGCGTTCAACGTCAGCCCGGTCGCCTAGTTCGTCCGCGTTCGATGGGCATCCGCAGGTGCGGGTGCCCATCGCGCATACGCTCCACGCAAACTGAGGAGTCACTGTGGCCGAGAAGGAAGAGAAGATCGAGCTGGAGGGCGAGGTGATCGAGGCCTTTCGCAGCGGCATGTTCCGCATCGCGCTCGACAACGGTCACGAGACCCTCGGCTACACCGCCGGGAAGATGCGGCGCTATCGGATCAAGGTTTTCCCGGGCGATCGGATCAAGGTCGAGCTCTCCCCGTACGACCTGACGCGCGGCCGGATCGTCTACCGCCACCGGTAGCGCCATCGTTCTGTCAGCGCGGTGGCCGAAACGGCCGTGTCCGAGGGACAGACCCTACGACGTGTCCGATCGAGGCAGGTCCCGCCGAGCCGTGACCCAGGGACAGTCCCTCGGACGTGTCCGCGCGAGACTAGAGGTCGGCGTCGCCCGCCGCAGCGGCTGCGTTCCTGGCGTCGACGGCCAGTTCGCGTGTCCGCGCGATCCGGGGATCTCCTCGGATCGCGTTGATCGCGACGAGCCGGGCGCCGATGCTCGCTGCCGCAGCCGCGAGCTCGGCTCCGGCGGCGGCGTCGCCCCGAACATTCGGATTGCCTTCGACGGCGACGAGTGCGGCCAGGCGGGCAAGCTCAGCCGAGTGCTCGACGAGCTCGAACGGAATCGCCACGATCCGGTCGAGGGTCACAGCCGTGCGTTCGGCGAGGAATGCGCCGTACGCGGCTACGTCCCGATCGGCAAGTGGCTCGATCCGCGCCCGTAGCTCTTCGGCTCGACCGATGATCTCCGCCCGGCGCTCCCAGTCCTCCGGGGCGAAGCGAGCCGCCATCGTCGTCAATCCGGCTGCAAGTGCAGCCGCGATCGCGGCGACCGACCCTCCTCCCGGAGCCGGCGCCCGAGCGGGGACTGCATCGAGAAGCTCTCTCACACGAAGCTCGAGCAGAGGCCCCGACTCCATCTCAGTGAAGCGCGGCGGCGCCGAGATGACGTTCATGGGCTCCGGAGCGCAGGATCTCGGCGATCTCCGCAATCACGAAGTCGAGCTCGTCGTCCGAAGTGAAGTAGTGCGGGCCGATCCGAATCCCTGCGTCAGGCCGAAAATCGCAGAGGATCTGCCGTGCGGCCAACTCTCCGTGCACAGCGGCGAAATCGTCGACGTGAACCGTGACGGTGCCGCCACGCCGATCAGAGTCGCGCGGACTTCTCACTTCGAAGCCGGCTTCGTCAGCCAGCGCGATCAGACGATCCGTCTGACGCAGCGAGTTCTGTCTGATCCGCTCGACCCCGATCTGCTCGATCAAGTCGTACCCCGCCGTTGCCGCGTACAGCGCCGGCACGTTGGGCGTTCCGGTCAGGAACCGCGCGGCACCCGAGGAGTACCGCATCTCCTCCTCGAACGCGAAGGGCGACACGTGGGCTTGCCATCCGGTCAATGTCGGCTCGAGCACATCCGCGAGATCGGGCCGTACGTACAGCCAGCCGTTGCCCGGGCCGCCGCAGAGCCACTTGACGGAGCCGCCCACGGCGAAGTCGACGTTCAATGCCGTGAGGTCGAGCGGAACGATTCCCGCAGACTGGTACGCGTCGAGGATGACGTGTGCTCCCATCGCGTGAGCGCGCTCGGTTATCGCCGCTACATCCTGGATCTCTCCCGACTTGAAGAGAACGTGGCTGATCGGGACGAGAAGCGTGCTCTCGTCGATGGCGTCGACGATCGCGCGGTCGTCGTCGCAGACGACCACGTCCAGATCGGGCTGCGCCTCGTAGAGATAGCGAACCGATGGGAAGTTGGCGCGCTCGTAGACCACCTTGTTGCGGCTTCCGATCGGTCGGAAGCAGGACAGGACGATCGCCTCCGCGACGGCCACGTTCTGGTGCATGACGGTCGAGTCGGGCGGTGCCCCGACGATCCGGCCGATCTGATTCGCCGACCGTCCTGGGCAGGTCCCACCAACCCTCCGCCCAGGCGCGGATTCCACGCTCACGCCAGGTTCGGGCGTACTCGGCGACGCGATCCTCGACCTTCGCGGGCATCGCCCCGAGCGAATGGTTGATCAGGTAGGTCGTGTGCTCGAGGATCGGAAACTCGGATCGGTAGTCGAGCAGCGCGCGCACCACCGGCAGCCTAGTCGCGCCGAACGGGCCACGTCCGCTCCGACCATGTCCGAGGGACTGTCCCTCAGGCACGGCCGAATGTGTCAACTCCGCAACAATTTTCGGCTGGCCGAGCTGAGCAGCGTCCTCTCCGGCTACCGTCGTTTCGAATGCCTCGACGACGACGCTCCGAGCTGCCGACCCCGGCCGTCTACCACGTCACGACCCGCGGCGTAGCGAGATGCGCGATCGTCCGCGACTCTCTCGACTGCGACTGGTGGGAGTCTCAGCTTCGAGAGGTGGCAGCGCGATTCGACTGGGACGTGCTCGCCTGGGCTCTGATGCCGAACCACTTCCACCTCGTCGTCCGGACGACCCAGCCGCGGCTTTCGAACGGAATGCAGCGGCTGAACGGGCTGTATGCAATGCGCTTCAACCGTCGCCATGACCGCGTCGGCCATCTCTTCCAGGGTCGCTTCGCAGCCTGGGTACTCGATCGCGACCGCCACTTCGCGAACACGCTCGCCTACGTGCTCGACAATCCCAGCCGCGCCGGTCTGCGCGCTTGGCGCTGGGTCGGCCGAGCGTTCGACGTCAACTCAGGCGTTTCACGAGTCTCAGCGCCCGCTGGTTCCAAGGCACGCGGTGGGTCGTCCCGGCTGCACCGAACTCGTCGCGGTTGGCGAGATACCAGTCGTACGTGTCGATCAACGTCTGCGCATTCGAGCGCGTTGGTTGCCAGCCGAGCAGCCGCTCTGCCTTTTCGGTGGAGACGAACGAATCCTTGTGCGCCGTCTTGTAGTGCCACTCGGCGAGCGGCGAGATCCGGAGAAGCTCGAGCACCCGTAGTACGCCCTCCGCCAGCCCAACCGGGACGGGCGTGAGCCGCGAGCTCGAGCCAGCATGATCGACGAGTGCCTGCAGATCTTCGCGAACGGTGCCGAAGTCCTTCGCCGCCGATGTTGAATGCCTCGCCTGCGACGTCGGGTGCGCTAGATGCCTTGACGATCGCGGCGACGAGATCCTCGACTGCGAGGAGCTGGTACCGGTTGTCGCCTGAACCGAGCGTGTAGATCCGTCGGCCCTCGCGGAGCCAATCGAACAGGATCTCGAAGACGCCGAGCCTTTCAGGCCCGACGAATGTCTTCGGTCTCACGATCACGACGTCGAGCCCGCGAGCCTCGAACTCCCGGCAGATTCGCTCGGCTTCAATCTTCGACTCGCCGTACCAGCCAACCCCGACGAGCGGATCGTCCTCGACGATCGGGTGTCGATTCGGGATGCCGTAGACGGCCGTCGACGAGACCAAGACGACGCGTCGTACCCCGGCCTCGAGCGCGGCCGCAAGCACGTTGGCCGCCCCCTCGACGTTGATCGAGAAGATCGATTCGCGGGATGCCTGGATCGGAAGCGCCGCGGCCGCGTGCACGACGACTTCCGCGCCTCGGACGAGCCGGCGCACCGCTTTGGGATCACGCACGTCGCCGCGCATCTCCTCGACCGCGCTCTCGAGCTCGGGACTGTCGAGCGGGACGAGATCGAGTGTTCGAACGTGCTCGCCGACGTCGCAAAGATGCCGCGCTAGATGGAGGCCGAGAAACCCGGCCCCGCCAGAAATTGCAACGGTCATCGCGAGGACGCTAGCTGCGAGGCCGCCCTTCCACCCGCGACGGCGTCGCGATCAGCCGTTCAAGTGCGGGATCGAGACCAAATGAGTCGCGAAGATTCTCGTAAAGCCCTCTGGCCTCCGGGCCGGCTCGGCGACCTCGCACGGCGCGGATGAGCACGTTCTTCGGTGTGTGCTCGAGGTCGACGAACTCGACGAGCTGCGTGCGGTACCCGGCGAGCTCGAGCAACTGCGCGCGGAGCGTGTCGGTCAGAAGCGCGGCGAATCGTTCCTTGGCCAGCCCATGCCGCAACAGCGGCTGGAGGACATCGCTCCGGATCTGGCCATACGCCTCCTTATGGCAGCACGGAACCGCGAGGATGACCTCGGCACCCCAGCCGAGCGCCTGGGCGAGCGCTGCGTCGGTTGCGGTATCGCACGCGTGCAGGCTGACCACGAGATTCACGTTCTCGGTGGCGTCGAAGCCTTCGATGTCGCCAACCTGGAATCGCAGTCCCGCGACACCGAGGCGTTCGGCCAAGCCGGTGCACGACTCGATCACATCGCGCTTGAGATCGAGCCCGACGAGCTCCACCTCACGCTCGTGCACGCGCGTCAGAAGGTGATGCAGCGCGAACGTGAGATACGACTTGCCGCAACCGAAATCGACGATCCGTAGCGTTCCACGAGCGGGAAGCGACGGCACGATGTCGCTCACGAGCTCGAGGAAGCGGTTCACCTGGCGGAACTTGTCGTAGCGACTCTTGCGCACCTGTCCCGCCGGTGTCATCACGCCCAGCTCGACGAGGAACGGGATGGGCGTCCCCTCCTCGAGGACGTACCGCTTGCGGCGGTCGTGGCGACGATTCGAAACCGGCCGAGTCGGCGGACGGCGGAGCACCTTCGCTCCGAGAACCTGCCAATCGGCCTCGGGGCTCTGGAGCAGGGCCTGCCGATAGTCGACGAGAAGCTGCTCCAGGCGCTCGCGTGCCGCCTCCGGGAGGAGGTTGCTATGAGTCGCCCGGTCCGCGAGGTGGCTCGTGAAGCGGTACGCCGCCGCGCCGCGTAGGTCGACCGGCTCGACGACGATCCGCGCCGCGGTATCTGCGGCTCGCGGCTTGGAGAGCACCGCGCGAGTCAGCCGTTCGTCGTCGAAGAGCCGCCGGAGAAGCTCGTGGAGCTCGGGCACGACCACATCATGCGCGCTCCGAGCTGAAAGCCGCCGTCCCGATCGGACGTGTCCCAGGGACAGTCCCTCAGCCGTGTCCCATTGAGACGCGTCTGAGGAAGATCGCTCAAGGCAAAGAACGCTGGCGAACCCGAACGCCGTCCCGAATCGCGGCTTGCGGAGCCGCTAGAGCCCGTACCCCTCGAGCAGTCGCAGCCAGAGCTCGCTTCGCGTCGGGAATGCCGGCACCGCGTGCCAGAGGACGGCGAGCGGAACCTCCGCTACGACGGCGATGGTGGCGGCGTGGAGGGCTCCGGCGACCGATGGGCCGGTGAAGGTGGCGCCGACGACCACCCCTCGATCCTCGTCGACCACGAGCCGAGCAGTCCCCACGGCGTTCCGGCCGACGAAGCTCCCCCCGGCATTCTCGTTCGTGCCGACGTCGACGGCGCGGACGTTCAGCCCGGCCTCGCTCGCCCCGGCAAGCGTATGACCGACGGCGGCAACCTGCGGCTCGGTGAAGATCACGCGAGGAGAGAGAGCGCCGTCCGAGCGGAGCTCGACCGACTTGCCGAGGATCGCGTCAGCCGCGAGTCGCGCTTGGTACTTGCCCATATGCGTGAGGAGCGAGCGGCCGTTGACGTCTCCGATCGCATAGAGCCAGTCGTGCGCCGGCGACCTGAGGTCGCCACCGACCTCGATCGACTCTCCCGGTTCGAGGCCGATCGTCTCGAGGCCGATGTCCTGCGTCGCAGGCTTTCGCCCAACCGCAACGAGCAGCTCGGAACCGCGCGCAGTCGAGCCGTCCTCGAGCTCGATCGTCACGTCCCCGTCCCGCGTCACGGAGACTGCTCTCGACCCCGTTCGGACATCGACGCCGGCCGAGCGCAAGCGCAGACTCGACCTGCTCGGACGCAAATGGCTCCTCACGTGCGATCAAACGCGGCCCGCCCTCGACGACAGTCACCTCCGATCCGAGGGACGCCCACGCCTGGGCGAGCTCGACGCCGACCACGCCTCCGCCGAGGATGAGGAGGCGGTCCGGCACGCTCGCCGCGTTCGTGGCGTCGCGATTCGTCCAATGCCGTGCGTCGGCGAGTCCGGGAATGGGTGGAAGCGCGGGCGTGCTGCCGGTGGCGACGATGACTGCCTTGCGAGCGATCAACACCTCTTCGCCCACTCGAATTCTGCGCGGACCGTCAAGTCGGCCGGTGCCTCGAACGACCGTGACTTTTCGTTCTTCGAGCCACGGCAGCTGGGACGAGTCGTCGAGATGGTGAATGACCTCATCGCGTCGCGCGAGCACAGCCGACACATCCAGCTTGGTGACGGTCAGTCCCGGAACTCGCGAGACCTCCGCCGCCAGCTCGGCGGGGCGCAGCAACGCCTTCGACGGCATACACGCGTAGTACGAGCATTCGCCGCCCACAAGATGTGTCTCGACGAGAGCTACGTCGAGGCCGGCAGCACCCAGCCTGCCCGCTACGACTTCACCAGCGGGCCCGGCACCGAGAACGACGGCGTCGAACTCGCGCCCCATGTGTCGATCGTCGCACACGGGGGTCGAGCGCGGAGCGCTTCTCCGCACAGAGCGTGGATCCGAACGCGCCTCCTACACCATTACGACCGCGAATACACCTTCTGGCGAATGTCAACTTTTGAACATGGGCCTTAGCTTTCGGGAATGGTGACAAAGACGATGGCTGAGAGGCACCTGTCGATCACCGAACGCCAGCGCGAGGTGATCGTGCTGATCGCCGCCGGCTGCTCGAACGACGAAGTCGGGGAGCGGCTCGGCATCTCCCCGCGGACGGTCAAGGCGCATTGCGACGTTCTTCGCCAGAAGCTGGGAGTGCCACGGCGGCGGCAGATTCCGATCGCGTATCGGAGCTTGACGGGTGACGACCCTCTCGCAGGGAGCCTCGGCCTCTCCGGGTCGGGGGATTGACGCAACGTGCCCGCGGCTCCCAGGGGTCGCGGGCACGTCTTCCCCAAGCCTGCTGAGGCGATAACGTAGCGCTTAAGGGGCCGCTCGCTCGACGTAAGGCACGTTCAGATGACGGAGGGCACTGTCGACAAACTGCGGCTCGGCCAGCGCCGGATCATCGAGCGACCCCGCCTCACGCGGATGCTCGACGACTCACCGGCGCGGATCAAGATGCTCGTCGCGCCAGCCGGCTACGGCAAGACAACGCTCGCCCGGCAATGGCTCGCCGCGTCATCGCACCCGCCGCCTGGTACACCGCTACGCCGTCGTCAGTCGATGTGGCTGCGCTCGCTCTAGGTCTACACCGGGCTGTCTCGACCGCTTACCCTGCTCTAGGTCGCGTCCTCCTCGAAAGACTTGGTGTTACAGCGAATCCCCAAGCTGACGCCGAGTTACTGGCTGACGTCCTTGCAGACGACCTTGAATCCTGGCCAGAGACTCAGTGGCTCGTGATCGATGACTACCACCAACTTGCGGGTGCCGCATCTGCGGAGCGCTTCATCGAGATCCTCCTTATAAACCATCCGGTCCGCCTTCTTCTCCTGACGCGTGAGCGGCCATCCTGGGCATCAGCCCGAAGGATCCTGTATGGCGAGATCTTTGAGATTGGTCGGGAACCGCTCGCGATGACGGACGCCGAAGCGCATCAAGTCTTAGGCGGAGGCTCGGAAGCCGCCGCCGGGCTCCTCAAGACGAGTAGCGGTTGGCCAGCTGCCATAGCCTTGGCTGCGATCTCGCCCCCAACGCCGCAGGGAATCACGATCGCTACCGACCTGCACCGCTTCTTCGCCGAGGAACTGTATCAAAGCCTTGACGATGTGACGCGCCACGGCTTGTGGATGATCGGGCTCATTGCTCCTGAGACAAGAGAGGTAATCACGAGGATACTCGGTTCAACGACTGCGGCTCGCATAATCGAAATCGCCAATCAACAGGGCTTTCTCACAGAATCTGTACCGGATGTTGTCGAGATTCACCCCCTGCTCCAGCAGTTTCTCGAAGATAAGCTACGCCACGAGGACTCGTCCGCCTCACAAGTGCTTATTGGTGATGCGTTTCGCTATTTTGTAGAGACTCGCCTTTGGGACAAGGCGTTCGACCTTATCGATCGCTTTGACCTCCCACATCTTATTCCTAGCCTAGTAAAGGCTTCTCAACACGAACTGCTTGCTCACGGTCGAACGGAGACTCTGCGGCGCTGGCTCTCCCGAAGTAGGGAGGCCGTTGGCGACCCAGCTATTGGGCTCATGGCCGCGGAGCTTGCGTTCCGCGAAGGTCATTACTACGCCTCCGAAATTCTTGCTAAGGCGGCAGCTGAGTCTCCGAAGGCTGAACCTGATACGAAGGCAGGTGCCCTCATTGCTGCTGGCCGAGCGGCGCACGCCGCCTCCCGGGAGAGCGAGTCCATGTCGCTCTATATCCGCGCAAAGTGCATCGAAACAACACCAAAACTGATCAGGGTGGCGGCAATGGGCGAGCTTGGTGCAGCGATTGAGCTGGAGCTTCCGAAGGCGCCGAGCCTCGCCCGAGACCTTGCTTCGTCTGAGGACCTCGAACCACACGAACGAGTTGTTCTTGCGGGGCGCGTCCTCAATCTCCAGGCGTGCTTCTCGCTGCCGGTAGATTTGGACGCTGGGCGAGCGGCTCGTCAGCTTCTTCATTTGGTTAACGACCCTGTTGCACGCTGTTCATTCCGAAACGTGTTTGGCTACGCGCTAGCAGCATGCGGCCAGTATGAAGAGGCGCTCGAGTTAACGGACGATCAATTTACCGATGTCGAGCGATGCAGGCTTGAGTTCGTGCTGCCATACGCGCTTTGCGTTCAAGCCCTTAGTCACGCTGGAAGTCGGTTCTTCGCCAAGGCGGAGGAAACTCTTGAGGAGGCGCACCGCCTCGCGCGTAGAGCTGGAGACCCTACTGCCGTAGCCGTCTCTGAGTGCCTTCAGATCCGCCTGTTCATCTCACAGGGAGCTTTTCACCTCGCATTCGCACACCCTCCGCACACCCGTAGTCTCACAAAGTCGTTGACCGCGGAACTACTTGCAAGCCATGCGCTGGCAAGAGCTGGCGCGGGCGAAACTGCAAAGTCTCTCGACCTGGCGGCCGAGGCGGAGCGTATCTCTGGCGCGTCCGAAACGAGTATTTGCGTTCCAGCCGCTCGATCGGCCTGCGCTCTAACCACCGGCGACACCAAGTCGGCGGAGAGACACGCTTCGCAAGCTCTGCGTGTCGCCCTGTCGACAGGGATGATCGAATCGTTCGTCGCGGCTTATCGAGGCTGTCCCGAGCTACTGGTGTGTTTGCTTCAGAACAAGGCTTTGCATGATGATGTGAATCGCCTACTCGCCTTGAGCGGCGACGCCGGCAACGGTGCTCGAACCCAGGACTCCGTGCTCTCGCTATCGCCACGGGAGAAGGAAGTGCTTGCACTCTTGGGCCACGGTCTAACAAACATTCAGATTGGCGAAGCGCTGTTTATTAGTCCACCGACCGTTAAGGTTCATGTAAGCCATATCTTGGATAAGCTCGGCGTAAAATCTCGCACCGAGGCGGCGTTACGCGCCGTACAGATCGGGAGAGCCTACGCCGCGCCCGACACAAGCACAGATTCCTCAACGTAGTCAGAGCGATACACCGGTTCGGATCGCGAGCCCATCCGGTAAGTCTCGTCGGACGTTGCAAGTATCGCTTCGAAGGCGGCTACGACAGTCGTATCGAATTGTGAGCCAACTGCCTGCGCAAGTCGAAGACGAGCGACGCGACTCGGCATGGCCTCTCGATAGGGGCGATCTGATGTCATCGCATCGTAAGCATCAGCTACGGCGATGATGCGGGACAGTAGAGGCACCGAGACGCTTCGAAGCCCGTCCGGATATCCTTCGCCATCAAACCTTTCGTGATGATGGCGGACGATTGTCGCGATCTCACTGTAGTCCTCGACCTTCGCGAGTATCCGTTCCCCAATCTCTGAATGCTCCTGCATCCGGCGTCGTTCATCGAGGGTGAGAGCTCCAGGCTTCTCAAGAAGGCCCGAGGGTAGCCCGATCTTGCCGATGTCATGGACGAGCCCGCACAGGTACACCTTCTGTATCTCCGATTCATCCAGCCCCATGCGACGCGCAATATCACGAGAGTAGATCGCCACTGCGGCCGAATGGCCGGCTGTGTACCGATCTCGGGCATCAAGAGCTGCCACGAGCCCCGCTGCGAACGATAGATTCGCCTTCTCGAGCCGGTCGTTCGCAACCGACAGGCCGTCCGTCAGCAATCTCTGAGCTTGATAAAGCGTGTAGAGCTTCTGAGCAGCCACGGCCGGCACGAAGAAGAGGAGCGCAGCCCAAGGAGACATCTGGTCGTAAGCGATCGCGAGTCCTGCGACAAGCGGCGCGTACAAAGGTATCGCTGCCATCGCAACCGGCACCAGCAGTCCGAACGTCTCTGTCGCGTCTCCACGACCTCGGAGGTGCACGGTGAGGCTCGCGAACACCGCGTCGAGGAGCTGGGCGACCACCGCCGCAACGATCGTGCTTGCTGCGAGGGCCAACGTCGCGTTCTCGATGACGTGGGCTGTTGCCACAGCGAGCGTTCCGACGATCGCTGCAGTAATCATGCGACTGGAGGTGTAGATGCCCCACCGAAGGTAGGGCCGAGTGAAGTCGCCAAGCATTGATGCTCCCGCAACCACCAGGGCAGCCAACGGCCCAAACAGGACGGCGGCAAAGAGCATGGGTAGCGCCGAAACGGATTCCTCAATGGTGTGACTGAGGCGGACTGTCCCGCGCTCGGCCAACGCTGCCGCTACGGCTAGAGCTGCGACCACGAGGGGAGGACCCAGCTGAACGTCTAAGGCAACTAGACCGACCGCCCAGGCAGTCGCGCTTAGGACCAGGAACCCGGCGTAGGCCTTAACCTTCAGCGGTGAAGGCAGCACACGGGGGTCGATTTCTTCAGTTGACACGGCGATTTCGCTCAATTCTTTCTAAACCTCTTGCATTCTCCCCCAAAAGGGGTATCATCCTGGAGCCGTCAGTCCCCAACAAAGGGTGGAACACAATGCGTCAGTCCATGATTCGTCTCGTCTCGCGGGCAGCCTTCGCCGGTCAGGCAAAAGGCTGGTAGAAGCCGTCGAATACTGCTATTCCCTTAGCTAACCGACATCCCTCGTTAGGGGGAGTTGTCCACAGACTGTGGGAAAAGTGGAAAGACTGGCTTCGAGCTGTTCGCATCGGGGCCGCGCCGCGGGAGATATCGCCGCGGCGCGGCCCCGATGCGTTTCTCGTTCTGGGCTTCGACGCTCGGGGAGCGGCTAGCGGATCAGGCCGCGGCGGAAGCCGACCGAGACCGCGTGGGCGCGCGAACGGGCTTGAAGCTTGGCCAAAAGGTGACGCACGTGGCTCTTGACGGTCTCCTCGGACAGGAAGAGGCGCTGGCCGATCTCGCGATTGACCAGTCCGTCGGCCACGAGCTGCAGAACCTCGATCTCGCGCATCGTCGGCTCCTGCTCGAGCTCACGGAGCGGCGCGGAGAACGGGATGACCTCAGCGGTGCCGTTCGACCGCCGCAGCGCTGCGGCTTCGAAGCGGCGACTATGGTCCATGTAGCGGCTCAGGATCTCCTTGCGCTCAGCAGCGTCCACGGCCCCGATATCGGCCTGCCGGACGAGCGCCTTTAGCTCGAACGAGGTATGTCCCGGCACGAGGTCACGCGAGCGGCAGCCGCACGAACCCTCGTCGCCGCCGCCTCAGCTTCGACGGCTCGACCTCCTCGACCACTACCCGCCCTCCCGGCGCGTGCAGGATCCGCTCGTCGCCGAGCCAGAAGGCGATGTGGGTGGCGAACTCGGAGCCATAGGTGACGAGATCCCCCGATCGCGGCTCCGTGACGGGCTCGGCGGCCTCCTCCTGCTGATCGGCGTCGCGAGGCACAAGCCGGCCGAGCCTCCGATAGGCCATGTGCACGAGGCCGGAACAATCGATCCCACGCTCGCTCATCCCGCCCCAGAGATAGGGCGTGCCGAGATAGCGCCGAGCTTCGGCCACGGGATCGCCGTCGCGCCGCTCGGGTAGCCAGCCACTCGGGGCCGCCGGCGAAAGCGCCTCGGCCGCGATCCAACCCGGATAGGCATACGCGGTCGTCACCCGGGCCCAGCCGTCCCTGCGCTCCTCGACGATCAACGGCTCGCCGAGCAGCGCTTCGGTCACCCGCTCGGAGCTGGAGTCGCAATCCGCGAACAGCGGCGCGAGCTCGAGCCCGCAGGACAACGTCTCGCTCACGAGCCGTCCAGCGCTGTCCGCTCTTCGTCGCTGAGCGCGCGGCTCGTTCCACCCTTGCCGTCGATGACGACGACGACGTTCTCGAGCTCGGCCCCGACTCGTCCGTCTGCGGCGGCCACCGTCGTTCGCGTCGTCACGCTCTTCGTCCCGAGGCGCACGAGCTCGACCGTGGCGACTGCGGGGCCATCCTCGATTCGCAACTCCGAGCGGTATTCGATCGTGGTCTTCGCCGCGACGTAGTCCCAGACGCGGTTCTCGTCGAGCCTCAGCCGCTCCCGGAACCAGGCGTCGAGCGCTTCCTCGCCGTAGGTCACGTAGACGGCCTGATTGACGTGGCCGTAGCCGTCGAGGTCGTTCCAACGGATCTCGATGCGCTTTTCCAGGGCTAGACCGGCGGTGGCTCGTACGCTGCCGGCTGAGCGCCGGGCTCGAAGACGACCTCCCGCACCTGGGGCTGGAGCTTCCCGGCCTTGATCTCCTCTGCGAAGTGACACTTGACGAGATGGGTGTCGACCGGGCGCAGCTCGGGCTCCTCGTCCCGACAGCGCGTTGGCTGGACGTACGGGCAGCGCGTGTGGAAGCGACAGGCCGCCGGCGGATTGGCGGGACTGGGCAGATCGCCCTGGAGCAGGATCGACGTCCGCTTGCGCTCGACCTCGGGATCGGGAATCGGGATCGCGGAGAGCAGCGAGATCGTGTACGGGTGCAGCGGGTTGTCGTAGAGGTCGTCGGCGGGCGAGAGCTCCATGATCTGGCCGAGGTACATCACCGCGATCCGATCGGAGATGTGCCGCACCACCGCCAGGTCGTGCGCGATGAACAGGTACGTCAGGTCGAACTCCTTCTGGAGCAGCTCGAGCAGGTTGACGATCTGTGCCTGAATCGAGACGTCGAGCGCCGAGACCGGCTCGTCGCAGACGACGAAGTCCGGGTTCAGCGCGAGAGCTCGGGCGAGACCGATTCGCTGGCGCTGTCCGCCCGAGAACTCGTGCGGGTATCGGGTCGCGGCGTCGGCCGGCAAGCCGACCGTCGTCAGCAACTCACGCACCTTGCTGCTCACGTCGCCGCCGCCGACGCGGTGGACGCGCAGCGGCTCGCCGACCATGCGGCCGACGGAATGGCGCGGGTTCAGCGAGGCGTACGGATCCTGGAAGATCATCTGCATCCGCTTGCGCAGCGGCCGGAGCTCCTTCTCGCCGAGCCGCGTGATGTCCTGCCCGTCGAAGGTGATCGTGCCGTCAGTCGGCTCGTACAGACGGAGGAGCGCACGGCCGACCGTCGACTTGCCGCAGCCCGACTCGCCGACGAGCCCGAGCGTCTCTCCGCGGTGGATCTGGAGCGACACGCCGTCCACTGCCTTGACGTCGCCGACGTGCCGGTCGAGCACGAGGCCGCTGCGGATCGGAAACCAGACCTTCAGCTCGTCGACGTCGACGAGCGGAGCGCCGTTCTCGCTCACGCGGCGCCGAGCCTCGTCCGCTGCCACTCGTCCGCCGGCACGGGGTTGAAGCAGCGCACGTGGTGACCGGCCTCGAGCTCCTCCAGCGGCGGCACGGCCTGACTCGACTCCTCGACCTCGAAGCGGCAGCGGGGAGCGAACGGGCACGCTGCCGGAGGGCTCAGCATGTTTCGCGGCGCGCCGGGGATCGGCTGCAGCTGCTGGCGGCGGCCGGCATCGAGCCGCGGCACGCTCTGGAGCAAGCCGAGCGTGTAGGGGTGCCGGGGCCGCGCGAAGAGGGCATTCGCGCTGCCCGTCTCCACGAACATGCCGGCGTACATCACGTTCACCCGCTCGCACATCCCGGCGACCACGCCGAGGTCGTGCGTGATCAGGATCAGGGCGGTGTCGCGCTCCGAGACGAGGTTCCGGAGCAGCTCGAGGATCTGCGCCTGGATCGTCACGTCGAGCGCGGTCGTCGGCTCGTCGGCGATCAGGAGCTTCGGCTCGCAGGCGAGCGCGATCGCGATCATTGCCCGCTGCCGCATCCCGCCCGAGAACTGATGCGGGTAGTCCTTGAGCCGCACGTCGGGGCTCGGGATCCCGACCTGGTCGAGCAGCTCGGCTGCGCGCCGGTTCGCGTCCTTCTTGTCCATTCCGAAATGCGCCTCGAGCGCCTCGCGAATCTGCCGGCCGATCGTCAGCACCGGGTTCAGCGAGGTCATCGGGTCCTGGAAGATCATCGCGATCTCGCGGCCGCGGATCGTCCGGAGCTGCTCGTCGTTCAGCGTCAGCAGGTCACGGCCCTCGAACATGGCCCGCCCGTTGGTGACGCGGCCGTTCCGCGCCAGGATTCCGAGCAACGCAAGGGACGTGACGCTCTTGCCGCAGCCCGATTCGCCGACGATGCCGAGCGTCTCACCCGGGGCGATATCGAAGGAGATCCCGTTGACCGCGTAGACGGGCCCGCGCTCCGTCCCGAAGCGGACGTGCAGGTCTTCGACCGAGAGGATGGGCTCTCTAGCCACGGCCTCGCAGCTTCGGGTCGAGAGCTTCGCGAAGACCGTCGCCGATCAGGTTGAAGCCGAGGACGGAGATCACGATCGCGATCCCCGGGAAGATCGCGAGGTGCGGCGCGGTCTGCAGAAAGCGGACGGTGCCGGTGAGCATCGTGCCCCACTCGGGCGTTGAGGGATCCTGAGGGCCGAGACCGAGGAAGCCGAGCCCGGCGACGTCGATGATCGCGGTCGCCAGGGCGAGCGTGCCCTGGACGATCACCGGCGAGATCGAGTTCGGGAGGATGTGCGACGCGAGGATCGTCCGCCGCGGCACTCCGACGGAGCGCGCGGCGAGGACGAAGTCGTTCTCCCGCTGTGCGATGACCGAGCCTCGCAGGAGCCGCGTGAAGATCGGGACGTTGACGATCCCGACCGCGATCATGATCTGCCAGATCCCGGGGCCGAGCAACGCGACGATCCCGATCGCGAGCAGCAGACCGGGGATCGAGAGCATGATGTCCATCGCCCGCATGATCACCGTGTCGACGACCCCGCCCAGGTAGCCGGCCATGGCGCCGAGCGTGAGGCCGATCGAAAGGCCGACGGTCACGGACACGACCCCGATCAGGAGCGAGTAGCGCGCGCCGTAGATGATCCGCGAGAGCTCGTCGCGTCCGAGCTCGTCCACGCCGAGCGGATGCTCGGCCGACGGCCCCGGACAGCAGCCGTCACGGAGCAGGGCGAGGTTGATCTCCCGTGGGTCGTAAGGCGCGAGCAGCGGCGCGAAGATCGCCACCAAGACGAAGATCGAGACGAGGCCGAACCCGAGCAGAGCTCCAGGGTCCTTGCGAAGGCGCTGCCATGCCTCGTGCCAGAGGCCGCTCGGCGCCTCGAGCTGGATCTCTCGCGCCTCGAGCTCTGCGAGGCTCACGAGAGCCGGATCCGCGGATTGATGATCGCGTACGAGATGTCGACGACCAGGTTCACGAAGACGAAGATCACGGCGAGGAAGAGGATTCCGCCCTGCAGCACGGGGAAGTCACGGCTGTCGATCGCGTCGACGAGCCAGGTGCCCATCCCGGGCCAGGCAAACACGGTCTCCGTGAGCACGGCTCCCGAGAGCAGCAGCCCGAACTGGAGGCCGATGATCGTCGAGATCGGCAGGAGCGCGTTGCGGAGGACGTGGCGCCGATCGACGATCCCCGGCGACATGCCCTTGGCCCGGGCCGTCCGCACGTAGTCCTCGTTCTGCACGTCGATCACCGCCGCCCTCGTGATCCGCGCGATGATCGCGAGCGGGATCGAGCCGAGCGCGATCGCCGGCAGGACCAGATGCTTGAGCACGTCCCAGAGCGCCGCCATGTCCCCGGCGAGGATCGCGTCGATGACGTAGAAGCCCGTCGGATGGTCGATGTTGATCAAGACGGACATCCGCCCGACGGTCGGCAGCCAGCCGAGCTGCACCGAGAAGATGAATTTCAGGATGATCCCGAGGAAGAAGACCGGAATCGAGATCCCGAGCAGCGAGCCGACCAGGCTGCCGTGGTCGAGCAGGCTGCCGTAGTGTTTCGCGGCCAGGAACCCGAGCGGGATCCCGATGAACGTCGCGAAGATCGCGGCTGCGATCGCGAGTTCGACAGTGGCCGGGAAGCGACGCTTGATCTCCTCGGTCACCGGCCGTCGCGTCGTGATGCTCGAGCCGAAGTCGCCCTGGATGACGGTCTTCAGGTACGAGACGTACTGGACGGGCAACGGCTCGTCGAGGCCGTACTGCTTCTCGATCTGGGCGATCGACGCTTCGGTGGCCCGCTCTCCGAGCAGGGCTTCCGCCGGGCCGCCGGGCAGCACCCTGATCCAGGCGAAGACGAGGATCGAAAGGCCGAGCAGGATCGGCACGAGAAGCAAGAGCCGGCGGACGACGAATCGCAACATGTCGCCCGCCGGACTCTAGCTTGCTGCTTTATTCCTCGATCGAGACCGACGCGAACGACTCGTTCGTCGTCGGGCTGGGCTCGAAGCCGCTCACGTTCGCCGCGAAGGCGAGCGCCGGCTCCGAGTGGGCGTACGGGACGCCCGGCAGGAACTCCATGATCTGCCGGTTGACGTCCTTGTAGAGCTCTTCGCGCTTGGCCGTGTCGGGCTCGACCTCGGCCGCATCCAGAGCATCGAACAGCTCCTGGTTGTTGAAGCCCCACTGCGGCTTCTGACCCTGGAAGAACACGCCGACGAAGTTATCCGGATCGGCGTAGTCACCCGTCCAGCCGATCAGGTTCAGGGCGCCTGCCTTGCCGGTGTCGACGCGCCCGAGATAGTCCGGCCGCCACGGCGCGCTCTTCGGGACGACCTTGAAGCCCGACTTGTTCAGGCTGGCCGCGAAGGCCTCGAAGTTCCGCTTCGGGTCGGGCATGTACGGACGCGAGACGTCGGTCGGGTACCAGAACTCGACCTCGACCGGCAGCGTCAGGCCGGCCTTCTGGAGGAGGCTCTTCGCCTTCGCCGGATCGTACGGGTACTCCGTCACGTCGTCGGCGTAGCCGGGGAGGCTCGGCGGCATGAACTGGGTCGCCACGACTCCGCGACCGCCGTAGAAGTTGTCCACGACAGCCTGCCGGTCGAGCCCGTGCGCGACGGCCTGCCGCACCTCGAGCTTGTCGAACGGCTTCACCTTGTGATTGATCGTCACGTAGGCGACGTTGAACGCCGGCCGCTCGAGGATCTGCAACTCGTCGTCGCCCTCGATCGTCGGCACGTCCTGCGGCTCGACCAGGTCGTAGCCCTGGATCTCGCCCGTCTGGAGGGCCTGGAGCCGGGCCGCGTTGTCGGAGATCGGCCGGATGATCAGCTTGTCGAGCTTGGCCTTCCCGGCCTCGTCCCAGTAGTCCTCGTTACGGACGAGCGTCAGCCGGTCGCCGATCTGCCACGACTCGAGCTTGAACGGGCCGGTGCCGATCGGCTGTTCGGTTCCGAACGTGCCCGTCGGCTGGAAGCCGGTGTCCTCGTCGAGCGTGCCCTCGTCGGCCTTGAACTCCTCGAGCGCCTTCGGGCTCGCGATCGCGAACGCCTGCAGGGCCAGCGCGCCGAGGACGGAGGCGGACGGCTTGGTCAGGTTGATGACCGCGGTCGTCGCGTCGGTGGCCTCGCAGCTCGCGTAAAGGCTCTCGCCGAGCCCTTCGTTCTCGGCGGTGTTCTTCGCGTAGCCGCCGAACGTGGCCTGCCAGTAGTAGGAGGCGCTCGCGCTCTGGGCGGCTCCCGTGAAGTTGTACCAACGGTCGAAGTTGAAGCAGACGGCCTCCGCGTTGAAGTCGGTGCCGTCGTGGAACTTCACCCCGTCCTGGAGCGTGAAGGTGATGGACTTCGCGTCCTCCGCCACCTCCCAGCTCTCGGCCAGACCCGGCACGAGATCGGTGCCGCCCGGCTCGAGCGCGACGAGCGTCTCGAAGAGCTGCGTGATCGGGCGGATCGACTCGCCGTCGCTCACGAGCGCCGGGTCGAGGGAAACAGGATCGGATGCACCGGCGAAGACGAGCGTGCCGCCACTGGCCCCACCGCTGTCCTCCGTCGCCGTCGTCCCGGCCCCTTCCTCGTCGTCGTCGCCACCGCAACCCGCAGCCAGAGCGAGTACGCCGGCAACGAGGAGCAGCAGCATCCAGTGCCACTTCGTCCTCAAGATGACTCCCTTCGTTCGATCAACCTGTGTGAAGCGTGAGTGTATCCCTGGCCTGTGCGGGAAGCGAACGTGGCCGCGTCAGGACGAAGGCGACCGCTTGGTCGCCCTCGTCCTGCGCTAGGAAATAGGCCGGCTAGGCCGCGAGGCTGGCGAGATCGCGCAGCGCTGCCAGCCTGGAAAGCGCCTGGCCTTCGAGCTGACGGACGCGCTCGCGCGTCAGATCGAGCTCGTGCCCGATCGCCTCGAGCGTCCAGGGCTCGCCCTCGAAGCCGAAGCGCAGCTCGAGGATCCGGCGCTCACGCTCCGGAAGCGCGTCGAGCGCCCTCCGGACGCCCTGCTTGCGCAGCGACTCCTCGGCCTCCTCGAACGGATCCGCGGCCTCGCGGTCGGCGAAGAGATCGCCGAGCTCGCCCTCGTCGTCGGCGCCGACCGTCTGGTTCAGCGAGACCGAGGCGTGAGCAGCGCCGAGCGCCTCCTCGACGTGCTGGATCGGCAGGCCGGTTGCCTCGGCCAGCTCGAGCTTCGTGGCTTCGCGACCGAGCTCGACCTCGAGCCGCCGCGCCGCCCGCGAGAGCTTCTGCTGCCGCTCGACGACGTGCACCGGAACCCGGATCGTCCGCGCGTGGTTCGCGACCGCCCGCTGGACGGACTGGCGAATCCACCAGGTCGCGTACGTCGAGAACTTGAAGCCGCGCCGCCAGTCGAACTTCTCGACCGCACGGTTGAGGCCCAGGGTGCCTTCCTGGATCAGATCCAGGAACGGGACGCCGAGCCCGCGGTAGCCCTTCGCGATCGACACGACGAGCCGGAGGTTGGACTCGATCATCCGCCGCTTGGCGACGGGGTCGCCGCGCTCGATCGCCTTCGCGAGCACGACCTCGTCGTGCGCGGTCAGGAGCTTGTGGCGGCCGACGTCGGCGAGGAAGAGCTGCAGGCTGTCGGCGGCGCCGGTCGTGACCGTGGCCTCCGCGACGGCTGCCTTCTCCTCCTTCTCGTCCTTGTCCTCCTTGGCGGCGGCCTTCGTGGCGCCGGCTGGGGGCTGCCCAAGTTCGAGGCCGAGTGTCTCGAGCTCGCGGGTGAGCTGCTCGGTCTCCTCGTCGTTCAGATCGTGCTCGAGGACGAACGCCTCGAGCTCGGTCGGCTCGATGAAGCCTCGCTCCTCGGAGCGCTCGACGAGCGCCTTGACCTGGTCGGATTCGATCAATTCGTTCAACTGGCTCTGCGTCAAATCGAAACGTCAGTCCCTTCGCATTCTTCCTCGCGGGATAGCAACAAACTTCCTCACCTTACGACCTGATCCCTGCTTTTGCCAGGGGAAGCGACCCGGAGCTGATGTCACAAGCTCCAACGTGCATGTCATTCGAGGTATTCCGTGGTCGGGCGTCGAGCGGCCTTTTTCGCGCAAGCGAGCGTAGCGCGTCTGGGTGCACCCGTACTGCTCTAGACGACGGCGCGACGCCGAAAGTTTGCGCTTTCGCCGGCACGTCGGGGCAGGTCAGGCGCGGGAGCGGCGCGGTCGAGTCTTCGGCTTCGGAGCAGGCCCGCGGGAGCGTCGATCGGCCAGCAACTCGGAACCACGCTCGACCGTGATCGACTCGGGGTCGTCGCCTCGGCGCAGGCTCGCATTGGTCTCCCCGTCGGTGACGTAGGGCCCGAACCGGCCTTCCTTGACGAGCATCGGCTTCCCCGAGGCCGGATCCGGGCCGAGCTCCTTGAGCGGCGGCTTCGCCTCTCCCCGGCCGCGTCGCGGCTTCGGCTGGGCGAGCAGCGCAAGCGCCTCCTCGAGCGAGATCGTCAGAAGCTGCTCCTCCGAGTCGAGCGAGCGGGAATCGGCGTCACGCTTCACGTAGGGGCCGTACTTCCCGTTCTGAGCCGTGACCTCCGCGCCGGCGGGATCCGTTCCGAGCACGCGCGGAAGCGTGAGCAGCCGGACGGCATCTTCGAGTGTCACGCTCTCGGGCGACATCGTCTTGAAGAGCGACGACGTGCGCGGCTTCTCCTTCGAGCCCTCCTCGAGCACCTCGGTCACGTAGGGGCCGTAGCGGCCGTTTCGCGCCACGATCTCCCGCTGCGACTCCGGATGGACGCCGAGCGAGCGGTCGCCGCTCGGAGCCGCCAGGAGCTCCTCGGCCTTCGCCACGGTCAATTCGTCGGGCGCAAGATCCTCCGGGACGCTCGCGCGCTCCTCCCCGCGCTCGACATACGGCCCGTAGCGGCCGACGCGGAGCGCGATCCCGTCGCCGAGCGGGAGCGTGTTGACGGCGCGCGCGTCGATGTCGTCGATATCCGAGACGAGCGCCTTCAGCCCCACGTCGTCGGCCGCGCCGAAGTAGAACGCGCGGAGCCAGTCGAGCCGCGCCTCGTCGCCGGCGGCGATCCGGTCGAGATCGTCCTCCATGCGCGCCGTGAACTGGTAGTCGACGAGCTGGCCGAAATGCTGCTCGAGCAGCGAGATCACGGCGAAGGCGAGGAAGGCGGGGACGAGCGCGGTGCCGCGCTTGAACACGTACCCCCGGTCGAGAATCGTGCTCATGATCGAGGCGTAGGTCGAGGGGCGACCGATTCCACGCTCCTCGAGCGCCTGCACGAGGCTCGCCTCGGTATAGCGCGCGGGCGGAGTCGTCGCATGGCCCTCGGGCTCGAGCTCGCGCGCCCGAAGCTCGTCGCCGACGGCGAGGTGCGGAAGCCGGCGCTCCTCGTCCCGCTCGACCGCCGCCTCGTCGTCGGTCGATTCCTCGTACGCGGCGAGAAAGCCGCGGAAGGTGATCGCGGTTCCCGACGCACCGAACTCGATGTCCGTTCCGTCCTCGGACGCACCGAGCCGAAGCGAGAGCGTGACCCCGCGCGCGTCGTGCATCTGCGACGCCACGGTCCGCTTCCAGACGAGCTCGTAGAGCGCGAGCTCGTCGCGGTTCAGCTCGCCGGCGACCTGCCTCGGCGTCCGAAAGCTGTCGCCTGCCGGGCGGATCGCCTCGTGCGCCTCCTGCGCGTTCTTGACCTTGCGCTCGTAGCGGCGAGGGGCCTCGGGGACGTACTCGGCGCCGTAGAGCTCGGCTGCCTGGCTGCGCGCGGCGCTGAGCGCCGACTCCGAGAGCGTGGTCGAGTCGGTGCGCATGTACGTGATGTAGCCGTTGTCGTAGAGCCGCTGAGCGACGCGCATCGTGGTCTGGGCGCCGAAGCGGAGCTTTCGGCTCGCCTCCTGCTGCAGCGTCGAGGTCATGAAGGGCGCGGCCGGGCGGCGCGTGTACGGCTTTTCCTCCGCCGAGCGGAGCGCGAAGGTCGAGGCGGCGAATCGCTCGGCGAGAGCACGAGCGCTCGGCTCGTCGAGGACGACTGCGTCCTTCGGCTTGAGCGTCCCGTCCTGGGCGAAGTCGCGGCCCTGGGCGACGCGCTTGCCGTCGACGGCAACCAACCGCGCCTCGAACTTGCCGCCGGAGGCTTGCCCAGAAGATTCAGCGAAGAGCCCCTTGATGTCCCAGTAACCCGCCGAGACGAAAGCGCGCCGCTCGCGCTCGCGCTCGACGACGAGCCGAACGGCGACGGACTGGACGCGGCCGGCGGAGAGCCTCGGCATCACCTTCTTCCAGAGCACCGGCGACACCTCGTAGCCGTAGAGCCGGTCGAGGATCCGGCGGGTCTCCTGGGCGTCGACGAGCCGCTGGTCGACGTCGCGCGTCTCGCCGAGCGCCCGGGTGATCGCGTCCTTCGTGATCTCGTGGAAGACCATCCGACGCACCGGGATCTTCGGCTGCAACACCTCGAGCAGGTGCCAGGCGATCGCCTCCCCCTCGCGATCCTCGTCCGTCGCGAGGTACAGCTCGTCCGCATCCTTCAGCTTCCGCTTGAGGTCAGCGACGCGCTGCTTCTTGTCCGCGTCGACGAGATAGAACGGCTCGAAGTCGGACTCGATCGCGACGCCGAGCGTCCCGTACTTCTCGCGCTTCTCCTTCGGCACGTCCGAGGCGCGGTTCGGAAGGTCGCGGATATGGCCGATGCTCGACTCCACGACGTAGCCGTTGCCGAGATAACCGGCGATGGTCTTCGCCTTCGCGGGAGACTCGACGATCACGAGCCGGCGCACTCCGTCAGTGGTGGATTTGGCTGCCACGCGGGACACCATAGCGCCGGCACCCGTCGACTCTCCCCCGGCGGACGGCGCCTGCTCCGGGCCGAGGAGGAGCGATCCCGTACAGTCGAGCCGTGCCCGAGATCCGCCTCGAGCCGCTGTCCACCGCGCATCTCGACGGCGTTCACCGCCTTGTCGCAGATCCCGCCGTGCTGCGCTTCACCCGCATCCCAGAGCCCGTGCCGGTCGACTTTCCCGAGCGGTGGATCGGCCGTTGGAGCGCCCGTGGGTGAGCCTCGCCCGAGTGCGCCGTATCTCGCGATTGGCGGGGCGAGCTGGCCGCTCGTCAAGGCGCTCTTCCGGCTGCGTGCCCGCGGGCTCGAGAACCTGCCCGCCGGCGGCTACGTGCTCGCCGCCAACCACAACTCGAACTTCGATCCCTGGGTGCTCGGGATACCGCTGTACCCGCGTCGGTTTCTCCGCTTCATGGGGAAGTCCGAGCTCTTCTTCACGCCGCTGAAGCAGCTCATCGTCGCCTGCGGCGCGTTTCCCGTTCGCCGGGGTGAGCGGGACCTGGAGGCGATCGCGACCGCGATCGAGCTCTGTCGCGCGGGGCACATCGTCGTCATGTTCCCCGAGGGGACCCGGCGGACGAAGGGCCTGCGGAAGCGCTACGAGGCGCGCGCGCACACGGGGGCGGCGCGAATCGCGCTCGAGGCGGGCGTGCCGCTCGTGCCGGCCGGGATCGTCGGCACCGATCGGCTCGCGAGGCTCGCGCAGCTTCGGGTTGCGTACGGCGCCCCGATCCCGCTCGACGATCTCTCCGCGCACGAAGACGCCGCGCAGGTGGCGACCGAACGGCTGATGGCGGCGATCGACGACTTGAAGGAGCGGGCGTGAAGCCGCTGCTCGCGGTCGACGGCGACTCGTTCGCGCACCGCTCCTACCATGCGCTGCCGAAGTCGATCCGGCGCGCCGACGGAGGGCCGGCGGGACTGCTCACCGGCGTCGGGAACCTGCTCGTCCGGCTCTGGGAGGAGGAGTCGCCGCGGGCGATGCTCGTCGCGTGGGACACGCTGACCGTCCCGACCTACCGTCATCTCGAGCTCGAGAGCTACCAGGGCGGGCGGGAGTTCGACACCGAGCTGCTCGAGCAGCTCGACCTGGCGCCCCAGCTCGTCGAGGCGATGGGGCTCGCGAACGGCAAGGGCGACGGCTTCGAGGCGGACGACTTCCTCGCCGCGGCCGTCTCTCACGAGGAGGCGCGCGGGGGACTGACCCTCGTCGCAAGCGGCGACCGCGACATGTACCAGCTCGCGAGCGAGCGGACGACGATCCTGCAGCCTCAGCGCGGCGGCGGCGCGCTGGCGCGGATCGGGCCGGCGGAGGTTCGCGAGATCTACGGCGTCGAGCCGAAGCAGGTGCCCGACTTCATCGCGCTCCGCGGCGATCCGTCCGACAAGATCCCGGGCGCGCGCGGCGTCGGCGCGAAGACGGCGGCGGATCTCCTCCGACAGTACGACGACCTCGAGGCCGCCCTCGCCGACGGCCGGTTCGCCGCCGAGGCCGAGGCGCTGCGGCTCTACCGGCGAATCGCGACGATGGACGCGGACGCGCCGCTGCCGCCGCTCGAGGATCAGACGCCGACGTGGGGCCGTGCCGCCGAGCTCACGGGCACGTGGGGGCTGCGCCGGCTCTCGGAGCGGCTCGCCGCGCTGGAGGCAGCGTCGAGCTCCTGACGAATCCGGAGCTCGCCCGGCTGCATCCGACCGGCTCGCATCCGGAGCGGCAGGAGCGGCTCGCGGCCCTGGACGGCGAGACGGTCGAGCGGCTCGCGAGCGAGGAGCAGCTGGCGCGGGTGCACACGCCGGCACACCTCGCGCTCCTTCGCGACCTCACCGAGCCGACCCAGCTCGACGGCGACACGCTCGCGAGCGAGTCCTCGTGGCGGGCGGCGCGGCTCGCCGCCGGGATCGCGCTCGAGGCGGTGGATCGGGGCGGTTTCGCGCTCGTGCGCCCGCCCGGTCACCATGCGCTGCCGGAGCGCGCGATGGGCTTCTGCCTCGTCAACAGCGTCGCAGTCGCGGCCAGGTACGCCCAGGCCGAGCTCGGTCTCGCCCGCGTCGCGATCGTCGACTTCGACGTGCATCACGGGAACGGCACGGAGGCGAGCTTTCGCGACGACGACTCCGTCCTCTTCGTCTCGCTGCACCAGTGGCCGTTCTATCCGGGCTCGGGCGGGCCCGGATCGAGCGAGGACACGACCCTGAATCTGCCGCTGGCCGCTGGGACGGGAGACGCCGCCTATCTCGACGTCTTCGAGGATCGCGTCGTCCCAGCGGTGCTGGCGTTCGCCCCGGACCTTCTCCTCGTCTCGGCCGGCTTCGACGCACACGAGGAGGACCCGCTCGGCGGGCTCGACCTGACCGACGCGGCCTTCCGCGCGCTCGCGACCTCCTGCACGAAGCTCGCGCCGCGCATCGCCGCCGTGCTCGAAGGTGGCTACAACCTCGCGACGCTGCCGCGGCTCGTCGCCGCAGCGCACGCGGGCTTCAGCACCTAGTAGCCGCGGGCGAGCGCGAGCCGCTCGAGCGCCTCGCGACGCGAGGAGACGCCGAGCTTGCGCAGGAGGCTCTTGACGTGCGAACGGACGGTGTGCTCGGAGATGAAGAGCCGAGTCGCGATCTCGTCGGTGGCGAGATGATCGTCGAGGAGCAGCAGCACCTCGAGCTCGCGCGCCGAAAGCAGCTCCGCGATCGAGTCGGGAATGCCGCCGTCGAGGTGCGCGCCTGTTCGAACCTGGTCGAGGAGCCGCCTCGCGACCTGTCCCGACAGGGCGGCCTCGCCCTGGGCGACGCCGCGCAGAAACGCGACGATCCGGTCGGGCGACTCGCTCTTCAACAGATAGCCGGCGGCCCCGCCGCGCACGGCCGCGAGCAGGTTCTCCTCGGTGCCGGAGGCCGTGAGCACGACCACCTCGCAGCGCGGTGCGGCAGTGCGAAGCTGAGGGAGCGCGGCCAGCCCGCCGACGCCCGGCATCGAGAGATCGAGCAGGACGAGATCCGGCTGGTGGAGCTCCGCGAGCTCGAGCGCCTCCGCCCCGTCGGCGGCCTCGCCCACGACGTCGAACCCGCCCTGGATGAGCAGGGAGGAGAGAGCATCCCGGGTGAGGGGATGGTCGTCGACCACGAGTACGCGCTCCGTCATCGTTTCCCCTCATCGGCAGGAAGCCGCCTGCCGATGAGCGTGATGTGCGCGGGAACGCCAGAGAGCCGTTCGAGGCGTGGGTCGTCGGGGCGCTGTTCCTCGTCGCCCTGCTCGGCTCGGCGACGGCGTTCTTCCTGACGAACCCTTCGCTTCCGGAGTACCTACGTGTTGCCGGAGGGTCGGCTGGTTCTCGACACGGCCGTCGTGCTCGCGGCGACGATCGTCGCGATCCTGGCGGCGGCGCGCTTCCAAGTCGAGGGCCGGCTGCTCGACCTGCTGCTCGCCGCCGGGTTCTGCGTCGCCGGCCTCGGCACCCTCGCCTTCTCGGTCGTTCCCCTGCTCGGAGGCGAGCCGCAGGGGCCGGTGGAAGCGTGGGCGGCGCTCGGCTCTCGCCTTCTCGCCGCCGTCCTGATCGCGCTCGCGCCGATCGTCCCCGGGCCGAGGATCGCCGTGCGGCGTCGCGCACTCGTCGCGGGGCTCGCGGTCGTCGTGCTCGGCCTGCTCGCCCTCTGGCTCTCGCTGAACGGCGTTGGTTCGTCACTCGCACCACTGGACCCAGGAAGCGGCGGCAGCCGGCCGTTCGAGGTGACGGTGACGCTCTCGTTCCTCGCGCTCCTAGCCCTGCTCGCTGCGCTCGGCTTCGCGACCCGCTACCGCCGGCACGGAGAGGACCTCGACAGCTGGCTCGCTCTTGGGGCGACGATGACGCTGTTCGCGGAGCTCAACTACGTGCTGACGCCGAAGCTCTCGACCGATGTCGTCTCGCAGGGCGACTTCCTGCGCGTCGTCGCCTACGGAATCCTGCTCGTCGGTGTCTGGCGGGCGATTCGCGCCGCGGAGCTCGGACGGGCGGTCGCGGAGGAACGGGCTCGCGTGGCCCGCGAGATCCACGACGGGCTCGCGCAGTATCTCTTCGCGATCTCGACGCACGTGAGCATGCTCGAGTCGGGGGCCGCACTGGAGACGATGCTGCCGAAGCTGAAGGAGGCATCGGCGGCGGCGCAGCAAGAGGCGCGGTTCGCGGTTCTGGCGCTGTCGTCGGCAAGCGGCAGCGCGCCGTTCGACGCCGCGCTCCGGCGGTACGTCGAGTTCCTGACCGCGGACGGCGTCCTCGAGGTCGATCTCGAGATCGAGCGGGAGCTGCTGCTCGCGCCAGACGAGCAGATCGAGATCTTCCGGATCGTCCAGGAAGGGCTTGCGAACGCGCGCAAGCACGCGGGAGCCCGCCGGGCCGAGGTCTGGATCGGCGAGCACGCCGGCCGCCGGCTCGTGCGGGTGAGCGACGACGGGTCGGCTTCGACGGTGCGGACGCCACAGCGGGTCAGGGGCTGAAGAACATGCGCCGGCGGGCGGAGACGATCGAGGGCCGGTTCACGCTTCGCTCGCAGCCGGGACGGGGCACCGCAGTCGAGATCGTGCTGCGCGCCTAGCTCGGATCGTCAGCAGCGCCTCGTGACCTGGCGGTAGAGGCTCGCCTGGGCGATCAGGCCCGAGGCGACGTGCGTCACCTTCGTCGTCAGCGAATAGCGTCCCGGCCGCCAGCGGCCGCTCGCACAGCCCATCCCGAGCGTCCGGGGGACGAGGTCGAAGCCGAAGTTCGGGCCGCCCTCGGCGCAGTTGTCGACGACGCCCGTCCGCGAGCGCCGGATCCGCGTCGTCTTCCCGGCCGGCGAGACCAGGTCGATCTGGATCGCCACACGGAGCGTGCGCCGGTCGAGGCAGCCCTGTTTCCCGTCGAGCCACACGCCCTTCATCTCTCCCCCGCGCTCGGACAGGAGCACGCCCGCGACCACCTTCAGGCTCCCTCGCTGGGCCATGCCGAAGGCGCCGGGCTCGTCGACCGCCGCCGCGGGAGACGCGAGCGCCAGCGCGATGATCACGGCCGCGGCCACGAGCTTCATTCCTTGACGTTCGCGCCACGCCGGCTCGATGTCAACTCGTCGGCCTATGAGAGAATGTGACGCCGGTGAATCCACCCATGTACGAGTCGCTTCGGTCGTCGCACCGCTGGGACGTGCCAGCGCGGTACAACATCGCCGCGGACGTCTGCGACAAGCACCCTCGCGAGAAGCTCGCCCTCGTCTGGGAGAGCTTCGACGGCTCGACGCGCACGCTCACCTGGGGAGAGCTTCAGGATCTCGCGAACCAGGCGGCACACACGCTTGCCGATTGCGGCGTCGAGCGGGGCGATCGCGTCGCCGTCGTTCTCCCCGCGACGCCGGAGGCGGCCGCGATCTTCTTCGGCGTCTGGAAGCTCGGCGCGATCCTGCTCGCGATGTCGGTGCTCTACGGCGACGACGCCGTCCAGCACCGGCTCGAGGACTCGGGTGCGCGCCTCGTCGTGTGCGACGCCGAGCACGTGAATCGTTTTGACCAGCCGTGGGCGCCGGAGGCGCTCGTGCTCGAGCCCGACACGCTCGCGGGGGCGTCGACCGAGGCCGTCACCTGCGACACGTCGGCGGAGGATCCGGCCCAGCTCTACTACACGTCCGGGACGACCGGGCTCGCGAAGGGAATCGTTCACGCGCATCGCTACATCCTCGGGCACGAGGAGTTCCGCTACTGCCACGAGGTCGAGGACGGCGAGCGCTTCCACGGGATGGGCGAGTGGGCCTGGGCAGCCGGGATCGCGCCGCTGCTCGGGCCGTGGCGGCTCGGCGCCGTACAGTGCGTCTACCGGCGCGAGGCGGGGTTCGATCCGCACAAGCAGCTCGATTTCCTGAGCCGGAACGAGGTGACGAACGTCTTCACGACGCCGACGGCGATGCGCGCGATGATGGGGATCGCAAATGCGGGAACGCGCTACCCGCAGCGCTTCCGGCGCGTGTGCTCGGCCGGAGAGCCGCTGAACCCGGAGGCGATCCGCTGGTTCCGCGAGCAGTACGGCGTCACCGTGCTCGACTACTACGGGCTCACCGAGTCGTATCCGCTCGTCGCGAACTACCCCTTCCTGGACGTTCGCGAAGGCTCGATGGGCAAGCCGATGCCCGGTTGGGACGTGGCGATTCTCGACGAGGACGAGCAGCCGGTAGCGACAGGCGAACGGGGTGAGATCTGTTTGCGGGCTCGGTCGAATCCGCATTACCCGCTCGGGTACTGGAACCGCCCAGCGGACACTGACGAGGCGTTCGGCGGCGACTGGTTCCACACGAAGGACGCGGCCTCCCAGGACGAGGACGGGTATGTCTGGTTCGAGGGGCGAGCCGACGACGTGATCATCGCGGCCGGCTATCGGATCGGCCCGTTCGAGGTCGAGTCCGTCTGCCTCGAGCATCCAGCGGTTCGAGAGGCCGCCGCGGTGGCGTCACCGGACGAGCTCCGCGGAAACGTCGTCAAGGCCTTTGTCGTCCTCGCCGACTCGCACGAGCCGTCGGACGAGCTCGCCGAGGAGCTCAAGGCGTTCGTTCGTCAGCGGCTGTCGGCCTACGCCTATCCCCGGTTGATCGAGTTCGTCCCCGATCTGCCGAAGACGCTCACGGGCAAGATCAGGCGAATCGAGCTGCGGCAGCAGGAGCTGAGTCGGGCCGGCCCGACTCGGCCACACTAAGGCCGTGGCCTCGTACTCGGTGAATCCGCGCGCCGTGGCGCACGCGAAGCGGCTGATCGACTCGCGCCAGTACGTGCTCCGAAGCGAGTGGGGCGAGGCGCAGCCGAGCGCGGACGACGAGAACGCGTACCTCGAGGCGCACGGCTGGGACGACTACGCCGCCTGGCATCTCGGGCTCACGGAGGGTGCGACCGACGAGACGAAGGCGCGCTACGGGTTCGTCTACGGCGACTTCCGGCGCGTCCACCGGATGGGCCTCGTCGCCTGCCAGTACCGGGCCGCCGAGTGGCGGCACAAGGAGATCGAGCTCGCCGCGCACGAGCTCCTGCAGTACCTCGACGGCAAGCGCGCCTGACGATCAGTCCGGGAGCAGCGGTACCGAGAAGCCCTGGTCGCGACCGAGCAGCACGGCTCGCGTGACCGCGTCGACGCCGTACCTCCGCCGCACCTCGTCGAGCGCGGCGTCGAGGTCGCTCCGGCTCTGGCGGGCGAACGGCAGCGCGAGCTGAACCGCCGAGTCGTCCTCCAGATTCGCGAGCGCGATCCCGACGAGCGTGAGCCCGCGCCGCTCGATCAGCGGCAGCGCCGCCGCCAGGAGCCCTTGTGCCGTGACGAGGATGGTCGCGGTCTCGGCGGTCGCCTGCGGCAGGGTCTGCGAGCGCGTGGCGCGGGAGAAGTCGTCGAAGCGAAGCCGGAGGACGACGGTGCGGGCGACTCGTCGGGCCGTGCGCAGCCGCCGAGTGACGCGGTCGACGAGCGCGATCAGCGTTGCCTCCACGGCGGCGAGCGATCTCGACGAGCGACCGAGGGCGCGCTGGGAGCCGATCGAGCGACGGCGCCGGCCGACGTGCACCGGCCGCGGGTCGCGGTTGTGGGCGAGTGCGTGGAGATGCCGGCCCGACGCCCGTCCGAGCATCGACATCAGCGAGCTCTCGTCGAGCAGCGCGACCTGGCCGACGGTCGTGATCCCACGGCTCTCGAGCTTGCCGGCCGTCACGGGGCCGACGCCCCAGAGCCGCCCGACGGGAAGCGGGTGGAGGAAGTCGAGCTCGCCTTCGGGCGGTACGACGAGGAGGCCGTCCGGCTTCGCGACGGCGCTCGCGACCTTGGCGAGGAACTTCGTCCGCGCGACGCCGACCGTGATCGGCAAGCCGACGCGCTCGAGGACGTGCCGGCGCAGCCGCACCGCGATCTCGCTCGGCGAGCCCGCAAGCCGCTCGAGCCCGCGCACGTCGAGGAACGCCTCGTCGATCGAGAGCCCTTCGACGAGCGGCGTCGTGTCCTCGAAGACCGCGAAGACCGCCTTGCTCGCCTCCGAGTAGGCCGACATCCGGGGCTCGACGACGGACGCCTGCGGGCAGAGCCTGCGAGCGCGCGAGCCGCTCATCGCGGTGCGCACGCCGAAGGCCTTCGCCTCGTAGCTCGCCGCGAGGACGACCCAGCTCCCGACGATCACGGGCCTGCCGCGAAGCCGGGGATCGTCCCGCTGCTCGACCGACGCGTAGAACGCGTCCAGGTCGGCGTGGAGGATCGTTGCTCGCTCTGACACGAACAAATGTTCGCACGTCCAGCGTCGTCCGTCGAGGCCGCCGTTATTCGCGGTCGGCGTCGACGTACTGGCGCGCTAGTTCTGTGCGTGAGCGCACGCCGAGCTTGCGGTAGATGCGGGTGAGATGGGTCTCGACAGTCTTGACCGTCGTGAAGAGCTGCGTGGCCACTTCCCGATTTGTGCGGCCGGTAGCCACCAGCTCGGCAACGTGCTTCTCCGCCGGAGTCAGCTCGCGGTCGCGCCGAGGCCTCGGATACGCCCGCCGGAGCTCGTCTTCGGCCCTCTCTTGCCAGGCAGGTGTCCCTAGCTCACCGAAAATCCGGTGCGCTTCGCGCAGCGCCTCTGCGGCCAGACGACGCTGGCCGGATCGGGCATGCGCGGCGCCGAGCGTGCGGTGCGTGTGTGCGAGCTCGTATGGAGCTCCGATCTCCGCAAACCCAGCTACAGCCCTTTCGAGGTGCCGGATCGCACGCTCTGGCTCTCCACAGCCGAGGGCCGCGATACCCCGACAGCGGGCCGCAGCGGCGCGAGCCCACGGATGGTCGAGCGCTGCGGCGCGCTCGTCGAGCCGATCGGCGAGTCGCCCGACCTCGTCTAGGTCGCCCACCGCGGCGGCTGACTCGGCGAGCTCGAATGACACCTGCAGCACGCCCGGTTCGCCAATTCCGGCTGCGTCGAGGATGGCCTGCCCGCGCGAGAGGTGCTCAAACGCCGCGTCAGAAGCGTCGAGGAGAAGGGCGAGCGATCCGCGCGCCCAGGCGGCACCGACGACGAGCCAAGGGTCGCCGTACTCTGTCCCGTACCGGTGAGCCTCGACGGCGTCGCTGTCGACCCGATCCACCTCTCCGCGGCGAGCAGCAAGGAGCGCCCTCAGGCAGACGAGATTGGCTCGCCAGTGACCGGTCGCCTCGGAGAGGCCGGCGTCGAGCTCTCGCGCGGCCGCGTCCCAACGGCCGCAGCGAAGCTCGAGCTCCGCGAAGAAGCGGTGCATCCACATCAGGAACGCGTCCTCGCCGGCATGGTGAGCGCGCTCGCGACTTGCCTCGAAGAGCGCCCGAGCGCGGTCGTAGACACCGTGGCTCAACCACGCCTTGCCGAGCGCCAGCGCGGCATCGGATTCGGCCGAGCCCGCATCGGCCTGCAGCTCGAGCGCGCGCTCGAGCTGCGCCCGCGCATCCGGCTTGCCCCGGTGATCGTCGATCGCACCACGCGCCGTCAGCGCGAAGACGAGCGGGCGCGTCTCCTTCGTCGACTCGGCGAGCTCGACAGCTCGTTCGGCTTCCTGCGCTCCTGCCTCCAAGACCCATCCCCAGACTCCAAGTGTCCACGCCAACATGGTCTGCGCCCGAGCCCGGATCGTCGTGCTCTCTGCGTGCGCACAGGCATCGCGCAGACGCTCGACACACACCGCGTTCTCGAGGTCGAGCAGCGAGCGGAGCATCAGGATGCGAGCGCGATCATCGCTCCGCAGGTCCTGCGTGAGTAGATCGTCGAGCTCACGTGCCGCCTCGCGCGGAACGGCCGCGCCGCGAGGACCTGGACGATTCGCGGCGATCAGGTACGTCGCGTAGGCGAGTCCACGCTGAAGCCGGCCGTCGCCGTCGCGTGGCGTCAGGCGAAGAGCGTGAAGGGCGAGCTCCGCCGCCGCCTCGGGCGCGCCGCGGCCGGCGGCCCGCGACGCAGCCGCATCGAGGACTTCCGCGACGGCCGGATCAGGCTCAGAGGCGGCAAGCGCGAGGTGGCGACCGCGTTCCTCGTCGTCGTCGGCGATCTCGGCTGCCCGGCGTTGAATGATCCGGCGCTCGACCGGCGCGATCTCCGCGTACACCGCCGATGCGAGCAACGGGTGCGCGAACCTCACGACGTCGTCTGTCGCGATGTCCAGGACTGCGTGCGCGAAACCGAGATCGATCAGCCGGACGGCGTGCTCTTCGGATCCGAACGCGCGTCCAAGCTGTGCGAGTGTCGGCCGCTCGAGTACGGCGACTAGCCGAACCAGCGGGATCAGGTCCTCCGGCAACGCTGCGACGCGGGCGCGCACGAGCTCCCGCAGAGAATCAGGCACGGGCAGCGGCGCTCCGGCGCTCGCGGCCGGTTCGTGAAGCGCTCGCGCGAGCTCGAGCGCGAACATCGGATTCCCTCCTGACGCGCGCTGAATCTGTGCGAGCAGACGTCGCGGCAGTCTCAGGCCGAGCCGGCCTCGCACGAGCTGCTGGATCGCGTCTGGAGTGAGCCCACGCAGCTCGATCTCGGTGTAGGCGTCCGGCTCGAACGCGCCGGCGAGGGCCAGCGGATCGGCGTTCCCCGATTCGGTGCGCAGGGTCGCGAGCAGGGCGACTGGGGCGTCGGCGAGGCGTCGAGCGGCGAACGCGACGACCCGCTGTGAGGCGGCGTCGAGCCATTGCACATCGTCGATCGCCACCACGAGCGGCGCTCGGACGGACAGCGCGCGGAAGACCTCGAGCGTTCCGCGGGCAAGCGAGAGAGGATCCGACGGCTGCTCCGGTGGATCCTCCAGGCCGAGCGCCACCAAGAGCGCCTGTCGTTGCGACTCCTGCAGGTCGCCGGCGACCTCGCTGAACGGAGCTTCCAGCAGGTCGGCGAGCACGCTCAATGCGAGCGGCATCTCGACCTCGGCACACCGCGCGACGAGCACACGGCAACCGGCTTCAGTAGCGGCGTCGAGTGCCTGCCGCCACAACGCGGTCTTGCCAATCCCAGGCGCACCCCGAAGGAGGATGCCCCGACTTCCAGCGTCCGTGGCCTCGAAGGCCCGGCGCAGCAGCGCCGTCTCGGTCTCCCGGCCGAACAGCTCGAGCGAGGACGCTTCCACCCGCGGATTCTCCCGAAATCGCGGTCGATTCTCGAACCGAGATGTAGGGCTTCCCCTGATGCCCCCGCAGATCCGCCAACCCACACTCGACTGACACTGGAAATCAAACAGGAGGGGTTGAGATGCACCAAGCTCCGATTCGAGTCGGAATCAGCGCATCGCTCAGGGTCGGGCGTCTCGTCGCGATCGCAGCGATGATCGCCGCAGCGGCCGTCACGCTGATCTCGACGGCGACGGCATCTTCTCAGGAGGTTGCCGCCGGCACGATCTCGGTCACAGAGCGAACGCTCGTGCTGAGCTACCGCGACGGCAACGACATCGTCAGGGAGCTTCAGGTACGCCGGACACTCACGGGAACGTTCTCCGGCAACGAGGTGTCACTCGTCCACAACGTCACCCACCCCGACGGGACCACGGACCTGACGGTCGTCAGCTCGTGCAACTGCACGGTCGAAGGGCGCACCGGAACGGTGACGTTCAGCGAACGCGCTTCGGTTGACTTGGACGGGATCATCACGGTCAAGCGGAAGATCATCGACGCGACCGGCGGGCTCGAAGGGCTCCGCGGGACGCTCTACGTCTCCGATCTGCTCGCCAAGCCGGCTCAGGACTACACGGGCCGCTACGACCTCGATTGAGGCTGATCGCGACGAGCCGCAGGGGAGCTCGAGCGGCCCCTGCGGTTCCTCCTCGGCTTCGTAGGCTGTCTCCGCGTCGCTCAGCGGCACAGCTTCACGAGGGCGAGGCTGTCCTCGGTGTCCGAGAAGGGGATCAGCCCCGCCGTCGCATAGAGCCTGTCCCGCGTCACCCGGTCGACCAGGCTCGCGTCACTCCCCTGGTCGCCGAGGTCGAGCCGCCCGCGCTCGAAGACGAGCAGCAGCCGCGTCGAGCGTTGTGGGAGCGCGACGACGACGAGGTCGAGCGTCGTCTCGGAGAGCGCTCGGCGCGCGAGCTCGACGGCCTGCCGGCGCGCGAGCAGCGCGTCGCCGGCGCCACCCAGCTCGTTCATGGCGCAGTGCCGTCGCACGCCGCCGCAGAGGGCCACGTAGATGCCGTTGTCCGTTTCGATGCTCCTGCCGCTCCAGTCGCTCGGGTCGAACGTCTCGAGCGTCGAGACGCCGAGCATGGTCGTCACCTCAACGATCGCGAGCCGCCCGCCGCCGGGAAGGCGGTGGCGCAACTCGACCTCTTGAGCGATCCGCTTCGTCTGAGCCACCGCGGGAGCGAGCCGTTCGTCGTCCGGCGGCCGATCGGCTGCGATCGCCGTTCCGGAGATCGCGAGGCAGACGGCCAGCGCAGCGAGTACGGGGCGAGCTCGAACGGTCATGACCACCAGACGACCACCGCTCACCTGGACTTCCGGTGACGCAGCGCGGCTGGTTTGGGTCGAGTAGGGGTCTGGCGGAGCGACGTAGCCGACCGTTTACCGCCCGCTTGCCTCGCTCTTACCGCCCACCTTGATCCTGGTCTCACACCACGACCGCGACGAGAGCGCTCGCCGCGAAGGTGGGCCGCCAACGGCCCATCGGAAGGGAACGACATGCTCTACCGCGACACCGACACGAGCCGCCAGCTCGCCGCCGAGCGGCACTCCGAGCTGAAGCGCGACTGGCGCTCGGCAGATCGCGCCGAGCGAGCGGGGTTGGAGAGCCGCCGTGATCGCCGTCTCCGGCTCGACTGGCTCCGCACGCACCTGCGCTCGACCGGGCCGACCCTGGCTCCTCGCGCTCAGTGACCTCGAGCGGGCTGTGGGAAGCCGTGTGCGAGCAGCCACGGCTTCCTGCGGCCAGACCGGGTCCGAGCGCTGTCGACTAGGCTCGGCTGCCTTGGCCCCTCGCGCGACCAACCTTCTCGACGTCGGCGGGTATCGCGACTCTGGGTGAGCGTCGAAGGCGCCGGACAGGTAACAGTCGTGTTCGAGACCGGGAACGGCAGCGACTCGGGCGTCTGGGCGGAGATCGCGCCGCGCATCCGAGCGGCCGGAGCGAGAACC
Organism: uncultured Gaiellaceae bacterium; assembly: GCA_963761905.1. GTDB lineage: Bacteria > Actinomycetota > Thermoleophilia > Gaiellales > Gaiellaceae > Gaiellasilicea. Next base: position 67,134 of record CAVXIQ010000004.1, on the reverse strand, counting down.
TTCCTCTACGACCGGGCCGGGATGGGTCGCAGCGAGCCGGGCCCCTCAGCCGTACTCGATCGACGACGAGGTCGAGGCGCTGCGCTCGGCTCTGACGAGTTGCGGGATCGACGGCCCGATCGTGCTGGCGGCGCATTCCTACGGCGGCTTCATCAGCCTGCTGCTCGCGTCGCTGGACGAGCGCGTGGCCGGGCTCGTTCTGGTCGACGCCAACATCCCCGCGTTCTTTTCCGAGGCCGAGGTCGCCTCGATCCTCGCCGAGTACCGGCCGCAGTACGAGCAGCTTCGGGAGCAGGCGCCGGAGCTCGCAGCGACGCTGATCCCGATCATGGAGGCCTATCCGGCCACCGCCGCGCGGCTCAGATCGGTCGCGATTCCAGCGAGTCTGCCGATCGTCGACATCGTCGCCGAGCACTCCTGGGCGACGACGCCGGAGAGCGCGACCGCGATGCGCGAGGCGCACGCGGCGTTCGTGGCCGAGAGCAGCGCGCGAGAGTCGGTCTTCGCGGCCGGAAGCTCGCACAACGTGATGCGGGACGCGCCGGATCTCGTCGTCGCCGCGATCGTCCGGATGCTCGGGCTCGTCGGGGCTAGCGGCGCGTGAACACGTAGTCGTTCGCCTTCGCCTGCATGTGGCAGGCGGCGCAGCCCGACTCCGGGAACGCGACCTTCGTGAAGCGCGCCGTCGGCGAGGAGCGGGTGAACTCCTCCCAGCGCCAGCCGCCGTTCGTCGTGCCGCGGATCTTCCGCATCGTCGCGACGAGCGAGAGCCACTGCTTCCCCGGCGGCCGCGCCGTCTTGACGACGATCGCGCCGACGGGATAGTTCACGCCCGTCTTCCGCTTGCTCGCGTAGACGTTCTTCGTCCCCTGATGCGCCGACGAGCCGCCGAGGATCGGCTTCGCGTTCAGCTTCGGCCACTTCGCGTAGCCGTCGACGTAGGCCGGGATCCCGTTCGCGTCGGTGCGGGCGCTGGCCGAGACCGCGGCCGTAAGCGCGAGCAGGGCGACCAGACAAGCCGCGATCCGCATCGCCGGAATCGTACTCAGAACAAGCCGATTGTCTTGCCCTCGTCGTCGATGTCGACGCTGAACGCGGCGGGCCGCGCGGCGAGCCCAGGCATCGTCTGCATGTCGCCGCAGAGGGCGACAAGCCAGCCCGCGCCGGTGTAGGCGCGGATGTCCCGGACTGTGACGGTGAAGCCCTCGGGTGCGTTCGCGAGGGCCGCGTCGTGCGAGAGCGAGAGGTGCGTCTTCGCCATGCAGATCGGCAGCCGGTCGAGGCCCGCCGCGGTGAACGCGTCAATCTTGTCCCGCGCCGTCTTGAGGACGTAGATGTCGTCGGCGCCGTACACCCTGGTCGCGATCGCTCGGATCTTCTCCTCGATCGGCGCCTCGATCGGGTAGGTGTGGTCGAAGGCCGGCGCGTCGCGAGTCGCGTCTACGACCGCCTCGGCGAGCGCCGCAGCGCCCGGGCCGCCGCGCTCGAAGCCCTCGTTCAGCTCGGCCGCATGGGCGCCGTAGTCGAGCGCGAGCCGGCGGACGAGCTCCACCTCCTCCGTCCGTGTCGCCGGGAAAGCGGTTGACGGCGACGACGGCCTTGAGGCCGAATGAGTGGACGATCTCGAGGTGGCGCCGGAGGTTCGCCGCGCCGCGCTCGATCGCGGCCGTGCCGCCGTCCGGCTCGCCGCCGTGGTGCTCGAGCGCGCGCACGGTGGCGACCAGGACGACCGCGCTCGGCGAGAGCCCGCCCGCCCGGCAGACGATATTGAGGAACTTCTCCATCCCCATATCCGAGCCGAAGCCGCTCTCCGTGACGACGTAGTCGCCGAGCTTGAGCGCGACGAGGTCGGCGACGAGCGAGTTGTTGCCGTGGGCGATGTTGGCGAAGGGGCCACAGTGGACGAGCGCCGGCTGGCCCTCGAGCGTCTGGACGAGGTTCGGTTTCAGCGCGTCCTTGAGGAGCACCGTCATCGCGCCGGCGGCGTTCAGCGCCTCGGCGGTGATCGGCTCACCGGCGAACGAGTGGCCGACCGTGATCGCGCCGAGCCGCCGGCGCAGGTCGAAGAGGTCGCGCGCGACGGCGACGATCGCCATCACCTCCGAGGCCGCGGTGATGTCGAAGCCGGTCTCGCGGACGTAGCCGTTCGCGCGGCCGCCGAGCCCGACCGCGATCTGCCGGAGCGCCCGGTCGTTCATGTCCACGCAGCGGCGCCAGCTGATCGAGAGCGGGTCGATCTCGAGCGCGTTCCCGTGGAGGAGGTGCGACTCGAGGATGGCGGCGAGCAGGTTGTTCGCGGCGCCGATCGCGTGGAGGTCGCCCGTGAAGTGGAGGTTCAGGTCCTCCATCGGCACGACCTGCGCGTAGCCGCCGCCGGCCGCGCCGCCCTTGATCCCGAAGACCGGCCCGACCGAGGCCTCGCGCAGGCAGAGCACCGGGCTCTTGCCGATCGCGCCGAGGCCCTGGGTGAGCGCGACCGACGTCGTCGTCTTGCCCTCGCCCGCCTTCGTCGGCGTGATCGCCGTGACGCAGATCAGCTTCCCGTCGGGCCGGTCGGCGAGCCGTTCGAGGACGGAGAGATCGAGCTTCGCCTTGTGCCGGCCGTATTGCTCGACCTCTTCGGGCAGCAGGCCGGCCTCCTCCGCGAGCTCGGCGATCGGGCGGAGCTGCGCGGCCTGCGCGATCTCGAGGCTGGAGGGCATATCGATCTCGGTCATCAGTGGGAGACGGCCGCCGCGGCCAGCTCGGAGACGAGCGTATCGGTCGAGAAGCGCTCGAGCGCGAAGGGCGCGATCAGCGGCGGCGTCCGCCTGGTCGCGACGAGCTCCGCGAGCGTCGTGCCGACGATCGGCGCGGCCTTGAAGCCGTAGGTGCCCCAGCCGGCCGAGACGAGGAAGCCGTCCACCTCCGTGACCCCGAGGATCGGGCTGAAGTCGGGGCTGATGTCGCACAGCCCCGTCCACTGGCGCAGGACGCGCGCGCTCTCGCAGCTGCGGGAAGAGCTCGAGCACATGGCGCGCCGAGTACTCGAGGAACGGGAACGTGCTCGTGCCGCGGTAGGTCGTGTACGGCTCGATCTCGGCGTCGTGGTGTTGCGACCGGCCGCACCCGAGCCGATGTAGCTCTTCTCGACCACGGTCGACGTTCGTGATCACCGACCACGCCCAGAGCGCGATCAGGATCGGCGCGATGTACTCGATCAGGAGCGCAATCCCGATCGGCAGCCGGCCGATCGAGACAAAGTAGAGCCACTGCACGAGCGCCACTCCCGCGATCCCGAAGACGATCAGATAGGGCACCTCGCGCCGGGTCAGCCGTAAGCTCTCGCGGCGGGTCAGGAGGAGCACGAGCGCGAAGCCGAGGAAGGCGCCGGTCGCGCGCACCTGCGTCAGCTCGAGCGACGAGATCCCGGACTGGAGCACGACCTTCGAGACCGTCCCGTTCAGGGCGAACAACAGCGCCGCCGAGATCACCATCGCGTAGCCGATCGCGGGTCGCCGCTCGCGCCCGGCCTCGCCGGGGATGTAGGCGACGTCGGCCACTCCTGGCGAACCTACCAGCGTCTAGGCTTCGATCAGTGAGGGCTCCGCGTCAGGCGGTTGAGATCGTCTTCGACCACGCGACCAAGCGGTACCCCGGCCGCGCAACGCCGGCGGTCGACGACCTCTCGATGACGATCCCTGCCGGCGAGGTCTGCTGCCTGGTCGGACCCTCGGGCGGCGGCAAGACGACTGCGATGAAGCTCGTCAACCGGCTCGTGGAGCTCACGTCGGGCGACGTCCGCGTCGACGGTCGCAGCGTCACGTCGCTCGACGAGACGGCGCTGCGCCGCGGGATCGGCTACGTGATCCAGCAGGTCGGGCTCTTCCCGCACATGACCGTCGCGGAGAACGTCGCCACGGTCCCGAAGCTGCTCGGCTGGTCGAAGCACGAGACGGAGGAGCGCACCGACGAGCTGCTCGACCTCGTCGACCTGCCCGCGCGTGACTACCGCTCCCGCTACGCCTCGCAGCTCTCCGGCGGAGAGCGCCAGCGGGTCGGGCTCGCGCGCGCCCTCGCCGCCGACCCGCCGCTGATGCTGATGGACGAGCCCTTCGGAGCACTCGACCCGATCACGCGGACGCGGCTCCAGAACGAGCTGCTCCGAATCCAGCATGAGCTGCGCAAGACGATCATCTTCGTCACCCACGACATCGACGAGGCGATCCTCGTCGGCGACCGGATCGCGATCCTGCGCGAGGGCGGAGTCCTCGCCCAGTACGACACGCCCGAGCAACTGCTCGCCCACCCGGCGGACGACTTCGTCGCCCGCTTCGTCGGCGCCGACCGAGGCTTGAAGCGGCTCTCGCTCACCAAGCTCGACGAGGTCGAGCTCGAGCCTGCGAACGGCGCCGTTGGGCCGCTGCTCGACGGCCAGACGACGCTCCGCGACGCGCTCTCCGCGATGCTGACCGACGGCGCCCGCGCGGTCGTCGTCGAGGCCGGCGACGGGACGCGCAAGCAGCTGACGCTCGACCGGCTGACGGAGCTGATGCGGTAGTGGCCGAGCCCGTCATCCCCGACTTCGGCGAGGCAAGCGACTGCGTCGCCGAGAACCGGCTCTTCTGCACGGACTGGGTGCGCGAGAACTGGGATCCAGTGCTCCAGCCGGCGCTCGTCGAGCACATCAAGCTGACGGTGATCGCGGTCGGCGTCGGCTTCGTGCTCTCGCTGGTCGCGGCGCTCCTGGCCCACCGCTTCCGCCACGTCGAGCGGCCGGTCGCGTTCCTCTCGGCAGTGATCTACACGATCCCGAGCCTCGCGCTCTTCCAGCTGCTCGTGCCGGTCACCGGGCTGACCGTGACGACGGTCGAGATCGCACTCGTGGGCTACACGCTCCTGATCCTCTTCCGCAACAACCTCGCCGGGCTCCGCTCGGCTCCGCCTGAGGTGCTCGAGGCGGCGCGCGGGATGGGGCTGACCCAAAACCAGACCCTCTGGCGCGTCGAGCTTCCGCTGGCGCTGCCGGCGATTGTCGCCGGGCTGCGCATCGCCGTCGTCTCGACCATCGCCCTCGCGACCGTGGCCGCGTTCGTCGTCTCCGAGGGGCTCGGCGGTCCGATTCTCGGCGCGCTCCGGCTCGACTTCCGGACGGAGATCATCGCTGCCGGTGCCCTGGCGGTCGGCCTCGCGTTCCTCGCCGACGTTCTGCTCGTCCTCGCGCAGCGGGCGGTGACGCCCTGGGCCACGGCCAGGAGGTTGACGTGATCGTCGCCGCGCTCGACGTCTTCGTCGACAGCCTCCAGTTCATCGTCGACGAGCGCGACCTGCTGCTCGAGAAGACGCTTGAGCACATCGTTCTCTCGGCGGCGGCGCTGCTCGTCGCGATCGCGATCGCCGTCCCGCTCGGCATCGCCCTCGGCCACCTCCATCGCGGCTCGCTGGTGGCGGTCAACGTCGCCAACATCGGCCGGGCGCTACCGACTCTCGTCGTGATCGCGGTCGGCTTCATCTTCCTCGGGATCGGCTTCACGACCGTCATGCTCGCGCTCGTGGTGCTCGCCGTGCCGCCCATCCTGACCAACGCGTACGTCGCAATCGACGAAGTCGACGGGGACGCGGTCGAGGCTGCGCGAGGGATGGGAATGACGCCGTCCCAGGTGCTGTGGCGCGTAGAGCTGCCGCTCGCGCTGCCGCTGCTCTTCGTCGGGATCCGAACCGCGGCGGTCTTCGTCGTCGCGACCGCCACGATCGCCGCGATCGCCGGCGGCAGCGGCCTCGGCGAGATCCTCGTGAATCAGGCTGCGTATGACGTGGAAGGACTGGTGGCCGCCGCGATTTGCGTCTCGCTGCTCGCGCTTGCCGCCGACGGCGCGCTCGGCGTCCTGCAACGGTGGCTGACACCCCCCGGATTGAAAGAAGAGGTTCCGACGTTCGAACCGGATGTGCGCCCGGTCGTCTAACCGGGTGGATCCACGACAGGAAGGTGGGGTAATGATCAGGAAGCACAATCGCCGGGCCGCCAAGGCGGCCTTCGCGGTCGCCCTCGGAGTCGCGCTCGTGCTCGGTGGAGCCGCGGCGGCGCCGGCCGCGCTCGAGAAGGGGCAGGCGACACCGATCATCATCGGGACGAAGAACTTCCCCGAGCAGTACGTGCTCGGGCAGCTCTACAAGCAGGCCCTGGAGGCGAAGGGGCTGAAGGTGCAGTACAAGGAGAACATCGGCTCGACCGAGCTGATCGACGCTTCACTGCGGAGCGGCCGCGTCACGCTCTATCCGGAGTACACCGGGATCATGCTCGCGGTCACGTTCAAGAAGACGACGCTGCCGAAGTCCGCCCTCGGCACCTACCGGGCGGCGAAGGCGCTGTACGAGAAGCGGGGTCAGACACTCTTGAAGGCGACGCCGTTCCAGGACCGCGACGGGATCGCGGTGCTGCGGACGACGGCGTCGAAGTACGGGCTGAAGACGGTCGGTGACCTGCGCAAGGTGCCCGACCTGACGCTGGCGGCGTTCCCGGAGTTCGAGACGCGCTGGCTGCCGCAGCTCGCGAGCCGCTACGGGGTCAAGAACGTGGAGTTCACGCCGCTCGCCGGCATCAGCTCATACACGCTCCTGAGCCAGGGCAAGGTCGAGGCGGCCGGCATCTTCACTACCGACCCGCAGCTGATCTCGAGCAAGTACGTCGTCCTGCAGGAGCCGCGGAACATGTTCGGCTTCCAGCAGGTCGCGCCCGTGCTGTCGAAGAAGCTCGTCAGCGAGTACGGCTCGACCCTGACGAGCACGCTGAACAAGGTCAACTCACTGCTGACGCTGCGGGCGATGATCGCGATGAACAAGGCGGTCGCGCTCGACAAGAAGTCGGCCGCGTCGGTCGCCCGGGCCTTCCTCAAGGCCAACAAGGTGACCTAGAAGCTGCGCCTACGCTGCGACTGTCACGAGGGCTGTACCGGCTTCAGCCGTGCCGGCCTCGTGGCAGTCGCGGCAGCGCGCCTCGTACTGCTCGTTCGCGCCCACCACGATCGTCGCGCCGGAATATGGAGCTGGCCTGCCGTCGACCAGCCGCTGCGTCGTCGTCGCGCCGCCGCCGCAGCGGTGACAGACGGCCTGGAGCTTGTCGACGAACTCGGCGTGTGCGAGCAGTTCGGGCATCGGCCCGAACGGGAGTCGCCGGAAGTCCTGGTCGAGGCCGGCTGCGATCACGCGCGCGCCGCCGTCGGCAAGCGCGAGCGCCGCGCCGACGATCGCGTGCTCGAAGAACTGCGCCTCGTCGATCCCGACGACCTCGAACCCCTCAGCGTGCTCGACGAGCTCGGCGACCGAGCCGACCGGCATCGCGCGCATTCGGATCCCCGCGTGGCTGACGACGCGGTGGCGTCATAGCGGTCGTCGATCCCCGGCTTGAAGATCACGACGCTCTGCGAGGCGATCTCCGCGCGGCGCAGTCTGCGGATCATCTCCTCGCTCTTGCCGCTGAACATCGGCCCGCAGACGACCTCGAGCCAGCCACCGCTCTTCGGGTTGGGTCAAGCGCCTCCAGGGCGGCGCCTCGCCGCTCGTCGTCGAGAGCGACGTCGAGCTCGACCCGTATCCCTCGACAACGGACGTCGACCCCGACTTCGCGGACATGTGGTGCGCCGGGCTCTCGCACGCGATGAGCCGCTTCGAGGGTTGCCGCGGGCTCTACAAGGATGCGCGCTCGGGCGGCGTCGACGCCTTCACCGCCGACAAGTTCCCTGTCTTCGACTACCTCCGGCCGAACGTCTACGGCGTGCTCGATTCGAACCACGGCTACAAGATGATCGGCGTCGGGCGCGAGGTCGCGAAGGTGCTCGTCGGCGAGCACTCGCAGCTCCTCTACCCCTTCCGCTTCGAGCGCTTCGCGACGGGCGACCTCCACCCCGTCTCGCACTCGCCCTATCCCTGGTCGTAGCGCTCGGGAGAAACGATTCGTCAACCCGTCGACCGCGCCCAGGAAGCGCGCGACGGCGGCCGTCCGGGTGGTGACGCCGAGCTTGGCGTAGACGTTCTCGAGGTGTTTGCTGACAGTGCTGGGCGCGAGCCAGAGAAGTTGCGCGATCTCGATGTTCGTCTTGCCGCGCGCGACCCACGTGAGCACCTCGCGCTCGCGTGCGGTCAGGCCGAGGTCGGGAGGCGGCTCCTCCAGGAGGAGTGCGTCGCCGACTCGCTCGACGATCAGCCGTCGCTCGCCGAAATGGTGGACGAGCGGTCTGCCGCGATCCCCGACTCGAGCCATTCGACAAGCGACTCGTCCGGGGCGAACTCGCGCAAGAGCCGCCGCGCCGGCTCGGAGGCGTACTCGACCTCGCCGCGGGCGCCGAGGAGGATCACCCCGCGGGATTCGTGCGCCTCAGCCTGGTCGAGACCGACGAGGGCTGCCGCCAGCTCGCGGCGCGTCCTCGCGGCCTCCCAGAGCCGGGCGAGATGGGGCTGGAGAAGGTCGAGGACGAGCCGGTCGCGCTCGCTGAACGCCCGCTCGGCCCGGTCGAAGAAGAACGTCTTCCAGTGGCTTCGGCGGGGAAGGGATGTCGACCTCGAGCTCGTGCTCGACGCCGTACGGACGGAGGACGACGTCGTAGAAGCGGAGTTCGGTGCAGCTCGCCTCGGGTCTGGAAGTCCGAGAGCTTGAGGGCGCCGAAGTCTCCTTGCCGGCGCCGTTGGCGGATGGGGGTCTCCAGGTAGAGGACACACAATTCCTCGATGTAGTGGAACTCCTGGTCGTCACCTGTCCGTTGGACCTCGAGGAGCAAGGTGCTGCCGGGGTACGCAGTCGTGCTCTTGGTAGAAGATCCGAGTCGGCCTCGACGAGCCGCCCCAGCTCGACAAGGAGATCGCCGGTGAAGGGGTGGTCGCCGCCGAGACTCTCGGCCTCGCCGACGAAGCGGAGCAGCCGCTCCGCGTCACCACGCGCGAGTGCAGGCACGGCCACTCGAAGGATACGCCGAATCACGTATCGACTCCAGCTGCGGTCGGGCGAAGCATGGTGGCGGACCCGATCCGAGGAGGCGAACGATGAACGTGATTCGTCAATTGCCCAAGCTTCGACTGCTCGTCCTCGTCATGTGCCTGGCAGCCGGGATGTTCCTCACCAGCTGCCGACGGCATCCGAGCAGGCGTCGCATACGAACGCCGTCACCGCCTGGAATGCGAATGCCGGCGAGGCCGCGATCGCTGCGTGCTTCATCGGGGGCTATGGGCCTCAGGAAGCACGTATGTACGCGATCATGCACGTGGCGATCCATGACGCCCTGAACGCCATCGACCGTCGCTCGCGCCCGTATGCAGCGAGCCTTACCGCGGCACCCGGGGCGTCGCCGGAGGCCGCTGTCGCGGCAGCGGCCCGCGACGTTCTCCTTCCCACTCTCGGCTCGTTCTCCTTCTTCCTTCCCGCCGGATTGCATCAGCTGCCGGGATCGCCAGCGTCGAAGCCGACTACGCAATCGCGCTCGGGGCGATCCCGAACGGGGCAGCCAAGACGCGAGGCGTCGCCCTGGGACACGCGGCTGCTGCAGCAATTCTGGCTCTGCGCTCCGAGGACGGCTACGACACGGTGCTCGTAGATCCGAACTACCAAGAGGGCACGGCGCCGGGCGAGTACCGCTACACGCCGGGCACGCCGTTCGCCTTCGCGCCGCGGTTGGGCGAAGACCTCACACCCTTCGCCTTGGAGGACAGCTCGCAGTTCCGTCCCGGCCCCCCGTACTGCGCTGGACAGTCGCAAATACGCCGCGGACGTCAACGAGGTCAAGCGCCTCGGCGGCGACGATGTGATCACTCCCAGCGAGCGCACGGCAGATCAGACCGAGATCGCCCTGTTCTGGGTCGAGAGCTCGCCGCTCGGGTGGAACCGGATCGCCCGGACGGTCGCGGATGCGGAGGGAATCGATCTCTGGGAGAGCGCGCGACTGTTCGGGCTCCTGAACATGGCCCTGACGGACGGCTACATCGGCACCTGGGACGCGAAGTACCACTACCGCTTCTGGCGACCGGTGACCGCGATCCGGCTCGCCTCCAGCGACGGCAACCCGGCGACCAGCGCCGATCCGACGTGGACTCCATTGCTGGAGACACCGCCGATCCCGGACTACGACTCGGGGCACGCTGTGGAAGGGGGAGCCGCGGCGCAAGTCCTGAAGCGGTTCTTCCACACCGACCGGATGAGCTTCTCGGCCTGCAGCTACACGCTGCCGGCGGGCGAGACGTGCGATGACGCGTCCCCGACTCTGCGTCAGTTCACGAGCTTCTCCGCAAGCGGCCGACGAGAACGCGGTCTCGCGCATCTACGTCGGCTTCCACTTCCGCGACGCGGTGGAGACCGGAACGAGGCACGGCGAGCGGATCGCCGACCGGGCCGTCAACCGCTTCTTGCGGCCGGCGCGCGAAGGAGCCCGCGACTGATTCGAGTCGCACGCGGGAACGACCTCGAAACGACATCGGGCCGTCCATCGCGGGCGGCCCGATGCAACCGCCACACCGCCTCGCTAGCGTGACCCCGTGGCGGAGCGCTCCTTCAGCGACCGGCTAGCCCGCGAGAGCAAGGCGTGGGTCGCAGAGGGGCTCGTCTCGGCGGAGCAGGCCGTCGCGCTTCGCGAGAGGTACGCGAAGGCCGGCGCCCCGGCGGGAGAGGAGCCGCGGAACCGCGCGGTCACGGCGCTCTCCGTGATCGGCGCGGTCGCCGTCGGCCTCGGCGTGATCGGTTTCTTCGCTGCGAACTGGGAGGAGCTCTCCCACGGCGTGCGGCTCGCGCTCCTCACCGGCGCCATCGCCGCCTCGTACGCCGGCGCCTACCAGCTCCGTGAGCGAACCGACCGGTCGCCGCGAATCGGGGAAGCGCTCTATCTGCTCGGCGTGATCCTCTTCGGCTCCGCGCTCTTCCTCGTCGGGCAGATGTACAACGTCGAGGCGCACGACCCGCTCGCGCTCCTGATCTGGGCGCTCGGCGCCGTCGCGACCGCGCTCGTCGTCCGCTCGCACGCGGTCGCCTCGGCGGCGCTCCTGATCTTCACCGGTTGGGTCGGCTTCGAGCTCGGAACCGCAATCGAGGACTCCTGGGACAGCTGGGCCGCCGCGCCGGTCGTCGCGGTCTTCTACGGCTGCGCGCTCTACGGCCTCGGCACCGCCGCGCGCGAGCGGCTCCCAGGGGACTGGTTCGTGGTCGACGCATTCGCGCCGCCCGCTCGACGACTCGGGCTGCTGCTCGCTCTGACCGGGCTCTTCGTCTTCACCTTCGTCGAGCCGGCCGACGAGCTCGGGAACGCAAGCGAGGTGGCCGGCGTCGGTCTGAAGGTCGGTCTCGGGCTGCTCGCCGGTCTCGCGCTCGCGAGCGCCGCGGCGCTCGCATCGACCCGCCGTCGAACGGCCCTCTTCGAGTCGGCGGCGCTCGCGATCGCGTCGGCGGCCTGGTCGTCGCGTTGCTCGTCGGTGGGAGCGGCACGGTCTACGCGCTGCTCTTCAACCTCCTTCTCGCGGCCGTCGTGCTCGGCGCGATCTACGCCGGCTACGTCAACGACGAGCCGTGGCTCGTCAACGTCGGCGTCGCGTTCGTCGCGATCGACCTGATCGGCCGGTACTTCGATTTCTTCTGGTCGGCCCTCCCGCGCTCGGCCGGCCTGATCGGAGCTGGGCTCCTGATCCTCGCGATCGCGTATCTGCTCGAGCGCCAGCGCAAGCACCTCCTCGCCGGGATGAGCACATGAGCCCGCGCCGGAAGCTGGCGCTCCTCGCCGTCGTGCTGGCTCAGCTCGCCGTGCCGCTCGCGCTGGCCGGCCTCGCCGCAGCCGATCTCGCGTTCGGGCAGGAGATTCGGCTGCGAGCGCAGCCGGTCGATCCGCTCGACGTCTTCCGCGGGAACTACGTCGTCCTTCGTTACGACGTCTCGTCGCTGCCGGTCAACTTCGACGTCGCGCGGGGCGACCGGATCTGCACGCCGCTGCGCGAGACGGGCGACGAGTGGCGGGGCGGCTCCGCCGTCGCCGGGCCGCCCGGGGGCGGGGAGGCGATCTGCGGACGCGCGCGCCGCGACGCCGACGCCGGTACCGAGGGGGAGATCGAGTACGGGATCGAGGCGTACTTCGCGAGCGCAGGCCGCGCCAGGGAGATCGAGCGAGCGCTGGCGAGCGGCCCGGTCTACGTGGTCGTCGACCTCGACGACGACGCAGCGCCCGGATCGCGGCTCGAGCTCGAGTGAACGACTCGGGCTGTCGGAAATGGACGTGTCCCAGGGACAGTCCCTCGGACACGCCGCGTTCGGACATGTCCACCGAAGCTCGCCGTCGACGCTAGAGCGAGCGGGCGAGCTCGGCCGCGCAGGCCGCGAGGCGCTCGGCCGGTCGCCGCAGGCCTTCGGGGCCAAGCGCTGCTACCGCATCGAACGAATCGCCCGCGCCGTCCTCGACCCTGCCCGCGATCGCGTAGACCTTCGAGCCTCGCCGGCGGGCGAGGCCGAGCACGAAGGCTCGGCACCTTGCCGGCACTCGTCTGGCTGTCGAGCGTCGCCCTCGCCGGTGACGACGATCGACGCGCCGTCGAGCTTCCGCTCCAGCTCGACCAGCTCCGCGACGAGCGGCGCCCCCGGCACGAGCCGCGCGCCGCAGAACGCGGCGAGGCCGAAGCCGAGCCCGCCGGCCGCGCCGGCACCCGGGAGATCGCGCCAGGGACCGCCGTCGAGATCGCGCTCGACGACGTCGGCGAAGCGCTCGAGGATGCGCTCGAGCTCGGGAAGCTGCGCGTCCGACGCTCCCTTCTGCCGAGCGAAACGAGCGGCGCCGTCCCGGCCGAGCAGCGGCGAGTCGACATCCGCGGCCAGCACGACCGAGGCGCCGAGCGGCGCCCCACGCGCGACCCGCACGGGCTCGACGGAGCCACCCTCGAGCCGATGCCCCAGCGCGGCCACGGCGCCCGCTCCACCGTCCATCGTCGCGCTCCCGCCGAGGCCGACGACCAGCTCGTCGTGGCCGGCCGCCCGAGCCGCGAGCAAGAGCTGTCCCACGCCGGACGACGTCGCGGTCACCGGATCGCGCTCGGACGCGGCCAGCCGCGCGAGCCCGCACGCCTGCGCGGACTCGATCAGCGCCCGCCCGTCAGGAAGCGCGAGCCAGGCCGCCGTGACCGCCCTGCCGCGCGCATCCAGCACCCCGACCTCGTGCCGCCACGTCGCCTGCGCGACGGCGGCCCCGACCACGTCGATCAGGCCGTCGCCGCCGTCCGACATCGGTACGAGCACGAGCTCGTCGTCGGGCCGAACGGAGCGCCAGCCGGCGGCGATTGCGGCCGCGGCGTCGACGGCCGAAAGCGTGCCGGCGAACGAGTCGGGCGCGACGACGATCTTCATCCGGCGCCTAGAAACCGCCTGCGGCCCCGTCGCCGCGGCCGTCGGAGCCGCCGACGAGCGCCTCGCCCTCGACCAGCACGCACTGGCCGACCCCGAAGTCGTGCTCGTCGGCGGCGACGACCGCGTCGTGCCCGAGCGTGCGCAGGCCGTCGAGTTCCGCCGCCAGGCCCGGCTCGAGCGCCACGCGCCGCCCGGCATCCACCCGGAATCGAGGCGCGTCGAGCGCGCGCTGCGGGTCGAGGCCGCAGTCGACGAGCGCGTGCACGAGCTGGAGGTGGCCCTGCGCCTGCATCGCGCCGCCCATCACGCCGAACGGGCCCCACAACTCGCCGTCGCGGAGCAGGAGCCCGGGGATGATCGTGTGGAACGGCCGCTGCCCCGGCCGCAGCCGGTTCGGATGTCCAGGCTCCGACGTGAAGCCCCACGCCCGGTTCTGGAGCACGATCCCCGTGTCGCCCGCGAGCACGCCGGAGCCCCAGTGGTAGTAGGTCGACTGGATCAGCGAGACAGCGTTGCGCTCGCCGTCGACCGCGCAGAGGTAGGTCGTGCCGCCGCGCGGCGCCAGCGACGGCTCCGGCTCGAGAGCGCGATCCGGCGCGACGAAGGAGCGCCGCGAAGCCAGGTGCTCCGGCTCGAGCAGAAACGCGGGCAGCGGCGCATCCGCGACGTGGCCGTACGCATCGGCGAGCGCGAGCTTCATCGCCTCGATCCGGCTGTGCAGGGTGTCGGGCAGCTCCTCGAGCAGGCCGAGCGCTATCAGCGCTGCCGCTCCCTGGCCGTTCGGCGGCAGCTCGCACACCTCGACGCCGCGATAGCGGAACCGGAGCGGCTCGACCCACTCCGAGGCATGAGCGGCGAGATCGGCCCCGGCGAGCCACGACGCCTCGGCGATCTGCTCGGCCACCGCGCCCCTATAGAACGCCTCCGGCCCCTCCGATGCGATCCGGCGGAGCGTCGCGGCGAGCTCGGGCAGGCAATAGACCTCGCCGCGCGCCGGCGCCGGCCGGGGCGCACGATCCGTCGAAGCCCAGCCGTGGGCGACGCGCTCCGTCGCTGCGACGCCTCGCTCAGCCGCGTCGACCGCGCCGGCGAGCGCCGCGTCGAGACCGAGCCGCCCGAACCGCTCCGCGAGATCGGCCCAGGCGCGAACAGCGCCGGGAACCGTCACGGAGCGCGGCCCGAACTCCTCGGCGACTGCGGTCTCAGGAAGCTCCGCGGGTGAGCGACCCGAGCCGTTCAGGCCGACGAGCTCGCCCTCCCACCAGAGCTGCGCGAACAGATCGCCGCCGATCCCCGTGTGACCCGGCTCGGCGACGCAGAGCATCGCCGCAGCTGCGAGCGCGGCGTCGGCCGCGTTGCCGCCGCGCTCGAGCGCGCGGACGCCCGCGCTCGTGGCCAGCGGATGGCTCGTCGCCACCATCGCCTCGCGGAGGATCGTCGGCCGCTTCATCTACCGTCCGGCGGATGCTGACGGGGCTCGACCACGTCCAGCTCGCCGCTCCCGCCGGCTGCGAGCAGGCGGCGCGCGCGTTCTACGGCGAGCTTCTCGGGCTCGAGGAGATCGAGAAGCCCGAGTCGCTGAGGTCGCGCGGCGGAGTCTGGTTTCGCTGCGGCGATCAGCAGGTGCATCTCGGAGTCGAGGAGGGGTTCTCGCCGGCGCGCAAGGCGCATCCAGCATTCCACGTCGCCGGCTACGACGCGCTGCTCTCGAGCCTCCGCCGGGCGGGGGTGGAAGTCGTCGAGGACGACGCCATTCCCGGCGTCCGTCGCAGCTACGTCCACGATCCGTTCGGTAACCGGATCGAGCTGGTCGCGACGCTCACCTAACGCCTGCTCCGCCGAGAACGACCGGGCGTCTTCGACCGCCGGCGACGCGCCCTTTGTAAGCTCGTCGGATGCGCCGGCCGGACGTCGAGATCGTCGTCGTCGGAGCCGGCGTGATGGGGCTCGCCGCGGCGCGGGCGCTCGCGCGGGCCGGCCGGGCCGTCGCCCTCGTGGAGCAGTTTCGGGTCGGCCACGATCGAGGGTCGAGCCACGGGCGGTCCCGGATCTTCCGGCTCTCCTATCCCGACGCCAGCTGGGTGCGGCTCGCGCGGGAGGCCGTCCCGCTCTGGGACGAGCTCGAGGCCGAGACGGGCGAGACGCTGATCGAGCGGCACGGATCGCTCGATCTCGGCGACTGGCGGCCGAATCGGGATGCGCTTGCCGAGACGGGGATCGCGTTCGAGGTCCTCGGCGGGAACGAGATCGCGCGGCGCTTTCCACTGGCCGTCGGCGCCGGCGAGACCGGGCTCTTCCAGGCAGACGGCGGAATCGTCCGCGCCAACGCCGCGCTCGCCGCCCTGCACGCCTCGGCTGCGGCGGCTGGGGCTCAGGTGCTCGAGGAGGCGCGGATCGAGGCGCTCGAGCCGGACGAGACCGGCGTGACGGTTTCCGGCGGCGGTGTCTCGATCCGAGCCGGCGTCGTCGTCGTCACTGCCGGCTCCTGGGCTCGGAGTCTGCTCGAGCCGCATGGAATCGCGCTCGACGTGACCTCGACGCGCGAGACGGTCTCCTACTTCGCGCTCGAGCCCGACGAGCCGGTGCCGTCGCTGATCGACTTCGCGGAGGGAGCAGGCCCGGGACAGCTCGGCTACGCGCTCGTCGCGCCGGGCGTCGGGCTCAAGGCCGGGATCCATCACACCGGAGCCGTCGTCGATCCCGACGAGCCGGGCGCTCCGGGCTCGCCGGATCCGGAGATCGCGCGCTGGACGGCCGAGTGGGTGACGAAGCGCTTCCGTGGCGCGACGCCGCTCGGCGCGCTCGAAACATGCCTCTACACGAACACTCCCGACGAGAGCTTCGTGCTGGAGCGCCACGGCCGGATCGTCGTCGGCTCGGCCTGCAGCGGGCACGGCTTCAAGTTCGCGCCCGCGGTGGGGGCGCGCCTGGCCGCCCTCGCGCGCTAGCGGAAGAGGTCGCGCTCGGGCGGCATCACGAGGTCCTGGCCGGTGCCGCTGCCGGCGACGCGAAGCCCCCGGATCACCGCGGCGGGCACGCGCTCGAGCTTGCCGAGCACGAGCTCCGCGGCGGCCGCGAGCTCGTCGGCGATCGCGAGCTGCGTCCCCTGGAGCTCGTAGCCCGCGTCGTCGCTCCGGCCGTTCAGGTCGAGCACGGCAGTCACTCCGGCGACGCCGAGCGCGACCCCCGTCGTGCCCTGGCGCCAGGCGCGGCCGAACGAATCGCTGACGATGACGCCGACGTCGGCGCCGTCGCGCTCGCGGAGGCCGGCGCGCAGCCGCGCCGCGGAGGCGTCCGGGTCGAGCGGAAGCAGGATCACGGTGCCGGCGCCCTTGGCGTTCGACGCGTCCACGCCGGCCGAGGCGCAGACGAACCCGTGGCGCGTCTCGGAGATCACGAGCGGCGGCCGCGAGCGGACGATCCGCGCGGTCTCGTCGAGGATCGCCTGGACGTGGCGCGGGTCGCGATCGCCGGCGAGCTCACGCGCGCGCTCCGAGGGGACGATCTCGTCGAGCCGGGCGATCCGGCCCTCGGCCTTGGAGACCACCTTCTGCGCGACCACGACGACGTCGCCGCTCTCGAGCCCGCCGGAGCGCGCAGCCGCCTCTGCCAGCAACGCCGCGAGCTCGTCGCCGGGCTCGACCTCGGGGATGCCCTCGAGCCCGAAGACGCGGTAGCCGCGGCTCACCGCTCGGACAGGCCGGTGACGCGCAAACCCGCGTGCGCCTTGTAGCGCTTGTTCACGTTGAC
The DNA here is from genome assembly GCA_963761905.1 of uncultured Gaiellaceae bacterium. Lineage (GTDB taxonomy): Bacteria > Actinomycetota > Thermoleophilia > Gaiellales > Gaiellaceae > Gaiellasilicea. The sequence goes on along the minus strand of CAVXIQ010000004.1, from coordinate 50,054 downwards.
GATCACGGCCGTCATTCCCTCGAGCGCGCGGGCGCTCGCCAGGGGCCCCGCGTCGACGGCTCGGCCGGAGACGAGACGAGAGGCGAGGTCGAGCGCCAGCGCCTTCGCCTCGGCGTCGTCGCCGCAGACGAGCGCGTCCTCGTCCGGCGGCTCGTCGGCGAGGCTTGCGGCGGCGAGCGAGTGGAGGCCCGCGACGACCGGTCCATCCAGCTCGGCGCCGATTCGTTCGGCGATCGAGGTCGCTTCCGGGGTCGGCTTCACTCCGCCGGGCCCGAAGCTGAGCTCGGCGCAGACCGAGAGCACCGGCGTTCGACCGATGGCGCCGCTCAGCTCGCGGGCGGTCTCGACCGCGGCCTCCGACTTGACCGCGAGCAGCACGAGGTCGACTCCGCGGACGGCGTCCTCGTTCGTGGCGCCCTCGGCCCCGAGCGGCTCGGCGGCTTGCCGGGCCCGCGCGGCGTCGCGGGAGCCGATCGCGATCTCGATCCCGGCGGCGACCAGCCGCTTCGCCACCGCCTGGCCGAAGCTCCCGGTGCCGCCCACGACGGCGACCTTCAAGCGGCCGCCCCGAGCACCGTCTCCGCCAGGCGGCGCGACGCCGCGAGGTCGGTCATCAGCGTCTGGGTCACGACCGAGCGGATCGCGAGCGGCCCGGTCGGGTCCGCCTCGTCGACGACGAGCGCGTCGATCAGCCCTTCGTAACAGGAGCCGACGTGCTCCGGCGCTGTGCCGCCCGCCATGCGCGCGAGCATCCGGTCGGCCGGCCCCTTCACCGCTCTCCCACCGACGATCGGGCTGACCGCGACGCAAGGCACGCTGCGCGCGGCGAGCGCCTCGCGGACGCCGGCGACGGCGAGGATCGGCCAGATGCTCACGTACGGGTTGCTCGGCGCGATCACGATCGCCTCCGCGCCCTCGAGCGCCTCGAGCACCCCGGGCGCCGCGGCGCACTCGCCCTCGAAGCGGACGCCGTCGACCTCGTCCCGATGACCGCGCGCGACGAACCACTCCTGGAACGGGAAGCTGCCTGCGGGTGTGTCGATCCAGGTGCGCTGGCGGTCGTCGGTCGCCGGCAGGATCGTCGTCTCGAGCCCGACGGCCCGGGCCAGGCGGGCCGTGACGGCCGGAGAGCGGCTCGCCGGCTCGCAGCGCCTGCGTCCGGACGAGGTGGAGACCGAGATCGCGGTCGCCGAGCCGGAACCAGTCCTCGCCGCCGAGCGCCGAGACCGTCTCGAGGGCGCTCCAGCTCTCGTCCGCGCGGCCCCAACCTCGCTCCTCGTCGTTCAGGCCGGCCAGCGCGTAGAGGATGCTGTCGAGATCCGGCGAGACGGCCATCCCGAGCACCTCGAGGTCGTCGCCGACGTTGCCGATCACGGTCACGTCCGAGGGGTCGATCGCCGTCGTCAGGCCGCGCGCGAACCGGGCGCCGCCGACGCCCCCGGACAGGAGCGTGACCCTCACAGCTCCCTCAGCGCGCCGAGCGCCGCCTGCGTCCGCGGCCCGACCCTGAGCGCCAGTCGCTCGAGATCGGCGCGGGTGTCGACGTCGTCGACGAGGTTCGGGATCGCGGCGGTGGACGTCTCGTAGCGGAGCGTCGCGGCGTGGTCGCGGAAGCGGGCGGCGCTGCCGGCGCCGTAGAGCGGCGCGAAGAGCTTCGGCCGGGGCAGGGCGAGCGCGTTCGTCGTCCCGTCGCCCGCCTCCACGATCCCGAAGGCGCCGAGCTCGGCGACGTTCGCGAGCGTGCGCACGTCGCGCGGGACTGCACACGGTAGATCGGCGTTGACCACGAGCGCCGGCCGATCGGGGAGCTCGGCGAGCCCGGCGGCTACAGCGGCTCCTTGGCCTCCTCCCGGATCGTCCACGAGATCGGCCCCGAGCTCCCCCGCAAGCCGCATCCCGTCGTCGTCTCGCGTGACGACGACCGTTCGGTCGGTGGCGACGCAGGTGTTGAGCACGTCGCCGAGCATGGCGAGCGCGAGCTGCTCGCGAAGCTCGTCCGGTGCGTCGATCCGCTGCTTGCCTGCGAGGCCGCGAAACGGGATCACGATTGGCGCCATCAGTCACGAGAGACTATCCCCGGGTGGACAACGCCAGACTTGCCGAGCGGCTCGACGCCTTCGCCGCGCTGCTCGAGCTCAACGGCTCGAGCTTCTACACGACCCGCGCCTACCGGCGGGCGGCCGAGCTGATCCGGACGACGCCGGCCGACGTCGCGGCGGTCGTGCGTGCGGGACGGGTACGCGAGCTCCGAGGAATCGGGCCGGGAATCGAGGCACGCCTGCGCGAGCTCGTCGAGACCGGCGAGCTGGCGGAGCTGCGCGAGCTCGAGTCGGAGGTGATGCCCGAGCTCGTCGCGGTCGGCCGGCTGCTCGGGCTCTCGCCGAAGCGAATGCGCGAGCTCGGCTCGGCGCTCGACGTGAGGACGCTGGAAGAGCTGCGAGCCGTCGAACCGGATCGCCTCGAGAGCGTTCCAGGGATCGGCCCGAAGACGGCTGCCAGGATCCGCGATGGGCTCGCGGGTCTGGGCGGCGAGGTCAGGCCGCGGCACGGACTGACGCTCAATCGCGCCCGCGCGCTCGTGCAGGAGATCGCCTCCGCGCTCGGCGGCGAGCCTGCCGGTGATCCCCGGCGCTATTGCGACCTCTCGACGCGCCTCGCCGTCGTGGTGCCGAGCACCGGCGCGCTAATCGAGCTCGAGCAGCTGCCGCAGCTCGTCTCCGTTCTCGAACGGGACGACAACCGCGCCGTCGGCGTCACCGTGGACGGGATTCCGGTCGAGGTGATCGCCGCGGGGGCGGACGGGTTCGGGACGGCGCTCCTCCGGGCGACGGGCTCGCCGGAGTACGTCGCGAGCCTGGGGCCACTGCCCGAGCGCGCCACGGAGGAGGACGTCTATGCGGCGATCGGCCGGCCCTTCCGGCCACCCGAGCTGCGCGAGCTGGACGCGGCCGATCCGCCGCCGGATCTGCTCGAGCTCGCGCACGTTCGCGGCGACCTCCACATGCATTCGACGGCCTCGGACGGAAAGGCCACGGTGCTCGAGCTCGGGCTCGCAGCTCGCGACCTCGGCTACGAGTACATCGCGATCTGCGACCACACGAAGGCCGTCCGCGTCGTCGAGGGCCTCGACGCCGACGGGCTACGGCGCCAGGCCGAGGAGATCGCCGTCGCGAACGAGCAGCTCGCGCCGTTCCGGATCCTCCGCGGAAGCGAGTGCGACATCCTCCCCGACGGCTCGCTCGACCTCCCAGACGACGTCCTCGCCGAGCTCGAGTGGGTGCAGATCAGCCTCCACGCCGGCCAGCGAGCACCCGCCGCCGAGCTGACCGCGCGGGTCGTCGAGGCCATGCGACATGCGGCGACGACAACGGCGGACTCGTGCCTCTCGCATCCGCTCGGCCGGATCCTCAACCACCGCCCGGAGAACGCCCTCGATCTCGACCACGTCTTCGAGGTGGCGCTCGAGACCGGTGTCGCGCTGGAGGTAAACGGCCTGCCCGACCGACTCGACCTCTCCGGCACGCACGTCCGCCGCGCCCTGGCCGCCGGGGTGAGGATCGTCTGCTCGACGGACGCCCACTCGGTCCGAGGGCTCGGCAACATGGCGCTCTCGATCGGGACGGCACGGCGCGGAGGCGCAAGGCGCGCCGACGTGCTCAACACGCGTCCGCTCGAAGAGCTCTTTACGCGGCGGTAGCGCCCGGGCCGCGATCGCCGTACTCGCGCACCTCGAACCAGTGGGTCGCGAGCAGCGCCTCGGCCACCTCGGGCTCGGTGTGCTCGGCGTAGAAGACGTGATGCTCGAGGTCGCAGCAGATCGCGACGTCGGAGAGTGAGACGTGCGTGATCGTCGTCAGCACGTCGACCGGGAGCTGCGCCTCGGCGACGGTGTAGTGCTTGAACTGGAGCTCCGGCGCGAGCTCCATCAGCGTCGGCCAGTCGGGACAGGTGCGGGTGCTCACTGGGCGTCCTTCATCTGCGCTGCCGATTTCTGCTCGAGCGACCAGCTCCCTTCCAGGCGCACCACGCCGCGCTCCTCTCCGGAGGGGTAGACGAGGAAGCCGAGCGCGTCGTCGAGCCAGTGGAGGACGCGCTTGCCGGACGAATCGCTGAGGCCGAGCCGGAGGTGGAAGCGCCCGTCCGAGAGCGGCAGCCGCTCGACGTCGTAGCGCAGGAGGCGCTCGCCCGGGCCGCTTCCCCAGCCGAGCGGCGCGGTGTCGACCCTGTCCGAGGCGACCAGGAGCCCGCCGTCGTCGCGCAGCTCCAGTTGCAGCGTCGGCGCCTCGACCGCCGCGTCCGCCTCGATCCGCAGGCGCAGCGAGAGCGGCTCGCCGCCGAGGAACTGCTGCCGCTCCTCTCCGTCGGCGCCGAGGAGCTCCGCCGAGACGATCGTCGCCTCGCCCGTTCCCCACTCGCGCAGGCCGGCGGCGCGCTCGGCGGGGTCGGATTCGGCGGCGAGGACGCGCCGGTAGCGGACGAGCGCGTCGTGGGTCGGGCCCGAGAGCTCGACGCCGCCGTCCCGCAGGAGCACGGCCCGCTCGCAGAGGCGCTCGACCTGGGTCGCGTCGTGCGAGACGAAGACGATCGTGCCGCCGCGCTGCTTGAACTCGAAGATCTTGCCGAAGCACTTGCGCTGAAAGGCCTCGTCGCCGACCGCGAAGACCTCGTCCAGCAGGAGCACGTCCGCGTCAAGATGGGCCGCGATCGCGAAGCCGAGCCGCATGTACATCCCCGACGAGTAGGTTCGCACCGGCCTGTCGATGGAGTCCTCGAGCTCCGCGAACGCGACGATCTCGTCGAACCGCTCGCGGATCTCGGCCTTCCGGAGCCCGTAGATGGCGCCGTTCAGGAAGACGTTCTCGCGCCCGCTGAAGTCCGGGTGGAAGCCGGCGCCGAGCTCGAGCAACGAGCCGATCCGGCCGCCGGCGGCGACCTGCCCCGAGGTCGGCTTGATGATCCCCGCGATCAGGCGCAGGAGCGTCGACTTGCCGGAGCCGTTGCGCCCGATCAGGCCGACTGCCTCGCCGGGCTCGACGTGGAGCGAGACGTCGCGCAGCGCCCAGACGTCGGTCGGCTCGGTGCGGCCTCGGAGGACGAAGAGCTCCTTCAGCGTGCGGGCCTCGCGCGCGTGGACACGGAAGCGGCGCGAGGCCGCCTCGACGCGGATCTCTCCCGTTCTCACACCTTGGACGGTACAGCGAGGGCGCGGCGAACCAGGCCCGCCAGCACGCGCACGAAGGCGGGGTCGGCGTTCGGCATCTCGATCCGCCGCAGCTCGAGCCCGAGCTCCTGCGCGCGCTCGACGGCCTCGGTATCGAGGTCCCAGCGGATCTCGAGATGGTCGGCGACGAAGCCGACCGGGCAGATGACGACGTCTCGGACGCCCTGCTCGGCCAGCGCAGTCGAGGTGGTCGAGGATGTCGGGGCCGAGCCAGGGCTCGCCCGTCGGCGATTCGCTCTGGAACGAGAACGACCAGCGGTCGAGCCCTGCGCGCCGGGCGACCGCCTCGGCCGTCGCGTTCAGCTCGTCCACGTAGGGATCGCCCTCGTCGAGGATGCGCGCCGGGAGCGAATGCGCCGTGAAGACGACGTGCGACTCCCTGTCGCAGACAGACGCAAGGCGCTCGGCGAGCAGCTCGACGAAGCCCGGCTCGTCGCCCCAGCGCTCGACGAAGCGCAGCTCGGCTCGGTCGCCGACGGCGTCCGCGAGCAAGCCGCGGTACTTCTCGATCGACATCGACGAGTAGTGCGGCGCGAGCACGAGCCCGACGATCGTCTCGGCGCCGCCTGCGATCGCGCGCTCGGCCGCGTCCGCGATCCGCGGCTGCCAGTGGCGCATCCCGGTGAAGACGGGCACGCCGAGCTCCGCTTCGACGCCTGCGCGCGTCGCCTCGGTGATCTCGTTCAGCGGGTTCGACTCCTCGATCCCGAGCCGCCGGTAGCGCGCGACGAGGTCGTCCAGGAGCTCCGGGCGGATCGGCCGGCCGCCGCGGATGTCGGCGTAGTAGGCGGGCACGTCCTCGATCCGGTCCGGCGAGCCGTACGCCATCAGCACCACCGCTGCGTTCATGCGGGAACGCGGGCGGTCTGCTCGTGCACGAACGCGCGGAGCCGGCCGAGCACGTCGGGATCCGTGTCCGGCATGACGCCGTGGCCGAGGTTGAAGATGTGGCCGGGACGACCCGCCGCGCGGGCGAGCACGTCGAGGGTCGCGCGCTCGACCCGCTCCCAGGGACCGAAGAGGAGGGCTCCGTCGAGATTCCCCTGAACGCCTCGATCGTCGCCGACGACGTCCCAGCCCCAGTCGAGCGGGATCCGCCAGTCGAGCCCGATCACGTCGCCGCCGGCGTCGGCCATCTGGCGCAGGAGGGTCGCGGTGCCGGTGCCGAAGTGGATCGTCGGACAGTCGACCGCCGCCAGGATCCGCGCCGAGTACGGCTGGACGAACTCCTCGTAGTCCGCCGGCGAGAGCGCGCCGACCCAGGAGTCGAAGAGCTGGATCACGTCGGCGCCGGCGCGCACCTTCGCCTGGATGTAGGACGAGAAGGCGACGGTCAGCTTCTCCATCAGCGCGTGCCACACCTCGGAGTGCGCGTACATCAGCCGCTTCACCTGGAGGAACTCGCGGCTCGGCTTGCCCTCGATCAGATACCCGGCGACGGTGAAGGGGCCGCCGCAGAAGCCGATCACGGCCTGGTCGGGGCGAAGCTCGCGCCGCACGATCCGCACCGCCTCGAGGATGAACGGAACCGACTCCTCCGGATCGGGCGTCGTCAGCCGCTCGACGTCGGCGGCCGTCCGGATCGGCTCGGCGATCACCGGCCCGACGTTCTCGACGAGCTCGACGTCGACGCCCATCCCGAGGAGCGGCAGCATGATGTCCGCGAACATCACGGCCGCGTCGACGTCGTGGCGGCGCACCGGCTGGAGCGTCACCTCGGCGCACAGCTCGGGCTCCTGGCAGACCTCGAAGAGGGTGTGCGTCTTCCGGATCTCGCGGTACTCGGGGAGCGAGCGACCGGCCTGGCGCATGAACCACACGGGCGTCCGTTCGACGGGCTCGAGCCTGGCTGCGCGGACGAGGAGCGGCTCGGGCACGGCAGTAGGCTAGCTCCGCGATGGAGCGAGTCGGCGAGCATCACGTTCCGAGCGGGCCGCTCGCGGTTCGCTGGCTCGCCTACGCGCTCCCCGAGCTTCGAGCCGGGACGAAGGGCAGGGCGCGCGTCCGGCTCGAGAACGCCGGCTCGGCCACGTGGCGCTCACGCGACGACGCGGGCGTCCAGCTCTCCTACCACTGGCTCGACGACCGCGGCAACGCGATCGTCTGGGACGGGCCGCGCACGGCCTTCGCTCATCCGATCGAGCCCGGCGAGACCGTCGAGCTCGAGCTGGAGCTCGCCGTCCCGCAGCCGCCCGGCCCCTACCGGCTCGCCTTCGACCTCGTCGAGGAGTACCGCTTCTGGTTCGCCGAGATCGGCTCGACGCCGCTCGAGCTGCCTGTCGACGTGCGCCCGCGGATCGACGAGCGGCGGCTGGCCGTGGTCGTCCATGGGGGCGAGAACGAGGAGACGGCGCTCGCGCTCGCCGCCCAGGAGGAGCCGCTCGTCGAGGAGGACCCGGTCGCCACGGCCCACCTCGTCGCCGGCGCGGTTCCCGCGCCCGACTGGTCGCGGCGGATCCTCGACGCGCACGCCGAGGGGTTCGCGGCGGTCGGCGGCTCGATCGCGAGCCGCGACAAGGAGCTCCGTCCCTGGGCTCCGGGCGGCGGTCGCAATCCAGCCTTCGCGCACCCGCTCCTCCTCCCCTCGCTCCTCGTCGGCGAGCCGAGCGAGCACCTCGGTCTACCCGCCTACGTTCACGGCGACGAGCCGTGGCTCTACGACGGCCGGATCACACTTCGACTGCGACGCGATCGTCGACGCGGCTGAAGACGAACGAGCCGAGCGCGAGCGCGACGACCGCCGAGACGGCGAGGTAGATCGCGTCGCCGGTCGCGGGCGGCGTGCCGAAGAAGATCGGGTCGCGGATCGCCTCGACCGCGGGCGTGAGGAAGTTGACGTAGTGGACGAAGTCGATCAGGAGCGGGTAGTCGCTCACCCCCGGGATGTTGTCGAGCGAGTAGAGGATCGGGGTGAGGAAGAACCAGGGCAGGAGCAGCGCGGCGACGAGGTGCTCGACGTCCCGGTAGAGCGCGTTCAGCGACGCGACCGCCAGTGAGACGCCGGTGACGAGGCAGACCGCGAGCGCGGCGAGCGGAATCGCGAGCCACACCGTGTCGCGCGCTTCCGGCACGTAGACCAGGCTGAGCGCGATCACGATCGCCAGCATCACGCCGAAGCTGACGAGCTGGGTGGCGACGATCGAGAGCGGCACGAGCTGGCGCGGAAAGCGCACCTTCCGGATCAGGTTCGCGTTCTCGATCAGGCTCCGCGAGGCCGCCTGGAGCGAGGTCGAGAAGAAGACCCACACCGGGAGGCCTGCGAGGAGGAAGAGCCAGTAGTGCTCGTAGTCGGCCGCCTGGATCCTCAGCATCACGCTGAAGACGAGGAGGTAGACCAGCATCAGGAGAAGCGGATGCGCGAGCGACCAAGCGAGCCCGAGCGCCGACCCCTTGTATTTCGCCCGCAGGTCGCGCCGGAAGAGGCTCCCGAAGAGCTCGCGGTAGCGGTAAAGGTCGAGGTAGGTAGCCACCGGGGGATTTAGTCTAGAAGCCGTGCCCCCACACAAAGCCCTAACCGGGCCGGACTACGCTCTGCCGCTGTGAGCTCTGCCGCTGTGAGCGCCGCCGTCGCGATCGCGGCCTTCGCCGTCGCAGTCCTCGTCCTCTGGACGCTGCTTCGCTCCTCCACCGCAGGTCGGCTCGTGGGCGGGCGGCTCGTCGCGGTTCCGTCGGGAGAGCGCTGGCACGAGGCTGCGACGCCGAGCTTCGGCGGCGTCGGGATCTTCCTCGGCTTCGCAGCCGGGGTCCTGCTCGCGATCGCGATCGGCGCGGTCGACGCGAGCTCCGAGCTCCTCGGCGTGCTCGGCGGCTGCACCCTCCTCTTCGCCGCCGGGCTCGCCGACGACCTCTTCACGCTCAGCCCGATCGCGAAGCTCGGCGCCCAGTTCGGCGCGGCGGCGATCGTCCTCGCGAGCGGGCTCTCGGTCGAGATCGTCGACAACGACGTGCTGGCGACCGCGATCGCGCTCGTCTGGCTCGTCGGGATCACGAACGCGTTCAACCTGCTCGACAACATGGACGGGCTCGCGGCGACGCTCGCCGCGATCGCGTGCGCCTACTACGCGCTCGACGCCGTGACCGAGCACCCGAACCGCGTGGTGCTCGTGCTCGCGCTCGCGCTCGGCGCCGCCTGCATCGGCTTCCTGCCCTTCAACCTCCGCCCGGGCCGGGCCGCCTCGGTCTTCATGGGCGACTCGGGCAGCCAGGTGCTCGGCTTCGCGCTCGCCTCGCTGGCGCTCTCCTCGAGCTGGAAGGTCGCGGGAACGACGGTGACGACGATCCTGCTGCCGCTCCTCGTCCTCGCGGTGCCGATCCTCGACACCACGCTCGTCACGGTCGTGCGCCTGCTCGAGCGGCGCCCGGTCACCCAGGGCGGCCGCGACCACGCCTCGCACCGGCTCGTCTACTACGGGATGTCGGAGACGAAGGCCGTGGCGCTGCTCGCGGCGGTCGCGACGGCGATCGGCGCGACGGGCGTCGCCTACAACATCCTCGACGACCCGCGGGTGACGATCGTCGGCGTCCTCCTCACCTTCGTCCTGCTCGTCCAGTTCGCGAGCGTGCTCGCCGACCTCGAGGAGCGCAGCCGCCGCGGCGAGCAGGAGCTGACCGCGTCGCCGGCGCTCCTCCAGACCCGCCGGCTCGTCGAGGTCGTCACCGACTTCGCCGCGATCCTGATCTCGTTCGGCGTCGCCTACCTCCTCTTCGTGGACGGGCTCGGCACCGGCTACCAGCGCCAGGTCTTCGTGGCGGCGCTTGCCGATCCTGCTCGGCACGCGCTACGTCGCCTTCGTCGCGTTCGGCGTCTACCGGCGGATCTGGCGCTACGCCGGCGCGCGCGACCTCGCCTCGATCGCCGCCGCCACCTTCGTCTCCGCGCCCGTGGCGCTCGGGCTCCTCGCCGCGACGCGGCCGCTGAAGGAGTTTCCGTGGGAGATCTTCGTCGTCGACGCGCTCCTCTGCTTCGTCCTCGTCTCCGGCTCGCGGCTCGTCCTGCGCGCGCTGCCGCAGCTCCGGGACCGCGGCGGCCGGCGCGTGCTCGTCGTCGGCGCGGGCCGCTCCGGCCGCAGCCTCGCCCGCGAGCTGCAGGAGACGGCCGGCGAGCGCGTGATCGGCTTCCTCGACGACAACGTCCGGCTGCGGCGGCGCCGGATCCAGGGCGTGATCGTGATCGGCGACCTCGACGAGGCGGAGCGCTTCGTGCCCGGCCTCGACGAGGTGCTCGTCTCGATCCCCGACGCGCCCGTCGAGCGGCTCCAACCCGTGCTCGACGCCTGCACCGGCGCCGGCGTCCCCTGCCGGTTCGTCCGGCGCGATACGACGGTGGCGCCGCCGAGCCTCGTCGAGGCGATCGCAGAGTGACACCCCCCGCTCCGGCCGAGACCGCCGAGCGGCGGCCGCTCGAACGCGCGCTCGACGCGCTCCCGCTCGTCCTCGCCTACGTGCTCCTCTGCTGCCTCTACGCCTGGCAGGCGAGCCGGCGCGACTCGCCCACGATCTTCACCGACGAGCTCGAGTTCGCCCAGATCTCCCGCTCGATCGCGGAGACGGGCGAAGCGGCGCGGCGCGGCGTTCCCTACGGCTTCCAGACCCTCCACTCGTTCCTCGTCGCGCCCGCGTGGTGGATCGACGACACGGCGAGCGCGTACGAGGCCGCGAAGTTCATCGGCGTGCTCGTGATGACGGCGACGATCTTCCCCGCCTACGCGCTCGCTCGGACGATCGTCTCGAAGCCGTGGGCGCTCGGCGCCGCGGTGGCGGCGGCCGCGATCCCGGCGCTCTCCTACGCGCCCTTCCTCGTCGAGGAGCCGCTCGCCTATCCCGTCGCGACGACGGCCCTCTGGCTGATCGCGCGCGCGCTCGCCCGGCCGACGGTCTGGACGATCGCGACCGCCGCCCTCGTCTGCCTGCTGGCGGTGCTCGTCCGCGCGCAGCTCGCGATCCTGCTCCCCGTCTTCGCGCTCGCGCTCGCCGCCGCGGGCTGGGAGCACCCAGCGTTCCGGCGCCTGCGCGCGCGCTGGTCGCGCGCGGACTGGGTGGGCGTCGTCCTGCTCGCGATCGGCGCCGCCCTCGCCCTCAGCGCCTTCCTCGGACACCGCTCCGAGGAGTGGTACCGCGCCACCGGCTTCTACAAGGATCGGATGTTCGACTACGGCCTCCGCGCGCTCGGGGCGCTCGTGATCGGGATCGGCGTCCTTCCCTTCGTCGCCGGCCTCACCGCCGTGCTCACCCGAGGCCGCGACCCCGACCGGAACGTGCGCGCCTTCGTGCTCACGTCTCTGGCCGCGTTCTTCACCTTCGGCCTCTACACGGCGATCAAGGCCGCCTACATCTCGACCGAGTTCGGAACCGTCACCGTCGAGCGGAACCTGATCTACGTCGCGCCGCTCCTCTTCGCCGGCACCGCGCTCGTGCTCGAGCGGCCCGGCCGGCGGTTCGCCGTGCTGGCCGGAGTGGCGCTCGTCGCCCTCTACCTGCTCCTGACGACGCCGCTCGAGCTCGACAAGTACCCCTACTACGACGCGCCGGGCCTCGCGATCGCCGCGCTGCCGAATCGCGTCTGGCGCTGGGACGGCGAGCGGATCGAGCAGGCGCTCGTCGTCGTGCTGCTGCTCTCGGTGGCGCTGCTCGTCGCCCGAGGCGTCGTCCGAGGCCGACGAGCGGCGCAGCTCGCTGCCGCGATCGGCGTGCTCGTCATCGGCTGGAACGTGACCGCCCAGATCTATGCCGCGGAGGGTCACAACGACTTCGCCCGCCGGCTCTACGCGAACGCGCCGCAGCCCGTCGACTGGCTCGACCGGGCGACCGGCGGCGAGCCGGCGCTCTACCTCGGCGAAGCGGTCGACGACGCGAACGGGATCCACCTGCTCGAGTTCTGGAACCGCTCGCTGAAGCAGGTCTGGAGCCTCGACGGCTCGGCGCCCGGGCCCGGCCCGACGCTGTCGCCCGATCTCGGCAACGCCGACGGCAGCCTCGCGCCCGATCCGGGCTACCGCTGGATCGTCGCGGAGAACGACGCCAACCTCGCGGGAACGCGCGTCGGAGAGCCGCACGGCTCGCTCCAGCTCTACCGGCTCGACGGCCCGCTGCGCCTGACCTCCTCGCGCGCCGGGGTGACGGGCGACGGCTGGATGGGCGGTACGGCGGCCTTCAACCAGTTCACGACGGCCGACAACCCGAGGGGATTCGCGAAGGTGATCCTCTCGCGCATCGCCTCGTGCGGCCCCGACAAGCCCGGGCAACGTGGTCGTCAAGGTCGGCACGGTCGTCGTCGGGCCGAACAAGCAGCCGACGCTCGGCCGGGTGCTCCAGGAGCGGCGCGGCGTCCTGCACCAGTGCAAGGTGCTCGGCCCGCCGGAGCTCCTGATCCCGGCGACGGTGCCGTTCCGCGTCGAGGTGACGATCGAGCCGACGTTCTCGCCGAACGAGCTCGACCCGGCGTCGAGCGACGTCCGCCAGCTCGGCGCGAAGCCGGAGTTCGGCTACGTGCCGCTGCCCTGATCCTGATCGGGCGGCTGCTGCGGCATCGCGCGGTAGGTGACGTACGTCAGCACGGCGTCGTCGGGCCGCTCCCCTCCAGGACGGCGGCGGTCGCTCAACCACTTGACGACCAGCTCCGAGAGCTCCTCGACCTCCTCGCGGGTCGCGTAGGCGAGCCAGCCGCCGATGAACGCCGTCTCCTGCCACTCCTCGCTGTAGCGCTCGCGCGCGGCGAGATAGCGGTTCAGCGCCTCCTCGTCCCGGGAGAGGATCACGCTCTCGAGCTGCGCCAGCGCGGCGCCGTACTCGGCGTCGTCTGCCGGGACGCTCGAGATCAAGCCCGGAGCGCGCGGGGTTTCGCATCCACCAGCGCTCGCGGCCCTTGCGGCGGCTGAGATCCTCGATCACGAGCTCGGCGGCCTCGAGCGCGCGCAGGTGATAGCTCGTCGCGCCGCTCGACTCGCCGAGGTCGCGGGCGAGCATCGAGGCGGTCGCGGGCCCGTCGCGCAGCGAGTCGAGCATCCGCATCCGCAGCGGATGCGCGAGCGCGCGAACCTGGCGGGCGCCGAGCGTGCGAGCCGGCTTCAGCGAGCGGGTCGGCTGGTCGGGATACTCGGCTGCGTCTGCCACCGCAGCAACCATATGCCGCAAACGGCCGCCGGAGGCGGTGGCGCGCGTGAAATTAGCCACGACTAAAGAAGCCGATAGGATTTAGCCGTGCCTAAACTCACCCGCAGCCGACTCCTGGCCGGCGCCGCGCCCACTCGTCGCGGCGCCGCTCGTCGGGAAGCTCGCGCTCGACGGCGACGCGACGGCGGCGGATCGCCGACCTTGCAGGGCCACGTCCACAACCACGCGCGCGCTCGGGCCATGCGGCGATGATCGGCGCGCACGCACCGGCCGTCGGCGGGCCGAACGACCTCGACGCGCTGCTCTACCCGCCGCCGGCGCTGCCGCACCAGCCGGGCCGCGTGCGCGAGTACACGCTGCGGGCGATCGACAAGGAGTCGAGATCGCGCCGGGCGTCTTCTTCCCCGCCTGGACGTACAACGGCACGATCCCCGGCCCCGTGATCCGGGCGACCGAGGACGACATCCTCCGCGTCCGCTTCGTCAACCAGGGCTCGCACCCGCACACGATCCACTTCCACGGGATCCACCCGACGAACATGGACGGCGTCTTCGAGATCGTCCCGCCGGGCGGCGAGCTCACCTACGAGTTCCCGGCGCACCCCCGCCGCGCTGCAGCTCTACCACTGCCACTCGACGCCGCTCAAGAAGCACATCCACAAGGGCCTCTACGGCGCGTTCATCATCGATCCGAAGGAGCCGCGCCCGCCGGCGCAGGAGCTCGTGATGGTGATGAACGGCTACGACACCGACGCCGACGGCGCGAACAACTTCTACACGGTCAACGGCCGCAGCTTCTACTACTCGAAGTACCCGATCGTGGTCAAGCGCTCCGCAGCTCGTGCGGATCTACCTCGTCAACCTGACCGAGTTCGACCTGATCAACTCCTTCCACCTCCACGCCGACTTCTTCCGCTACCAGCCGACCGGCACGGGCGAGAACTGGGAGTACACCGACACCGTGATGCAGTGCCAGGGCCAGCGCGGGGTGCTCGAGATCGACTTCGCGCACACCGGCCTGCACATGTTCCACGCGCACCAGTCGGAGTTCACCGAGCTCGGCTGGATGGGCTTCTTCAACGTGGTCGACTGATGGAGGCCGCGGGCGGCGAAGGGCCGCGGCGACCTGAGCTGGCGCCTCTGGGCGCTGCTCCCGATCGTGCTGCTCGCGGTCGCGGTCGGCGCCTTCGTCGCCGGCGGCTCGTCGCTCGTCGACCTGATCGGGCAGAACCCGCCCCAGCCGGACGAGTTCGACGTCCGGCGGGTCGAGTTCGAGCCCGGCGAGATCCGCGTCCGGGTGACGAACCCGCAGACGGACGACCTGACGATCGCGTCGGTCACGGTCGACGACGCGATCGTCCCGTTCGACGTGGACGGGGACGCGACGCTCGGCCGGCTCCGCTCGAGCACGGTCGTGATCCCGTTCGAGTGGGTCGAGGACGACCCGATCACGGTCGGGATCACGAGCTCGACCGGGATCGAGACGATCGAGGAGATCCCGGCCGCGGTCGAGACACCCGGCCTCGACGCGCGTCGGTTCCTCGGCTACGCGATCATCGGCTTCCTCGTCGGCGTCCTGCCGGTCGGCGCTCGGCCTCCTCTGGCTGCCGTCGCTGCGGCGCGCGCGCCAGGAGTGGCTGACGGCGTTCATGGCGCTGACCGCCGGGCTGCTCTCGTTCCTCGGCGTCGAGGCGCTCTTCGAGGCGTTCGCGCTCCAGGCCGCGCGTGCCGGGCGCGTTCGGCGGGCCCGGGCTCGTGCTGCTCGGCGTCGCTCTCAGCTACCTGACGATGACCTTCCTCTCGGCGCCGCTTCTCGGCTCGGGCGGCGGCGGGGTCGTGAGCGGCGCGGCGCTCGCGCTGCTCGTCGCGATCGGGATCGGCGTCCACAACCTCGGCGAGGGGCTCGCGATCGGGACGTCGTTCGCCTTCGGCCAGCTCACGCTCGGCTCGTTCCTGATCGTCGGCTTCATGGTCCACAACATCACGGAGGGACTCGGGATCGCGGCGCCCGCCGCCGACGAGGGCGTGGCGCTGCCGTGGCCGCGGCTCGCGCTGCTGGCCGCTGATCGCGGGCGGGCCCGGCGATCCTCGGCGCCTGGATCGGCGGCTTCGTCGCGAACGACGTCCTGGCGGTGCTCTTCTTCGGCGCCGCGGCGGGAGCGGCGTTCGAGGTCGTCGTCGAGGTCGGCCGCTACGTCTTGCGGCGCGATCCGGCCGGGTTCCGCTCCGGCTGGGCGATCGGCGGCTTCCTGGCCGGGATCGCCGTCATGTACGCGACGGGCCTGATCGCCGGCTGAGGCGGGCTGCCCCGGCGACGATCCCGCCGGCGGCGGCCAGGCCGAGGGCGGCGACGTTCGTCGTCGCGCAGGTCCGGCAGGCGTTGCAGCAGACGGCGGCCATCGGAGCGTGCTCCCCGTACTTCCCGGCCGCCTGGGCGAGCCGACCCTGCAACACGACTTTCATGCGCCCAGTCTATGCCCCCAACTAGGCACGCAGTGCAGATCGCAGCCGCGCCCGCTCGGCCGGCAGCGCGAAGCCGAGCAGGAGCAGGACGAGCGGATACGCGACGATCAGGGCGAGCGCCACCGCGAGCGGCACGTCGAGCAGCTTGCCGATGACCGTCAGCGCGACCGCGCCGCCGGCCGCGGTCGCGACGCGGCGCCACTGGTAGGGGGTCGGGAAGACGCGCTGCGCGTACCAGCACATCCCGAGGAACATCGCCGTATACGCGCTCGCAGCCGCGATTCCGGAGCCGATCAGCCCGTAGCGCGGCACGAGCAGCAGGTTGAGGACGACGCTGAGCGCGGCCGCGGCGCCTGTGATCACCCAGTTGAACTGCGTCCGCTTCACGCGCCCGACGCCGATCGCCATCACGATGTAGCCCGCGAACGCGACGCCGCCGAAGGCGAGCAGCGCCACGACCCGCCCGCCCTCGTAGTACTCCGGCGTCGCGAGCAGGCGGACGAGCCAGGGCGAGAGCAGGCCGAGCGCGAGCGCCAGCCACGAGGCGGCGGCGACGAGGTAGGTGAGCACGAACGCGTACGTCCGTTTCGCCTCGTCGTCGTCCTCGATCGAGTACGCGAAGGCGGGCCAGGCCATCCGGAACGCCGTGATCAGGAGCACCATCGCCGAGGCGATCCGCACCCCGAGCTCGTAGCGCCCGACCTCGGCGGTGCCGACGAGCTCGTTCAGGAAGAAGCGGTCGCCGAAGTTGAGCGCGATCAGCGCGAGCGCAGACGGCACGAGCGGGATCCCGAAGCGGTTCATCTCGCGCAGGAGCGGCCGCGAGAGCTGGAGGCCGAGCTGGGCGCGCCGGTAGCCGAGGAGCGCGAGGTAGACGACGAGCGTGCCGAGGAAGTTGCCGACGATTACCCCGAGCGCGCCCTGGTCGTAGGAGACGACGAGGACGAGCGTCGCCGCGACGGTGACGGCGATGTTGGCGAGGCTCGCGGCAACGAAGAGGCCCGACCGCTCCTCGACGCGGAAGAGGGCGGTGAGCTGCTCGTAGTTCATCTGCGCCCAGATCCCGACGAAGGCGGCGCGGACGAGGTTCGCGTCGTCGAGCAGGAGCAGGTCTGCGAGCGGCTCGGCGAGCAACACTCCCGCGGCGAGGCCGGCTGTGGCGCTCGCCATCGTGAACCAGAACGAGGTGCGGAGCACGAGCAGCCGTCCGGCGGTGTCCTTCGCGTCGAAGTAGAAGCGGAAGAACGCGCTCGAGATGCCTGCTCTGAGGATCGTGACGACGACCGCGGAGAGGCCGACCAGCAGGCCCACGGCGCCGAAGTCCGTCGGCTCCAGGTAGCGCGTGTAGAGCGGGAGCAGGAAGACGGCGATGACGCGGGAGACGATCCCGCCGAGCCCGTAGATCGCCGAGTGCTTGCCGAGTCGCCGCATCTGGGCGCCGAGGGTCATCTACAGCCGAGCGTAGAGATCGAGCAGGCGGTCGGTCGTCCGCTCGAGGTCGTGCACCCGCTCGACGTACGCGCGGGAGGCGGCCCCGACCCGGCGCCGCTCGTCGGCCGAGGCGACGAGCGGCCGAAGCTGCTCGCGCAAGCTCTCCTTCGTGGCGCTGACGATCGGGACGCGGACGCCGAACGCGTCCTCCGTGCGACGCACCGCCTCCTCGTGGAGGAAGGTGACGACCGGCTTGCCGAGCGCCATCGCCTCGATCGCGAAGAGGCCGTACCAGCCGGCGTTCAGCTGGTCGACGACGATGTCGGCGGCGCGGTAGCGCTCGAACGCCTCGTCGTGGTGCAGCCCTTCGACGAGCTCGAGGTCGGCGTCGAGCCCGTCGCAGGCCGCGAGCACGTGCTCCGTTCCCTTCCGGCCGCGGTGCGAGGGCGCGTGCACGATCAGCGGGCGCTTGCGGTCCGACGGCGGCGCCGGCTCGATCCGCGTCAAGGTCGATCCCCGGCGGAATCACCTCCGCGTCCGGCACCCAGCGGATCGCGTCGTAGGAGCCGACGATCCGGGCGTCCGCTTTCCGCCCGGACGCGAGCTGCTCCGGCGTCTTGCCGCGGATGTCCGAGCCGAGGTAGTGCATGACGGACTTCTTCCGGGCGGCCCGGAGGAGCGGAAACTGGAGCGACTGCGGCACGAGCGTCAGCCCGAAGACGAAGTGGAAGACGTCGGTGCGCGGGAGCAGGCGCGCGAGCGCCGTCCACTGCCGCGCCTGCCGCCGGGCGAGGCCGCCGGAGAGGTCGAGCGAGACGTCGGCCTCGGGATGGAGCTTGTAGCGCTCGAAGACGACGAGTCGCGCGTCGACGCCGCGCGCCCGCAGGGCCTGGACGTTCGCCCACGGCACCCCGGCCGTGTTCACGGGGCAATGGACGACGCGGAGCCGGCGCGGATCGTTCATCGCGGGCGAGGATACGGGCGTCGCGTAGCCTGGCGGCATGGCAGTGATCGAGGCCGAGGGGCTCGTGAAGATCTACCGCTCGCGCACGAAGCGAGGTGCGCGCGCTCGACGGGGTCGACCTCGAGGTGGAGGAGGGAACCGTGCTCGGCCTGCTCGGCCCGAACGGCGCCGGCAAGACGACGACGGTGCGGATCCTCGCCACGCTGCTGCGCGCGGACGCGGGGACCGCGCGAGTGGCGGGGCTCGACATTGTCCGCGACGCGCAGGCGGTTCGCCGCACGATCGGCCTCTCCGGCCAGTACGCGGCGATCGACGAGAACCTGACCGGCCGCGAGAACCTCTGGATGTTCGGCCGCCTCTACCAGCTCTCGAACGCCGAGGCGAGAGCCCGTGCCGACGAGCTGCTCGAGCACTTCCTCCTCGACGAGGCCGCCGACCGGGTCGCGAAGACCTATTCGGGCGGGATGCGGCGGCGGCTCGATCTCGCCAGCGCGCTGATCGGCCGGCCGCGCCTCCTCTTCCTCGACGAGCCGACGACCGGGCTCGATCCGCGCAGCCGGCTCGGGATGTGGGACGTGATCCGGGCGCAGGTCCGCGAGGGCGCGACGCTCCTCCTGACGACGCAGTACCTCGAGGAGGCCGACGAGCTCGCGAACGCGATCGCGGTCGTCGACAAGGGCAGGATCATCGCGCGCGGGACGAGCGACCAGCTGAAGTCGCAGGTCGGCGGCGAGCGGATCGAGGTGGTCGTCCACGAGCTCGGGAACCTGAGCCGGGCCGCCCAGCTCCTCGCACCGGACGGCCAGTCGACCGCCGAGGAGCACACGCGCCGGCTCACGATCGCGGCCGATGGTGGCGCGGCGCAGCTCGTCGAGGTCGTGCGTCAGCTCGGGGAAGCCGGGATCAAGATCGACGACATCGCGCTTCGCCGGCCGACGCTCGACGACGTCTTCCTCTCGCTCACCGGCCACGCCGCCGAGGAGCTGCCGAGCGAGGAAGCGGCATGAGCGGCGTCCAGGCGGCGGTCAACGACGGCCTGATCATGACGTGGCGGAACCTGAAACGGGTGCCGCGGATCCCCGAGCTCGCGATCTTCGCGATCCTCCAGTCGATCATGTTCGTGCTGCTCTTCGCGTACGTCTTCGGCGGCGCGATCCCGCTCCCCGGCGGCGGCTCCTATCGCGAGTACCTGATGCCCGGGATCTTCATCCAGACGCTCGGCTTCGCGTCGATCACGACGGCGATCGCCATGACCGACGACCTGGCGAAGGGCCTGATCGACCGCTTCCGCTCGCTCCCGATGGCGCGCTCCGCGGTGCTGAGCGGGCGCACGGTCTCCGACGTCGTCTACAACGCGGGCATCCTCGTCGTCCTGATGGCCACGGGCCTCGTCGTCGGCTGGCGCGTCCATACGAGCGTCGGCGACTTCCTGCTCGCGGTGGCCCTGATGCTCTTCTTCACCTTCGCGATGGCGTGGATCGGCGTCCTGATCGGCCTGCTCGTGCCGTCCGTCGAGGTCGGCCAGCAACTCGGCTTCCTGATCATCTTCCCGCTCACGTTCCTCTCGAACGCCTTCGTTCCGACCGAGACGCTGCCCGACTGGCTGCAGCCGATCGCGGAGTGGAACCCGTTCAGCGCGCTCACAGCCGCGACCCGCGAGCTGTTCGGGAACCCGAATCCGTTCACGTCCGGCTTCCCTGGCGAGCACGCGATCCTGCTTTCGCTCCTCTGGACAGTCGGGCTGCTCGTCGTCTTCGCCCCGCTCGCCGTGCGGAAGTACAACTCGATCGACCGCTAGGCGTCCCACTCGACCTGGTCGAAGTAGCGAAGCGCCGTCCGGCCCGGCCGCACGCGCGCGCGCAGCGCCACGAGCTCCTCGTCCGAGATCTCGCCGAGCGCGCGCTTGACGCCGAGGTAGGGCAGGTTGAGGTCGTCCTGGTAGACGATCGTCGAGATCCGCGGGTTGATCTCGATCACGTGCTCGCCGACGAGCTGGATGTTGAAGAAGTGCTCGATCGCGAGCTCGGCGACGAGCCGGTCGGCGGTCTCCATCAGCGCCTCGTCCTCGAGCGTGACGAAGTACATCGCGAGCCCGGCGCGCATCGCCTCGCGCGTCTTCGGATGGCCGAGCACGACCCGCTCGCCGTCCGCGATCCCGTCGATCGTGCGCTCGCCGCCCGTCGCGAGCTCCATCACCAGCAGGTCCGGGCCGCCCTCGTCCGGCAGGAGCTCGACCGCCTCCTCGAGCCGCATCGCGACCGAGCCGGGTCGCTCGTTCAGGAGCTGGTGCGCGCGGTCGACCGTCGGATCGAGGATCCGAAAGCCGCGCGAGCCGGAGGAGAAGACCGGCTTGAAGCAGACGGCGCGGTCGGGGTAGCCGAGCTCGCGCGCCGCCGCCTCGACCTCGCGCGAGCCGTTGACGCGGCGGAAGTCCGGCCCGGCGATCCCGAGCCGCTGCAGGAGCGCGTAGGTCTCGGCCTTGTCGTTCGAGCGATGGATCGTGTCGGGGCTCGAGACGAGCACCGGGACCGGAAAGCGGTCGCGGTGCGCGGCCAGCCCCTCGAGGTCGAAGGACGACTGCGGCAGAACGCAGTCGACGCCCTCGCGCTCGACCACGTCGAGGATCGCGTCCGCGAAACCCGGATCGGAGCCGGCCGGGACGAGGTGGAAGGCGTCGCAGAGGTGGCGGCCGATCGAGCGCTCGCTCATGTCCGTGCCGACGAGCCGCACGGTCCGCTCGCCGTTCGCGCGCAGCCCTTTCAGCAGCGCGGCCGTGCCCGGCGCGCCCGAGGCGGAGACGAGGACGGTGATCTCCTTCACGAGAGGTCGATCCGGTCTTCCGCCAGCTGATCCAGTCGGCGCTCCTTCTCCTCCTCGAGCATCGCGCGCATCGTCTGGCCCATCCGCTCGCCCGGGTAGACCCAGATCTCGGGATGGGTGAGGAGCTGGAGCCACGGGAAGGCGCCGGCGCGCAGCTCTTCGTGCGGGCAGCCCGAGCGCCAGTGCTGGTTCGAGTCGGAGCGATACGTCTCGGGGTCGAACCACGGCGACTCCATCACGTTGAGCGCACCGTCGACCGGGGCGCGCATGTACTCCGGATCGGGGTTGTGCCACGCGACGACGCGCTCGAAGCGGTCGTCCAGCTCGAGCCGCGGATAGACCGCGTGCAGCCCGACCCGGTGGCCGAGCTCGCGCAGCCGCTCGAGCGCGCGCTCGCCCTCGGGGGACGAGAGGTTGTAGAAGACCGACCCGGTCATCAGGAAGTAGGTCGCGGCGGCGCCGGCCTCGGACTCGAGCTCCGCCAGCCGGAGGGCCGCGTCGAGCGAGAGGTCGACGTCGTGGCGCAGGATCAGATCGCCGTCGGCCGGCGCGCCCTCGAAGAACGCGAACCGGTACCCGCCCGCCTTGGCCGCCTCGAGCAGCTCGCCGTAGTGGGCGAGATCGAAGGCGCAGCTCATTCGATCTCCACCTCGAGCAGCCGCGCGGCCGCTTCCGCCCGCTGCAGCGCCTCGACCGACGTGTCCGCGGTTGCGATCACGTAGCCGCGGCGGTCGCCGTCGAGGCGCACCGGCCTGATCGTCTCGCCCTCCTGGAGGTACGTGTCCGCCTGGACGACCCCTGCCGCCGCGAGCACGGGCTCGAGCGAGCCGATCCGCGCCACCTTGCCGGTTGGCAGCGGCCCCGGCTGCGCGGTGAGGAAGCGGATCGCGAGCGGCTGCACGAAGCGCGGCAGCACGAGCTCGTCGGGAATCTGCTCTCCGAGCGCCTGCCGCAGCGCCACCTCGACCAGGTCGACGCCCACCGCGTGCCGGACGAGATCCGCCATCTGACCGCCGGGGATCCGTGCTGCCACCTCGACCACGCGCACCGACCCGTCGTCGGAGACGATCAGCTGCGGGAAGGCGATCCCGCGCCGAAGCCCGAGCGCGCGCACCGCGCTCGTTGCCACCCGCTCTGCCTCTGCCAGCACGTCGCCGTAGATCGAGGCGGGGTACACGTGGATCCAGCCGACGCCGAAGCCGACCCCGGGTGGCCGCAATCGGTCCGAGAGCGTGAGCGGGATCGCCTCACCGTCTCGCGCGATCACGATCCCGTTCAGCTCGAGCCCGTCGTGGAAGCTCTCGACGATCGCCTCCTCGGTCGGCGAGGCCGCGAGCGCCGCGTGGAGATGCGCGTCGAGGTCGTCTGCCGACTCGAGGTAGAAGATCCCGCGCTGGCCGCCCGAGTCGACCGGCTTCAGCACCGCCGGCAAGCCGACGTTCTCCAGAGCGGCTCGTGCGCTCGCCAGATCCCGCGCCGCCGCGAACCGCGGCTGCGGCACGCCGGCATCGGCGAGCGTCCGGCGCATCGCGATCTTGTGCGTCATCAGGTGCGCCGTCTCGACGCCGATCCCCGGCAGGCCGAGCGCCTCGGCGACGGCGGCGACGACCGGCACGGCGCGATCGGCCGACACCGTCAGGACGCCGTCGACCGCGTGCCGTCGCGCGACCTCGGTGACCGCCTCGACATCGGTGAAGTCGACTGCCTCCGCGACGTCCGCGACCTGCAGCCCCGGCGCGTCGGCGTTCCGATCCACGGCGACGACCCGCAAGCCCAGCTCCTGCGCGCGCAGGATCGCGCGGCGCTGATGCCGGCCGGCGCCGACAAAGAGAACCGTGGACACCGCGCGATGCTATTCGGTCGGTCTAGAAGCCGGTCGGGAAGACGGGCCCGAGCCGATCCCAGCGCTCGAACACGCAGCCGCTCGAGCGGTCGAAGCGCTCGTCGATCGTCCGCCCGCGAAAGCTGCCTTCGATCATGGCGACCTCCGGGCTCGCCCCCGGGATCTCGTTGCAGCGCGGCACCGGCTTGATCTTCCCGAAGGGATCGTCGAGCGCCGCGAGCCGGGCGCAGGCCGCATCGCGATCCGGATGGTCACCGCCGGTGGGCTCGCACTGGAGCGTCCACGTGGTCGAGTCGCCGCCGACGCCGTTCGGATAGACGGTCACGCGCAGGTCGATCTTGCCGCCCCCTTCCTCTCCGTCGTCGCCGCCTCCGCAACCCGCGAGCGCGAGCGCGACCAACGCCACGACCAGCAGCCTCACGGACCGCCCTCGGCGTAGGCGGGCAGGAGAAAGCGAAGCCGGTCGAAGCGCGAGATCTCGCAGCCGTTGGCGCGGCCGAGCCGAATCCAGATCCGCCTGCCCTCGTAGGTGCCCGCGACGATCGCCTCCTGCGGGCCGCCGTAGATCTCGGTGCAGGCGCGGTCGCTCGGGATCGGCTCGAAGGGCCTCCGCATCGCCGCGAGCTTCGCGCAGGCGGCGGACGCGCGAGGCAGCGTGCCTCCAGCGGGCCTGCAGCGGAGCGTCCAGCGCTGCGGTGTCCCCCGGTCGCGTCCCTGCGCCCAGTAGGCGACGCGAAGCTCGTCGGGCGCCTGAGCCGGCGCGGCGAGCGCGAGCACGGTCGAGATCAGCGCGATGCCCATGGAGGAAACGGTAGCGGCGCTAGACTCGCCGCGTGTCTCTCCAGGGCAAGCGAATCCTCGTCACGGGCGGCGCCGGCTTCATCGGTACGACGCTCGCCCGCAGGCTCGTCGACTCGAACGAGGTGATCGCCGCCGACAACCTCCATCGCGACGCGCTCGGCGGCACCCCGCTCGCGGAGCACCCGAACTTCACCTTCCACCAGGCGGACATCCTCGACCTGGACGCGATGAAGGAGCTGGCGCAAGGCGCGACGCACATCGTCCACTGCGCCGCGATCGCCGGCGTCGACGACGTCCTCCAGAGCCCCGTGCGCGTGATGCGCGTCAACGTGATCGGCACCTACAACGTGCTCGAGGCGGCGCTCTCGACGCTCGACAGCGTCGAGCGCTTCGTCGACTTCTCGACGAGCGAGGTCTTCGGCACCCACGCGTTTCGCGTCCACGAGGGGCAGGTCTCGACGATCGGCTCCGTCGGCGAGGCACGCTGGACGTACGCGGTCTCGAAGCTCGCCGGCGAGCACATGTCGCACGCCTACCACGACGAGCTCGGCCTGCCCGCGGTCACGGTGCACCCCTTCAACGTCTTCGGGCCCGGTCAGATCGGCGGGGGCGCGATCCGCGCGTTCATCGAGAACGCGCTCGAGGGGCGCGACCTCGTGATCCACGGCGACGGCTCCCAGATCCGCGCGTGGTGCTACGTCGACGACATGGTCGAGGGCACGCTCCGCTGCCTCGAGCATCCCGATGCCGTCGGTCAGGCGTTCAACATCGGCAACACGCGCTCGACGGTGACGATCTACGACCTCGCCCAGCGGATCCGGCGGCTGACGGAGGCCGACGTCGAGATCGTCTTCCAGCCGCTCCACTATGCCGACGTCGAGCTGCGGATCCCGAACGTCGAGAAGGCGCGCGACGTGCTCGGCTTCGATGCGAAGGTCGATCTCGACGAGGGGCTGGCGAGGACGATCGCGTGGTATCGCGAGCGCAAGCCGGCGCTCGCTTGAGCCAGATCCGGCTCGCGCAGCCGGACGTCGGCGAGGCCGAGCTGACGGAGGTCGCCGAGGTTCTCCGCTCCGGGAACCTGACGATGGGGCCGAAGGTGGCGGAGCTCGAGGAGCTCGTCGCCGCGGCCTGCGGGGTCGAGCACGCGGTCGCCGTCTCGAACGGAACGGCGGCGTTGCACCTGGCCGTGCTCGCGCTCGGCATACGAGCCGGCGACGAGGTGATCGTCCCGGCCTACACGTTCCCGGCGACCGCGAACGTCGTCCGGCTCGCGGGCGCGAAGGCCGTGCTCGTGGACGTCGATCCCGACACGTTCAACCTCGATCTCGAGCGGGTCTACGAGGCGGTGACGCCACGCACGAAGGCCGTGCTCGCGGTGCATCTCTTCGGGCGTCCGCTCGACTGGGCCGCGCTCCAGGACGCCGTCTCGCCGGAGATCGTGCTGCTCGAGGATGCCGCCGGAGCGCTCGGTGCCCGCTGGCAGGGAATGCCGTGTGGCGGGCTCGGGGCGATGGGCTGCCTCTCCTTCCACCCACGCAAGATCGTGACGACGGGCGAGGGCGGCGCGGTGACGACGAACGACGCCGAGCTCGCCGCTTCGGTCCGGCGGCTCCGCCACCACGGGCTCGACCCGGACGCGGACATCGCCGAGCCCTCCACGAACTACCGGCTCGCGGACGTGCTCTGCGCGCTCGGGATCCCGCAGCTCCGCCGGCTGGACGAGCTCCTGGCGGAGCGGACGCGGATCGCGGCGGCGTACTCGGAGCGTCTCGCCGGCGTCGTCGAGCTCCCGTCGGCCGACGAGGGCGACACCCACGGCTGGCAGGCCTACGTCGTCCGGCTCGACCGCCGCGACGAGGCGCTCGCGACGCTGCGGGCCGAGGGGATCGAGGTGCAGATCGGCACCTACGCGCTCCACCACCTGTCGGCGTACAGCGATCAGGGCCCCTTCCCCGGCGCGGATGCCGCCTTCGCGCGGGCGCTCGCGCTCCCGTTCCACTCGCAGCTGACCGATGCCGAGCTCGACCGCGTCGCCGAGGGCGTCGCGCGCTTTGCTTGACAAGCCGGCGTTGTTAGTGAACACTTACTAAGTGATGGCGACGGCGACGAGACAGACGGCGGACGAGCGGCGCGAGGCGGTGTACGAGGCTGCAGCGCACGAGTTCGCCCAGAAGGGCTTCCACGGCGCCTCCACGGACGAGATCGCGAAGCAGGCTGGAATCTCGCAGCCGTACCTCTTCCGCCTCTTCGGGACGAAGAAGGGCCTCTACCTCGAGACGACGAGCCGGAAGATGGAAGACACCTACACGCTCTTCGAGCGCGCCTCGCGCGGCACGACGGGCAAGGAGGCTCTCGACGCGATGGGCGAGGCGTATACCGCGCTGATGACCGATCGCGACCGTGTCCTCCTGATGCTCCAGTGCTTCTCGGACTGCGACGACGACGAGATCCGCGCGAACGTCCGCCGGGTGTGGCGCGACCTCGTCGAGCTGATCGAGCAACGCTCGGAGATGAGCCCGGCGGAGGTCAGCGCCTTCTTCGCGAAGGGCATGCTGCTCACGATCACGATGGCGATGAAGCTCGACGTCGACCCGACCCCCTGGGGCGACCGGCTGATCGCCGGCTGCAAAGAGGACGGATAACCGCACTGTGCTCGGCCTTTTTATTTCGTCTACTACGGTAGTAACCGCTTACTTCACCGGAAGGAGTTGAGATGGCGCCACGATCGAAGACGCTCTGGACGTTCGCGATCACCTCGATCGCCCTCTTCATGGTCACCCTCGACAACCTCGTCGTCACGACCGCGATCCCCGTGATCCGCCGCGATCTCGACGCGTCGCTCGAGAGCCTCGAGTGGACGGTGAACGCCTACACCCTCACCTTCGCGGTGCTCCTCCTGACCGGCGCGGCGCTCGGCGACCGATTCGGCCGTCGGCGCGTCTTCGCGATCGGCGTCGGCGTCTTCACGCTCGGCTCGGTCGCGGCGGCGCTCGCGCCCACCGTCGAGCTGCTGAACCTGGCGCGCGCGCTCCAGGGCCTCGGTGGCGCGATCGTGATGCCGCTCACCCTGACGATCCTGAGCGCGGCGGTGCCGAAGGAGAAGCGCGGGCTCGCGCTCGGCGCCTGGGGCGGGATCAGCGGTCTCGCGGTCGCCTTCGGGCCGGTGGTCGGCGGCGCCGTCGTCCAGGGGCTTTCGTGGCAGTGGATCTTCTGGCTGAACGTGCCGATCGGCCTGCTGCTGATCCCGCTCGCGCTCACGCGCCTGCAGGAGACCTACGGGCCGGGCGGGAGGCTCGACCTACCCGGGCTCGGGCTCGCGAGCGCCGGCCTCTTCGGGATCGTGTGGGGCCTGATCCGCGGGAACGGCCAGGGCTGGACGAGTCCCGAGATCGTCGTCTCGCTCGCACTCGGCCTCGTGCTCGTGGCGGCATTCGTCGCCTGGGAGCTGCGGACGGCGGCGCCGATGCTGCCGATGCGGTTCTTCCGCAAGCCGTCGTTCGCGCTCGCGAACGTGGCCTCGCTCTTCATGTTCTTCGGGATGTTCGGCTCGATCTTCCTGCTCTCGCAGTTCTTCCAGACGGTGCAGGGGTACTCGCCGCTCGGCGCCGGCCTGAGGATCCTGCCGTGGACGCTCGCGCCGATGTTCATCGCGCCGATCGCGGGCGCCATGTCCGACCGGATCCCGGGGAAGACGCTCGTCGGGATCGGGCTCACGCTCCAGGCGGGCTCGCTCATCTGGCTCGGCCTCGTCTCGACGCCGACGGTGGCGTACTCGTCGCTGATCGCGCCGTTCGTGCTCGCCGGGATCGGGATGTCGCTCTTCTTCGCCCCGATGGCGAACATCGTCCTCTCGGCGGTGCGCCCCGAGGAGGAGGGCCAGGCCTCGGGCGCCAACAACGCGATCCGCGAGCTCGGCGGCGTCTTCGGCGTCGCGGTGCTCGCCTCCGTCTTCGTGAGCTTCGGGGGATACGAGAGCAGCCAGGCCTTCGTGGACGGGATGAACCCGGCGCTCGTGCTCGGCGGAGTCGTCGTCGGCTTCGGCGCTCTCGCGGCGTTCCTGATCCCGGGCCGCAAGCGCGAAGAGCAACCCGTCGGCGCGCTGGCAGAGGCCGCCTGAATCGTGTGTTCTGGACGTGTCCCAGGGACTGTCCCTGGGACACGTCCGTTGCGGACACGTTCAGGGCTGCGTCGCTAGACCGCGTCCCAACCCTCGGGAAGCACCGGGAGCGGCCAGTCGGGGTCGGGGCGCCAGTCCTCCCACCCCGTCGGGAACGGCCACTCCTCGAGGACGCGCCGAGCCTCTGCGCGGACGGCCTCCTCGTCGAGCAGCCCGAGCGCGGCCGCCTGCGCGAGCTCGTCCTCGTCCTTCCAGCGGTGCGTGCCGTCGGGCGCGACGATCAGGTCGAGCTTCTCGTCGAAGGTGTCGAAGCCGACGGGGGAGCGGCGCAGCGGCCGCTCGAAGTTCACGTACCAGTGATCGAGCTCCCACGCGGAGTCCCAGAAGACGTAGACGGAGTGGGCGCGGCCGGGGCGCGCGACGCAGAGCTGAGAGGCGCGCGGGGCGGTGTCGACGAGCTTCCAGTCGTCGCCGGGGATGCGGAGACCGCCGCCGGGCACCTTCGCCGGCGAGCCGGCGGGGATCCAGAGCGCAACCACCTCGGCCGTCTCCGCCACGATCCGGCATGCCTGAGCCCGCCAGACCCGGCCGCGATGGACGTCGCGCCAGACGGCGTCGTCGCTAGCTCGCATCCCAACCTTCGGGCAACACCGGCGGCGGCCACGCCGGATCCGGCTGCCAGGTCGCCCACTGCTCGCTCCACCAGCGGCGGCCGGCGTCGAGCTCCGCCCCCAGCCGAGCGCCTTCGGCGCGAATCCCGGCGACCTCGTCGCTCGTCCAACGGCCGCGCACGACCCACGGGTCGAGCTGCTCGTCGTCCTTGAAGCTCCACGAGCCGTCCGGCGAGACCACGATGTCGAGCTCGAGATCCTGGGTGTCGAAGCCGAGCAGGGTGCGGCGCCAGGGTTCCTCGAGATTCAGGTACCAGCCGGCGAACCGGCGCGCCGGCCCTTCCCAGAACACCCACACGGAGTGCATCGCACCGGGACGGTGGAGCTGGACGACGCCGTGTCCGTACCACCGGTCGCGCCCGCTCCACGGGTGCGGCTCGCCGAAGAAGTCAGCGGCGAAAGCGAGCGGCGCTCCCTCCGGCATGTAGAGCGCGAGCAGATCGTCCGTGTCCTGGACGACGATCCCGCCCCAGCCGAACATCACCTCGCCGTGCCAGACGTCGCGTCGCACGATCGGCTCACCCGGCTGCCAGCGCACTCAGCCCTTGTAGCCGATCACGACCCGCTCGGGTCGCGCGGCGAGCGCGGCCGTGCTGGCGAGGAAGAGCGCCGCGAGCGACCAGACGATCGCCGCGCGAGCCGGATCCGTCGCGCCTTCGCCGCCGAGGACGAGCCAGGCGAGCAGGCAGACGAGGACGCCGTTCCCGAGCCTGGCGCCGAGCCCGATCGCGATCTGCTCCTCGCGGGAGTCTCGTGCGCGGTGCAGCCGCAGGAGCAGAACGGCGATTCCCACGAGCAGCGCCTCGAGCGGCAGCGCGAGCGCGAGCGGCGGCTGCACGGCCGCGAAGAGGAGCGCATTCGCGAGGACGAGAGCCGCCAGGCTCGCGGCGCACGTCGCCGTCGAGCCGAAGCGGAGCAGCAGCGTCGGCTTGCCGTAACGGGCGTCGCCGGCGCGGTCGCGATAGTCCTTGAGCACGATCCGGGCGAGGAAGAGCGCCGAGAGCGCGGCCACGAGCCACGCATCGCCGAGACCCGGGTCCCGCCCCGACGCGAGCACGCCGAGCGCGAACGGCACCGGCACGTACGCCACCGAGAGGAGGAGCGGCGCGAGCCAGGTGCGATACGAGACGCGGAGCGGCGGCAGCGAGTAGGCGATCCCGACCGCGAGCGAGCCGACGACGACGCCGACCGCCGTCCAACCGAGCGGCGCCGCGGCACCGAGAGCGGTCGCACACGCGAGCAGATGCAGCCGCCAGAGCTCGCGCTCGCCCGCCTCGCCGGTCACGAGCGGCCGAGCCCGATCGCCCGGATGGTTGATCCGGTCGACGTCCGCGTCTGCGATGTCGTTCACGGAGGTAGCGGCGACATAGCTCGCCGCGAGCGCCACGGCCGCAAGGAGCAGATCGGTCGAGAACGCGGGCAGTCCGCCCGGCCAGGCGGCGCCGAGGAGCATGAACGTCCAGACCATCGCAGCCACCCGGAAGCGCAGCAGCCGCAGCGAGAGCGCAGGCAGCGAGCTCACTTCGGCGTGATCACCTTCAGCGGCCAGATCGTCGTCAGCACGAGCACGTAGACGACCCAGAGGGCGTGGTAGAGGGCGAGGAACGCGAGCGCGACCCAGAAGACGTTCAGGAGGAGGGTCGCGTCGCCCAGGAGGCTCGCGCGGACGGCGGTCTCCCGAAATGCGATCCCCGCGAGCGAGACTGCTCCCGCGAGGGCAAGCGCAACAAGGAGCGACACCCCGGACTCGAGCACGAAGCCCACGTACTCGAGGCCGCCGAAGGCGAGGAGGAGCGGCACCCCGCCGGTCGCGAAGAGGAGGGCCGCTGCCAGCACGGCCACGACGAGCACGCGCTTCCAGCTCGTCGGCGCCCGTCCGAGCCGCCTGCGGCAGACGCGGTAGATCACGAACAGCGCCAGCGCGTAGAGCACGAAGACCGACGCGGCGACGAAGATCGCTCCACCGGCCGTGCTCGGGTCCACGAACGCCTCGTACCTGCCTTCCTCGCTCACCTCGTAGAGGCCGCGGGGACTGAGCACGAACTTGACGAGGACGACCAGCGCGTTGTAGCCGACGGCGTAGAGCGCCACCGCCTGAGGCAGGCCGAGGTCCCGCGTCAGGCCGAGGTAGAGCGCAACCGTGGTCAGCGCGCCGACGACGACCCCGGTCGCGAGCAGCGTCGCGAGCGCGGGAACGTCCGCGTCCGCGTCACCGAGGCGCGGCACGAACACCGCGGCGATCCCGGCGAGCGCGAAACCGCCGCCGAGCTTCGCGACGAGCGGAGCGGTCATCGCGACTGACGGTAGGCGGCGCGGAGGACGGCACGCACAGCCCGGTACGCTCCGGGATGCGATGGCCGAGATCGACCTCCTCACCGAGCCTCGCGACAGCTCCGCCCACGAGACGCTGGCCTGCGCCGGAGCTGTCGATCGTCGTCACGCTCTACGACGAGGAGCGCACGCTCGAGGAGCTGTACCGGCGGATCGTCGCGACCCTCGGCGACCGCTCCTACGAGCTGATCCTCGTCGACGACGGCTCGCGCGACGGCACCTGGCCGATCGTCGAGCGGCTGCACGCCGCCGACCCGCGCGTCCGGGCCGTCCGCTTCAAGCGCAACTTCGGCCAGCACCCGGCGATGCACGCGGGTCTCGCGCGCGCCCGCGGCGAGCTCGTCGTGACGATGGACGGCGACCTCCAGAACCAGCCCGAGGACATCCCCAAGCTCGTCGCGGCGCTCGCCGACGGCACCGACGTCGCGAGCGGCCGCCGCGCCGCGCGCCACGACTCCTGGGGCCGCACCCTTCCCTCACGCCTGATCAACGGGATGCTGCGCCGCTTCACGGGCGTCGAGATCGCCGACTTCGGCTGCGCGTTCAACGCGTACCGGCGCACGGCCGTTACGCCGATGCTCGGCGCGATCGGGAAGCAGAAGTTCACGAAGGCGCTGATCCTCTCCGGCGGCGCCTCGGTCGTCGAGGTCGACGTCGGTCACGCAGCCCGCGCCGGAAGCTCCCGCTACTCGCCGCTCCGGCTGACGCGGCTCGCGCTGCACGTGCTCGCCGGCTTCTGGCCGCAGCCGATCCAGTGGATCGGGGTCGCGCTCGGAGCCGTCTGCTCGCTGCTCGCGACCGTTCTGCTCGCGTACGGGATCTGGTTCTGGATCGCGCGCGAGGACTTCCCCGGCCCGCTGCTCGGCGGCGTCGCCGTCCTCTTCGTGCTCGGGATCCAGGGCTTCATCCTCGCCCTCGTCGGCGAGTATCTGGGCAGAATCCAGCGCGAGGTCGAGGGCCGGCCTCTCTACTCGATCGCGGAGGAACTGTGAGTAAGCGTGTCTTGGTGACGGGCGGAGCCGGGTTCATCTCGTCCAACTTCATCCGCCACCTGCTGGCGAACACCGGCTACGAGGTCGTCTCGCTCGACGCCCTCACCTACGCGGGCAACCTCGAGAACCTCGCCGACGTGATGGGGCACGAGCGGCTCTCGTTCGTGCACGGCGACATCCGCGATGCCGAGCTGATGGCGAAGGTCGTCGCCGAGGTCGACGTGATCGTGAACGCGGCCGCCGAGTCGCACGTGGAGAAATCGATCGAGGAAGGCGCCTCCGAGTTCGTGACGACGAACGTCGAGGGCACCCAGATCCTGCTCGACGCGATTCGCCGCGCGCCCGTCGAGCGCTTCATCCTGATCTCGTCGAGCGAGGTCTACGGCACCGCCGAGTGCGCTCCGATGGACGAGGAGCATCCGCTGAACCCGCGCTCGCCCTATGCGGCCACGAAGGCAGGCGGCGACCGGCTCGCCTACTCGTACTTCGTCACCTACGGCCTGCCGATCGTGATCGTCCGCCCGTTCAACAACTACGGGCCGCGGCAGCACCCGGAGAAGGTGATCCCGCGCTTCATCACCCAGGCGCTGGCCGGCGAGCCGCTGACGATCCACGGCGACGGCCACGCGAGCCGAGACTGGCTCTACGTCGACGACGACGCCGAGGCGATCGAGGCGATCATCGCCGCCGACATCGACTCGCTGGCGGGGGAGGTCGTGAACGTCGCGACGGGGATCGACATCTCCGTCGCCGATGTCGCCGACGCCGTGCTCGCAGTGACCGGCAGCTCCGCCGCTCGAGTGCATGTGGCGGAGCGACTCGGCCAGGTCGACCGGCACATCGGCTCGACCGAGAAGCTCGAGCGGCTGACGGGCTTCCGGGCGCGGACGAGCTTCGAGGCCGGGCTCGAGCGGACCGTCGAGTGGTATCGCGAGAACGAGGCGTGGTGGCGGGAAGTCCTCGAGCGCGACCGCGTCTCCTCGTTCTAGGCGCCGGGGCGGCGCAGCTCGGGCTCCTGCGCGCGGCGCGCGAGCGCGACCTGCACGTGCTCGCGGTCGATCGCGATCCCGCGGCGCCGGGCTTCCGCTATGCCGACACCCGCGCCGTCGTCTCGACGGAGGACGAGTCCGCCGTCGACCGGCTGGCGCGCGCCGAGCGGATCGACGGCGTCATCTCTCCCGGTGCGGACTGGACCGTGGGGATCGCCGCGCGCCTCGCCGAGCGGCTCGGGCTGCCGCACCCGATCGACGCGGCGACCGCGGTGCTCGCGACCTCGAAGTCGCGCCAGCGCGACCGCTTCGCCGCCGCCGGGCTGCCGCAACCGCAGGTGCTCGCCGAGCCTCGCGTTCCCTGCGTCGTCAAGGCGCCCGACCGGCAGGGCCAGCGGGGACTGACGCTGGTGCGCAGCGAAGCCGATCTCCCGGCCGCGATCGAGACGGCCCGCGCCGCCTCGCGCAACGGCACCTTCATCGCCGAGGAGTACGTCGAGGGGCCCGAGGTGACCGTGAACGCGGTCTCGATCGACGGCGTCTTCCAGCCGCTCACGATCACCGACCGGCTCACTGCCGAGCCGCCGGCGTTCGGGGTCGCGCTCGCCCACGCCTGGCCGGCGAGACTTGGTGTCGGAGCAACACAAGCCCTCGTCGACGCGGCTCGCGCCGCCGCCGAGGCGCTCGGGATCCGGAACGGGCCGACCTACACCCAGATCCGGGTCGGCGAGGACGGCCCTCGCGTGGTCGAGCTCGCCGCGCGGCTCGGCGGCGGTCACGACGCCGAGCTCTGCGAGCTCGCGACCGGCGTCTCGCTCAACGACCTCGCGCTCGACTTCGCGCTGGGACGAGCGCCACGTGTTGCTCCAACACAAAGTCTGGTCGGCGGCGCGTGCGTCCTCTTCCTCGTCGCGCCCGAGGGGGAGCTGCAGGCAGTCGAGGGCGTGGACGAGGCGGAGGCGGCCGAGGGGATCGCGGAGGTTCGGATCTACCGATCGCCCGGCTGGCGCTTCGGGCCGCTCCTGCGCGGCGCCGACCGGGCCGGCGCGATCCTCGCGACCGGCGAGAGCCGTGACGACGCCCTCGAGCGCGCTCGCCGGGCGGCCGGCGCAATACGCTTCGACGTCACATGACCAGAGAGACACAGCTCGGCTTCCAGCCTCCCGCGATCGGCGAGGAGGAGATCGAGGCCGTCGCCGACGCGCTCCGCTCGGGCTGGCTGACGACGGGGCCACGAGCGGCGCTCCTCGAGGAGCGGATGGCCGAGTACCTGGAGGCGAAGCACGTGCTCGCCGTCGCGTCGGGCACGGCGGCGATGCACCTCGCGCTCGTCGCGCTCGGCGTCGGTGAGGGACGACGAGGTGATCACGACGCCGATCACCTGGCCGGCGACGGCGAACGTCGTCGTCCACACGGGCGCGACGCCGGTCTTCGTCGACGTCCGCGAGGGCGACCTGAACATCGACCCGGCGGCCGTCGCAGCCGCCGTCACGGAGCGGACGAAGGCGATCATGCCCGTCCACCTCGCCGGCCAGCCGTGCGACCTCGACCCGATCTGGGAGCTCGGGATCCCGGTGATCGAGGACGCGGCGCACGCCGCCGAGAGCGCCTACCGCGGGCGCAAGCTCGGCGGCCTCTCGACCGCCACCTGCTTCTCGCTCTACGCGACGAAGAACATCGCCGCCGGCGAGGGCGGGCTCGTCTCGACGAACGACGACGCCGTCGCCGACGCGATCCGCAACCTGCGCCTGATGCGGCGCGGCGACGGCTCGCTCTACGACATCACGGTGCCGGGCTACAAGGCGAACCTCTCCGACGTGCTCGCGGCGATCGCGCTCGTCCAGCTCGACAAGCTGCCCGAGCACACCGCCCGGCGGCAGCGCCAGTTCGAGCTCTACGACGACGGCCTGGCCGGGCTCGACGGGATCGAGCCGCTCGCGCGCGACCCACGCGACACGCACGCGCTCCACCTCTACGTCGTCCGCGTCGACGCCGAGCGGTTCGGGCTCACGCGCGACGAGCTCCAGCGGTCGCTCGGCGAGGAGCGGATCTCGACCTCGATCCACTTCCTCCCCGTCCACCGCCTCACCTGGTACCGGGAGCGCTTCCCCAACCAGCAGCGACTCCCGGTGGCCGAGCGCGCGGGTGACGAGATCCTCTCGCTGCCGCTCTCGCCGGCGCATTCGGAGGCTGACATCGCCGACGTGCTCGAGGCGCTGCACCGGATTCACGACCGCGCCGCATGAGGCGCCTGCTGCGCCCCCTCGCGACGATCCTGTTCACAGGTCTCGCGATCGCCTATCTCGTCTGGAAGGTCGACCTCGGCACGACGGCGGACGTGCTCCGGGACGCAAACCCGTGGTGGTTCGCGCTCGCCGTCGCGATCATGATCCTGACGACGGTGCCGATGGCGCTCCGCTGGCAGTGGCTGCTCGCGTCGCAGGGAATGCGGGAGCGGCTGCGCTGGCTGACGCGGGCCTACCTCGTCGCGTACACCGCCGGTCAGATCCTGCCGACCTCGCTCGGCGGCGACGCGGTCAGGATCCTCGAGACGTCGCGCCGGCATCCGGCTCGGCTCGGCGGGATCAGCGCGATCGTCCTGCTCGAGCGGGCGCTCGGCGGCGCCGCGACCGTCCTGCTCGGCGCGGTCGGCTTCGTGCTCGCGGTGGGCCGCTACGACGTGGGCGCCTACCTCTGGCTCGAGGGCGCCTTCGTGCTCGGGACGATCGTCCTCGCCTTCGTCTTCTTCTCGCGTTCGGCGCGGCCGCTGCTCCGCCGCGCGACCCCGCTGCTCCGGCGCCTGCGGCTGGAGAAGCCGGTGCGCTCGGTCTACGAGGGCGTGCACGTCTTCCGCGACCACACCGGCCTGCTGGCGGGCGTCTTCGCGCTCACGATCGCCGTCCAGGCGGTGCGCATCCTCGCGATCTGGGCGACGGCGCGCGCGGTCGGGATCGACCTCTCGCCGCGGATCTACTACGTGATGGGGCCGCTCTTCTTCCTCGTCCTCCTCGTCCCGTTCACGCTCAACGGCTTCGCCGTCCGCGAGGCGTTCTTCGTCAGCTTCCTCGGCAGCGTCGGGATCGACGCGGACGCGGCCTTCGCCGCCGGATTCCTCTTCTTCCTCGTCACGATCGCGCTGGCGCTGCCGGGCGGCGCGATCCTGCTCTGGGAGGGAGTGCGCGGCCGCCCGAGCGCCAGCCATGCGTGACGCGAGCGTCGTCGTCGTCACCCACAACGCGCTGCCGTGGATCGAGCAGTGCCTCGAGAGCGTTCGCGGCCAGGAGACGATCGTCGTCGACAACGGCTCGACGGACGGAACCGCCGACGTCGTCCGCGCGCTCTTTCCCGAGGCGACGCGTGCTCGAGCGCGAGAACCGCGGCCTTGCGGCGGGCTGGAACGCGGGGCTCGAGGTCGGCCTCGGGCCGCTACGTCCTGATCCTGAACGCCGACGCGTGGCTGACGGAGGGGTCGCTCGAACGGCTCGTCGAGTTCGCCGACGGGCACCCGGAGGCCGCGCTCGTGGGGCCGCGGCTCTCGAATCCCGACGGGACGCTGCAGCGCTCGGTGCGCGGCTTTCCGACGCTCTGGCGGCTGGCGACGGAGTACTTCTTCCTGCGCAAGCTGGCGCCGCGCTCGCAGGCGCTGAACGGCTTCTATGCGGGCGGCTTCGAGCACGACCGCGTGTGTCGAGGCGGAGGTCGTGATGGGCGCGTGCATGCTCGCGAGGCGGGAGGCGGTCGACGCGGTCGGGGGGCTCGACGAGGACTTCTTCCTCTTCAGCGAGGAGACGGACTGGTGCTACCGGTTCGCGCAGGCCGGCTGGAAGGTGCTCTTCTTTCCCGGCGCGGAATGCGTCCATGTCGGCGGCGCCTCCCACGGCGGCCGGCTCTACCGCGAGAACCTGCGCGGGCACCTTCGCTTCTTCGCCAAGCACCGGGGCCAGGGCCAGGCCGAGTGGGCGCGAAGGCTGCTGCGGGCGTCGCTGCTCCTGCGCGGCGCCCTCTTCCGCGGCGAGCGGGGCAGGATGTATCGCGACGGATCCGCCTGGCTCGGCTCGGGCTCGGTTCCGGAGCTGCTGCGGCGATGACGTTGCTGCGGCTCGCGCTCGCGACCGCGCTCGTGCTGGCTCCCGGCTTCGCGATCGCTCGCGCGCTCGGGCTGCGCTCGGCCTCGGCGACGCTCGCCTGGGCGCTTACTGCCGTCTTCGGCGCGCTCGCGATCACCTTTCTCGTCGGCGGCTCGCTGGCGCTGACGATCGGGCTGCTGATGGCGGTCGGAATCGTCGCGCTCGCCGCCGGCCGTCGCGCGCCGCGAGCCGAGCGGGTTCCGGGCCGCTGGTGGGTCTTCGGCGCGGGCGCCGTGCTCGGCCTCCTGCTCTGGTCGGTCGCCGGCGAGATCGGGGGCGACGGGCTCTTCCACCTTGCGCGCGTGCGCAAGCTCGACGCCTTCGGGTCGCTGTCGCTCGACTCGGTGAACGAGTTCGCGGACGGCGGTCTCCACCCCGGTTATGCGTTCCCGCTCTGGCACGGCTTCCTGGCGCTCGTCGCTCGCGTCGCATTCGTCGATCCGGCAGACGTCGTCCTCCACGAGGCGTCGGTGCTCGCGCCGCTGGCGCTGCTCGTGGCGTACGAGGCGGGGTGGGCGCTCTTCCGCCGCGTGGGGCCTGCGGTCGCGGTCGTCTGCGCGCAGGTCGGGATCACGGCGCTCGCGCCGAACGGCGGCGGCGCCTACACCGCCCTCGGGCTGCCGGCGACGGCTTCGCGGCAGCTCCTCGTCCCAGCCGCATTGGCGCTGGCGATCGCAGCCGCGGCGCGGCCTTCGCGCGCGCTGCTCGCCTCGACCGCGGCCGCCGGGCTCGTGCTCGCCGTCGTCCATCCCACCTACGCGCTCTTTCTCTGGCTCCCGTTCGCCGGCTTCCTCGTCGTGCGCGTGCTCGTGGTGCGAAGCGAAGCGAGAGCGATCGCAGCGGCGCTCGCCGCACTCGTCGTCCCGGCCGGGCTCTACCTCGCGTGGCTCCTGCCCGTCGTGCGCGAGACGAGATCCGTGCGTCCGGCCGCCGACGAGCTCGAGCGCGCGCTGCGTCAGTACGAGGGCCAGCTCGACGTGTTCTCGGAGACGAGCTACCGGCTCGCGCCGGAGGTCTTCGGCCGCTCGGGAGCTGTGGCGGTCGCGGCGCTCCTCTGCGTGCCCCTCGCGGGGCTGGCGCTGCGGCGACGCTGGGCGGCGTTCGTGCTCGGCGGCTCGCTCGCGGTCTTCCTGGTGCTGCTCGTGCCGGCGCTCTTCGTGCCGTTCTCGGACGTCGTCTCGCTTTCCCAGTCCCGCCGCGCAGCGGGTTTCGTCCCCTTTGCGTTCGCCTTCGCCGGCGGGCTGCTCGTGCTCGCCGGATTCCTTCGGCTCGCGCTGTTGCCGGTCGCGTTCGCAGCCGGAACCGTCCTCCAGCTTCTGTATCCGGGCGACTTCGGCTATCGCCTCGTGAACGGCGGGCCGGCGCTCGCGACTTGGATCGCCGCCGTCGGAGGAGCGCTCGCGCTGGTCGGAGGGCTTGTGTTCAAGCGACACAAACTCCCTTCGGGGCGCACAGAAGCCCCCTCGGCACTCGTCGCCACCGCGGCTGCGCTGTTCGTCCTCCCCGTCGCGATCCACGCAGCCTGGAACTGGAGCGCCTCCGACGCCCGGCCGCCGAGCCCGCTCACGGACCGGCCTCGTTCGAGGCGCTGCGCGAGGAGGTGCCGCCCGGCGCCGTCGTCTTCTCCGACCTCGAGACGAGCTACCGGATCGCCGCCGAGGCGCCGGTCTACGTCGCCGCGGCGCCGCCCGGCCACGTCGCCGACACGGAGGCCAACCGCCCCTACGAGCGCCGGCGCGAGAACCGCGAGTTCTTCCGCACCGGCACGCTCGCGATCCCGCGGGCCGCCGGGGCGAACTGGCTCGTCGTCGATCGCGACCGCTTCGACCTCGCCCCACGACTTCCCGTCGTCCACCGCGACGACCGCTTCACGCTCTACCGACTCGGCTCGCCGGCTCAGTAGCATCGAGCGCGTGAAGGTCCTGCTCGTCACCCTCTACTGGCCGCCGGCCGGGGGCGGCGGTGTGCAGAGGCCGCTCAAGTTCGCGCAGTACCTGCCCGCGCTCGGGATCGAGACGCACGTGCTCGCGCCGGACGACCCGAAGTGGATCCACGAGGACGCAGACCTCCGAGCGCCGACGCAGGCCTGGGTGCACCGCGCGCGCTACGTCGGCCCGAAGGGACGCAAGCCCGCAGAGGAGCTGCACGGGAAGGAGGGCGTCGGCCGCGCGCTCGTGCTCGCGAAGCTGGCCTCGCGGCGGCTGCTCGTTCCCGACGAGAACGTGAGCTGGAACCTGACCGCGATTCCCGCCGCGATCCGGATCGCCCGCAGCGAGGGAATCGACGTCGTGCTCACGACCTCACCGCCGAACTCGATCCACCTCGTCGGCGCGGCAGTCCAGCGCGCAACGGGAGCGAAATGGGTTGCCGACCTCCGCGACTCGCTCGTCGCGCATCCGCACCGCCGCACCGACAGCCTCGCGGTCCGCGCGAAGGAGAAGGTCTCGGACGGCGTCGCCCACCTCGTCGCCCGCCGGGCCGACGCGATCACCTGCGTCTCGGAGGCGATCGCGGACGAGGCTCGACGGTTCGAGCCGCGGGGTCGTGTGGCGACGATCTCGAACGGCTGCGACTTCGACGACTTCGCAGGGCTTCCGTACACGCCCGGCAGGCGCTTCCGGATCACCCACACCGGCAGCTTCTTCGGCAAGCGCGACCCGCGCCCGTTCCTGACCGCGCTGGCCGAGTCGGGCCACGAGGACGTCGTCGTCCGCTTCCTCGGCGACTTCCGAAAGGCCGACTACGAGTGGGCGAAGCACCTCGACCTGGGAGATCGCCTCGAGCTGATCCCGTACGCCTCCCGTCAGACCGCGCTCGAGCTGCAGCGCGACTCCGACGCGCTCCTGCTCCTGATCCCCGAGGCGTCCGGCCGCGGCAAGGGAGTCCTCTCGGGGAAGGTCTTCGAGTACCTCGCCGCCGAGCGGCCGATCCTCGCCGCCGTTCCGCCGGACGGCGCGGCAGCCGACCTGATCCGCGAGACCGGCGCGGGCGTGATCGCGCCACCCGATGACGTCCCGGCGCTCCGCGAGGCCCTCGACGGGCTCGTCGCGCGGTTCCGGAACGGCGGCCTGCCGACGGTCGAGCTCGCCGAAGAGACGAGGTACCGGCTCTCGCGGCGCGCCCGCGCAGAGGAGCTCGCCGAGCTCCTGCGCTCGCTGTGAGCCCCGCGATCAGCAGACCCGGCCGGATCACCGACGCCCTCTTCTTCGCGACGATCTTCACGGTCACGTTCGCGAAGCTGCAATGGGAGGTCGCCGGCACGCTCAGCCTCTCCGACGTCCTCACTGCGCTCTTCCTCGTTGCCTTCGCCGGCGGCCGACTCGCGGTCGGCGACCGCCGCTTCGCCTACGGCGCCGCGATCGCAGCCGGTTTCTTCGTCGCCTTCTTCCTCGTCTACCTGATCGGCTTCTTCAACCTCGACACCGAGCAGGCGCTTGCTCAGTGGGCGAAGGGAATGGTCAAGTTCCTCCTCCACTTCCTCTTCCTCGTCGCCGGGATCGCCTACCTCGCCCGCCGCGCCGAGCGCTTCTACTGGTGGACGCTCTCGATCTTCACGCTCGGGATCGTCGCGAATGCCTTCTACGGGATCGTCCAGCTCGCCGCGGCGGAGGTCGCCGGGATCAACCTCGACCAGTCGCTGCTCTCGCCAATCACCGGCGGGGCGAGCCAGATCAACGTCTACGGGGCGATCGAGGGCCAGGACGTGTATCGCCCGAACGCGCTCACTGGCGACCCGAACCACCTCGGGATCGAGCTCGTGCTGGCTGCTGCTCGTCCTGACGCCGCTCTACCTCCGGCTCGAGCCCGGCCACAGGCTGCGGCTGCCGCTCGCGCTCGTGCTCGCGTTCCTGCTCCTCGTCGAGCTGGCGACGCTCTCCCGGAGCGGCCTGCTCGGTCTCGCCGCCGGGCTCGCGGTGCTGGCGGTTCCCTACCGGCACAAGCTCGGCTCTCGCGAGCTGCTGCTCCCGCTCGCCGGCGTCGGCCTCGTCCTGCTCGGCGTGCTGGCCACCCGCTGGGAGTTCTTCCGGACGGTGCTCGAGTCGCGGGTCGACACCTCCGCGCAAGGCAACTCGACCCACTTCGCCGTCTACGACTTCATCCCGGACGTGCTGGCCACGAATCCGCTCTTCGGGCTCGGGCTGAACAACTTCTCGGTCTACTACGAGTTCGTCACCGGCCGGACGAACTTCGGGCCGCACTCGTTCTACGTGGCGACGATCGTCGAGACCGGGATCGCCGGGACGCTGCTCTTCGTCGCGTTCCTCTGGTACCTCTTCCGCCGCCTCGGCCTGCTGCGGGAGATCGGGCGCCGGCTCGCCTCGCCGCGGATCCGTTCGCTCGCGTGGGGGCTGACCGCCGCGCTCGTCGGAACGATCGCCGCGAACGCCTTCTACCTGACCATGTCCTTCTACTACTTCTACGCGTTCGCGACGCTCGTGCTCGCCGCGCCGATCGTCTTCGGCCGGAGGCTCTCCTGAAGGTCGTCGTGCTGACGACCTCGTATCCGCGGCATGCGGACGACGTCGCCGGTCACTTCGTGCGGGACGCGGTCGAGCACGTTCGGGCGGCCGGGATCGACGTCGAGGTCGTCTCGCCTGCGGACTTCCGCCACTTCGGGATCGCCTACGGGAACGGGATCGTCGGCAACCTCCGCCGCCGGCCGTGGCTCGTGCTCGCGCTGCCGCTCTTCCTGGCCGGGCTTCGTCCGAGCAGCGCGCCGCGCGTCGCGCGACGCCGACCTCGTCCACGCCCACTGGCTCCCTTCCGGGCTCGTCGCCGCGCTCGCCGGCAAGCCGTTCCTCGTCCAGCTCTGGGGAACCGACGTCGAGCTCGCCCGGCGCGCCCCGTGGCTCGCGCGGCCGATCCTGCGGCGGGCGCGCGTCGTGGTCGGCGCGTCGACCGCGCTCGTCGACGCGGCTCGGGAGCTCGGCGCGCGCGAGGTCGCGCTGATCCCGGCAGGCGTGGAGCTTCCGGCCGATCCCGCGCCGCCGGCGGAGCCGCCGCACGTCCTCTTCGTCGGCAGGCTCTCGCCGGAGAAGGGGATCGAGGACTTCCTCGAGGCGACCGAGGGGCTCCCGCGCGCAATCGTCGGCTCCGGCCCCGTCGCGGTCCCCGAGGCGATCGGCTTCGTGCCGCCGGCGCAGGTGGGCGCGTACTACGAGCGGGCCGCGGTCGTCTGCGTGCCTTCGCGCCGAGAAGGCGTCGGAATGACCGCACGAGAGGCGATGGCGCACGGACGGCCCGTCGTCGCGACGGCGGTCGGGGGGCTCCCCGACGCGATCCGCGACGGCGAGACCGGCCTGCTCGTCCCGCCGGGCGATCCGACGGCGCTGCGCGAGGCGATCGAGCGCCTCCTCGCCGACGCCGACCTGCGGGAGCGCCTGGGCACCGCGGCGCGCGCGCACGTCGAGGCCAACCTCTCCTGGTCGGCCGCTACCGCCGCCGTCGTCTCCCTGTACGAGCAGACTGTGCGCCGATGAGCAAGCGCGCGCTGATCACCGGTGTGGCCGGACAGGACGGTTCGCTTCTCGCCGAGCTCCTGCTCGACCAGGGCTACGAGGTCTACGGCGTCGTCCGTCGCGCCACCTCCGAGCGCTACGAGAACCTCGACGCCGTTCGCGATCGGGTCGAGCTGATCCAGGCCGACCTCCTCGACGAGCTCTCGCTCGTGCGCGCGCTCGAGACCGCCCGGCCCGACGAGGTCTACAACCTCGCCGCGCCGTCGTTCGTGCCGATGTCGTGGGAGCAGCCGGTGCTGACCGCCGAGTTCGCCGCCGTCGGAGCGACCGCGCTCCTCGAGGCCGTCCGTCGCGCCGCCCCCTCTGCTCGCGTCTACCAGGCGGCGTCGAGCGAGATCTTCGGCGATCCGCTGACCTCGCCCCAGAC
Organism: uncultured Gaiellaceae bacterium; assembly: GCA_963761905.1. Lineage (GTDB taxonomy): Bacteria > Actinomycetota > Thermoleophilia > Gaiellales > Gaiellaceae > Gaiellasilicea. Next base: position 7,287 of record CAVXIQ010000004.1, on the reverse strand, counting down.
CGAGGAGACGCCGGTCATGCCCGTGACCCCGTACGGCGCGGCGAAGGCGTACTCGTTCTTCATCGTCCGCTCCTACCGGCGCCGCTACGGGTTGCACGCCTCCTCGGGAATCCTCTTCAACCACGAGTCGCCGCGACGCCCGCTCGACTTCCTGCCTCGCAAGGTGGCGGACGGCGCCGCCCGGATCTCGCTCGGACTCGAGCGGACGCTCCGCCTCGGCGACCTCGACGCGCGCCGCGACTGGGGCTACGCCGGCGACTACGTCCGCGCGATGAGCCTGATCCTCCAGCAGGACGAGCCCGACGACTACGTGATCGCGAGCGGCGTCACGCACTCCGTCCGCGATCTGGTCGAGTGCGCCTTCGAGCACGTGGGGCTCGACTGGCGCGAGCACGTCGAGGTCGACGACTCGCTCCGCCGCGGCAAGGCCGAGCTCCACAACCTCGTCGGCGACCCGACCAAGGCGCGCGAGCTGCTCGGCTGGGAGCCCTCGGTCGACTTCCGCGGGCTCGTCCACCTGCTCGTCGACGCCGACCTGCAGCGCCTGCGCGCGACTCTGGTAGAACGGTGAGCGCAGTGGGCTCAGCACACGACGCGCACCGGCTCGTCCTCGACGGAGTCGAGATCGGCGAGGACACCGAGTGCTACGTGATCGCCGAGATCGGCCACAACCACCAGGGCTCGGTCGAGCAGGCGAAGGCGCTGTTCAAGGCGGCGCAGGAGGCGGGCGCGCACGCGGTCAAGCTGCAGAAGCGCGACAACCGCGGTCTCTACACGCGCGAGGCCTATGCGAAGCCGTACGAGAACGAGAACAGCTACGGCTCGACCTACGGCGAGCATCGCGAGGCGCTCGAGTTCGGACGCGCCGAGTACGTGGAGCTGCAGGCGTACTGCGCCGAGCTCGGGATCACCTTCTTCGCGACCGCCTTCGACTTCGTCAGCGCGGACTTCCTCGCGGAGCTCGACATGCCCGCGTACAAGCTCGCGTCCGGCGACCTGACGAACACGCCGCTCCTCCGCCACGTGGCCCGGATCGGCAAGCCCGTGATCTTCTCCACCGGCGGCGGCACGATGGACGACGTCCGGCGCGCGCACGACACGCTGGCCTCCGAGAACGACCAGATCGCCGTCCTCCAGTGCACCGCGGGCTATCCGGCCGAGTGGGACGAGCTCGACCTCGGCGTGATCGGCACCTATCGCGAAGAGTTCCCGGACACGGTCGTCGGCTTCTCGAGCCACGACAACGGGATCGCGATGGCCGTCGCCGCCTTCGTGCTCGGCTCGCGGATCGTCGAGAAGCACTTCACCCTGAACCGGGCGCTGAAGGGGACCGACCACGTCTTCTCGCTCGAGCCGCCGGGCCTGCGCAAGCTGGTGCGCGACCTGCGGCGGACGAGGGTGGCGCTCGGCGACGGGACGAAGAACGTGCACGAGAGCGAGGTCGCGCCGGCGACCAAGATGGGCAAGAAGCTCGTCGCGGCCCGGGACCTGCCCGCCGGCCATGTGCTCGAGGACGGCGACCTCGCGTTCAAGTCTCCCGGCGACGGGCTGCCGCCGTACGAGCTGGAGCGCGTGCTCGGCGCGACCCTGCGGCGGCCGGTGCTCGAGGACGAGACGCTGACGTTCGAGCTGCTCGAGGAGCCGCTGCCGGTCGCCGGCGTCCTCTCCCGCGTTGACGCCTGACCTCTCCGGCCGGCTCGCGCTCGTCACGGGAGCGTCGGGCAAGCTCGGCCCCGTCTGGATCGCGGCTCTCGCGGGCGCGGGCGCTCGCGTCGTCGGCGTCGACGTGCGCGGCGGCGAGATCGAGGGCGCCGAGTCGGTCGAGGTCGCGGACGTCACGGATCGCGAGGCGCTGCTCGAGCTGCGGGAGCGGGTCGGCGCGCCCGACGTGCTCGTCAACAACGCCGGGATCGACCAGCCGCCGATCGGCGATGCGGGCGGCGTCGCGATCGAGGACGTCCCGTTCGACGACTTCCGGCGCGTCCTCGACGTCAACCTCGCCGGCACCTTCCTCGTGACTCAGGTCTTCGGCTCGGCGATGCGCGACGCCGGCCGCGGCTCGATCGTCAACATCGGCTCGCTCTACGCGACGATCGCGCCCGACGCTCGGATGTACGACCACCTCGACCTCGACCGCCCTTCCTGAAGCCGCCGGCCTACGGCGCCTCGAAGGCCGGCGTCGCTCGGCCTGACCCGCTACTTCGCCCGGCTCTGGGGGCCGGCACGGCGTGCGGGTGAACGCGCTCTCGCCGGGCGGCGTCCTCGGCGGCCAGGATCCGGAGTTCGTGCGCAAGTTCACGGCGCGGACGCCGCTCGGTCGGCTCGCCGAGAGCGCCGATCTCGACCGGGCCGCTCCTCTTCCTCGCCTCGGACGCATCGCGCTACGTGACCGGCCACGAGCTGCGCGTGGACGGGGGCTTCACCGCATGACGGTCGACGTTCCCAACGTGATCGGCGGCGAGGAGCGGCCGGCCGCGAACGGCGCCACCTTCGAGAAGCTCGCGCCGGCGACGGGCGAGGTGCTCTCGAAGGTCGCGCGCTCGGAGGCGACGGACGTGGAGGCGGCGATCCGGGCGGCTGCTCGCGCGCAGCCGAGCTGGGCGGCGTGCACCGTCGAGGAGCGCGGCCGGATCCTCCGTCGGATCGCCCAGCTCCTCGAGCGCGACCGCGAGGAGGTCGCCGCGCTCGTCGCCGCCGAGACCGGCAAGTCGCCGAAGGACGCGAGGGGCGAGACCGACGGCGCGATCGAGCTCGGCTACTTCATCGCCGGCGAGGGCCGCCGCTTCTACGGCAGGACGATGCCGAGCGCGACCCCGAACCGCCACGCCATGACGATCCGCCAGCCGCTCGGCGTCGCCGGGCTGATCATCGCCGCGAACACGCCGATCGCGAACGTCGCCTGGAAGGTCTTCCCCGCGCTCCTCTGCGGCAACGCCGCCGTGCTGAAGGCCTCCGAGGACACGCCCGAGACGCCGGTGCTCTTCGCGCGGCTCGCGGCGGAGGCCGGCCTGCCGGCGGGCGTGCTGAACGTCGTCCAGGGCTTCGGCGAGGAGGCCGGCCAGCCGCTCGTCGAGGATCCGCGCGTCGCCGTCGTCTCGTTCACCGGCTCGACCGCCGTCGGCCGGCTGATCGCCGAGACGGCCGGAAAGCGGCTCGCGAAGGTCTGCCTCGAGCTCGGCGGCAAGAACCCGCTCGTCGTCTGCGACGACGCCGACCTCGAGCAGGCCGCGACGACGGCGGCCCTCTCGGCCTTCTCGAACGCCGGCCAGCGCTGCGCGGCGGGCTCGCGCCTGATCGTGTTCGACGCGGTCTACGACCGCTTCCGGGAGCTCCTGCTCGAGCGCACGCGGGCGCAGCGAGTCGGCTCGACCGACGAGCACGACTTCGGCCCGGTGATCAACGAGCGCCAGCTCCAGAACATGCTCGACGCCGTGGAGCGGGCGCGCGCCGCCGGCGCGACCGTGCTCACCGGCGGCGAGCGGCTGACCGGCCGGGACTACGACGGCGGCTTCTACATCGGCCCGACGATCGTCGAGGACGTCGCCGCCGACGCAGAGATCTCCACGACGGAGCTCTTCGGCCCGATCGCGACCCTGCATCGCGTCGCCGACTTCGAGGAGGCGCTCGCGCTCGCGAATGACAGCCCCTACGGGCTCACCGCGGCGATCTGGACGTCGAGCATCCACCGCGCCAACGAGTTCGTCGGCCGGATCGTCGCCGGCGGCGTCCAGGTGAACGGGCCGACCTACGGCTTCGAGCCGCACGTCCCCTTCGGCGGCCAGCGCGACTCGGGCACCGGCTGGCGCGAGCCCGGCACCGAGGCGCTCGACGTGTACTCCGACTGGAAGACGGTCTACGTCACCCACGACCCCACCGCCGTTTGATGGGCGCGGTGTGAGCCCCTCGGCGGTCGCCCTGATCCCGGCGAGGGCGGGCTCGGAGCGCGTGCCGGGCAAGAACGTGCGCGAGCTCGCCGGGCATCCGCTCCTCGCGTACTCGATCGCGGCGGCGCGCGAGAGCGGCGTCTTCGACGCGATCCTCGTCTCCACGGACTCGGAGGAGATCGCCGCGGTCGCGCGCCGCTACGGCGCCGAGGTGCCCGAGCTGCGCCCCGCCGAGCTCGCGACGTCGACCTCGCCGGACGTCGAATGGGTGACGCTCGCGATGGCCGGCCGCGACGAGGAGATCTTCGCGATCCTTCGGCCGACGAGCCCCTTTCGCACCGCCGCGACGATCCGCCGCGCCTTCGCCCGGCTCGTCGAGCTCGGCGACCGGGCCGACTCGATCCGCGCCGTCGAGCTCGTCCGCCAGCACCCCGCGAAGATGTGGATCCTGGACGGCGACCTGATGCGCCCGCTCCTCGACCAGCCCGCGCGAGGGAGTACCCTGCCACTCGATGCAGTACCAGGCACTGCCGCAGATCCACGTCCAGAACTCGAGCCTCGAGCTGGCCTGGTCGCGCGTGCTCGAGGGCGACGAGCCGTCGATCGCCGGCGAGCGCGTGGCGCCGTTCCTGACCGAGGGCAACGAGGGGCTGACGATCGACTACCCGGACGACTTCGAGCGCGCGGAGCGGCTGGCGGCGAGCGGCGCGGCCGAGCTGCCGCGCGTCTTCGCGCCGACGTAGACGTACTGGCCGCGCAGCGGGCCGCTCAGCCACGTGAGCGGGGGGCGGTAGAGCACGCGGCGGAACCCAGACGCGTGGAACCAGCGCACGCCGACGCTGCGAGCCAGGAAGCCGGCTTCCTCGAGAAAGTCCACGTACTCGGCGCGTCGATACTCGTGCTCGAAGTTGCCGTGAGCCGCCTCGATCCCGTGCGCGCGGCTGCGGGTGAGGAGCGTCAGCGTCGGCTCACGCACGAGCAGGGCCGATCCGCCCGGTCTCGTCAGCTCGAAGACGACCTCGGCCAGCCGCCGAGGCTCGGCGGCATGGTGAAAGGCAGCGTCGAGCACCACCAGATCGGCGCTTTGCGGCTCGAGGCCGTGCCTGTAGAAGTCCGCGATCCGCCGCTCGACCTTCTCCGCCGGCGCCGCGAGGACGGCGAGCGAGACCGGGGCGAACGAGACGAGCCGGCGCTCGGAGAACTCGACCGCGACCACCCGTTCGACGCCCGGGAAGCACGAGAGCGCCGCGCTCAGCCAGCACGAGCCGGCCCCGAGCTCGACGACGGTGCCTGTCGGCTCGATCCCGGTGCGCGAGAGCGCGAAGTCGAGATAGTCGAGCACCCGCTTCCGGCGGAAGAAGATCTCGGCGACCTCGAGCCCGTCGTAGGGCTCATGCTCCTCCCTGAACTGGAGCTCGGCCTCGTCGGCGTGCTCCGAGAAGGCGGGGCCGCGAACGAGCGGGCTCCGCGCGGCAGCGTCCGCGATCCGCGGATCGTCCAGGCTGTCGAGGTCGACGAGCTGGCGTCGGGAGAGCCGCACCGGCAGCAAGCCTAGCTCTGTACGCTCGACGACCCGTGCTCTCGTACGTCCCATTCTCCGAGCTCGCGCGGATCCGCGCGCTCGACGTCGCGCCCACCGATCGGGTCGCGGCCTTCGCGGACGCGTGCCGAGTCAACACGCTGACGATGATCGAGCACGCGGGCTCGGGCCACATCGGCACGAGCTTCAGCGCCATGGACATCGTCTCCTGGCTCCAGCTCGAGGTGCTCGGCGAGGGCGACCGCTACTTCTCCTCGAAGGGCCACGACGCGCCGGGCCTCTACGCGATCCTGATCGGGCTCGGCCGGCTCCCGTTCGAGAAGCTCTTCGCTCTTCGCGCGCTGGGCGGCCTGCCCGGCCACCCGGACGTCCTGACGACGCCGGAGGTCGTGACGAACACCGGCTCGCTCGGGATGGGGATCTCGAAGGCGCGCGGTTTCGTGCTGGCCGACCGCCTCGCCGGGCGGCGCGGCGACGTCTATGTGCTCACGGGCGACGGCGAGCTCCAGGAGGGCCAGTTCTGGGAGTCGCTCCAGCCCACGGCGAACCGCAGGCTCGGCGAGATCACGGTGATCGTCGACCACAACAAGCTCCAGTCCGACACCTGGGTCTCGCACGTGAGCGACCTCGGCGACCTGGAGCAGAAGGTCGAGGCGTTCGGCTGGGCGGTCGCGCGGTGTGACGGCCACGACCTCGACGCCTTCTCGGCGGCGCTCGCCGGAGCTGCGCGGACGAGCGCTCCCGACCGGCCGAAGCTCCTCGTCGCCGACACGCTCAAGGGCGCGGGCGTCGGCTTCATGGAGCCGCACGACCTCCCCGAGGAGGAGACGGCGCTCTACGACTTCCACTCCGGCGCGCCGGGCCCCGCGGCCTACGCGCGGGCGCTCGCCGAGCTGATCGAGCGGCTGAACGCGCGGCTCGCCGGGATCGGAGCGGACGAGATCCGGCTCGAGACGCGCGAGTCGCCGCGGCGAACGCCGCCCGAGCGCCCGCAACGGCTGATCCAGGCATACGGGGAGGCGCTCGTCGCAGCGGCGGAACACGAGCCCTCGCTCGTCGCCCTCGACGGCGACCTGCGGCTCGACACCGGGCTCGTCCCGTTCCAGGAGCGCTTCCCGGAACGGTTCTTCGAGTGCGGGATCGCCGAGCAGGACATGGTCTCGCAGGCCGGGGCGATGGCGCTCGCGGGGCTCCTGCCCGTCTGCCACTCGTTCGCCTGCTTCCTGACCCCGCGCGCCGCCGAGCAGATCTTCAACAACGCGAGCGAGGGGACGAAGGTGCTCTACCACGGCTCGCTCGCCGGGATCGTTCCCGGCGGCCCCGGCCACTCGCACCAGTCCGTCCGCGACATCGCGCTGATGGGCTCCGTTCCGGGAATGGCGGCGATCGAGCCCTACTGCGAGGCCGAGATTCGGCGCGCGGTCGAGTGGGCCGTGCGCGACGCCGACGGCCCCGTGTACCTCCGGCTCGTCTCCCCGCCGTGGCCGCTCGGCTTCGAGCCGCCCGCCGCCGAGCTCGTCGAGGGCCGCGGCACCGTCCTCCGCGAGGGCGAGAAGGGAACGTTCGTCTGCACCGGGCCCGTGCTCGTCTCGCAGGCGTGGGCGGCGTGCGACGCGCTCGACGGCTGGGGCCTGATCGCGCTCCCGTGGCTGCGCGCGATCGACGGCGCCTGGCTCGCGGAGCCGCGCGCGGGCGCGATCGTCTGCCTCGACAACCATGTCCTTCCCGGCGGCCAGGGCGAGGCGGTCCTGAACGCGTTCGCCGAGTCCGCGCCGGAGGCCGCCGCCGCACACGGCTGATCGGCGTCGACCGGATCCCCGAGTGCGGCACGAACGACGAGGTGCTGCGCGCGCACGGGCTCGA
>CAVXIQ010000003.1:0-84828 GCA_963761905.1 uncultured Gaiellaceae bacterium | reverse complement strand
CCCGTTCTCCCTGTACCAAGCCGAAAGCACCTCGTCCACGCACGCGAGCGTAGTCGAGTGCTCGGCCCGCATGGAGCCTGCACGTAGGCTGGAATCGTCGACCGAGGAGGAACGATGGAGCAGCGATCGCTCGGAGCGCAGGGGCTGCGAGTCAGTGCGCAGGGACTCGGCTGCATGGGGATGTCCGAGTTCTACGGCCCGCCGGCGGAGGAGACCGGGATCGCGACGATCCACCGGGCGCTCGAGCTCGGCGTCACCTTCCTCGACACGTCCGACATCTACGGGCCGTTCACGAACGAGCGGCTCGTCGGCCGCGCCGTCGCCGGCCGTCGCGACGAGGTCGTGCTCGCGACCAAGTTCGGGGTCGTTCGCGACGAGAGCGGCGCTCGGCTCGGCCTACGGGGCGACGCGGAGTACGTCCGCACTGCGTGTGACGCGTCCCTCGAGCGGCTCGGGATGGAGACGATCGACCTCTACTACCAGCACCGCGTCGATCCCGCGACGCCGATCGAGGAGACGGTCGGCGCGATGGCCGAGCTCGTCGAGGCGGGCAAGGTGCGCTATCTGGGTCTTTCCGAGGCCGGCGCGGAGACGATCCGGCGTGCGCACGCGGTGCATCCGATCTCGGCGCTGCAGTACGAGTACTCGCTCTGGACGCGCGACGTCGAGGCAGAGATCCTGCCGACGCTCCGGGAGCTCGGGATCGGCCTCGTCGCCTATTCGCCGCTCGGGCGCGGCTTCTTGACCGGAACGATCCGCTCGACGAGCGACTTCCAGGAGAAGGACTTTCGCGGAACGCTGCCTCGCTTCGAGGGCGAGAACCTTGAAGAGAACCTCTCGCTCGTCGAGCACCTCGAGGCGCTCGCGGCGGCCAAGGGTGTCACCGCAAGCCAGATCGCCCTTGCCTGGGTGCTTTCGCGCGGCGACGACATCGTCCCGATACCCGGCACGAAGCGCGTGGCGTACCTCGAGCAGAACGTGGCGGCCGCCGAGGTCGAGCTCACCGGTGACGAGATCGCCGGGTTGGACGAGGTCTTTCCCCTCGGCGCGGCTGTGGGCTCGCGGTATTCGGAGGCCGGCATGAGGGCGGTCAACCTCTAGTCGGGGCGGCGGTAGATTGGCGAGGTGGCCATCCGAACTCGCTTCGCCCCCAGCCCCACGGGCTCGCTTCATCTCGGCGGCGCGCTCTCGGCCGTCGCGAATCGGCGGCGGGGCGACTGGTTCCTCCTGCGAATCGACGACACGGACGTCGAGCGTGAGGTGCCCGGCGCGGAGGGGCGGATCGTCGCCGACCTCGAATGGCTCGGGATCGGCTGGGACGAGGGGCCGGTGCGCCAGAGCGGACGGGTGGAGCGGCACCGCGAGGCTGCGCAGAGCATCGGGGTCGAGGACACCGAGGGCGCGCTCCGCTTCGGCCGGCTGACCCTGCTTCGGCCCGACGGCAGTCCGACGTATCACCTCGCGAGCGTCGTCGACGACTCCGACTTCCGGATCACGCACGTCGTCCGCGGCTCAGACCACCGGCCGAACAGCGAGCTTCAGCAGCAGCTCGCGCGCGCGCTCGGCTTCGAGCCCCCGGAGTACGTCCATCACGGCCTGCTGCTCGGCGAGGACGGGAAGAAGCTCTCGAAGCGCGGCGAGGACATCTCCTCGGTCGAGGATCTGCGCGACGCCGGGATTCCGGCCGAGGCCGCGCGCGCGTACCTCGACGAGCTCGGCGAGCCCGTGCACGACGTCCAGCTCGACCTGCCTCGGTTGCGGCGGCTCGCCATCGACGCGATCGCCGCGCTCTCCGATGAGGAGCTCGCCGCTCGCGTCGGTGCGCCGGTGGAGCTCGCGCGGGCACTGCGCGGTGCGCGCGACCTGAACGAGGCGCGGGCGATGGCGCTAGCGATTCTCGAGCCGCAGCCCGTGCGACTGTCCGAGGATGCGCGGCCGACGCTCGAGCGGTTCACGGAGCTGCGGACGAACGGGCTCGACGGGAAGGAGATCGTGCGCGAGCTGAAGGCGGTCGGCGGCGACCTGAAGGCGCTTCGACTCGCTCTGACGGGAGCTGAGCGAGGCCCCGAGCTCTGGGCCGTGATCGCCGCGCTGTCACGAGACGAAGCGCTGCGGCGAGTCGATGCGGCTCTCTAGCACCCTCGCGCGCGGGCTCGTCGAGCTGCCGCCGCCACCCGGCCCGATCGGGATGTACGTGTGCGGCCCCACGGTGTATGCCCGCGCGCACATCGGTAACGCGCGCCCCTACGTGATCGGCTCCTGGTACGCGCGCTGGCTCCGGCTGCGCGGCTACGAGGTCACGCTCGTCCACAACATCACCGACGTGAACGACAAGATCTACGAGGCGGCGCCGGGGGAGAGCGCCGAGCGTGCGCGGCAGGCGACCGAGTGGTATCTCGAGGACGTCGGCCGCTTCGGGCTCGACGAGGTCGACCACTTTCCGAAGGCGACCGAGACGATTGCCGAGATCGTCCGCTTCATCTCTGACCTGATCGAGCGAGACTTCGCGTACGAGGTCGAGGGCGATGTCTACTTCCGCGTTGCCCGGGAGCCCGAGTACGGACGGCTCTCCGGGCAGCGGCCGGATCAGGTCGAGGAGCAGGAGCCGAACGCACGCAAGGAGGATCCGCGCGACTTCGCGCTCTGGAAGGCGAACAAGCCGGACGAGGACACGTGGTGGGAGTCACCGTGGGGGCCGCGGCCGCCCTGGCTGGCACATCGAGTGCTCCGCGATGGCGGAGAAGCTCCTCGGGCCGTCCTTCGAGATCCACGGCGGCGGGCTCGATCTCGTCTTCCCCCACCACGAGAACGAGCTTGCCCAGTCGAGCGCGCTCGGCCACGAGTTCGCCCGGATCTGGATGCACAACGGGATGCTCCGCTTCACCGGCGAGAAGATGTCGAAGTCGGTCGGCAACGTCGAGACGATCCAGGAGGTGCTCGACAAGTGGGGTCGCGAGACGACGCTGCTCTTCTTCCTGACGGCGCACTGGCGCAGCCCGATCGACTTCTCCGACGAGCGGATGGAGTCGGCGCGGGCACGCGCCGACGGGCTTCGCGAGGTGTTTCGCAACCCCTCTCAGCCTGCGCAGGAAGGGTCCTGGGAGCGTCTCGTTGCGATTCTCGACGATGATTTCTCCACGCCCGAGGCGCTGGCGGTGCTGCACGAGTGGCGGGATCACGCGCTGCTGCGGCGTGGGCTCGACGTGTTCGGGCTCGGGTCGATCGCGGAGTTTCAGCAGGCGCCGGCAGAGATCGACGAGCTCGCTCGTCGCCGTCAGGAGGCGCGCGCGGCGCGCGACTTCGCCGAGTCGGACCGCCTTCGCGCCGAGATCGAGGCTGCGGGGTGGGAGATCCGGGACGACGCGGACGCCTACCGGCTCGTGCCGAAGACGTGACCCGCGAGCAGGTCTACGGCCGCCGGCCGGTGCGCGAGGCGCTTCGCGGGCCGCGCGAGGTACTTGAGCTCTGGGCGACGGAACGCGCCGCTGCGGGCGAGCCCTGGCTCGCCGACGGCCCGCGCGTCCAGGTGAAGCCGGACCGAGAGCTGAGTGACGCCGCCGGCACGCGAGACCATCAGGGGGTGCTCGCGTGGTGCGAGCCCTATCGCTATGCCGACGCCCACGAGCTCGCCGGCGCAGAGACGCCGCTCCTCGCTTGCCTCGACCAGGTCACCGACCCACGGAACTTCGGCGCCGTCTGTCGCAGCGCCGAGGGAGCGGGGGCGAGCGGCGTGATCGTGCCGGCGCACGGCTCGGCGGGAGTCACGGCGGCCGTCTGCCGCTCGTCCGCCGGAGCGGTCGAGCACCTGCCGGTCGCCGTCGTTCCGAACCTCGCGCGCTTCCTGAATGAGATCAAGCGCGGCGACCTCTGGATCTACGCCGCTGCCGCCGACGCCGAGGCGGACATGTGGGAGGCGGATCTGTCTGGAGGTCTCGCACTCGTCTTCGGCGCCGAGGGCAAAGGCGTCCGTCCGCTCGTCCGCCGGGCCTGTGACGGCGCGATCGCGATCCCGCTGGCCGGCCAGGTCGAGTCGCTGAACGTCAGTGTCGCCGCCTCGCTTCTCCTCTACGAGGCCTGCCGCCGCCGCGAAGCGAACATACGTTCTTAGCAAACACGTTTGATTGCAAGGGGGTTGTAACTTGCGCGGGACGCTGCTATGTTCTGGCTCAACTTCAGGGTGAGGGTTGGGCGTTCGACCTGGAGAACGCACCGGCTCGTTCCCGTTGATACAGGAGAAACGCAATGTCGCCTCGGACCGCCACCGCAGCGCAATCGGTACAGAAGGCTCAACGAGAGCTTGAGGATCTGCAGCTCGTGATGAAGGCCCGGAACGGCAGTCAGACCGCGCTCGACGCGCTGATGCGGCGGTACACCGGCTTCGTCCGCCTCAAGGCGAGCTCGTACTTTCTCGCGGGTGGCGAGTCCGACGACCTGATCCAGGAGGGCTTGATCGGGCTCTACAAGGCGGTGCGCGACTTCAAGCCGGACATGGAGACGTCGTTCCGGAGCTTCGCCGAGCTGTGCGTGACCCGCCAGATCATCACCGCGATCAAGACGGCGACGCGGTACAAGCACCAGCCGCTGAACCAGTACATCTCCTTCAGCCACACGCCGGCGGGCCAGGAGTCCGACGGGGAATGCACCCTGGGCGACGCGCTACCGGGGCCGACGACCAACGATCCGTCCGTGTGCGTCGTCTCGACCCAGGAGCTGCAGAGCCTCGTGCTCGCGCTCGGCACCGGCCTCTCGTCGCTCGAGGCCGACGCGCTGCGCTGCTACCTCGAGGGTCTCTCGTACGAGGAGATGGGCGAGGAGCTGGGGTGCGACTGCAAGACGATCGACAACGCGCTCCAGCGGGTCAAGCGCAAGATCGTCGCCCACCAGAAGACGCGCGAGGTCCTCAACTAGCGGGAGTACCATTCCGGCGTTGCCGGAGTAGCTCAGCTGGTAGAGCAACGCTCTTGTAAAGCGTGGGTCGTGGGTTCGAGTCCCGCCTCCGGCTTCTCTCAGGCGCCTTCGACGAGTGCGATCCACTCGTGGCCCGGATGCACGAGCCGCAGCGCGTCGCCGAGCCACTGCCGCCGGGCCGGCTCGAGGAGCGGCAACGCTCGCGCCAGATCCGCCTGATCCTTCTCGCGAGCGTGCTTCGCCTTGAAGAGCAGCACGAGTTCCGGCGCGAGGTAGGGGATTCCGTCCCGCGTATGCTCGATCGCCTCCGCCACCGGCCGACGGAGGGCGGGATCGCGGCGGCACACCCAGGTGTCGCCCTCCCACGGCTCGCGAAAGACATCGAGCCGCCAGCAGCCGGCGGAGCGATCGAGGCCCCAGGTCTGATGGAGCTCGTCCGACGCTTCGTCGATCGGCGTCACGAGCCCGTCGCCCGACGCCGTACCACTCGAGCTCCGGCAGCGCCGCCCGGAGGACGGGAAAGCTCGTCCGCGCGATCGCGAGCTCGAGATCCTCGTGCTCCCGCGGCTCGCCTCCGACGTGCAGCTCGATCGCCCAGCCCGCGGCGACGGCCCAGGGCACCTCGAGGTCGCGAAGCTTCGGAGCGAGCTCGTATGGGCTCCACGCGTGCCAGTCGTCGACGTGAGGGAGGCCGGCGCCCACCGGCCGACCGTACCAGCGCCTCGCAGAACGAAGTGGAGCCCCGTCTCCGAGCATTCGGAGACGGGGCTCGTTGTCGTTCGGGCGGCTAAGCGGCCGGAATTGCGGGCGACTTCGGCGCAGCCGGCTCGTGCTCGAGCCGGGGGAGCCACTCGAGCCAGCGCGGCAGGTACCAGTTCCAGTCGCCGAGCAGCTTCATCGTGGCGGGCAGGAGCACGCCGCGGATGATCGTCGCGTCGATCAGGACGGCGGCTGCGAGGCCGACGCCCATCTCCTTCATGTCGATCAGCGGCAGGATCGCGAAGACGGAGAACACTCCGACCATCACGATTGCCGCGCTGGTGACGACACCCGCGGTGCTCCTGATTCCGTGGGAGACCGCCTCGTCGGTCCCGAGGCCGCGGTCGTAGCCCTCGCGGATCCGGCTCAGGATGAAGACGTGGTAGTCCATCGAGAGCCCGAAGAGGATCACGAACAGGAACATCGGCAGCCACGGAGTGATTCCGCCGTTCGACTCGAAGTCGAGGACGCCCTCCCCCCAGCCCCACTGGAAGACCGCGACGAGGATCCCGTACGCGGCTCCGACGGAGAGCAGGTTGAGGATGATCGCCTTCAGCGCGATGACGATCGAGCGGAACGAGACCAGCAGGAGCGCGAACGCGAAGAGGAGAACGAACGCGAACACGAGCGGCGCGGTCGTCCGCATCGCGGCCTTCCAGTCCTCGCCCGCGGCGGTGGTGCCCGTCACGGCGTACTCGACGCCGGCCACGGTACCGACGGTCTGCGGGAGCAGCTCGTCGCGGAGCGTGGCCAGCGCGGCCACGGATGCCTCGTCTGAGCCGTTACCGATCAGCGGGAGCTCGACGGTGGCGACGGTGTTGTCACGGCTGGCCTCGACCTGGATCGGCGTGTTGACCTGACCGCTCTCGATCGCCTCCCTCCTCAGGTCTGCAATCGCCTGCTGAACCTCGTCCGACCGGACGTCCGCTGCCTTGATCGCCACGATCGCCGGGTCGGGCCCGCCCGGGAACGCCTCGGTCAGCGCCTTGTACGGCTCGATCTCGGGGATCGAGATGTCGTCGAGACCCGTCTGCACCGTGTTCAGCTGGAGGGCCGGAATCGTCAGGGCGACGAGCACTGCGGTCGCCGCGAGCGCCCACGCAACCGGACGCCGGAGCACGCGGGTGAGGAGCGCGCCCCAGAGGCGGGACTCGCCGTTGCCCTTCTTCAGCCTGCGCAGGAACGGAACGCGAACCTTCTCGACCCGGTCGCCGAGCTTCGAGAGCAACGCGGGAAGCACGGTCAGCGAGCCGATCATGGCCACTGCGACCACCATCATCGTGGCGATCGAGAAGGACATGAACGTCTTGTCTCCCGAGAGGAACATCCCGGCCATCGCGATCATCACGGTGATCCCCGAGATGAGCACGGCCCGGCCGGAAGTGGCTGCGGCGGCCTCGAGAGCAGCGCTCTCGCTCCGGCCCGCGGCTCGTTCCTCGCGTTCGCGGCGGAGGTAGAAGAGCGAGTAGTCGACGCCCACGGCGAGTCCGATCAGCAGGATCACGGCGGAGACGTTCTCGTCCATGGGGACGATCTGGCTCGGGAACGCGACAAGGCTCATCGTCGCGAATACCGCCGTGATCGCGAGCAGGAGCGAAACGGCGGCCGCGACGACGGACCCGAACACGAGCAGGAGAATCACGAGCGTGAGCGGGATCGAGACGAGTCCTGCGGTCTCGAGCATCTTGCCGAACGCGTCGTCGGTCGCCTTTCCGGTCGAGGCGCTGCCGGACTCTTCGATTGAGAAGCCGGAATGACGGGACTCGACGTCGGCGACAGCGGCTTCGATCTTCTCGATGTAGAGGATCGCCTCGTCGTAGGTGCCGAGCGGCTGGAACTCGACGATCGCCGAGTGTCCGTCGGGTGAGATCTGGCCGGAGTTGCGGGCGGCGAGCGGCGAGCGGAGCTTTCGTACCTGCGGGAAGCCGTCGAGGGTTTTCGTGACGTCCTCGATCGCGGCCCGGAAAGCGGCGTCCTTTGCGGTCAGGGTCTTCGACTGGACGAGCACCCATTCGGCCTGCTCGTCAGCCTTGTCGAAGCCCGCGGCCTCGATCAGCTTGTCGGCGCGCTTGGCCTCGCCGACGTTCAGATCGGAGTCCTCGAGCTGCTTCGTGCCGACCGCCCCGCCGATCACGACCGAGGCGATCACGAACGCAAGCCAGCCGAAGACCGAGGTCTTCCAGTGGTTCGCGCTCCAGCGGCCCATGCGGGCCGCGAAGTTGTTCGAGCTCTTCAGCGGTGACATTGCGTCGTCTCCTTGAGAGAGGGGTCGTCGTCACTCTCCGTCTGGGGAGCCGAGCCGGCAGTGGGGCGTCCAGGCCTCTTCGAGTGCGGCCAGCCGCACGGCGCCGGTGCGTCCTAGCGAAGGAAGGCGAGCACGGCCAGGACGCGACGGTGATCTTCGGCGGTCGCCGGCAGGCTGAGCTTGGCGAAGATGCTCGTCACGTGCTTCTCGACCGCTCGGAGCGTGACGAACATTCGCTCCGCGATCGCCTGGTTCGAGCGTCCCTCCGCCATCAGCTCGAGCACCTCCCGCTCGCGCGGGGTCAGCTCCCCCACTGGGTCATGCTGGCGCTTTCGACCGACGAGCTGGTTCACGACGGTGGGGTCGAGCGCCGACCCGCCCTCGGCGACACGGCGGACGGCGGCCGTGAATTCGTCGACGTCGGAGACGCGATCCTTGAGCAGGTAGCCGACCCCCTCCGCGCTCTCCGAGAGCAGCTCCAGCGCGTAGCCGGGCTCGACGTACTGCGACAGGACGAGCACGCTGACACCAGGGTGGCGGTCGCGGATCTCCTGGGCGGCGCGGAGGCCCTCGTCGGTGTGAGTCGGCGGCATCCGGATGTCCACGATCGCAACGTCGGGGCGGTGCATCGCGACATGGCGGAGCAGGTCGTCTCCGGCGCCTGATTGGGCCACGATCTCGAAGCCTGCGTCCTCGAGCAGCCGCGCGATCCCTTCGCGCAGGAGGATCGAATCGTCGGCGAGGACGACGCGGAGCGCCGCAGAGCTGGGCCGGGCGCGGAGCGGCGGGAACGTATGGGCACGCTCGTGCTCGAGCTGGAAGATCCGTTCCGGCTCCGGAAGGTCCGGGAGGGTGTAAAGCCCGAGGTCGCGGAGCTCGTGGCCTGCGAGCGCAGTGCTCGTCGCCTCCGACGCGAGAACCTGGCCGCCGTGTCCCGCGCCGCAGATCCTGCTGGCTCGGTGAACGTCGATTCCGACGTAGCCGTCCTCTCCGAGCACCGGCTGACCGGTATGGAGGCCGACGCGCACCCGCACGGGCGAGCCTGCCCACGAGTTGTCGGCGAGCGCTCGCTGGGCGGCGATCGCAGCGGCAGCGGCCGAGTCGGCGTCTCCGAAAGCGGCAAAGAGCTCGTCGCCGCGGCTGTCCACCTCGTGCCCGCCTGCGGCTCCGACGGCGTCGCGCAGGAGCCTCCGGACGTCTGCGAGCGCGACGGCCCAGCCGGCGCCGAGGTCGTGCGCATGTCTTGTCGAGCCCTCGACATCGGCGAACAACAGCGTGACGGTGCCGGTCGGGAACTCGCTCATGCCGAGAGTCTAGGAGGTTGGGCCTCTAGCCCAACCCTCTTGGCACGAGCCCGGAGCGTAGAGCCCAGGTCGACTCTCCGCTAGATCCGGATTACGCGGCCACGTCGAGGAGTTGCGGGTTCGAGCGGGCCGCGAAGGCGAACGGATGGTAGAACGCGTCGAGGGCGCGGCGCCGGTCTACCGCGAGCTCGAAGGTCGAGTCCGATGCCAGATGCAGGACCTCGACCGAGACCGCGTCGTTCGAGCGCGACCACCAGAGCGTGACGTCGATGCCATCGTTCCGGCGATTCGCGAGATCGATTCTGTCGTTGGCGTTCATGACTGTCCTCTCTGAGTCCAGTGGCTTTGGTTCCTGTCGAGGACACGTTCTCACCGGCCGAGACCCCTGCCTGTGCGGATTGCAGGCGTCCCGCGGTGCGGCGGGCACTACTTCGCCGCTACCGGAAGCTGGGCGCTGATCCGAGTGCCCCCGCCGAGCGGGCTCTCGACCTCGAGCGTCCCGTCGAGCGCTTCGACCCGATCTGCGAGCCCGCGCAGACCGCTGCCGCCCGCCGCATTCGCGCCGCCGACCCCGTCGTCCGACACCTCGACCAGGGCTCGGCCGTTCTCGCGGCTGACCTGCACGCGGGCCACCGATGCCTTGGCGTACTTGGCCACGTTGGTCAGCGCCTCGGCGATCACGTAGTAGGCCGCCGCCTCGACCGTCGTCGGGAGCCGCTCGGCCGGCATCGAGACCTCGACCGGGACGGGCGACCGGTCGGCGAGTGTCGTGACAGCGGCCTCGAGGCCCCGATCGGTGAGCACTGCCGGATGGATCCCGCGAGCGAGCTCGCGCAGATCCTCGATCGCGAGAGAGAGCTCGTCGCGGGCGCTCTCGAGGATCGTCTCCGCCGCCTCGGGGTCGGTCGTGATCCGGTTTTGCGCCAACCGCAGGGAGAGCGAGAGTGCCACCAGTCGTTGCTGGGCGCCGTCGTGGAGGTTTCGCTCGAGCATACGCCTGGCGTCGTCGGCCGCCTGGACGATCCGCGAACGTGAGGCTCGCACCTCCTCCTCCTGACGCTTGCGCTCCGTGATGTCCGCGAACAGGGCCATGTGGCTGATCACCTCGCCTGTGACGTCCCGGATCGGGGCAGCGGAGATCTCGACCTCGATCGACGCTCCGTCCTTGCGAATCCGCTTGCTCTCGACACCTGTATAGACCTCGCCGTCGCGGACGCGCCGGAAGAGCTCGGCGAGCTCGGTCGCCCGCTCGGGAGGTTGATGTCGGGCAGGGCCGCCGAGCACCTCGTCGGCGGTCCAGCCGAAGATCCGCTCGGCCGCCCGGTTCCAGCGGGTGATCGTGTCGTCGAGCGCGTACTCCACGATTGCGACCGGCGAGGCCTCGATCGCCGCGCGCAACCGTTCCTCGCTCGAGCGGAGCGCGCTCTCGCGACGCTTGCGCTCAGTGGCGTCCTCGCCGGTGATCACGACGAGCTTCGGGTCGCTCGGATGACTGATCGGGGTGGCGGCCCAGGAGACGAGCAGCGGCTCCCCTTCCCGCGGCAGCCAGCGTGATTCGAGCCCCGTGCGCACGACCCCATTCGCCGCGGCCGCGATCGCCATGCGCGCGGCGTAGTCGTCTTCGGGGTGGACGAACTGGAGGAAGCTTTGCCGCGTCGTCTCGTCGGTCGTCCAGCCGAAGGTCTCTCTGAACGCGCGGTTGACGCCGTCCGAGACGATCTCACCCTCGCGGTCGGTCAGCACGATCAGGCTCGGAATCGAGTCGCCCATCGCGTCGAGGAAGTCGCGTTCTCCCTGCAGCTCGAGCTCGCGATGCTTGCGCTCGGTCACGTCGAGCCCGCCGCAGATGATGTTGCGAACCTCGCCCTCCTCGTCGCGGAGAGGCGCTGTCGACCAGGCGATCACGAGCTCCTCGCCGCGCCGGTTCACGAATGCGTTCTCGTAGTCGCTCGGCAGGTGCTCGGGATCCGCCAGGAAGCGCTCCCGGACGGCGTCGCGCTCGTCGGCTGAGATGAAGAGGTCCCAGAAGTACTGGTTCCGGACCTCCTCGATGTTCTCGTAACCGCTCGCGCGCTCGCAGGCCGTGTTGAAGTTCGCGATCCGGCCGTCGAGCTCGAGCGACATGAGCAACGAGGGGGCGGTGTTGACGATCGTCTCGAGATAGTCGTACTGCGAACGAAGCTCGGCCTGGAGCTGCGCGTTGGCGAGCCAGAGACCCGCCGCGGCCGCGGCCGCGTCGACGAGCTCGGGCTCGTCCGCGAGCGAGGGATCGTGGAGCACGGCGGCGACCCGTTTGCCGTTGAGCTCCACGTAGCGGGCGGTTCGCGGGCCCCCCTTGTCGACGAACACGTTGCCGTCCTGCCAGACGAACTGCTCGCGCTGGGGGAGCCAGTAGACGATGTCGAGGGAGGGATCGTGGAGGGCTCGAGCGAGGGCGTCCCGCAGCGAGGAGCCTCCGGCGGCGAGGTCGAGGAGGAGCTCGCCGACGGCCGAGCGGGCGAGCCGAGCCCGCAACACGCCGGCCAGGAAGGCGATCGGTACGGTCGCGAAAATCACGAGGAAAGCGAGCTCGAGCTGCTCGGCGGCTCGGTCGGAGACGATGCCGGCTGCCAGCTCGCCGACCGCCAACAACATGGCCAGCGCACCCGTCACGATCACGGGTCCGAGCACGCGGCGGAGAGCCGGGGACGAGCGCCGGAAACGGCGGCCCACAGTGGCCAGAATGGCTCCGATCAGGAGGAGCGCGAGCCCGGTGACGGTCAGTTGCGTCACCGTCTGCGCCGTGGCGTCGTTCGTGACGGCCAGGGTGCTGACGCACGTGGCGCAGTCCGGATCCGGCCGTTCCTCGACCATCAGGAGCGCGACGCTGCCAAGCAGCGTCAGCGCGTAGGTCGCCACGACGAGATAGGCGTCGCGCCGCCTGCCGAGCTTCCCCCACGGAAACGCGAGCAGCAGATGGACGAACGCGCCGAAGGCGACGGTGCTCAGCGCGATCCCGATCGTGAAGACCCAGTCGTTGTTCGACTCGGCGAGGGCGCCGAGAAACCAGAGATAGCCGACGGTGAGCAGCAGGACGCCGGTTCGGTTTTCGGGACGTCGCCACAACGCGACGAGCCCGCTGGCGACGAAGCTGAGACCCGCTGTGAGCGTGAACGCGAGCGTCGCAGCCGGGTTGTCCTCGTGCTCGCTCGCGAGCACGAGCCACGTTGCGCCGGCCGCGAGCAGGACTGCGCCCGCAGCCGCCCCGGCAAGCACGCGGGCGCTCATCCGAGCAGCTGGCTCAGTGCCGCTCCGGAGAGCTCGTCCTTCGGGATGAAGCCGCGCGCGCCGCACTCCGCCACGAGCGTTCCATAGTCGCACGCCTCGCGACTCGAGACGAGCACGACGAGCGGCCCGGAGCCGTTTCGTCGCAACCTCGAGCTGACGGCGAAGCCGTCCATGTCGGGGAGCTGCACGTCCAGGAGCAACACGTCCGGTTCGAGCTCGCCTGCCTTCGCCAATGCCGCCGCCCCGTTTGCGGCCTCGCCGACCACCTCGTAGCCGTCCGCTTCGAGAATCGCGCGCGCCGAGGCGCGGAAGCTCGGGTGGTCGTCCACGATCAGGACGGTGATCGGCATGGACAAATCCTCGCAGAGACGCGGCGGATCCGAGGTGCGGCTATCCACACACCGGCCAAGGGAGAGGCCGTTGCGAGCGCCTCTCAGCGCGCGCCTGCGCGCCGGCCGCGCGGCGCGCGCTTCGCCGGCGCCCGCTTCGCCGGCGGCTGCTTCGCTGCGGGCAGCTCGACGACGAAGCTCGAGCCCACGCCGGGCTGGGACTCGACCCAGATCGAGCCGTCCATCCGGCGGACGAGCTCGCGGCAGATGTAGAGCCCAAGGCCTGTGCCGCCGATCCCTCGGGTCATGTCCGGATCGAGTCGGTAGAACTTCTCGAAGATCCGGCGGTGCTCGGAGGCGGGAATCCCGAGCCCGCGATCGGCGATCACGAACCTGATCAGCGAGTCGGCCTGCCCCACGCGGAGCACGACTTCCCCGCCGTCGGGCGAGTACTTGATGGCGTTGTCGACGAGGTTGACGAGCACCTGTTGGAGCTGGCCTCGATCGGCCGCGACGGGTGCGAGCGGCTTCGGCGCGTCGAGCTCGAGCACGATCGTGTCCGGCAGATGAGTTCTGGCCGTCTCGAGCACCGCCGCTGCGAGCTCGACCGCGTCGCAGTGCTCGATCGAGACCGGTAGTCGTCCCGAGTCGAGATGGCTCGAGAGCAGCAGGTCGTTGACGATCACGGCGAGGCGGTCGGATTCGGTGGCGATCACGCCGAGCAGCTCGTCCTTGACCGAGTCGTCGAGGTCGAGATCCGTGCGCCTGATCGTCTGCGCGGAGCCGTAGATCGCAGCGAGCGGCGTCCGCAGCTCGTGCGACACGGTCGCGACGAACTCCGCCTTCAGCTCCTCGAGCACGCGCTCCTCCGTCAGATCCCGAAACGCATAGACGATCCCCTCGTCGACGCCCACGCCCGACGCGGAGAGCCAAAGCTCCCGGTCGATGAGCTCGACCGGGACCGTCTCCGTGCGAACCGCAGAGCCCGGCCCGCTCGCGACCGGGATGAGCGGCGCGATCTCGTCCCACTGGCGAACGACATCCACCATCCGTCGACCCACGACGCGCGCTTCGGGGAGCCCCGTGACGGCCGCCGCGGCCGTGTTCCAGAGCCGGATCACACCCTCGCGATCGACCAGCACGACGGCATCGCCGACGGCAGCGAGGACGCGAGCCGCACGACCCTGCCGCTCCGACTCCTCGAAGAGTCTCGCGTTGTCGATCGCTGCTGCCGCATGTCTCGCCAGCTCCTCTGCCACCGCCAGATGCGACTCGTCGTAGGTGCGGCCCGAGTCGGCGGAGGTGACGAGAGTGATCGCGCCGAAGGCCTGGCCGCGCGCGACGAGCGGTACCGAGATGTACGAGCGCAGCTCGAGCGAGCGCAGGATCTCGAGCTGCGACTCGTCGGCGGCAAAGCCCGGAAGCAGCTCGTCCGTCAGCTCGGGAATCAGGATCGGCCCGGCCTCCCGAATCGCGATGGCGGTGCCCTCCGCTCCGACCCCGTCGAGCGACCGAGGCTCCAGCTCCTTGACGAGGACGAGCTTGAGCGGGTCGACGTGGACGAGCGCCAGTCGCTCGAGCCGGTCTTCGACGAGCACGTCGACGGCGCAGAAGTCCGCGACCCGGGGAACCGCGAGCCGCGCCGCGTCCTGAAGCGTGCGCTCGTAGTCGAGCGAGCTGCCGAGCACCCAGCCGGCCTCGGCGAGGAAGCGCTGGCGATCCTCGGCGGTTCGGCGGTCGTCGACATCGGTATTCGTGCCGAACCAGCGAACGATGCTGCCGGTCTCGTCGCGCATCGGCAGCGCGCGTGCGAGATGCCACCGCCACGCACCGTCGCTCGCGCGCGCGATTCGGAACTCGGACTCGTAGGGTTCGCCGGTGGCGAGTGCCTCCGACCAGCGCGCGAACATCAAGGAAACGTCGTCCGGGTGGATCACGTCGTCCCAGCCCGTTTGCAGCAGCTCCTCCGACGAGCGTCCGAAGTACTCGATCACGCGCTCGTTGACGTAGTCGAGACTGCCGCTCGGGAGAGCCGTCCACACCTGCTGCGGAATCGAGTCGCCGAGGAAGCGGTAGCGCGCTTCGCTCTGGCGCTCGAGCGCGGCGAGCTCCTGCTCCCGCAGGAGCTCGCCCTGCCGGCGCAGCTCGACCGTCTTCTGCCAGAGCTCGACGAAGACCGCCACCTTCGTGCGCAGCACGTCGGGATCGAACGGCTTCAGGAGATAGTCGACGGCGCCGGACTCGTAGCCCTTGAAGACGTTCTCGGCGTCCTTCGAGATCGCGGTCAGGAAGATGATCGGGATATGCCGGTTTCGCTCGCGGCGCTTGATCAGGTCGGCGGTCTGGAAGCCGTCGAGGCCCGGCATCTGGACGTCGAGCAGGATCAGCGCG
Organism: uncultured Gaiellaceae bacterium; assembly: GCA_963761905.1. Lineage (GTDB taxonomy): Bacteria > Actinomycetota > Thermoleophilia > Gaiellales > Gaiellaceae > Gaiellasilicea. The sequence continues at coordinate 69,625 of CAVXIQ010000003.1, read as the reverse complement.
AACTCGTCGCCGAGCAGCCTCCGGAGCGCTTCCTCGCCCGATCCCGCTCGCACGAGCTCCTGTCCGAGCGGCTCCAGGATCGCCTCGAGCGCGAGCAGGTTCTCGGGTGTGTCGTCGACGCACAGGATCTTCGCCCGCTCGCCGGGTGCGGTCACGCTCATCGCACCGCCCCGACGCAGAGCTCGTGGAGGAAGCGCGGAATCTGCTCCACGGGCAGGACGGCGTCAGCCTCGCCGACGGCGGCCAGCGCCGCGTCGGGCATCGCCCTCCGCGACGCGCTCTCGGGCTCCTGAACGACCGCGATCCCGCCAGCGGCCTTGATCGCCGCCAGGCCATGGGCGCCGTCGGCGTTCGCGCCGGTGAGGACGATCCCGGTCGCACGCTCGCCGTACGCCTCAGCCACCGACTCGAAGAGGACGTCGATCGACGGGCGCGCGAACTGCACGCGGGCGTCCGTCGAGAGCGAGAAGTGGCCGTTCTCCACCAGGAGGTGGTAATCGGCAGGAGCGACGTAGACATGACCCCGCTCGATCGGCTGCTTGTCGTCGGGCTCGAGCACGGGTCGCTCGACGTGTCGCTGGAGGAGCAGCACGAGCCCGCCCCGCTGCGAAGCGGGATCGCGGTGCTGGACGAAGACGATCGGGGCGTCCACCTCGGGCTCGAGCCCGTCGAGCACGGTGCTCATCGCGTTCAGGCCGCCCCATGAGGCTCCGATCGCGATCAGCTCGCAGCTCATCGGCCGACTTTCGGCTGAACGCTCACGCGGTCACCTCACCTTGCGGTAGAGCCGCTCGTCCGCTGCGAGCGCCTCGTACGCGTCCTCGTGCGGAGACTGCCGGATCGTCTCCTTCTGCCCGAGCGCAAGGACTCCGAAGGTGGTGAGGCTCTCGTAGAAGAGCCGCTGGACGTGATCCTGCAACGGCCGATCGAAGTAGATCAGCACGTTCCGGCACGTGATCACGTTGAACTCGTTGAAGGCCGCATCTGAAGCGAGGTTGTGTTGGGCGAAGACCACGCTCTCGGTCAGAGAACGTGCGAACTGCGCCCCGTCGTACCGCGCCACATAGTACTTCGAGAACGCGCTCGTCCCGCCGGCCCGGATGTAGTTGTGCGTGTACTCCTGCATCTTGTCGAGAGGGAAGACGCCCAGGCGCGCCAGGTCGATCACGGCCTCGTTGATGTCGGTCGCGTAGATGCGCGTGCGCTCGGAAAGGCCCTCCTCGGCGAGGAGGATGGCGAGCGAGTAGACCTCCTCGCCCGTCGAGCAGCCGGCGACCCAGAGCCGCGAGAAGGGGTAGGTCGCGAGCAGCGGCACCACCTGCTGCCGGAACGCGAGGAAGAAGCTCGGGTCGCGGAACATCGCCGTGACGTTGATCGAGAGATCGAGGAGCAGCCGCTCCATCACCTGCGGGTCGTGGAGCACGAGCGCCTGGAGCGCCGAGACCGACTCCACTCCCTCGCCGTCCATCCGCCGACGGAGCCGCCGCCTGAGCGACGCCGGCGCGTACTCCCGGAAGTCGAATCCGTAGCGCCGGTGGATCCCTTCCAGGAGAAGCTCGATCTCGATCTGCTCGAGGTCGGGCTCCTCCTCTTTGCCTACTGGTACAGCCACGCTCTGCCTACTGATACAGCCAAACCCGGAGGAGCGACAGGAGCTGGTCGGTGTCGACGGGCTTCGTGATGTAGTCGGACGCGCCGGAGGCGATCGACCGCTCACGGTCGCCCTTCATCGCCTTGGCGGTGAGGGCGATGATCGGCAGCCTCTCGAACTCGGCCAGCCCGCGGATCGCCTTCGTCGTCTCGTAGCCGTCGAGCTCCGGCATCATCACGTCCATCAGGACGAGGTCGACGTCGGGGTTCGCGGTCAGGCACTCGATCCCCTCCCGGCCGTTCTCGGCGAAGATCGCCTCCATCCCGTTCGCCTCCAGCATGCTCGTCAGCGCGAAGACGTTGCGGACATCGTCGTCCACGATCAGCACCTTCTTGCCGACGAAGATCGAGTCGGCGTTGTGGAGCTGCTCCAGCATCCGGCGCTTCTCGTCCGGCAGCTTCGACTCGACGCGATGGAGGAAGAGCGAGGTCTCGTCGAGCAGCCGCTCCGGCGAGCGGGCGTCCTTGACCACGATCGTCTCGGCGTAGCGCTTCAGCTTCGTCTCCTCGCGCCGGGTCAGCTCCTTCCCGGTGTAGACGATCACGGGAAGGTGCTGGAAGCGCTCGTCTCCCTTGACCTTCTCGAGTAGGTCGAAGCCTGTCATCTTCGGGAGCTTCAGGTCCAGGACCATGCAGTCGAAGACACCCGGCGCCTCGAGCGCGGCCAGCGCTCCCTCGCTCGAGCCGACGGCGACCACCTCGACGTCGCCGTCGCCGCCGACGAGCTCGATGATCGACTGGCGCTGCGTCTCGTCGTCGTCGACGACGAGCAAGCGTCGTACCTCGCGCTCGATGAACGTCTCGATCTCGCCGAAGACGCGCTCGAGCTCCTCGGACGATGCCGGCTTCTGGATGAAGGCGGCCGCGCCGGCGAGGAGGGCCGGCTGGCGTTCGTCGGTGCTGGAGACGATGTGAACGGGGATGTGGCGGGTCGTCGGATGTCGCTTGAGCCGGTCGAGCACGGTCCAGCCGTCGAGACCCGGCAAGGTCATGTCGAGCACGATCGCGTCGGGCCGGAACTCGCGGGCGAGCGCGAGCCCGACGTCGCCGCGCAAGGCGACGAGCCCCTTGAAGCCACGCTCGCGGGCGATCGCAAGCTCGGTCCGGGCGAAGGAAGGATCGTCCTCGACGATCAGGACGACGCGGTCGCCCTCGTCGATGAGCTCGCGATCGTCCTCGACCTCCGAGCGTGCGAGCAGGCCCGCGTCGAACGGATTGGCGAGCGCGAGCTCGGGCTCGCCGCCGTTCGTGGCCGCGGACTGGACGCGGCCGGTGCCCATGCCGACGTCGAGATCCCGCAACAGCTCGGCGCCGGTCAGTGCCGCCGGATGCGAGACGAATCGAGCCGGGAGGAAGAGCGTGAACGTGCTGCCCTCGCCGAGCGTCGACTCGACGCGAATCTCGCCGCCGAGCAGGCGGGCGATCTCCCGGCTGATCGAGAGACCGAGCCCGGTCCCGCCGAAGCGCCGGCTCGTCGTCCCGTCGGCCTGCTGGAAGGCCTCGAAGATCAGCCGCAGCTTGTCGGCCGGGATCCCGATCCCGGTGTCGACCACCGAGAACGCGAACACGAGCTCGGCCTGGGAGAGGATCTCGCCTGCGAAGCGCAGCTCCGGATCCGCGAGCCCGGCCCGGAGCGTGACCGTGCCGTGCTCGGTGAACTTGAGCGCGTTCGAGAGCAGGTTGCGAAGCACCTGCTGGAGCCGCTGCGGATCGGTCTCGATCGTCGCCGGCGCCTCCGGCGCGACGTCGAGCTCGAAGGCGAGCCCCTTCTCCTCGGCGACCGCCGCGAACGCACGCTCGAGCGAGGCGAGCTCGGCCGAGATCGAGACGGCGTCGACGTTGACGTCCATCCGCCCGGCCTCGACCTTCGAGAGATCCAGGATGTCGTTGATCAGGCCGAGCAGGTCCGAGCCTGCCTGGTGGATCGTCTTCGAGAACTCGATCTGCTTCTCGGTCAGGTTCCCGTCCGGGTTGTCGCCGAGCAGCTTCGCGAGGATCAGCAGCGAGTTGAGCGGCGTCCGCAGCTCGTGCGACATGTTCGCGAGGAACTCGGACTTGTACCTCGACGAGAGCGAGAGCTGCTCCGCCTTCTCCTCGAGCGCCGAGCGGGCCAGCTCGATCTCCTCGTTCTTGATCTCGATCCGCCGGTTCTGCTCCTCGAGCTGCTGCGAGCGCTCCTCGAGCTCCTCGTTCGTCTGCTGCAGCTCCTCCTGCTGGGTCTGGAGCAGCTCCTCGGACGCCCGCAGGGTCTGGGCCTGCGCCTCGAGCTCCGTGTTCGAGCGCTTCAGCTCGTCCTGCTGGGACTGGAGCTCCTCGGACTGGCTCTGCAGCTCCTGCGTCAGCGACTGGGACTGCTCCAGCAGCTCCTCGGTTCTCGAGTTCGCCTGGATCGTGTTCAGGACGACGCCGATCGACTCGGAGAGCTGGTCGAGGAACGTCTGCTGAATCTCGGTGAAGGGCGTGAAGGAGGCCAGCTCGAGGACCGCGAGGACGCTCTCCTCGAAGAGCACCGGGATCACGACGATGCTGGCCGGCGCCGCCTCGCCGAGCCCGGAGGCGATCTTGATGTAGTCCTCCGGCGCCTGCGTGATCACGATCGACTTCCGCTCGAGCGCCGCCTGCCCGACGATCGACTCGCCGAGCCCTGAAGCGGTTCGAGATCGACTTGCGCTCCTTGTAGCCGTAGGTCGCGAGCAGCGCGAAGCTCGGCTCCTCGTCGGGGCCGAGACCGCTCGCCGACGTAGAGGGCGCCGTGGTTGGCGGCGACGAGCGGCGTCACCTCGCTCATCAGGAGCCGCGCCACCGTCTTCATGTCGCGCTGCCCCTGCAGCATCCCCGAGAAGCGGGCGAGGTTCGAGTTGAGCCAGTCCTGCTGGGCGTTCTGCTCGGTGGTCCCGCGCAGGTTGGAGATCATCTGGTTGATGTTGTCCTTCAGCTCCGCGACCTCGCCGGCCGCCTCGACCGTGATCGAGCGGGTCAGGTCGCCGGAGGTGACCGCCGTCGAGACGTCGGCGATCGCGCGAAGCTGGCTCGTCAGCGTCTCCGCGAGCTGGTTGACGTTGTCGGTCAGGTCCTTCCAGGTCCCGGAGACACCCTCGACCTGGGCCTGGCCGCCGAGCTTGCCCTCGGTGCCGACCTCCTTGGCGACGCGCGTCACCTCTGCAGCGAAGGTCGAGAGCTGGTCGACCATCGTGTTGATCGTCCCCGAGAGCTGCGCGATCTCGCCCTTCGCCTCGACGGTGATCTTCTGCGAGAGATCGCCCTTCGCAACGGCCGTCGTCACGTCCGCGATCGCACGCACCTGGCCGGTCAGGTTGCCGGCGAGCTGATTGACGTTGTCAGTCAGGTCCTTCCACGTGCCGGAGACGCCGACCACCTCGGCCTGACCGCCGAGCGCGCCTTCGGTGCCGACCTCCCGCGCGACCCTCGTCACCTCGGCCGCGAAGGTCGCGAGCTGGTCGACCATCGTGTTGATCGTGTCCTTGAGCTCGAGCACCTCGCCCTTGACGTCGACGGTGATCTTCTTCGAGAGATCGCCGTTGGCGACCGCGGTCGTGACGAGCGCGATGTTGCGCACCTGGCTCGTGAGGTTTCCGGCGAGCGTGTTCACGTTGTCGGTCAGGTCCTCCCAGACGCCGCTGACCCCCTCGACCTGCGCCTGACCGCCGAGGCGGCCGTCCGTTCCGACTTCGCGGGCGACCCGGGTGACTTCGGCGGCGAACGAGCGGAGCTGGTCGACCATCGTGTTGACCGTGTCCTTGAGCTCGAACATCTCGCCCTTGACGTCGACCGTGATCTTCTTGGACAGATCGCCGTTCGCGACCGCCGTCGTCACCGCAGCGATGTTCCGCACCTGCTCGGTCAGCGACGACGCCATGAAGTTGACGTTGTCCGTGAGGCCGCGCCACGTGCCTGAGACGCCCTTCACCTGGGCCTGGCCGCCGAGCTTGCCCTCGGTGCCGACCTCGCGGGCGACGCGGGTGACCTCGTCGGCGAACGAGGAGAGCTGGTCGACCATCGTGTTCAGCGTGTTCTTGAGCTGGAGGATCTCGCCCTTGGCGTCGACCGTGATCTTCTGGGAGAGGTCGCCCTTCGCGACCGCCGTCGCGACGTCTGCGATGTTCCGCACCTGCCCGGTCAGGTTCGCGGCCATGAAGTTGACGCTCTCGGTGAGACCGCGCCAGGTGCCGGAGACGCCCTCGACCTGGGCCTGGCCGCCGAGCTTGCCTTCGGTGCCGACCTCGCGGGCGACGCGCGTCACTTCGTCCGCGAACGAGGAGAGCTGGTCGACCATGACGTTGATCGTGCTCTTGAGCTCGAGGATCTCGCCGCGCGCGTCGACCGTGATCTTCTGCGAGAGGTCGCCGGTGGCGACCGCGGTGGCGACCTGCGCGATGTCGCGGACCTGATCGGTCAGGTTCGACGCCATCATGTTCACGTTCTCGGTGAGCCCGCGCCAGGTGCCCGAGACGCCTTCGACCTGCGCCTGACCGCCGAGGCGTCCTTCCGAGCCGACCTCGCGGGCGACGCGGGTGACCTCGTCGGCGAAGGAGGAGAGCTGGTCGACCATCGTATTCAGCGTGTTCTTGAGCTCGAGGATCTCGCCCTTCGCGTCGACGGTGATCTTCTGGGAGAGGTCGCCCTTCGCGACCGCGGTCGCCACCTGCGCGATGTTCCGCACCTGGCCCGTCAGGTTCGCGGCCATGAAGTTGACGTTCTCGGTGAGGCCGCGCCAGGTGCCGGAGACGCCCTCGACCTGCGCCTGGCCGCCGAGCGCTCCCTCGGTGCCGACCTCGCGGGCCACACGGGTGACCTCGTCGGCGAACGAGGAGAGCTGGTCGACCATCGTGTTGATCGTGTTCTTGAGGAGCGCGATCTCGCCCTCGGCGTCGACGGTGATCTTCTGGGAGAGGTCGCCCTTCGCGACCGCGGTCGTCACGTCGGCGATGTTCCGCACCTGCGACGTGAGGTTCGCCGCCATGAAGTTGACGTTCTCCGTCAGGCCGCGCCAGACCCCGGAGACGTCCTCGACGGCCGCCTGACCGCCGAGCTTGCCCTCCGTGCCGACCTCGCGGGCGACGCGGGTGACCTCGGCCGCGAAGGTCGAGAGCTGGTCGACCATCGTGTTGATCGTGTTCTTGAGCTCGAGGACCTCGCCCTTCGCGTCGACCGAGATCTTCTTGGAGAGATCGCCGTTCGCGACCGCGGTCGTCACCTCGGCGATGTTCCGGACCTGATCCGTGAGGTTGTCGGCGAGCGTGTTCACGTTCTCCGTCAGCCCGCGCCACGTGCCCGAGACGCCTTCGACCTGCGCCTGACCGCCGAGCCGGCCCTCCGTCCCGACCTCGCGCGCGACGCGCGTCACCTCGGCGGCGAACGACGAGAGCTGGTCGACCATCGTGTTGATCGTGTCCTTGAGCTCGAGGATCTCGCCCTTGACGTCGACCGTGATCTTCCGGGAGAGGTCGCCGTTCGCGACCGCGGTGGTGACGAGCGCGATGTTCCGGACCTGGCTCGTCAGGTTGCCGGCGAGCGTATTCACGTTGTCCGTGAGGTCCTTCCAGACGCCGCTGACGCCTTCGACCTGGGCCTGGCCGCCGAGCTTGCCCTCGGTGCCGACCTCGCGGGCGACGCGCGTGACCTCGGCCGAGAAGGCGCGGAGCTGGTCGACCATCGTGTTGACGGTCTCCTTCAGCTCGAGTACCTCGCCGCGGACGTCGACCGTGATCTTCTTCGAGAGGTCGCCCGTCGCGACCGCCGTCGTCACCTCGGCGATGTTCCGCACCTGGCTCGTCAGGTTGCCGGCGAGCGTGTTCACGTTCTCGGTCAGGTCGCGCCAGACGCCGCTGACGTCCTCGACCTGCGCCTGGCCGCCCAGCTTGCCCTCGGTGCCGACCTCCTTGGCGACGCGGGTCACCTCCTGCGAGAACGAGCGGAGCTGGTCGACCATCGTGTTGATGGTCTCCTTGAGCTCGAGCACTTCGCCCCTGGCGTCGACGGTGATCTTGCGGGAGAGATCGCCGTTCGCGACCGCCGTCGTGACGAGCGCGATGTTCCGCACCTGGCCGGTGAGGTTGCCGGCGAGCGTGTTCACGTTCTCGGTCAGGTCCTTCCAGACCCCGCTCACGCCCCGCACCTGGGCCTGGCCGCCGAGCTTGCCGTCGCTCCCGACCTCGCGCGCCACCCGCGTGACCTCGTCGGCGAAAGTGGAGAGCTGGTCGACCATCGTGTTGACCGTGTTCTTGAGCTCGAGTACCTCGCCCTTGACGTCGACCGTGACCTTCTTCGAGAGATCGCCGGTCGCGACCGCCGTCGTCACCTCGGCGATGTTCCGCACCTGGCCGGTGAGGTTCGAGGCCATCTGGTTCACGGAGTCGGTGAGGTCTTTCCACGTCCCGGAGACGCCCTTGACCTTGGCCTGCCCGCCGAGCCGGCCTTCGGTGCCGACCTCGCGCGCGACCCGCGTCACCTCGTCCGCGAACGAGGAGAGCTGGTCGACCATCGCGTTCACGGTCGTGCCGATCCGGAGGAACTCGCCCTTCAGCGCCTGACCTTCCATCTTCACCGTGATCCGCTGCGAGAGGTCTCCGTCGGCGACCGCGTCGATCACGCGCGCGATCTCGGTCATCGGGCGGACGAGGTCGTCGATCAGCGCATTGACGGCGCTGGTCTGGTCCTCCCAGGCCTTGCCTCCGCCCGGTGAGGCCGCACGCTCGGTGATCTTGCCTTCGCGCCCGATCACCTTGCTGACGCGGATCAACTCGCGCGCCAGCCGCTGGTTTCGCTCGACCATCTCGTTGAACTCGGCGGCCACCTCGCCGAACGCGCCGTCGCCGCGCAGACGGACGGAGAAATCGCCGTCGCGTGCCGAACGGAGGGCGCCGACGAGCTGCTTCAGCTGGGCGTCGGTGAGCGCCACGCTGCCGTTGGTGGCGGCTCGGCTCCTCGAACGGCGGGCTCCGGGCTGCTTCGCCTCGCCGGCGGTGGGCACAGAAGGCACTCTGACTCCTTTGTCGTCAGCGGGACGGATTCGCGCTTGCGCATGGTGAGTATCGTTTGCGGCTCAGATTCTCGCCAGGGCTTGCTCGAGATCGACCCACAGCTCCTCGACCTGCTCGACGCCGACGCTGAGGCGAAGCAGGCCGGGTGGAACCCGGGTTCCCTCCCAGCGAAAGCGGGTCTCGATCGTGGAGGTGACGCCGCCGAGGCTTGTCGCGTTCACGATCAGCTTCGTCCCGGTCTCGACGAGGCGCGCGGCCTCACCGTCGGCGACGTCGAAGGAGAGGAGGCCGCCGAAGCCCGGGTAGCGGACGGTCGTGACGGCGGAGTGGGCGGCGAGGCGCTCTGCGAGCGCGTGGGCGCTCTCCGTCTGGCGCAGCACGCGCACCTCGAGCGTGCGCAGGCCGCGGAGCAGGATCCAGGCGGCGTCGGGGCCTGCGATCGCGCCGGTCGCGTTGCGGAACGCGCGCAGCCGCTCGGCGTCCTCGGGGCGGCGGCAGACGACCGCGCCGAGCAGCGCGTCGTGGTGGCCGGCGAGGTATTTCGTGGCGCTGTGCAGGGCGAAGTCGCAGCCTCGCTCGAGCGACCGGAGGTGGACGGGCGTCGAGGCGGTGGCGTCGCAGAGAACCGAAGCCGGGTGGGCGACGGCCGCCTCGAAGTCGGGCACGGTCAGGAGGGGATTCGACGGCGACTCGATCCAGACGAGATCGGCGTCAGGCGGCGGCGGGCCGGTCTGGTCGAAGACAACGTGGTTCAAGCCCCAGCGGCCGAGCTCGGCGAAGGTGACGCCGGTGCCGTAGTAGGCGTCCTCGGCGAGCGCAATCGTCTGGCCGGGCTGGAGCAGGGCGAGCGCGACGGCTGTCGTGGCCGCCGTTCCCGAGGCGAAGAGGACGGCGTCGCCCCCTTCGAGCTCCCCGAGCGCGCGCTCGGCGGCGACCCCGTTCGGATGCGCGGCGCGCGCGTAGTGGAACGCGCCGGGCTCGCCGTCCTCGTAGGCCCAGGTCGTCGAGCGGTCGAGCGGCGTCTCCATGGCGCGACGATACCGCCGCGCCGGAACGAGCTTGTGTTCATTCAATCCAAAGCCTCCGCTCGAGCCCCAGAACAAGCCGTCTCGATCGGCTTGTGTTGGAGAAACACAAGCGTTCGGGCGCGGTTAGGCTCCGACGATGGCCGAGCTCCACGACACCACCGCCGCGAAGCTCGCCTGGCTCCAGGAGCTCAACGAGCAGGCCGAGCACGCCGGGAGTGAGAAGGCAGTCGCGCGGCAGCGGGAGCGGGGGAAGCTGCTGGCGGGCGAGCGGGTCGAGAGGCTGCTCGATCCGGGCTCCTTCGTCGAGCTCGACCGCTACGTTCGCCACCGGAACCCCGACTTCGACTCGATGGCGAACCGGCCCTACGGCGACGCCGTTGTCACCGGCTACGGCACCATCTTCGGCCGCAAGGTCTTCGTCTTCAGCCAGGACTTCACCGTCTTCGGCGGCTCGCTCTCGGAGGTCTTCGCCGAGAAGATCTGCAAGGTGATGGATCTCGCCGTCAAGTACGGCTGCCCCGTGATCGGGATCAACGACTCGGGCGGAGCGCGGATCCAGGAGGGCGTGGTCTCGCTCGCCGGCTACGCCGAGATCTTCTGGCGGAACGTCCAGGCCTCCGGGGTCGTGCCGCAGCTCTCGCTCGTGCTCGGGCCGTGCGCCGGCGGCGCCGTCTACTCGCCGGCGATCACCGATTTCGTCCTGATGGCGGAGGGCAGCTCGTACATGTTCATCACCGGCCCCGACGTGGTGAAGACGGTGACGGGCGAGGAGGTGACGCAGGAGGAGCTGGGCGGCGCGGCCGCACACGCCGAGAAGTCCGGCGTCGCGCATCTGACCGCGCCCGACGAGGAGGCCGTGCTCGAGGACGCGCGCTACCTGCTCTCGTTCCTGCCCCAGAACAACCTCGAGTCGCCCGTGTACGCGGCTCCGTCGGACCCTTCCGACCGCGAGGCGCCCGAGCTCGACACCTTCATCCCCGACAGCGCGACGAAGCCCTACGACGTCAAGCAGGTGATCGCGAAGGTGGTCGACGACGGTGAGTTCCTGGAGATCCAGGAGCGCTTCGCCGAGAACATCGTCTGCGGTTTCGCACGACTCGCGGGCCACTCGGTCGGGATCGTCGGGAACCAGCCGCAGGCGCTCGCCGGCGTGCTCGACATCGATGCGTCGACGAAGGCCGCCCGCTTCGTCCGCACCTGCGACGCCTTCAACATCCCGCTCGTCACGTTCGTCGACGTGCCGGGCTTCCTTCCCGGAACCGAGCAGGAGTGGGGCGGGATCATCCGCCACGGAGCCAAGCTGCTGTACGCCTATGCGGAGGCGACCGTGCCGAAGCTGACCGTGATCCTCCGAAAGGCGTACGGCGGGGCGTACGACGTGATGAGCTCGAAGCACATCCGGGCCGACTTCAACCTCGCCTGGCCGACCGCGGAGGTGGCGGTGATGGGGCCTGAGGGCGCCGTCAACATCATCTTCCGGCACGAGCTCGCGGACGCTGTCGACCCCGATGCTCGACGCGCGGAGCTGATCGCCGAGTACAAGGAGCGGTTCGCGAACCCCTACCACGCCGCCGAGCGCGGCTACGTGGACGAGGTGATCGAGCCGCGGCGGACGCGACCGGTTCTCGTCTCGGCGCTCGAGACGGCGCTGACGAAGCGCGAGCCGACGCCGAAGCGCAAGCACGGCAACATCCCGCTGTAGATGAGCGATCCAGTCGCCGAGATCGAGCGCGCGCGTCAAGCGGAGCTCGTGGGCAAGAACGGAAAGCCGGTCCAGCTCGAGCTCGAGCCTGGACTCGCACCGTCCGAGATCGAGAGCATCGAGCAGGAGCTCGGGGTGGCCGTGCCGCGCGAGGTTCGGGACGTTCTCGAGCACACGGCGGCGATCTCCATCCCGTGGCACGACCTCGACTTCAGTGGGCGGACGCTCTCCTTCGAGGCGGAAGACATGTTCCCCTCAGGGTTGCCGATCGCCCCCGACGGCTTCGGGAACCATTGGGTTCTCGATCTGACCCCGGCGGAGCGAGAGACGGCTTCGGTCTTCTTCGTCTGTCACGACCCGCCGGTCGTCCTTTTCCAGTCCTCGAGCCTCGCCGAGTTCCTTCGCGAGTGGTTCCGGACGCTCTCGCCTCCACACGCGTCGCTTGTCGACGACGTCCAGGAGGATCGTCCGTTCAACGTCTGGGGAACGAATCTCGGCGAGATCGACCACGACGCTGCCCTCGCCGCCGACGCCGACCTACGCGCGTTCGCAACCGAGCTCGGAGATCAATTCGTCTTCGTCGATCTCCGCGAGGCGGAGATCGGAATGGGCTTTTCCTGGGGTCGGTTCGGGCCGAGAACGCACGTGGTGCGCCGTGGGTACGAGCGGCTCTTCGCCTACCGGCGCCCGGACGAGCGGCCGGGGCTGTTCCGCCGTTTCTTCGGCTAGCCGGGCGCGAAGGCGTACTCGCGGGACTCGGCGATCTTCTGGTAGCCGAGGTCGACGTAGATCTTGTTCGAGGTCGGGTTCGCGAGGTCGGTGTAGAGGAAGCAGAAGCGCCGGCCGGCCTCGAGGCGCGCGCGCGTGATCGCCGCAGTGACCGCCGAGCCGTAGCCCTGGCCGCGGTGTTCTGGCGGGGTGTAGACCGGGCCGATCCGCGAGCCTGACGGCGTAGTGCCGCCAGAGCCGGCAAGGGAGACGGGCTCACCGTCCTCCCAGATCAGAAAGCTGGACTCATCGTGTTCGAGCCGCTGTCGGATCGTCCGCTCGATCCGGCCCTCGTCCGGCTCGTCCTCGTGGAGCGCCTCGCGCGAGAAGTCGAGCAGCCAGAGCCGCAGGAGCTCGAAATCGGCCTTGGCGGCCGGCCTCGAAGCCCCCGGAACGCCTCGCGGTTCGAGCAACCGCTCGAGGGCGTAGATCCCCTGCTCGAAGCGCACGTCCGTCGCGACGTCGCGTCTCATGCTCCACGCCGCGGCGAAGACGTCGATCTCCGGCAGGACGCCTACCGCGCCGGCAAGGTCGTCCTCGATCGATTCGACGAGCGCGGTCGCAGCAGTACGCGAGGCGGGGCCGAGCACGAGCCCGTGGGGAGGCGTCCGGAGCGCGGCGCCGACGATTTCACCGAGATCCTCGACGAGCCAGAGCGAGAACTCCGGGTAGACCTGGGGTTGCTCTCGGAGGGTCCCGAGCAAGCCGAGGATTAGGTTGTTCCGCGGTTCGTCCGCGAGCAGGAGATCGCCGGCTCGGGCGAGGAACTCCCGCGGTTCGGCGACGAGCTGGACGTCCACCGCTCGGATTCTAGTAGCGTCCAGGCAATGCCTAGGCAATTTCTCTCGGCGCAGGAAGCCGCCCGAGCGCTCGGGATCAGCATCGACACGCTTCGCCGCTGGGACCGCGCCGGGAAGATCGCGGTCGAGCGCGACTCGGCGAACCGTCGTGTCGTGGCGGCAGCCGAGGTCGAGCGGCTCCGGGCGCCGACAGACGAGACGCTCTCGGCGCGCAACCACTTCCGCGGCGTCGTCCGGTCGGTCGAGGTCGACGGCTTCCTCGCGCGCGTCGAAATCGATGTGACCGAGCCTGCTCGGGTCGTCGCAATCATCACGCGCGAGTCGGTCGAGCAGCTCGGGCTCAAGCCGGGCGGCAGCGCGGCCGGCGTCGTCAAAGCGACCTCGGTCATGGTCGAGCGATGAGGCGCCTGGCCGCAGCGTTCTCGCTCGTCGTCCTCGTCGGCGCCGGCTGGACGGGCGCGCGGGCAGATGAACCGGTCACGGTTTTCGCCGCCGCCTCTCTGACCGAGTCGCTGCCTCGAATCGCGCCGGGCGCCCGCTTTCAGTTCGCCGGCTCGAACCAGCTGACGCTGCAGATCCGGCAGGGCGCGCCGGCCGACGTCTTCGCCTCCGCCAGTCCGATCTACACGCAGCAGCTCTATCGCGAGGGGCTCGTCGAGCGTCCGCGCACGTTCGCGACGAACTCGCTCGTCCTCGCGGTGCCCAAGCGCAACCCCGCAGCGATCCGCTCCGTCTACGACCTGGCGAGACGACCGAAGCTGAAGCTGGTCGTCGCCGGCGCGAAGGTGCCCGTCGGGCTGTACACCCGCGAAGTGCTGAAGCGGCTCGAGCTCCTGCGCGTGCTGCGCAAGGCGGTCAGCCAGGAGCCCGACGTGAAGGGGATCGTGGGCAAGCTCGCGCTCGGCGAGGCGGACGCCGGCTTCGTCTACGCAACCGACGTACGCGCCGCGGGCGCCAGGCTCGTCGCGATCCCCCTGCCGCGGCGCGCGCAGCCGACGATCCGTTACGAGGTTGCGGTCGTGAAGGGCACGAGGAACCGCGCCGGCGCCTTCGAGCTCGTCGCCGACCTCCTCGGCGTCGACGGGCGCCGCGAGCTCGCGCGTGCGGGCTTCGGACTGCCGTGAGCCGTGTCTTCCCGGCGGCGCTCGTGCTCGCGACGACCCTCGCACTCGGGTTCCTCCTGCTTCCCATCCTGGCGATCTTCCTCCGGATTCCTCCCGGCGATCTCCTCGCCGGGATGCGGAGCGAGGCCGCGATCGACGCGCTGCTCGTGACCGTGAAGACGAGCGCGATCGCCAACGTCCTGATCCTGCTCGTCGGCACTCCCGCCGCGTACGCGATCGCGTCGCGCCGGTTTCGGGGCAGGCCGCTTGTAATCACGCTGATCGAACTGCCGCTCGTGCTTCCGCCTGCCGTTGCCGGGATCGGGCTGCTCGCCGCGTTCGGCCGGTTCGGGCTTCTCGGCGACGAGCTGACGGCGCTTGGGCTCTCGATCCCGTTCACGCAGGTCGCGGTGGTGCTCGCGGTCACGTTCGTCGCGAGCCCGTTCTATCTCCGGGCTGCGATCGCGGCGTTCGAGGCCGTCGACCCGAACCTGCCGGCGGCCGCCCGCACGCTCGGCGCCTCGCCCGCGCGCACCTTCTTCCGGATCGCACTCCCCCTCGCGGGCGGCGGGCTCGGCGCAGGCTGGGCGCTCGCCTTCGCGCGTGGGATCGGAGAGTTCGGCGCGACGATCATGTTCGCCGGCTCGCTGCAGGGAGTGACCCAGACGCTCTCGCTCGCGATCTACGAGCAGTTCGACATCGCCTTCGACCTCGCGCTCGCGATCGGGGCTGAGCTCGTCGTCGTCAGTGCCGCCATTCTCCTCGTCGTCAAGCTGCTGCCCTCATGGACTCGCTCGACTTCCGACTCGACCACCCTCTTCGCTCCTTCGCGCTCGGCGTAGAGCTCCAGGTCGGGCGCGAGACGCTCGCGCTCGTCGGGCCCTCCGGCGCGGGGAAGTCGAGCATCCTGCGTGCGATCGCGGGACTGTTCCGGCCGGCCGCGGGCCGGATCGAGCTCGGCGCGGAGACCTGGCTCGACACCGAGCGGCGGATCTCGCTCCCGCCGGAGCGGCGCTCGGTCGGGCTCGTCTTCCAGGAGTACGCGCTCTTCCCGCACCTGACCGTCGAGTCGAACATCGGCTTCGGCGGCCGTGGACGCGTGCGGGAGCTGCTCGAGCGCTTCGGAATCTCCGCGCTTGCCCGGGCCCGTCCAGCAGACCTCTCCGGTGGAGAGCGGCAGCGCGTCGCGCTCGCCCGGGCGCTGGCTCGCGATCCGGCCGTGTTGCTGCTCGACGAGCCGCTCTCGGCGCTCGACGCGCACACGAAAGCGACGGTGCGGGCAGAGCTCGGAGCGCTGCTCCGGGAGCTCCGACTCCCGACGATCCTGGTCACGCACGATTTCGAGGACGCGGCCGCCCTGGCCGACCGGGTGGGTGTCATCGTCGACGGGCGGATCCTCCAGCTCGGTCCCTCCCAGGGGCTGCTCGCGGCGCCTGCGAGCGGTTTCGTCGCCAGCTTCACGGGGGCGAACCTGCTGCCCGGCACCGCCCGCCCGGGACCGGACGGCCTCACCGAGATCGCTCTCGACTCGGGCACGACCGCGTTCTCCACGGCGCCGGGCGCGGGCCGAGTCGGCGTCGTCGTCTACCCCTGGGAGATCGCTCTCTCGAGCACCGAGCCGGTCGACTCGGCGCTCAACCACGTCCGGGGAGCGGTGACCTCCCTGGTTCCCCTCGGGAATCGCGTCAGGGTCGCGGTCGGACCGCTGACGGCCGAGGTGACGACCGGCTCCGCCGAGCGGCTCGGCCTGCGCGAAGGCGACTTGGTCGTCGCCTCCTTCAAGGCGACGGCGACCCGGCTCGTGGCGCTCACTAGTCCGGCACGCGCGACCTGCGTGCGGGAC
Organism: uncultured Gaiellaceae bacterium; assembly: GCA_963761905.1. Lineage (GTDB taxonomy): Bacteria > Actinomycetota > Thermoleophilia > Gaiellales > Gaiellaceae > Gaiellasilicea. The sequence continues at coordinate 53,730 of CAVXIQ010000003.1, read as the reverse complement.
GTCGCTCCGAGCTTCTCGAAGATGTTGCGGAGATGGCCCTCGACGGTCTTCGTGCTCACGACGAGGCGCGCCGCGATCTCCTTGTTCGTGAGCCCCTCGGCGACGAGTCCGGCCACACGCTCCTCCTGCGGCGTCAGCGGCGTGTTCGACGCAGCGCGAGGAAGGCGCGCGCCGGCGGCGCGGAGCTCGTCCTTTGCCCTGCGTTCCCAGATCCGCGCTCCGACGGCGGCGAAGGCGTAGGCCGCCGCCGCGAGTTGCTCCTGCGCTGCGACCCGCTGCCTTTGCCGCCGTAGCGCCTCGCCGTAGACAAGTCGCGTTCGTGCCTCCTCGAAGAGGTTGCCCCAGCTCCGGTGCTCGTCGAGCGCGGCCTCGAACGCGCCCAGATCGCTCGTCGTCAGTCCGCGCATCCGGTGTGCGACGGCCACGAAGCGCGGCTGCGTCGTCGCGATTGCCGCGTCGACTGCGTCCGCAGCGAGCGCCGCAGCCCGATCGGCACGACCCGACCTGACGCACGCTTCGACCAGCGCATCCAGGAACGGCCGCAGCGAAACCGCAGATGCTGCGGGGGAGCCGCCCGCGCGCTTCGCCTCGAGCTGCTGGACGGCTTCGTCGTAGCGGCCAAGGCTGAGATCGAGCAGCCCCGCGGCCATGCCTCCCCACATCGTCACCCCCAGCGTCTCGGCGTGACCGCCGGCCTCCGCGCACAATGTCGCGGCAGGCTTCGACGTTCCCGAGCAGCGCCTCGACCCAGGCCCGGACGCCGAGAGCTTCGAGTCGCATGCCGGTCGCTTCGATGCCCGCCGCCTGCTCCAGCGCGATGCTCGAGCTCCGGGCCTCGTGCAGCAGGCCCAGGTGGATCTCGCTGATCGCCTGGAACGTGAGCGCGTCGCGCAGCGCGAACTCGTCGCCGGCCGCCCGCGCCCTCGCCGCAGCGGCATACGCGCGTTCGCGTGCGACGTTGAGGTTCCCGGCCCTGAGGATCGCCCCCGCCTGCACGCCGAGGAGGTGCGGGTCGTTCGAGACCGGCAGCTCGGCCGCCACCAGCCAGGCTCGCTGCGCGTCGACCGGCAGACCCGCCCACTGGAGCGCGACGCCCAGCTGTGCTCCCGCGATCACCGATGCTGCGCCACCGCCGTTACCCGCGACTTCGACGGCACGCCGCGCGAGCTCGAGCGCCCGCTCGCGGCCGTGTGCATAGATCGCGTGCGCGGACGCCTCCGCGAGCAGGATCCCTGCCTCCCCCGGTGCGTCCTGCTCGAGATCGCGGCGGCGGCTGTCAGCAGCGCCACGGCCGCAGCGGGGGAGCCTGCATCGGCCATCGCCTCGGCCTCGAGTCGAACGCCGTGGACGGGAGCGCGGTCTCGCAGCAAACGCAGGCTCTCCATCGCCGGATCGTGACCCATCCGGCAGGGCAAGTCGAGGGTTTTCACCCATACCCAGCGCGCGCCTGGCGACGCATAGTTGCGCACATCGCCGCCCGGGGAGGCGGAGATCCCTTTCCAGACAGGAGGACTACCCATGCGCAAGCTTGCGTTGTTCGCGGCCGTGTGCGCGGCCGCCGTCGGTGGCCTCGGGCGCGAGCGCCGCTCCGCCCGAGCACCATGCGATCCAGGTGCACGACAGCTTCGTCGCGCCGTTCATGAGCGCCGCCTGCGGCGTACCCGTCACGATCACGCTCGACGGCGTCGCCAGGGTGACGCTGACCCGCAACAGCAGCGGCCTCGTCGTGCGGGAGCACGACGTGTTGACGTCGTTCACCGCCGTGTTCGAGTCGCCGCTCGCGCTCGGCGGCACGGGGCTGTCGTTCACGAATCGCTCACCCGGCGTCGCGACGTTCGACTACGGGGACGGCGCGGCCATCGGATCGACCGCGGTGATCACCCTGGTCGGGCTCCAGGGGCCTGCGGCCGGCGCGGGGTCGTCGGTCACGGCCGGGTATCAGCAGCTGACAGGCACCGTGTACGGCTTCTCCCCCGAAGGGATCCCGCTCGTCGACTTCGACGGGCCTGTGACCTCGCAGCACGGCGTGTGGCCCGACTTCTTCGACGTAGTCCTCCCGGAGCGTTGCGAGGCGCTCGGCGGATCCTTGCAACAGCCGTCGCCTCCGAGCAGGCGCAGTGGCGTGGCCGTGTCGCGAATCGCGACACGGCCTACGCCACTCGCCGGACGGCTATCCGCGCGCGCGCGTTGCTCTCATGTCGTAGCCATGGTCACTCGTCGATGCGTCTCACGGCCCTGAGCGAGTGATACCTTCGATCTACTCTCCCAGCTGACCGCCGGCCAATGACTGGGCGCGGACAACCCATTCTTGTTCCTGGCGCGAGTGTGCCGACGCGAACTAGGCCGAGAACGCGACGAGCTTCTCGCTCTCGAGCTCGAGCTCCTCGGCGAGCGCCGCCACGACGGCAGGATCGAACTGCGTCCCGGAGCAGCGCTCGAGCTCGTCGAGCGCGTCCTCGTCCGAGAACCGATCGCGGTAGACGCGGTCCGACGTCATGGCGTCGTACGCGTCGGCGACGAAGATGATCCTCGCCCCGAGCGGGATCGTCTCGCCGGCGACCGCGCTCGGATAGCCCGCGCCGTCCCAGCGCTCGTGGTGGTGCAGCACCCAGTCGGCGACGGGATCGACGCCGAGCGACTCGAGCATGTGGAAGCCGATCTGGGGGTGGCGCTCGATCACGAGCCGCTCGGTCTCCGACAGAGGCCCGGGCTTGCGGAGCACCTCCTCCGGGATCGCGAGCTTGCCGAGATCGTGGAGGCTGCCGGCGAGCCGCGTCAGCTCGACCTGCTCGCGATCGACTCCGAGGCGTGTCGCGATGCGGGCGGCCAGATCCGCGACGCGCTCCGAGTGGCTGCCCGTGTAGACGTCGCGTGCGTCGACGGCCTTGGCCAGGCTCGCCGCGGCTCGGAAACGGGCCGCGCGGTCGGATCCAGCCGCGAGTCGCTTCAGCTCGGCGATCTCGACCACGTCGGGGCGGTAGACCCGAACCTGATCCTTGCCGTACTCCTTCGCCCAGTAGAGCGCGCTGTCGGCGCGATGGACGAGCTCGTCCTTGCTGATGCCCTCGGCGGGCATCGTCGCGATCCCGGCGCTGATCCTCACGGCGCCCGTGGGGCCTGCCGGAGGGAGCTCCGCGGTCGCGACGCGCTCGACGATGGCCTCGGCGGCGAGCCTCGCACCGTCTTCGTCGCGGCCGGGGAGGAGGATGGCGAACTCGTCCCCGCCGACCCGGAACGCCTCTCCGCCCTGGCGGAGGCGGGTCGCCAGCTGCGCCAGCACCTTGTCGCCGCCCGGATGGCCGTAGCGGTCGTTGATCCGCTTGAAGTCGTCGATGTCGATCAGGCAGACGCTGAGCGGATAGCTCTGCTCGCAGGAGTCGGCGAGCTCGCGCTCGAGCCGATCGTGGAAGTGGCGGTGGTTGCCGAGCCCCGTAAGCGGGTCGGTTAGGGCGAGCCGCATCGCGCGGAGCTCGCGGAACGTCGAACGCTGGTAGAGCGCGATCGCGAGTAGCGGGCCGACGAGCGCGCTGGACAGAACCGGCGAGCGCTCCCAGAGGACGACGAGGATCAGCGCCGCCGAGCCCATCAGCGCGAACGGGAGTCGCGTGACCGAGAAGCTCGACCGCGCAACCTCGAGCACGGGCTTGCGCACGCTCATCCCGACGACGACGCTGATCAGGATCACGTTGACCGTGTAGTGGACGAGCGCCGCGACCCCGACCTGAGCGACGATGTGCGCCGCACTGGAGCCGTGGAGCGGCGCCAGCGCCGCGCCTGCCGCGGCACCCGCCGCGGCGAGGACGGAGGCGTTGTAGCCCACGCGCAACGGCGGTCGATGCTCGAGCAGCTGCATGACCGGCGCGGCGAAGCCGACGATCACGCCCGCCTGCCAGCCGTAGAGGACGATCGTCGCCACGGCGAAGACGAAGGTCAGCGAGACGCCGCCGGTGTCGATCCCGTCCAGCGGGACGGGGTAGCGCTCGGAGAACGTCGAGGCCGCGAGCAGGCCGGCGATCCCGATGAGCGTGAGCAGGCTGCGCGGTGAGGTCGCGAACGAGGCCGCGGCTGCGACCGTCACGACGATGCCCGTCAGGTAGACCGGGACGACGACGGCCGCGAGCCGCGGGGGCATGGTTCCCCCGAGGCTCATGGAGTGACCGCTACCAGCCCCAGCTGGAGAGGTCCCAGCCCCAACTCCCGAACGAAACCGCGAGGCTCGCCAGGAGGGCCAGGACGACAAGGAACCTTGGGTTCTTCCACTGCAGCATGTTCTTCTCCTCAGCAGACGGCGTGAGACCGATCTTGCATCGCTCCAGCTTTAGGAGAATCCCCCTTAGGAGTGATTTCGTGTTTTCCAGCTCGAAACCACTTGATCTAGGGTGCAGGTGTGACAGCGGAGATCACGCCGGAGCCGGCCGGCGACGAGCGGAAGGCGATTCTCGCCGCGCTCGAGGCCGAGTCGGATCACGCCGAAAGCGCGTGGAGCGTGGCCGCGCGCCAGGCGGCCGTCGAGCGCGAGCCGCTTCCGAGCTCGCATCCGTAACCTCCGAAGGCGCTCCCTCGTTGCAGGAGCACGATGTGCTGTCGCTGCGGAGATCACCCGGCTCGTTCCGCCGAAGAGCCCTTCTGTCCCATCTGCGTGATCTCGGTCAAGGTCGAGGTCGCGCGCGGCTTGACGCAACTCGGCGGCTACCTCCGCGCGTGGGCGGCGTTCGACGAGTGGTGTGCGTCGAACGAGCGCGTCCTGCCGCAGGCCGCCTGACCTTCGGCGACGATCAAGCAGTCCCGCGGAGGACGCGAGGCGCGATCCGGGCGTAGTCGATCCCGGAGATCCAGGTGAGTGCGAGCGCCACGACGAGGGCCCAGAGCCCGATCGCGTCGCTCCAGTAACCCGCCGCGGCGAAGCCGCCGAGCGCAGCAGCCATCGCCTGCGCCCACGTCTTCAGCTTGCCGAGGTCGCGGGCGGCCAGCACGACGCCCCGCTCGATCGCGGCGAGGCGAAGACCCGACACGAGCACCTCGCGTGCGACGATCGCCGCCACCATCCAGGCCGGCCAGATCCCGTCTTCGATCAGCATCACGAGCACCGCGAGCACCAGCACCTTGTCGGCAATCGGGTCGAGCAGCGTGCCGAGCGACGAGGTCATGCCGCGACTGCGGGCGATCCGGCCGTCCAACCAGTCCGTGGCCATCGCGATGCAGAAGAGCGACGTCGCCCACGCCTCGTTATGGGGGAACTCCCAGGCGTAGAGGAGGACGACGAGGGGGACGGAGGCCGCCCGGCCTACGGTCAGCTGATCGGGGAGCGTCAAGGCTGAGTGAGAATACGCGGCCCATGCCGCCGATCTCGAAAGTCAAGTTCTCGAAAGTCCTCGTCGCAAATCGCGGCGAGATCGCGATCCGGATCTTCCGGGCTCTCGGAGAGCTCGGGATCGGCAGCGTCGGCGTCTACTCCGAGGCCGACCGGGACGCGCTGCATGCGCGCCGCGCCGACGAGGCGTTCCTGATCGGTCCGGGGCCGGCCGCCGAGAGCTACCTCGTCGGCGAGAGGTTGCTGGAGGCGGCTGGGCGCGCCGGAGCGGAGGCGATTCATCCCGGCTACGGCTTCCTCGCCGAGAACGCCGAGTTCGCCCGCTCCGTCGAGGCCGCTGGGCTCGTCTGGATCGGGCCGCCGAGCGAGGCGATCGAGCTGATGGGCTCGAAGACGGAGGCCCGGACGGCAATGCAGGCGGCTGGAGTGCCGATCATCCCCGGGACGACGGAGCCCGTGGAGTCGGTCGCAGAGGTGCTGGCCCTCGGTGAGCAGGTCGGTTATCCGCTGATCGTCAAGGCGGCGGCCGGCGGCGGGGGCAAGGGGATGAAGCTGGTCGAGTCGCCGGACGAGGCCGAGCGTGCGCTCGACTCCGCCCGGAGGGAAGGCGAGAAGTACTTCGCCGACGGCCGGGTGTACGTCGAGCGCTATCTCGAGGATCCGCGGCACGTGGAGGTGCAGGTGCTCGCGGACGCGCACGGCAACGTGATCCATCTCGGCGAGCGCGACTGCACGATTCAGCGCCGCCATCAGAAGCTGATCGAGGAGACCCCGTCACCGGCCGTCGACGAGGCTCTGCGCGAGCGGATCGGGCAGATCGCGGTCGACGCCGCGCGAGCGGCGGGCTATCGCTCGGCCGGGACGATCGAGGGTCTCCTCACGGCAACCGGCGACTACTACTTCATGGAGATGAACACCCGGATCCAGGTCGAGCACACCGTTACCGAGGAGGTGACGGGCGTCGATCTCGTCCGGGAGCAGATCCTCGTCGCGGCCGGCGAGCCGCTCTCGATCCGACAGGAGGACGTGCGGCTGCGTGGCCACGCGATCGAGTGCCGGATCAACGCGGAGGACGTGGCGAAGGGCTTCCTCCCGGCACCCGGTCGGATCACCGGGTATCGGGAGCCGAGCGGTCCGGGCGTCCGCGTCGACTCGGGCGTCGTCGCAGGCTCCGAGATCACTGGTCTCTACGACCCGATGATCGCGAAGCTGATCGTCGTCGGCGTCGACCGCGAGCACGCGCGCCTGCGGATGCTCCGCGCCCTCGAGGAGTTCGCGATCGAAGGCCCGCCGACGCTCCTCGGCTTCCATCGCGCGCTGCTCACCGAGCCGTGCTTCATCGCCGGTGAGACCTGCCACGGGCTCGTGGAGTCGGAGGCGCTCGCAGCGCGAGCGGCCGAACTCGCCCCGTCGGCGGACCCGGCGGCATCGGTCACGGAGCCCGGCGTCTCGCTTCGCCCGCGCGTTCGGTCGGTCGAGGTGGACGGACGCCGTTACGACGTCACGCTGCTCGAGCCGGAGCCTCCGTGGGCGGAGCTCGGACGGAGGCGCAGGGAACGTGCGCGCGGCGGCGCCGGCGGGGCGGGCAACGCGGCGGTCGTCAGCCCCATGCAAGGCACCGTGCTGCGCGTGGACGTCTCGGACGGCGACGCCGTCGAGGAGGGGCAGGTGCTCTGTCTCGTCGAGGCGATGAAGATGGAGAACGAGATCAAGGCTCATCGCTCGGGCGTCGTCGGCGGGCTCTCGATCGCGGTCGGCGATGCGGTCTCGAGCGGCGAGGTGCTGTGCGTGGTCGGCGAGCCTTGATCGAGAGAAACGACGCGGCGACCAGCCGCAACGCCGCTTCCTCATCAGAATGGCCGGAATGGCGACCGCACCGAATCCGCGCCAAGCGCTCTGCGCCGAGATCTCGCTCGCCGACGCCGAGCCGCTCGGCGCGACGGCCAGTCGGGTCGACACGTGGATCCTGATCGAGTACCGCGGGCTCTGGGCGCACGACGCGGTGGACGGCTCGACGCTCTCGCCCGAGCTGAAGGCGCACCTCGGGCGGCAGCGGGCCGCCCTGCCGCAGAGCCGGATCCTCTTCGTCCGTCGCCAGGAACGCCGCAGCCGGGACGGGCTCGTCGCCTTCGTGGCGCGCACGAGCGAGACGGAGCGGACGCTGCGCCGGCTCGAGCTCGAGCGCTACGACGACCTGCTCGGGCTTGACCTCGCGAGCGCCGGCGATCAGGTCGAGCACCCGCTCCTCCTCGTCTGCACGCACGGCAAGCACGATCGCTGCTGCGCGAAGTTCGGCCGGCCGCTCTACGACGCCGTGCGCGAGCAGGTCGACGAGGAGTGGGTGTGGCAGTCGACCCATGTCGGCGGCGACCGGTTCGCCGGCAACCTCGTCGTGCTCCCCGACGGCGTCTACTACGGCCGCGTCGAGCCCTCGGGGACCTGGCCGCTACTCGAATGCGCGCTGCAGGGACAGATCCACCTGCCGTCCTACCGCGGCCGCTCTTGCCATTCGTTCCCGGTGCAGGCGGCTGAGCGGGCCATTCGCGAGCAGACGGGCCTGCGCGGCGTGACCGACGTTCGGTTGCTCGGAGTCGAGCGGACGGACGGCGACTGGGCCGTGACGCTCGAAGCGGGCGGAGCGTCCTACTCGGTCGACGTCCGGCGCGAGGAGGGCGAGCCGACGCACCTCACCTGCTCGACCGAGGCGCTCAGGCGGCCGAGCCGCTACGTCGCAGGAACCCCTCGCGCACGAGCCGCCTGAGCAGCACGATCCGGCCGGCGTCGTCCAGCGTGCCCGGAAGGTCGGCGGCGCTGAACGAGCCCTCGGTGGTGACGAGGAACTCGAGCTCCGCGACCAGACGCTCGGGGAACCGCAGCTCGACGCCCTCGAAGCTGAGGGCCGAGTCGTCGAGCTCGGCGATCACCGTGTCGCGACGTTCGAGCCGGGTGTCGACGTCCAACGTGTCGAGCGCTCGCACCTCGGTGAGCTGACCGTCGAGGATCGGCCGGCGCGAGCGGACGAGCCGCCGCCACGACCGTCGCGCCGCCTCGTCCGCATCGAGCGGCGTCAACGCCGGCGCTGAGCCGCCGTTCACACCACGGCGGAACTCGACGTCGTCGGCCGACGCCTCGAGCGCCAGCCGCGCCTCGTCGAGCCACGTGCGCACGTTGACGCCGACGGTGATGTGGAGCGAATCCGTCTCCGACGTCAGCGCCTGGTGGAGCCAGCCCCGCGGCAGGTAGAGGGTGTCGCCGGCACGAAGGGTCACGTCGAGGATCGGCTCGCCCGGCGCGCCGAGCTCGCTCCTGTACCGCTGCGTCTTCAGCGGCAGCTCGAGCGCAGGCTCGTAGACGAGCCACCGCTTCTCGCCGGCGATCTGGAGCGAGATCACCTCGTGCGTGTCGTGGTGGACGGGCAGCCCCTGCGAGCCTCGGGGCGTGAAGTACGCGTTCGCCTGCGCCGGGTGGCCCAGGAACGCCTCCAGGTGCCGGCAGTAGCGTGCGAGCGGAAGCCAGGAGTGGTGGAGCGCCTGGAGCACGATCGTGGCGCCGCGCTCGAACTCGGCGAGCACCCGGCGAACGTCGGCGACGCCGGTGAACGGAAGCGGGCGCCAGGAGAGGTCCCTGGCGTAGCCGCCGAGGGTCGCCCCTGCCTTGACGAGCCGGAAGCCGGGAAGCCGGATCGCGGTCTCGGTGAGCAGCCGCTCGACGTCCCGGACGGACAGGAGGTCGTCGAACCGTCCCTCCTCGTCTCGCGGGACGACGAGCGGCCGCTGCTCCCAGTGCTCGGCGAGGAAGCGATCGACTCCGATCGGCCCGATCGCCCGCTCGAGCGCCTCGGAGCTACGCGGCGTCCGTGCCGTCGGTGTCCGCGTCGGTGTCGTCAGCGTCGGAGTCGGAATCGTCGGCATCCATGTCGGCGGCGTCGGTTCCGTCCGCGTCGTCGTCACCGGGCATCGTCTCGGACCCGCTGACGCTCAGGATCTCGTCGTCCGCAAGCGTGCTCGTGCTGTGGTCGTCCATCGTCTCTCCCTTCGGCCGGAGGTGTGCGCGCGAGGTTACAAGAGGCTCTGTACTGTCGCGCTCGTGGCGCGCGGCCGGCATCTAGCTGGATCGATCGTTGCGCCGCTCGCCGCCGCGGACTCGGATCTCGACCCGCTCCGCGAGCGCGGCGACACGTTCTAGAGCCGGTACGACCGGTCGGTGATCCAGACCACGTTCGGCTGCATGCCCTTCGGCGGCTTGCCGACTGCGACGAGAGGCCCGAACGAGACCCGGAGATACGCCGAATCGGCGAGCGAGCCGGGAGCCGAGATCTTTGCCCGCCACGTCTCGCCGGGTGCCAGCATGGTGGGCGGGCCAGGCTCGATCGTGGTCGGCTCGCGGAGCAGCAGTCCGCTACGCGACGTCATCTTGTCGAGCGTCTTCAGGTCGTCGTCCGGGAGCAGCATGAGTCCGAACGCGAGCGGGGGGCTCTCGCCGAGGTCGAACGGGATCTTCGTGCGGTTCTCGATCGAGATCTCCGACGACCAGCCCTCCTCGGTCAGCTCGAACGAGCGGACGCCGAAGACGAGGCGCTCGCCAGTTGCGGGATAGCTCTCTCTCCAGTTGAGGACCGCGGCCTGTGGCTCCGCCGAACGTGCGTCCGGAAGCGGCTCGGCGGCCTGGGAACCGCAGCCGGAGACGAGCAGCACGAGGAGGAGAAGCACGCGGCGCATTCGTTCAAGCCTCGCAGATAGACTCGCCGCCGCTGATGGACCTCTACGAGTATCAGGGCAAGCAGCTCTTCGCCCGCTTCGGGATCCCGGTCTCGGACGGGCGCTACGTGACGACGCCGGAGGAGGCGCGGACGGCAGCCGAGGAGATCGGCGGGCCTGTGGTCGTCAAGGCCCAGGTGCTGACCGGCGGACGAGGGAAAGCAGGCGGGATCAAGCTCGCCGACGACCCGGCCGACGCCGAGGAGAAGGCCGGCGCGATCCTCGGGCTCGACATCCGCGGGCACGTCGTCCGGAAGCTCTGGCTCGAGAGCGCCTCGGACATCGCGAAGGAGTACTACCTCTCGATCACCTTCGACCGAGGCACGAAGCAGCCGCTGCTGATGTTCACGACGCAGGGCGGGGTGGACATCGAGGAGGTGGCGGAGACGAACCCCGACGCGCTCGTCCGGCTGCACGTCGATCCGCTCGAAGGCTTCCAGCCCTACCACGCCCGCCGCCTGATCTACGGCGCGGGGGTCGAGGATCCGTCCGAGCAGAAGCAGATCGCCTCGATCCTGGCGAAGCTGTACGACGCGTTCGTCGGCACCGACGCCATGCTCTGCGAGATCAACCCGCTGATCGTGACCCCGGACGGCGAGGTGAAGGCGCTCGACTCGAAGTTCACGGTCGACGACAACGCGCTCTACAAGCACCCCGAGATCGCAGAGCTGCGCGATGTCGAGGCGGCCGACCCGCTCGAGGCGCTCGCGCGCGAGAAGGACGTGACCTACGTCAAGCTCGACGGCGACGTCGGGATCCTCGGCAACGGCGCCGGACTCGTGATGTCGACGCTCGACGTGATCGCGCTCGCCGGCGGCAAGGCCGCGAACTTCTGCGATCTCGGTGGCGGCGGCGACGCCGAGGGCGTCGTCGACGCGCTCGAGGTGATCACACGCGACCCGCAGGTCAAGTCGATCTTCTTCAACATCTTCGGCGGGATCACGCGCTGCGACGAGGTCGCGAAGGGGATCCTCGCCGCGCTCGAACGCATGACCATCGAGCTTCCGATCGTCGTCCGCCTCGACGGCACGAACGCCGAGGAAGGCCGGAAGATCCTGGCCGACGCGGCGATCGCGAACGTCCATCCCGAGGCGACGATGCTGGACGGGGCACGGCGGGCCGTCGAGTTGGCCGCATGACGGATCTCTGGTCCGAGCGTGCGGAGCGCTATCGCCAGGCTCCCGAGCAGCGCGAGGGCGAGGATCTCGACCGGATCGTCGAGTGGGCCGCCGGCGCGAAAACCGCGCTCGACGTCGCCACCGGTGGCGGCCATGTCGCCCGGCGGCTGCGCGAGGCGGGGCTCGAGGTCGTGAGCGCCGACCCGGCTCCGGGAATGAGGCCGGACGTGATCTGCCCCGCCGAGCACCTCCCGTTCGCCGACTCCTCCTTCGACCTCGTCGTCACGCGGATCGCGCCGCACCACTTCGAGGACATCGCGCTCGCGGTCGCGGAGATGGCGCGCGTCACCCGCGAGCAGCTGATCGTCGAGGACACGCTCTACGTGAGCGAGGCCGTCGAGGAGGCCGAGCGGCTCCGGGATCCGACTCACGTCAGCTCGTACTCCGAGCACGAGTGGCGCTCGTTCCTCGAGGCGGCCGACCTCACGATCGAAGCCGTCGAGACGTATGAGAAGCGCCATCCGCTCGAACAGTGGCTGGCGAGAACTGACACGTCTGAAGACGACGCGGCGCGTGTCCGCGAGCTGCTCGCGAATCAGATCGAGGGCGACGAGTACGTCGACCACAAGCTGTTGCTCCGGGCGAGGAAGGGCTAGATGGCGATCATCGTCGACCAGGACACGAAGCTCCTCGTACAGGGCCTGACCGGCTCCGAGGGCTCATTCCATGGCCTCCGGAACAAGCGCTACGGCACCCAGGTCGTCGCTGGCGTCACCCCCGGGAAGGGCGGCCAGGACGTCGAAGGCATCCCCGTCTTCGACACCGTGGTCGACGCCGTCGAGGCGACCGGAGCGAACACGACGATGGTCTTCGTGCCGGCGCGCTTCGCCGCCGATGCGATCTACGAGGCCGTCGATGCTGGAATCGGCACGGTGATCTGCATCGCGGAGGGCCTGCCGGCGCACGAGATGCTCCGCATCTACACCTACATCAGGCCGAAGGGCGTGACCATGCTCGGCCCGAACTGCCCAGGCGCGCTCTCCCCGGGCAAGGCGAACGTGGGGATCATTCCCGCCGAGATCTTCAGGGAAGGGTCGATCGGGCTCGTCTCGCGCTCGGGCACCCTCACGTATCAGATCGGGCACGAGCTGACCCAGATGGGCCTTGGCAACTCGACGATCGTGGGGATCGGCGGCGACCCCGTCGTCGGCTCCTCCTTCATCGACATCCTCGAGCTCTTCGAGGCCGACCCGCAGACCGAGTACGTGGTCATGGTCGGCGAGATCGGCGGCGACGAGGAGGAGAAGGCGGCCGCGTTCATCGAGGAGAAGATGACGAAGCCGGTCGTCGCCTACATCGCCGGGTTCGAGGCGCCGCCCGGGAAGACGATGGGTCACGCGGGCGCGATCATCTCCGGCTCGTCGGGAACCGCGCAGGGGAAGAAAGAGGCGCTGGAGGCCAAGGGAATCCGCGTCGGCACCTCCCCGACCGAGGCGGCGCAGTTCGCCGCCGAGATCGCCAAGTAACAGTCGGCTAGACCGACCAGCGCGCTTCGAACTCGCGCTGCCGCGCCGTCGGCTCGCCGAGCTCGATCCCGAGCGTCGCGAGCTTCGTCCGGGCGATCTCGGCGTCGAGCTCGGGCGGGAAGCGGTGGAGCCCGGGCGCGAGCCCGCCGCCCGCGAGCAGGTGGACGGCGAGCGCCTGCACCGAGAAGGAGAGATCCATGATCTCGACCGGATGGCCGTCGCCGCCGGCGACGTTCGTCTGACGGCCGTCGACGAGCACGTAGGCGTGGCCGCCGCCCGGGATCGGATGCGCGAAGACGCCGGGCCGCACCTCCTCTCCCGGGCCGAGCGCGTCGATCGCGAGCTCCCGCTCGTGATGGCCGCCGTTCGCGAGCAGGACGCCGTCCTTGAGCAGCGGGATCGCCTCCGCGGGTACGGCGTCGGTGGCGCCGGTCGCGGCGATCACGACGTCCGCGTCCGGCAGCGCGTCCTCGAGCCGGGCGACGCGATGGCCGTCCATGTGCGCCTCGAGCGCCGCCACCGGCTCGATCTCGACCACGGTGACCCGTCCGCCCTGGCCGCGCGCGTAGCGGGCGAGCCCCTTCCCGACCCAGCCGTAGCCGACGATGCAGAACTCGCGACCGGCGAAGTTGAGGTTCGTCAGCCTGTCGATCGCGGCGAGGGTCGACTGGCCGGTGCCGTAGCGGTTGTCGAACAGGTGCTTGCAGCGGGCGTCGTTGGCGGCGATCGCCGGGAACGCGAGCCGGCCGGCGGCGTCCATGGCCCGGAGGCGGGCAACACCGGTCGTCGTCTCCTCGGTCACGCCTGCGAGCCGCGCCGCGAGCTCGGGCCGGTGCTCGAGGATCCGCGCGGTCAGCTCGGCGCCGTCGTCGACGACGAGCTCGGGCTCGGTGTCCGCGACGGCGAGCAGGTCGGCGTCGAACTGCTCGCGCGAGGCGTTGTGGGACGCGTGCACCTCGACCCCGCGCGCGACGAGCGCGGCACAGATCGCGTCCTGGGTCGAGCCCGGGATTCGAGCCGGCGGCGACGACCTTCGCGCCCGCCTCCGCGAGCAGCAACGCGAGGTACGCGGTCTTCGCCTCCAGATGGACGACGACCGCGACGCGACGGCCGCGTAACGCCCCGTCCGCGAGCTGCGTTCGGGCGAGCCGGTTCAGGACGGGGGAATGGCGCGCCACCCACTGGATCCGCTGCTCGCCGGCCGCCGCGAGAGACGGATCGGCGATCCGGGAGCGGCCGGCAGCGTCCACCGGCGCAATCTAATGCGAATGCTCCCGCGCGCAGGCGAACCTGCGCGCGGGAGCCAAGCTCAGGAAGTCTTCCGAGCTAGATCTTGCGGCGAGGGCGGCTCGGCCCCCACTTGGAGTTGCGGCGCTTCGAGGCGTAGACGAGCCGCGGCGGGGCGACCTTCATCCCCTCGCTCGCGTACTCCTCGCTCTGGCCGAGCATCCGGGCGACGTGGCTCACGTCGGCCTGCTGATCGGGGAGCACGAACGTCACCCCGATCCCGTCGCGCCCGGCGCGGCCCGTGCGGCCGACGCGGTGGACGTACCCCTTGTTGTCCTCCGGCGGATCGAAGTTGATCACGTGCGTAATGTCGTCGAGGTCGAGGCCGCGGGCCGCGACGTCAGTGGCGATCAGCGTCGAGACCGCGCCCTTCTCGAACTGGGAGAGCGCCCGCTCCCGGGCGTTCTGGCTCATGTCGCCGTGCATCGCGACCGCCTTGACGTTCTGACGGGCGAGCTTCTGGACGAGCCGCTCCGCGCCGCGCTTCGTCCGCACGAAGACGAGCGCAAGCCCGCGATCCTCGCCGAGCAGCTCGGCGAGCTTCTCGACTTTGTTGTCCATCGTGACCGAGATGAACCGGTGCTCGACCTCGCCCTGCTCGTGCTCCGGCGGCAGCGTGCCCTCGTGGCGCGCTGCGTTCGTCGTATAGGCGTGGGCGAGCGCGCCGACCGCGCCGTCGAGCGTCGCCGAGAAGAACATCGTCTGGCGCTCGCGCGGCAGGCGGGCGACGATCCGGTCGACCTGCGGCTGAAAGCCCATGTCGAGCATCCGGTCGGCCTCGTCGAGGACGAGGATCCGGACGGCGTCGAGCTTGACCATCCGGCGCTCCATCAGATCCTGGAGCCGGCCGGGGGTGGCGACGAGGACATGCGCCTCGCGAGCCTTCTTCGCCTGGGCAGGGATCGAGATCCCGCCGTAGACCGCTGCCACCTTGAGGTTGCGTGCCGGCGCGATGGTCTCGAGCTCGGCGGCGACCTGCGCTGCGAGCTCGCGGGTCGGGACGAGAATGAGCGCTGAGGGACGCGCGTCCGACGCGTCGAGGTGCTCGACGATCGGAATCGCGAAAGCGAGTGTCTTCCCCGAGCCCGTCGGCGACTTCGCGAGCACGTCGCGGCCGTCGAGCAGGTCGGGGAGGACGAGCGCCTGGATCCTGAACGGCGCATGGATGTCACGCTCGGCGAGAGCCTGCGCGACGCTGGACGACACGCCCAGCTCGTGGAAAGACTGCATTCGGTTTTCTCCTTCGTTGTCTGTCGAGACTTGCCTGCCTCGACGAACTCCGCTGTCAGCAGCGGAACAAACCGAAGAAGTCAAACCTCACAGGACGGAACCCCCGTCCATGCGGATCAAGGTAGCAGACGCCCCGGTTAGGCTCATTCCGTGATCTCCTTTGCCCGTGGCGCGCCGGCGCCGGAGTGTCTGGACGCAGAGCTGATCGGCGACTGCGCCCGCGCCGCCGTCCAGGCCGATCGAGCGGTGCTCGGCTACGGCGCGGGCGGGGGGTACGGGCCGCTCCGCGAATGGCTCGGCGAGCGCCACGGAGTCGAGCCCTCGCGAATCGTCGTCACGAGCGGCGGCCTCCAGGGAATCGCCTTCTGGTTCGAAGAGCTCCTGGCGCAGCGGCCGGGGAGGGTGCTCGTCGAGGCGCCCACCTACGACCGGCCGCTCAAGCAGCTCGCGCGCCTCGGCGCGGAGGTCGTGCCGGTTCAGATGGACGAGGAAGGCCTCGATCTGGATGCCCTCGACCGCGAGCTCTCCGGTGGCGGCGCGAGCTTCCTCTACACCATCCCCACCTTCCAGAACCCGAGCGGGCGCACACTCTCGATCGAGCGGCGCCGCGCGTTGGTCGAGCTCGCCGCCGCGCATGGATTGCCGGTGCTCGAGGACGACCCCTACGGGCTCGTCCGCTACGAGGGCGAGCCGCCGCCGTCGCTGCACGAGCTCGAGGGCGGTGAGCTCGTCACGTACGCATCGTCGTTCTCGAAGACGATCGCTCCGGGCATTCGCGTGGGCTGGTTCGTGCTGCCCGCACCGCTCGCCGCGCGGATCGAGGAGCGTGCGGTCTCGACCTACATCTCGCCGCCCTTCCTCACCCAGGCGACCGTGCTCGAGCTTCACCGGCGCGGCGCGTTCGAGCCGAACCTGGAACGGATTCGCGGTCTCCTGCGCGCCCGTCGCGACGCTCTCGTGGAAGCGCTCGGCGCGGGAGCTCGGCGGCCGCGTCACGTGGACGACCCCCGCCGGCGGCTACTTCCTCTGGATCGACCTTCCGGTCGAGGCAGCGGAGCTACTTACTCGCGCCGAATCGCGCGGCGTCAGCTTCGTCAAAGGCTCGGATTTCTTCCCGGGGCCCGGCGGGGAGCAGTCGGCGCGACTCGCGTTCAGCTACGCGTCGCCGTCGGAGATCGACGAGGGCGTCGCCGTGCTCGCCTCGCTCGTCTGAGCGCTTCCGGACTCGGGCACGTCCGCGAGCTCCCGTCGCCGGGCATGGAGCTGCGAGATGAGGACACCGGCGAGCAGGCCCGCGAGGAGCGAGAGCAGGATCACCCAGATCAGCGAGGTCGTCGCTTTGCCGACGACGAAGTTGACGCTCGTCTCGTCCTTGTTGCCGATCACGAAGGCGATGAAGAAGGCGACGATCAGGATCAGGCCGGCGAGCCTGAGCCAGAGGCGCGGCTGCCACGTGCGGTCGAAGCGCCGCTGGGGACTGTCCATGCTCGAGAGTCTAGGCCGTCGCGACCGCCAGAGCCGGCGCGGCCCGCGCGACGAGTCGCGGCTGGGGCGGCGGCGTCAGCACGCCGGCTGTTGCGTACCGAAAGGTGGGGCACGGATTGTCGCCTGGAAGGGCGCAAAGGCCCGCGCGGCGGAAGTAGCAGTCGCTACACGATGCTTCTGATCTTTTGCTCATTCTTCCTTTTGCTCGGATGTTTCGCCGCCGGACAGTGGCCATTCTTGCCAGGACCCTTCACGCGCGACAACCCCCGCGTTCACGAAAAGGGCGCAATTTCCGCGCGTTTCAAACTTCTCGAAAACTGCTGCTAACTACCCTTTTTTGGGCAGCGTTGCCAACCGTCGCAACGCCTGTTGAAAACTGTCCACCGCGATGATGCGAAGGCCATTGGCGTTGCGGCGTGCCTCCTCCGCGTTTTCCCCAGCAGGGACGAGGAAGACCTCGATCCCGGCTTCCTTCGCGCCGAGAGTCTTCTGCTTGATCCCTCCGATCGGGGCGACGCCGCCGTCGAGCTCGATCTCGCCGGTCGCCGCCACGCGATAGCCGCGATCGACGTCTCGCCCCAACTGCTCGAGCACCTCGAGCGAGAAGGCGAGGCCCGCCGACGGTCCGCCGACGCCCCCGAGGTCGATGTCCACGTCGACCGGAAGGTCGATCTCGGCGGACTGCTCGACCTGGATTCCGATGATCGCCCGTCCGTTCTCCTCGGGCGACTCGATCGTCGAGAGCACCTCGGTTCGCACGGCTCCGCCGGACCGGACGCCGATCCGGACCTGGTCGCCGGGCTCGCGGTCGCCGACGAGCCGCCTCAGGTCGTCGGGCGTCTTCACCGGCTTCCCGTCGACTGAGACGATCACGTCGGTTGCCTCGAGCTTCCCGTCGGCTGGAGCGTCCGGAGCGACCGCGACGACGAGCGCACCCGCCGGATCCGAGCCGACATCGCGGCCGAGCTCCTTCAGAGCCACCGCCGCTGCGATCTCCTGCGAGCGATCCATCTGGCGCAGGTTCTGGCGGCGACGCTCCTCGAAGTCCGTTCCCGGCGGCACGATGGCCTCGGCCGGGACGAGCTCGGCCCCGTCGGGTCGCAGCGGCGACAGGAGCTCCTCGAGGAGCGAGGACTTGCGGATGATCACGTCCACGAAATAGATCCCGCCTCCTTCCATCGCCGGCTTCGCCCCCTCCACCTTCACCTTGTCCGCCAGCGGCTTGGCGCCGTCCGGCAGGATCAGGTAGCTGCTCGAGGGGAGAAACCACGCGGCAGCGACCGCTGCCACGAGCAGGACGAGGCCGACCTTGACGACGCGGCTCAGGCTCAGAAGAGGCCTCGCGTCAGACCGCCGTCGACCGCGATCGTGGCGCCGCTGATGTACGCGGCGCGGTCCGAGGCGAGGAAGCAGACGACGTCCCCGAGCTCCCGCGGAGCGCCGAGCCGACGCAGCGGAATCGTCGCGAGATCGGACTCGGTCGGGCCGTCGGGATAGACCTCCTTCAAGCGCTCCGTGTCGATCCGACCAGGCGCGATCGTGTTGACCGTGACGGCGGACGGCCCGAGCTCGCGGGCGACGCCCTTCAGCCAGCCGGTGAGCCCCGGCCGAATCGCGTTCGAGAGCGCCAGGTTGTCGATCGGCTCCTTGGCCGCGCTCGACGTGATCGCGATCACGCGGCCGTGGCCGCTCGCCTCGAGGTGGGACCGGCAAAGGCGGACGAGCCGAACCGCGGAGAGCAGCAGCAGGGCAACCGCGTCCTCGACCTGCTCGTCCGTTACCTCGAGCGCGCCCGTCCTCGGCGGGCCGCCGCTGTTGAGCACGAGGATGTCGACGCCGCCGAACGCTGCGACCGTCTGCTCCACCAGCTGCCCGAGGTGGCGGGGATTGGCGACGTCGCCGCGCACGGCGAGCGCCCCCAGCCGCTCGGCTTCGCGCTCGAGCGCCTCCCGGCCTCGAGCCAGCATCGCGACGTTCGCGCCCTCGGCCGCGAGCGCCTCGGCGGACGCGAGCCCGATTCCGGCCGATCCACCGCAGACGATTGCCGTGCGACCTCGCAGTCCGAGCTCCATCAGGTGATCTCCGACTGCCTCAGGCGCTCAGCACGCCGACGACCTCGCGAACAGCGTCCGCCGACGCCTCGAGTGCCGCCTGCTCGCTCTCGTCGAGGTCGAGCTCGACGATCTTCTCGATCCCGCCGGCTCCGAGCACGACGGGAACACCCATGTAGAGCCCGTCGATCCCGTACTCCCCCTCGAGATAGGCGGTGCACGGGAGCACGCGCTTCTCGTCGAGGACGATCGCGTCGACCATCTGGGCCGCGGCGGCGCCCGGCGCGTACCACGCCGAGGTGCCGAGCAGGTTCACGAGCTCGCCGCCGCCCTTCGCCGTCCGCTCGACCATCGCCTGGATCCGATCCTCCGGAGCGAGCTTGCGGAGCGGGATCCCGCCGACGGTCGTCGCCGACACGACCGGCACCATCTGGTCGCCGTGACCGCCGAGCACCATCGCGGTCACGTCCTTGATCGACATCCCGGTCTCCCAGGCGATGAAGGCCGAGAAGCGCGCCGTGTCGAGGATGCCGGCCATCCCGAAGACACGCTCCTTCGCCCAGCCCGAGACGCTCCTCGCGACGTGGCACATCGCGTCGAGCGGATTCGAGACGATCACGAGGATCGCATCCGGGCTCGTCTCGAGCACCTGCTCGGTGACGGAGCCGACGATCTTCTCGTTCGTCGTCACGAGGTCGTCGCGGCTCATCCCCGGCTGGCGGGGCAGGCCGGCGGTGATCACGACCACCTCGGAGTCGGCCGACTCCTCGTAGCCGTTCGAGCCGGTCACGTTCGCCTCGTAGCCGAGCACGGCAGCCGCCTGGTTCAGGTCGAGCGCCTTCCCCTGCGGGAGACCTTCCTTGATGTCGACGACCACGACGTCCGCGTAGTCGCGGCGCGCGAGCTCCTGCGCGCACGTCGCGCCGACGTTCCCCGCTCCTACGACAGTCACCTTTCGTCTCACGCTCGTCTCCTCGTCGTCTGGCCCGATCGGGCGCTCGGGCGGCGGATTGTATGCGCCGGTCGCGAGGTCGCCCGTGAGGTACCGTCCGGCGCACGCGGAATCCGAGCGGAGGAGCACGATGAACGAGTTCAAGCCGGGCCTCGAGGGCATCGTCGCCGTCGAGACCGAGATCGCCGAGCCTGACCGCGAGGGCGGAGCCCTCCGCTACCGCGGCGTCGACATCGAGGATCTCGTCGGGCACTACCCGTACGAGAACGTCTGGGGATTGCTCGTCGACGACGACCTGAACTCGACGATGCCCGCGCCCGAGCCGCACGAGCCGGCCGCGCTGACCGGGAACGCGCCCGCCGACCTGCAGGCCGAGACCGCACGCCTCTCCGGGAAGTGGAAGCTCGGGAAGCTGAACGAGATCTCGGACGAACAGGCGCGCACGGATCTCGGCCGCCTCTCCGCACAGATGATGACGATCGTCGCTCGTTCCGCCCGCGTCGCGGACGGGGAGACGAACCCGGTTTCCGAAGCAACCGTCGAGCAGGGGAAGACTGCGGCCGAGAAGTTCCTCCTCCGGTGGCGCGGCGAGGCCGACCCGAAGCACGTGAAGGCGATCGACACCTACTGGATCTGCACCGCCGAGCACGGGTTGAACGCGTCGACATTTGCGGCGCGCGTGACGGCGTCGACGGGTGCCGATTGCGGCGCCGCGCTGTCGTCCGCGGTCGGCGCGCTCTCGGGCCCGCTGCACGGCGGCGCCCCTGCGTACGTGAAGCCGATGCTCGAGGAGGTCGCGGCGTCGGGCGACGCCGCGCGGTGGGTGACCGAGACGCTCGAGAGCGGCAAGCGGATCATGGGCTTCGGGCACCGGATCTATCGCGCCGAGGATCCGCGCTCCCGGCTCCTGAAGGGCGTGGCCAGGGAGCTCGGCGCGCCCAACATCGAGGTCGCCGAGGAGCTCGAAGAGGTGGCGCTGAAGGCGCTCCAGGAGCGCTCGCCGGACCGCGTGCTCGCGACGAATGTCGAGTACTACTCCGCCGTCGTGCTGGACGTCGCCGAGATCCCGCCGCCGCTCGCGCCTGCGATGTTCGCGTGCTCGCGGGTCGCCGGGTGGTCGGCCCACATCCTCGAGCAGAAGCGGACGGGGCGGCTCTTCAGGCCGTCGGCGCGTTACGTCGGCCCCGCCGCCCGCGAAGCCGCTTCCGTCGGATGACGCTCGCCGAGGCTGCGGCGGAAGCCGACGGCCTCGCGGCCGCGGGTGACCAGACGGCGCTCGCGGCCCTGCGGAAGCAGTGGGACGAGGAGATCGAGCACGCCGCCCGGAGCGCGGACTACCGCATCCGCGCCCAGGCGTATCGCGCGATCGCGCAGTTTCGCTTCCGCCAGAAGCTGGAGCTCGTGCGGCGCGGTCTTCAAGACGAGAGCCCGGCGGCGCGCGGCTCGGCGCTGATCTCGCTCGAGGCCCTCTCGCGCGACCATCCGGGCGACGTCAACAGCATGCGGTCGCTTCTGCACGAGCTGGCGAGCAACGACCCCAACCTTGCGGTGCGCCGCCTGGCGATCATCTGCCTGAAGAACGGCTCGCCGCAGCGGGAGACGATCCTCGTCCTGAACGGCCTGGCGGACGACGACGAGGCGGACGCGGAGCTGCGCAAGACCGCGAAGACGATCGCAGCGGCGCTGACCAAGCGGTCGAATACCAGGTGAGCGAGCCGCTCGTCGGCGTGATCATGGGCTCGCAGTCGGACTGGGAGACGATGAGGCACGCCGTCGAGACGCTGGAGCGGCTCGACGTGCCGTGCGAGTCGCGGGTCGTGTCCGCGCACCGCACGCCCGACCTGCTCTTCGAGTACGCCGCCGGCGCCGAGGAGCGGGGCCTCCAGGTGCTGATCGCGGGCGCGGGCGGGGCGGCGCACCTGCCGGGAATGGCGGCGGCCAAGACGATCCTTCCCGTGCTGGGAGTGCCGGTGGAGTCCAAGGCGCTCCAGGGGATGGACTCGCTGCTCTCGATCGTCCAGATGCCGGCAGGCGTGCCGGTCGGGACGCTCGCGATCGGCCGGGCCGGGGCAATCAACGCGGCGCTGCTGGCCGCGGCGATCGTCGCCCGGTCGGACGAGGGCGTGCGCGAGCGGCTGGCGCGCTTCCGCGCGGAGCAGACCCAGTCTGTCCTGGCTCAGCCCGATCCCGGCGGGTGATCGTCGGCGTCATCGGGGGTGGCCAGCTCGGGCGGATGCTCGCGCTCGCCGGGATCCCGCTCGGGCTCTCGTTCCGCTTCCTCGATCCGGCGCCCGACGCGCCGGCGGGCGAGGTGGGGGAGCTCCTGGTGGGCGGCTACGACGACCCAGCGCTCCTCGACCGGCTCGCCGACGGCGCCGCCGTCGTCACCTACGAGTTCGAGAACGTGCCGGTCGAGGCGGCGCGACGGGTGGGCGCGGTTCCGAACGCACGCGCGCTGGAGGCTTCGCAGGATCGGCTGGTCGAGAAGCGGCTCTTCCGCAGGCTCGGGATCCCGACGGCGCCGATCGACGACGAGGTGACCTCCTTCCCCGCCCTCTTGAAGTCACGCCGGCTCGGCTACGACGGCAAGGGACAGCGTCTGGTGGAGACACGTCCTGAGGCTTCCTCCGACCATGTCCTCGAGGGGCTCGTCCCGTTCGACCGGGAGCTGTCGCTGCTCGCGGTGCGCGGCGCCGGCGGCGAGACGGCCTTCTATCCCCTGGTCGAGAACGTGCACGCCGAGGGAATCCTCCGCACGTCGCGCGCTCCGGCGCGGGACGCGCCGCAGGCGCAGGCCGAGGAGTACGCGACGCGGCTCCTGGACGAGCTCGGCTACGTCGGCGTGCTCGCGCTCGAGCTCTTCGAGGTCGGCGGCGAGCTGATCGCGAACGAGCTAGCTCCCCGCGTCCACAACACCGGCCACTGGACGATCGAAGGAGCGGCGACGAGCCAGTTCGAGAACCACCTGCGGGCGATCCTCGGCCTACCTCTCGGGCTCGACCGCGAGTCGCGGCGATGCCCTCATGGTGAACCTCGTCGGCGAGCTGCCGGACGCCGCCGCGCTGCTCGCGGAGCCGAATCTTCACCTTCATCTCTACGGCAAGGAACCGAGGCCCGGCCGCAAGCTCGGCCACGTCACGCTGGTCGGAGCGAGCGCGGAGCAGGAGCGAGCCGTGGCGGACTTAGTGTTGAAACACCACTAAGTCGCTCAGGTGCGCGACTGGGTCAAGCGTCATCCGGCTGCACCCTCCGAGGAGCCGACGTCCGCCGCGCATGAGGATGCGCGCGGAAGTACAGCTCTCGCCGGCGGCGATCGGAGACGTGGGTGTAGAGCTCGGTCGTCGAGAGGTCTGCGTGCCCCAGCATCTCCTGGACGCTGCGGAGGTCGGCGCCTCCCTCGAGCAGATGCGTCGCGAAGGAGTGTCGAAGCAGGTGCGGATGGACCCGGAGCGGCTCGAGGCCGGCCTTCTCGGCGAGGCGCCGGAGAATCAGGAACGCGCCGGCGCGGGTCAGCGGCCCGCCGCGCGCATTCAGGAAGAGCTCTGGCCGCGAGCGAACGTCGAGGTGCGGCCGGCCCATCGCCACGTAGCGCCGCAGCGCGTCGACGGCGGGACGACCCAACGGGACGATCCGCTCCTTCGAGCCCTTGCCGAGCACGCGCACGAGCCGCTCGTCCAGATCGACGGAGCGGCGGTGGAGACCGAGCGCCTCGCTCACGCGTAGCCCCGAGCCGTACATCACCTCGACGAGCGCGCGGTCTCGCAGCGCGCGCGGGGTAGTGCCCGCCGCGGCTTCGATCAGTCGCTCCGCCTCGCCGGGCGAGAGAGTCCGCGGCAGCTTTCGCGCCCGTCGCGGGAGCTCGAGCGCTGCCGCCGGATTGTCGTCGCGCGCCCCGAGCAGCAGCTCGTGGCGGAAGAACGCGCGCACCGCGGCGATCCGTCTCGCGATCGTCGTGGCGGCGTTCCCGTCGGCGCGCATCTGCGCGATCCAGCGCTCCAGATCCTCCGTGGTTGCCGCGGCAGGTGATTTCTCGAGCCACGCGCCCAGCTGCGAGAGATCGCGCCGGTAGGCCTCCACCGTCCGGGGCGCCCTACGTGCCGCGAGCAGCGTCAGGAAGCCCTCCAGCTCAGGATCGTGGATGAGAGAAGTCATAGACCTTTCGCAGTCGCTTGGCATCGACGTGGCTGTAGATCTGGGTCGTGGAGAGCGAGGCGTGGCCGAGCAGCTCCTGGATCGTCCGGAGGTCGGCCCCGCCCTCGAGCAGATGGGTCGCGAACGAGTGACGGAGCCGGTGGGGATGCGGGAGCACGCGGCGCAGCGTGCTCGTGTCGAGCCGACGCCCACGCGCGGAGAGGAAGAGCGCGTCGTTCGCGCCGGCCGCGAGTGCAGGCCGGGCGTCGCGGAGATAGAGCGCGACGGCGTGGGCGGCGCGTTCGCCCAGCGGGACGACGCGCTCCTTGTCGCCCTTCCCGCGGACGTGCAGTGTCTCCTGCTCGAAGTCGACGTCGCCGAGGTCGAGCCCGACGGCCTCGGCGCTGCGCAAGCCGGCCGAATAGACGAGCTCGACCAGAGCGCCGTTGCGAAGGCCGATCGCGCCTTCCGCGGTGACGGCTCCGAGCAGCGTCTCGACCTCGGACTGCTTCGGCGCGTCTGGAAGCCGCCGAGGGCGCCGCGGGGCGAAGGGCGCGTCGGGAACGCGGGCGGCACCGAGCGTGAAGCGGAGGAACGAGCGGACGGTCGAGATCCGGCGGGCGATCGTCGCGGGCGCGAGCCCGCGGCGGCTGCGGCCGAGCTCGGTGACGTAGGCAGCGAGGGTGCGGACGTCGACCTCGTCGACGCAGGTCCCGTCGGCGGCGAGCCAGTCGCCGAAATCGCGCAGGTCGAACGAGTACGCGCGCCGCGTCGATTCGGCGAGCCTTGGGGAGGCGAGGAAGCGCTCGATCGCGGCGGCGGTGTCCACGGACCTGCACGATTCCGCCCGCCGCGCGGCCTTCCTCCCTGTGGGTACCGTCCGCACCCGTGTCAACGCCGACAACGATCGAGCTCGCGAGCGGCGCCGAGGGCCGGTGGACGAATGGGGTCGGGTCTCGCGCGGTCGTCTGCATCAACGGCGGCACCGCGGCTGAGAATCCCGGCACCTGGAGCGCGTCGATCGAGTGGCTCGTGGGGCGGCTCGGGCCGACGCATCCGTCGCTCGGCTTTCTCGAGGTTCGCTACCGGATCAAGTCGTGGCGGCGCCTCGAGCTCTGCATCGAAGACGGCGCGGCGGCGGTCGCCGCGGCCCGGGAGGCCGGCGCGCGCGAGATCGCGGTGCTCGGCTTCTCGATGGGCGGCGCGGTCGCGGTGCACGTCGCGGGAGACGCGGCGGTTTCGACGGTCATCGCCCTCGCTCCCTGGTTCTACGAGCGGCTCGACGTCTCGCCGCTCGACGGGCGGCGCCTGGCCGTCTTCCACGGCGCGCTCGACCGCGGCCTCCCGGGAGTTCCGGGGGTGGCGCCGGAGCTCTCCCGCCGAGGCTTCGAGCTCGCCCGGGCCCGCGGCGTCGACGCCGACCGCACCCTGATCTCGGGCGCGATTCATCCGATCGCGCTCCGGGCGCCGTGGGGCGGGCTCGTCCCGATGCCCAGGGCCGGCCGCTGGGCCGAGCTCGTCTCGGAGGAGCTGACGCGCTTCACGGCCTAGCCCGGGACTCGGTCCGTAGTCTGTGACCGATGCCACGCGGTCGCGCCTTCCAGTCGGCCGAGCCGGTCGAACGTCCGGCTGACAAGGCCGTCCGACGCGCCAACCTGCGGCGGATCGTCCGCCTCTTCCAGCCCTACCGACTCCGGCTCTCCGCCGTCCTCGGTCTGATCGTCTTCTCGTCCGTCGTCGGCGCGATCCCGGCCTTCCTGGTGCAGCGCGTCTTCGACGACGCGCTCCCGAACGGCGACCTGCGCCTGCTCAACATCCTCGTCGCCGCGATGATCGGAATCGCGATCGGGACGGGCGTTCTCGGCGTGGTCCAGACGCTGCTCTCGAACCAGGTCGGCCAGCGCGTGATGCACGACCTGCGCACCGCGGTCTACAAGCACCTGCAGCGGCTCTCGCTCGCCTTCTTCACCCGGACGCGCACGGGCGAGGTGCAGTCGCGGCTGGCGAACGACATCGGCGGTGTCCAGGAGGTCGTCACCTCCACCGCCACGTCGATCGTCTCGAACGTGACGACGGTGATCGCGAGCGTGATCGCGATGTTCATCCTCGACTGGCGACTGACCCTCTTCGCGCTCGCGCTGCTGCCGCTCTTCGTCTGGATGACGCGCCGCGTAGGCCGGCAGCGTCAGGCCGTCGCGAAGGTGCGCCAGGAGTCGATGGCCGACATCTCGAGCCTCGTCCAGGAGTCGCTCTCCGTCTCGGGGATCCTGCTCGGCAAGACGATGGGCCGGTCGGGCGAGCTCGCCGACCCGGTTCGAGAACGAGTCGGCGCAGCTCGCCGACCTCGAGGTGCGAAGCCGGATGACGGGCCGCTGGATGATGAGCTCGATCCAGATGACCTTCGCGATCATGCCGGCGCTCGTCTATCTCTTCGCCGGCCATTTCGCGGGCTCGATCTCGCTGGGCACGCTCGTCGCGTTCACCACCCTGCAGACGCGGCTCTTCTTCCCGATCGGCTCCCTCCTCGGCGTCTCGCTCGACGTCCAGACCTCCCTGGCGCTGTTCGACCGCGTCTTCGAGTACCTCGACCTGGACGTCGACATCGAGGAGGGGGCGCGTGCGCTGGCGCGGCCCGAGGGGCGTGTCTCGTTCGACCACGTCTGGTTCCGCTACGGCGAGGACTGGACGCTGCAGGATGTCTCCTTCGAGGCGGCACCGGGAACGAAGACCGCGCTGGTCGGCGAAACCGGCTCCGGGAAGACGACCGCCGGCTACCTCGTCGCTCGGCTCTACGACGCGACGGAGGGCTCGGTCGAGATCGACGGCGTCGACGTGCGCGAGCTGACCTTCGGCTCGCTCGCTGCGGCCGTCGGCGTCGTGTCGCAGGAGACCTATCTCCTCCATTCGACCGTGCGCGAGAACCTGCGTTTCGCGCGCCCGGACGCCGGCGACGACGAGGTCGAGGCGGCGGCGCGGGCGGCCCAGATCCACGACCTGATCACGACGCTGCCGGACGGCTACGACACGGTCGTCGGCGAGCGTGGCTACCGCTTCTCGGGCGGCGAGAAGCAGCGGCTCGCGATCGCCCGCACGATCCTCCGCAACCCGCCGATCCTCGTTCTCGACGAGGCGACGTCCGCCCTCGACACGCGCACCGAGCGGCTGGTGCAGGAGGCGCTCGAGCGGCTGGCGGAGGGCCGGACGACGATCGCGATCGCGCACCGGCTCTCGACAGTCCGCGACGCCGACCAGATCATCGTCCTCGACCACGGCCACGTCGTCGAGACGGGGACGCACGAGGAGCTGCTCTCGGCCGGCGGTCGCTACGCGGAGCTCGTCGCGCGGGACACCGAGGCGACTCCCGTCTAGCCGCAGCGCCTCGAGCAGGAGGTCGTGCGGAAGCGAATGGGCGGTGTTGCCGGCGCGCCCCGTCATCGTCTCGGCGGCGAGGAGTGCGTTCAGGATCGACTCCTCGACGGTGTCGATCACCGCCTCGTAGAGGCCGTTGATCCGCTGCTCGTTCAGCATCCGGAGCGCCAGCTCCTGATCGTCGGCGTCGAGTCCTCGGTTGCCGGTCGCGAAGCAGAGCGCGAAGTCGCCGCTCGAGTGCTCGCCCATCCCGCCGGTGCGGGCGATCCCGAAGGCGGCTCGCCGCGCGAGCCGCTCGCACTGGCCCGGCAGCAGCGGCGCATCGGTCGCGAGGAGGACGATGATCGAGCCGGAGCCCTCGCCGCCCGAGGTCGGCCGCGGCACGCGCTCACCGTCGATCCGCTCGCCGACGGGAAAGCCGTTGACGCGCAATCGCGGACGCCGCCCGTGGTTCGCCTGGACGAGGGCGCCGACCGTCGAGCCGTCGACGCTGCGCGAGGCCGTGCCGATCCCGCCCTTGAAGCCGTGGCAGATCATTCCGGTGCCGCCGCCGACCGCGCCCTCCTCGACCGCGCCGCCGTCTGCGGCTGCGAGCGCGGCGACGACGTGCTCGGGCCTGACGTGGAAGCCGTTGATGTCGTTGAGGAAACCGTCCCATGTCTCGCCGACCACCGGCAGGCTCCAGCGGTCGTCGTCCGGCTCGTGCTCGGCGGCGGCGATCAGCGCGTCGCGTACGACGCCCACGGAATGCGTATTCGTGAGCGCGATCGGCGTCGTCAGGAGCCCGGAATCGCGCACCCATTCGAGCCCGGTCAGCTCGCCGTTCCCGTTGATCCGGTGGCAGCCGGCGAAGAGCGACTCCTCGGGTGGGATCACCACGGTGACGCCGGTGCGAACGTCAGAGCCTTCGACGAGCGTCGCGTGCCCGACTCGCACGCCTTCGACGTCGGTGATCGCGTTGGCCGATCCCGGCTCGAGCCGCCCGATCGTGATCCCGAGCTCACGCGCCCGCCCACGCAATCGCATCGCGCGACCCTAGCGCGAAGTCTCGTACACTCTGCGGTCGCGATGGCGACGACGGAGTCACCGACGGACCTCGACACGCACGGGATCGACC
The DNA here is from genome assembly GCA_963761905.1 of uncultured Gaiellaceae bacterium. Lineage (GTDB taxonomy): Bacteria > Actinomycetota > Thermoleophilia > Gaiellales > Gaiellaceae > Gaiellasilicea. The sequence continues at coordinate 25,396 of CAVXIQ010000003.1, read as the reverse complement.
CTTCCGGCGAGGTCTACCGCAATCCGACGACGTCGCTCCTCTACTCGCACGCACTGGAGCGCGGGGACGCGCGAATCGCCGAGGGTGGCGCGCTCGCCGTCGACACCGGCGTCCACACCGGCCGCTCGCCCAACGACAAGTTCATCGTTCGCGAGCCCGGCTCCGAGGAGCGGATCTGGTGGGGCGACGTCAACGCCGCGATCGACGAGGAGCGGTTCGAGGGCCTGCGCGCGAAGGTGACCGAGTATCTGAGTGGCCACGACATCTACGTCGTCGACGCCTTCGCGGGCGCCGACCCGGCCCACCGGATCGCGGTGCGCGTGATCACAGACCGGCCCTACCACGCTCTCTTCGCGAAGACGATGTTCATCGAGCCGAGCGAGGAGGAGTTGCGCGCCTTCGAGCCGCAGGCGCTCGTCCTCCACGCGCCCGCGGTCGAGGCCGATCCCGACGAGGACGGCACGCGGAGCGGCACCTTCGTCGTGCTCCACCCGTCGCGCCAGGAGGTGCTGATCGGCGGCAGCTTCTACGCGGGCGAGATCAAGAAGTCGATCTTCACGCTGATGAACGACCGGCTGCCGCTCCAGGGCGTCTTTCCGATGCACTGCTCGGCGAACGTCGGCCGGGACGGCGACGTGGCGATCTTCTTCGGACTTTCCGGCACCGGAAAGACGACGCTGTCGGCCGATCCCGAGCGCTCGCTGATCGGCGACGACGAGCACGGCTGGGGCGACTCGGGCGTCTTCAACATCGAGGGCGGCTGCTACGCGAAGGTGATCCGCCTCTCGGCCGAGGCCGAGCCGGACATCTACCGGACGACGCAAACCTACGGGACGATCCTCGAGAACGTGGTGCTCGACGAGGACGGCGTGCTCGACCTCGACGACGCGGCGAAGACCGAGAACACCCGCGCCGCCTACAAGCTCGAGCAGATTCCGAATGCGCTTCCTGAGAAGCGTGCCGGGCATCCTAAGTCGGTCGTGATGCTGACCGCCGACGCCTTCGGGATCCTGCCGCCGATCGCCCGCCTGACCCGCGACCAGGCGATGTTCTACTTCCTCTCCGGCTTCACGGCGAAGCTCGCCGGGACGGAGATCGGGGTCAAGGAGCCGCAGCCGACCTTCTCCGCCTGCTTCGGCGCGCCCTTCCTCCCGCAGTCGCCGAAGATCTACGCGCGGATGCTCGGCAAGAAGCTCGACGAGCACGGCGCCGCCGTCTGGCTCGTGAACACCGGCTGGACGGGCGGGCCGTACGGCGAGGGCGAGCGGATGCCGATCCAGGCGACCCGCGCGCTCCTCTCGGCGGCGCTCTCGGGCGAGCTGGCAGGAGTCGAGTACCGCACCGACCCGATCTTCGGCTTCGAGGTGCCCGTGTCGGTGCCGGGCGTGAGCGACGGCCTGCTCGACCCGCGCACGACCTGGGCCGATCCCGAGGCGTACGACGAGAAGGCGCGCGAGCTCGCGACGATGTTCAACGACAACTTCGCGAAGTTCGACGCGGACGACAATCTCGTCGAGGCCGGCCCGCGGGTCTGAGTCTCTCGATCTGATGTGAGTTGAAGGGCGGCCGCGAGGCCGCCCTTCGTCGTTAGCGGGCCGTTGGCGAACCGTGACCGGGCCGTTTGGACCCGGCTCGAGCGTGGCGCACAGAAAGGAGGTGCGCCATGCGGAAGCGTCATTGCCCGAACGACGGAGGCGGCGGCGGCGGGGGCGGCGGGTAGTCCAGTTGCCTCGTCTCAACTCAGACGGAGAGCCCTGACGGGCTCTTCGTCTGTCTGCGCGAGAGCAGACGCTCGACCTCGGCGACCCCGGCCGCGTCGCCCTTCTCTCGCAGGAGCGGCTCGCGCTCGCTCGGCTGCCTCTGCGGCCGCGGCTCGGTTGTCCTCCGAGCTGGAGGACCTCGGCGCGCGCGACCCAGAGATCGGCGAGAAGCAGCGGCGAATCGCTTGCGGCGGCGAGCCGTAGCGCCTCCTTGCTCAGGCGGTCAGCTTCCTTCGCCCGGCCCTCTCGGGCTGCGAGCTTCGCCGCCGTCGAGCGCCAGAGGAACTGGACGTAGACGTCGTGAGCGACTGCTCCCTCGCGCGCGACGACGACCGACCGTCGTGCCTCCTCGTACTGTCCGCTCCAGTACATGAGCTCGGCGAGGCGAGCGGCCCACGTGCTCACGTACGCGCGGGCGCCGTGCTGCTGGTAGTACCGCTTCCCGTCTCGAGCGATTGCGATGGCGGCGTCGAGATCGCCCGCCCGGCGGACGACGAGCAGCGCTTTCGTGCGCCAGACCGCATTGAGGGCGCGGGTATCGCCGATGTCCTCGTAACTGGCGCGCGCGTGGTTACACAGTGTGCGGGCGTCCTCGAACCTGCCTTCGAGTGCGGCGAGCGCCCCGAGCGACGAGCTCACATTCGCCTCGCTCAACCGATCCGGTGCAACATCGCGCAGCTCTCCGCATTCGGCGATTGCGTCCCGCACATGTGTCGGCCCGAAGACCAGGCTGAAGGTGAGCGTGGCGTCGACCAAGGCCGGCGAGAATGCCGCGCGTGCATAACTCTTGGACGCCGCGCGCGCCGCCTCGGCCGCGTCGGCGTAGCGGCACGCCCACTCATGAACGACGGTGACAGCGAGCCAGGCGCGACCGACGGCACGGTCATCGCCCGCCGCTGTGAGGACTCTGATTGAGTCTTGGGCGGTCTCGAACAGCTCTGCGGCAGCGAGATCGCCGGCGCGGAAGTCGACGGCCGCCTGCTCGACCTCGATCCGCGCCGAGACTCGTTTGCTCCCGGCCGCCTGTGCGTCCTCGGCCGCCCGAACGAGCGCATCGCCGGGCTCGCCTGCGTTGCGCTCCGCAACCGCGAGCTCGCAGAGCAGCTCCGCGCGCAGATCGCCGGCAGCCAGCAGATCCGTCGCCCGGCGAAGTAGACCTACGGCCGCCCGCGTGTCGTTCTGCCGCCAGGCGCGCATCGCGGCGTCGCCGAGCCGCTCACCCGCGCGCTCGGCGTCCGCGTCCTCGCCGAGCTCGCGCCGGAGCAGCACGGCCTGCTCGAGGTGGAAGCCGACGAGGGCGTCGTCGCCGGGTACCGTCGCGGTCGAGCCATGCCGCCGAGCGCTCGTGCAGGGCTGCCCGCTCGCGCTTCGTCAGCGTCTCGTAGGCCGCGTCGCGGAGGAGGACGTGGTGGAAGCGATAGCCGTCGTCGCCGGGCGCGGCGTCCGGAGCGGCGTGGATCAGCCCGCGCCGCGAGAGCGAGAGGAGCTGTGCGTCGATCGGCGTCTCGGTCAGCGCCGCGACCGCGCCGCGCGAGAACTCGCGGCCGGCGACCGCCGCGCGCTGGAGCACGTTGCGCTCTGCATCGGGCAGCCGCCCGAGTCGGCCGGAGAGCACTGCCTCGAGCGTGGGCGGAAGCCCTTCGCCGCCCTCGACCGCGTAGACGGCGAGCTGCTCGACGTAGAGCGCGTTCCCCTCGGCGAGCTCGACGATCCGCGCGTGGGTCGCGTCGTCGAGCTCGGCGATCCCTTCGGCGACCGCCAGTGCCTCGTCCGCGGCGAGCGGGCCGAGCGTGAACGTCTCGCCGAGCGGGCGCTCGAGCTCCGGACGGGCGAGGCAGAGGGCGAGCAGCGGTGCGGCGACGCGCTCGGCCAGGTAGTCGACGAGGTCGAGCAGTGCCGGCTCGGCCCAGTGGACGTCGTCGAGGACGAGCAGGACCGGCGTGCGCGCCGCGAGCGTCTCGAGCAGCCGCCGCACGGCCCAGTACGACTCGCCGAGCGAGCTCGCGTCCGATCCATCTGCGAGCGCAGCCAGCCGCTCGACCACGAGGTCGGCATCCGGCTCGTCGCGCAGCGTCTGCTCAGGCTCGGCTCGCCGGAGCGCCGCAAGGAGCGGCAGGAAGGTCGCGCCCTCGCCGTAGGAAAGGCAGCGTGCCACGAGGACGGTCGCGTCCTTGTTGAGCCGCTGGGCGACTTCGCGCGCGAGCCGCGTCTTTCCGATCCCGGGCTCGCCGAGCACCGTCACGACGCGGCACGCGCGCTCGGCCACCGTCTCATCGAAGGCGTTGCAAAGGCGCTCGAGCTCCGCGATACGGCCCACGAGCGGCAGGTCGAGCCGTCGCGCTCGGCCCTCGGCCTCCTCGTCGAGCGCGGTGACGAGGAATGCGTCGCCGTCCGGCTCGGCCGTGAGCGCGTCGCGGACGAGCGCGAACGTCCGCGCGTCGAGGCGGAGGCCGCCGCCGCTGTGCGCAAGCTCGGACGCGCGCGTGACGACGGCGCCCGTCGCTCCCGCCTCGGCCAGCACCGCCTCGCCCGTCGAGACCGCGGCCGGCAACGCCAGCTCGGCGGCTGCGCGTACGGCGCGCAGCGCGTCGTCGTCGCGACCGGAGAAGGTCGCCACGAGCCCCTCGGGCCCGAAGCGCTCCAGGGCGCCGCCGTACTGCTGCAGAGACCGAGCGCGTTCGCTCCAGCAGCGCGTCCAGCGAGGCCACCAGAAGCTCGGGATCGTCCAGCGCGGGCGGAACCGCGGCGAGAACCGAGATCACGCGGCGTTCCAGAGGCGCCGCCCGAAGCTCGGTCGGCGACTCTTCCCGGAATTCGAGCGCGGAGTCTTGGCGCAGGATCGCGCGCTCGAGCCGCTGCAGCTCGGGGGAGGGGTCGAGGCCGCGCTCGTCCGCGAGCGCGAGCCGCGCCGCACGGTAGACCTCGAGCGCCTCGGCGTGCCGCCCCGAGCGATAGAGCGCGAGCATCAGCTGGCCGCGCAGCCGATCCCGGAGCGGGTTCGCGGCGACCAGCGACTCGAGCTCGGGCACGAGCCGGTCGTGCCGGCCGAGGCCGAGCTCGCCGGCGAGCCGCTCCTCTTCCGCGTCGAGCCGCAGCCCCTCGAGTCGGGCGATCTCCACTCCCGCAAACGGCTCGAAGGCGAGGTCGTCGAGCGCGGGGCCGCGCCAGAGCGCGAGTGCGTCGGCGAGCAGCGCGCCGCGCGTGCCGGCCGGAGCGGCGCGCGCCTCCTCGAGGAGCCGCTCGAAGCGCAAGCGCGTCGACCCGTTCGGGTTCGAGCGCGAGCCGGTACCCGGGCGGCTCCGTCAGGAGGGCGTCCGACCCGAGAGCCTTGCGCAACGAGTAGACGGCGTTCTGCAGCGAGCCGAGGGCGGAGCGCGGCGCGTCGGCACCCCAGAGATCCTCGATCAGGCGGTCGGTGGAGACGACCTCGCCGGCATGAAGAGCGAGCACCGCGAGAAGCGCGCGCTGCTGGCGGCGCGGCAGCGGTACGAGCTCCTCCCGGACGAGCTGGAGAGGCCCGAGCAGCCGAATCTCCACCCACCGTTTGTAGCACCTCGCACGACCGCCGAATAGAGGCGGGATGAGCGCCGGATGAGAGCCGCGATGGGCGGCGCCGCCCACAGTGCGCGCGTGGACAAGACCATCGACGTCGAGGCGTTGATCAGAGAGATCCAGCGCTACCTCGCCGTCGTCAATGCATTCCGCGCCGGAGCCCGCAAGCCGGGCAAGGCGCGGCGAAAGGAGAACGGATGATGATTCGCAAGCACCTCAGCCCCGCGTTCGTGGTCTCGCTGATCGCGCTCTTCGTCGCGCTGAGCGGCACGGCGGTCGCGGCCGGCATCGTGCCGCTCGCGAAGCGGGCGCTCACGGCGGACAAGGCAAAGCAGGCCGCTGTGGCCGACGTGGCGAAAAAGCTCGGCCCTCAGGCCACAACCGCGATGGTGCAACAGGCGGGGCAGCTGGCAGGCCCCGCCAGCACGGCAGCCGGGCTCGTCTCGACCAAGACCGCGGCGTTCTCGCTCACTGCCGACAGGGGGGCGGCGTTCACCGCAACCTGCGGCTCGGGCGAGAAGGCGGTAGGCGGAGGCTTCGGATACGACAGCGACGCATTCGTGGTCGCGCTCGACTCCTTGCCGACCGCCGACGGCAGCGGTTGGCAGATCTACCTCGCCAACCTGTCGGAAACGAACGGCGCTTCCGGGACGGTCTACGCGGTTTGTCTCAAGTAGCTCGCAACCGGGGAGTCCAGGCGGCGGCTGCGGCGCTCTGCGCGCTCGCAACCACCATCGCCGCCGCCTGGATCGCCAGTGTCCCCGGAGACGGCTCCGGTCGTCTCCGGGACGCTCGCTACGCCGCGCCGCACGGGCTTACCGCCGACGCCGGGCGGGCTCCTGCTCGGAAGCGGCGCTCGCTCGCCTGGCACGGCGGCCCGCTCGTCTCGGCGTCAGGCGAGCAGGTGATCGTCTACGTGTCCGACGCGTATCCGCCCGAGCTGGTCTCGCCGCAGGTCTGGGCCGACTTCTTCGCTGGCCTGCTGCACGCCGACGAGCTTCGGCTGGCGACGATCAGGATCGCACCGCAGACGGAGATCGCGGCGCTCTGCGGACCGCAGGCGCTTGGCTGCTACGGCGGCAACGAGCTCGTGGTCGGCGGCGATACCGTCAACGGCGTCACCCCGGAGGAGATCGCCCGGCACGAGTACGGACACCACGTTGCCGCGCACCGCAAGAATCCGCCCTGGCGCGCGCTCGACTGGGGCCCGAAGCGCTGGGCGACCATGGAAGATGTCTGTCGCCGTGCGGCGGGCCGGACCGCCTTTCCGGCCGACGGCGGAGCCAACTACCGGCTCGATCCGGCCGAGGCCTTCGCCGAGGCATACCGCGCGACGAACGAGATGCGCGCAGGGATCCCGTTCGGCTGGGGCCTCGTCGACGGCAGCTTCTACCCGGATGCGGCGGCGCTCGAGGCGGTCGCACAGGACGTCGGTGCTCCTTGGTCTGCCCCGACGCGCCGAACCCTGAGCCGTCGCTTCACCGCGACCGGCCCGCGGCGACTGCTCGTTCCGGTCACGCTCCCACTCGACGGGGAAGTCGCCGTCGATCTGCGCGTGCCGGCGGGACGGCTCGACGAGCTCGAGCTCGTCACGGCCGACGGGCGAACCGTGCTCGCGCGTGGCCTCTGGTCGGGCGTTACGACCCGTCGGCTCACGTACGTCGCCTGCGGCGTCCGGACGGCCGCGATTCGGGTCACTCGGAAGGGCGCACCCGGCCGCCTCGACCTGACGCTGGTACGGCCCTGAAAATGGAAAGGCCTTCACCCGTTTCGCTCGAGTAGCCGAACGTCCTAGCTTGGAGGCTGCCGCCTCGGCACGAAGGGTTCCGATAACGTCAACCGCGGTGGAGGCGAAGCACGACGTACTCGTGATCGGCGCCGGTTGCGCGGGAATGCGCGCCGCGATCGAGGCTCACGATGCCGGTGCGGACGTCGCGATCATCTCCAAGCTCCATCCGACCCGCAGCCACTCCGGCGCGGCAGAGGGCGGGATCAACGCGGCCCTCGGAAACGCCGGCGAGGACAGTCCCGAGAGTCACGCCTTCGACACCGTCAAGGGGTCGGACTACCTCGGCGACCAGGACTCGATCGAGATCTTCACGCGCGAGGCGCCGCTCGACATCTACCAGCTCGAGCAGTGGGGCGCGGTCTTCTCGCGCGGCGAAGACGGCAAGCTCGCGCAGCGCCCGTTCGGCGCCGCCGGCTCGCCGCGCACGGTCTACGCGGCCGACATCACCGGCCACGTCCTGATCCAGGTCCTCTACGAACAGCTCGTCAAGCGCGACATCACCGTCTACGAGGAGTTCTTCGCGTGGCAGCTCGTGATCCACGAGGACCGGTGCCAGGGAGTGATCGCCTGGGATCTGCTGCACGGCGGCCTGAAGGCGTTCGGCGGCAAGACGGTGCTGCTCGCGACGGGCGGCGTCGGCCGCCTCTATCGCGCGACGACGAACGCGTACGCCTGCACGGGCGACGGGATGTCGATGGCTCTGCGCGCCGGCCTGCCGCTGAAGGACATCGAGTTCATGCAGTTCCACCCGACGACGATGTATCCGAGCGGGATCCTGATCACCGAGGGTTGCCGCGGCGAAGGAGGGATCCTGCGCAACTCCGAGGGCGAGCGGTTCATGGAGCGCTACGCGCCGACCGCGAAGGATCTCGCGAGCCGCGACGTCGTCTCGCGGTCCGAGCAGACCGAGATCGACGAGGGGCGCGGGATCAACGGCTCCGTCCTCCTCGACCTGACGCACCTCGGCGCCGAGCGCATCCTCACCCGGCTGCCGGGCTCGCGAGAGCTCGCGATGGTCTATGCGGGCGTCGACCCGATCCACGAGCCGATCCCGGTTCGGCCCGGCGCCCACTACCACATGGGCGGCGTCGAGACGGATACCGACGGCCTCACCGAGCTGACCGGCCTCTACGCGGCGGGCGAGGTCGCCTGCGTCTCGGTGCACGGCGCGAACCGGCTCGGCGGCAACTCGCTGATGGAGACGATCACCTTCGGGCGCCGCTCCGGGCGCGCCGCCGCCGAGTGGGCGCTCTCGCACACGACCGTGGAGGTGCCGGTCTCCGCGACGCGCGACGCCGAGCGGGAGCTGAAGGGCCTGCTTGCACGCACCGAAGGCGAGCGCCCCTGGAAGATCCGCGACGAGCTCGGTCAGACGATGCTCGAGAACTTCGGCGTCTTCAGGCGCGAGGAGCAGATGGCGAGGCAGATCGAGATCATCGAGGGGCTCCGCGACCGCTATCCCACCGTCGTCGTCGAGGACAAGGGCGAGGTCTTCAACTCCGACCTGACCCAGGCGCTCGAGCTCGGCTACCTCCTCGACATCGCCTCCTGCATGCTCCAGGCCGGGATCGCGCGCAAGGAGAGCCGCGGCGCCCACTCGCGACCGCACGACTACCCGGCGCGCGACGACGAGAACTTCATGCGCCACTCGATCACCCGCTGGGTCGACGGCGCGCCCGAGCTCTCGTACAAGGATGTGCGCTTCACCAAATATCTCCCAGAGGAGCGAAAATACTGATGCAGGTCGGCCTGAAGATCTGGCGCTACGACTCGACGACGGGTAACCGCGCGCTGAAGGAGTACGAGGTCGACGCGCCCGAGGAGGCGACGCTCCTCGACTGCCTCGACATCGTCAAGGACCGGCTCGACGGCTCGCTCGCCTACCGGAAGAGCTGCCGGATGATGATCTGCGGCTCCTGTGGGATGCGAATGGACGGCGGCGCCGTGCTCGCCTGCAAGGTGCGGATGTTCGACATCGCGAACGCGGGCCACGTGCCCGTGATCTCGGCGATGGGGAACCTGCCGATCGTCAAGGACCTCGTCGTCGACATGGATCCGTTCTGGGCGAAGTTCAAGGCGGTGAAGCCGTGGCTGCAGCCGGGCTACGACCAGCCGCCGGCCGACGAGGAGCACGTGATCTCGCAGGAGCGGATGAACGTGATCCACAAGGAGTCGCTCTGCATCAACTGCGGCTGCTGCGTCTCGGAGTGCAACTCGATGGAGTCGGACCCGGAGTTCCTCGGCCCGCAAGCGCTCGCGAAGGGGATGCGCTTCGTCGGCGACCCGCGCGATGCCGCGAAGACGGAGCGGCTCGACCAGTACAGCGCCGAGCACGGGATCTGGGACTGCACCCGCTGCTACTTCTGCAACGAGCGCTGCCCGAAGGGCGTCGATCCACGCGATGCGATCGCGAAGCTCGGCGCCGAGGCGATGAACGCCGGGATCGACGAGGACATGGGCGCGAAGCACGCGAAGTGGTTCGTCCACTCGGCGAAGACAACCGGCTGGCTCCGCGAGACCGAGCTCGTCCCGAAGACGCAGGGGATCGTCTCCTCGATCAGGGAGATGAAGTTCGCGATGGGTCTGGCGGTCAAAGGGAAGGTGCCGCCGCCCTTCCCGCCGCACGTCGCCGAGGGGGTCAAGGAGTCGCGCGCGCTCTACGAGCTCGTGCAGGAGCAGGGCGTCGACGGCGCCATGGGGATCGTCCAGGGCGAGCGGGCGCTCTCGCGGCTCGAGCACGAGATCGGTCACGCGGCCGGTGGCGGCGGCGACAGCGGCGTCGGCAGCCGCGACCAGGCGGACGTGTCTCCCGGCGAGGAGCCGACGAAGAAGCCGGGAGGCGGAGCATGAATCGCGTCGCCTACTACAAGGGTTGCCTTGCCTCGCTCTCGGCGAAGGAGCTCGACATCTCCACGCAGGCGCTCTCGCCGAAGGTGGGCCTCGAGCTCGTAGAGCTGGAGACGGTCACCTGCTGCGGCGCCGGCGACATCCACGAGGCCGAGCCCGACTACTACCTCCACCTGAACGCGCGCATCCTCGCCTATGCGGAGGCGACCGGCTGCGAGACGCTGATGACGGTCTGCAACGTCTGCACGCTCAACCTGCGGCAGGCGAACTTCCAGCTCCAGGGCGACGAGGGATTGCTGGAGCGGGTGAACAAGAACCTGGCGAAGGTCGGCGTCCCGGAGTACCGCGGCACGGTCGACGTCCGCCATTTCCTCTGGATGGTGGCCGAGGGCGAGGGCTACGACCTGCTCAAGGCCGCGGCGCACAAGGGGTTGAAGGGGCTGAAGATCGCGCCGTTCTACGGCTGCCAGATCCTGCGCCCGTCGAAGCTGCTCGGGTTCGAGGATCCCGACCGGCCCTCGTCGCTCGAGCGGATCATCGAGGCCTGCGGCGGCGAGGCGATCGACTATCCGGCCAAGATCAAGTGCTGCGGCTTCCCGATCATCCAGGCCCGGGAGGAAACCGCGCTCGGAGAGCTGATCCAGCCGATCGAGCAGGCCAAGGAAGCCGGGGCCGACGCGATCGTGACGCCGTGCCCGCTCTGTCACCTCTCGCTCGACGCCTGGCAGTCGAAGCTGAAGAAGCAGACCGGCAAGGACTTCGAGATGCCGATCCTCCACCTCTCGCAGCTGATCGGGGTCGCGGCGGGCTTCCAGGAGGCGGAGCTTCGGTTCCGGCGCCACGTCGTCTCGGTGGAGCCGATGCTGGACAAGCTGAGCGTCTGACCGCACGGCACTGGACGGGCGGGGCGGCGCTCCTCGCGGGAGCGGCGGCCTACGGATGGTTCGAGGCCGGCTGGCTGCGGACGCGCGTGCTCGAGGTGCCGCTCGCCGGCCTGCCCGCCGAGCTCGACGGCCTCCGGGTCGCGCACCTCTCCGACTTCCACCTGGGCATGCCATCGCGGGGATCCCTCGCCGCCGAGCGAGCCGTGAGCTGGGTGGCGGCCCGCAAGCCGGATCTCGTCTGCATCACCGGCGACCTACTTTCACGTCCCCGTGGGGAGCCGCTGCTCCGCCGCCTGCTCGAACGGCTCGGACCCGCCTACGCGGTGCTCGGCAACCACGACCGCGCAGACTCCCGCGATCCGTTCTCGCAGCCGGTCGAGCTCCTCGAGCTGGGGGAGATCGAGCTGCTCGCCGACGAATCGTGCCTCGTCGAGCTGCGCGACCGCCGCATCCAGGTCGTCGGGGTCGATCCCGGGTCCTACTCGCTCGGAATCGCTAACCCGGAGCGCCATGTCGACCCCGCAGCCGACCTGCGAATCCTGCTCTGCCATTTTCCGGGCGTGGCCCGGACCCTCGAGCCCGGCGCCTTCGACCTCGTCCTCGCCGGCCACCTCCACGCGGGGCAGATAGTTCTGCCCTACCCAGGAGGGCGATTCCTGTTCGCGCATCCGTTCTCGCCGGAGGATCGGGGGATCTACCGCTATCCGGGTGCGACGCTGCACGTCTCGCCCGGCGTGGGCACGACGTTCGTCCCGTTCCGCTTCTGCGCGCGCCCTGAGGTGACGGAGCTCGTCCTCCGGCGTTCCTGAGCCTTGTGTTGCTACGACATATCTCGCACGTACACTGGCCGTTCGTGGACGGCCACGCGTTGATTTCGACGGACATCCTCGCCCGCTACGCCGGCGATGCGGCGAGCGAGGTGCCGGGGGTCCGCAAGCTCGTCGGCAGCGGCCTTCATCGGCACGCCCTCCACCGTCACGACGGAGCGAGAGTGACGCGGGAGGGAGCCCGAGTGGCGGTGGAGCTCCACGTCGCGCTCGATTGGGGCGCGAGCGCGCCGGGCGTCGGCGCGGTCGTGCAGGCTCGCGTCTCCGATTACCTCGCGAAAATGGCCGACGTCCGTCCCGACAGCGTCGACGTCGTCGTGGACGAGTTCACGCCACCCTCAGCAAGGGGCTAGCCGATGGCGACGAAGGTCGAAGGGCTGACAGGAGCCACGCTCCGTCATGCCCCGTCCGTCTGTCATGAGTGCGTCTTCTGGCAGTCGCGCGGGGCGCGGCGGGCGAGCAAGGAGCGCTGGATCGAGAAGACGGAGGACGACTGGGGCGCGTGGGGAGCGCTCTACCACGACGACGACGGGCGGCTGCTCGGCTCGATCCAGTACGGCCCGACCGCGCTCTTCCCGCGCGCCGACGAGCTTCCGGCGGGGCCACCTTCCGACGACGCGGTGCTCGTCACGTGCGTCTACCTCGTCTCGTCCGCGAGCCCCTGGGTGGAGCAGTCGCTCTTCCTCGCGGCGATCGGCGAGGCTCGCGACAAGGGCGCCCGCGCGCTCGAGACGTTCGCGTTTCGCTATCCGGAGGGCGAGTCGACGTACGAGCGCTTCCTCGTCCACAAGACCGTGTTCCCGCGGGACTTCCTGGCCGACTTCGGGTTCCGAACGGTCCGCTCGCAGGGGCGCGTGGAGCTCGTGCGGCTTGAGCTCGGCGGTCTCGTTCCCGTCGAGGAGGGCAAGCGGTCGAAGGTGCTCGAGCTCGTCAAGGAGGCGTTCGCGCCCGCCCCCGTCCCCCAGCAGCCTTAGGAGCGCGATGCCCGGGATACCTGCCACCACACTCGTCGCCGGACAGCACGTCCAGCGGATCGGGTACGGCGCGATGAGAATCACCGGCCGTGGCTCCTGGGGCGATCCGCCAGATCGTGAAGCGGCTCGAAAGGTTCTGCGTGAAGCGATCCGGCTTGGAGTCAATTTCGTCGATACGGCGGATTCGTACGGGCTGGGCGTGAGCGAGGAGCTCATCGCCGAGGCCCTGCACCCGTATCCCGAGGATCTCGTCCTCGGAACGAAGGTGCGGCTTCTCCGAGACCGGCCCGTTCCAGTGCGCACGCCAACGGACGGCCGGAGTACCTGAGGGAGGCATGCGAGGCGAGCTTGCGGCGGCTGCGGCTCGAGACGATCAGCCTGTACTACCTCCACGCTGCCGATCCGGCCGTGCCGCTCGAGGAGTCGATGGGAGCCCTCTCGGAGCTTCGCGACGAGGGAAAGATCCTGCACGTCGGGCTCTCGAACATCGACCCAGAGCAGCTCGAAAGAGCTCAGCGAATCGTGCCGATCGGCGCCGTTCAGAACCGGTACAACCTCGCTGAACGCGAGCACGAGGAGCTTCTTCGCGTTTGCGAGGGGGCCGGCATCGCGTTCGTCTCGTGGTTCCCGCTCCTGAAAGGAGCGCTCGCGAAGCAGCGAAAGCTCGCTGTGAGAACGGTGGCAGCGGCCCACGAGGCCACGCCGGCGCAGATCGCGCTCGCCTGGCTCCTGCATCGCTCGCCGGCGGTGCTGGCGATCCCCGGCACAGCTGATTTGGATCATCTTCGGGAGAACGTCGCCGCCGCCGAGATCGTGCTCTCCGCCGATGAGCTCGAATCGCTCGAGCAGTTTCGGGCACCCTTGCGGATTCCGCAGCCGGTGCGAGACGTCGGCAAGCGAGCCTTCAAGTACATTCCGTTGCTCGGTAAGCGAGGTCGGTAGCTGCGACGCCGGAGCGGCGTTTCCGATTAGCTCACCGAGATCTCGGCGACCGGCTCGACGAGCAGCGCGCCCAAATGCAGATAGCGCGTCGTCCGTCGCTTCTGCTCGATGTCGCGGAAGACGCGCTCGACATTCTCGGCGGAGAGCCCCACCACTTCCGCAACGGCCTCTGCCGGCAGGCCGGCGTTGTGCGCGTAGAGACAAAGATCCATCGTCTCGTGGGGGAGCGAGAAGTAGAACTCCTCCTGGCTCTGGGGGAGCGAATAGGTATCTGTGGTGGGAGGCCGGGTGCGAACCGCCTCCGGGATCTCGAGGTACTCCGCAAGGCGGTACACCTGCGACTTGTAGAGGTGGGCGATCGGCTTGACGTCGGCTGCGCCGTCGCCGTTCTTGACGAAGAAGCCCTGGTCGTACTCGAGCCGGTTCGGCGTGCCGGCGACGGCGAAGTTGAGCCGGTCGGCGTGGTAGTACTCGAGCATCTTCCGCGTGCGCTGCTTGAAGTTCGTCGCGGCCACGATTGCGAGGCTCTGCTCGGCTGTGAGCCGGTGCTTCTCCTGCCGGCCGTCGGGCGACTCGGTGACGAGGAAGAGGACGCGGAACATGTCGTTGCCGATCACGTTCGGGAGGACGATCTTGAGCTTCCAGCCCGCTCCGAACTCCGGCACGAGCGTCTGCACCATCTCGTCGCGGCGCTCGTAGCACCGTGCCGCAGCCAGGATCGGCGTGATGTTCTCGACGACATACGGGACGTCGAACGCCGTCACGACGGCCTGGCTCAGCTCGAGCGTCTCCGGCTCGGAGTCGGTTTCGGGAGCCAGCACGCCCAGCACCTGCTCAGGGCCGAACGCGCGAGCGCAGAGAGCGCAGGTGACCGCGCTGTCCACGCCACCGGAGACCCCGACGACAGCACCCCGGCGGCGAAGAGTCCCACCGACGCTGCGCCGCAACTCGGAGACGATCCGCTCGGTGGTGTCGACCGGATCGAGCTCGAGAACGCCGGCGTCGAGTGTCGTGCCCACGGCGCCGTGGCTACGCGGCGCCGAGAGTCGCGCGCTTGCGCTCGACGAACCGGACGATGTTGTCGATCGATTCGAGGTTCTCGGGCACGAGCTCGTCGTCTGCGACCTCGATCTGGTGCGTGTCCTCGAGCCAGCCGACGACCTCGAGGATGCCCGTCGAGTCGATGATCCCCGCTTCGATCAGCGACTGGTCGCCCGGCAGGCCGCCGGGGTCGTCGCCGAGGAAGAAGTTGGCCGCCAGAAAGCGCCGCAAGTCAGCCTCCATAGCGCGATTGTGTCAGACGCGCTCACGTCGCTCGAACGCAGCTTGCGGCAAGCGGACGGCGGCTCTACGGTGATGAGGATGTGTGGCCTGGCCGGGATCTATGGGCGCCGCGAGCGGGTCTCGCGGGAACTCCTGCTCGACATGGCGGGCGAGCTCAGGCATCGCGGTCCCGACGGAGTCGGCCTCTATCTCGACGGTCGCTTCGGGATGACGAACACGCGGCTCGCGATCGTCGACCTCGACAGGGGCGACCAGCCGATCTCCGACGAGCGCGGGCGGTTCTGGGTGATGCAGAACGGCGAGATCTACAACTACGTCGAGTTGCGGAGCGAGCTCGAGGCGCTCGGCCACGGCTTCTCGACGGAGTCGGACACGGAGGTGATCGCCCATGCCTACGAGGAGTGGGGGGCGGCCTTCCTCCAGCGCCTGAACGGCGACTTCGCGCTCGCTATCTGGGATCGGGAGCGCGAGGAGCTCTTTCTGGCGCGGGATCGGTTCGGAGTGCGTCCGCTCTTCCTCGCGTCGTACGGCGGCGATCTCTGCTTTGCATCCGAGGCCAAGGCGCTCCTCCGGCATCCGAGCGCGAGACGCGAGCTCGATCCCGGGGCCATCGCGGACGTCTTCACGCTCTGGTCGACGCTCCCCGATCGCTCGACCTTCGTCGGGATCCGGGAGCTGCCCGCCGCGCACTATCTCATCGTCGGCGCCGACGGAGCGCAGCGTCAGGCTCGCTGGTGGGATCTCGACTTCGCCGCCCGGCAGCACGACGAGCGGGCGGAGGCGGACGTCGTCGGCGAGCTGCACGCGCTCCTCGACGATTCCGTTCGAATCCGGTTGCGCGCCGACGTCCCGGTTGCGACCTACCTGAGCGGCGGGCTCGACTCTTCCCTGGTCGCTGCGCTGGCAGCCCGCCAGTCGCGCGACGATCTGCTCTCCGCGTTCGGCGTCGGCTTCAGCGACGCGCATTTCGACGAGAGCCGCGAGCAGGACGAGATCGCGCGCCACCTCGACGTCAGCTTCCGGCGGACGAGCGTGTCCGCGCGGTCGATCGCCGACGTGTTCCCACGCGTGATCGAACTCGCGGAGCAGCCTCTCCTGCGGACGGCGCCCGCGCCGCTTCTCCACCTGTCGGGCGCGGTGCGCGCCACGGGGCTGAAGGTCGTTCTCACCGGGGAGGGAGCGGACGAGCTCTTCGCCGGCTACGACATCTTCCGGGAGGACAAGATCCGGCGATTCTGGGCGCGCGACCCCGAATCGCGAATCCGGCCGCGACTCTTCGGCCGCGTCAACCGCTGGCTCGCGACCGATCCGTCGCACTCCGGCGCGATCCTGCACAGCTTCTACGGGCGTGGGCTCACCGAGGTCGACGACCCGCTCTACAGCCACCGGCTTCGGTTCGCGAACACCTCGCGCCTCCTCCGGCTGCTTCAGCCTGAGCTTCGCCGCGCCGCCGAGCGAGGGGCAGGGCCGCTCGAGCGGCTGCACGGCCTCCTGCCGGCGCGCTTCGGCTCGTTCAGCCCCCTCTCCCGAGCCCAGTACCTCGAGGTCGCGACGCTGCTCCAGCCGTACCTCCTGCACGCGCAGGGAGACCGAATGCTGATGGGCAGCTCGGTCGAGGGCCGGTTTCCGTACCTGGACTTTCGGGTCGCCGAGCTCGCGGCGGCGTTGCCCGACCGGCTGCGGCTGCGCGGGCTCGAGGAGAAGTACGTCCTCCGGCGAGCGGCGGCGCAGGTGCTCCCGCGTGGGATCCACGCGCTGCCGAAGCGGCCGTACCGGGCGCCGATCCGAGACGTCTTCGCCGGCTCCAACGCGCCGGCGTACGTCCACGAGCTGCTCGGCCCGACGCGGCTCGACGCGGCTGGGCTGCTCGACCCGGCGGCCGTCGCGCGCCTCCGCGCCAAGCTCGACAGCTCGAACGGTCGGGGTGCCAGCGAGACTGACGAGATGGCCCTCGTCGGCTCGCTGTCCCTGATGCTCGTCCACGACCGGTTCGTCGAGAACCCGCGGCTCGCACGGCCCCTCGAGCCGACGCGAGTCGTGGTCGGCGGCCACATCGAGACGTCAGAGCGCGCAGCCGTTCCGGGCACTTGATGGGCTGGATCCCGCCCCAGCTTCTCGTCCACGACAGCCTCGGCGCGGCGGCCAGCGCTCGTCCGACGCGAGCAGCCGTCCTCGACGAGCGTGATGTGTTCACCTATGCGGAGCTCCACGATCGCGCGCTCCGCTTCGCGCGCGTGCTCCAGGACAGCGGGCTCGAGCGCGGGGATCGCGTCGCCCTCTTCCTCGACAACACGGCCACGTGCGCGACGGCGATCTTCGGGACGTTGCTCGCCGGCGGGGTCTTCGTCGTCGTGAATCCACAGACGAAGGCGGAGAAGCTCGCGTTCGTCCTCGCGGACGCCGAGGTCGCGGTGCTCGTCGTCGAAGAGCGCCTGCAGGCGACCGCCACGACCGCGCTCCGACACGCGCCCTCCGTTCGACGAGTGCTCGGCGCGGACCTCGCAGCCGCGCTCGATGCCGCCGAGCCGGTCGTCAGAGACCCGCAGACGATCCCGAACGACCTCGCCGCGCTGATCTACACCTCGGGGACGACCGGCGTTCCGAAGGGTGTGATGATGACCCATCAGGCACTCGTCTTCTGCGTCGGCAGCATCGCCACGTACCTGCGGCTCGACGGCGACGACCGGATCCTGAACATCCTGCCCTTTGCCTTCACCTACGGGCTCAACCAGCTGCTCCTCTCCGTCCGGCTCGGGTCGACGCTCGTCCTCGAGCGCTCGTTCGTCTTCCCGGTGCGGACGCTCGAGCGGATCAGGGACGAGTCGGTGACGGTGTTCGCCGGAGTCCCGACGACGTGGGCAACTCTTCTCGGACTCGAGCAGGTGGGCGATTATCCGAGCGTGCGGTGCGTGACCAATGCCGCGGCGGGACTCCCGCCGCACTTCCACGACGGGCTCAGGCGGCTCTTCCCGAACGCTGCCATCTTCAGGATGTACGGGCTGACAGAGTGCAAGCGAGTCTGTTACCTCGAGCCCGAGCTCGTGGACGTAAAGCCGACCTCGGTCGGCAGGGCGATTCCGGGGACGGAGGCGTTCGTGCTCGACGAGCTCGGCCGGAGAGTCGAGCCCGGCGAGGTCGGGATCCTCCACGTGCGCGGTCCCCACTTGATGCTCGGCTACTGGCGCGCGCCCGAGCTGACCGCGCACATGCTGAAGGACGGGCCGTATCCGGGCGAGAAGATGCTCTGCACCCACGACCACTTCACCGTCGACGAGGACGGCGATCTCTACTTCGTCGATCGAACCGACGACATCATCAAGACACGCGGCGAGAAGGTGAGCTCGGTCGAGGTCGAGAACGCGCTGCACGCGATCCCCGGAATCGCGACGGTCGCCGTCGTCGGGCGTGCCCGACGACGTCCTCGGCCAGTCCGTGCGCGCCTACGTCGTGCTCGAGGAGGGCTCGACGCTCACCGAGCAGGAGATCATCCGGCATGCACGCTCCAGCTTGGAGAGCGTTCATGGTTCCGTCCGAGATCTGCCTCGTCGCCCAGCTTCCGCAGACGGAGTCCGGCAAGGTCCGGAAGAAGAGCCTGCTCGGCCATGACTGAGCCGATTCGAGGAATCCGCCGCAACCCGCGCCAGTACATTTCGGCGATGGGCTGCGACGGGCATGGACACCTGCGCGCGTGAGCACGCGGCCGCGGCTCTTTCCGGCGCTTCGCAACCGGGTGCTCCAGGTCGTAGCGCTCTACGCGCCAGGGGGCGATTCGATCAGACCCGTTCTGCACCGTGCCCGCGGCGTGCGGATCGGCGAAGGAACGTGGATCGGTGTCGGTGCCTTGATCGATCCGGGGTTTCCCCATCGCGTCGAGATAGGCAATCGCGTCTCGGTGGGAATCCGTTGCACGATCGTCGCGCACTTCGAGTACAGGGGACGCGACCGGCGTACCGGTCTCCCCGTCACGGATGAGGTCTCGGTGCGAATCGAGGACGACGTCTTCATCGGTGCCGGCGCGATCATCCTGGAAGGCGTCACGATCGGCTACGGCGCCGTCGTCACCGCGGGCTCGGTCGTGCATCGCTCCGTCCCGCCGCTCACGATGGTTCAGGGGAATCCAGCCCGGCCGATTGCTCACTGCGGCATGCCGCTCGGCCTCCACACGCCGCTGAACGACTTCTTCCGGCAGCTGCGGCCGATTCGGCGCCCGAGCGTCCCAGATGGAGCCGAGCAACCGCTAGAGCGTCGCGATTGTCGTCTCGCCCGCGACGACGCGGTCGCCCGGCTTCACCACTACCACGAGCCCATGCCGTAGCGGCAGCACCACGTCTACCTGCGAGCCGAACCGGATCATCCCGATCCGCTGGCCCGCCGTCAGCTCGTCTCCTTCCTGGACGAAGGTCACGATTCGGCGAACGAGGCGCGACGCGATCATCACGACCGCGATCTGGAGGTCGCCACGCTCGAGCACGAGCGTCGCCCGCTCGTTCTCGAACACCATCTCGGGGCGACGAAGCGATCCGAACCGTCCGGGGAAATGCCGCTTGACGACGGCGCGGCCCCCGATCGGGGCGCGGTTGACGTGGACGTCGAGGAAGCTCAGCGCGATCCCGACGACGATGTTGTCCTCTGTCGCGAGCGGGGTCTTCGTCAGCTCTTGAAGCGGGTAGTCGCGTCCCAATTTCGACGACACGGGCAGCATCCCGCCTCGCGCCTCCCGCACATAGACCACCTCCCCGTCGGCGGGGCTCAGGATCGTGTCGTCGCCGTCCGGCACCCGCCGCTCGGGATCGCGGTAGAAGCGATAGGCGAGGAGCGCGACGGCGAGCGCAAGGGTGAGAAGCCAGACGAGGGCCGCGGCAAGGAAGGGGTTCAGGTCGAGCGCTGCCTCGATCGCGGCGACGATCGCGACGGCGAGGGCAGCGAGGATGCCGACGACGATCGTCACCCGCGCGACGCCGAGCTGCCATTTCCAGGCGAGCGGAAGCACCGTGAGCACGGCGAGCAGCGCACCGATGAGGAGTGGAGTCAGCACGGAGGGCCGGCTCAGAAGCCGCGGGTGACCGCGAGGTAGGGGAGGAGCGCGAGCTCGGCCAGCGCCGGCAGCGGATCGTCGCGGCTGAAGACCGACTCGGTGTCCGCGGCTCGGAGCGAGCTGAGGTAGGTGCGCCAATCGAGACGTCCGCCGGCGATCCCGAGCGCGCCGACCGGAAGATCTGTCGCGAGTCGGACCCAGCGGACGCCGGTTCTGGCTCGGGTCGGCGCGAGGGTTGCGCCGCGCTGGTCGGCGAAGAGCAGATACGGGAAGTCGACGCCGGCACTCGGTCCGAGCGTGTGATAGCCCCAGGTCCGTGGGTTGACGTCGAGCAGTTTGTAGAGACCGTCCCGCGAGTCGAGCTTGTATTCGAGCTCGACGAGGCCGTAGTAGCCGATCCGCTTCAGGAAGAGCCCGGACAGCGTCTCGAGCAGCGGCAGCTCCGCCGTCTCGACGAATGTGCTCGCCCGGCCGAACTCGGGCGGGTGCTGGCGCCAGCGCCGCGCGACCATGCTGCCGAGCGCCTGGCCGTCTTTGTAGAAGGCGCAGTAGGCGAACTGCTCGCCGCCTCCTCCCGGAATCAACTCTTGAATCAACACCTCGCCCGGCTCGACGATCGCGGACGCGCGTTCGAATCGCTCCACCAGTTCCGCCCGCGTATCCGCCCGCCAGGCCTTCACTCCAGTTGCGTAGAGAAACCGCTCCTTGATCGCGGGCTTGATCACAACCGGAAACCGGTCGATCTCGGCCAGTCCTTCGAGATCGGTCGGATACCACGTCTGCGGGGTCGGGATTCCGAGCTGTTCCGCGAGGCGATAGGTGTTCCGCTTGTCCCAGGCGAATCGGACTGTCTCCCAGTCCGGAGTGGGAACGCGGAATCGCGTCTCGAGCCGATCCCGGTGCCTGGAGAACGCCGCGACCTTCTCCTCTCGGGTCGGGTAGAGAACCCAACCGTCGAGCCCGAGTCGGCGACCCACGGCGAGCACATTCTCGATCGTCGCCTCCTCGTCGAGCAGATCGTCGACGTGAGCCGTATGCGTCGTAAAGCGCGAGAAGCGGGCGATGGATCGCTGGTCGTCGATCACGCAGACCGGGATGCCGCGGCGACCGAGGCTGCGCACGATCCCGAGCCCCTGGTAGTCGCCGCCGCACACGACGGCCCCTCCGGGCCAACTCGTCCGCGGCGTAGCGCGACCGGCATGCTCGTTTGATGGCCGGCGCACCGGTGCCAGCTTAACCTCGACGTAGGTCGTACTCAGGCGGCGACGCGCTGCTCGCGAAGGAGGAGCTCCGCGATCTGGATCGCGTTCAGTGCGGCGCCCTTCCGCAGGTTGTCGCCGACGATGAACAGCGCGAGGCCGTTTGCGGTCGTCGGATCGCGTCGGATCCGGCCGACGAGGACGTCGTCGCCGCCTGCCGCGCCACCTGGCGTGGGGAACTGCTCGAGCCGGATTCCGGGTGCCGTGCTCAGGATCGCGGTCGCCTGCTCGGGCGAGAGCGGCTCCTCGGTCTCGAGCCAGACCGCCTCGGCGTGGCCGACGAGGACGGGGACGCGAACGCAGGTCGCGCTGATCGCGAGCTCGGGCAGCTCGAGGATCTTCCGCGTCTCCTCGCGCAGCTTCTCCTCCTCGTCGAACTCGACTCCGTCGAACGCCCAGTCCATGCTCAGGTCGTTCGCCTCCGGCGACTGCTCGCGGAGCCGGTCCATCGCCCGCGCGCCCGCGCCGGAGACCGACTGGTACGTCGCGACGCGAACCCGTGGCCAGGCCGGCGGCGTCGTGGAGCGGCTTCAGCGCGCAGGTGAGCGGGATCGCGCAGCAGTTCGGGTTCGCGAGGATGCCGGTGTGCTCGGCGGCTCGGTGCCCGTTCACCTCGGGCACGACGAGCGGGACTCCAGGCTCGAGCCGGAAGGCCGCCGATTTGTCGATGCAGGTCGCTCCCCCGCTGACCGCGTGCGGAACGAGCTCCCGGCTCGCGGACGTCCCGACCGAGAAGAGGCAGAGATCGAGGTCGCCGGCTGCGAGCGTCTCCGGTGTCGCCTCCTCGACGAGCGTCCCGCCGAGGCGGCGCCCTGCCGATCGCTCCGAGGCGAAGAGCCGGACGTCGCGATAACCGCGGTCGCGCAGCAGCTCGACGGTGATCGTCCCAACGGCGCCTGTCGCGCCGACGACCCCGATGCGGGCGTCAGCGGCCAAGCTCGAAGGCCTCGTGGAGCGCCTGGACGGCGCGGTCGACGTCGACCGACGGCACGTGGCAGGCGATCTTGATCGGCGAGGTGGAGACGATCGGAGCCTCGATTCCGGCCGCCTCGAGCGTCGCGAACGTCTTGGCCGCCACGCCCGGGTGGCTCTTCATCCCGGCGCCGACGAGGCTCACCTTGCCGAGGTCGTCGCGCGAGCTCCAGTCGAGGCCGAGCGCGTCGAGCGCGCGGGAGGCGTCGGCCCGATCCTCGGGCGGCGCGGAGAAGACGATCTCCGCGCCGGTCTGGACGATCGTGTCCACGTTGACGAGCGCCTCCGCGAGGGCGCCGAAGAGCCGCGCGCGGGTGACGCCCTCGACGCGATAGACCGTCTCCTCGCGCTGGTGCACGACACCGGAGATCAGCGCCTTCTCGAGCATCCCAGCCGTCTCAGCCTGCACAGCGTCCTCCTCCTGGATCCAGGTTCCGATTCCTTCCTCGAAGCTCGAGCGGACGTGGAGCTTCACGTCGTGGCTACGAGCGACCTCGATCGAGCGGGTCGCCAAGACGCGCGCGCCGGAGGACGCCATCTCGAGCATCTCGTCGAAGCTCACGTGGGAGAGCGGTCGCGCGTCGGGAACGAGCCTCGGATCGGCCGAGAAGACGCCTCGCACGTCCGTATAGATCTCGCAATGGTCGGCGCCGAGTGCTGCCGCGAGCGCGACGGCGGTCGTGTCCGAGCCCCCGCGCCCGAGCGTCGTCACCTCGTACGCGGTCGAGACCCCCTGGAAGCCGGCGACGAGCACGATCTTGCCGCCGTCGAGCGCCTCGTGGATCCGGCGCGCGCGAACCTCGACGATCTTCGCCTTCCCGTGCACCGTGTCGGTGACGATTCCCGCCTGCGAGCCGGTGAGCGAGATCGCCTCGTGACCCAGGTCGACGATCGCCATCGCCGCGAGCGCGCACGAGATTCGCTCGCCCACCGAGACGAGCATGTCGAGCTCGCGCGCATCGGGCGCCGGCGAGACCTCCCGGGCGAGCGCGAGCAGGTCGTCGGTCGTCTTGCCCATCGCGGAGAGGACGCCGACGACGCGATACCCGGCCTCGCACGCAGCGACGAGCCGGGCGGCGACGAGCTTCAGCTTCTCCGGATCGGCGACCGACGTGCCGCCGAACTTCATCACGACGCAACGGTCTAGCGGCGTCCCGGCCTCGTCGGGGCTCGCGTCCGGGTCGACCGCGGGAACGGCCTCGTACTCGGTCGCGAAGGGGGTCGTCGCCATCGCGCGAGTGTAGTCCAGGCGGTCGGCTGCGCCCGCCGATCTGGACCATAAAAAGTGCTGAACCGGCAAACCCGAAGGCCCACCGGCTCAGCTCCCGCAACCTACTGGGGCAGGACGGCGGCAGTCAATGCCGTCTTCACCAAAAGGCCGCAATTTGCGGAGGAATTCGTGTCAGAGCTCGCGGCGACCGGCCAGCGCCCGGCCGAGCGTGACCTCGTCGGCGTACTCGAGGTCGCCGCCGACCGGCAGTCCGCTCGCGAGCCGGGTCACTCGCACGCCAGGGCCGCCGTTCGCCGCGCGCCGGAGCCGTTCCGCGACGTACGTCGCCGTCGCCTCGCCGGTCATGTTCGGGTTGGTGGCGAGCACGACCTCCTCGATCCCGCCCTCGCCGACGCGGCGGACCAGCTCGTCGATCCGGAGGTGCTCCGGCTCGACGCCGTCGAGGGGCGAAAGCGAGCCGCCGAGGACGTGATAGAGCCCGCGGTACTCGTGCGTGCGCTCGAGCGAGATCACGTCGACAGGCTGCTCGACGACGCACACGACTCCGCGGTCGCGGCGCTGGTCGAGGCAGATCGCGCACAGCTCCTCCTCGGTCAGGTTGCCGCAGACGCTGCAGAAGCGAACTCGCTCCTTCACCTCGCCGATTGCGCTCGCGAGCGCGAGCGCCTCCTCCTTGCCGGTCGAGAGGAGGTGAAAGGCGAGTCGCTGGGCGGTTCTCTGGCCGATTCCGGGCAGGCGGGAGAGCTGCGCCACGAGGTTGTCGACGGACGGGCTGAGCATCGTTGCAGCCTAACCGTCCGTTTCGGACGACCCCGAGACCGTAAAGCTTTTGTTCGGAAACGCCTGCATGCTGGATGAAATGCCGTCGAAGGGGCGTTAATACGGGTGCGGCGCTTTTCCGCCTGCCCGAAATCACCCCCACGACTGGATCCTGGGCCGGCGCCGCTCTACACCACTTCAGTTCGGAGGAACATGCAGAAGAGTCCCACCCTGGGCGCCCACGCCCTGGACAACGAGAACACGAACGACGCGATCGCCGGCTTCCTGACGGATGCCGAGGAGCGCGGCTCGGTGCGCACCGACGAGATCGAGGCGCTCCAGCTCGAGCACGACCTCGGCGACGAGGCGCTTGCCGAGCTCCGCGCCGCCCTCGCCGCGGTCGGCGTCGAGATCGAAGAGCCGGCTGCTCGGTCGGACGAGCCGGTCGACCTCGACCTCACGCCCGCCGGAACCGTCACCGACAGCCTCCAGCTCTTTCTCACCGAGATCGGCAAGCACACGCTCCTCACCGCCGCCGACGAGGTTGCGCTCGCGAAGCGCGTCGAGAAGGGCGACCTGGCCGCGAAGGAGCGGATGGTCAACGCCAACCTGCGCCTCGTCGTCTCGATCGCCAAGCGCTATCAGGGCCATCAGCTGCCGCTGCTCGACCTGATCCAGGAGGGCGTGATCGGCCTCAACCGAGCCGTCGAGAAGTTCGACTACCGCAAGGGCTTCAAGTTCTCGACCTATGCGACCTGGTGGATCCGCCAGTCCTGTCAGCGCGCGGTCGCGAATCAGGGCGACACGATCCGGATCCCGGTGCACGTGCAGGAGCGCCGCCTGAAGCTGCGCCGCACGCGGCAGGCCCTCGAGGCGAAGCTCGGCCGCATGCCGACGCTCGAGGAGCTCGCGGAGGCGACGGAGCTGAAGCCGAATCACGCGCAGGAGGCGCTGGACGCGGTCGAGGCGTCGGTTTCGCTGAACCAGGCGATCGGCGACGGCGACGGCGAGCTCGGCGATCTCTTCGGCGATCGCACGGCCGAGGATCCGATCGACGCCGCAGGTGCCTCGATCGAGCAGCAGCGCGTCCGCGAGGCCGTCGCCGAGCTCCCCGAGCGCGAGCGGCTCGTCCTCGAACGTCGCTTCGGCCTTGCCGGCCACGTCGAGGGCACGAGCCTCGAGCAGATCGGCAAGGAGCTCGGCCTCACGCGCGAGCGGATCCGCCAGCTCGAGACGACCGCCCTGCGCAGCCTCGGCGAGCGCCTCGCCGATCTGGCAGGC
>CAVXIQ010000002.1:0-98478 GCA_963761905.1 uncultured Gaiellaceae bacterium | reverse complement strand
TCCCCGAGACCTTGGATTCCATCAGGGCGTTCGCCGAGCGGAGCGCCTCGTTGACGGCGGCGAGGACGAGGTCGGCCAGCATTTCCGGATCGTCGGGGTCGATCGCCTTCGGATCGATCGTGATCCCGACGATCTCGCCGCCGCCCGAGGCCCTGACCGTGACCATGCCGCCGCCGGCGCTCGCCTCCACGACCTCGTTCGCGGCTTCGTCCTGAGCCCGCTGCATCTGCTCCTGCATCTGCTGGGCCTGCTGCATCAGCTTGTTCATGTCCATCTTGCTCATCGGTTCTCCTCCACTTCCTGGGCGTCGAATGTGTCCTTGAAGAGCGAGATGAAAGCGTCTTCGGCGAGCGGCTCGTCGCTCTCCTCGTCGTCCGTCTCCGAGGCCTCGCCCAGGGTCAGCGCTACGGCGAGCCGGTGGCCCGTGACCTCGTAGAGCGCTTCGCGAATCGTCCCGAGCGCCTTCGGCTCGTCGGCCTGACGCCGGTGGAAGTCCGCATTCGCGGGAAACTCGAGCGTCAGCGTTTCGCCGTCGAGCGAGGACGGTCTCGCCTCGCCGAGCAGTGAAGCGACCGGAATCGAGCGCGACTGCACCGCGGGGAGAACGGTGCGCTGCCAGGCGTCCTGAAGTTGGTCCAGCGCAAGCGGCGGCGCCTCGACGGGCACGGCTATGCCCTCGGCCACGTCGCCCGGCAACTCGGGCTCGGGTTGCGGCGCGACCGGTGTCGCCCGCTCCTGCAGCGCCGGCGGGGCAGGTGCCGTGCCTGCGAGCCGCTGCTCGAGCTGGTCGAGGCGGAACGCCATCGACTCCCGCGAGAAGTCGCCGCCGGGCCGTGTCACCTTGACGAGGGCCAGCTCGAGCGGCAGCCGCGGATCACCGCCCTGGCGGTGGTCGTCCACTGCCACCGCGAGCAGGTCGCACAGCCGCAGCACCGTCGGCTCCGAGAGCTGATTCGCCTGCTCGCGAAGCCGGTCGCGCGTCTCGTCGGTGATGGGCAGCGAGTCCGGGAACCTCGCCCATGTGCTGGACGAGAAGCAGATGGCGCAGGTGCTCGAGCAGATCGGTGACGAGGCGCGCCAGATCCTGCCCCTGCTCGGCAAGCTCCTCGATGAAGACGAGCGCACCCGCGGTGTCGCCGTCGACGACGGCATCGCAGATGCGGAAGAGCGCCTCCTCTTCGACGGCGCCGAGTAGTTGGAGGACCGATGGAACGTCGATGACGTTGTTCGTCGCCGAGGCGAGCTGGTCGAGCGTCGACTCCGCGTCGCGGAAGGAGCCGCGGGCGCCGCGTGCGATCAGCGCGAGCGCGGCGTCGGGTGCCTCGATCCCCTCGGCGTCGCACACGCGCCGCAGGACGCGCACGAGCTCCTGCAGGCGCGGCCGCGCGAAGACGAAGGTCTGGCAGCGTGAGCGCACGGTCGGCAACACCTTCGCGAGGTCGGTCGTGCAGAAGACGAAGATCAGGTGGGGTGGAGGCTCCTCGATCAGCTTCAGGAGCGCGTTCCAGGCGGCGTCGGTGAGCTGGTGCGCCTCGTCGAGGATGTAGACCTTGTAGCGGCCCTCCGCCGGCTGGAGGACGACGCGCTCCCGGATCTCGCGGATGTCGTCGATCCCGCGCTGCGAGGCCGCATCCATCTCGATCACGTCGAGCGACGAGCCGTTCGCGATCGCGACGCAGGCGTGGCAGACCTTGTCCGGCGTCGCCGTCGGCCCCTGCTCGCAGTTGACCGCCTTCGCGAGGATCCGCGCCATCGAGGTCTTGCCCGTGCCGCGCGGGCCGGCGAAGAGGTAGGCCTGGCGGAGCTGGCCGAGCTCGATCGCGTTCCGCAGCGTCCGCACGACCGCTTCCTGCCCGACCACGTCGTCGAAGTCCTGCGGCCGGTACTTGCGGTAGAGCGCGGTCACCGGTCGATCTTAGCCCGGTCACGCGTTCCGTCTTCGAGCGGCCTCCCCGGGGGGCGCTCGCGTCGCCGGCTCCGGCCAGGCGAGACCGCGGCACCTGGGAGGGAATCCTTAGCGCTGCTTCCTTCCGGACCTGACGCGGTTCGGATGCTCCCAGTGCGCGGAACCTGACCCTCGACACCACGTGCGCGAGACCTGATCCCGTTGAAACTGCCCTCGGACGGCGTTCGGCCCCGCTGGAGCGGATGTCGGGTGCAGGGAACCGCTAACTCCCCACCTAGCGCGACCGGGCACGCGCAGGGTAGCCGATCTCGCCGAGACCGCTATTCTTGGCCGATCCCGGGCGCATAGCTCAGCGGGAGAGCGCTCGCTTCACACGCGAGAGGTCCCTGGTTCAATCCCAGGTGCGCCCACTAGAAATTCCCCTGCTGAGAAGAGCAATTCCCGCGCGCTGGCGGCTCGCACCTTTCGGGCTATACCCATGCATAGCGGGTGCGCGCGAGAGCGTGGAAGCCGACGCTGACGCCCTCGACGACAAGGGTGCGCCGCTCGCGGCTGCGCGCCTCGATGAGATCGAGTGACCTCGCGCGCCCGCGAACCGCGAGAGCGGCGGCGCGCGCGAGGTCGAGAGGGATGCCGAGCGAGCGCGCGATGTTGTTCGCGCCGCCGACGGGCAGGAGCGCTGCCTCGGCAACCGCAAAGGGGAGGTTCGCGAAGGCGTGGACGGTTCCGTCTCCGCCAAGGAGGACGAGGCGCCGGTCGGCATCCGCGGCGGCGTCTGCGAGCTCCGCGGCGCTCTCGGTGACGTGCAGCTCGACCTTCGCGCCCTCGCCGTGGAGCGCGAACGCCGCGCGGGAGACGAGCTCCGGCGTCTGGCGGACGCCGCTTGCATTCGCGTTCACGACGAGCAGGAGCTCACCGCCCCGCGACGGCCTGTGGGCCGGAGCGAGTGCCGCGCGCGTTGCCGGCGCGAGCGGCGTGACAGGTGCGAGGGCGAGGGAGGTCATCCGATCAGGCGGCGATTGCGAACTCGTCGCGGTCGCGGTTGGCGTAGGCGAACGGATGCTGGAACGCGTCGAGGGCGAGCGCCGGGTGGACGTCCCGCTCGAACCAGCCGCCGCGCTTCACGTCGACGACGGCGATCCAGACGCGGTCCGTCTGCGGGCTCCAGAGCAGCGTGACGTCGATGCCGTCGTTGCTTCGATGATC
Organism: uncultured Gaiellaceae bacterium; assembly: GCA_963761905.1. GTDB lineage: Bacteria > Actinomycetota > Thermoleophilia > Gaiellales > Gaiellaceae > Gaiellasilicea. The sequence continues at coordinate 95,366 of CAVXIQ010000002.1, read as the reverse complement.
GAGCTCGCGAACGTCGGTGTCGGAGACGAGGTACATGACTTGCTCCTCTCTCGAATGGGTGGTGTCGCTGAACATGGCGCCGAGACTCGCACCGACACCGATCTCCGACATCGGGGGACGACCCTGATTCCGCACCCTGACTTCCTGAGGGAGGCCCCGAGAGGATCGCTAGGGGATCGGGGTACTACGCGCGGCTGTCGGCGCGGTCTGCCTGCTCGACGGCGCGGGCGAGCTCGACCCGGTTCGCCACGCCGAGCTTGCGGAAGATGTTGCGCAGATGCGTCTCGACGGTTTTCTGGCTCAGGAAGAGCGCCGCCGCGATCTGCGGGTTTGTGTGCGGTCGACGACGAGCCGTGCCAGCTCGGCTCGCGTTCCGTCAGCGAGGTGAGCCCGCTCAGCCGCCGTCCCGGCGGCGCTGCGGTGGTAAACGTCCGGCCGAGCTTGCGCAGCTCCTGCTCCGCCTCGGCGCGGTAGCGGGGCGCGCCGAAGGAGTCGAAGGCCGCCGTGGCACGCTCCAGCTCGGCGATCGCCCGTTTTCGGTCACCGGCCGCGGCGAGCGCTCGGCCCGCCAGCATCCTCGCGACGGCGGCGTGATACGCGTCCCCGACTTCCTCCAGGCCGGCCGCAGCCTCGGTGCGCGCTCCGCGGCCGCCGGCCGGTCGCCGGCGTCGAGCCGCAGCGTGGCCTCGGCAAGGCGCGCCATGGCAGAGGCCATCGGCAGACCGACGGCCTCTGCACAGGCTGCTGCCGCGGCGGCGGCTCGCTCGGCCTCCTCGCGGCGACCCGCTGCGAGGAGGCAGCGGGTGAGCGTCCAGAGGCCGTTCGCGCGCCAGCCACCAGGAATCACGACGAGCTCCGCGCCCTCCGGTCGCCGTCAGGAGCAGCTCGGCCGCCTGGTTCGCGTCTCCCGCCTCGAACAGCGCGGCGGCGAGCCCCCACGCGGCGTGCCCCGTGATCACGCTCTCGTCGAGGTCCTCGCGAGCTCGGTGCTCTCGCCGCGCGGTCGCGAGCGCGAGCTCGACGTCGCCGGCCGCGAGTGCCCCGAAGCTGCGGTTGAAGAGATTCCAGGCAAGCCCCTGCACGTTGTCAAGCAGGCGGGCGTGCTCGATGGCTCCGTCGAACACTTCGGCCGACTCGGCCAGGCGACCCTGCACCCAGAGCGACGTACCCAGCATGGGGAAGATGAGTGGGAAGAGATCTCCTTGCCCGGTCGCGCGCCCGAGCTTGAGCGCGCGCTCGGCATGGCGACCGGAGGGCTCGAAGAGGTCGAGATACATCTCCGCGGTCGCGAGATGGGCGAGAGCGTCGAGGCGTCGCGCGAGTTCGTCGTCGGGCAGCGAGTCAATGACTCCCGCAGCCTCCTCGCGATGTGCCCGCGCAAGCGCGACCGCGCCGCTCAGCGCCGCCGCGAGCGCGCGCACGGCGAGCGCCGCCGCGATCAGGGAGCGATCGCCCAGCGGCGTCGCGGCGCTCGCCGCGCGATCCGCCCAGACTCGCATCTCCTCGTATGCGCCCCGGAAGAGGGCGTCGACGGCCAGCTCGATCATGAGCGCCGTCGCCTCGCGAGAGTCGGAGTCCTGGAGCTCCTCGAGCGCCCTCTCGAGTCGTGCGTGCGCCTGCTGGTGTCGGCCGAGAAGGTGCTCGACACCGGCCGTCGCCGCAACGAGCCGCACGCGCTGCCCGATCGCCTCTTCAGGCGCGATCGCCATGCTCTCGAGCAGGACGCTGTGGCTGTCGGCGAACCGACCGGTGGCGGCCAGGGCGCCGGAACGAGCCAGCAGGAGGTCGACGCGCTCCTCGAGCAGACCCGTCTCGGGAAGGAGGCGTAGCGCCGCCGCGAACCAGCGCTCGGCGCTGGCCGGAGCGCGGTGCGCAGCCGCTTCTCCGGCCTCGCGCAGGACGGCGACCGCGCCGAGATCTCCCGGCCGGGCGGAGTACTCGACGTGGTGGGCGCGCGAGTGCGCGGACACGCCTAGTCGCAGCGAGCGCCGCGGCGCACCGCTCGTGCGCGGCGAGACGCCACCCGCCCGGCGTCGCCTCGTAGACCGCCCGCCGGACGAGCGGGTGCCGGAAACGGAACCGGCGAGGAACATCCGTTGGCCGGATGAGATCGACGCTGAGAAGCTCATCGACGGCGTCGATCGCGGCGGCGTCGTCGACCGCGGCCGCGGCAGCCGCCAGCTCGGGCTCGAACGGGTCGCCCGCCACCGCCGCACCCTCGAGCACGCGGCGAGAGCCGTCCGAGAGCAGGCCGAGCTCCTCGGCCAAGGCGGCCGCGACGCTCTGCGGCACCTCGATCCCGGCGAGGGTGATCTTGGAGCCGTCGCCGACCGCCGGCCGCGCGCGGTCGAGCGAGCGCGCGAGCTGCTCCAGGTAGAACGGGTTGCCTCCGCTCGTGTCGTAGAGCTCGGCGGCTGTCCCGTCCGCGTGGCCTCCGAGGAGTTCCTGCGCCTCGTCGGGAGTCAGCGCCGCCACCTCGATCCGCTCGAGCGACTCCGATCGGTGCGCTCGCTCGAGCATCGTCGCCAGGCGCTTTGGAACCTGTCGGGGGCGGACCGCCAGCGCGGTCAATATCGGCGCGGCCGGCGGCCGATGGAGAAGTGCGCCGAGCAGCTCGACGCTGGCCGGGTCGGCCCAGTGGAGGTCGTCCAGGACGAGGACGAGCGGCTTCGCCGACGCGAGTAGCTCGAGCAGCTCACGCACGGCGCGGTGGCTGCGGTAACGCTCGTGCTGGAGTGGGGGGGCGTTGCCGGATGCGAGCGCCGAGAGCGACGGAAAGACCTGCGCGAGCTCGTTCCGGACGTTCTCGGCGAGCAGCGCGCGCCGTCGCGGGTCGAGCCCCTGCACGTACTCGTCGAGCGCGTCCACGAAGACCCAGAACGGCAGGTCGCGCTCGAGTTCCGAGGCGGAGCCGCTGAGAACGAGCTGCCCTCGCTCGTCCGCACGCGCGGCGAGCTCGGCAAGCAGGCGCGTCTTCCCGATGCCCGGCTCTCCGACGAGCTGTACGGTCGCGGAGCGGCCGCCCTCGAGATCCGAGAGGAGGCGGTCGAGCGAGCCGAGCTCTGCGGCGCGCCCGACGAGGTGCTCGACAGCGGGCATCGGTCTAGTCGCCGACGATAGAGCACACGCCAGGCGCTTACTAGGCGCCTGCTGGTCACCGTGAGAAGCTTGCGCCGTGGTGGCCGCCGGAACCCTCGAGGCCCGCGACGTTCGGGTGCACATCCGAGGCGTGAGGGCGGTGGACGGGGTCGATCTGACGCTTCGCGACGGGGAGATCCTCGGCCTGATCGGGCCGAACGGCGCCGGCAAGACGACGCTCGTCAACGCCCTCTCGGGTTTCCAGCGCGTCACGACCGGCGTCGTCGTGCTCGACGGCCGCGACATCACGACCTGGCCGGAGGCAGGGATCGCCCGCGCGGGGCTCGTCCGCACGTTCCAGGACGTCCGGCTCTTTCCGGGCCTCACGAGCTTCGAGAACGTGGAAGTCGCCGCACTCTCGGTTGCCGCTTCCCGGCGGCGCGCTCGCTCGGTTGCGACCGAGCTGCTCGCGCGAGTCCAGCTCGAGCATCGGGCCGGCTTCGCCGCCGGCGGGCTGCCCCATCACGAGGCACGGAGGCTCGGCGATCGCGAGGGCACTCGCGACGCGTCCCTCGTTCCTGCTCCTCGACGAGCCGGCGGCCGGTCTCAACGAGTCCGAGGCGGACGAGCTCGTCGGCGCGCTCGCGGCCGTCAGAGCCGCGCTCGGAATCGGCCTGCTGGTGATTGAGCACGACATGAGGGTGATCATGGGGCTCTCGGACCGGATCCAGGTCCTCGACCACGGCAGGACGATCGCGATCGGCACGCCCGCCCAGGTTCGAGGCGATCCGGCAGTGCGAACCGCGTATCTCGGCACAGGAGCGCGAGCTGCTCGAGATTCGTGACCTGGCCGTCCGTTACGGGCGGATCACGGCCGTTCACGACGTCAGCCTGGACGTCGGCGAGGGCGAGATCGTCGGCCTCGCCGGGCCGAACGGCGCCGGCAAGTCGACGACGCTGGCGGCAATCCTCGGCCTCGTTCCGGCCGCGTCGGGTGAGATCTCCTACCTCGGCGAATCGCTCGTCGGCGTTCCGACCGACGCGATTGCGAGGCGCGGCATCGCCCTCGTGCTCGAGGGCAGGCACATCTTCGGCACGCTGACCGTGGCCGAGAACCTGCTGCTCGGCCGGACGGCGAATCCCGACCGGAGACGCGCGGATGCCGTCCTCGAGCGCGAGCTCGAGCGGTTTCCCGATCCTGCGGGAGACGCTCGATCGGCCCGCGAGCACGCTCTCGGGAGGCGAGCAGCAGCAGCTGGCGATCGCCCGCGCGCTGCTCGCGCAGCCGCGGCTGTTACTGCTCGACGAGCCGTCGCTCGGCCTTGCTCCGCTGCTCGTCGATCGCGTGTTCGAGGCGATCGCCGAGATCCGGTCGGAGGGCGTGACCGTCCTGCTCATCGAGCAGAACGTCGCGCGGACGGTCGCCCTCGCCGACCGCACATACGTACTCCGGACGGGCCGGATCGTGCTCGCGGGAACGCGGAGCGAGCTCGGCCGGCCCGGTCGGCTCGATGATGCCTACCTCGGCTTCTAGCCCGGTGCCGCCGCTCGCCGACGTGACGCTCGAGCTCGCGGTTCAGCACGCCGTCGACGCGATTTCGCTCGGCAGCCTGTATGCGCTCTTTGCGCTCGGCATCGCCCTGATCTTCGGGATCATGCGTCTCGTCAACTTCGCCCACGGCGAGCTGGTCATGGCCGGAGCGTTTGCGGTCGTGCTGATCCCGCTCGACGACGCGCTCGTGATCCCACTCGTGCTCGTGGTCTCCGTCGCGCTAGCGCTCGCGCTCGACCGGATCGCATTCCGGCCCGTCCGGCAAGCAAGCCCTGCGACGCTGTTGATCACCTCGTTCGCCCTCAGCTTTCTCCTCCAGAATCTTGCCGCCCTGATCTGGGGATCGACGCCGCGCTCGACCGGCTTCGCGACCGGCCTCGGCGACTCGTTCGAGATCGGGTCGGTCTCGATCCAGAAGCTCGACGTGGTCGTCGTCGGCGTGACGCTCGGTCTCCTCGTCGCGCTTGGATTGTTCATGCGCCGAACGACGATCGGGACGCAGATGCGCGCGGCGGCAGAGGACTTCCGGATGGCCCGAGTCCTAGGGATCCGCGCAGACACGGTTATCGCGGTCGCCTTCGCGCTCTCCGGCCTGCTCGCGGGCGCGGCGGCGATCCTGCTCACGGCCCAGACGGGGTCGGTGTCGCCGACGATCGGCGCCAACGTCATCCTGATTGCCTTCATCGCGACCGTCGTCGGCGGCATGGGCAGCCTCCCCGGGGCGGTGGTCGGCGGCTTCTCGATCGGCGCCCTGACCGTGGTGCTCCAGGCAACGCTCCCGCTCGAGCTCCGCCCGTACCGCGATGCCTTCGTCTTCGCAGCCGTCCTCGCCGCCCTCGTCGTGCGCCCGCAGGGTCTCGTTCCGGCCCGCTCCGCCGCTGCCCGCGAGGTTCCGCGGCGCGTCGGCGTGCTGGACGCATTCCGGCGGGCACAGCGGAGCAGTTTTCGGCCGCGCACGGTTCGGGCGGACGAAGAGGGAGGCCGTCGCTCGGCGCGACGAGATTCTCTCCGAGACCGTGTGGCCCGTGGCAGCCCTCTTGGCGCTCGCGTGCGTCGTGACGCTGGTCGCCTGGATCCTTGGGCCGGACTCGCTGGACCGAGTCGTCGTCGGGATGGTGATCAACCTGATCCTCGTCGTCGGCCTGTACGCGTTCGTCGGCCTCTCGGGCGTGTTCTCGTTCGGCCACGCTGCGTTCGTGGCGATCGGGGCGTACACGGCCGCGATCCTCACGATCCCTCCCGAGACGAAACCGTTCGTGCTTCCCGATCTGCCGGGCTTTCTCGGAGACCTGCACCTCGACCCGTTCCCGGCGACGCTGGCCGCGGGAGCGCTCGCCGCTCTCGTCGGCCTCGTACTCGCCGTCCCGCTCGCACGCCTGTCGGGCCTGACCGCGGGGCTGGCGACGTTCGCCGTGCTCGTGATCGTGAACGTCGTCGCAAAGAACTGGCAACAGTTGACGCACGGAACCGCAGGAGTGAGCGGGATCCCGACCGCGACGACCGTCTGGGGAGCTCTCGCCTGGGCGCTCGTCGCGACGGCCGCTGTGTGGGCGCTTCAGCGCTCGAGGATCGGGCTACGCCTGCGCGCGTCGCGCGAGCAGGAGGCGGCCGCACGCTCGATCGGGATCGGCGTCGCCCGCGAGCGCGCGATCGCCTTTGTCGTCTCGGCGTTCTTCGCTGGAGTTGCGGGGGCGTTACTTGCGATGTTCATCGGCTCGGCCAACCCCGACGCCTTCTTTCTGGACATCACGTTCCTGATGGTCGCGATGCTCGTGGTCGGGGGGACGACGAGCCTGGCGGGGGCAGTGATCGGGACGATCGTGATCTCGGCGGCGGCGGAGATCCTGCGTCGAGTCGAGGGTGGCATCGACCTCGGGGTCGTTGAGCTGCCGTCGAGGCCGGGGCTGCGCGAGGTCGGTCTCGCGCTCCTGATGCTCGCCATCCTCATCCTCCGGCCCGATGGGATCACCGGCGGCCGCGAGCTCAGGTGGACTGCAGGTCGCGGCTCGCGGCCGTGATCACGGCTGATTGCCATTCGCGCGCGAATCGGTCAATGTCGTCGAGCGAGGGAGGGATCTCGATGACGCTGACGCCGGTGTGCATGATCGTCGCGCTCGCGCTGATCGCGAGCGGCTGCGGCGCGAGCAACTCTGAAGACGAGGCGGCAGCAGACTCGACCGAGCCGATCGTGATCGGGACGGCGAACAGCCTGACAGGCGCGCTCGCTCCGTTCGAGACCGCGATCAACGCTGGCATCGACGTCGCGGTCGCGGAGATCAACGCAGACGGCGGTGTCGACGGACGTCTCATCGAGGTGCTTCACGTCGACGCCAAGTCCGATCTCAATCTTGCCGCGACGGCGGCGCTCGAGGCGATCGAGAAGGGCGCAGACGTGGTCGTGCCGATGTGCGACGCCGACCTCGGCGCGCCCGGGGCTCGTGCTGCGAACGAGAAAGGCATCCTCGCGATCACCTGCGCGGGGGCGCCGGGCATCGGCAAGCAGGCGATCGGCCCGCTGACATTCAACACCTATGCAGGTGCCCCCACCGAGGGAGCGGTCAGCGCCGAGTTCGCATACGACGTGCAGGGCTGGCGCTCGGCGTACCTGATGTGCGACCAGCAGTTCGAGTACATGAAGGTGCTGTGCGCGTCGTTCGAGACGCGCTGGCGCGAGCTGGGAGGCACCGTCGTGGGCGAGGACACGTTCCTCCAAACAGACCCTTCGCTCGCCGCGCAGGTCACGCGCCTCCGGAACGCACCCGCAGCGGACGTGCTCCTGCTCAGCTCGTATCCGGGCGGCTCGCCCGCGTTGAAAGAGCTTCGTGCCGCGTTCGGCGGCTCGATCATCCTGGCTGCCGGGTTCTCGGGCACATTCTGGCTCGAGGCGACTCCCGATCTGTCTGATACCTGGGTTCCGGCCGTCGGCTCGAGCTACGGCGACGACCCGCGCGACGAGGTCAACGCCTTCTTCGAGACGTTCGAGAAGACCACCGGCGAGCCCGCCCTCGTGGACTCGTATCCGCTCCTCGGCTACTCACTCGTCCAGACGGTCGCGAGGGGGATCGAGGAGGCAGGCACGACCGAGGGCGAGGAGCTCTCGGAGGCTCTCGAGTCGTTCGAGGACGAGCCGCTCCTCATCGGCGAGACGACCTACACCTCGGAGTGCCACGTGCCGGTCGGCCGGTCGCTACTGATGATCAAGTACGAGGACGGGAAGCCGAGCTCGACCGGGGAGTTCGTCGAACCCGAGAAGGTCCCGCCTTACCCCTGCTGACGGCCGGATCGCTCGACCGCACGCGCGAGCTCTACCCGGTTGGCGACGCCGACCTTGCGAAAGATGTTGCGCAGGTGGGTCTCCACGGTCTTCTGGCTCAGAAAGAGCTCGGCCGCGATCTGCGGATTGGTCTTGCGGTCGACGACGAGCCGGGCGAGCTCTAGCTCCCGTTCGGTGAGCGAGGAGAGCCCGTCGTCAGCGGTACCTCGCGCGCTACGGCGGTAGACCTTGCGGCCGAGCTTGCGTAGCTCCCGCTCCGCTTCGAGACGGTAGCGCTCGGCGCCGCACGCTTCGAGCGCGGCGACGGCGTGCTCGAGCTCGGCCACAGCTCGCTCGGTCTGGCCGAGCCCGCCGAGAGCCCGGCCCGCGAGCGTCCGCGACAGCGCTGCCTCGAGCGGTGCGCCCACCGCATCCGCGGTCGCAGCCGACGCCAGCGCGAGCTCGGCGGCGCGTTCGGCATCGCCGGTGTCGAGCGCTACGGCGGCGCCGGCACGGTCGGCCCAGACGGAAGCCGTGCGAAGACCTGTCTCGGCGGCCAGCTCGGCGGCGTAGGCGGAAGTACGTTCCGCCTCTGCGGTACGGCCGAGTGTGAGCCAGAGGCGGGTCAGGAGGTCGAGGTATTTCGCCACGCCACCCGCCGGGAATCGACGAGAGTTCCTCTCCGCCCACCGAAAGAAACAGCTCCAGCGCGCGCTCGTGATCGCCGGTCTCCAGTCGAGCGATAGCCATTACCAGGCGCGCGTAGGTCGAGACGAAGTTGTCACCGAGCCGTCGCGCCATGTCGAAGCTCTCCTCCGCAGTCGCGACCGCGGTCTCGAGGTCTCCGGCAACCGCCGCGACGAACGAGCGATTCAGGAGATCCCAGGCCAACGACTGCACGTTGCCGGCCAGACGCGCGCCCTCGATCGCGCCGTCCAGCATGTCGGCCGCTTCGTGTAGCCGCCCCTGCCCCAGCAGCACGGTGCTGAGAGCCGGGATCAGCATCGGCAGGAGCTCGCCCTGGCCCGTCGCACGCGCGAGCGCCAACCCGCGCTCTCCGTGTGCCGTCGACTCCTCGAACCGATCCAGGTACGCCTCGGCACCGGTGAGGTACGCCATCGCATCGAGGCGGGCGACAAGCTGGGCGTCGGGCATGCCGTCGACCAACTCTGCCGCCTCGGCGCGATAGGGCTCCGCCTCCTCGATCGCTCCGAGGAACGAGCACGCGAGCGCGACGGCGGCTGCAGCGGCTGCGATCAGTGGCGGGTCGCCGACGGCCCGAGCTGCCGCCAACGCTCTCATTCCCCAGTCTCTCGAGTCGGCGTTCTCTTGCCGGAAGAACGCGTCTAGCGCGAGGGTGATCAGCAGCGACGCCGCCTGGGCCGAGCGCTGGTCTTCGAGCGCCTCAAGAGCGCCGACGAGTCGCACGTGCGCCTCGGAGTGGCGGCCGAGCAGCTGCTCCATGGCCGCGCAGGCGGCGGTGAGAGTGACGTGGAGGTCAAGCGAGCCGCCCGGAAGGAGCTCGAGCCCCTCGAGCAGAGCGGCGCGAGCCTCGAGGAACTGGCCCGTCGCGGCTCGTGATCCCGCGCGCGCCAGCAGCAGCTCGACGCGCTCCTCCGCCGGGGTGCTCTCGGAGATCAGGCGAAGGGCGCTCTCGAACCAGCGGGCGGCGGTTGCCGGAGCCCGCTGCGCCGCCGCTTCTCCGGCCTCGCGAAGCACCTCGACTGCGGCCGCGTCGCCGGGCCGCGCCGAGCAGCTCGACGTGGTGCGCGCGCGCTGCGACCGGTGCTCCGCGCTCGGCGAGCGCCGCCGCGCTGCGCTCGTGCGCGCCCAGCCGCCAGCCGCCAGGCGTCGACTCGTACACGGCCCGCCGAACGAGTGGATGGCGGAATCGGAAGCGGCGCGGAACATCGGTCGGGCGCACGAGATCGACGGCGAGCAGCTCGTCGAGAGCGTCGATCGCCTCGCGCTCGTCAGTCGCCGCAGCTGCGGCCGCCAGCTCGGGCTCGAAGGGATCGCCCGCGACGGCCGCGCCCTGGACCACGAGGCGGGCGCATTCGCTGAGCAGCTGCCTAGCTCCTGGGCGAGCGCGGCCACGACGGTTGGCGGGACCTGGACCTCGCCCAGCGAGACCTTTTCAGAGGCCGCCGACGATCGTCCCTCCGTCTCGGCGAAGGCCACGAACGAGCTGCTCGAGGTAGAACGGGTTTCCGCCGCTCTCCTCGTAGAGGACGCCCGCGGCCGCCCCGTTGCCCTCTGCACCCAGCAGCTCGTGAGCCTCTTCGGAGGTGAGCGCGCCCAGCTCGATGCGTGTCAGCGTCCCTGCGCGTTGCGCGCGGTCGAGCGAGACCGACAGGCGCTCGGGGACGAGGCGCGGCCGCAGTCCGAGCGCGAGGAGCACCGGCGCCGCGGGCAGCCGGTGCAGCAGCGCGCCGAGCAGCTCCGCCGAGCCCGAGTCGGCCCAGTGGAGGTCGTCGAGGACGAGCACGACGGGCTTGGTCGCCGTGAGCCCCTCGAGCAACGCCCGCACGGCCCGGTGGGTGCGGTAGCGCTCATTCTGGAGACCGGCAACGACGCCGTCGCCTGCCGGAACGGCCGGGAAAACGTGCGCGAGCTCGGCGCGGACGTCGTCGTCGATCGATCCGAGCACCGCCGGATCGAGACCTCGGAGGTACTCGTCGAGCGCGTCGACGAAGACCCAGAACGGCACGTCGCCCTCGAGCTCGGAGCGCCGTGCCCGCGAGCACCAGATGACCACGCTCTTCGGCGCGCTCGGCGAGCTCCGAGAGCATGCGCGTCTTCCCGATCCCGGGCTCCCCTACGAGCGCGAGCGCGGCGGGCTCCCCGCGGTCGAGCTCAGCGAGCGCGAGGTCGATGGAGCCGAGCTCGTCGGCGCGGCCGACGAGCCGCTCGAAAGTGACCATCGACACGTCTCGTCCAGCCTAGACCAGCCCAGGGAAAAGGCAAATCGCCTCAAAGATCAGGGTGCTGCCCCGATGTCGCGTTCGACCGGGTGCGGCAAGCTGATGGCATGGTCAAGTACGTGCTTCACCACCGTCACGAGCCACCCGAGTGCGGCGTCGTCTTCGCCTCGTTCAAGGGCCACGAGAGCCCCCTTCGCCACCGACCGACCCTCGCGTCGTGCCTGTCCGGCGGTCACGCGATCTGGTGGACGGTAGACGCCGCGTCCGAGGAAGACGCGCTCGGGCTGCTGCCGTTCTACGTCGCGGAGCGCACCGTCGCGACGCGGGTCAGCGAAGTGCGGATCCCCTGAGCTGAGGCGACGACCACCCGGACGAACGGCCCGCGAGATCGCGGGCATCTCCGCGTGGTCCGGGCCAGCACGCCGAAAGGGCGACGAGATGCGTTTGCTTCTCCGTCGTGAGAGTCCGACTGGTGGCGCGCGAATCTTCGAGCCTGACCCGCATGGCCGGAGCTTCGAATCACGGACGTCGCGCGCGCAACGGCCGCGTGACAGTTTCTCGCCGTCGTATGCCCTGCTGGTTCCCGCGTGCGTCGGCGCGGCAGTCAGCGTCGAGAAAAATCAGGGTGGGCGATCAGGGTTGCGCACTGATGTCGACGAGGCGTCCGAGCGGCAGGGTCAATACGTGTTCCGTTACCCCAACCGCTGCGGTCGCCCAAGCCTGTTTGCCTGGTCGCGGTGCAAGGCGTCGCGCCTCGAGGCGACCTCGAAAGGACTGTCATGAAGCTGATTCTCGGTGCTCTAAACATGATCTTCGCTCTTGCCACAATCACCTGCCTGCTGGGAGCGATGAGCGGCCTCGTTATCTTCGCGCCGTTTGCAGGAGGCGCCTGGGCGATGATCCTCGTCGCAAATCTCGCTCTCGACGCGCCGGGGACCTGACGTGCGCGCCGATAACGCTCCCTGAGTGTGGCCACACGGGCTCCGTTTGCCTCCCGGGCTCGACCGACGTTGTGTGGGACGACGGAGCTTTCGCAATTCGCGTTCGTCCTCGTCGCGGTAGCGGATCGAGCTCAAGAAATCGAAAAAGGCCGCGAAACGTTCGAACTCGGCCGGCGCGCCGTCGTGTCCACCACCGCTCTCCTCGTAGAGCTCCGCGGCGTCGGTCTCGTCGCCCGCTGCGCCACCGCAGCAGCCGGGTGTAGAGGGGCGAGTCGGAGATCAGGGTGCCGGATCAGGGTGCTACCCCGATGTCGGGATGCCGGTGCGAGGCCAGGCTGCTCTGCATGACGCAACGAGGAGGAGACATGCAGACCGCACACCTCACCACCGACGCACTCAGTGCCATCGACGAGTGGACGGAGCTCGCAAGCCGCGAGAACGACGGCCTTGCAGTCTCCCTCTTCTGGAACAAGGCGACCGACCGGATCAAGGTCCTCGTCGCCGACACGAAGTTCGACGACGTGTTCGAGCTCGACGTTCGGGGCGCCGAGGCGCTCGAGGCGTTCAATCATCCCTTCGCTTACGCGGCCGCCCGAGGCGTGTGCTTCGGCGATGCCCTGAGCGAATCCACCGACCTGCTGCTGCAGAGCTGAAAGGACATCAATGTCACCCCTAAAGCACTCGAACGGCGTCGCGGCCCGGATGGGCCGCTGGAGCGCGAACCACTGGAAGACCGCGGTCTTCGGGTGGCTCGCGTTCGTCGTCGCCTCCCTCGCTCTGGGAGGCGCGATCGGAACCAGGTACATCGATCAGAACGAGGCCAACGTCGGTGAGTCCCGCACCGCGGATCAGATCATCGACGAGGCCGGCTTCACCGTCGACGCCAAGGGCGAGACGATCGAGGAGCAGACCGAGATGGTGCTGCTCCAGTCGAAGAGCCTGACCGTGAAGGATCCTGCCTTCAAGGCTGCGATCGAGGATGCGGTCGAGACACTCGGAGCGTTCCCGAAGGTGCGCAAGCTGCAGTCGCCGTTGGACGTCGGTCATCCCGATCTCGTCTCCAAGGACGGCCACTCCGCGCTCGTCAAGTTCACGCCCAAGGGCACCTACGAAGAGGGCGTCCTCTACATCGACACGATCGTGGGTGCAGTCGACAAGGTCGAGGCCCGCCATCCGGGCCTCTCGATCGATTCGCTCGGTCTCTCGACCGACAAGGCGCTGGACAAGGAGATCAATGGCGGGCTCGCGAAGGCGGGACTGATCTCGATCCCCCTCACGATCGTGATCCTCCTCTTCGTGACCGGGTCGCTGGTGGGCGCCCTGATTCCGCTGCTGCTCGGGATCACGGCCGTCGTCGCCACGACGGGCCTGCTGGCTCTCTCCAGCAAGGGGATCGCCGTGAGCGAGAACATCATGGAGGTCGTGCTGCTGATCGGCCTCGCAGTCGGCGTCGACTACGCGCTCTTCTACACGAAGCGCGAACGCCTGGAACGGGCCACCGGCCGCAGCGAGCGTGCTGCGCTCGACGCAGCCGCCGCGACCTCCGGCCGGGCGATTCTGATTGCAGGGATCACTGTCCTGATCGCGATGGCGGGGATGTTCCTGTCGGGCGACAAGACGTTCATGTCCTTCTCGGTCGGGGCGATGATCGTGGTCGCGGTCGCGATGCTCGGCTCGCTCACCGTCCTGCCCGCAGTGCTCGGCAGGCTCGGCGACAAGGTGGAGAAGGGCCGGATCCCGTTCCTTGGCCCTCGTCGCAGGCAAGGCGAGAGCCGCTTCTGGGGCGCGATCCTCGACCGCGTTCTCCGACGCCCGCTCGTCTCGGCCATCGCGGCCGCTGCGGTGCTCGTCGTGCTGGCGCTACCGACGCTGCAGCTCCACACTGCCCAGACCGGGATCGAGGGGATCACCAGCCCCGCGGTCGAGCCGTTCACGCGGCTGATGGAAGCCTTCCCGGGCACCCCGGACCCGGCCGTCGTGGCGATCAAGGCCGCCGACACCAAGACGCCGGCCGTCCGCCACGCGATCGCCGAGCTGAAGCGGAAGGCGCTCGCAAGCGGCGAGCTGAACCCGCCGATCGAGGTCGAGACCAGCCGCGACGGCACCGTGACGAAGGTCGAGATCCCGCTGGCCGGGAGCGGCATCGACGACACCTCGAACGGGGCGCTCGCAACCCTCCGCGACGACCTGCTTCCGCAGACGCTCGGCAAGCTCGACGGCGTCGAGTACGCCGTCACCGGCCAGACCGCGAACTCGCAGGACTTCAACGAGTCCCAGACGAGCTCTGCGCCGAAGGTGTTCGGCTTCGTGCTCCTGTTCGCGTTCGGGCTCCTGCTCGTCTCCTTCCGCTCGATCGTGATCGCGGTGAAGGCGATCGTCCTGAACCTGCTCTCGGTCGCGGCCGCCTACGGCGTCCTCGTGGCGGTCTTCCAGTGGGGCTGGGGCGAGAGCCTGCTCGACTTCCAGTCGAACGGGGGGATCGCGAACTGGCTCCCGATGTTCATGTTCGTCATCCTGTTCGGGCTCTCGATGGACTACCACGTCTTCATCCTGAGCCGGATCCGCGAGTCCTACGACCGCGGCCTCTCCACCGACGAGGCGATCTCGCACGGGATCAAGTCGACCGCCGGGGTCGTGACCAGCGCCGCCGTCGTGATGGTCGGCGTCTTCCTGGTCTTCGCGACACTCCCCCTGGTCGACCTGAAGGAGATGGGGATCGGACTCGCCGTCGCCGTCCTGATCGACGCGACGATCGTCCGCGCAGTGCTCCTACCCGCATCGATGAAGCTGCTCGGCGACCTCAACTGGTACCTCCCGAGCTGGCTCGCATGGCTGCCGAAGCTCGAGCACGAGCCCACCGCCGAGCCGATCGAGGCCGCGCCGGCCCCGGCTGCGGCGTAGCCCGACCCACCGCGTCCCGGCCCCGCGCGTTGCGGGGCCGGGACGCTTTCCCCAGAGAGGAGATTCCTTGAGATGACCACCATCGCCAGTTCCGACGCGCTGGCCGACTCGCAGCCCTCAGTGGGCCTTGCGAGTCGAGTTGTTGCGGCGGTCAAGAGCGAGGTCGCCGTAGCGCGGCTCGCGCTCGGGGCCGTCGCGCTCCACGTCGTCGACGACAGCTTCCTCCAACCCAACCCCGGCACGTCGGCGACAGACCATGCGAGCGGTCTCATCCCGCTCGGGCTGCTGGTCGCCGCGATCTGGCTCTACCCGCAACTCCGCGCCGGCACCCGCGCGACGATCGCGCTTCTCGGCGGCTATCTCGGCCTCCTCGGCAGCGTCGAAGCGCTCTACTACTCGCGCGAAGTCGGCCCGTCCGGCGACGACTACTCCGGCTTCCTGTCCCTTCCGGCCGGCCTCGTCCTGATCGGGCTCGGGGTCGCGACACTGTGGCGGTCGCGGAAGGGCGGCCGGCTCTGGTGGCGCTACGGGCGACGCCTGCTGATCCTCGGCGGCACGTACCTCGTGGCGTCGTTCGTCCTCTTCACGTTCGCGTACTCCTACGGCATCACGCACATGGCCCGGGCGCACGTGCCCACGGCTGACATCGGCGCTCCGTACGAGGAGGTCGCGTTCACGACCAGCGACGGGCTCCGACTCGAGGGCTGGTACATCGAGTCCAAGAACGGCGCCGCCGTCATCTCGTTTCCCGGCCGCGCGGGCTCGCAGAGCCGCGCGAAGATGCTCGCGGATCACGGCTACGGCGTCCTCCTCTTCGATCGCCGCGGCGAAGGCCTCAGCGAGGGTGACCCCAACCTGCTCGGGTGGCAGGGCGAGCGGGACATCCACGCCGCCGTGAGATTCCTCCAGAGCCGACCCGACGTCGACCCGCAGAGAATCGGCGGGATCGGCCTCTCGGTTGGCGGCGAGATGATGATCGAAGCCGCATCCGAGTCCGATGGCTTGAAGGCGATCGTGTCCGAGGGCGGCAGCGGCCGCTCCGTCATGGACGACTGGGCGAACGGCGAGAGAGGTCTCGACATGCTGATCGGCCGCGGCTTCTTCAGCGCCGGAGCGGCGCTATGGACGAGCGACGTCCCGCCGGCGACGCTCGAGAGCCTCGTCTCGGAGATCCCGAGCAGCACGGCGACGTTCTTCGTCTACGGCGAGAAGGGCCAGCCGGAGGAGAAGCCGGCCAACGAGCTCTTCTACAGGAACGCCGCCGGCTACAAGGAGCTCTGGAAGGTCCCGGGCTCCGGCCATATGAAAGGCATCGAAGCGCAGCCCCAGGCGTACGAGCAGCGCGTCGTCGGCTTCTTCGACAAGACCCTGCTCGGCAAGGGAGCGAGACGATGAGCGCCATCGCGCACGCTCCGCGCCTGGACCGAACGACCGGTGTCCGCCTGACGAGCGCCTTCTCGAAGGAGAGAGCGCTCGTGCGCCTCGCGCTCGGACCGCCGCGATTCCGATCGTCGACGACAAACTTCGTCAACACCAAGCCGGGGATCGCGCCTCGTCCGGTCTTCCTCATCTACGCCGTGCCGGGCACCGGCGAGGAGGACATCCGCCAGCCGCAGTTCTACGGGCCGCCGGAGAGCCGAAGCAGATCTGGCGCGTGCCGGGCTCGGACCACACGGGCGGGCTCGAGGCCCAGCCAGCCGAGTACGAGCGACGCGTCATCGAGTTCCTCGACCGCTCGGTGTTGAGCTCACCTGAAAGGAGTACGCGATGAATGCCACCCTGTTCCGCCGACTGTTCCTGATCCTCGTCCCGCTCGGGCTCGCGCTCGTGCTTATTCCGCATCCGCCGGGCGGCGAGGACGTCTTCGAAGGCGTGAGCCCGGACGCCGAGCGCTGGCTGTTCGTGCACTCCGCCACGCTCCTCTTCTTCCCGCTGCTCGGGATCGCCGTCTTCTGGCTCCTGAACGGGCTGAAGGGAACGGCCGCCACCGTGAGCCGCGTCGCGCTCGTCTTCTTCCTGGTCTTCTACACCGCGTACGAGGTGACAGTGGGTGTAGGCACTGGGTTCCTCGTCGACTACGCGAACGGCCTCCCGCCCGACGAGCAGGCCGTCGTTGCGGACGCGATCCAGGACTACAACCGCAACGCCGTCCTGGCCGAGCCCGCGTCCGTTTCGCTCATTCTCGGATTCTTCGGCTGGGTCGTCGCGATGGTCGCAGCGGGGGTCGCGTTCCGAAAGGCCGGAGCGAGCTGGCCGATCTCGATTCTCGTGGCCGGCGCCGCGCTGTTCGCCGTCCATCCGCCACCTGTCGGCCCGATCGGCCTCGCGAGCTTCATCGCCGCTGCCGTGCTGATCGAGCGGTGGCGAGCACGCGAGGCTCGAGCGGCCGACGTCCCGCCGGAACCGGCGGCTGCGCTCGCGCCAGGCGGCTGATCGACCGAGGGGAGCGGGCCTCCGCCGCTCGCTCGCCCGGGGATCCGCTGCCGAGGGCCATCTACGCATCGTTCGCGTGCACGTGGGGGCGAGGATGTTTCGCGCTGGCAGTAGCGCGCGCCTCCGACGCTTGGGCACGCGCCTATGCCCTCTGACGAGCCGCTGCCTCTCGCACCCTGAGCGCGACTCCCTCCAGAAAACGACCGACGTCGAGCGCAGAGAGTGGTTCTCGGCTCTGCCGTGCTGCGAGCGCGTGGGCGACGAGCCGAGGCTCTTCGTGTCTCTCGAGAGCCCACGTACCCGCGGCGAGCTTCGAGGACCAGACGCCTTCGGCCGCAAAGCGGAGGGACCGGCATGCGTTTAGGACGGCGTCGCTACCGACGAGTTGATTCTCTCGGTGCCACTCCACCGCCTCTGCGATCACTTCGAGAAGGGGGCCGCGTGGAACGGGAGGAGCGAAGAGCTCGCGAGCCGGCGGACCGAAGAGCGGTTTTCCGTGGGCCGTGAGGATGGAGCGGTCGATCGCAAACCAGTGCCGCTCATCACCGGGCTCGTAGTCGGCTCGGAAGCCCATGCATGCGCCGCTGTTGAGATTGAGCTCGAATCCGGGTTCGGTCGTCGCCGTGCGTAACACGGGCTCGGCATAGAGGACGAATTCAAGACCACGGGTTGGGCAAGGCAGCGATTCGTGGCGCAGCTCCTCGACGATCGCCTCCTTGGTGGCCTGGCCGACGCGCTTGGCGCTGACGGCGGCCACGTCCACGTCACTGAGGTCGACGTCAAAGCCACCAAGCGCGAGTGACCCACCTGCGTAGACGCCGAGCAACTCGTCTCCGAGTACCCCTCGGAGCCTCACGACAAGCTCTCGGTGGTAGTCGTCGACACCGAGAATTGGTGCACCGGTCGCAGCCATCAACTGGTCTCCTTTGCGTCGAGCGCCGCGCGCCCAGTCCTCGAGCCGCTCGGTGACTGAGCGCCTGTGTCGTCTTCGCCGACCGTTACGCGCTGTGCCCGGCCGCTCTCGATGCTGGCCGCGACGCCATCAAGCTGCGGCGGTTGGGTCTTGAAGGGGTGGAGCGGCGATACCTGCGACATCTTCGCGGCGATCGTCGTGACGAAGGCGAGCAGAATGCCGATGCCGACGAGCACGTACACGGCGGTGAAGAGCTTGCCGGCATCCGTTTCGGGCGCAAAGTCGCCGTAGCCGACGGTGGTCAGCGTGATGACGCTGAAGTAGAACGCGTCGACCAAGCGGAGTCCTTCGACCAACGAGTAGAACCCCGTACCGGTGGTGACCGCGATCACGGTGAGGAGTGCGAGCGAGACGAACTGGGGATCGCGCCGGAGCGCCCAGATCGCGCGCAGCATGCCGATGATGAGAAGCGGCATGGACTAGGACGAGGGCCTGGGCTGGAACCACGGCGGAAACGCTTTGCTCGAACGGCGCGCGCCTCGTCGTGCGCGTCCCATCGCCGAGCGGAAGTTGTTGATCGCGTGCACCGGGAGACGTGCGAGCAGGAGGACGGCGGCGGCGATCGCTGCTCCCGCGAGCGCATCGAGAGCAAAGTGGTTGCCGGTTGCCGTGACCGCTAGCACCATCACGAGTGGGTGCGCGGCGAAGAGCGCTCGCACTGTCCTTCGTCGAGCCGCCCGGTAGCCGGCGAGCCCGACAAGCAGGCTCCAGCCAACGTGCATGCTCGGCATCGCCGCGTAGGGATTGAAGCGCACGCCCGCGATTGAGCCGCTGTCGTGGTCTGAAAGACCGACGGTGTCGATGATCCCGATCCCCGGGATAAGACGCGGCGGGGCGGCGGGGAAGAGGACGAAGACGACCGAGGCGAGGCCGATCGAGAGCAGTAGCGCAGTGCGGAGCTCGCGATAGCGCTGCGGCTGGCGCCACGCGAGCCAGAGAACCGTCGCAGCGATCAGCGGCGCGAACCCGACCATGTAATAAGCCGAGAAGAACCACTCCAACGCAGACAGCGCGCCCTGCAGCCGGGCCTCATGGAAGATGCCGAGCGCTCGCTCGAGAGCGACGATATCCCGACCATTCGCGAGCGCCTCAGCCGGACTGCCGATGGTCGCCCCTCGGATGGCGAGATAGGCGGCGTACAGCAAGGCCCAGACTCCGAGCTCGAAGGCCACGAACCTGAGCACGCCTGCGCGAATCGGTTCAGCCGCCGCCGTGCCGACTCGGCCGCCGCAGCTCGGCAGGAGGGAAAGGCGCGGCTCGCGCTCACGATTCATGCGACCAGCCTCCCTGCGTACCTAGCCAGCCTCGACGATGCTGCGAAGGTTCCGGTGATAACCGGCCAGCTGACGATCCATGGCGAACTTCGCGACGGGCTGCAGAACCCGCATCACGCCGCGCAGCTCGCCTTCGGCGACGAAGTGCACCCGCGTCCCGTCACCGTCGGGCTCGAACGACCACGTTCCGTCGATTGGGTACGGCCCCTCGACGATGTGCGCGTGGACGCGCACGGGTCGGTCGAACTCGGTGAACTCGACGATCTGCTCGAACTCCCTGCCGCCCGGGGGCTTCGTGCGCTCCCGGACACGTGTTCCCAGCCGCGGAGCGCCATCGGTGAGCAGCTCCACCGACGTCTTGGAGGTCTGCCAATCAGCAAGGTTCGCCGGATTCGTGAGGTAATCGAAGACGACCTCCGGCGGCCGGCCGACGAAGAATGTCTGTTCGATGCGCATCTTGTGCCTCCTGATCGAAGATTCCCGTTGACGTGCGAGACGAGAAAACGAACCGCAAGCCCTCGCGACGCCCGAAGTCGCGACGCGAGCGCATGCAGATCCGGAGCGAGCGGCCGTCGGGTCCGGTGGAGCAAGAACCGCTCATGCAGCCGCCTCGGTTCGGTGGGCTGCGATCTCGTTCAACCGGTTCGCTGCGTCGAGGGCCGCCACCTTGTAGGCATCCGCGAGCGTGGGCACGTTGAAGACCGCTTCCAGCAGATAGTCGAGCGTCAGATCTCCGGCCATTGCGGTCTGCCCGATATGGACGAGCTCGCTTGCCGAGGTTCCCAAGATGTGGACGCCCAGGAGCTTCCGCGTCGTAACGTGGACGAGCAGCTTGAGCAGGCCAGTCCGATCGCCGGAGATCTCGCCTCGCACCACCTCGCGATACCGGCCGAAGCCCGCGACGTACGGAACGGCGGCCTTCGTCAGCTCGTGTTCGGTTCTGCCGACGAACGAGATCTCCGGAATCGTGTAGATCCCGTAGGGGAGAAGCTCGGGCACTGAGCGAGCCGGCTGGCCGAACGCCGCCAGCGCGGCGAGTCGGCCCTGCTCCATGGAGGTCGCGGCGAGGCTCGGGAAGCCGATCACGTCGCCGGCGGCGTAGATGTGTGGTTGCGCGGTGCTGTAGTCGGGGCCAACTGCGATCTGTCCGCGGCGGTCCGCCTGGAGGCCCGCAGCCGGGAGCCCCAGATCAGCCGTCGCTCCCTGGCGGCCGGCCGCGTAGAGAACGACGTCGGAGGGGATCTGCTTGTCGCTGCGGAGGTGGGTCACCGCACCGCCTTCGGGTCGGCGCTCCACCGCGTCCACCTCTTCGCCGAGGCGGAACGCCACGCCGAGGCCACGGAGGTGGTACTGAAGCGCCTCCACGATCTCGGCGTCCACGAAGTCGAGCAGGCGCTCCCGCTTGTCGACGACCGTGACCGACGTGCCCAGCGCCGCTGCAATCGAGGCGTACTCGAGCCCGATCACGCCTCCGCCGACGACGGTCAGCGTGCGCGGGATGGCACGGAGCCGCAGGATCCCGTCCGAGTCGACCACAGTGCGCTCGTCGAAGTCCACACCCGGCGGCCGCAGCGGCGTGGTGCCGACCGCAATCACGAACCGCTGGCTCGAGACCCGATAGGTCGCATCCGCCGCCCTGATCTCGAGGGTGTGGGCGTCCAGGAATGACGCGGTTCCGCTGAGGATGTCGATGCGATTGCGCCGCAGCTGGTCGCGGATTACCTCCCGCTCGTGTTCGATGACCTGCCGTGCGCGCCAGAGCAGGTCGGTGGCCGTGACCGCGTCCGAGATCCTGTACGCGCTCGTGTAGACGCCGTGCGCGAGGCCGGTCAGCTCGAGGGCGGCTGCGCGCAGCGTCTTCGAGGGGACAGTGCCGGTGTTCGTCGAGGCGCCGCCGAGCGCCGCGGCCTGCTCGACGATCGCGGCCGTCTTCCCCAGCTTGGCCGCCTGCACAGCCGCGCGCTGGCCGGCAGGCCCCGAGCCGATCGCGACGAGATCGTAGACGGCCGCGGGCATCGGATCAGCCGAGCTTCCGGTCGAGATTGACCGCCGCGCTGATCAGCGCGAGGTGGGTGAATGCCTGCGGGAAGTTGCCGAGCAGCTCGCCGCTCGGTCCGATCTCCTCGGAGTAAAGGCCGACGTGGTTGGCGTAGGTGAGCATCTTCTCGAACGCGAGGCGGGCCTCACGCACGCGCCCGGAGCGGGAGAGCGCTTCGATGTACCAGAAGGAGCAGATCGAGAAGGTGCCCTCGTCTCCAGCCAGCCCGTCCGGCGAGGCGGCTGGGTCGTAGCGGTAGACGAGGCTGTCCGAGACGAGCTCGTCCGTGATCGCGTCGAGCGTCGCCAGCCAGCGCGGATCGTCCGGCGCAATGAAGTGCACGAGCGGCATCAACAGCACGGCCGCGTCGAGGACATCGCCGCCCTCGTACTGCACGAACGCCTGTCGCTTCTCGCTCCAGCTGCGCTCCATGAGCGCGCGGTAGATCTCGTCGCGCACCGCCATCCAGCGCACGAGGTCGGCGGGGAAGGCGCGGTCGCGCGCGATGCGGATCGCCCGGTCGAGCGCGACCCAGCACATGAGGCGCGAGTGCGTGAACTTCCGCCGACCGCCGCGTGTCTCCCAGATGCCGTCATCCGGCCGGTCCCAGTTCTCGCACACCCACTCGACGATCTCGGTCAGCGCGAGCCAGCCGTCGTACGGGATGCGGCCCTGGCCGGAGTTCTCGTGGATCCAGATCGCATCGAGCAGCGAGCCGTAGATGTCAAGCTGGAGCTGCGGTGCGGCGTCGTTGCCGATCCGCACCGGTGCCGAACCCTTGTAGCCCTCCCACCCGGGGAGCTCTTCCTCGGGCAGGTCGACTGCGCCGTGGATGCCGTACATCAGCTGCAGTGGGCCGACGTCGGCCGCGGACGCCGTGCCGAAGCAGCTGCGCACGAACTGGCCGTATGCCTTCGCCTCGCCCGTGAAGCCGAGCCGCATGAGGGCGTAGAGCGAGAACGCGGCGTCACGGATCCATGTGAAGCGGTAATCCCAGTTGCGCTCGCCGCCGAGCTGCTCGGGCAGGCTGGTCGTTGCAGCTGCGACGATCGCGCCCGTGGGCTCGAACTGGAGCAGTTTCAGCGCCAGCGCGGAGCGGTGGACTGTCTCCCGCCAGCGGCCGGCGTACGTCGACTGCGAAACCCACTCCAGCCAGTAGTCGACCGTCGCGTCGAAGGCGGCTGCGGCCTCCTGCTCCGAGAGTGGCCGCGGCTCGGCGCCTTCCTCGGCCTGCTCGAGCGCGAACGTCACCGTCTCGCCCTCGGCGACCTCGAAGCTCGCCGCAACTCCGGTGCCGGTGCCGAGTAAGGGCACCGGGCTCGCCAGCGCGAGCGAGAGCGACGGCGACTCGAAGCGGACGCCGTCCTCGCCGACCGTCACCTCGTGCTCGTCGCGCCCGTAGTTGAAGCGCGGTTCGCAGTCGAGCCGGAAGCGCATCGAGCCGCGGACGCAGACCACGCGCCGGATCAGCCGGCCGCGCTCGCCGCCGAGCGGCATGAAGTCCTGCACCTCGGCCACGCCGCCCTCCGTGAGGAAGCGAGTGACGAGGACGTTCGTGTCCGGGAAGTACAGCTGCCTCGTCGTAGCCCGGGCTGCAGCAGCAATGCGATAGCGGCCGCCGCAGTCTGCGTCGAGGATCGCGCCGAAGACGCTCGGCGAGTCGAAGTGCGGGTAGCAGAACCAGTCGATCGAGCCGTCGCTGCCGACGAGTGCGACCGTGCGCAGGTCTCCGACGACGCCGTGCTCCTCGATCGGGAGGTAGCGGTCGTCGGCCGAGCTCGCCAGCGCGTTTGGAAGGGCGAATGCCATCAGGATCTCCTCGCTTGGATGAGGCGGATTCCGGCCACGCCCGAGGCAGCGGTGCCGAGGGCGAACGAGCGGCTGCCGGTGGACGCCGTCCTGTCAAGGTGGACGGCCTGGACACCCGCACCCCCACCCGCCCCGGCGGGCAGGGCGTGTGGGAGCGCAGCCGTGTGCGCGTCTCCGATCAGCGCGTCGTCCTCGATCAGTGCTGGCATTGCGTTGAGCCTCCTTACGCCGCTTCGCTGGGGTCGGCGAGCGGGCGCACTGTGGGCGTGGACGTCTCGGCTTCTGCGGCGGTGTGCTCGCGGGCCGGCAGGAAACGGAGCACGATCACCGCCGCGGTGGCAGCGAACGCCGCGGCTAGGAGGAGGCCGAAACCCATCGCCTGCGTGAACGCCTCGCCGGTCGCGGCGAGCAAGCCGGAGGCCGCCTCGGGCGGGAGTTGGGTTGCGATCGCGTTGGCGCCGCCGATCGAGTCCTCGGCCACAGCTTGGGCCTGCGGGGGCAAAGCCCCGAGCGAACCTTCGACGTCGTTCGAATAGAGGGAGCTGACGAGCGAGCCGATCACGGCGACGCCGAGCGCGCCCGAGACCATCCGCGCGACGGTGTTGGTGGCGGAGGCGACTCCGGACTTGGCGGCCGGCACGGCGCCAATGACGGCTTCGGTGGCGGGTGCCATCACCCAGCCCATCGCGAGCGCGAGCCCGAAGAACCAGGCAGCGAGCGTGAACGCACCCGTGCTCGGCTCCCAGAACGTGGTCAGCGCGAGGAGCAGCGCGAGACCGGTCAAGCCGGCTGCGACGACGCGTGCGGTGCCGAGTCGGTGGACGGCCTTGCTCGAGGAGCCGGCACCCATCATCAGCCCCAGCGCGATCGGGCTCATGACGGCGCCCGCCTTGATCGCGCTGTAGCCGTGGGCGAACTGCAGGTACTGGGTGAGCGCGAAGATGCCGCCGAGCAGGGCGAAGAAGGCGACGCTGACCGATGCCGTGCCGACGCTGAAACGGGCGCTGCGGAAGAAGCCCAGGTCGAGCATCGGGTCCTTGATGCGTCCCTCCCACCAGAGGAAGAAACCCAGCAGCGCGACGCTCACCGCGAGCGAACCGAGCACGAGACCGGACGTCCAGCCCCGCTCGGGCGCCTCGATGATCGCGTACACAAGGATGCTGAAGCCTGCAGCGGAGAGCGCGGCTCCGAGCAGGTCGAACGAGCCGGGCCGGGGATCACGGCTCTCGGGCACGTAGCGGATGCCGAGCAGCAGGGCGACCGCCGCGACCGGGACGTTGACCAGGAAGACGGACGACCATCGAACCACTCGAGCAGCAGCCCGCCGGCCAGCGGGCCGAGCCCGATCCCGACCGCTGCCAGGGCAGCCCAGATCGCGATCGCCTTACCGCGCTCCTCGCCGCTGAAGACGTTGGCGATGATCGAGAGCGTGGCGGGCATGATCAGCGCCGCGCCGACGCCCATCGCAGCGCGCACGGCGATCACCTCGTTCGCCGAGTCGGCGACGAGGGCGCCGAGGCTCGCGAGGCCGAAGATCGAGACGCCGGCCTGGAGTGCGAGCTTGCGCCCGAAGCGGTCGCCGAGTGTGCCGAAGACGAGCAACAGGCCGGCGAAGACGAGCAGGTAGGAGTCGACCATCCACTGCAGCTTCGAGGGGGAGGCGTCGAACTCGTCCTGCAGCGTGGGCAGGGCGACGTTGAGAATCGTGTTGTCGAGCCCGATGATGAACAGGCTCAGCGAGAGCACGCCAAGCGTTTTCCAACGGCGGGCGTGCTGGATCGTGTCGATCGTCATCAGTCTGCACTCCTCTCAGGAATGAGGGACTCGCGCATCGCATGACCGAAGCCGAAACCTCGACCTGTTGTGCACGATTGGGCGGTAGAAGTCGTGTGCGTGCGCGGAGCTCACAACGACGCTCCGGCTGCGAACGGCAGGGCTTCCGCCGTTTGGCGGCGCACTGTCGTCGGCATGCGTCGCCGAAGATCAGGGCGAGGGTGCTCCTCGGCCGTCCACCCGATCGCGTGCCGCCAGCCGGAGAGGTAGGAAGCGAGCGTTGGTCGGCGGCAAAGCGGGCTCTTGTGCCTCTTGAGAGCGGTGTTCACGACGCCGCCTTAGTGCCGATCGCGAAGGTGCTGAAGGCTATAACGGGACATGCGGCAAGCCTGCCGCGTTCTCCGCGAACCGACATCGGGGGGGCACCCTGATCCCGCACCCTGAACTCGCCGATCGGTCACCCTTGAGCCGCAGTTCAAGGGTGACGATCTCGTGAGGCAGATGCTCGAAGATCCTTGTCTATGAGCCCAGTGCAGGCTGCCGGACGCGCGTGCAGCTCGCAATGCTCGGAGAGGCTCTAACGCTCTCGATCCGTGCGCCGGCGACGTATCGTCGGGGTCTTGGACTCGGACATAGATCCTCGGGCCGAGGAACGACCCCGTTGCTCCGACTGTAGTCGACCCCGACTGCCTTGTTTGCACGAGGCACACTCGCGCGTTGAACGTCGACTCGTCAGGCTGAGCGCGACTCCGGATAGCGCGGCAGCCCGTCGTCCGGGATCGGCTCCCACTCAGCGGCGTAGGCGACGAACTGGTGCCACTGCGGGCGGACTCCCGGGTCGCCGTCGATCGCGCCTAGGCGGACTCCTGCGGCGACGTCATCGCTGGCCGGGTTGCGGCTGAAGAGGGCCGAGCCGCAGAGGCCACAGAACGCCTTCTCGAACCCGCCCTCCGGCGCCCAGGCGCGGACGTGCTCCTCACCCGCCACGATCCGGAACGCGCCCGGCGCCAGGCGGGCGTTCGCCGAGGCGGCCGCGCCCGTGCGGCGCTGGCAGCGCGTGCAATGGCAGTACGAGGCCGAGACGAGCGGCGCGTCGATCTCGAAGCGCACCGCGCCGCAGCCGCAGCCTCCCGTCAGCGGCAGCTCGGCCGTCATCGTGCTGACTCCAACCGCTCTCGCAGGCTCTCCGACAGCTCCACGCTCTCGCCCCTTTCGTAGTCGTAGGCGACGAGCACGCTCTTCGCCTCGGCGACGACCCGGTCGCCAGTCTCGCCGGCGCGGATCTCGTGCTCGAGCTCGAAGCTCTTCGTGCCGAGCCGACCAACGCGCGTCCCGACTTCGATCTCCTCGCCGGCGCGCAGCTCGGCGCGGAAGTCGATCTCGACGCGCGCGAGGATGAACTCGCGGAGCCCGCCGAGGAGGTTCAGCCGCGCCTCCTCGAGGTAGGTCGAGTAGACGGCGTTGTTGACGTGACCGAGCGCGTCGCAATCCCGGAAGCGGACGCGCTCCCTGCGGACGTGCGGGAACGCCGCCGTCTGCTCGGTCAGTCGAGCTGCCACGTCTCGCCTCGGAGGATCGGCACGGCCGTCCCGTTCGCCTCGATCCCGTCGACCTCGACCTCGGGGCCGCCGATCATGAAGTCGGTGTGGATCGTCGAGGTGTTGTAGCCGAGCGCCTCGAGTTCCTCGTCGCTCGCTTCGCCGCCGCCCTCGATTCCCTCGAGGATGCCCGAGCCGTAGGCGATGTGACAGGTGGCGTTCTCGTCGAAGAGCGTGTTCAGGAAGACGAGCCCCGTCTTGCCGACCCGCGACTCGCCGTCGACGAGCGCGACCTCGCCGAGCATCGAGCCGCCCTCGTCGGAGCGCATCTGCTCGCGGACGACGTCGACGCCCGACGCCGCGTTCACCTCGACCGCCTTGCCGCCCGCGAAGCGAATCTCGAGGTCGCGGACGATCGTGCCGGCCAGAGCGAGCGGCGTCGTCGAGCGAACGACGCCCTCGGTGCGGCGGCGGTCAGGGCTCGTGAAGACCTCCTCGGTCGGCATGTTCACGACATGCTCGCGCCCGTCGACCGTCGCCTCCTTCGCCGTGCACCAGAGCGTCCGATCGGTCAGTCCGACCGTGAGGTCTGTGCCCGGGCCGCGGAAACGGATGGCGTCGAATCGACGCTCGGTCAGCCCTTTCGCCCGCTGGTCGAGCTTCTCGATGTGGAGCTCGCCAGGCCTCGACGGGATCGGCTTCGTCGAGCCGCGTCGCCGTTGCGACGGCGTTCCAGAGACGCTCGACGTCGGGCTCGCCGAAGACCGTTCGCGCCCAGCCCTCGTTCGGATACGCGACGATCGACCAGTTCATCAGCCGCTTGTTCATCGTGTCGAGGTAGCGCTCGGCCACCAGCTTCATCCGCGTCTTGCCGACGCGGGCGCCGTCGAGATCGGCGAAGAGCTCGGGCTCCGGATCGCCGGAGATCTGGATCAGCGCGCCGCGCTGCTCGGCGATGTAGTCGACCTTCTCGAGCGCCCAGGGAGCCGACCAGTCGAGCGTCTCCTCGGGCGCGTGCTTCATCCGTGCGTGGCGCGCGTGCTGGTCGACGTACTCGACGTCGACGTAGCGCGCGCCGTTCTCGTAGGCGATGCGCGCGATTGCCCGGGCGAGCGGCGCGTGGTCGACGAGCGCGTTGACGAAGACCGTCTGGCCTTCGCCGACGTTCAGGCCCACCTCGACGGCGAGGCGCGCATACCGTTCGAGGCGGTCGTCCGGCGTCACGGCCGTCAAGCCTACAGCGATCAACTAACGTCTTTGCATGAGCCCTGCGACCCGCACCCCGCCGCGCGAACGAGCCCGCCGCGGCACCGGAAGCGGGCACGATGCGCCCTGGAACGTCGTCGTCCTGAACGACAACCACAACACCTTCGAGGGAGTCGCGTTCGCGCTCTCGTCCGTGCTCCCTGGGATCGGGTACGACCAGGGCATGTCGCTCGCCAATCGGATCCACTCGACCGGACGGGCGATCGTCTGGTCGGGTCATCGCGAGCGGGCGGAGCACTACTGGTCGCAGCTCGAGGCGCACGGGCTGACGATGGCGCCGCTCGAGCGCCAGTGACTCTGGCCGCCGGCCTGGGCTGGTAGGTTCCGGCGCGGTGTCGTTGCTCGCGATCACGACGAACGGGAAGATCGGGCTCGGGCTCGTGGCGCTCGTGTTCATCGCCTTCGCGCTCGTCTCGTCGTTCGTGCTGCCGCGGCGGAACCCCAACTTCCCGGGCCGTGGCCTCGGCGCGTATATCGCCGTGGCGGCGCTGATCTTCCTCGCCATGATCGCCGCCGTCGTCGTCTTCGCCAAGGAGAGCGAGGAGGAGGGAGACGCGGCCGAGGTCACGGAGACCACTCCGGGCGACGCCGAGCCGACCGGGACCGGAACCGAGCCGACCGAGACCGAGCCGACCGAGACCGGCGAGACGGAGACGGGCGAGACGGAGACGGGTGAGAACGGAGACGGGCGAGACGGAGACCGGCGAGACGGAGACGGGCGAGGCGGCGGGTGACGCCGCAGCGGGCGAGGCGGTCTTCGCCTCGGCGGGCTGCGGTGGCTGCCACACGCTCGAGGCGGCAGGATCGTCGGGCAACGTCGGCCCGAACCTCGACGAATCGCAAGCCGGACGCGGAGCTCGTCGAGCAGCGCGTCCGGAACGGCGCGGGCGCGATGCCCGCGTTCGAAGGCCAGCTCGACGACGAGCAGATCGCGAACGTCACCGCCTACGTCGTCGAATCCACCAGCGGCTAGCTCAAGATCCCGAGCGCGCCTCGGCGCGCCAACAGACCGGGGCTGGTCAAAGAGCCGGGAGCGAAGCGACCCTTTAGGGGTCTTAGCGCGATCGGAATCTGCTTTCGCAGATTCCGATCTTGCGCAATCAACGGAGAGGGCGGGATTTGAACCCGCGACACGCCTTTCGACGCGTACGCGATTTCCAGTCGCGCTCCTTCGGCCGCTCGGACACCTCTCCGGGCGAGCGACAGGGTATCCGAGCCGTGAGAGCGCGTTTCGAAATGAAGCCTTGAGTCGGCGGGGCGCACTGGGCGGCACGATCGCGGCGTCCTCAGTCGCCTCGATAGCTGGACTATCGAGGCTCCCTGCGTCCTTGCGCTCGCACCACCCAGCACACCCCGCCGACGAACCGTCATTCCGAAACGCGCTCTAGCGCCGCCTGAAGACGGCGCGGATCGCGTGGCGGCGGTCGAACCGGAGGCGGCACGCGCTCTTGCCTCGGCAGTCGCCCGTCCAGCCGGCGAAGACCCAGCCCCGAGCGGCCGCTGCGCGGAAGGCGACTGTGCTGTCGGCGTCGAAGCGGCCGGTACAGCTCTTGGCGCATGCGAAGCCGAGCGCCGCGCTCGTCACTCGACCGCGCCCGGCCACGACGACGCGTCCCGCGTACGTGAGTGGTCCGAACACGACCCCGGCGCTCTGTGAGCGATCCATCGTCAGCGCGCACGTCGAGCTCGTGCCGGTACAGGCTCCCGTCCAGCGGACGACGCGACGATCGTCACCGGGTACCGCCTCCAGCATCACCCGCTCGCCGCCGTCCCAGGCGATCGAGCAGACCGTCGGACAGTCGATCCCCGGCGCGTCGCTCCGAACCCTGCTTCCGCCGACGGCGCCGGAGAGAGCGACCGTGAGCGGCTGCTGGGCCACGTCGAGCCGACGCAGGAAGAGCGAGTCCCGAACGTCGATCCAGCCGCCCGAGTGGTCGTAGTAGTCATCACGCCCGACGTCGAGCACGTTCGTCTCGATCGAATTGTCGCCGAACCCGCTCGGGTGCATCAGGTCGGTGCCGTTGTCGCAGGTATGACCCGAGTCCACGCAACGGTGCGGCGCGCCGACGGCCACCCCGCCGAGCGCGTGGATGAGCTCGTGCGCGGCCGTCGTCGCGGTGTAGGCGCCGCCGCCGAGCGTGCCGCAGCGAGGTACGCCGAGGTAGATCGCGGCGAAGCTCGGCCCGAGGTCGGGGAGGCTGGTCGTGGCCTGACCGCAGACGCCGCTTCCGTCTCCGGCCGCTCCTTCGAAGTAAACGAGGTACTTCTTCGCGGAGGAGTCGAACGTGGAACTGAGATCGACCGCGAGCCTCGAGAACCGACCCGCGAAGCTCTGGTAGAAGGCCGTGGGCTGCTGCAGGCGCACGAACGACAGGTCGAGCTGGCCGAGCCCCGAGCACCCGGCGAACGGATAGGTGTCGAAGCGGAGTGTGCGGGCCGGATCTTCGCGCCGCCACCAGGCGTCGACGCTCGCGAGGTCGGTCGCGATCTCCGACGCCGCGGCTGTGAAGCGCTCCGGGCCGTCCGAGGGCACGGCGTAAATCACGTGGATCTGCCGTCCGGCGACGTCAGGTAGCCGGTCGGTCGCGCTGGCTCCCGTGCCACACCAGCTCGTCGGGACGGCCGAACGGGCCGTCTCGGTCAGCGGCCCGCCGAGTGCGAATCCGCCCGCAAGGAGCACGAACAGCAGTCCGAACGGCCGGATTCGAGCGTGAACGGCGACACCTCTCCCTCGACGAGCCAACGCTAGCGGGATCGCGGCGGAGCGGCCAGCGACCGCTCCTCGGCCCGCATGTGGGCGGGCCGATCGAAGGAGAGTGCCGTCACCGGTCGGAGCGCCGCGCCCGGCCCGAGCGCGTAGCCAGGTGCAACAGGCGGGCGCGCGCTTCGAGGTACAGCTCGCCACCTCGTTCGCGCAGCTCTCGCTGGAGCGCCGCTTGATCGCCGAGCAGGGCTTCCAGAGCGGGCTCGAGCTCCATCAACGCCGCCCGCTTGTAGCTGCTGTGGTCGTGCGGGATCGAGGTAACGAATCCGGCCTGCGAGCCCTCGACAAATGCGCCGTAGGACAGGAACAGGTCGGTCCAGCTCACGCTCGAACGCGGGTTCAGGTTGACCATCACCGCGCCGACACCGGCGTGCGGTGAAGGCGCAGAGCTGGAGGTGCTCCGCGGGGAGACGAGCACGCCGACCGATCAGCTGGATGTGTGTGGTGGCGGCGGCTGCTACACAGCTATCGCTGGCTCTCTGCGATTTCTCCCGGCCGGGACGACTGACAGGGGGCGCCGTCCTTGCGTCGAACGGGATCTCACCCGAGGCGGACAGGTGGTTGGCAAATGCGTAATCCGATCTTGTTCGACCGTGATCGAGTCGAGCAGCTGGAAAGCATCGAGGATCGCCCGCGGCGGTTGGGCCGCACATCAGCTGCTCTGGGTCGATGTCGAACGCGCTTCGAAGGACGACGCCGAACGGATAGCGGCCGAGTTCGTGCTCGACTCGGAGACGCGGGACTGTCTTGCGGGGTCGAAGGGACGGGCGAGCTTTCACGACTGTGGCCGTTACATCCACGTCACCACCTACGCGCCCGACGAGGAGGAGGAAGGAGAGCTAATCGCGCTCGAATGTGTCGTGGGGGAGCGCTGGGTGATCACCGCCCACGACGTCCCGATTCCGGTGCTGGAGGAATTCGCAGAGAGAGTGTCTGGCTCCGGTGATACCGGCTCGCTCGACGGACCCGGCTTCCTCGCAGCACTCCTGGAATGGGTGCTCGGCTCCTACTCGGCAGCCTTCGAGCGGGTCGAGCAGCGGCTCGAGAAGTTCGATATTCAGGCAATGCGCGGAGATGGCGAGCCCGAGCACGACATCGAGCAGCTGGTCGAAATGCGGATCGAGGTCGGCAACCTCCGTCGTGCTCTTGCTGCTCACCGCTCCGCGCTCGTCTCGCTCACTCATCCTGAGCTGGAGGCGCTCGGCGACCACCATTCGAGTCGGCAATTCCAGTCGCTCCTGCAACGATTCGAATCGACGGTGCAGGAGGCGCGAGATGCGCGTGAGGCGATCGTCGGCTCCTTCGACGTCCTCGTCGCCCGCGAAGGCCACCGGACGAACGAGATCATGAAGGTCCTGACCCTCGCCTCAGTGATCCTCCTGCCCGGCGCGCTGATCGCCGGGATCATGGGCATGAACTTCGAGGTCGGCCTCTTCGACGAGCCAAAGCTGTTCTGGGCTGTGGTGGCAGTGATCGTCCTGATCGCTCCGCTCACGATCGGCGCCGCGAAACAGCGCAGCTGGATCTAGCTCAACCCCACAGCGACGATGATTGCTCAGAAGGCCTTCTGATCAGACCGCTGCGCGCGAGGCAGCCGCGAACCGACCTCACCACACGCCCTGGTTGAGCGGAGGGGGAGGGATTTGAACCCTCGATCCGCCGTTAAGACGGATAACGGTTTTCGAGACTGGTTCGAAAGCGCCGATTTACGGGGATTTATGCATCCGTGCGCCAGTACGTGCGCCAGCCAGCCCGAAGACCGTCGAAAGCCTCTACCGACATGTTCCGCGAACTCGACGTCCACCGGCGAATAGAAGGGGCCGAACGCGCCATGGTGCGAGCCGATCGCCCAGCTAGTCCCCGGGCGCGTCAAGAGCGAGACTGGCGACGACGGTCATCGCCCAAGCGCCTCCGGCGAACGGCGCGAAAATGTCGAGGCCGCTCAGCGCGCCGGCCAGGCAACCGACGGTTGCGAGCGCGAAGATCGCGTTCCTGGCGCCGAGGATCAGCTTCGTGACACTCCTCTCGAGGTCGCCCCGAGGAGCGAGCAGGTCGGGTAATGCTCGGTTGGTCAGCGGCGAGCCGGCCTAGCGCTTCGGGCGCACTCCCGAGAGCGAGGAGACCGCCCGCGATAAGCGGGCCAATCCCGTTCCAGAGCACGGCCGGAACCTTGGCGCCGACGCTGAGGATGGCTACCGCTGCCACGTCTGCTGCACGCACGCGACATTCCGCGACCGTAGCCGGCGCGGCTGGTCTTTGACCGACCTCCTCCCTGAGCGTTAGCGGACTTGTTCGGTCGGGCGAGGCGCGTCTGCGTGCGGTCGACGCTGATAATCCCCCTGATGGTCGAGACGTCCCTAACTGAGCGCCTCCGCGGCCTCATCGATGCCGGCATCGCGCTCGGCTCGGAGCTGTCCCTTGACGATCTGCTGCAGAAGCTGGTCGAGACGGCCGCCGACCTCACCGGGGCGCGCTACGCGGCGCTCGGCGTCATCGACGGAACCGGAACGGAGCTCGAGCGGTTCCTGACCACTGGTATCGACCCTGAGACGCACGCCGCGATCGGTGAGCTGCCGCGCGGGCGCGGCATCCTTGGCGTCCTGATCAAGAACGCCGAGCCGCTGCGCTTGCAGTCGATCGGCGAAGACCCGCGCTCGGTCGGTTTCCCAGCGAATCATCCGCCCATGCGCGGCTTCCTTGGCGTGCCGATCCTCCTCCGCGGGCGGGCCTACGGCAACCTGTACCTGACCGAGAAGGCTGGTGGCCCGTTTACGGGCGAGGATCAAGAGCTGGTCGAGACGCTCGCCACTCAAGCGGCGGTGGCGATCGAGAACGCGCGACTGCTCGAGGATTCGACCAACTGGTCTGCGCAACTCGAGGCGCTCAACGAGGTCGGCGCGGCGCTGGCCGGCGAGATCGAGCTGCCACGCCTTTTGCAGCTCATCTGCCAGCGGCTGCGGAGCCTGATCGGAGCGCGAGTTGTCACGATCGCACTGCCCGCCTCGGAGAGGACGTTGCGGATCGAAGCGGCGGACGGCAACGGCGCGGACGAGATCCTCGGTCTCCGTCTCGAGCGGGCCGGCTCGAAGAGCGGCGGCGTGCTAGCGCGCCGGCAAGCCGAACGCGTAGATGAGCTCGCGGACGATCCGGAGGTCGACCAACACGCGACGGATCCGATCGGGGCGCGGACTGGCCTCTACGTCCCGCTGCTCGTCGGCGCGCGGCCGATCGGAGTGATCGTCGCTTACGACAAGGAGAACGAAGACGAACGCTTCAGCGAAGACGACCTCCGGCTCGCCGAGATCTTCGCGGCCCGCGCCGCGGTTGCCGTCGACCTTTCGGCGCGAGTGGCGCGCGACGCGCTCCGCCGCGTTGTCGAGGCCCAGGAGCTCGAACGACGCCGACTGGCCCGGGAACTCCACGACCAGACCGCCCAGGAGCTGACCTCGGTGTTGCTCAGCCTGAACGCGGTCGGAAAGGCCAAGAACGACGCCGAGCACGCCGAGGCCCTAGCCGCCGTTCGCGAACAAGTCCTCCAGACGTTGCACGACGTACGCCGCCTCGCCGTCGAACTGCGACCTAAAGCGCTCGACGACTTCGGACTCACACCGGCGCTCGAGCGCCTCCGCGATACCTTCTCCGAACAGACCGGCATGCGCGTCGAGCTTGAGTCACGGATTCGCGAACGGCTGCCGGCCGACGTCGAAACGGCCCTTTACCGGATCGTGCAGGAGGCGCTGACGAACACCGTCAAGCACGCTCAGGCGGGCACCATCAGCATCGTCTTGGCTCGCAAGCCCGGCGGGGTCACGGCGCTGATCGAAGACGACGGCCGCGGCTTCACCAGCGGCGACGGCAGTGGTGAGGGCCTCGGCCTCCTCGGCATGGGCGAACGGCTGGCGCTCCTGGGAGGCAAGCTGAGGATCGAGTCGACACCCGGCTCCGGGACGACGATCGTCGCCGAGGTGCCGCTGGCATGAGCGACACGCCCATTCGGGTTCTGATCGTCGACGACCACCCTGTCGTCCGGAACGGCCTGCGCAGGGTGCTCGAATCTGAGGCCGACATCGAGGTGGTTGGCGAGGCCGGCGACGCCCAGCACGCCCTCTTCGAGGCGCTGGCCCAGAAGCCCGATCTGATCCTGATGGACGTCGTCATGCCGGGCAAGAGCGGCATCGAGGCGATTCCCGACGTCCTCCACGACGCTCCCGAGGCGAAGGTCCTGATCCTCTCGATGCAGGACGATCCGAACTACGTGCGCCAGGCCTTCGCCGCCGGCGCTACCGGTTACATCCTCAAGGAGGCCGCCGACACCGACCTCGTCGCCGCCGTGCGCGAGGTCGCCGCTGGACGCAACTACGTCCACCCGACCCTGGGTGCGCGCATGGTCGTGGCCGAAGCTGAGGAGCGAAAGCGGAACGAAGAAGACCCTCTCTCAGACCGAGAGCGCGACGTCCTACGCCTACTCGCCCTCGGCCACACCAACCAGGAGATCTCCGACAAGCTCTTTATCTCGGTGCGCACCGCTGAGACCCACCGCGCGCACATCATGCAGAAGCTGCGCCTCTCCACCCGCGCCGAGCTCGTCCGTTATGCCCTCGAGCACGGCTTCTTGGACGCCGACTCGTAGCGCAGTCGGAGCGGGAGCCCGCTACCAGCTCTTGGTGCGAGCGACTCTCGGGCCGCATCCGGGCGTCGACCGCGACGCAGCCGTCGGGAAGGGCGCGCAGGGTTGAGGTCGCGCTCGGCGACGGCGGGCAGGTCGTCCCCCAGCGCGCCAGGCGATGGACGAGGTCGGTCAGGGAGGCGACATCAGCGCGACGGCGTGCCGCGAAACCCTTGACGAGCCGACCCGCCTTGCCGGCCAGGACGAGCTCCTCGGACAAACACCGAGGGCGGCCGGAGCCGCCCTCGGGTCGGGGCACGAGTCCCGCTCGTCAGCCGGTGATGACGGCCGGACGCGGCTTGGTCTTGCTCGTCGTGCTCGTAGCCACTTCCGGTGCTTCGCGGCGGCGCAGGGCGCCACCGAGTGCCAGCACGATGAAGCCGATCCCGCTGAGGAGCAAGGCGATCCCGACGACGATCCCGAACAGGGCCATCTGCT
Source organism: uncultured Gaiellaceae bacterium (assembly GCA_963761905.1). Lineage (GTDB taxonomy): Bacteria > Actinomycetota > Thermoleophilia > Gaiellales > Gaiellaceae > Gaiellasilicea. The sequence continues at coordinate 59,745 of CAVXIQ010000002.1, read as the reverse complement.
CGGCCATGTAGCTCATGTTGAGCGCGGTCGAGAGCGCGGTCGCGGTGATCCAGGTGTTGCGGGCCGTGTTAGAGAGCGGGGCTCCCGTCTCGTCCTTCAGAGCCGCGGCCTCGTCGCTCGTGCCGGCCGGGTTCTTCGGGTCGTCGGCGGAGATGAACCGTCCCATCTGCGCGTAGGCCAGGCCGCCAGAGCTCTCGAGCGCGTGCTCGCGGATGACCTGTGCAAACGCCCGTGCCTGGGTACCGGTCGTGACCTGCTCGTCGGCCCACTGAGACGCGAACTTGGCGACCGCCGGGTCATCAGCGGCGCCGAACGTGATCTGCTCCTGCTTGATGCTGTCGCGGACCGTCGCGCGGCCGTCGACGCCCATGTAGATCGCAGCGGCGCCGAACAGCACCAGCACCAGTCCTGCGACGATCCCGCCAATCTCGAAGAGTTTGCTCGCCCTCATCTCGTGCCTCCTTCATTCGTCTTTCGTACCTTCACCGTAGGCTGAGTACGCCGGCTGCCTATGCGGGGCGACTCGCAGACTTGCTGCGGTTTTGCCGCAGTCTTCGGCGGGTCGTCCAGGTCTAGAACCCGAGCCCGGCCGCGGGGACGACGCGCGGCTCCGGACGCTCCCAGGCATACGCCACCGCAGCCAGGCGCGGCGGACCTGCGACGAGATCGCGCCAGGCGACCGCCGCGGCCAAGATGTCGAGCTGACCGAGTAGCGCCGCAAGGCCGTCCTCGGACTGGGTCTCGAAGACGAAGATGGCCTCCTGCTCGGTCAGCAGCAGCTCGTGCTGCGTGAGCGCCGTTCGGGCCGGGTCGAACGGCGGCCCCTGAGCTACCAACTCGCGCACGCCGGCGAGTGCGCCTGGCTTCAGGGGTACAACCACGGTCGCACGGCACCGCGCAGCACCGCGGTAGTCCGCGAGGCGTTCGGCGACCTCCTGGACGATGCCCGCGCCCATCCCGGCGCTCGAGACGGAGTACCGGCCGTCTGCGCGTTCGACGACCAGCGCCGGCTGACCATCGAGCCGGTCGGCACCGCGACTCCCGATCCGGAGACTCAGGATCCCCTCGTAGCTGATCTGCCTGCTGATCGCGGGCCCGTCGCGTTGCCGGCCCTCGAGGCCAAGGGTTCGTGCGCCGAGCGCGAGCCGTCCCAGATAGGTCTGCCCGTCGGGCTCGCGCCACTTGACTGCATAGGTCGTCTTCACGACGCGACTGCGGCCAGTCGGAACGCTGGGTGACGGCTCGCCTCGGCGGCGAACGCCTCGAGCGGCGCATCGGCGGTGGCGTCGAAGTAGGGCTTCACGACCCGCGTCGTCCGCAGGTACTCGCGGAGCACCGGCGCGGCCTTGTCGGAGCCGATCTCCTCGATCGCGAACCGGGTCGTTCTTCCAGCTCGCGTCAGCTCGACTTCGCCAGCAGCGCGGGCGTTCTTGACCCACTCGCGCTCACCGTACGGGGCGACCAGCCAGCGCTCGTCAGCTTGGATCACGAGCTGCACGGGCGTCGAGTAGCGGCGTCCGCTCTTTCGGCCTGGCACCGTCAGGATGTGCGTCCGCTTCCCAGCCACGCCAAGCCGAACTAGCGGTGTGATGAGGACGTTACCCAGATGGCGCAGCCGCGTCTTCCGGAATGTGGCCGCCATGGCCTACGCCCCCTGTTCGATCAGTTCGAGCGCGTCGATGTGGCCGCGCCAGTAGATAAAGCGGCCCTCGGGTAGCTCCCACCACGCTTGCCCGTAGGTTGGGACGCGGGTGCCGTTAAAGCTCCTGTAGTCGCTGAGGTCGCCGCCCCAGGACGTTGGCACAAAGGTCTTGCCGACCGGGAACGGTCGCGTCCCCGTCGCCCGGACGATGTCACCGGCAGCGTCAAACTCCAGCTCGACGACCGCGGTCGAGCCGTGGACGCTGGCCGCCACCTCGACGGTGCGCTCGTCGACCTCCCGCCAGGCGAGTTCCCCGTTTTCAGCCATGGCCTGTGGCGCCCAGGCGAGCTCGGACAGGTATCGCATCGCCTCGCCGACGTCCGTCTCCGGACCCTTCATCGTCTTGAATGGAACCCCGAAGAGCGAGACACAGAGCCGGCCGTTGCCGTCGGAGAGCTCGTCGACGACCGTAACCGCCAGGGGTCCGACGATTGGGAAGCGCGCTCGCCACGAAAAGGCGACGCGATCGACGGAGAAGTCCTGGGTCGCCCGGAACGGCGTCACGCGTCCGCCGGGCCGCTGCTGCATCTCCCCCGACTGCTGCACCCGCACCGTTCCCGGCACCTGTCCGCCGGCTGGAAGCGACCGTGCCAGGTGGCTGCGAACAAGCTCAGGCAGGTGCTCGCGCCCGGCAGGCGTGAGCTTGGCTTGCTCAGTGAGCACGGTCATGACGCGTCTCCTGCCAGGCCGGCGGCGGCGCCGACCGGCACCAGCTGCTGGTGCTTCGCACCCTCGAGCACGACCTTGAAGGCGCCGGTCTCCGCCGCGGCGCCGAAGGCGTCGTAGGCCTCCTCCGCCTGCTCGAGAGCGAAGCGGTGGGTCACGAACACCAGCGGGTCGAGCTTGCCGGCGCTGACCAGACTCATCAGGCGCGGCGTCGAGAAGGTATCGACGAGCCCGGTGGTGATGGTCACGCCCTTGATCCAGAGGCGCTCGAGATGCAGCGTTGCCGGCTTGCCATGGACGCCGACGTTGGCGACGTGGCCACCCGACCGGACGATGTCAGTGCAGAGCTCGAACGTCTCCGGGATGCCGACGGCCTCGATCGCAACATCGACGCCGATGCCGTCGGTCAGCTCGAGCACACGCTCGCGCGCGGCCTCGCCGGTGAGCTCGATCGCGTCCGAGGCGCCGCACTCGATCGCCCGGGCGAGCCGCGCGGAATCAAGGTCGATGGCGATGATCCGACTGGGCGTAAAGAGAGACGCGGTCAGAATCGCCGCGAGCCCGACCGGACCGGCGCCGACGATGGCGACCGTATCGCCAGGGCTCACCTCACCGTTGAGCACGCCGACCTCGAAGCTCGTCGGGAGGATGTCGGCCAGGAACAAGACCTGCTCGTCCGTGAGGGCGGGCGGAACCTTGTAGACCGACGTGTCGGCGAACGGAATCCGTGCGTACTCGGCTTGCACGCCGTCGATCAGGTGGCCGAGGATCCAGCCGCCGCCGCCGGTGCAAAGCCCGTAGCGCGCCGCCTTGCACTGCTCGCAGCGGCCGCACGACGTGATGCAGGACGCAAGGACTCGGTCACCGACCGCGACCGTCGTGACGGCCTCTCCCACCTCGGTGACCGTCCCGACCGCTTCGTGGCCGAGAATCGTCCCCGGCTTCACCGCCGGCACGTCGCCCTTCAGAATGTGCAGGTCGCTACCGCAGATCGTGCTGGCGTCGACCCGGATGATGATGTCGGTCGGGGCTTCGAGCGTAGGCTCGGGAACTTCCTCCCACTGACGCGAACCTGGACCGTGAAAAACAAGCGCTCTCATTTCGGCTCCTTTGGTTACTTCCACTCTGGCCCACGGCCGCGTTGGGCGGATCCGCGCTTTACCGGTGGATCGGCGCGGGAACTACTGATTCGATCGCGCAGCGACCGCCGACCGCTCCGTTGCGCTGTGGCTCGTGCACGACGAGCTCGCGCCTGGACTCGACAACAGCGACGAACCAGCCAAGCGGCTCGAAACGGGGTAGCGGCCGGTAGGTGCGCATCAGGTCGCTGACCGCCAGCGTCTGCCACTCCGAATCGATCTTGTCGGCGTTTCTGATCGCGGCGCCCGCAAGCCGCTCGAGCCGATCGTGGCTATAGAAGCCGGCCCGGCTCTGGTCCATCAAGGACCTCTACCACTCCGCGCTCGCAGTCAGAGTGCCAGAGGGAGAGCTCGTGATCGAGATGGCGCCGATACCTGACGGAGACGGGGCGCTGCGCGGCGTCGTCGCCGAAGGGGCAGTCGGCAGCCGTTGGGCTCGCGCGTTGCGCGTCTTCCGGTACGAAAATCGACGCTGGCAGGATGGTGTGATTCCCGACGTTAGCGAGGCGGCTGGAAGCCCACAGGGCTGACAGACGACCCGCTAGCTCCTCTACCGCCATGGCGTCGTCCTGCTCGTCGCCTGAGATATACGCGCGCCACACGCGCGCCTCTGCGCGCCTGTCTCCACCGGACGAGAGCGGACGTGACCGGAAACTCACGCGGCCACTCGACCGGCTGTAGACGAGCCGCTATCGCGCGTCACTACGCGGTTTCGGCTTGTTGAGCGGAGGGGGAGGGATTTGAACCCTCGATCCGCCGTTAAGACGGATAACGGTTTTCGAGACCGCCGCATTCGACCGCTCTGCCACCCCTCCGCGCGGCTGACAGACTAGCGTCCACCAATGGCTGCGGTACCATCCGCGGCCACGGAGAAGTGGCCGAGTGGCTGAAGGCGGCGCCCTGCTAAGGCGTTATGGGGGTGAACTCCTCCATCGAGGGTTCGAATCCCTCCTTCTCCGTCGCGCATCCCTCGCCGGCGCCGTCCGGCGGGACTCGCGCAGGCGAACGCGAAGCGGACGCGCGCGTCCCCTCGAGGTGCGCGCGTCCGCTTCGAGGCACCGGCTCCTCGCCGCCAAGGCTCCTGGTGCCTCTGCGCCCATCCTGTGCGAGCGCCGCTCCTTCACACCATCACCCGTTCGGAGTTGACGAGCTCGCTTCACTCGATCAAGGGATACCGAGCCACGCCCGTCGGCCCGATGGGAGGGTACGCCGTCGCTTGTGGGAGCCGCAGCCCACATCGCGGCGAGCTGAGGCCGCGCGGTTCACGCCGCGCGGCCTCGCTCATTTCCTGACGTCACGTCAGTCGTGGATGCGGGCGACGAGCTCGCCCCGGCGCAGCACCTTCACCTCGGCGCCGTGCAGTCGCACCTCGAAGCCGGCGTCCTTCGGGAAGAGCACCTTGTCGCCGGCCTCGATGCCGCTTGCCTCGGCGCCGACCGCGGTCACGATTCCCATCCGGCAGGGCGCCTCCGCCGAGGCGGGGAGGATCAGGCCGGTCCGCGTCTCAGCTTCCTCGTCGGTCGGCTGGACGACCACGTAGTCGTCGAGCGGCTCGAGCGAGAGGTCGATGCGCTGCGGATCCTGAACCACACCACCAGCTTAGAGACGTCCCGCCTCGATGATCCGATCGAGGAACTGCCGCGTCCGAGGCTCCTGGGGGCTGGAGAAGATCCGCGCGGGCGGGCCCTGCTCGAGGATCACGCCCGCGTCGAGGAAACACACCCGGCTCGCGATGTCGCGCGCGAAGCCCATCTCGTGGGTCGCGATCAGCATCGTCATCCCGCCGGCGGCGAGCTCGCGGATCACGTTCAGCACCTCGGCGACGAGCTCGGGGTCGAGCGCGCTCGTGACCTCGTCGAGCAGCATCACGTCCGGCTGCATCGCGAGCGCCCGCACGATCGCGACCCGCTGCTGCTGGCCGCCGGAGAGCCGGTCGGGATAGTCGTCGCGCTTGTCGGCCAGCCCGAAGCGGCGGAGGAGCTCGTCGGCGGCCGACTCGGCCTGCTTCCGCGAGAGCCCGAGCGCCTTCCGCGGGCCGAGCGTCACGTTCGCGAGCACGCTCATGTGCGGGAAGAGGTTGTACGACTGGAAGACGATCCCGATCCGGCGGCGCAGGGCGTTCACGTCGACGCCGCGCGCGGTGATCTCGTCGCCGCCGACGACGATCCGGCCCGCGTCGACCGGCTCGAGCAGGTTGACGCAGCGGAGGAGCGTCGACTTGCCGGAGCCGGACGCGCCGATCAGGCAGACGACCTCGTGCTCGGCGACCTCGAGGTCGATCCCGCGCAGCACCTCGAGCTTCCCGAACGACTTACGCACCCCGTCGATCTCGATCACACGAGGCTCCCTGCCTGCCGCCGGCGCCGATCGCGCGCGACGAGCCAGTCGGTGAAGCGCGCGAGCGGGATCGTGATCGCGACGAAGAGGGTCGCGGCGACGAGGTAGTGGGTGAAGTTGAAGTCGGCGGAGACCTCGATCTGGGCCTGCTTGAACGCCTCGACCGAGCCGAGGATCCCGACGAGCGCGGTGTCCTTCTGGAGGCCGATGAAGTCGTTCAGGAGCGGCGGGATCACGCGGCGCACGGCCTGCGGCAAGACGACGGACGCGAGCGCCTGGCTCCGCGTCAGACCGAGCGAGCGCGCCGCCGCTTCCTGGCTCGGGTGGACGGAGTCGATTCCGGCGCGATACACCTCGGACACGTAGGCGGTGTAGATGAGGACGAGCGAGACGATCCCCCAGAACGTCGTCGAGGTCGGCACGCCCTCGATCGCGAGCGCCGGCGCGCCGAAGCCGAGGAGCGCGATCACGAGGATCGTCGGGACGCCGCGGAAGAAGTCGGCGTAGGCGATCGCGAGCGCCCGAAGCGGGAAGAAGACCGGTCCGGGGAGGCTGCGGACGACCGCGAGCACGAGCGCGAAGACGAGGATGAACACCTCCGCGATCAGGAAGATCTTCACGTTCAGGAGGAAGGCGCGCGCGATCGCGGGGAACGACTCGCGATAGGCGTCCCAGTCGAAGAACGCCGCCTTGACCTCAGGCCAGCCGCTCGAGCGCGTGACGCCGTACGCGACCGCGCCGAAGAGGACGGCCGTGCTGAGAAGCGCGAGGGCGACGGCGCTGCCCGCGCCGCCGCCCCCGAGCAGCTTCGATTTCCGGCTCAGCGTCCTACTTCAGGACCAGCGCGCCGGTCACCTTGGCGAGCCAGATCTGCTGGATCCGCTGGAGGATGCCGGTCCGCCGCATCTGCGCCAGCGCCTGGTTGACACAGCCGGCGAGCGAGTTGCCCTTCTGGAAAACCATCCCGAAGTGCTCCTGGTTCCCGACGGCCGAGGTGAACTGGCCGATGATCTTGCCGTTCGGCACCTGCACCGCGGTCACGTAGAACGCCGTCGGCAGGTCGACGACGAGCCCGTCGATCTGGCCGTTCTTCAGCGCCGCAACGGCGGCGTCGTTCGTGTCGAAGACGGAGGGGCTCTGGGACGGCCTGATGTTTCGGACGATGTACTGGTAGCTCGTCGTCCCGATCTGCGCTCCGAGCTTGTAGCGCTTCAGGCCCGCCTTCGAGCGGACGCTCGCGATCGGCTTCCCCTTCAGGCCGACGATCGACTGGTTGACGTTGTAGTACGACGAGCTGAACGTGAGCACCTTGGCGCGATCCGGGGTGTACGAGATCTGGTTGATCGCGAAGTCGAACGCCTTCTTGCCCGGGGCGATCGTCTTGTTGAAGGGCGTGTAGACCCAGCGCACCTCGCTGCGGGCGAAGCCGAGGCGCTTCGCGACCGCGTACGCCACGGCCGGCTCGAGGCCCTTGCCCTTGTTCGGGTCGTTGAGCTTCCACGGCTTCGCGCCCTCGCCGCCGGCGAACCACGGCGGGAACGCGGGGTTGTCGGTGCCGATCGTCAGCCTGCCGTCGGTGACGAGGTTGAGGCTCGCCTTGGCGCACCCCGGAAAGGCCGTTGTCGACGCCTCGCCGCGGCCGCCAGTGGCCGCAGCCACGACTGCCGTGGCGAGCACCGCGAGCGGGATCAGGAACTTGCGCATTCTCGTGTGTCTCCTCTGTCGCCCTGTTCGGAAAGAGGTCTCGACGCTACCACGCTGTAGCGTGCCCGCAATGGCGTCGCCCTTCGTCGAGCTCGAAGTGGGGGAGCGGGTCGTCAAGGTGACGAACCCGGACAAGGTGCTCTTTCCGGCCCGCGGCGAGACGAAGCTCGATCTCGTCCGCTACTACCTGTCGGTCGGCGAGGGGATCGTGCGGGCGCTGCGCGAACGGCCGACACAGCTTCGCCGCTTCCCCGACGGCGTCGAGGGCGAGATGATCTACCAGAAGCGCGTGCCCGAGAAGCGGCCGGACTGGATCGAGGTCGCGCGCGTCACCTTCCCCTCCGGCCGGCATGCCGACGAGCTCTGCGTGACCGAGCTGGCGCAGGTCGCCTGGGCCGCGAACCTCGCCGTCGTCGACTTCCATCCGTGGCCGTCGCGCCGACCCGACGTCGACCGTCCCGACGAGCTGCGGATCGACATCGACCCGCAGCCCGGCACCGAGTTCGCCGATGCGAAGGTCGTCGCGGCGCTCGTGCGCGAGGTGCTCACCGAGATGGGCTGGGTCGGCTGGCCGAAGACCTCCGGCAATCGCGGCGTCCACGTCGCCTGCCGGATCGAGCCGCGCTGGGAGTTCCCGGTCGTGCGCCGCTGCGCGCTCGCGTTCGCGCGCGAGGTCGAGCGGCGGCTGCCCGAGCTCGTGACGACTGCGTGGTGGAAGGAGGAGCGCGGCGAGAAGGTCTTCATCGACTACAACCAGAACGCGCGCGACCGGACGATCGCCTCCGCGTACTCGGTGCGCGGGCGGGCGGATGCGACCGTCTCCGCGCCCGTCGGCTGGGACGAGCTCCCCGACGTCGAGACCGAGGACTTCACGCTCGCGTCGATGCCGGCGCGGTTCGCGAAGCTCGGCGACGTCCAGGCTGCGATCGACGACACGGTGTGCCCGCTCGAGGTGCTGCTCGAGTGGGTCGAGCGCGAGGAGGCAGCCGGAGAAGGCGAGGCGCCGTACCCGCCGAACTTCCCGAAGATGCCCGGCGAGCCGCCGCGCGTCCAGCCGTCGCGCAAGAAGAAGGCCGAGGGTTGAGCTACCGGCGCACGCATCGCTAGATCAGCCGCCGTTCCGCCGCCCAGCGGGTCAGCTCGTGGCGATTCGAGAGCTGGAGCTTGCGCAGCACAGCGGAGACGTGGCTTTCCACGGTCTTGACCGAGAGATGGAGCCGCGCTGCGATCTCCTTGTAGCGGTAGCCACGGGCGATCAGCTGCAGAACCTCGCGCTCGCGCGCCGTGAGGACGTCGAGCTCCTCGTCGACCGGCGAGGTGCCCGAACGGAAGGCGTCGAGGACGAAGCCCGCGAGTCGCGGCGAGAAGACGGCGTCTCCGTCGGCCGTACGGCGGACCGCATCGATCAGATCGGCGCCCGAGATCGACTTGGTCACATAGCCCCGCGCGCCCGCACGGATCACCTCGATCACGTCCTCGGCTGCGTCGGAGACGGAGAGCGCGAGGAAACGGACGCCGGGGCGCTCGGGTGCGACCTGCGCGATCACCGCCTGGCCGCCGCCGTCCGGGAGGTGAACGTCGAGTAGGACGACGTCCGGGTCGAGCTCGCGGATCAGCGGCACCGCCTCGCCCACCGATGCAGCTTCGCCGACGATCTCGACCGCTTGCCCGAGCTCGCTCCGCACGCCCGCGCGAAAGAGGTCGTGATCGTCAACGAGCACGACACGGCTCCTCATGGCTGCCTCGCGAGACGCAGTTCGATCTCGGTTCCGTCGGGCGACGAGCTCAGGGTCGCGCTGCCGCCCGCACGGGTCATCCGGCCGCGAATCGACTCTGCGATCCCGTGGGCGTCGGCCAGCACCGTGGCGGGGTCGAAGCCGCCGCCACGGTCGCGGACGAAGATCGCGATCTCGTCGTCGCCGACGTCGACAAAGGTCGAGATCTCGTCCGCGCCCGAGTGTTGAGCTGCGTTGGCCATCGCCTCGCGTGCTGCGAGAACGATTGCCTCGCTCCGTGCGTCCAGCGGCGCGTCGCCCGTCCGGACGAGCTCGACGGGGACTCCGTGCAGCTCCTCCACCTCCGCCGCGGCGTTCTCGATCGCGGCGGCGAGACCCGCTCCTTCGGCGTGCGGGCTCGGATAGAGCCAGGCACGGAGCTCGCGCTCCTGGCGCCGCGCGAGCGTCGCCACCCGACGCGGGTCGTGCGATTCCCGTTGGACGAGCGCAAGAGTCTGGAGCACCGAGTCGTGAACCCTGGCGGCCATCTCGGCGCGCTCCTGCTGGCGGATCCGGCCGGTGCGCTCGGCATCTCGCTCGGCGGCGAGCCGCCACGCCCATGGGGCCAGTACGAGCAGGAGCGCGATCGCCACGGCGCTGGACTCGAACGCTGCATTCCGGCCCTCGGCGGTTGCGCTCTGGTCGATGAACAGGAAGATGCCGACGGCCACGAGCGCGAGACCCGCGACGAGAGGAGCTCCGCGACGTCCGCGCGCGAGCAGGATGCCGGCGCCGCAGAGCGCGCCTGGCCAGATCAGCGAGTCCGAGAAGCCGAACCCACGCAGGGCGATCGCGCCGGCGATGGCGAGCGCGACGAAGCCGAGCAGCCGTCGGCGTGGCGACGGCTGCGGGCCGTGCTCCGTCGCCATCGCGAGCCAGGCGCCGCCGTACGCGACGATGCCCGCGCCGCCGGCGAACGCGAGGAGCGCGAACGTCAGTCGCGGCAACGTCGCGTCGATGCCCAGGCTCTTGCCGATTCCCGCGCACACGCCGGCGACGGCACCCTCGCCCTCCGCGCGACGCAGCTGCGGCAGGCCGAGGGGCAGCCGATACGAGCCGGAGCTCACCCGCGTCGCACCTCGAGGCTGCCGAGCGCAACGTCGACCTCGAGCATCAGGACGGGGGCGTCGGCAGTGGAGCCGGGGATCGACACGCGCGCGTCCGCGCCGGCTCCCTCGTCGACCTCGCCGAGGACATCGACCTCACCCGCGCCGGCGTGGGCGTCGATCTCGAGCGCGGCGTTCTCGGGCACGGTGACGATCGTCTCGCCGATTCCCAACTTGACCTCCACATCCGTCGTACCGGGCGGAAGCTCGACGTTGGAGAGGTCGACGACGAGCTCGCCGATCCCGAGCTCGTACGACTCCTCGAGGTCGGCAGCCGCGAGAGGCCGCTCGGTCTTCTCGCCGATCCCCGACGAGAGCGAGACGGGGGTAGCTGCGGCGACGCCGAACGCGGCCAGTAGGACGAGCCCGACGAGCACGAGGCCGCCGACGCGTCGACCCGTGCTCGCACCGACGGCGACTGCAGCACCGACGATCGCCACGCCGGCGGCGAGCGCGACGGCGACATCGACCTCATACGCGTCCAGTGCCGCCAGGAGGCCGAGGAGACCGGCAAGTGCCAGCAGGGCGCCGACGACGGGAACGAGGAGCGAGGGCGGCTTCGGCTGCCGGGCAGGCGGCGGCGCCGAAACGCGGGCCGTCCCTGCCGTAACCGCCGCCGTGGCGGGCTTGTCGGGGCGGTTTCTTACGTGCCACCAGACGATCGCACCGCCGACGATCACCGCTGCGAGCCAGACGTTCCCGGTGCCCGGCCAGAACTGCGCCTCCGAGAGGGCGAGGATCGCGCCGAACGCGAGCAACCCGAGCCCGAGCAGGAGCCAGGGCCGCTCGCGGTGCTCGCGAAGCGCTTCGACAGCGATCGACTCCTCGCTCGTCTCGCTCGGCATCACGAGCCACGCGGCGAGGTAGAGGAGCAGGCCGGTGCCGCCGGCGAGCGAGAGCGCGGCGAACGCGATCCGGTAGACGAGCGGGTTGATGTCGAAGTAGCGGCCGAGCCCGGCGCAGACGCCGGCGAGCCAGCGGCCGTCGTCGACCCGGACGAGTCGGCGAGGCGTCGCTTCGCCGGCGGAGCTGGGTTCGGTGATCGTTTCTGACAACGTGAGCCTCCTTGGGGAATGCTCACAGCTTCGGGGCGACGCGGCCAGAGCGGTATCCGGCAAGACCCTGGCTGAGCCCTGAAGACTCACCCATGTAAAGCGAGCTTGACATTGCCTCGATGTCAAGCTAGCTTGACATGAATGAAGAACGCAATCCGCGAGCTACGCGCGGCTCGAAGCCTGTCGCAGGCCGAGCTGGCGAAGGCGCTGGACGTCTCCCGCCAGACGATCAACGCGATCGAGACGGAGCGGTACACGCCGTCGCTTCCGCTCGCGCTCGCGCTCGCTCGCTATTTCAACTCGACGGTCGAGGAGGTCTTCGATGGAGGCAACGACGATGTTCAGGAGTAAGTGGTTCCTACCCGGGTTCTCGGTCGCGCTGGGACTCGCCTTCATGGTGGCTCTCTGGGCAGGCGGCAAGCCGGCCGACGGAGTCTTCTCGCTCGCGGTGCTGACCGGCTTCGGGCTCCTCATCCTGCTGGGTGGACGGAGCGAGACGATCCGGGGGCTGAGGGGTGACGGCCGAGACGAGCGGTTCGCCCGCCTCGACCTCGTCGCGACGGCGATCGCCGGCAACGTCCTGATCGCGATCGTGATCGGCGCCTGCATCTGGGAATGGGCGCACGGCCGCGACGGCAGTCCCTTCGTCCAGCTCGGCGCGATCACCGGCGTGACGTACGTCCTCGCTGTCGGCTTCCTCCGGTGGCGGGGATGAGCGCCGCGCCGTTTCGCGTCCTCGCGGCGGGCGCCGCGGCTCGAGGCGCGCTCGTCGCGCTGCGGTCGTGCCTGAGCCGGCGGAGCTAGTCGGACCACCAGTCGGGAACCATCTCGGCGTCGCGCGGATCGGTGCCCGCGCCGAAGGCGAGGTACTCGACGCCGTCCGGGCCCGCCTCGACGGCCCGCATCGTGTCCTTCGCGATCCGGATCGCATCCCACTCGCCGAGCTCGACGATCTCGTCCTCGACCTTGATCCGCGCCGAGCCCTTGACGACGACGTAGACCTCTTCCTGGTTCGCGTGCTTGTGGCCGAAGGGCATTCGGAAGTCCGGGTCGAGCTTCATGTGGCTCACGCCGAGCGTCTCGCCCGCGAGCTCGCGCCGGCCGAACCGCGCCTCGAGCTCGTCCGGCATCCCGAACTTCGGGGCCTGATTCTCGACGTCTTCCTTGAGGTTCGTCTTCGAGTAGTTGGTCATGCGCCCGATTCTAGAAGCGACTCGACGGTCGGGTCGTCGTCCCGCCGGGTCGGTCGAACCTCCCGCCAGGTGCACTGCGCCGGATCCTTGTCCGAGCGGAAGCGGATCAGCTTCGTCCCGTGGCGGAAGCGATTCCCCTGCACCTTGTCGTAACGCACCTCGGCCACGAGCTCGGGCCGGAGCGGCGTCTCCTCGAGCCCGTCGGTGCCCCAGCGGTTCGGCTCCGAGAACCGGCGCTCGTTCGACTCGTCGAGGAGCGGCAGCACGAGCGCGGCGATCTCGTCGTGGTTGCGGGCGCCGATCGCGGCCGAGCCGACGTAGTCGAGCTCGCCGTCTTCCCGGTAGAGCCCGAGGAGCAGCGTGGCGAGCCTGTCGGGACGCGACTTCCAGCGCACGCCGACGACCACGCAGTCGGCCGTCTTGTGCTCCTTCACCTTCACGACCGCTTCCCGTGAGCCGGGGAGGTAGGGCGAGTCGAGCCGCTTGGCGATCACGCCGTCGAGCCCCGCCGCCTCGAAGCGGTCGAGCCAGGCGGTCGCCGCGTCGAGCTTCCGGGTCGCCGGCGAGATCCAGAAGCCCTCGCCGCGGCGGAGCAGCTCCTCGCGGCGTTCCGCGAGCGGGCGCGGATGGATTGCCTCGCCGTCCCAGAGGAGCAGGTCGAACGCGATGAAGATCGCCGGGATCTCGCCGGACAGCCTGCGGATCCGGCTCTCGGCGGGGTGAAGGCGCGTCTGCATCGAGTCGAAGTCGAGCACGCCGTCGCGGGCGATCACGATCTCCCCGTCGAGCGCGGAGTGGGGAGGAAGGTGCTCGCCGAGCGGCCGGAGCTCCGGGAAGTAGCGCAGTAGCGGCCGGCCGTTCCGCGACCACAGCGCGAGCTCGCCGCCGTCGTTCTCCAGCACCCCGCGGAAGCCGTCCCACTTCGGCTCGTATTGCCAGCCCTCGCCGGCGGGAAGCTCGCGAACGAGCTCCGCCTCCATCGGCGGGAACGGGACGTTTGCCCCAGGACCCCGCTCTGCCACAACGTTTTCGTCCGCCACCGCGAGGAAGGCTAACGGTCATGGCCGAGCTGGACGGGAGGTGGAACGTCGAGCGGGTGAGCGGCTTCCTGCCGCCGCTCATCGGCGTGCGCAAGGAGATCGAGGGCTCGCACGGTCGCACGACGGTCGGGCCGATCCGCGCCCCCTTCGACGTCGTCGGTCGCGAGCTTCGCTATACCGGGCCGTTCACCGGCTTCGTCGACGTGCTCGAGCCCGACGGCGCCGACTGGGCGGGACGTGCGCTCTATCGCGGCCGTGCCTGGGGCAAGTTCAGGCTGACTCGTAGGTGACGGGAGCGCCGCACGTGGCGGCGCTCCCGTCGAACCGCTACGGCTTCCCGACGTCCGGCTTGCTGTAGTCGCAGACCCCGGACGGGAAGATCTGCGTGAGCCGGGACGCGTCGGCTGCGCTCGGGAGCCACGGCGCGTAGGTGCCGTCGACGAGCGCCTGCGCCACCGGCTTCGTGGCGCACTTGTAGACGCCGCCCTCGATCGGCCCGCCCGCGACGATCCGCGAGGTCGAGTAGAGCGGGAACCGCTGGGTGCACGCACCGGGCGCGGCGGTGTCGAGGATCCCGCCCCAGACGCCCTCGCCGGCGGCGATCTGCGAGCCGTCGGCGTTGAAGCAGGAGTCGACGGCACCCGACGGCTTGTTACCCGAGACGCCGCCGGCCGGATTCGCGTCGATCCTCGCGAGCCACTCGTCCATCGTGGCCAGCGCCTGCGGGGTCTGATCGAACGCCGCCGGGCCGTCCGTGAACCAGATCACGGCGTTCGACGCGTCGCCGTCGAAGTTCAGCATCCGCTGACGCGAGGCGAACGACTGGTGCGAGTTGTGCATGTCGAGCTGACGCTCGAGGTAGTGACGCCAGTCGATCACCGGGATGTCGATCTCCCCATGGAAGACGAGCCCCGACCGGTAAGCGGCCTGCATCGCCTCGATGCTGCCTTCGCGCCGCGGCGCCGGCGTCAGGCCCCCATCCGGGCTCAACCTCATGTTGCGCCGGCTCCACGGGTCGAACTGCGCGGGGTTGGCGCAGAGGAAGGAGAGGAAGGGACAGCCTTCCTGCACCATGTCCTTCGACTCCTTCCAGCTCCCCGCAGTCGCGTTCAGCTTGAGGAACTCGGCGGGCGTGATTTGTCCCGCCTTCAGTGCGGCGAGACCGTACTGGACGCCGACGTTGTCCCAGGTCGAGCGGCCGTAGCCGAACGCATCGACCCCGTAGATGTTGACGAGGTCGTCCCAGTGCGTCCATTTGATCGCTGCGATCGCAGCCGGGTCGTAGAGCGCCTGCTCGGCGCCCGCGGTCCCGAACAACGGGTTCATCGCGAGCGGGGTCAGGCCCCTCCAGCCGTTGACGCACTCGGTCAGGCCGGGCGCCCCGCCTCGGTAGGGATTGGCGATCGTTGCGCTCGACGCCATTCCTTCGAGCCACGTGCGGTTCGTCCACGTCGCCCACTTCGGATTGCCCGCGTCGGTGACGTCCATGTAGTGCTCGAGCAGCTCGCAGTCGCCGACGTGGATGGTCTGGGTGACCATGTCCGGGTAGGAGTACTGCGGGATCGCCGCGTCGAGGATCACGCCCGGGTAGTTCTGCGCGTAGACGTACTGCTGGATTCCGCCACCGGAGGCACCGACGCCGACCGTGTACTTCGGCACGCCGTAGCCCTCGATGAAGCGCTCCTTCGACATGATCGCCGTCTCGGCGCCGAGCACGAGGTTGTAGTGCGTGTTCGTTCTCGTCCCGCTCGAGTAGACGACGGCGTAGCCCTTGGAGAGGCCGTTGTGGTAGAGGTGGCCGCTGCCGCCGAGGGTGCCCTGGCTGTGGCCGATCGCGACGCCCCCGTCGAACGAGTAGATCAGCCGCCCGTTCCAGAGCGAGAGATCACGCTCCGCCGTCGGGTCCCCCGGAGGCGCGAGGATCGCGATCGAGTAGATGAAGCGGTTGATCGTGCCGCGCTCCCGCCGGACGACGTACGGCACCGTGCGACCGTCCAGCGTCGTCGTCTGCGCGATGTTGGCCGGCAGCGGGCCCGCGGGGAGGGGCTGGAAAGAGTTGGAGGTCGTGCGGTAGAGGTAGTCGACCCTCGTCGGCACTGAGCAGTCCTTGCTCCAGCCGCCCGGCACCGGCAGGCCGATTCCGGACGTGTTGTCGGCGAGTGGCGTGCCGAGGCCCTGTCCGACCGTCTTGCAGACGAACGGCTGCTGTTGGGGCCCGGAGAAGATCGGACCGGTCACCGGATGGTTCTTCAGGATCAGGTCTGCCCGTGGACGGCCTGCGCCTCGCCCGTTCGAGTCGGCGTGGAGCGTGTTGTCGCCCAGCTGCAGCCCCGTGACCATTCCGGTGAGGGTGCGTGCTCCTGGGTTCAGGTCGAGTGTGCCGGTGATGTCCGTTCCGTTGACGCTGACCGTCGCCTTCGCCAGTGGCACGTTCCGCGGCACGGTCACCTCGACGAGCGCGTCGCCGCCCGTGACCATCGACGCCGGGCTCGAAAGCACCTTCAACTCGAAGTCGTGTGTGGCCGCCGCGTCGGCTGATCCTGTTGCGAACGCGAGGCCGGCGGCGGCGGTGACCGCCAGGACGAACCGTTTCATTGCCCCTCCTCGTGAGAACCCAGACTTGGATGCCGACTATCTCGCGCCGGAGTCGGTGGAGCAAGTCGTCAGCGGAGCCAAGGAGCGAGCAGCTCTTCGATGTCGCGGCAGCCGCGCGGTGACTCGAGCCGCGCCTGCTCCGTCCGGTCCTCGACGACGACGAGCGTCGGGAGGGCCGTCACCTTGAATCGCGCGACGAGATCCGGCCGCTCCTCCTCGTCGACGATGTGGAGCCTGAAGGTGCCGTGGTTTCGCCGGCGCTGCAGCACCTGCGCCAGGAAGCCCTCGACCCGGCGGCAGTTCCCGGAGCGGGACGACGTGAAGAAGACGAGCTTCGGTTGTGCGACCCCCTCGCGGGCGACGTGTGCAGCGGCTGTCGCCATGCCGGGTTCGTTCCCACGGGCCTCGAGCCGCTAACGCGGCGCGCATCTTTACGATTGCGCGATGCGCCGGGTCGGGATCACGGGTCTGGGAGCCGTCACGCCGATCGGCCTCGACGCGCCGTCCTCGTGGCGCGCCGCGCTCGCGGGCGAGAGCGGGATCGACTTCATCCAGGGTTTCGACACGAGCGCGTATCCGGTCCGGATCGCCGGCGAGGTCAAGGGATTCGATCCGGCGATGGTTGCTCCACCCAAGGAGGGCAGGCGGATGGATCGCAACGTCCTCTTGGCGCTCGGCGCCGCCCAGGAGGCGTGGCGGGAGTCCGGGCTCGAGAACGCAGATCCAGCACGGACGGGCGTCGTCGTCGGCTCGGCGATCGGCGGCCTGCCGGGAATCGCCGAGCAGCACTCGGTGCTGCGCGACCGCGGCCCCGACCGGGTGTCACCCTTCTTCATCCCGAGCGTCCTCGTCGACTCGGCGAGCGGTCAGATCGCGATCTCGCTCGGCCTCCGCGGCCCGAACTACGCGCCCGTCTCCGCGTGCGCGACCGGCTCTCATGCCGTCGGCGAGGCGGCCGAGATCATCAAGCGGGGCGATGCGGACGTCGTCCTCGCCGGAGGCACCGAGTCGTGCATCCATCCCCTGATCCTGGCCGGCTTCTGCGCGATGCGCGGGCTCGTCGCCGAGGACGAGGATCCTACGCTCGCCTCGCGGCCGTTCGATGCGACGCGCGCCGGCTTCGTCATGTCAGAAGGCGCCTGCATCCTCGTGCTCGAGGAGCTCGAGGCGGCCCGAGCGCGCGGCGCGACCGTCTACGCGGAGGTGCTCGGTTACGGAGCCTCGAACGACGCGCACCACATGGCCCAACCCGATCCGGAGTCGGTCGGCGTCGCGGAGATGATGAGCGCCGCGCTCGCACGCTCCGGCGTCGAGCCCGAGCAGGTCGGCTACATCAACGCGCACGGCACGTCGACGCCGCTGGGCGACGCGGCGGAGACGCGCGCGATCAGGGCCGTCTTCGGCGAGCACGCGGAGCGCCTTGCCGTCTCGTCGACGAAGTCGGTGACCGGCCACTGCTTCGGCGCAGCCGGCGCGATCGAGTCGATGATGTGCGCGCTCGCGCTCCACCACCAGGTTCTGCCGCCGACGATCAACTACCGGAACCCCGATCCGGCGTGCGATCTCGACTACGTGCCGAACGAGGCGCGCGATCTGGCCGAGGTCGGAGCCGAGCTCGAGGTCGCCCTCTCGAATGCGATGGGGCTCGGCGGCCACAACGGCTGCGTCCTGCTCGGCCGCGCCTGAGCTCAGTCGCGGTTCGTCAGTCGCGACGGTGCGACGGCGTCGACGCCGAGCCCGTCGAGGGAACGGAGCACGACGTCGGCGAGCGCGAGAGCGTCGGGCGCCGGCGGGTAGTGCCGGTTCGGGAACGCGAGGACGCGCATCCCGGCGGCGTGCGCGGAGCGGAGACCGTTCGACGAGTCTTCGACCGCGGCGCAGCGGGCCGGATCGACTCCGAGCCGGCGCGCGGCCTCCAGGTAGACGTCCGGCGCCGGCTTGCCGCGGGCGACCTCCTCCGAGGAGACGGTCGCCTCGAAGAGGGTCTCGATCCCCGCGGATTCCAAGACGGCGTCGATCAACGGTCGATTCGACGACGACGCGACGGCCAGGCGGAAGCGGGCGGCGAGCCGCTCGACTGCTGCGACTGCGCCTTCGAGCAGCGGGAGCTCGTCGCGGTAGCGTTCGAGCATCCGACGGACGACCTCGGCGTTCAGCTCCGCCGGCGACTCCTCGAGCCCGAGCTCCTCGTGCAGGTAGCGCGACCACTCGGGCGAGCTCATGCCCATCATGTCGCGCTGCGCGGACTCGGTCCAGCGGCCGCCTCGCTCGCGCACGAGCTGTTCGCGCACCGCGTCCCACACCTGCTCGCTGTCCACGATCACGCCGTCCAGGTCGAAGACGACGGCGTCGATCACGCGTAGTCGCCCTCGAAGCGGACGAGCGCCGGGCCGGCGACGCCGAGCGTCGCGCGCTCGACCGCGCCGACGAAGAAGGTGTGGTCGCCGGCCTCGTGCTCGGCGGCGACGGCGCAGTCGAGCCACCCGACGGCTCCGGCGAGGCGCGGCGCACGCGCGCCGGGGAGTGTCTCGATCCCCTGCCAGAGCGCGATCGGTGGAACCCCGCGGGCGAAGTGGCGCGCGAGCTCGACCTGGCCGGCAGCGAGCAGGGAGACGGCGAAGCCGCCGGCCGCGCGCAGGAGCTCGTGCAACGCGGCTTGTCGCGCGATCGAGATCCCGACGAGCGGAGGCTCGAGCGCGAGCGACACGAACGAGGCAACGGTCAGGCCGAGCCGCTCGCCCTCGAGGTCGACGGTGACGACGACGACGCCCGCCGGCTGGCGCTGCAGCACCCTTCTCAGCTCGTCGCCGCTCGCCACCCGCCGATCATAGGAAGCCGAAACGGACATGACCCAGGGACAGTCCCTGGGACACGTCCCGATCAGACGGTCAGATGGGAGATGGTCAGACGGCCTTGCAGAGCCCGTCGCCGGCGTAGAACGACTTCTGCTCCTCGTGCATCTGCAGGTCGAAGGCCTGGTCGTAGGAGCCGAGCGACTCCGACTCCCAGTAGATGTCCGGAGTCACCCCGGGGCCGATGATCGTCGCGCGGTAGCGGGTTCCCGCGCCCACTGGGCGGCCGCCGTGGCTGTAGAACCCGTAACAGAACTTGCCGTTGCCCCGGTGCATCAGGAAGCTGTTCTCGCGCCTCCAGCCCTTGCCGTAGGCCGAGTCGTAGGTGTCGACGTAGAGGTTGCGGCCGAAGGTGTCGAGTGGCTGGCCGGTCGAGGTCGTCTTGAACCCGTGTACCGGCTGGCCGCGGTAGATGAACGAGCCGAAGAGGTGCTCGAACTTCCGGTAGGCCCAGTTCTGCCTCACCGTCAGCTGTGGCAGCTCGCCCGACCAGTGCGCGAGCCGAAGCTCCCACACCGCCTGCTTGGCATTCGGGCGGAGCCCGTAGTTGGGAAGCATCCGCTGCCACGACTGCACCGCCCAGTGCGAGCCGTCAGGCGCGGTGCAGGCGGTGACGAGCCACTGGAGGGGCGGGCCGGAGTACTTCCCACAGGCGTTGGCGAACGTCTTCCAGACGTCGCGCTTGTAGGTGCCGTAGCCGCCCGAGTAGTCGAGCTTGAAGGAGAGCTGCGGACGCGCAGTCGTCGGCGCGATCGCGTTCTCGGCGCCCCAGGCGAGCACGTTCCAGTGCTTGCCGCGAGCGTCGAAGCTGAGCAGGGCTTGACCGTTTTTCGCCACCTGGAGCTTGACGTTCGACGCGTTCCGGTCGATCAGCTCCGAGGCGGCTGCGCTCGGCGCCAGAACGGCCGCGGCGAGTAGGGCGAGCAGCGAGATGCGAGACCGCATGCCTCGAGTATCGACAACGTCGCTCCGCGCGGACCTCACTTGCGCGAGGGATTTCGCTAGGTAGCCGTGGCCCGACCGCTCCCCCGCGTCGTGAGCAATCCAAGCGCGATCAAGCCGAGCCCGAGCCCGAGGTGAAGCCAGTTGTCGGCGCTGTTCGTCGGCACCCAGTCGCCGACGCCGACGATCCCCATCAGGAAGAGGAGGAGGTAGAGCGCGCCGCTTCCGAGCAGGTAGGTGCGAGCTCCGGCCGGGGTCGCCGCCATCAGGATCCCGACTCCGAAGAGCGCGTGGACGATGTTGTGGAGGACGCTGACCTGGAAGAGCCCGAGGAGCTCGGCGGTTCCCTTGTCGCCCGCGAACTCGAGCCCCTCGTAGAGGTTCGTCGTCAGCCCGGGGACGAAGCCGGCGATCCCGACGAGCAGGAACGCGAACCCGACGGCCCGGGCAACCCTCTGGACGGGCGCCCGCTCCACGGCCCTCAGTCGGGCAGCTCTGCGCGGACGAGCGTGCCTGCGCCCAACGGGCTCCAGACGGCGAAGCGGCCACCCAGCGCGGCGACGCGATCCGCAAGTCCCTGCAAGCCGCCCCCGTTTGCGTCGGCTCCGCCGATCCCGTCGTCGGAGACCTCGACGACGGTGCATCTCCCGTTCCGCTCGATCCCGACAGTGACGCGCGCTGCTTTCGCGTGCTTGGCCGTGTTCGCGAGGGATTCGGCAACGACGTAGTACGCGGCCGCCTCGACCGCCGAGTCGAGCCGCTCTTCGGGAAGCGCCGTGATCTCGAGCGGGAGGACGGAGCGCTCGGCCAGCGTGCGAACGGCGCGACCGAGACCGTGGTCTGTCAGGACGCGTGGGTGGAGGCCGCGGACGAGCTCGCGGATCTCCTCGAGGGCGAGCGCGAGTTCGCCCTGGGCGGACTCGAGCAGCTCGGGCACCGCTTCGGGCTTGCCTTCGAGTTGCCTGCGGATCAGATGCAGGAGCAGCGACACGCTGACGAGCCGCTGCTGCGCGCCGTCGTGGAGGTTGCGCTCGATCCGGCGTCGTTCCGCATCGCCTGCGGCGACGATCCTCGCGCGAGACTCGCTCATGTCGCGGATCGCGTCGTGCAGGTCGGTCACGTCGCGCACGATCGCGAGCACCTCGCCCGATGCGGCCGGAGCGATCCGCAACTCGAAGTCGCGCAGGTCGCCGAGGTGAGTGCGGAGCTGGTAGTTGACCGTCGCGAGCTCACCGGACGAGAGAGCGGTCGTGACGCCGTCCATGAGCTGCTCCGCGATGTCCGGCGGAAGCAGCTCTCGCGCGTTGGCGCCGACGACGAGCTCGGGCGGGTTCGCAAGCCGGGAGAGGTCGCCGCCGAGCTCGAGATAGGTGCCGTCGGCACTGAGCCGGAGCAGCAGGTCGGGCAGCGCTTCGACGAGCGCCCGATGGCGTGCTTCAACCGACGTGGAGACCGCATCCATCGGCGAAATCGTAGCGCGGTCGTCGGCGGCTTCAGACCCGCCGCAGCGGCGCAGATCCGAATCGATGTGGGCGCGCCCGGTCGGCGGAGTGCGGCTCTCCGGCGACCACGATCCGTTGTCCCGCGAGGCCCCAGCACAAGGCAGGGCACTCGGGCGGCAGGGTCGCTGGGCGCGCCCGCCTTTAGGGTAACGCGCGGATTACCGCTCCGCGGCGCAATGACGATCGTTTCCGAGAATCTCGTCGAAGCGGGCGGTCGCCTGGCGCTGCGCCTCGACGTCGAAGGCGGTCAGCCTCGGGATCGTCGCCTGGACGATCGGCGTCACGCCCGGGCCGATCGCCGAGATTCGATGGCGCTCGCCGAGGCCGTTGCCGTTCGGGCTCGCGCTCGGGTAGCCGGGCGGCGGGGCCTGCGGCACGAACGAGTAGCAGAAGCCCCCGTTCGAGACGTGCGTCGCGATTGCCGTGTCGTGCCGCCAGCCTGGCCCGTAGTCCGAGTTGAGCGTGTCGATCGAGACGTTGCGCGCCCATTCGTCGCGGACGGACGCCGAAGCGGTTCTCGTCCCGTAGACGGGCTCGCCGCGGTAGAGGAGCCGGCCGAAGATGCCCTGCTGGGTGCCGCCGTACGTCCAGCGGCTGTAGACCTGAAGCTCCGGCAGCGCGCCGCTCCAGTGCGAGATGTGGAGCTCGACGGCTCTCTGCCGCTCGGTCCAAGGAGCGAACCCGCGCATCGGCAGGTTCCGCTGCCATGCCTGCAGCGCCCAGTAGCTGCCGTCGGGTGCCTTGCAGCCGGTGACGAAGAACGGGAGCGACGGCCCGTCGTACCGTCCGCAGGCGTTCCGGAACCGCCGCCAGTAGCCGGGATCCCGGCGGCTCTTCCAGCCGCCCGAGTAGTCCATCCGGAACCTCGCCTGCGCCGACCGGGGCTCCTTGCGATGGGCGATCCCGTCGATCGCGCCCCAGACGAGCACGTGCCGCCGGACGCCGCCGGCGGTCGTGTACTCGACGAGGGCGACCCCGTCGCGGTTCGTCTTCAGGGTCGGGTTCCGGACGTTCGCGTCGCCGAAGATGGCGGCGCCGGCTCCGGCCGGGAGCCACAGGGCGAGCACGCAGATGAGAAACCCCCGCGTCATCGGCGGCCTACTGTAGCCGCGGTCTTTCAGTACGTCTCGGAGTCGTACCTCGTCCAGTGGAGGTCGTTCTCCGAGATCTGCCTGCTCGTTCCGCGAGGCGGTTTTCCGCAGCGGGCGCAGAGCCTGAAGCTCTCGCCGTGCTCGACGTGCGTCACCCATCTGTGCCGGCCGAGCCAGCAGGCGAGGGGCTTGCGCATCCGGCAACTCTAGAGGGGGCGGCGGGTCGACCTGGCTCGCCTGCTGGCGTATGCTCGCGCGCGAAAGCGACTGCGAAGGAGTGGCGTGGCCGAGGCTGAGATCGGAGTCATCGGAATCTCGGCGTACTCGTCCCCTCTCGACGAGGCCGAGTCCGTCGAGATCGAGACGCCTTACGGCAAGCCGTCGGCGCCGATCCAGCTGGGGACGATCGGCGAGACGCCGATCGCGTTCCTGCCCAGGCGCGGGATCGACGAGGAGATCCCGCCGCCGCAGATCCCCTATCGCGCGAACGTCTGGGCGCTCAAGGAGCTGGGCGTCCGGCGGATCGTCGCTCCCCTCGTCTGCGGCTCGTTGTCGCTCGACGTCGAGCTCGGCACCTTCGTCGTCTGCGACCAGTTCGTCGACCGGACGAGCGGCCGCGCCGACACCTTCTACGACGGGCCGGGGACGACGATGGTCTCGGCTGCCGAGCCGTTCTGCGGCGAGCTCGGCTGGATCCTCGTCCAGGCGGCTCGCGAGCTCGGGATCCCGGTCCGGCACGGCGGCACCGCGGTCGCGATCCAGGGGCCGCGCTTCTCGACGCTCGCCGAGTCGCGCTGGTTCCAGCAGATGGGCTGGGACACCGTGAACATGGTCGTCTATCCGGAGTGCCATCTCGCCCGCGAGCTCGAGCTCTGCTACGCCAACGTGTCGGTCGTGACCGACTACGACACCGGGATCGAGGGAGCCGGGGCGGTCTCGGCGCTCACCGTCGCGCGGATCGTGACCGAGCGGCGGGCCCAGCTCAAGGAGCTGCTGCAGCTCGCCGTTCCTCGGATCGGGCCGCAGCCGGAGGACGACTGTGCGACGGCGCTCGGGGTCGCGAGCGCGCGCTTCTAGCCCCGCGCGCCGTCCAGGTCGTAGAGCAGCAACCGGCCGGCACCGTCGGTGATGAGCTCGCGCTGCGTGCCGTAGCGACCGAGGCGGCGTGGAAGCAGGGTCTCCAGGTACTCCTGCTCCCAGTCGCTCTCCCAGTGCGAGGACAGGATCCAGACGCGCCGCCGGTCGGCCAGCTCGTCGAGCTCCCGCAGGTAGCCCTCGGTGTCGCCGGGTCGATGGCGGCCCCCGATCACCAGGCTCGGTTGTCGGGAGAGCAGCGCGGGATGCCAGAGGTTCGGCCCGATCGTCGACCGGTCCGCGAACGAGAGCGGTGGCGCCGGCGAGGCGACGGCGGCGTCGAGGCAATCGCACTCGGCGTAGTAGCGAAACGCGTACTGCGCGGCGTAGTGGACGTACAGCGTGTCGCCCGGTCGCCAGCGCTCGACGAGCTCGTGGACGAGGAGCCGCGTTCCCTGGTTGTGTCCCCGCACCTCCCCGATCCCATCGATCGCGTCTCGGACGGGGTAGGCCAGCAGGAGCACTGCGAGCCCGACGCCGACGGCCGCCCCCGCTGGAGCCGGGATCCGGCGAACGACGAAGGACGCGCCCGCTGCGATCCCGATGATCATCGCCGGAACGGCGACGAGGACGGTTCGCTCGAACACCGGGTACCGGCCGACCGCCACCGCCGCGAACATGAAGACCACCGGCAGGCCCAGCATCAGGGCGACGTAGGGCTTCGTCCGCAGGAGCACGATCGCGCCGGTGAGGCAGAGAGCGACCGCGACGAGCGCGATCAGCTCGTGCGCCCTCGTGTCCCGGTAGAACCCGGCTCCGAAGCCGATCAGCGTCGTCGTATCGACGAGCCGTGAGAGCACGGCGGAGATCGAGCTGCCGGCCAGGGTCTCCGAGGGTTGAACCGCGTCGAGGTTGTCGTAGGAGACGGCGTACATGGCGAGGCCGCTCGAGAGCCAGAGCAGCGACGCGGCCGCGCTCGCTCCGAAGTCGCGCCAGCGACGGCTCAGCGCGAACGCGAGTGCGTAGGCGATGGCGATCGCGGTCAGGAAGAAGACGCTCGTGTAGGCGAACCAGAGCAGGACGGCGCCGAGCGCCGAGACGGCCAGGTAGCGACGGGCGGTCTGGTGCCCGAGCGGGATCGCCGCAAGCAGGAGCGCCAGCGTTGCGGCCACCTCCGTCGAGTACTGCTTGAACTCGACGGAGTAGACGATCAGCGTCTGTGAGCAGGCGAAGAGCCCGAGCGCAAGCAGAGCGCCGCGTGTCCCGAGCACGCGGCGCGCCAGGAGGTAGAAGAGACCGAGCGCCGCGAGGCCGGCGAGAAGGGGCACGAGCCGCAGAGCGAGCTCGGACGTCCCCAACGCGAGGACGCTCAGCTTCGCGGCGGCGAGGAATCCGAACGGAGCGCCCTGACTCAGGCTGAGCGGCTCCGAGAGCTCGGCGATCGGGCGTCCGATCACGTTCAGCGCGAGCAGGGACTCGTCCAGCCAGAGCGATCGACCGGCGAGGTACTGGTCGAGCCGCAGGAGGACCGCGGCGCCGAGCACGAAGGCGGTGAGGACGAACGTGCTTCGGGGGGTCAGCCTGAGCAGCTGCACCGGCGACCGTGGTGGGCGGAGCTCGCGGCGCCGGCAGGCATGGCCGAGACGGTACTACCGAGCGCGGCGGGCCGTCAGCGGCGGGGGTGGGATTCGAACCCACGGAGCCCGTGAAGGCTCAACGGTTTTCAAGACCGTCCCGTTCGACCGCTCCGGAACCCCGCCGAGGAGCGAGTGTAGTTTCGTCGCCCTCGAGGATCTCCGCCTCCGCTGCCGCGACCTTGGCGCGCCTGGCCTCGGTCAGCTCCTTCACGAAGATCTGGATCATCGCCGCCAGCGGCACCGCCGTCAGCGCACCGAGCACCCCCAGCAGCGCACCGAACAGCGTCACGGCCACGATGATGAAGAAGCCCGACAGCTTGACGGCCTTGCCCTGCACCTTGGGCGTAATCACGTTGTTCTCGAGCTGCTGGTAGACGAGCACGACGACGAGCATGATCAGCGCGGATGTCAGCCCTTCCTCGGCCCAGATCACGGGGACGAGGATGAAGCCGGCGATCGTCGCTCCGAGGTTGGGAATCGTGTCGAGCAGGCCCGCGATCACCCCGAGCGCGAGCGCATAGCTCGAGCCGAGCAGCCACGCCGTCAGTCCCTGGGTGGTGCCGGCCATGCACGCGATCACGATCACGCCGATCGCCCAACGCGAGACAGACTCCGTCACTCGCTCCCACACGTTGAGCCAGCGCTCCGACTCCCCGGGCATCATCACGCTGGCGAGCGACTGCTTCAGGTTCGCGACGTCGGTCAGGAAGAAGAGACAGATAAAGAGAATCGTGAAGCTGGCGACGAAGACCGTGAAGAACGACCCGGCCACGCCGAGCACGGCGGAGATCGCGTCAGGCACCGAGACGGAGACGCTCTCGGCGCCCGACTGCACGTTCTCGGCCGCTCCGGAGTCGCCGAGCCAGGAAAGCTCGTCCGCCTCGCGCAACTGGTCGACCAACAACGGAAGCTCTTGGAGGAAGTCGCGGACGCTGCCCACGATCGGTACGAGGAAGAGGAGCGCGAGCACGAGCACGGTCAGTGCGGCACCCAGCACCGTCACCGTGGCCGCAAGACCGCGCGACATGCTCGTCTTGGCGATCACGGCTCGAACCGGGTACTCGAACACGAGCGCCAGGAAGATCCCGACGAAGACGATCAGGAACGTCTGGCCGATCGCCACGAAGGCCAATCCGAGCGCAACTGCGGCTCCGACGACGAGCAGCGTGCGCATCGGGAGCAGCAGCGCCATCCGCTTCGGCTCGTGCGGCTCCATGACGCTCACCGGTCGATCGTCTCATTGCGGCCAGACGACGCCTTCACCCCATCGGTGTGATTCAGCAACTCGCCGACCGGCACGCCGCTCCGGGAAGCGCGCGACAGAGCCACACTAGCCCCGATTCCGCCGCACGAGCCCCCACGCGCCGGCGGTGAGCCGGCGGCGAAGCGGTACCGCCTCCTGGTGCGGTGGTGGGATCGCCGTCTGCGGCCAGGCGGCCGCTACGCAGGCTCCCAGGAGCAGGACGACGGCGGCGACGTACACGAGCACGAGGAAGGCGAGCACGGCGCCGAGCGGGCCGTAGACGTCGTCGAAGTCGGCGAACCGGGTGAGGTAGATCGAGAAGCCCGCACTGGCAACGTGCATTCCCACGGCGGCAACGAGCGCGCCCGGGAGAACGTCCCGAAGCCGGGGCGCCACCGGCGGGACGAATCGGTAGAGGAGCACGAACGCTACGAAGGCGAGCGTCAGCGAAGCGCAGAGCTGCGCCAGTTCCCCGAGTGCCGCGGTCGCCGACTCTCCGCGACCGAGCTTCTCGGCGATGGTCGTGCTCGCCTCGGTCGCAACCTGGACGACGACGGTCAGCCCGAAGGCGGACACGACGAGCACGCCCCCGCCGACCATGAGCACGAGGTCGAGCAGCTTGCCCCGCAGGTACGGGTGCTTCGCCTCGCTCGACCAGACTGCTCGAAAGGCCGACCGGACCGAGGCCATCATTCCGCTCGCGGTCCAGAGGAGACCCACGAGCGCGACGACTCCGGCCGCCGACGCCGGCGCCCCGGCATCCTCGATCGCGGCGTCCACGCTCTCTTCGAGCCCGCTGGGCAACGAGAGCGCACCGACGAGCCACGAGACGACGTGTTCCTGCAACGTCTCGGGCAGCACGAGCTCGAAGACGGAAACGAGCACGGCCACGAACGGGACGAGCGAGAAGAGGACGTGGTAGGAGATCGCCGCCGCCCGCTGCGAGCTCGCGGTGCGCCCGAACGTCGACGCAGCGAGCGCGGCGACACCGAACGCGCGCTGCCCGAACCGTGCACTACGCGTGCCGATCCGCACGCCTCCTTGCGGGCGAATCACCCTTCTCGGGCGACGTACGGTCGTCGCTCGCGCCAGTACCGTCGGGCGACGTGCTGATCTTCCTCGCGATCGCGCTGCTCTTCGTCTTGCCGGAGCCGTGGAACTGGGTCGCGTGCCTCGCGACAGGCGCCGTGTGGGTCGGCGAGCTGTTCATCTGGAATCGGACGGTGCGAGGCAGGCGGAAAGCGGTCGGCGCCCAAACCCTGGTCGGCAGGCTCGCAGCGGTGAGCGCGATCTGCGACCCGGAGGGGCAGGTCCGGCTCGAAGGGGAGATCTGGCACGCCCGCAGCGCGGGTGTGGCCGGCGTGGGGGAGCAGGTGCGCGTCGTCGGCAGGGAAGGCCTGACGCTGCTGGTCGAGCCGGTCTCACGGCAGGCGGATTCGGCGACGGAGAGCAGCGCCGACGGTCAAGCCTCGTCGGCGTAGAGGACGACCGTCCCGCCGAAGAAATCCGGCAGCGCCCGACGGCGATGCTCGAACAGAGCCGGGAGAAAGCCGGCGAACAGGGGAATGATCGCGAGACCGAGACCGACGAGTCGGAGCAGCGACTTGCCGAGCCGCGGCGGTTCGCCGTCGCCGCCGGTGACCCGGAGCCGCAGGATTCGCATCCCGGGCGTCTGGCCGGCGGTGCTCCAGAACAGCACGAAGTAGGCCGCGACCGCCAGGGCCCAGCCGGAGGCGGCCAGGGTCAAAGCGAGCCATTCCGGCCGGAGCTCGCCGACCAGAGAGGCGATCAACCCGAGCAGCGCGGCGACTACGAGGACGATCGCATTGACGATCAGGGCATCGAGGGCCAACGCCGCGCCGCGCGTGGCGAGACCGGCATACGGCACGTGTCCGCCGTTCGCGGCGGGTTCGGGCCGTGGCGCGCGGCGCAGCCAGCGGCGAGCCGTTCGCTCGGAGGCGTCGTCGAGATCGAGCGCGCGGGAACGCACGCTCGCCGCGACGTCGCCCGCGAGCGACGTCGTCTGCTGCGCGAGCGCCGCCCGCACGGCGGGGCTGGCGGCGATCACCTCGACGGCGTTCTCGAGCTCGGGGCTGTGCAGGACACGATCGGTCGTGTCGGCGGCGAGGCGGCTCTCCAACGCCTGCTCGACCAGACGCCCGGTGCGCTCCTCCGCGAGCGCGGCGGCGAAGACGGTCTCGACGTCCAGCGCCTCGATGGTCGGTCGCGCGATCCGCTCGAAGACCCGGTGGTCGGCAAGCGAGCCTGCGACCGCGTCGACGGTGGGGCCGTTCAGCAGCTCGTCGCTCACGGTCTCTAGGCGCGTCTGTGCGTCACGACGGGTCTTCATCCCCTCGACTGCCAGCCGGTCGGCCGCCCGGCGAATCAGGGGCATTCGAATGGCGACGCGCGCCGGCAGGAGGACGACCCGTCCCACCGAGACGGCCGCACGGGCGCCGACAACGACGAGTCCGAGCGCGACGTCGCGCGGATCCGAGTCGGCTGTCGACGCGGAGGGGGGCGGCTCGCGGCGTCCGAGATCCGTCGTCCGGACCTCGAGCGCCCGTTTCCCGTCGTCGCTCATCGTTCGCGAGACCGGACCAGAGGCGGAGGCGTCGCCGGCAATCGAGGCACGCCTGCACGATGGCCGTCGGACGTCCGAATGTCGTCACCCGACCTGGGTGAACCCCGATTGGGCGCGTCGAGATCCCTGGATCCGGTGCGGCCGAGTCACCCCGATGGGGTGACGACGTTTCACTCCGGCTCCCAGCAGGCTCGCTTGACCCGCAGGACGTCCCGGCGGAGCCTCAGAGACCGCATCCCGCCCGAGTGACCCCAGAGACCGCATCAGCACCTGCCGGCGGCCCTCGAGGCGCGTTCGAGCTCTTCGGTGCCAAGCTCGCCCCGCCCCCGCGTCCGGGCCAGGTCGAACGGACGGCGCTGATCAGCCGGCTGTCCCGCGGGCACAATCGCCGCTTCGTCAGCATCGTGGCGCCGCCGGGATCCGGAAAGACGACGGCGCTGGCCCAGTGGGCGGAACGTGGGAAGCGGCCGTTTGCCTGGGTCTCACTCGATCGGCGCGACAACGATCCCGTCGTCCTGCTCTCGTATCTGGCCGAGGCGTTGAGCCGCGGCACCGGTGTCGATCCCGCCGTTCTCGAGGGGTTGACGGCGGCCTCGCTCTGGACGCGCGCCCTGCCGCGTCTCGGTGTCGCGCTCGCCTCGTTGCCCGAGCCCTTCGTCCTCGTCCTCGACGACGTGCACGAGCTCGAGGACCCCGAGTGCCTCGACGCGCTGGCCGCGGTGCTCGGCCAGGTTCCGCAAGGCTCGCAGCTCGTCCTCTGCGGTCGCACCGAGGCTCGGCTGGGACTCGCAAAGCTGCGCGCCGACGGCGAGTTGCTCGAGCTCGGGCGCTCGGCGCTCGCCATGAACGACCGCGAGGCTCACGCCCTCCTGACAGCGGCCGGGCTGGACGTGACCGAGACGGAGGCGCGCGCCTTGAACGAGCGCGCGGAGGGCTGGGCGGCAGGGCTCTATCTCGCCGCCCTGTCGCTCGAAGCCGGCGACTCCTCGCTTGCCTCGTTCGGCGGCGACGACCGCTTCGTCACCGACTACCTGCGATCCGAGCAGCTCGCGCGCGTCAAGCCGGCGGAGCTCGAGTTCCTGCTTCGGACCGCGGTGCTCGACCGGATGAGTGGGCCGCTGTGCGATGCGGTTCTCGAGGCCCGGGACTCGACGGCACTCCTCGAACAGCTAGAGCACGACAACCTGTTCGTCATCGCGCTCGACCACCAACGCACGTGGTTTCGCTACCACCATCTGTTCCGGGAGATGCTGGAGGCCGAGCTCAGACGGCGCGAGCCCGAGCTCTTGACCGCGTTGAATGCCAGAGCGGGCGCCTGGTTCGAGGCGAACGGAGAGCCCGAGATCGCGATCGAGTACCTGGCAGCGGCCGGCGACACCGACGGGGTCGCCCGACTCGTGACCGCCTGCGCATTTCCCTACTACCGGAGCGGCCGGGTCACGACCGTCGAGCGCTGGCTCGCGCTGTTCGACGAACCGGCAAAGCTCGACCGACATCCCGCGATCGCCGTCTTCGGAGTCTGGCTGCATGCGCTCCGCGGTCGACCCGATGTGGCTGAGCGCTGGGCGCTCAGCCTCGACACGCCCGACCCGCAGGCAGAGATGCCGGACGGAAGCCCGTTCGTGGCCTGGGCAGCCACCGTCCGCGCCCTGCTTTGCCAGAAGGGCGTCGAGCAGATGGAGCTCGACGCCGAGCTTGCGATGTCCGGCCTCGCCGCCGCGAGCCCATGGCGCCCTGCGGCGCTCGTCCTGCACGCCGTGGCGGTCCTCCTCTCAGGCGACCTCGAGCGGGCCGAGCTCGGCCTGGAGCGAGCCGCGGAGGCGGCAGCCGCCGGAGGTGCGGTCTGGGCCGGCGTCGTGGCGCGCTGCGAGCTGGCGCTCCTGAGCCTGGAGCGGGGCGACCTCGCCGCGGCCGAGTCGGAGCTCGCCCAGGCCGAGGCCCTCATCGACGAGGCGTCCTCGCCGGAATACGTGCTCACCGCGATCGTGCTGGCCGTCACGGCGAAGGTCGCGCTCGCCAGAGGGCAGAACGCGCGTGCTCGAGCGATGCTCGTGAGCGCGCAGCGCTTCCGCCCGATGCTCACCCACGCGCTTGCCCTGGTTCGCGGTGCAGACCCGGCTCGAGCTCGCGAAGGCTCATCTCGCGCTCTCGGACACCCGCGGCGCGACGATCCTCTCCCGCGAGGCGGGCGACGTCCTTCGTCGACGGCCGGGCTCGGCACGCTCGTGGGCGCAGGCCGCCGAGGTCCGCGCGAAGCTCGGCACCGTTGCCGACCAGTCCTCTGGGTGGGCGTCGACCCTCACGGCAGCGGAGCTCCGCCTGCTGCCGTTCCTGACGACCCATCTCTCCTTCCGAGAGATCGCCGAGCGGCTCTTCGTCTCGCGCAACACGGTCAAGACGCAGGCGATCTCCGTCTACCGCAAGCTCGACGCTTCCAGCCGGAGCGAGGCGATCGAGCGAGCGACCGAGCTCGGGCTCGTCGACGCCTCACCCGCGTCCCGCGGCTGATTTCACCCGCACCGGACGATGTTGCCGGCCGTCGCAAGGCGTCCAATGGGCGAGGCGATCTCGTGGACGAATACAAGCTCACGCTTCGTAGGCTTGCCCTGCGCGACGACCGTTTCATCGAAGCGTTGCTCAGCGAGGACCGCGCCAACGTCACGCTCTCCGGGATCGACCAGCGGTCGCATGCACTGCTCAGGATCGCGGCGCTGATCGCCGTCGACGCGGCTCCGCCCTCGTACATGAACGACGTCGAGGCGGGACTGCGCGCGGGAGCGTCCTACGAGGAGATCGTCGGGACGCTCATCGCGGTGATCCCGATCGTCGGGGTCGCCCGGGTGGTCTCCGCGGCGCCGAAGCTCGGGCTCGCGCTCGGCTACGACGTCGCCGAGGCGCTCGAGCTGGTCGACGGCTAGAGACCGCCGGCCGCGCTACTGCCTCGCCATCGCGACCCGGAGCCGCTCCTCGGGCGTGATCAGGTGATCCACGTCCTCGGCGGCGGCGTCGACGTCGAGTTGCACCCAGCGAACGCGCCCGGTGAACTCGCTGTCCTTCGGGCCGTAGTCGTCGCTCACCGGGGTCGCGCTGTCAGAGCCGACGTCGGTCGTCTCGTCGGCGGAGAAGAGCATCGGCACCGTTCCGTCGATGCGGCCGTTGCCGACCTGCTCGCCGTCGAGGAAGAGCGCGACGTCGCCGCCCTTGCCGAGGCCGCCGCCGTCGTAGGTGAACTCCATCCGCACCTGATGCTCGCCGGCGGGAATCGTGCCGTCCCCGTAGACCTTGAACCGCTGCAGGCCGAAGAGGTTGTAGCAATACGCCGGCTTGCCGTCCTTGACGTAGAGCGAGAAGCCGCCGAAGGCGCCGCCCTGGGCGACGATCACGCCCTCCGCTCCGCCCTCCGGCACCTCGAGCGCCGCAGTGATCGAGAACGACTTGTTCTTGTTCACGATCACGGAGTTCTCCGTCAACCGCCCCATCGAGCCGAACAGGAGCTGCGAGTTGCCGTGCACGAGCTGCGGTCGACCCGCGATCTCGGCGTTGAAGCGCTCGTAGCGGCGATCGTCGAGCGGCAGGACGTTGTACTTCCCGGCCTCGATGATGAACTGGCGCTGGAGCTCGCGGAGCTTCGCCGGGTTGTCGTCGGCCAGGTCGTACGCCTGCGTCCAGTCGTCGGGGCCGTAGAGCTCCCAGACGTCGTCGTCGAACGCCGGCATCTCGGTTCCCACCCACGGGATGCTGTGCCGTGTCACCGCCGTCCAGCCTTCGTGGTAGATGCCCCGGTTGCAGAACATCTCGAAGTACTGGGTCGTGTGGCGGTCGGCGGCCTCGGCGTCGTCGAACGTGTAGGCCATCGAGACGCCCTCGAGCGGCCGCTGCTGGACGCCGTTGACGCTGAGCGGCGCCGGCAGGCCCGCCGCCTCGAGCACCGTCGGCGCGACGTCGATCACGTGGTGGAACTGCGAGCGGATCTCGCCCTTCGCCTTCATCCCGTTCGGCCAGTGCACGATCGTGCCGTTCCGCGTCCCGCCCCAGTGCGAGGCGATCTGCTTCGTCCACTGGTACGGCGTGTCCATCGCGTGCGCCCAGCCCACCGCGTAGTGGTTGTAGGCCTCCGGCGTGCCGAAGTCGTCGATCTTCGAGACCATGAACTCCGTCGTCTCGAGCCCGAAGGCGCCGTTCAGGACGACCAGCTCGTTGAAGCAGCCGGTCGGCGAGCCCTCGGCCGAGGCGCCGTTGTCGCCGATGATGTAGTAGACGAGCGTGTTCTCGAGGATCGCGAGCTCGCCGAGCGTGTCGAGCAGCCGGCCGATGTGGTGATCCGTGTGCTCGAGGAACCCCGCATAGACCTCCATCTGGCGCGCGAGCACCGGCTTGAGGTCGTCAGGCATGTCGTCCCACGCTGGGATCTCGGCGGGGCGCTCGGTCAGCTCCGCCTCCGGCGGCACGACGCCGAGCTCCTTCTGCTTTGCGAGCGTCCGCTCCCGCAGGGCGTCCCAGCCGTCGTCGAAGCGACCCTTGTACTTGTCCGACCACTCCGGCCGCACGTGGTGGGGGGCATGGGTCGCACCCGGCGCGTAGTAGACGAAGAAGGGCTTGTCCGGCATCAGCGCCTTCTGCTGCGAGATCCAGTCGATGGCGTGGTCGGTCATGTCCTCGGTGAAGTGGTAGCCCTCGTCGGCCGTCCTGTCCGGCTCGATCGGCACGGTGTCCTGGTAGAGCGCCGGCGCGTACTGGTTCGTCTCGCCGCCGATGAAGCCGTAGAAGTGCTCGAAGCCGGAGCCGGTCGGCCAGGCGCTGAACGGCCCCATCGGGCTCGTCTCCCACACCGGCACCTCGTGGCACTTGCCGAACTGCGCGGTCGAGTAGCCGTTCAGCTTCAGCGTCTCGGCGAGCGGCGCGCAGGTGTTCGGCCGGAGCGAGTTGTAGCCGGGCGCCGAGGTCGCGATCTCGGTGATCCCGCCCATGCCGACCGAGTGATGGTTCCGGCCGGTGAGCAGCGCCTGGCGCGTCGGCGAGCAGAGCGCGGTCGTGTGGAAGCGGTTGTACTTGAGGCCGTGTGGCGGCGAGCCGCTCGGCGTTCGGCGTCGCGATCGGGCCGCCGAAGGCGCTCGACGCGGCGAAGCCGACGTCGTCGAGCAGGATGACGAGCACGTTCGGCGCGCCCTCGGGTGGCCGGAGCTGCTCGATCGGCGGGAACGACGCGGCGGATCCTTCGCGTCGTAGCTCGTTGCTCCGCTCGGCGTGATGTCGGGAATGGGGAGAACGTCTCGTCGCAGCTGCGGCCTCTCGGGCATCGATCCCTCCTGGATATGGCGGTGAAGCCGAAGGAGGCACCACTCTTCCGCCTCCCCTCGGCGGCCTCATCGCCCGAAGGGGATGAATCGGGATGCCGCGAGCTTTGCGAACGGCGTAGTCCTTCAGGCTCGGTCGAAGGAATCACACCGTTTGGACGATGCCCGGAGAGGAGTGGCCGAAGGATGCTTGAATCACCGAGTTGGTGACCACGACTCCACCGGTGACGGAAGCCGCCCTTCCTCGGCGCTACCCCGGCACGCCTTTCGGCGAGCCTTCCCGACGGCAGCGGCTCATCAAGGTCGGCGCTTGGCTCGGCGGGACGGCCCTCGCCATCGTCCTCTTGCACCTGCTCGGGATCGACATCATCGCGTGGCTGAAGGACCTGTGGGCCCAGATCAAGGCTGTCCCCACCGCCTACATCGTCGCCGGACTCGCCTTCCAGACCGGCCAGACGCTCCTGGCCGGGCTCTCCTACTACGGCATTCTCAGCGCGGCCTACCCCGGCCAGGTCCAGCTCTGGCCGATCGTCACCGCCTACGCGGTCGGGGTCTCGATGAACAATTTCCTGCCGGCGAACATCGGCACCTTCGTGACGCTGATCATGTTCGTCGCGATCATCCCCTCCGCGACGCTGGCGGGCTCGTTCGCCGCGTATCTCGTGCAAAAGATCTTCTTCACGATCGCGGGCACCTTCGTCTACCTGTACCTGTTCCTCTCCGTCCCGGGCTCGTTCACCGAGAGCCTCGGCAACCTCACCGAGCACCCGGTCACGTCGATCCTGATCGTGACGGGCGGTGCCCTACTGATCGTGATCGTCGGGCGCGTCTTCTGGCGCAAGGTCAAGAAGCTTTGGCTCCAGGCCAAGGAGGGCGGCGCGATCCTTACGCGTCCGAAGGAGTACCTCACCCGAGCGTTTCTCCCGTCACTCCTCTCGTGGTTCTGCAAGTTGACGGTGATCGGGATCTTCCTGGCCGCGTTCGCGATCCCGGTCACGTTCGAGTCGATCATGTGGGTGACCGGCTCGGGCTCGCTCGCCAACACCGTCTCCGTCACGCCCGGTGCGGTCGGGGTCACTCAGGCGACGAATGCGCTCGCGCTCGATGTGTGCTGCGAGGTTCCCAACAAAACCGCCGTCGACTACTCCACCGCCCAGCAACTGATCACGACCGCCTGGAACATCCTCGTCGCGCTCGTCCTCGTCGTGGCGGTCTTCGGCTGGACCGGCGGGAAGATGCTCGTCGGGGAGTCGTACGGCGACGCCAAGGTGCAGGTGGCTGACCAGAAGGCTAAGCGCGCGGCGAAGAAGGAGGCGAAGCGCGCCGCCAAGAAGGCGGAATGACCACGCTTTCTTCGCCCGCGGCTTACGGAGAGGCCGTCTCGTGGCAGCCCGAGCGGCCCCGGTTCAAGCCTCTCCGCGTGCTGGTGTCGTGGGCCTTGACGGCCCTCTCGCTGTGGTTGACCGCGAAGCTCCTGCCCGGTGTCGATGTCGAGGGGACGGGCGGCGCGTTCCTCGTGGCCGCCGTGGTGGCGGTGCTGAACGCCCTACTTCCACCGCTGCTCGCGGCGTTGCGGCTCCCGTTCATGCTCGCGCTCGGGTTCCTGCTCGTCCTGGCGCTGAACGCCGTCGTTCTGAAGCTCGCCTCGGACCTCCTGGACAACACCTTCACGGTGGACAACTTCGGTTGGGCGCTCCTCGCGGCTTTGATGGTCGCAGCCGTGAGCACGTTCCTCGAGGTGATCTTCGGAACGAACGACGACGACACGTACACGCTGCGCGTCGTCCAGCGAATCGCTCGACGTCAGGGAGGCGGGAGTCGAACGGACGTGCCGGGAATTCTGTTCCTCGAGATCGACGGGCTCGCGCTTCCCGTGCTGCGGAGGGCGATGCGAGACGGAA
The DNA here is from genome assembly GCA_963761905.1 of uncultured Gaiellaceae bacterium. GTDB lineage: Bacteria > Actinomycetota > Thermoleophilia > Gaiellales > Gaiellaceae > Gaiellasilicea. The sequence continues at coordinate 23,313 of CAVXIQ010000002.1, read as the reverse complement.
ACGCTGCCACCATGGCCCGCTGGATCGCGGAGGGCACGCACGGGCTGACCGAATGGGAGACCGACCTGTCGTCCCAGACCGGGGCGAGCCAGGCGGGAATCCTGCTCGGCTCGAACGAGGACATTCCCGCGTTCCGCTGGGTCGACAAGGAGAGCGGGACGCTAACCGCCTGCTCGTCGCCCGACGACTGCGCTCGGCTCGAACGCGAGCGGGCCACGGGCATCGGGCTCCTCGTCGATGGCGGCTCGAGCCGGGGCAACCTGCTCTCCGGCGAGGCCGAGGAGGTGATCCTCACCGTCAGCCGGATGGAGGCCGAGAAGCGCGCGAATCCCGGCTATCGCGCCTTCTTCGCGAACGGCTTCAACGTGACGAGGGCGCTCGTCCTGTTCGCCTGGGAGGTTCTGCTCGAATGGACGGCGGCGATCCGCGCGATCAGGCGTGACGTGCAGCCACGAGGCCATCGGGGCGGCATCTATCCGCTCCTCCGCGGTGCGATGTGCGTGATCGTTCGCGACCTGATCGTCTACGGCGTCCTCACGGACATGATGCGCGGGCGACCCGCCGTCTACGCCACCTTCTCGAGCTACGACGAGGTCGCGCACCACTCCGGGCTCGAACGGGCCGACACGCTGGAGGCGCTGCGCAAGCTCGACGAGCAGTTCGGCCGGATCGACCGCGCGCGCCGCTACGCGCCGCGACCGTACGAGATCGTGGTGCTCTCGGATCATGGACAGACGCAAGGGGCGACGTTCAAGCAGCGCAACGGGTACGGGCTCGACGACCTCGTCCGGCGCTCGGTCGAGCACGGAGCGGTTCAGAAGGTCGCCGGCGGTGACGAGCAGCACTCCATGGTCGGGCTCGCCGTCGGCGAGGCAACCGGGACGCAAGAAGACGAAGAAACGCGCGAAGAACGACGTCTCGGACCAGCAGATCGTGGTCCTCGGCTCCGGAAACCTCGGTCTCATCTCGTTGCTCGAGGAGCCGCGCCGGCTGACGCTCGAGGAGATCGAGAGTCGTCACCCCCGGCTGATTCCGGCGCTCCGAGCGCACCCGCACGTCGGCTGGCTCCTGGTTCGCTCGTCGGAGCGCGGTCCGGTCGTGCTCGGTGCGGCCGGCGCCCACTATCTCGCCGAGGGCAGGATCGAGGGCGTAGACCCGCTCGCGCCGTTCTCGCCGAACGCACCGCGCCATCTGCTCCGGACGGACGGGTTTCCTCACGTCGCCGACATCATGGTCGGCAGCTTCTACGACCGCGACCTCGAGGAGGGGTGTGCCTTCGAGGAGCTGATCTCGTTCCACGGCGGTCTGGGCGGGCCTCAGACGCGACCGTTCATCCTGCATCCCGTCGGGCTCGCGGTCGGCGATGACCCCGTGATCGGGGCGGAGGAGGTGCACGGGGTGCTGTCGCGCTGGCGGAAGTCGCTCCACGGCGCCGACGTCGAACGACCCGCCGAGCTCGCCTCCCGATGAACCTGCTGTGGGCGGCGCTCGTGATCGCCGCGACGACGGCCCTCGCGGTCACGGCGATGCTGCTCGTGCGGCGGGGTGCTCCCGAGGGCAGCCGCTTCGCCGACGGCGACCGCGCGTCGGGCGTCTTCGGCGTGCTCGCGACGGGCTTTTCGGTGCTGCTCGGGTTCATCGTCTTCCTCGCGTTCGAGAGCTACGACCAGTCGAGATCGGGGGCGGAGGAGGAGGCGCTCGTGCTGTCGCAGCAGGTCGAGACCGCGCAGTTCCTCCGGGCGCCGGCGGCCGGCAAGCTCACGGGCCAGCTGATCTGCTACGGGCGATCCGTGATCGAGACGGAGTGGCCTCGGGCGGAGTCGGGCAGCCTGGGCGACGAGATCAATCCCTGGGGTGTGGAGCTCTTTCGAACCCTCCAGGCGGTTCAGCCGAAGACGGCGACCGAGGAGGCCGCCTACGGCAAATGGCTGGATGAGACCTCTGATCGCGAGGCGGCCAGGATCGATCGGATCCACGGGGCCGCCGGGGTGATCCCGGCGCCGTTGTGGCTGGTCCTGATCCTCATCTCGGCAGTGATCTTCGTGTTCATGCTGTTCTTCGCGGACAGCGCCGAGGGCGCGGTCACGCAGGCGGTCCTGATGGGATCGGTCGCCGCGGTCGTCTCGGCGATGCTGCTCCTGATCGGGTTCCTCGACAGCCCGTTCAACAAGGGGGTCGGTGGAGTCCGCCCGGTCGCCATGGAGCGCTCACTTCGGATCGTCGACGAGGCGCTGCAGGCTGCCCGCGTGACCGTCACCCCACCCTGCGACGCACTCGGTAACCCGACGTGAATCGCCCGTCCAGACGAGACTGGGTCGAGGTCGGCGCCACAGTCCTGCTCGCGCTCGCGGCCGTCGCGACCGCGTGGAGCAGCTACCAGGCGACCCGGTGGAACGGCGAGCAGGCGAAAGCCGCGGCCAGCGTGAACAAGACCCGGATCGAGGCGGCTCGCGCCTCCGACCTCGCGAACGCGCAGCAGCAGGTCGACGTCGCGACGTTCACGGCGTGGGTGGACTCGTACGCTCGGGGGGAGGCGACGCTCGTGAGTTTCTACCGCACTCGCTTCCGCGAGGAGTTCAAGCCGGCGTTCGAGGCGTGGATCGCGACGAAGCCGCTCAAGACCCCCGGCGCCCCGCTGACGCCGTTCGCGATGCCGGAGTACCAGCTGCAAGCCAAGACCGAAGCAGATCGGCTCGATGCGACCGCGGAAGCGCTCTCGGCCCAGGTGCGGCGGAACATCCAGCGGGGGTCGAACTACGTGCTCGGCGTCGTCCTGTTCGCGGTCGCGCTCTTCTTCGCGGGGATGAGCACGAAGCTCACCGCGCCCGGTCTCCGAGCGACGATGCTCGCGATCGGCTGCCTGCTCTTCCTCGGAACCGCCGTCTGGATCGCGACGTTCCCGGTCAGCGTCGCGGTCTAGGAGGGCTTGGCGGACTTTCGCCAAACCCTCCCTGGCCGCTCCGCTTCTCGACTACGCGATCGCCTTGGCCTTGATCGCGTCGAACTCGGTCTGGCTGATCGCGCCGCTGTCGAGCAGGCCCTTCGCCTTCTCGATCTCCGCGGCCGCGCCGCCGCCGCCCGCGACCGACCGGACGTAGTCGTCCATCTCTCCTCGGGCGGCCTGCTGGGACTCGGCGTTCCGCCTCGCCATGTCGTCGCCGTTCAGGATCAGGTACGCGAAGACGCCGATGAACGGGACGAGAATCATGAAGATCAGCCACATCGTCTTGTTCACGCCGCTCGCGTCGCGCCTGCGAAAGACGTCGCCGATGATGTGGAAGAGCAGGATGAACCAGGCGACCCAGAGGAAGAAGACGAGCATCGACCAGAGCACGCCGAGGAACGGGTAATTGGCTAGCAGCAAGATGACCTCCTGAAATTCGGGCGCGAAACGTGCGGAAACGAGGCCAGAATCGCGCCGGCGCCGCGCCGCGTCATCATGCAGAGAGGATGATCCGGGCGACGTTTGCCGGCGAGGGCGACGCTAGCGCGAGATCGTGTCCGGCGCGCCGAACGGCTTCAGCACGTCCGGGACCTCGCCCTGGAAGTTCTCCAGGATCGCCAGCACGGCGCGATCGGTCACCATCGTCCCGTTCAGCGTGTGAACGGGCTCGATCCCCGTCTCGCCGCGGTAGCGGATCCCGAGCCGCCGCGCCTGGAAGTCGGTGGTGTTCGAGCAGGAGGTGATCTCGCGATAGCGCTCCTGCGAGGGATACCAGGCCTCCAAATCGACCTTCTTGGCGGCGGGTGCGCCGAGGTCTCCCGCGGCGACGTTGACCGCGCGGTAGGGAAGCCCGAGCGTGCGCAGGAACGCCTCCTCGAGCTCGATCAGCCGCTCGTGCTCCGCCCACGAGTCCTCGGGCCGCGTGTAGACGAACATCTCCACCTTGTTGAACTGGTGGACGCGGAACATCCCGCGCGTGTCCTTGCCGGCTGCGCCCGCCTCGCGGCGGAAGTTGGTCGAGAAGCCGGCGTAGCGGAGCGGCAGCTCGTGCGGGGTCGAGGATCTCGCCGGCGTGGATCCCCGCGAGCGCCACCTCAGAGGTGCCGGTGAGATAGAGGTCGTCGTCGGCGAGCCCGTAGATGTTCGAGCGCTCGGTGGGGAAGAAGCCGGTGCCGATCATCGCCTCCTCGCGGACGAGCACGGGCGGGATCACGGGCAGGAACCCGTTCCGGGAGAGATGGTCGAGCGCGGCGCGGTAGAGCGCGAGCGCGAGCAGGGCGGTGTCGCCGATCAGGTAGCCGAAGCGGGAACCGGAGAGCCGAGCCGCGCGCTCCATGTCGAAGCGCCCGATCTCCGTGTGCTCCTTGGCCTCCGCGATTCGAGGTGGCTCGCCGACTCGGCGCAGCTCCTCCGCGTCCTCGTCGCTCCAGCCGTCGGGCGACGACTCGTGGGGCGGGTTCGGCACCTGCGCGAGGGCCGCGTCGCGTGCCGCCTCGGCCGAGGCGAGCTCCGTCTCGGCGGCGCGGAGCTCCTCCTTGACGCTCTGAAGCTCGGCGAGCTGCTCCGGCGAGGGCTTGCCCTTCAGCTTCGTCCGGCTTCGGAGCTCGTCGATGCGCGGGACGAGCGCCCGCCAGCGCTCGTCGGCCTCGAGCATCGCGTCGAACGCGTCCGCCGCTCCCTTGCGCGCGAGCGCCGCCCGGTAGCCGTCCGGGTCGTGCCGCGCTGCTTTCAGGTCGATCATGCGCTTGAGTCTAGAAAGGCTTCGAGCGTCTGGGCAACGCCTTCGTCCTCGGCGGGCGGGCAGAGCCAGTCGGCACGGGCCTTCAGCTCCTCGAAGCCGTTCTCGACCGAGACCGCGTAGCCCGCCCAGTCGAGCAGCTCGAGGTCGTTCTCGCCGTCGCCGAACGCGACCGTGTGCTCGGCGGCGAAGCCGAGATGCTCTGCGACGAACGCGAGCCCGCTTCCCTTCGAGACGGCCGGGCTGGCGAGCTCGAGGAAGTACGGGAGCGACTTGGCGATGAAGAGGCGATCGGCGAACCGCTCCGCGAGCACCGCTCTCAGGCGGTTCAGCGCCTCCGGCTCGTCGACTGCGACGAGCTTCGTCGGCGGCCGCTCGAGCCAGCCGAGCAGATCGCCGACCGGTGTGATCGGGATGTGCTGGAAATCCGCGTAGGCGCGCGCGCTCGAGGTGATCTCGGCGACGTAGAGATCGTCGTCGACGTAGCAGTTGAGCCTGAAGCCCTCGTTCTCGACGGCTTCGATCGCCTCGCGGGCGAGCTCGAGCGGGATCGGCTCGTGGCGAAGGAACTCACCGCTTCCGGGCTCGGCGACGACGGCGCCCTGGTAGCAGACGAGCGGCTCCTCGATGCCCGCCGCGACGGCATACGGCAGCGCGGAGCGGAACATGCGGCCGGTGACGAGGATCACGAGGCTGCCCCGGTCGCGCATCGCTCGGATCGCGGCGATCGTGCGCGGGCGGAGCACTCCGTCCTCCGCGATCAGCGTCCGGTCGAGGTCGCACGCGATCGCGTCGACCCGGCTCGGGAAATCCGGTGGGAGGTTCAGCCGGCGGTCTTAGCCGGTGGATTCGACGACGTAGGCGACGACGTCGGCGATCTGCTGTTCGCTGAGCTGGTCGCCGAACGCGGGCATGGCGCCCTGGCCGTTCGTGACGCGGTCGGTGGTGAGCTCGGCATCGGGCTCCGCATCGTCGAGATTGGGGCCGACGTTGCCGGAGGATCCCGCCGCTTCGAGCGTGTGGCACCCGCCGCAGCCGGCCGACGCGAAGACGGCTTCGCCCGCGGCGGCGTCGCCTTCGGCGGCAGGCTCCGTCTCGGTCGTGCCGCGTCTCGGTCTCGGTTTCCGTTTCCTCGGTCTCGGTCGTCGCGGCGGGCAGCGTGCCCTCGATCGTCTCCGGCGTGGGAGTGACCTCCTCGCCGCCCCCGCAGGCGGTCAAGCCGGTCGCGACGAGGAGCGCGAGCGCTGCGATGGCAATGGCGACGGGCCGGCGCATTCGGGCGGAGTGTAACCAGAGCCGCCGGGAGCTTCGGCGGCAACTGCCTGCGGTGCGCGGGCGAAGGCAAGCGCGACGGCGGAGCCGATCGCGACGACGTCTCCCGGCGTGTCGTTGACGAGGAGCGAGACGGCGAGCCCCGCGAGTAGGGCATCGAGAAGCGGCCGGCGCGGGCGACGGGTCGCGATCCAGGCGAGGAGCCCGAGCCCACCGAGGACGACCGCAGCCGCGCCCGGGCTGGCCGCCGTCCGGCGGACCGAGAGCTCGAGCTCGGTCGGCGAGATCGCTCGCGAGCGCCGCCGGCCCGTCGCCGACCGCTCGAGTCACGTGGCTCTCGCCGCCTGTGGCGGCATCGAGCGCGAGTACGGCGAGCGACAAGACGACCGCCCCGGCGGCGATTCCGGCCAGAACGCGCGGTCCCGGCCTGGTCTCGCGCAGGCGAACCGCGAGCACGAGATAGGCGACGGCGAGAACCACCAGACCTCCGCCGTCGGCGCCGAAGCGGTTGCCGCCGACCGTCACGAGCGCGAGCACGGCGACCGCGATCCCCGCCCGGCCGAGCAGTGCGGCTCCGAGGAGCGCCGGCGCGAGCAGCAGCGTCTCGAGCAGGTTGTTGATCCCGTAGAAGCGCCCGGACTGCGAGGGGCCGAGGGGCGAGAGCGCGACCGTCTCCGCGTCGAGGCCCAGCGAGACGAGGTACGCCGCCAGCACTCCGGCACTGGCGAGGCCGAGCGGGAGCACGAGTGCCCCGACGCCCGCGAGCAAGGCGAGCCACGGCTCGAGCCAGAGGTTGGCGGCGAGGGCGACGAGCACGGCCTTGAGCGCGAGCGCCGGCCGCACCAGCGCCAGCGCGATCACGATCGCGACGAGCACGATCGTCAGCGGCAGCCGCAGCCCGTCGTTGCGGTCGATCCGCTCGTCGAGACGCTCCAGCGCGGCAGCCGGATCGGCGGACGGTACTGCTCGCAGGCGGCCGGTCGCCACGTCGGTGACCGAGACGAGCCCGTCGATCCGGGTCGAGTCGGACGTGAGGAGGCCGCTCGAGCCGAGCAGGGCGATCGGATAGCGGCGGTCGTTCGTGCTCCGGCCCTCCGGCGGCAGGCTGACGAGGACGACCGGCCCACCTGGGCGGTCGAGCTCGAGGAGCGGCGGCCCGGTTGGGACGCCGCCGAGCAGGTCGTGCTCGAGCTCGCCGCGGACGAGCGCGGCGAGCGCGCCCTCGCGGGTCACCTCGGGACCGGCGCCCGGAACGAGCAGCCCGATCGCGGCCCGATCCGCGTAGCTCGCCGGGTCGAAGGGCGGCACGACCCGGACCTCGGCTCCGGCCGGCGCGGCCGCGAGCAGGAAGAGGCAGAGAATCGAGGCGCGGAGGAGGATGCGCATAGGCTGGCTCGCGGTGAGCGTGGACGATTCGTACCAGGGTGGGGGGCTCGAGCGCGCACTTCCGGTCTGGCACCACCGGGAGCGGCACTCCATCCACGTCGCGGCGCCGCCCGGGCGCGCCCTGTCCGCGGCGCTCGCCGTACGAGCCGCCGAGCTACCGCTCGTCCGGGCGCTCTTCCGCCTCCGCGGCCTGCGTCCTGACTCGGGCTCGACGCTCCTCGACGCGATGGGCAAGGACGGGTTCGAGCAATTCTCGGACGGCGTCTACGTCGCGATCGGGAAGCCCTGGACGCCTAGCGGCGGGTTGCGCTCGGCCGCGGATTTCGTCGGCTTTGCCGAGCCGGGCTTCGCGAAGATGGCCTTCGATTTTCGAGCGGTGCCAGAGGGAAGCGGCTCGCGACTCGAGACCGAGACGCGCGTCTTCCTGACGGACGCCCGCTCGCGCCGGCGCTTCGCCGCCTACTGGCTCGTCGTCCGTCCGTTCAGCGGTCTCGTGCGCCGCAGCTGGCTCGCTGCGGCCCGTCGCCGCGCCGAGGCCTGAGCCGGGCGCCGCCTCTTCCGCGACGATCGAGCCTCGTCGGTTCGAGACGTGTCCGAGGGACAGTCCCTGGGACACGTCCGAAACGGCCAGTACTGTCCCCGGCCGATGCGCCTGCTCGTCGCCCGCTGCGAGGTCCGCTACACCGGCCGCCTGACCGCCGTGCTCCCGGAATCGACGCGGCTCCTCCTGCTCAAGTCCGACGGCTCGGTGCTCGTCCACGCCGACAGCGGCGGCTACAAGCCGCTGAACTGGATGACCCCGCCGACCGTGATCGAGGAGGAGCCGGGGCTGATCGTCGTCCGCAAGCGGGCGGGCAAGACGGAGGACCGGCTCGAGATCAGGATCGCAGAGGTGCTGAGCGACTTCGAGCAGCCGATGGACGAGGCGAGCGGCCTCGCCAAGGACGGAGTCGAGCGCGACCTCCAGGAGGCGCTCGCCGAGCGGCCGGACTGGCTGGAGCGGGAGCTGCGGCTCGTCCGGCGCGAATGGTCGACCGAGGTCGGCCCCGTCGACCTGATGTGCCGCGACTGCGACGACGGCTGGGTCGCGGTCGAGATCAAGCGGCTCGGGACGATCGAGGCCGTCGAGCAGCTGACGCGCTATCTCGGCTTCATCCGGGCCGATCCGGCCAAGGCGGTCTGCCGTGGGATCCTCGCCGCCCAGCGCTTCAAGCCGCAGGCGGTCACGCTCGCAGAGTCGCGCGGGATCCTGTGCGTGGAGGTCGATCTCGAGCTCCTGCGGGGCGAGCGCGAGCCGGAGCTGACGCTCTTCGGCTAGGGAATCACCGCCGCCTTCAGGTAATCGCGCGGCGGATCGGCCAGCAGCAGCGCGACACCGTCGAGGCCGACGCGATGCGTGACCAGCAGCTCCCACGGATACGCACGGCTCGCGAGAAAGGCGAGGGCTGCGCGCACGTGACGCGGTGCGTGGTGGAACGAACCACGAAGCGTCAGCTCCTCGTAGTGGAGCCGATAGCTGTCGACGCGGAGCTCGCTGCCGCGCTCGCGGCCACCGAAGAAGACGACGGTCCCGCCGGGCCGGACGAGCTCGAGCGCTCGCTGCCAGGCGTCCTCGGTGCCGGCGGCCTCGATCACGACCTCCGCTTCCTCGCCGTCTCCCGGAACGGCTCCGAAGTCCGGCGCGAGAGCGCGTCGCTCCGGCCGGCCACCGACGAGCTCCGGCCGTCCACCGGCATCGACGACGCAGGCGCAGAGCATCAGCCCGATCGGCCCGGCGCCGACGATCGCGACCCGGTCGCCCGCCTCGATTCCGGCGCGCTCGACCCCACGCAGGCAGCACGCGAGCGGCTCGACCATCGCCGCCACCTCCGGCGCCAGCCCCGCCGGCACGGGGAGGAGATTGACGCGCGCGATTCGCTCCGGGACGACGAGGAACTCCGCGTAGGCGCCGTTCAGGAGCTCGAGCGGCCGGCCGCGGTCGTCGCCGGCGGCCGAGTTCGCCGCCACGACCCGACGGCCGCTTGCCACGTCGATCCCGCAGAACTCGTGCCCGAACGGGCTCGGGAGCTCGTCGAGGAGCAGTGGGTGCCCGCGCCGGAAGGTCTTGAGGTCGGTTCCGTCCGTGAGCGCGACCTCGATCTGGACGAGGACGTCGCCTGGACCTGGCTCCGGCCGCGGCACTTCCTCGAGCCGCAGATCGCCGGGGCCGTAGAACCGAAGCGCCCTCACGGCGTGAAGACGACCTTGAGGGCGCCACCGCCGCGATACAGCTCGAGACCCTCGGCGAAGCGCGCGAGCGGGAGCACGGTCGGCACGGGAAGCTCGAGCTCCGGGAGCAGCGCGGCGGCCTCGCGCATCGTGGCCGGAGTCGCCGAGCGGGAGCCGACGAGCGTGAGCTCCCTCCGGTAGACCTCGTCGAGGTCGATCGAGCCCGCGTTCGCGAACACGAGCACCGTCCCACCCGGCGCGAGGGCGTCGAGTGGAGCCGCGGGGGCGCAGAGGACGAGCGCGTCGACCTGCACGCCGGGCGCTCGGCCGTCGCGGTCGGGGCGGATGTCGCTTGCGAAGACCTCGTCGCCCCGCCGGCGCAGCACCTCCGCGAACAGCCGGCCCATGAAGCCCTGTCCGACCACGAGAACCGATCCGCGCGGAACCCGCTCGACGCCGCGAAGGACGCAAGCAAGCGGCTCGACGTAGGTGCCGGTCGCGTCGTCGATCTCGTCCGGAAGCTCGACGCCCTCGGCCTGGGCGACCTGCTCCGCGAAGCCGCCGGGCACGATCGTCGGTGCGGCAAAGTGGCTGCAGGTCGATTCGTGGCCGGTCGAGCAGCGCGCGCACTCACCGCACGGACGGTGGTGGAGGAGCGCAACGCGCGCGCCATCGGTGCGCCGCGCAACTACCTCGTGCCCGAGCACGGTTCCCGCCCGGGCGACACCGAGCTTCTCGACATCGGAGCCGCAGAGGCCGGTCGCCAGGACCGGCATCGCGGGCTCCGGCGCGGGCAGCTCTCCGAGCCGCGGCTGTCCGTCCTCGTCGAGCACCACTGCGCGCACGGCCGCATCGTATGAATAGCGTTGGCGGCCGATGAGGCGGCGGCTCCCACCCGTGCTCCAGGAGCGCGACTATTCGCGGCTGCTCGGGTCGTCGATCGCGTACGGATTTGGCCGCGAGATGGTGTTCGTCGCGGTCGGCTGGCAGGTCTACGACATCTCGCGCAACCCGCTCCATCTCGGGCTCGTCGGTCTGGCGGAGTTCCTCCCGCTGCTGCTGCTCGCCCTGCCGGCGGGCGCGATCTCGGACCGGTTCTCGCGCAAGCTCGTCTATCTCGTCTCGCTCGTCGTCGACGCGGCGATCACCGCAGGCCTCCTCCTCGTCAGCCTCTCGGGCGCCGATTCGCTCTGGCCGTTCCTCGCGCTGTCGTTCGCGAGCGGCTGCTCGGCTGCGCTCGGGAACCCGGCGATCCGCTCGATGTGGCCGAACCTCGTCCCGTTGCCGTTGCTCGCCAGCGCGCTCGCTCTCCGCTCGACGGTGTTCCAGGCGACGGTCGTTACCGGCCCGGCCGTCGGCGGCCTGCTCTTCGCGATCTCCCCGGAGCTCGTCTACGGAACGGCGATCGTGCTCATGCTCGGGGCGGCGGTGTTCACGGCGCCGATCAAGGCGCGCGCGATCGAGGCGGCACCGGCGGCGATCGTGGGCACCCGGCTGGGCTCACTCCTCGCCGGGCTGCGCTTCGTGCGCAACACCCCCGTGCTCCTCGGCGCGATCTCGCTCGACCTCGTGGCGGTCCTCTTCGGAGGCGCCGTCGCGCTGCTGCCGCTCTTCGCCCGTGACGTCCTGGAGGTCGGCCCGGTCGGGCTCGGCATCCTCCGGAGCGCCCCGGCCGTCGGCGCTCTCCTCGCCGGGATCATGCTGACGCGCCGGCCGCTGCGGGGGCTCGCCGGGCGCAAGTTGCTCCTCGTCGTCGCTCTCTTCGGCGTCAGCATGGTCGTGTTCGGGCTCTCGACGTCGTTCCCGCTCTCGTTCGCGGCGCTTGCGGTGAGCGGCTTCGTCGACATGATCAGCATGAACATCCGCTCCGTGATCACGGCGCTCGCGACCCCGGATGCGCTCCGCGGCCGCGTCAACTCCGTCGAGGGCGTGTTCATCAGCGCCTCGAACGAGCTGGGGGCGTTCGAGTCGGGCGTGGCGGCGGCTCTCGTCGGCGCCGTCCCTGCGGTCGTCGTCGGCGGCTGCCTGACGATCGCCGCAGCGCTTCTCTGGCCGCGGCTCTTCCCGGAGATGGCCCGGATCGACCGGCTCGAATCGCTCCACCCGGCGGGCGAGACCTGAGCCCGACCGCTCGCTACAATCCGGTTTCGCGGGGCTATAGCTCAGCTGGGAGAGCGCCTGGTTCGCAATCAGGAGGTCGGCGGTTCGAGCCCGCCTAGCTCCATAAGGAGAGCAGGAGAGCCTAAACCGGGCCGAGGCTCTCCTTCCCTGGAGACGTGAGATAGACGCCACGCCCAGGCTTCCCCGCCTGGGTGTTTGGGTTCGTTTCGCAGAAAGCAGTCTTCTCTCAGCGGCTCTCGGTTTCGAGGCCAGAGAGATTCGCTGGCATGTGCTTACGAAGCCCGCAAACTGCGGGAAATCACCTCTGGAACGTGTTCGACATGGTTAGTCGAACGCGACTAAGCCCGTTCGTGCGGACTTTCGTGAGCGCATCCGTTCGCGAAGGCTTTTTCGGCCCAGAACGCTCCCTGCGAGAGATCGGGCGCGAAATCCGCATAGAGGCTCGTCGTCCGATAATCGCTATGGCCCATCCACTCCTGCACGGCTCGGAGCGGAGCGCCGGCGGAGGCCATCCGGGTTCCGAAGGTGTGGCGAAGGTCGTGGAAACGGACGGGCCGTAGGCCGGCGCGGCGGGCCGCGGCTTGGAAGCGCTTGCGCAGCCTTGAGGGGTCGTAGACCGTTCCGGTGCCTGGATGGCAGAAGACGAGATCAGCGTCTCCGAGGTGAAGGCTCGTGTCGCGGTGTACTTCGAGCTCGCGCCGGAGCCGGGCGGCGAGCGGGACGCTCCGGCTGGAGCGGCGGGATTTGGGCGTTCCGAACTCGCCGCGCGTGTAGTTCCGACGGACGCGGATGACGCCGGCGCTCATGTCCACGTCCTGCCACCTGAGCGCCAGCAGCTCGCCGCGGCGAAGACCTGTCATCGCCGCGGTCAGGTAGATCACGCGCTCGGTCGCCCGAGGTCGTCGCTTGGCACGGCGTTGAGGAGCGCCTCGAGCTCCTCACTCGTCAGGAAGCGGATATCAGGGTCGGTGTAGGAGCTGCGAGGCTTCTCGACCGAGGCGACCGGGTTCCGGCTACACCAGCCGCGGCGAACCCCCTGCGCGAGGATCGCGTGAAGGACGACGGTGTAGTTGAGCACCGACTTGATCGCCTTACCCTCCTCGCGTTTCGCGGCCATGAACGCTTCGACCTGGTCGAGGTCGATGTTCTCGATCGGATGCTCTCCGAAGAACGGGACGAGGTGGACGCGGATGCAGGACTCGTAGTCCATCAGGGTCGAGCGCTTCAGCCCCAAGAGTCTGCTTGTGTGCGAGAAATCTCCGGCCCGCCTCAGCGATGTCGATCTGCTGATCGGCGAGCCGTGCCGCCGACTGCTGAGAGGCTGACTGAGGCCTGTGAGGGCTACTAGAGTGGTCGCGCATGGGAGCTTCGCCTCCTGTGCCAGGCCGGGGGCTGTTCGCGCAGCGCCCCGGCCGTTTTTGGCTCAACCATGCGGATTATAGCGCAAGCACAGCTTAAGCGGACGCCGACACTCCCTCCTCCCGACGCTCCAAACCCGGACTGTTGCGTGACCAGCTGCAGCGTCAACCGCTGCTGCGTCGGTCGTGCCAACCGATCGACGGATGCCCCCAGGAAATAACCACGTCGTCGGGGCCATTCACCGATCGATCGGTCACCTGTGGCCGATACGATCCCGTCATATATTTTCCAGGATTCTCTCCGACATATAGCGTTGTATGTATAACACGATGTGAGCACAAAAATCGTAAAAAGCAGGGGTTTTTCCGACGAGAGAAATACGGTTTACAACACGACGTGAGCTCGCTTGCATAACCGTACGGCTGTTCGGTAAAATTGCTGCAATGAGCAGCGAGAGAAAGATCGAATCGAATCGCAGGAATGCCGCTAAGTCCACCGGGCCAAGGACTGCTGCGGGAAAGAAACGCTCATCGCAGAATGCGATGAAGCACGGCGCGCTCTCCCAGTCGCCCGTGCTTCCAGGGGAGAGCGCAACGGAGTTCGAGCGCTTCGTCGAAGAAGTGGTGCGGTCGTTCCGGCCCCTCGCTGGCGCCGAAACTGTGCTTGCTCATCAGATTGCGTCAGTGCTGGTGGCGACTTCAACGGATGGCGAAGATTGAAGTTGGGCTTCTCCAGACGGCACGCGCCGCAGCCGAGGAGCGAGCCATCGCTGCCGAGGTGGACGCACTGAAGCAGTCCGCGGCCAAGACCCTGATGTACAAGGAGCTCTACGGAGACCGTGCTCCCCTGGAGCAGGCCCTCGCATCAGAGGGATTTAGGCAAGCAAAAGCCGGACAGCACGACGAGTGGCTGCGCGTTGGTGATCGCGCGAAGGCGCTCGAGCAGGCTACTGCCGCTCAGCCTGACTTGTCGCTCGCGCAGACGTACCAAGAAGTCGCGGACGAGCTAGCGAAGTTGTCTCGCTACGAGACCACGCTGGCTCGGCAAGCTCTCCTCGCGCTCAATGCCCTCATGGCTCTCCAGCGGCGAGCGGAAGTTCGATGAGGAACTGTCCGAAGCTACCGCTTCGGCAATTCTTGAACATGGAGCGGCGCCACCAGTGCTTGAAGCACGTCCTTCCCCGCGGCCAGCTGCGCTTCTGTCGGTCGTTCCGAACCGGCACGGTAAGCCAAAGGACGAAAAGGGCGCGACGGGCGACGAAGCTAACCCGCACGAGAGGCGGCCGTTACAGGATGGCTAACCGACTGCCCACGGACTTCGAGACCCTGTGAGCGTTAGGGGCGTCAAGGGTGCTCGCGGAGCGGCGCGCCCCCGAACGCAGCGACGCCATCTCTCCGCTTCCAAGCGAATGGCGAGAGACGCCCGTGTAATCACGCTCAGGGTCGCTGGGCTGGACTGGGCGAGCATCGCCTCCGACCCATGAGGTGAATCTAGCCGTCCCCTCTTGCCGAGAGGTGTGGCGTACCCACCTGGATGATCCGAGTAGCGGATTTGCGATCGAGAACGCGCGTCAAATAGTCACGGAGGCGTCGCTGAAGTACGAGCTTCTCGAAGAGCGGATGGGCGAGCTCTACGCAAAGGAAGTCACGAGATCAGGTAAGCGAACGAGCAGCTCGATCGCGCTAACGCAGATGCAAGCGGCGCTAGTGGACAAACGCGTGGCGCTGCTTCAGGCAGCGGCGATTCTGCCCAGCGACATCAGAATGATCCGGCACATCGAAGACTTGAAGAACGTGTTGAGCACGCTCGCCCGGATCCTGGATGAGGAAGACGTGCCGCAACGTGTGTGGGAGCGACTCTTCAATGAGGTGCCACCGACCTCAACGCCCGCGAAGAACCCGAAGATGGACGCGTCCTCACTATTCGAGGAACCAGTGACCGCCTAACGTGCGACCAGAGGGTCGTGCGAGGCTGAACAGAGGTCACAGGGCGATACGAGTGGTGGGGAGTAAGGTCCGACCAGTGCGTGACCTAGAACGCGAGGAACGCGACGAGAACGACGAGAGTGAGCGCCTCGCTCAGGAGTTGGCGGAGGGAGCGCTCGATCCCGACGAAGTGCGCGAACGTCGAGCCTGGGACGAAGGCTCCGACGACGAGAGCTGACCGGCGTATTGGCGACGGGTCTGCGAAGCTGCCGACGGTGTAGCTAGTGCCGGTCGATCACGCGGCTAGGCCACTGGCAGCTGCTTCGGAACGGCAGCAGAAGCCAGCGCCAGGAGTTGGCGCGGCCGTCATGGACTTCACTGCGCAGCGGCTAGCGGCTCTCGCCGCCGCTCCAAGCGGAGCGCCTGGCTTCGGCTGAGGCGCGTGTCACTTCCCGCCACGGTTCCTCCGATACGGTACCTCGCGACTCGACCACGCAACGGATCGACCACTCCTGGACCGCTCTTCCCCGCCGCCTCGTTCTCAGCCTCCCGTACGTCTTCGAGCTTGATTGTGTCCCGCGGCGTCGTGCGGCCGCGGGCGATACTCGCGCGCGGCGATCTGGCTCGCTCGGGTTAAGATCGCGCCCTCCAGCGGGAGCCCCTGCTCCGGATGTAGTCGTCGGCGTTCACGCCCACGCGAAGCCCGTTGATCCAGAGCCTGTAGCCGGGCCGCCCGTCCGGATTCTCCCTCACGTCAGCCATGTCGTGCTCCTCTCGTCTCGTTGTCCGATCCCGTTTCATAGCCCTGGAGGAGCTGCTCAACCTCTTGTTCATCATCCGCTTGTTCTTCTTGTGCGCCACGCCCCGGGCAGGACGGCTGATGAGGCTCCGGGCCTGTCGGCGCAGTCGCGAGGTACCCGCGCTGCCGCGCACATCTTGCGAAGGGAGCTGGCGTCTCTGGCTCTCTCCGTCGATGCGAACGAAGGCGGTCGCTGGCGCCCCTGCTGGCGCCGGCGGCGATTTCGCACGGAGCTCCTCGTGACGTCCACGACTGTCGTGGGATTGCTCTCGAGGCAAGCGAGGAGGCTGTATTGATGGTCCCAAAATCGCGATGTGCGGAGTTAGACGGCTTCGTCGCCACTCTAACGTTGGTTCGTTACCCACGTACCCCAGTGCGATCCGGCTAGCAGCCGGCGTCGACGAGCGCCTTGACGACCTCCGCGGCCACCTGGATTCGGTCGACGGTGTCGACCCGGTCGTCGTCCCGATCCACCTGTGGAATCGATCAGGAGGTGACGGTCGGCCGCTGCCTCGACATCGTCGCGGGCGACGACGAGCGCTTCGAACGCCGCCTGATGCTCTTCCACCGGCGGCGGCTTGATCTCGAAACCCGAGCGACGCAACGCAGACGGAGGGCACAGTTCCTTAGTTCCATCCACCGCTCGTTCGCAGCGGGACCAACGAACCAGGGTCCGTTCTTATCCATGCCGACGACTGACGGGCCGAGCGTCGGCTTCGCCGATCAGCGCATGGAGGTATGGGTCGCGGTAGTAGCCGTTCAGGTACTCGCCTTCGAGCATGCAGAGCGAGTAGCCCATCGTCCCGTCCGGCGCTCGCGATAGATGCCCGACTTGCCCTTCCGCATCGCGGATACCGCACGAGGTAGTAACGCCAGTCGAACCGCTGCTCGTCTTCGCGCTCGCTGCAACCAGTCCTCCGGATGGCCTGCAGCCGGTCGCAAGTGTCGGTCCTCGACCGCTAGGTCGATCGAGAAGTCGCCCGAGAGCGCTCGTGGTCGAAGCGATCGTTGTCGCGGTCAGTCTCCCGGTCGAGCAGGTCTCGCCATCGTGCTCGACGGCCGCGGGCGACGCCGAACTTCATAGCAGCCGCTCGACTGTTCCGCTGGTACTCGCCGACGCGAGCAGCGCACCCGGTGAGCAGCGGGCCGTGAGCGCGCGTGGCGAATGAGCTCCTCGAACACGGCCGCACGGTGCTCGAACGTCGTCGGCGTCGAGCTCGAAGCGCGACGAGCGAGCCGCGGAGCAGGTCGTGGTCCTCCAGCGCGAAAGAGTGCCGCGCCCAGGTCGGGGTGCTCGGCGAGGAAGGAGCGCTTGTCGATCTCGTCGTCGAGCTGCGCCTGGTTGAGCGCGCGACGACGCTCGTCGAGGTCGCCGTCGACGACGATGCGCTCGACGTCGGCGATCGAGCCCGGGTATGCGCTCGGGGCGGAGCTCGTTCTCGGACGCCTCGATCAGGTTGCGCAGGACGCGGAGCCGCGCGGGAAGTCGTCCGTCGCGTGGATGCGGTGCAGGAGCACGGCGTACAGCAGCAGCTTTCGCTGGGTGCCGAACGTTGGCTCGTTGCCGAAGTTCGAATGCACGCCTCGAAGAGGTTGACGTTCGTCGTCGGTGCCGAACAGCACCAGCTTGTCGCGCCGGCCTCGTCGGCGCTGCTGGTCGTGGACGAAGAGCTCGTCGAAGAACGCGTCGATGTCGCTCGTCGACCCAGGTGTCGAACGCGTGGAACAGGAAGTCAAGGTTCTCGGCCGCCGTCGGCGTCGTCCGGCGCCGAACGCCCGCTCGGCGCGGTGATCAGAGGACGGTCGCGCGCCTCGGTGTCGCCCCGTCGCCACTCGCAGACCTCGGTGACGAACGCGAAGTAGCGCAGGAACTCGTCGTCGACGATGTCGTCGTCGCCGCGGAGGGCCACAGCAGGTCCGCCCACGCGCCGTCGACCTTGTGGGCGAACTCGTCGCGCGCGTGGCGACCAGTCGAGCGTCTTCTCGAAGCGCGCCTTGAAGTTCTCGAACTCGGTGAGCGGCTTCCCGCGCGAGTTCATCTTGATGTAGAGGTCCTCGGCCGAGCCCATGTCCTCGATCGGCAGCAGGTGGAACGAGATCGCCGGGCTCGTCGGGTCGACGAGGCGCGCCCACGCTGCGTCGCAGGTCGTCGTCGCGCGAACCGCTCGTGGATCGCGTCGAGCATCACGAGCATCGACTGGATGGTCGGGTCGTGCCGCCAGACGTAGCAGGTACCAGGGCTGGTCCGTGATCCAGTCCGACGGCGTCGCGTCGCCGTCGGGCAGCGGGTCGCTCGACGAGCCGCTCGCAGAACAGCCGGGCGCTCGGGCGGTGGCGTAGGAGAAGCGCGTCCAGCCGTGCGTCGTCGGTCGAGCCGGCCGGTGCGCGACGCGAGGTACCAGTGCAGGAGGAACAGCGTGGTCAGGCGCTGCTGGCCGTCGAGTGGGCGCAGCGTCCCGTCCTCGACCTCGCCGTAGACGAAGTCGAGGCCGACGGGCGTCGCCGCCGGTGACGGCGTCGTGCAGGACGTCGAGGAAGTCGGCGCGGATCGCTCGGACGCGTCGCGTCGCGCGCCCTGCGCGTAGTCGCGCTGGATGAGCGGGATCTCGATGCGCTCGACGTCGGCGAGCCTCGTCGGGCGCGGCTCGAACAGCCCGACGAAGGACGTCGACGGTAGCTCGTCATGCGTCGACCTCCTCCGGCGTGAGGTACGGCGCGAGCTGCTCGAGCATGGCCGTCGAGGTAGGCCGTCGCGATCCTGCGGGCTCCAGAAGTGGATCTGCTGGGCGTCCGCGTCGGTGTAGTACTTCAGGAACACGTTGCGGGTGCACGACCGGGATGTAGGAGCCGTCCCGGTCGCAGCGCGAGGATCTCGCGCCGCTTGACCTCGAACACCGAGTTGCTGAGCGCGCTGTTGTCGTCGCCGGCGAGCAGCGCGAGGTTGGCGATCGAGTGCGACGTCGTCGTCGGCCGGCTCGTCGCCGGCGCGTGAAGAGCGCGACGATCTCGCTGCTCGAGACGCGCGGAACGCTGTCGCTCGGTGATGTCGGCCGAGCGCTGCGTCGATCCGCGTCGATCAGCGCCGTCGCGCTCGCGCTCGTCGACGTCGGGCAGGTCGCGCGAGCGCGTCGCGGTGGAGGCGCAGCCACTCCGTCCACTGCTCGGCGCGTGTTGAGCTGCTCGGCGTTCTGCGCGTGGATGTGCTCGAGCGACCACGCGCCGCGCCGCGTGGGCCGGAACGAGTAGCGCTCGGACGAGTCTGCATCGCGTCGCACCGTCTCGACGTTCATCAGCAGCAGGACCGCGCTCGCACTTCGCGCGGTCGCTCGTAGCTCAGGTCGCGCGAGCTCGGCCGCGGCGAGATTCGAGGCCGTCGCGGATGCGCGTCGTCGAGACGCGCGCTCGAACTCGCGCTTCGTGCAGTCCGTCGGCGAGCGTCGACCAGCTCGGCGAAGCGTCGGCCCGGTGCGACGAGGTAGCCGATCTTGTGGAAGAGGTCGCGGTCGTCGTACCAGCCGAGCACGAGCGAGTGGAGGTCGACGACCTCGTCCCAGACGCCTCGGGCGACGTCCGCTCGATCCGCTGCCGCAGGGTCTCGAAGGTGTGGAAGAGCGGCCGCGCCGGCCCGACGGTCCGCCGGCGAGCGTGTCGAGCAGCAGGCTGATGTGCGTCGGCTCCGTCGTCGGCTCGGCCGGTGACGAACGCCCAGACCTCGGGATCGCGCAGGTCGCGCTCGATGCTGTCCCACTGCGCGGCGATCTCGTGCCGGTCGCGCTCGGTCGCGCGACTGCGGGCAGGACCAGCGCCTTGACCAGCTCGGCGTCGGTCAGCGGGATCCGCCCGACGTTCAGCCGGGTGAACAGGGTGCGCGGAGTCGACGTCCGCCGGCGCCTCGTACCAGATCACGTACACACGCTCGGACGAGGCGCTCGGTAGAAGTCGATCGCCGACGAGCGCTCGGGTCCGTCGCTGCGCTCGAACCACTCCCGGATGCACTCGTAGGCCTCGAAGATGTGGAAGAAGTCGATGTTGTCCTGGCTGTGCTCCTGCGTCGGCTCGTCGCAGGTAGGCCTCGCTGCCGCGGCCGCGTCTCGTACTCAAGCGAGTAGTCGATGCGTCGACGTCGGCAGGTGGCTGCTGGATGTACTGGAGGATCAGGTAGAGCGTCGTGAGGCGCTGCTGGCCGTCGACCAGCTCCCACCGCTGTCGTCCGCCAGCGCTTCACGACGACCGGCTGGAGGTAGTACTTGCCCTCGCTCTCGGCGATGTCGTCGAGGAGCGCGCTCGACCTCGTCGCTGGCCCCAGCGGTAGCCGCGCTGGTAGCGCGGCACGAAGAAGTGCCCGCTGATGTCGCCGACCTTTCTATCGGTCGCGCCAGGCATCGCTTCGGCCACTTCAGCGGGCGGCGAAGTCATCGCGCCGAGCGTACACGTCGCAATACGCGGCCGAGTCGTGGACGACGGAGGCTTTCTAGCATCGTGCATGGGCTCGGGTTGCCACTGAATGGAGCCGCGCGATCCAGCGCCGCCGCGCTGCTCGTGCTCGTTCACCGGCGCCGGCTCGGCCTCGCGATCCGCCCGCTGCTCGCTCGTCGCCGGTGAAGGCGCAGAGCTGGAGCAGCTCGCCGTCGAGCTCGAGCCCGGAGCCGACGACGCGCTCGCCGCGGAGGCGCATGTCCTCGCCGAGGCCGGCCGAGGGCTGCCGGGCGCGCGTTGCGCGCGGCGCGATCGCGTCGACGAACCGCGTCGAGCGTCGCCCGCGTCGGCGGGCTTCCCGTCGAGCCGCTCGAGCGCGTCGAGCAGGTAGCCGGCGCGCAGCTTCGGGTAGAGGCGCGCGAACGCCTCCGGCCGCGAGACGTAGTCGAGGCAGAGGTCGTCGCCGAGCGCGAGCAGCGGCGCCGCACTGGCCGGGCTGGAGCGGGAACGCCCGCTCGAGCTCGCGCAGCTCGTCCGCCGGCGAGCGGAAGACGTCGGCCTGCGCGCCGGTCGGGGAGTGGACGCCGCATCCGCGCGGACTTCGCCCGCACCTCGTCCCAGACCTCGCTCTGGGCGACGCCGCGGGCGAGCGGCTCGGCGGCGAGCCGCTGGGCCTTCCGGCGCCGCAGCTCCGGGTGCGCCGCGTGCGGCGCGGACGCGAAGCTCGCCGAGCGGCGGCTCCAGCGGCCCTCCTCGACGCAGGAGACGGGGATCGGCGTCGTGCTCCGCGCCGCGACGAGCACGGTCACGTTCAGGATCCGGTTCTGCTTCGCGCCGAGCAGCTCCTCGCCGTCGTAGAGGAGGACGTTCGCGTCGGTCGGGTTGCGCGACGGCGAGCTCGGGCACGACCCCCGGCTCGCTGACCTCGTCGATCGCGCAGGCCGAGCGGCAGCGCCTCCTCGAGCGTCGCGTACGCCGCCACCGGCGTCCGGCGCGGGAAGAGCGGTGCGATCACGATGCCGCGGTGCTCGACCGGCTCGCCGAGCTGGATGATAGTTCGTGATCATGTTCGACTCCTTTCGCTTGTCTCAACGGAGTCAGCGCCGCGAGGCGAGTTCTCTTACTGCGCAGGCGGTCGTAAGATCGCGCGTGCCCGAGCGTGACTCGTCCTCGATGCACGATGCGAGAGACGCCGAGGACAGCAGACTCGCTCGAGGCCGGGGAGTATCAGCCGCTCGTCGAGAGCTACTACGGCGTCATGCTCGACCGCTGCCGAGCCCGGTGTGGCGGAGGAGATGCGGACGACGTGGTCGCACGAGCGCGCGTGCTGCGGCTCCTCGCCGGAGCTCAAGCGCGGCCGCCGCTACCGCGTTCCCTTCCGGGTCGTCGTCCACCAGGTGATCGACTGGAAGGTCAAGGAGCACTTCAGCCGGGATCGAGCCCCATGCGGAGCTCGAGGAGGTCGAGGATCGGCGTACGAGGACTACGCTCGGGCCATGACGAGGTCGACCTGAGGCGCTGATCGCGCGGCTGCTCACGGAGCGGCAGCGGCAGGTGGCGCACCTCCGCTTCCTCGTCGGCCTCGAGGCGCCGCAGATCGCCCAGACGCTCGAGCTCGACCCGAACGCCGTCCACCAGGCGCTGCACGACGCTAAGGCGAAGCTGAAGGAGTGGCTCGAGTGACGCCGCCGACCTGTTCGACGAGTACGCGGGCGCCGTTTGCGCGCGGCGAGCGGCCCGACGTCGAGGGCCTATCTCGAGCGCGCCGGCGCCGAACGTGACGAGCTCGCCGCGCCTGATCGACGGCTTCCTGCGCTCTACGGTGCCGCCACGGCCGAGCGACGAAGCGCGTGCCGCGCTCCGGGCGCGCCTCTCTGCCGACCCGCCGCTCCTCGCGCTCCGGAAGCAGCGAGCGGTTCGCGTAGACGAGGTCGTGGACGCGCTCGTGAAGAGCCAGGGCTGGTCGGCCGCACCAGCGGGCGAAGGTGAAGCGCTACTCCAGCAGCTCGAAGGCGGCTTGCTCGACGCGCACCGCGTCGCGCTGCCGGTGCTCGAGACGATCGCGCGCCTCCTCGGCGTGCGTCACGGGCGACTTCGAGGGGTACCCGGCCCCGCCCGCAGCACCGGCTGCGGTGTTCCAGCGAGCGGACGCGGGGAGGCTACGAGCCACGGCAGGACAGCTCGCGCCCGAAGTAGAACAGGACGAGATCGACGGCGCCTTCCTCGCCGGCCGCTGACCGCGCGGCAGCCTGGGGCATCGATCGCACCGGCTAGCGCTCAAGCCCTTCCCATTCTGGCGTGACAAGGGACACTGCCGCCGAGAACATGACTTCCAACTACGACGAACCACGCGCGCATCACATACGCGAGCAGTACCACTCGGTCTTCGGCGGCGACGAGTTGCCCGTGCCCGTGCACGCCATCGCCGAAGACCTACTCGGGCTGGCCGTTGAAGAGCGCAATTGGACGGCGCAGCGGGCTCCTCTGCCCGGCGACCGGCGCATCGTGCTGAACGCGGACGAGAGCGCCGAGCGCCGGCGGCTTCACGCTTGCGCACGAGCTCGGTCACTGGGTTTGCCAGTGCCTCGAGGGGACGCGTCAGCCGGTCTTTGCCGCGTGGAGGAGGTCGGCGTCGATCCACAGGCGAAGGCGTTGGAGCGCGAGGCCAACATCTTCGCGGCGAACCTCGTGATGCCCGAGCGGATTATCCGGCGGAGCTACCTCACCGGGGAAACAGCGCAATTTGGCGTAAGCGAAGAAGCGCTTGCGTGAGCGACTCTTCAATCTCGGCCTTGAAAAGGAGCGTCCAGCATGACCGCGACAATCGAAGCGCCACCGATGGGTGAGGGAGGCGCGCTCCGCTTGCTGGAGCTCCTCCAGGATGCCGGCGTCTTCAAGCCGGAGGGCTTGGAGGGGCGTGCGCACCCTCGAGCGCCTCGAGCCGACGTACGCGGACAGCTTCCCGCGCGGGCTCCACCCGGCACTCGTCCACGCGTGCTCCGTTAACGGCGTCGAGCGTCTCTATTCGCATCAGAAGAAAGCGGTCCAGCGGATCCTCGGCGGCAGCGATCTCGTGCTCGTATCACCGACCGCAACCGGCAAGACACTGTGCTTCAACCTGCCGATCATCTCGAAGCTTCACGAG
>CAVXIQ010000001.1:0-356868 GCA_963761905.1 uncultured Gaiellaceae bacterium | reverse complement strand
ATGGCATCATTTCGAAGTTGATGTCGATCGATGCGAAGCTGAATCTCATTCTCGAAAGACTGGAGATCACCGATGAAGAGGAAGAGGATGACTCCTGAGGAGCGGCGCGCGTATGAGCAGCAGAAGGCGGAGTGGGCGCAGGAAGACGCCGAGTTCCGTGCGATGGTCGCTCGGCGCGCCGAACGTCTGCGCGAGTGGGACGAGTACGTCGCCCGCCGCCGCGCCCGGCTGCGCCGCCTCACGTTCGGCCTGCTCGGCCGCTGAGCGGCGAGTGGCGTCAGGCGGCAGCTGAACCGGCCGCCACGACGGCTAGAGGTCGGTCAACAACAGCGAACTCCGATCGTGTCCTCGACGTAGCCGGCGCGGGATGCGGTCACGCGCAGCGTCCGCGGCCTCTGTGCGCCGAGCACGACCGTCGCTAGGCCGTTGCCATCCGTCACGCCGGAGCCGGAACACGGAGGGCTAGCGCCCGGAAGCGGTCGAAATCGGCGTCGTCCCGTGTCAGCATTGACCCGAGATGGCAGCGGACATCGTTGGTCGGGACGACGAAGTCGCCGCGTTGCAGGGCTTCGTCGAGCGGGCCGCGGAACCGGCGCGGGGCCGGGCGCCCTCGTGCTCGAGGGCGAGGCGGGAATCGGCAAGTCGACGCTCTGGCTGGCGGGCGTCGACGCGGCGCACGAGCGCGGGCTGCGCGTGCTGACGGCGCGGCCCGCACACACCGAGCAGGGTCTCGCCCATGCGGGGCTCGGCGACCTCCTGGCGGACGCCGCCGCCGAAGTGCTGCCGGAGCTCTCCGCGCCGCGCCGGCGAGCGCTCGCGGCGGCGCTCCTGCTCGAGGGGGAGGACGGTCTCTCCGCCGACCCGCGCGCCGTCGCGGTGGCGGTGCACGACACGCTGCTGGAGCTGGCGAAGCGCGGCGCGCTCGTGCTCGCGATCGACGACGTCCAGTGGCTCGATCCGGCGTCCGCGAATGCGCTCTCGTTCGCGCTGCGTCGGCTTGACCGCGAGCCGATCGCGATCCTCCTCGCC
Source organism: uncultured Gaiellaceae bacterium (assembly GCA_963761905.1). Taxonomy (GTDB): domain Bacteria; phylum Actinomycetota; class Thermoleophilia; order Gaiellales; family Gaiellaceae; genus Gaiellasilicea. The sequence goes on along the minus strand of CAVXIQ010000001.1, from coordinate 355,839 downwards.
CGCCGCGGCGAAGCGCCGGCGGCGCTCGAGCCTGCGCTCCCCGGAGCGGTCGAGCGACTGTCCGTCGGGCCGCTGAGCGTCGGCGCGATCCAGGGTCTCATCCGTGACCGGCTCGGAGTCAGATTCCCACGTCCGACCCTGCTGCGGCTGCACGATGCATCGGGCGGCAATCCCTTCTTCGCGCTCGAGCTGGCGCGGGCGCTCGACGCGGGGGCGCCGCTCGATCCCGCGCAGCCGCTGCCGGTACCCGACTCGCTCGAGCACCTCGTCGGCGAGCGGCTGCGCGCGCTGCCGGAGGAGACGAGAAAGGCGCTGCTCGTCGTGGCTGTGACCGGCTCGCCCGCGCTCGAGGTCATGGACGCAGCCGGAATCGACGAGGAGACGCTCGCTCCTGCGGTCGCTGGGGACGTGGTCGAGCGCGCGAACGGCGTGATCCGGTTCACGCATCCGCTGCTGGCGTCGGCGGCGATCGCCGAAGCCACGGTCGCCGAGCGTCGAACAGCGCATCGGTTGGCCTCTGTCGCGGCGGACGACCCCGTCGCGCGAGCACGCCACGTCGCTGCGGCGCTCGAGGGAGAGGATGCCGCGACCGCCCGGCAATTGGAGGAAGCGGTCGAGCTCGCGCGAGCCCGCGGCGCTCCGTGGGTGGCAGCGGAGCTCGGCGAGGCGGCGGCGCAGGCCACTCCGCGAACCAGGGAGGCCGATCGCCGCCGGCGCATCATCCAGGCGGCACGAGATCATCTGGCGGCAGGGTCGGCGCCGCGCGCCTCGACGCTTGCGCGAGAGCTCGTCGAGGCGGCGCCGCCCGGCCCGTCCCGCGCGGAGGCGCTGGGGCTGCTCGCCGAAGTCGAGAACGCGATCGACGTCAGCACCGGAGTCGACCATTGCCGCCAGGCTCTTCGCGAGCCCGGTCTGCCGCCCGAGCTCGAGCTCGAGCTTCACCGCGAGCTCGCGTTCAGCCTGCGAGTCACGGAGGGCCTGGCCGCCGCAGAGGCGCACGCGCACAGGGCGGTAGCGCTGGCCGAGCAGCTCGGGAGTGACCTGCTCGAGGCTCGAACGCTTGCGACTCTCGCGGTCATTCGCTTCAACCAGGGAGAGCCGGAGGCATTCGCGCTCGCCCAGCGGGCAGTCGAGCTCGCTCGTCAGGCCGGCGATGCCACCAACGATCGAGGCTGCCACGAGCGCCTGGGGGCACTGCCTCCTCTGGTCGGGGAGGATCGCCGAGGCGCGTTCGGTGTTCGAGCACGCTTCGCGATCGACCGCCGGAAACGACGAGCCGGCCGAGGCTTCGGCGCTGTGGTACCTCGCGCTGGCCGAGGAACGGGCGGGTCGTTTGGCGCTCGCGCGAGGGTACGCGGAACGGTCGCGCGAGCTCATGTTCCAGTACGCGGGTCACGAGCTCGACGAGCCGGCGGCGCACCTACCGCTCGCCAGAATCGCCGCGCACCAAGGCGACGTGCAGCTAGCACGAGACCTCGCCGCCCGGGCTCACGTCTACGCCGAGGCGCAGGGCGGTATGTCGACCGGTCGCGCTGCGCTGGCGCAGCTCGGGACTCTCGACCTCTGGGCCGGAGAGCCCCTGCGGGCTCTCGAGCGCTTCGAGATCTACGCCGAGCAGGCCGCCGCGGCGGGCTTCTCGACCTCGATCGCGATCCACATCGCCGATCACGTCGAGGCGCTGCTCGAGGTCGGACGTCCGGCGGCCGACGCGTTGGCTCTCCTCGAGCTGTGGGAGGCCGACGCGCTGAAGCTCGGGCACCAACGGGCGCCGGCCGAGATCGCCCGCTGCCGAGGGGTCGTCGCCGCAGCGGACGGTGAGATCGACCGGGCGATCGAGCTGCTCGAAGTGGCGGTGACGCTCCACGAGGGGGCCGGAGACCCCTTCGGGCGGGCGAGGGCGCTCCTCCTGCTCGGGATCACGCGCCGCCGTGCGCGCCAGAAGCGTTCGGCGCGCGAGGCGATCGAGGCGGCGCTCGCCGGCTTCGAGGCGATCGGCGCCGCGGGTTGGGCGGAGAGGGCGCGGGGGGAGCTCGGCAGCATCGGCGGCCGGATCCGAGAGGAAGGTCTGACGCCGGCGGAGCAGCGCGTTGCCGCGCTCGTCGCAGAGGGGCGCACGAATCGCGAGGTCGCGGCCTCGCTCTTCCTCGCCGAGCGCACCGTCGAGACGCATCTCTCGCACGTCTACGCGAAGCTCGGGATTCGCTCGAGGACGGAGCTCGCCCGCGTGCTGCCCTCATGACGACCGCGGAGATCGTCGGCAGGGAGGAAGAGCTGGCCGCGCTGCGCGACTTTCTCGACCGTGCAGACGAGTGGCCGCGAGCCCTCATCCTCGCGGGCGACGCAGGAATCGGGAAGTCGACGCTCTGGGAGGCTGGGATCGATCACGCGCGCGCGGGGGGATTCCGGGTCCTTTCGTCGCGTCCGGCCGAGGCAGAGGGTGATCTTGGACACGCGGGGCTGGGGGATCTGCTCGAGGGGCCCGTCGACGAGGTGCTGTCGACCCTGTTGACGCCGAGGCGACGGGCGCTCGAGGTCGCACTGCTCCGGAAAGAGGCTTCAGCTGCTCCCGTCGATCGCCGCACGCTCGCGGTTGGAGTGCGCGACGCGCTGCAAGCTCTGAGCGAACGCGGGCCGACTCTGCTCGCCGTCGACGACGTCCAGTGGCTCGACCCGTCCTCGTCTCGCGCGCTCGCGTTTGCCCTGCGGCGGCTGGGCGCCGGCCGGCTCCTCGTTCTGCTGGCGCGGCGGCCGGTCGAGGGCGCGCACGAGTCGGAGCTCGAACGCGCCCTCGGCCCGGACCGGGTCCGGAAGTTGGTCGTCGGGCCGCTGAGCGTGGGGGCGCTCCATCGGTTTCTGCGCGATCGGCTTGGGACGTCGTTCCCGCGCCAGACGTTGCTCCGGATCCACGAACGGTCGGGTGGGAATCCGTTCTTCGCGCTGGAGCTGGCCCGCATTCTCCCCGTGGACATCAGTCCGCTCGAGCCGCTTCCGATCCCGGAAACGGTCGAAGAGCTCGTCAGTGCGAGGATCTCCACGCTCCCTCCAGCCACCCGCGACGCACTTGCGTTTGCCGCCGCCGTGGGCACGTCGTCGATCTCCCTGCTGGAACGTGCGGGGATCGCTGCGGCTGCTCTCGACCCGGCGGTCACGGCGCGCGTGATCGAGCGTGAGAACGGGACGATCCGCTTCACCCACCCGTTGTTGTCGTCGGTTCTGTACGCCGGCCTGGGCGACGAGCGGCCACACGTTCACGCTCGCATCGCAGCGATCGTCGACGATCCGGTCGTCCGCGCCCGACACATCGCGCTTTCGAGCGACACGCCCAACGCCGACGTCGCGAGTCTGCTGGATGACGCGGCTGCGATAGCCGGCGATCTTGGCGCAGCGGCGCTGGCAGCCGAGCTCGCAGAGCAAGCGCTCCGACTGACGCCGCCGGATCGGGATGGCGAGCGCCGCCGGCGAGCGCTGGGCGCGGCGCGCGCGCACCTCGCAGCCGGCGAGTGGACGCGCGCGCGAACGATCGCCACGGACCTCCTCGCCGAGACGGAGGAGGGCCCTCTTCGCGCCGAGGCTCTCCTCCTACTCGCGGAGTTCGAGCACGACGACCTTGCCGTCCCGGTCCTCGAGGAGGCGTTGAGGGAGGCGTGGTCGAATCCGGCGCTTCAAGCTGTCATCCACATCCGGCTTGCGGCGGCGGCGCGTTTCAGGAAGGGGTTCCCGACCGCCCTCGAGGGCACGCACACAGCCCTCGAGCTCGCCGACCGCCTCGACGACGACGGCCTCCGCTTCGAGGCAGTCGTCCAGCTGAACTTCCTCGGCAGCATGGTCGGTGACCTGGAGACGGCTGCGTACGCAGAGCGGGCGCACGAGCTGGCAACCGCTGCCCGCGACGCGCACCGGCTTCGGCGGGCGAACATCCTCGTCTCCGGAATCCTGTCCGACTATGGCAGCCTCGACGGAAGGCGTGCCGTCCTCGAACGCGAGTACTGCCAATGGCGTGACCGCGACGAGGTCTTCTGCGCCGGCGTGCTCTGGGAGCTCTCATGGATCGAGCTCTGGGCCGGTCGCTGGGAGATCGCGACCGACTACGCTGCCCGCGCCCGCGAGGTCAGCGTCCAGTACGGGGTCGAGAGGAACCAGGACTACATCCCGAGTTCATGGATCGCCGTCCACCGCGGGCGGCTCGAGCTCGCTCGGGCCGAATCGGAACGCGCGCTCGAGCTCTGCGACGAGCAGATCGGATTCCACCCGCCCCTGCTCCTTGCCGTGCCGGGACTCGTCGCGCTCTGGAGCGGCGACGCGGTCACAGCCGCCGACGTGCTCGGGAGGGCCGACCAGCAGGCGGCGGCGCTTGGGTGGCGGGCTCCGGATTCGCGTCCGTGGACGCCCGACTATGCGGAGGCACTGCTCCGGCTCGACCGAGTTGACGAGGCGGTGCGAGTGATCGACCTCTGGGAGGCGGATGCGCGGCGGCTCGGCCGGGCGCGGGCTCTCGCGCATGTAACCCGCTCTCGTGGGCTCGTGGCCGCGGCCCGCGGAGCCGCCGACGAGGCAGTCTCCCTTCTGAAGCACGCGATCACGCAGCACGACGAGGCCGGCGATGCGTTCGGAGAAGCGCGAGCGCTGCTGGCACTCGGAATCGCGCTCAGGCGCGTGCGGCAGAAGCTCCAGGCGCGCGAGACGATCCAGGCCGCACTCGACGGCTTCGAGCAACTTGGGGCCGCCACCTGGGTCGAGAAGGCGCGTGCCGAGCTCGGCGCGATCGGCGGACGCACGCGGATCGAGGGCCTGACGCCCGCGGAGAGCCGGATCGCGGCGCTCGTCGCGGCGGGGCAGACGAACCGGGAGGTTGCCGCCGCGCTCTATCTCACAGAGCAGACGGTCGCGACCGCGCTCACACGCATCTACCGCAAGCTCGGTGTGCGCTCGCGCGCCGAGCTAGCAAGCCGCCACTCCGCAAAGACCTGAGGTTTCTCGTCTATCGCGGCCGCTCGCGGGGCGGGATCCTGCACGTGTCATCGAGAGGAGGATCCGTGAACCGACGCATGTTCTTCCAGGCCGTGGCTGTCGGGTCCGTGCTGCTCGTGCTTGCCGCGCTCGCTGCCGTGGCGCTCGGCTCGCCCGCAAACGGGGTGACGCCGACCGTGCTCGCGCGGGGAACCTACGACAGCTTCAAGGTGCGGTCGTACCCGCAGGGTCCCGGCGACTTCAAGGCCGAGGCCAAGGCTCCGACCGACATCGTCGTGCGCCGCCACGTCTACGCTGCGGGCTCGTCGACGGGGTGGCACACGCATCCCGGCCCGGTGTTCATCACGGTCGTCGAGGGTGAGATCACGTTCTACGAGTACGACGATCCGACGTGCACGCCCATCGTCAAGCGGGCGGGAGAGGGGTACGTCGACACCGGTCGCGGCCACATCGCCCGTAACGAGACACTCCAACCGGCGAGCGATATGACCGTGATCATCGCGCCTGTGGGCGGCGCGTTCCGGGGCGAGCTGGACGCTCCTGGCCCGTACTGCGGCTTCTGAGTACGCGCGGTCACGATGAGGAGGAGCCGGCTTCGTGCCGGCTCCTCCGGGCCCCCGTCTCTGGAGGTTCGATCGTGGCGAGCTATCTCGTCGAGACCTACTTGCCGGGCACGCAGGCGCAGGACGCGCGAGCCGCGGGCCTGCGCGCTCGCGCCGCCGCCCGCGAGCTGACGCGGGAGGGTGTCTCCGTCCGCTTGGTCCGGACGACGCTCCTCCCGGGAGACGAGACCTGCTTCCACGTCTTCGAAGCCGTGTCTCACGAAGCGGTCGCCGAGGCGTGTCGACTCGCCGGGCTCGTGAAGCCGCGGATCGTGCCCGCCATCGAGTAGACCGCCAAGCAAACTTCAGGGGTTCCCACGTTTCCTCGCGGAGGTCGCCGTCGTAGCGTCGATCCCGTGCCGAGCTACCTCGTCGAGACCTATCTCGCCCGCAGTCGCGCCGGAGAGCGCGGCGCGCGGGAACGGCGGGCCCGCTCGGTGGCCGAGGAGCACACGCGCGCAGGAACGCGCGTCCGCTTCGACGGCGCCATCCACATCCCAGAGGACGAGATCTGCTTCTTCGTCTTCGACGCCGACTCGAGCCAGGCTGCCGCCTTCGCGGCGCAGCAGGCCGGACTCGAGCCGTTCCGGGTCGTCGAGGCCGTCTCGTCGCGAAAGGAGAACGACCAGTGAGACGCATCAGGATCAGCACCGGCCTGACGGCGACGCTCGTGCTCGCAGTCGTCCTGGCCCTCGGCTCGACGGGAACGTCGGCCGGACAATCCGCGCCACCGGACGAGAACGCCGTCCTCTACTGGAGCGGCGTCGCGGCGGGCGCGATCGTCGCCCCACCGACGGCGGGCTCCACCGCAGCCCGCCCACCCGCGAGCAGCTCAGTGCTCGGAGGCATGGTGCATGGGGCGATGTACGACGCGGTCGCCGCGGTCGAAGGCGGTCTCGAGCCGTTCGCGACCGGCGTGACCGCACCGGAGGGCGCATCGGCGAACGCCGCGGTTGCAACGGCAGCCGCCGACGTCCTCATGCGGCGCGTGCCGCTTCAGGCAGCGAACGTCCTGACGACCTACAACACGTACATGGCGTCGATCCCGGACAGCCCGGCGAAGGACGCCGGCAAAGCCGTGGGAGCGGTCGCTGCCGCCGGCATGCTCGCGATGCGGCTCGGCGACCACTTCGACGACGTCGTTCCCTACGTCCAGCCGCAGCCGGGCCCGGGCGTGTTCGAGCCGATCGCGGCGACGCCGCCCGTCGACGTCAAGCTCGGAAAGGTGGTGCCGTTCACCTACAGCTCGCAGTCCGACTACCGTCCGGCTCCGCCGTACGAGCTGACGAGCAAGCGCTACGCGAAGGACGTCGCCGAGGTTCAGGAGCTCGGCAAGGCAAGCAGCACGACCCGAACGGCTGCGCAGACCGAGACCGTCCGCTTCCACACCGAGCAGACGTTCTTCCAGTTCAACCGGACGGTGCGCGAGCTCGCGAAGGCCCGCGGCCTCGACCTGCGCGAGTCCGCACGGCTCCTGGGCTACGTGAACGTGGCGACCGCGGACACGATGATCGCCTGCTGGGAGGCCAAGTACGAGTACATGTTCTGGCGTCCGAATCACGCGATCCAGCGGGCCGACACCGACGGGAACCCGGCCACCTCGCCGGAAGCCGGCTGGCTGCCGCTTGTCACGGGCAACCATCCCGAGTATCCCTCCGGGCACGCCTGCTTCACCGGAGCGGTGACCGAGTCGCTGCGGAACTACTTCCAAACGAAGCACGTCCCGCTGACGATCTCGAGCCTCGCCGCGGGTGCCGGCGCGCCACGGACGTACGAGAGCCTCGACGAGCTCGTCGAGGATGTCGAGAACGCCCGCGTCTGGGGCGGCCTCCACTACCGGACGACGATGACGGAGACCGCGAAGCACTTTCCGCAGATCGCCCGTGAGATCGGGAAGAACTACTTCCTGAAGGACAAGAAGGACTAGACGTTGGCGGTGGCCGAGGCGGGATTCCTCGCCTCGGCCGCTGCCCGGCTCGAAATCCCAGCTTGCTCGTGTCAGCATGGGCGCGAGGTGGCACCGGAGATCGTAGGTAGGGAGGCCGAGGTCGCCGCGATCCAGGCCTTCTTCGCCGAAGCGGCCGAGGGCCCTCGCGCCTTTGTGCTCGAGGGCGACGCCGGAATCGGCAAGTCGACGCTCTGGCTCGCCGGAGTCGACGCGGCGCGTGAGCGAGGGCTGCGCGTGCTCTCCGCCCGGCCGGCGGAGGTCGAGCGGGGCCTCGCGTACGCCGCGCTCGGGGACCTGCTCGGCGAGTGTGCAGTCGAGGTGCTCGACGGGCTGTCATCGCCGCGCCGGAACGCGCTGAGGGCCGCGCTCCTGCTGGAGGGCGGAGTTGAGTCGAGCGCAGACTCGCGCGTGCTGGGGGTGGCGGTGCACAGCGTGCTGGTGGCACTGGCGGAACGCGGCCCGATCGTGGTTGCGATCGACGATTGCCAGTGGCTCGACGTCCCCTCTGCGGATGCGCTCGCCTTCGCGCTGCGGCGGCTCCAGCACGAGCCGCTTCAGGTTCTCCTCGCGCGGCGGGGCGATCACCCTGCCGAGCTCGAGCGTGCGCTTCCCGCGGAGGTCGCCCGGCTGCGGGTCGGCCCGCTCAGCCTGGGCGCGATCCACAGCCTCGTCCGCGATCGGCTGGAGCGGACATTTCCGCGGCCGACGATGCTCCGGTTGCACGAGGTATCTGGCGGGAACCCGTTCTATGCCCTGGAGCTCGCGCGGGCGCTCGATGCCGTGGCCGGCCCCATCGACCCCTCCGAGCCGCTTCCCGTGCCCGAGTCGCTCGATCACCTCATCGGCGAGCGGCTGCGCGCACTCCCCGAGGAGACGCGGGCGGCGCTGCTCGTCGTGGCGGTCATGGGCGCACCGGCGCAGACACAGGTCGAGGCGGCCGGGATCGCGGCCGAGAGCCTCACCCCCGCGGTGGACGCGCACGTCCTCGAGCTCGCGAGCGGGGAAATCCGGTTCGGCCATCCGCTCCTCGCGTCGGGTGTGATCGCCGAAGCGACCGAGGCCGAGCGACGGGCGGCGCACCGGCGCGCGGCCGCCGCGGTCGAAGAGCCGGTCGCTCACGCTCGTCATGTCGCGGCTGCGTTCGAGCAGGCCGATGAGGAGACAGCAGGCTTGCTGGAAGCCGCTGCCAAAATCGCACGTTTACGTGGAGCTCCCGCGGTTTCCGCGGAGCTCGGCGAGGCCGCGACGGGTGCGACACCTCCTGAACTCGAGGACGACCGGCGCCGGCGTCTCGATGCGGCTGCGCGAGACCATCTCGCCGCCGGATCGGGGGAGCGGGCGTACGTCCTCGCTCGGACGCTGTTCGGGCAAGCAGCCGCCTGGAAGGGCACGCGCGGAGGCGCTCGTCTTGCTCGGTGATCTCGAGGACGCGCTCGGAGCGATCAGAGCTTCGGTGGATCACTATCGCGCCGCGCTGGCCGATGCCACCGAGCTACCCGAGCTCGAGCTGATCATCCAGGAGCGGCTCGCGGCCAACACGCGTCTCACGGAAGGGATCGGTGTGGCGAGATCGCATGCACGTGCGGCCGTTCGCCTAGCCGAGCGGTTGGGCGATGACACCCTCACCGCGCGTGCCTTGGCTGCACTTGCCATCGTCCGATTCGACGAGGGCGAACCTGATTCGCTCGAGCTCGCCGAAGCGCGCCGTCGCGCTGGTCGAGCTCTCCGACGACGCGTCGGCGATCCGAGATATCAGGGGTGTCTACGGTCACGTCCTCACATGGTGGGGCTGGCTCGACGAAGCCCGCGAGGTCCTCTCCGAGTTGGTGCGCTCGGCCGAGCGCGACGACGCCGGGATCGGCACCCCGCTCCTCTATCTCTGCATCGTCGAAGAGCGCGCCGGCCGGTTGGCGCTCGCGCAGGCTCACGCGGAGCGGAAACATGAGCTCGCCTACCAGGAAGGCGGTGCGGAGCTTGCGGACACACCTTCCGTGCTCATGTCGATCGCGCGCGTGGCGGCGGTGCAGGGGGACGTGGATATTGCGAGGGAGCTGGCCGAGCGAACGCGCGACCATCCTGGAGTCCAAGCGCCCTTCGCCTTCTATCGCGCTGCGATAGCGCTGCTGGCCACGCTCGATGCCTGGTCCGGCGATCCGGCTCGGGCAGTCGAGCTGTTCTCGGCGATCGAGGCCCATGCTCGAGCCGACGGCGGCGCCATGACGGCGTCCTACCTCGCCGAGTACGTCGAGGCGCTGCTCGAGCTCGGGCGCCTGGACGAGGCGCGCGCGACACTGACGATGTGGGAGCAGGCCTCGCGGAAGCTGGGGCATCGCTGGGCGATCCCGCAGACCGTCCGCTGTCGCGGTCTTGCCGCCGCAGCCGAGGGCGACATCGCGGCTGCGGTGGAGTTGCTGGCGCAGGCTGTCGCAGAGCACGAGGCCGTCGGCAATCCGTTCGGTCGCGCCCGCGCCCTCCTCGCGCTCGGCGTCACGCGCCGGCGCGCTCGGCAGAAGCGCTCGGCCCGCGAGGCCATCGAGGCTGCGCTCGCCGGTTTCGAGGAGATCGGAGCCGCAGGCTGGGCGGAGAAGGCGCGAGGGGAGCTTGGCCGGATCGGCGGCCGCCAGCGGGAGGAGGGGCTCACACCGGCCGAACGTCGCGTCGCCAAGCTCGTTGCGGAAGGGAAGACGAACCGAGAAGTCGCGGCCGCGCTCTTCCTCGGCGAAGGCACCGTCGAGACGCATCTCTCGCACGTCTACGCGAAGCTCGGCATCCGCTCCCGAACGGAGCTCGCCCGCACATTGCGACTGAGCAAAGTTCAGGGGTTCTGGGCTTTCCTCGGGGATGCGGGCGAGTCGTAGCGTCGAGCCATGCCGAGCTACCTCGTCGAGACATTTCTTGCCAGCGCCCACGCCGGAGAGCGTGGCCGTCGCGAGAGACGGGCGCGCTCGGCAGCCGAGGAGCTGACGAAGCGGGGCACGCCCGTCCGCTTCGACAGCTCCATCCACGTACCGGAGGACGAGATCTGCTTCTTCGTGTTCGACGCGCCCTCGGGCTCGGCTGCCGCGCTCGCCGCGCAGCAGGCCTGCCTTGATCCGTTTCGCGTCGTCGAGATGGTCACGTCCGGGAAGGAAGAGACATGAGGAACGACCTCAGATTTGGGACGCGGAGACGGATGCGAAGGAACCCGTTGCCGGCGCTCGCGCTTGCCGGGTGTGCGGCGCTTCTCGCGGCCGTCACGCTGCTCGGCGGAGGGGCTACGACTGCGCAGGCAGGCCCGCCCACGAACGCTGTACTGGACTGGAACCTCCACGCGTCCAACGCTCTCATCAACGCGCCGACAGCAGCGACTCCCGGCGCCGGTCAGACGCCGCCCGTGTCGATCCAGCACCTGGCGATCGTGCAGGGAGCGGTCTACGACGCCGTCAACGCGATCGACGGCGGCTACCAGCCCTACCTCGCGAGCCTTTCGTCCGCGTCGACTACGGCGATCGAAGGCCGCGGCCGTCGCCGCGGCCGCCCACGACGTCCTCGTCGGCGTGGTGATGGTCCCGCCGCTCCCGCCGGCGATCGTCAGCCGCCTCGACAGCCTCTACGAGGAATCGATCGCGGCCGCGACGACGCAGGACGGCGCCGTCGCAGTCGCGGCGGGAATCGCGGTGGGGAAGGACGCCGCCGAGGCGATGCTCGAGGAGCGGGCGAACGACGGGCGCTACGGGACGTTCACGTTCACGCCTGGGTCCGGTGCCGGCGAGTGGCGGCCGACCAGCGGGGTCAGCGATCCATTCGCCTGGGTCGCTCGCGTCGACCCGTTCGTCCTCGAGAGCACCTCGCAGTTCCGGACGAAAGGCCCGCACTCGCTCACGAGCGGCGCCTACGCGAAGGAGTACAACGAAGTGAAGGAGCTGGGCGGGAACGGGACGACGACTCCCACCCTGCGAACGCCCGAGCAGACCGCCCTCGCTCGGTTCTACGCAGTCCACGGTCCGGAGCTGTTCAACCGCGCCTTCCGCGACATCGCGACCGCCGAGGGTCTGTCGCTCGTCGAGCAGGCTCGGCTGTTCGCGATGCTGAACATGGCCGGTGCCGACAGCGTGATCAACTGCTGGGACGACAAGGCGTTCTGGAACTTCTGGCGCCCGATCACGGCAATCCGCGAGGGGGATGCCGACGGGAACGACAAGACGGCGGGCGACCCTGCGTGGACGTCCCTCGTTCCCGCGCCGCCATACGCGGATCATCCGTCCGGCTACAACTGCATCACAGGCGGGTTCATGCACGCGGCGGAGGCGTTCTTCGGCAAGGGCAAGCAGGCCTTCGCCATAACCGCCAATGTCGGCTCGCCGCCGGCGCCGGTGACGCGGGAGTACGAGCGCTTCACCGACGTTATCGACGACACGATCGACGCTCGAATCTACCTGGGCATCCACTTCCGGACGCCCGACGAGCAAGGGGCGGGGATCGGCAAGGACGTCGCCCACTGGCTCGACAAGCACTACTTCCAGCCGGTGGGCTAGCCCTAGCTAGGGCAAACGGCCGGGGCGGGTTCGCCCGCCTCGGCCGCTTCCCACTTATCCGAGCGGCGGCAGGAAGGTCGTTTCGCCGCGCTCGGGTGGCGCGCCGTAGATGAAGAGCTGCAGCTCCTCGTCGCCGCGGTTCGAGAGCTGGAGCGCCGTCCCGGGCCGGACGACGAGGACGCTCCCCTTCGCGAGCTCGTGCCGCTCCGGCGAGTCGCCCTCCCCCATGTCGATCGTCAGCGTCCCCTCGAGGACGACGAAGACCTCCTCCTGGATCGGGTCGATGTGCCGGCGGCCGACCGCCCCGGGCGGGTAGCGAAAGAGGTTCGCGCGCGACTTGGTCAGGCCGTGCGAAAGCTCGGCCGCGAGGCGAGGATCGCCCTCACGCCGCGGCTTCCAGTCGAGCTCGTCCGCGTGGAAGATGTCGTAGCCGTCCAAGGCCGGAGCATCGCAGGTTCGGGCAGAGCGACGCGCCCGGGGAGGGCCGGGCGCGTCTGGGTGGGAGCGGAGCGGGAAGGCCGGAGAGGGAGTGGCGACCGAGGAGTGTGCCGCGGGGCCGTTCCTGGCTCGACGTTCTGTGCGTGCAGCTTGTCGCGGCGAGCTGGCCCGCGCGATTCGGCCGACAGGCCTTTTCGAGTGCGGCTGACCGCACCCTCAGTGCAGGTAGGTCCCGGCCGTGCCGCCTGAGGTCTACTCGACGCAGTCGGAGACGACGTCGACGAGCTTCTCCGCGATCTCCTCAGGAGCCTGCTTGCCCGTCAGCAGGCCTGCCTCCGCCTGCTTCAGCTCGTCGTAGGAGAACTCGTCTTCGAGCCCCTCGAAGTAGCAGCGGCAACGAGTGGCGGAGGCGCCCTGCCCGGCCAGACAGCTCGTCATGAACTCCTGCTCGACGGCCTCCGGATACTCGTTCCCGCCGCCACAGCCGGCTGCCGCCAGCACGAGAGCCGCCACACCGGCTCCGAAGAGGCTCCTCATCGACCGAATCTAGTGAGCGAGCCGGCCGGCGTCCATCGGAAAGACGCTGCCGGTCAGCGCCCAGGCACCGGCGCCGCACAGGTACTCGACGGCGGCGGCGACCTCGTCCGGCTCGAGCAGCCGCTTGACGGCGTTCTCGGCGAGGAGGATCTCGGTGAGGACGCGCTCCTCGTCGATTCCGTGGGCGCGCGCCTGAGCCGCGATCTGCTCCTCGACGAGGGGCGTGCGGACGTAGGAGGGACAGATGGCGTGCGCGGTCACGTCCGGGCAGCGGGCTGCGGCCTCGAGCGCGATCGTCTTCGTCAGGCCGAGGAGGCCGTGCTTGGCCGAGACGTAGGCCGCCTTGTACGGCGAAGCGACGATCCCGTGCACCGAGGCGATGTTGAGCACCCGGCCGAAGCCGGCCTCGAGCATCCCGGGGAGGAACGCCTTCGCGAGCAGGAACGGCGCCGTCAGCATGACGGCGAGGATCGTGTCCCACGCCTCCTCCGGAAAGTCCTCGAGCGGGCTGACGTGCTGGAGACCGGCGTTGTTGACGAGGATCTGGACGTCGCCGGCCTCCGTGACGAGACGCGCGACCTCCACTCGGTCGGTGAGATCGGCGGCGACCGCTCTGGCTCCGGGAAGCTCGGCAGCGACGGCATCGAGGGCGGCGCCGGCGCGATCGCTGACGACGACGCGAGCGCCCGCCGCAGCGAGCCGTCTCGCGGTCGCGAGCCCGATTCCCGACGCCGCGCCGGTCACGAGGGCTGTCCGGCCCTCGATGTCTACGGCTGCACCCATGCGTAGCCCGCACGATAGGTTGTCGGCCGTGAGCGCGACCGTCACCGGAGCCGAGCAGGTCGAGTGGAACCTCGACGACCTCTACGAGCGCCCCGACGATCCGCGCCTCCAGGAGCACCTCGACGAGGCCGCAGCCGGCGCGAACGCCTTCCGGGAGCGCTACCGCGGCAGGCTCGGCGAGCTCTCCGCGCAGGAGCTGAACGACGCCGTCGCCGAGGCCGAGCGGCTGCGCTCGATCGCGACCCGGGTCGAGGCGTACGCCCGGCTCCGGCTTGCCGCCGACTCCTCCGACCAGAGCCGTGGCGCACTCGCGCAGAAGGTGCGCGAGCAGAACACCCAGATCGAGACGGCGCTCCTCTTCTTCGATCTCGAGTGGGCCGGACTGGACGACGAGGTCGCCGAGGCGCTGCTCGCCGATCCCGCGCTCGAGCGCTACGCCTCGGTCCTCCGCTCGGAGCGGCGCTACCGCCCGCACCTCCTCAGCGAGCCCGAGGAGAGGATCTCGGCCGAGAAGAGCCTCACCGGCTCGAGCGCCTGGGGGCGCCTCTTCAGCGAGCTGCTCGCCGACCTTTCGGTCTCCCTCGATGGCGAAAGCGTCTCGCTCGACACCGCGCTGGCCCAGCTCGCGCGCCTCACCGAGCAGAGCGAGCGGGCGGCGGTGGCGGAGGCCGTCACCGAGACGCTGCGTCCCGGATTGCGCACGCGCGGCTACATCCTCAACACGATCCTGAGCGAGCGCTCGATCGAGGATCGGCTACGCGGTTACGACACGTGGATCTCGGCCCGCAACCTCTCCAACGAGATCCCCGACGACGCCGTCGAGAGCCTCGTCGACACGATCGTCGGGCGCTACGACGTCCCCCAGCGCTTCTACGCGCTGAAGGCGAAGCTGCTCGGCCTCCCGCGACTGGCCGACTACGACCGCTTCGCCCCGCTCCAGGAAACGCCCGGGACGATCCCGTGGGACGAGGCCCGAGGCGCTCGTGCTCGAGTCGTTCGACGGCTTCTCGCCTCTCGCGGGCGAGATCGTCGGCCGTTTCTTCGAGCGCGACTGGATCGACGCGCCGCCTCGGCCGGGCAAGATCCTGGGCGCCTTCTGCGCGACGCTCGTCCCGGACGTCCACCCCTACGTGCTGATGAACTACGCCGGCGAGCGGCGCAGCGTGCTCACGCTCGCGCACGAGCTCGGCCACGGCCTGCACGGAGTGCTCGCGCAGGATCTCGGGCTCCTGAACGCCTCGACGCCGCTGACGCTCGCCGAGACGGCCTCCGTCTTCGCCGAGGCACTGACATTCGAGAAGCTGATGGAGCGGGAGGACGACCCGCGCGCCCGCCTCGACCTCCTGGTCGGCCGGCTCGAGGACACGATCGCGACGGTCTTCCGCCAGATCGCGCTCAACCGCTTCGAGCACGCGATCCATACCGACCGGCGCGAGGAGGGCGAGTTGCCGGTCGAACGGATCTCGGAGCTCTGGCGGGCCGAGCAGGAGCGGCTGTTCGCCGACTCGGTCGAGGTGACGGAGAACTACGGGCTCTGGTGGAGCTACGTGCCGCATTTCATCGGCTCGCCCGGCTACGTCTATGCGTACGCGTTCGGCTATCTCTTCTCGCTGGCGATCTACAGGCGCTACCAGGAGGAGGGCGAGTCGCTCGTCGAGCCCTACCTCGATCTCTTGCGCGCGGGTGGGTCGGCGCCGCCGGCGGAGCTCGCCTCCCGGCTCGGCTTCGACCTCGGCGATCCGAGCTTCTGGGCCGCAGGCGTCGACGCGATCGGCGCGTTGGTGGACGAGGCCGAGGCGCTCGCGGCCGAGCTCGACTGATTGCAGAGCGGCGTCCTCGTCGTCGCGGCGACCGAGCGCGAGCTCGTGCCGGTGGACGGAGCCGAGCTGCTCGTGTGCGGGATCGGGCCGGTCGAGGCGGCTGCGGCGACGGCGCGCGCTCTCGCCGAACGGCGACCGGCCGCCGTCCTCCAGGTCGGGATCGCCGGCGCGCTCGGGATCGAGCCGCTGGGGCTCGTGCTCGGCTCGGAGGCGATCTACTGCGACGCGGCGGGGCCGTTCGTCACGGCACGCGTACTGCCTGAGGCCGCGCTTCTCCTGAAACTACGGGCCGCCTTTCCCGACGCTCACGTCGCTCCGATTGGAACGAGCGCCCGCGTCGGAGGCGGCAGCACCGACGTCGAGGCGATGGAAGGCTTCGCCGTCCTCCGCGCGGCGGAGCTGGCGGGCGTCCCGGCGGTCGAGGCGCGCGTCGTCTCGAACGAGCTCGGCGAGCCCGATCGCGCGCTCTGGCGCTTCGAGGAGGCGTTCGCGCGGCTCGCCGAGCTCCTTCCCCGGCTCGTGGCCGCGGCGCGCGAGTAGCCTCCGCCCCCGTGGCCCGGCCGCGCTATCCGAGCAAGGACGAGCCGCTGCCGGCACCGCTCCCGCCAGAGAGCCGAACCGTGGGCCAGGTCGTGGCCGAGAGCATCCGCTTCTACGGGCAACGCTTCTGGGCAGTCCTCCCGCTCGGGCTCGCCGTCGCCGCGATCAACCAGATCTCGGCCGGCCGCTCGACAACCGTGCAGGCGCTCGTTCTCGCCGGCGGCGCTCCCCTGATGGCGACGGCATTCGTCCGTGCCTCGTCGCTGGTCACGGAGACTCGCGTCGAGGCGCGCGCCGCAGTCAAGGCGATCGCGGTCGGGATCCTCGTCTGGATTCCGGCGGCGTTCCTGACGTTGATCTACGTCCTGCCGGCGATCGCGTGGCTCGCGCTCATCGGGCTCGTCGTGCCGGTGCTCGCGCTCGAGCGGCCACCGCTCCGGGCGGCGCTGCGCCGCGCGCTCGAGCTCGCCCGAGCCGACTACATCCACGCGCTCGCCTCGCTCGCGACGCTCGTGCTCCTCTTCGGGCTCGTGAAGCTGATGCTCGTCCTCCTGCTCCGCGACCTCGGCGACTCCGGCGAGCGAGTGGCCCTGGCGCTGGCCGATCTCGTCGTCTCGCCGCTCCTCTTCGTCGGCGGCGCCGTCGTGTACGTCGACCAGGCGGCGAGAGTACGATCGAGCCCCCGACCGAAGGAGCGGTAGATGCCGACGTATCTGATGCTGACGAAGCTCACCGCCCAGGGCGTGCAGACGCTGAAGGCAAATCCGGCGCGGCTGCGCGAGGTCAACCGGGACGTCGAGGAGCTCGGAGCGAAGGTACTGCACCAGTGGGCGACGATCGGCGAGTACGACTTCGTCAACATCGTCGAGGCGCCCGACTCTGCCGCGATCGCGAAGGTCTCGCTCGCGCTCGGCGCGCGCGGGAGCGCGAAGCTGCAGTCGCTCGAGCTGCTCGAGGTCGACGCGCTGATCGAGGCGCTCGAGCGCTAGCGGCCGCTAGGTGATGTCGCGCCGGCGAGCGCGCTCGGTCCCGGCCAGCCCCAGTGCAGCGATCCACGCGAGCGAGACCGCGACGCCCGGCCAATACGAGAGCAGCTCGCCGCCGCCCGACCCGTCGGCCGCATCGAGCGCCTGGAAGGGCAGGTAGGCCGACGCCCCGTCGAGATCGAGGAGTCCGAATGCCCCGATCAAGAGCGTCTCGCCGATGAAGATCCAGACGAGGGTGCCGACGAGTGCCGCCACCTGGCTCTGGACGATGGCGCCGATCGCGACGCCCATCAGAGCCCAGAGGATCGCCGACAGGATCTGCTCGGCCGCAACGGAGCCGATCTCGCCGTCGAGCACATTCGTCTCGGCATCGACGCTCGCGAGCCACGGAAGCGCGATCACGGCGATGACGAACAGCGAGAGGAGCGCGAACCCGATCGCGAGCGCGATGGCCGCGATCGCCTTCGCCGCGAGCACGAGCTCGCGCTTGGGCGCGACGAGGAACGTCGGCGTCACCGTGCCGAAGCGAAACTCGGTGGTCACGAGCGTGATCCCGAGGATGACGGAGAGGAGGAGCGCGATTCCCGCGGTCGCGACGAGGTCGGACTGGAAGTCGACGGTCCCGCGCTCCAGGCTCTCGGCGGATCCGATCTGGGCCGCGACGGCGAGCGCCGTGAAGGCAACGATCACGATCAGATACGCCCAGAACGAGCGAACCGTGCGGATCTTCAGCAACTCCGAGCGGACGAGGGCGGTCACTGGGTCGTTTCCCCGCCGGTCAGCTCGAGGAAGACCTCCTCGAGCGTCGCACGCTCGACCGTGAGCTCGTGGAGGACGATCGCGTTCGCCGCAGCGAGCTCGCCGACCTGCGCCGGCGCGAGGTCGACCGCCAGCGTTTGCTCGTCCACCGCCGTGACCGTGGCTCCTTCGGCGGCCAACAGCTCTCGCAACCTCGCGGAATCGGGGGTCTGCACGCGCGTCGCTCCCTGCGCGCCTGCCAGCACCTCCGCGATCGACGCCTGCTGAATGAGCGAGCCGCGGTGAATGATCACGACTCGATCGACGGTCTGAGCGACCTCGGCGAGGACATGGCTCGAGACGAGAATCGTGCGACCGTCGGCCGCGAGCGAGCGCAGGAGGTCGCGTAGCCACCTGACTCCCGCCGGATCGAGGCCGTTCGCGGGCTCGTCGAGCACGAGCACCTCGGGGTCGCCGAGCAGCGCTGTGGCGAGCCCGAGCCGCTGGCGCATCCCCAACGAGTAGCCCTTCACGCGCTTCTTCGCCGCAGAGGTCAGCTCGACGAGGGCGAGCACCTCGTCGACCCGGGAGCGGGGAATGCCCGCCGCGGCCGCGAGCACCCGGAGATGATTCCTTCCCGACCGGCCCGGATGCACCTCGCTCGCCTCGAGCACGGCGCCGACCCGGTGGATCGGACGATCGAGCTCGCGATAGTGAACTCCGAGCACCGTTGCGCCTCCCGCATCGGGGTGCACGAGCCCGAGCACTGCGCGCAATGTGGTCGACTTGCCGGCGCCGTTCGGACCGAGAAAGCCCGTGATCGTGCCGGGTTCGACGCGAAAGCTGAGCCTCGATACGGCCTGCGTCTTGCCGAACCGCTTGCTCAGCCCCGTGACCTCGATCAAACCAGGCTCCTGCCCTCGTTCATCCGAGTGTCGTCACGTAGACAGATCTCTCGCGCGGGCCGTCGAACTCGCAGAAGAAGATCCCCTGCCAGGTGCCGAGCGCGAGCTTCCCGTCTCTGACCGGCACGAGCACGTCGGAGCCCATGAAGGCCGCGCGGATATGCGTCGGCGCGTTCTCCTCCCCCTCCTCGAGATGCTCCCACGGCCACTCCTCGGACACGATCCGCTCGAGGGCGGTCTCGAAATCGCGTGCCACCGCGGGATCGGCGTGCTCGTTGATCGTCAGCCCGGCCGTCGTGTGAGGCACGTAGACGAGCGCAGCGGCAGCACCGTCGAGCGGGCCGGCCGCCGCCTTGACGAGCTCGGTGATGTCGACGAGCTGGCTGCGCCGCTGGGTCGTGACGGTGAACTCGCGCACGGCGCGTATCCTAGGCCGCGTGAGCGAGCCAGTCCCCACCGAGCGCGAGCTCGACAGCTACCGCGAGGGAGCCGACCGCTTCCTGGCAGAGCTCGACGAGGAGTACTACCTCCACTTCGCCGGGCACAAGCCCGACTTCGAGCTGCGACCGATCTACGAGCGGCATGCCGATCTCACCGACCTCGAGACGGTCAAGCGGGTCGGCTCGGCCGTCCAGGGCCGCGACAATCTCGAGCTCTTCCGCTTCGGCTGCGAGGGCTATCTCGGCGAGCTGACGCGCGAGCACGCGGAGCGGATCGCGGCGCTCGAGGCGACGCTCGAGGTCGCGCACGAGGGCGAGACGATCGGCTACAGGATGCTGAGGCCGACGATTGCGAACGAGCCGGATCGCCCGACAAGGGCCCGACTCGAGCAGTCGCGCAACGAGCTCACGGAGGAACATCTGAACCCGCTCTACCTCGATGCGGTCGCGACGACGCAGCAGGCGGTTCCAGCGCTCGGGGCGGACAACTACTTCCTCCTCTACCGCGACCGGCTCGCGCTCGAGCTGGAAGGGCTTGCCGCTCAGTGCCGGTCGTTCCTCGACTCGACGGAGAGCCTCTACGAGGCCTCGATGGATCGAGCGCTCCGCGAACAGGTCGGAGTCGGCCTCGCCGAGGCCGAGCGCTACGACCTCGCGCGCTTCTTCCGCGGCTCGAGCTGGGACGCGGCCTTCCCGGCAGACCGGATGCTGCCGGCGCTGCGGGGGACGCTCGCCGACCTCGGGATCGACCTCGATTCGCAATCGAACGTCCACCTCGACGTCGAGGCGCGCCCGACGAAGACGCCGCGTGCCTTCTGCGCCCCGATCGAGGTGCCCGGCAAGGTGATGCTCGTGATCCAGCCGATGGGCGGGCCGGACGACTGGCGCGCGCTCTTCCACGAGGCGGGGCACACCGAGCACTTCGCCTTCACCTCGCCCAGCCTGCAGATGGAGGAGAAGCGGCTCGGGGACAACGCCGTCACCGAGGGTTGGGCGATGCTGCTCCAGCATCTCGTGGACGACCCTGGCTGGCTGACACGGATGCTCAACGTCCCGAAGCCGCAGGAGTTCGCGGCCGAGGCGGCGGTCAACCTCCTCTTCTTCGTCCGTCGCTACTCGGCGAAGCTGCTCTACGAGCTCGAGTTCCATGCCGCCGCCGATCCGACGGCGATGCGGAGCCGCTACGTCGAGCTGCTCGGCGACGCGGTCAAGATCGAGCCGAGCGGCACGGACTACCTCTCCGACATCGATCCGGGCTACTACTGCACGTCCTACCTCCGCTCGTGGGCTTTCGAGGCGCAGCTCTCCACCTTCCTGCGCGAGGAGTTCGGGAGCGACTGGTTCAGCCGGCGGGAGGCGGGCTCGCTCCTGAAGGAGCTGTGGGAGCTCGGCCAGCAGCCGACCGCGGACGAGCTGCTCAAGGACGTGACCGGCGCGCCGATCGAGCTCGAGGCAGTGGCCGACAAGCTTCGCTCGGCGCTGCCCTCGTTCGCCTAGCTAGAGCAACACGTCAAGGCCCTCTGCGAGCCAGCCGGGAGCGAAGCGACCCTTCAGGGGTCAACGCGCGTTGAGCGTCCGCGCAAGCGGATGCTCAACGCTGCGGGCAAATCAGAGCGCACCGCCGGCGGCCGGTGGCGCGCCGGCTTCCAGCGGGTTCTGGCCGCCGGCCTCGCGAGCGAGGTAGTCCTCGATCAGCATCACGTTGTCGCGCGAGCGCTCCGCGACGGCGAGCAAGCCGGACATCGACGCGACCTCCTCGCGCTGCTCCTGCAGGAACCAGTGGAGGAATTGCTCGGCCACGAGCTCGTTCTCCTCGCGGGCGAGCTGGACGAGCGCCGAGATCTGCGCCGTCACCCGCTTCTCCTGCTCGAGCGCGAGCCGCACCGGCTCGACGAGATCGCCGAAACCGCTCTGCGGCGCCTCCAGGCCGGGAACCACGACCTCTTCGTCGGCGTCGAGCAGATACTGGACGAGCATCATCGCGTGATTGCGCTCCTCCACCGCCTGGCGGTAGAAGTGGCTCGCCAGCCGAGGAAGGGTCAGCGCGTCGAAGTAGACCGCGATCGCGACGTACTGCTGCGAGGCGCCGAATTCGTGCGCGATCTGCTCGTTCATCGCCTGGGTCAGACGGGCCATCAGAGCGAGCTTACTCCGTGGATAGCATCGCCCCGTGCTGCCGCTGCGAGAAAACGGGCCCGTCAAGCTCGTCCAGATCAGGCCACCACTCCGGCCGCGGTACTGATGGCGTTCGAGGACGAGGTGCGCGCGGCGCTCGACTCGCTCCCGCCGGAGCTTGCCGCGGCGCTCGTCAACATCGCCGTCGTGGTCGAGGACTTCCATCCCGACGATCCCGATCTGTTCGGCCTCTATGAGGGAATCCCCCTGACCGAGCGCGGCAGCGGCGACTTCGGCCAGCTTCCCGACCGGATCGCGATCTACCGGCGGCCGCTCGAGGAGGAGTTCACCGATCCCGCCGAGCTTCGGGAGGAGATCCGGATCACGGTCCTCCACGAGCTCGCGCACTACTTCGGCTTCGACGAGAACCGGATCGCAGAGCTGGGCTACGAGTGATCGTCGACGCCTTGGAGCTGGTCGCGGTGGCGGCCGGAATCGTCGGGATTGCGGCGATTGTTGTCTTCCTGTTCAGCCGCGACTAGCAGGGAATGAGCCGCTCGACCGGCTCGTTTTCAGGACTATGACCACGATTCCTCAGATCCAGGCAGAGATCGAGCGGCTGAGCGAACAGAGGACGAAGCTGTACACGGAGCTTTCTCGCGGCCGCGACGATGCCGCGCGCGAGGAGATCAAGCAGATCGACGAGCATCTGCAGGTGCTCTGGGATCGGCATCGTGCCGAACGGGCGCGGATCCGCTTCGGCGAGCGCGACGACATCGTCCGGCGCGCCAGGGCCGAGGACAGGCTGGACCGCGCGGCCTAGCAATCGGGCCGAGCCGATCCGTTCTGCCGAGTACGATCCGGCTCGTGAGCCTGTTCAGGGGGCCTTTCGAGCGACAGAACAACGAGCCCGAGGTCGAGTCGGAGCGAGAAGCTCTGCGCCGTCAGCGGCTCGACGGAGCCGCTGAGCTCGAGGTGCTCAAGTCGGCGCTCTCCGAGCGGGTGGCCCATGTGCAGGTTCGAGAACGTCAGCTCGAGGAGGCGCTGGCGCGAGTCGAACGGCGCGAGCAGGGGCTCGACGGAGGTGGCGGACGCCTCCAGGCCGTCCGACTCCGTCTGGCCGAGGCACAGGCGGCGCGTGCCGCGAAGACCGACGCCGCGACGGCGGAGCTCGAAGCCCTTCGACTCGAGCTCGCGACGCTCCGGACGACGCTGGCCCAGCGGGAACGTGACCTCGCAGCTGCGGCGGCGAACCGGCCGCGGGAACCGGAGCCAGACACGAATGCTCTGACAGCTCGTGAGGCTGCCCTCGAAGCGCGAGAGGCGAGCCTGGCGGCGGCGGCCGACGAGTTGGACGGCCGGACGGAGGAGTTGTCGGCGCGCGAAGCCGCGCTCACCGAGCGTGAGGCGACACTCGCGAAACGGGAGCAACAGCCGAGTGACGAGGATGACGAAGCGCGTGCGGAAGCGAAGCTCGAGGAGCTGCGCCTGGCCGAGCAGGCGTTCGTGAAGACACGCGCCGAGCTCGCCGCCCACAGCGATGCACTCGCCGAGCGGGAGTCACGCCTCGTTGCCCGCGAGCGAGCCCTGGAGTCCCAGCAGGCTCAACCGGCGCCGGAGCTCGAGGCGCTCGAGGCGCGCATCCGGCGGCTCGAGCAGGGCGGCCGCAGGAAGGACGAATCCACGCAGACCTTCAGAGCGGGTCTACGAGCTCTTGAACATCGAGGGTTGCGGCCCCCGAGCGACACCCGCAAAGAGCCGCTGCACTAAAACGGCACTTTGCTTGTGCTTTTCGGTGCGGCATGGAAGACTGCCCGCGTCATCGGTCGAGCCTGCTCGACTCAGGGGGATCAACAGGAGGTTTCTGCATGCCGTTTCGCCGCGTGTTCACGCGAGCGGTCGTTCTCGCAGCCGTCATGGGCCTGGTCGTCGCGTCGGGCGCGGCCTCGGGCTCAGCAGCGGACGCGAAGACCGTCGCGCTCGACTACATCAAGGCCCAGAAGCAGACACTCGGGCTGACAGGCTCGGACGTCAACGACGTCGTCGTGACGGACACCGTCGTCAGCAAGCACAACGGCGTCACCCATGTCTATCTCCAGCAGCAGCACAAGGGGATCGGCGTCTACAACGGCCTCATCAACGTCAACGTCGCGCGTGACGGCAGCGTGATCAGCGCCGGCAACCGCTTTGTCTCGAACCTCGCCGCCGCGACAGCCGGGCAAAGCGCGAAGAAGGCCGTGGTCGACGCGGTGGACTCAGCAGCAGAACACCTGAACCTGAAGCCCAAGCAGGCATTCAAGGTGCTGAACAGGAAGGGTGGACCGGCCGAGGCCGCCACCGTCTCCACCGGCGGGATCGCCGAGAAGCCGATCGACGCGAAGCTCGTGTGGATGCCGACTGACAACGCGGTACGCCTCGCCTGGAGCATCCGGCTCGACGAGGTGGGCGGCGACCACTGGTGGAACGCGCTCGTCGATGCCGAGACCGGTGCCTCGCTCGGCACCTTCGACCTGATCATCCACGAGGACGCGCGCGCGACGGGCGAGGCCCTCGCCCGACCCTCCGCCCCGGCGACGGCACTGCCGTCGTTCCCCGCCACGGACGGCGCCAAGTATCGGGTCTTCCCGATCCCGATGGAGAGCCCGAGCGACGGCGATCGCGTGCTCGTGGAGAATCCGGCCGACCCGAGCGCGTCGCCGTTCGGCTGGCACGACACGAACGGCGTGGCCGGTCCGGAGTTCACGGTCACGCGCGGCAACAACGTCCACGCCTACGCCGACCGGACGAACGACAACATCCCGGATCCGGGCAGCGACCCGAACGGCGGGCCAGGTCTGGTCTTCGACTTTCCGCTGAACCTGAGCGTGCGCCCGCTCGACTCGCAGCCGGCGTTCGTGACGAACCTCTTCTACTGGAACAACGTGATCCACGACGTCATGCACAACTACGGCTTCGACGAGGCGTCGGGCAACTTCCAGGTCAACAACTACGGCAAGGGTGGGCTCGGCGGTGACGACGTCCGGGCCGAGGCCCAGGACGGCAGTGGCCGCAACAACGCCAACTTCGGAACGGACGTGGAAGGCGGGCGGCCTCGGATGCAGATGTTCGAGTGGCGCTCGTCGGCGCCGAACCCGATCAAGGTGAACACCGGTCCGCTGGCTCCGCAGACGTTCTTCGGCCCAATGGCCGGCTTCGGCGAGAGCCTCGTCACCACCGGGCCGATCACCGGCGACGTCGTCTACGTGGGTCGCGGCTGCGACCCGGCGTACCCGATCGGGAGCACCATTCCTCCGGCGCTCCCCCTCGATCCCTATCTCGCCAATCCGGCGGGCAAGATCGCGCTGATCGACCGTGGCACCTGCGGGTTCGTCGGCAAGGTGAAGAAGGCGCAGGATCTGGGCGCGCTCATGGTGATCGTGGTCAACAACACCGCAGCGGCTCCGACCGCAATGGGTGGCGCCGACCCGTCGATCACGATTCCGTCGGTGATGATCAGCCTCGCGGATGGAAACCTGTTCAAGGCGAGTCCCGGCAACAACGTGACGGTCTCGGACGGGACGGGCGGCGTGCCCGATCGCGACTCCGATCTCGACAACGCCGTGATCGTCCACGAGTACGGGCACGGGATCTCGAACCGCCTCACCGGTGGCCCCCAGACCGTGTCGTGCCTGAACACGGCGACGATCCTCGAGCACATGGGCGAGGGCTGGAGCGACTTCTACGGCCTCACGCTGACCACGAGCCCGTCGGACACCCCGACGACACCCCGCGGGGTCGGCACCTACGTGAGCTTCCAGCCGGCCGACGGTGTCGGGATCCGTCCGACTCAGTACACGACCGACATGGCCGTGAACCCGTCGACCTACGACTCGATCAAGGACACGGTCAACATCTCCAACCCGCACGGCGTCGGTTACGTCTGGAACACGATGCTGTGGGAGGTCTACTGGAACCTCGTCGCCAAGTACGGCTACAACGCGAACGTCTACGCCGATTGGCACACGGGCGGGAACAACCTGACGATCCAGCTCGTCACGGACGGACTCAAGTTCCAGCCGTGCTCGCCGGGCTTCGTCGACGGCCGCGACGCGATTCTGGCGGCCGACCGGGCGCTGACCGGTGGGGCGAACCAGTGCGAGATCTGGCGCGGGTTCGCGAAGCGCGGGCTCGGAACCGGAGCCAGCCAGGGCGTCTCGACGAGTCGCACCGACGGTGTCCAGAGCTTCACTGTGCCGGCGACGTGCTCGGCCGCGGCTGGGGCGTTCCGCTCGCCGCTCGACCAGGCACCGTCGCTGAACGACCGGAACGCCGGCTCGTCGGTTCCGATCAAGTACGCGGTGACCGGCTTGCAGGCGGGCCAGACGGTGACGCTCGACTCCGAGCCCGTCGACTGCGTCACGCTGACGTCGACGGGGGCCGCGACGCCGATCCAGACGTCGGGCGCGCCCAAGCAGCAGGGCGACGAGTACCACGTCAACTGGGAGACGGACGCCTCCTGGGCGGGATCGTGCCGCAGACTGACGCTCAGGATCTCCGGGGCGAGCAGCTCGGTCGCGTACTTCCGCTTCCGCTAGCACCAAAGGGAGGGAGCGTCGTCGCACGGCGGCGGCGCTCCCTCCCTTCTCTACACTTTCTCGCTCCTCGGTACGGGGCGTTAGCTCAGCTGGGAGAGCGCCGCCTTTGCAAGGCGGAGGTCGCCGGTTCGATCCCGGCACGCTCCATGGTTGGCGCAAGATCGGAATCTGCGGAAGCAGATTCCGATCGCGCAAAGACCCCTTAAGGGTCGCTTCGCTCCGCTCGCCGATTGTCACGGAAGCTGATTTTCTGCCGTCCGGACACATAGATTGCGCCGATGAGCTTTGCCGTCGCTGCGGATCTCTACGACCGCTTCATGGGGAAGTACTCGGTGCTCCTCTCGCCGCAGCTCGCCGATTTCGCCGCTGTGAGCCGCGGTCAGCGCGCCCTGGACGTCGGCTGCGGCCCAGGCGCGCTCACGACCGAGCTCGTCGCTCGCCTCGGACCTGCGGCCGTGTCGGCTGTCGACCCGTCGCAATCGTTCGTCGAAGCGGCGCGGGAGCGACATCCCGGCGTGGAAGTTCAGGAGGCAGCCGCTGAACGCCTTCCGTTTGGCGCGGGAGCGTTCGACGCAACACTCGCGCAGCTCGTCGTCCACTTCATGCCGGATCCGATCGCCGGGCTGGCGGAGATGAAGCGGGTCACGCGGGCGGGCGGCGTCGTCGCCGCGTGCGTCTGGGATCACGGCGGCGGTCAGGGACCGCTCAGCCTGTTCTGGCGGCCGGCGCACGAGCTCGACCCCGAGGTCGAAGACGAATCGGAGCTACCGGGCGTCCGCGAAGGCCATCTGGCGGAGCTGTTCGAGAAGGCCGGCCTACGCGAGCTCGAGAGGACGGTCCTCGAATCCGCGGTCGAGCACGAGAGCTTCGACGACTGGTGGGAGCCGTTCACGCTGGGGGTCGGCCCGGCGGGCTCGTATGTCGCCGGTCTCGACGAGAGACGGCGGATCGAGCTCCGCGAGCGTTGTCGAGCTCTGATCCCGCCGGCGCCGTTCACGATCGTCGCCCGCGCCTGGGCGGTTCGAGGGCGGGTCTAGCCGAGCTCGCGACGGAGAACCGATGCAACCGCGCCGAGCGCGACGCGCGTGTCGTCCAGCCCGGGCTCGCGGGTCGTCAGCCGCTGCAACGCGAGCCCCGGCAGCAAGAGCCCGCGCAGGAGGCCGGATGGGTGCTGCACGGCTTTCCAGAGCTCCATCGTGAGACCGAGCGCGAGCATCGCCGCGAGGAGGCTCGCGGCCAGCGACGCACCGGCAACCGGCAAGAGCCGCTCTGCGAGCACGGTCACCGGTAGGGCCAGCGCCGCGAAGTTCGTGCCGCACCGCGGCGAGAAGCGGCTCGGACGCGAAGCGCCGCTCCAGCACGCCTGCAGTCGGCCCTGCTCGGCAGCCGCGATCGCGCGATGCTCGGCACCGTGCAAGCGAAGCGTCCGACCGCGAAACAGCCAACCCAGGAGCAACGCCGAGAGCAGGAGCCCGACGGGCAGCTCGAGGCGCGCTGGCAAGGCGATCAGGGCGAACGACGCGACGAACGCCCCGAGTAGGAGAAACCGCTCCCGACCGCGGGCGACACCGCGGCCTCGCGCGAGCGGAGCCATCGAGGAAGCGAGCTGCAGCAGCCCTCGAAGCAGCGGGATCCGCCCCACGCGCGAGCTACGCGCAGGCATGGCTCCCTCGTAGAGCCCGCCGTCCAAGGTCGCGAACGCCCAAAAACGCTCGCTCACGATCACGACGCCGTTCGGGCGCGCCATCCCGCCGAGCTTTGGAAGCTCGGGAACTTCGTCGGCGCGTGCGAAGAGGTCGTGAAGATCGGCGGGCGGCACTCTGCACACCGTGCCCGAAACGCAACCGCCCGGCAAGTGCCGGGCGGCCTAAACGCGACGTGCTGTCGGTCCTAGAAGCGGCCGCGGCCGACGAAGCCGAGGACGAGCAGGACGAGCACGACGATGATGATGATGGTCAAGAGGCTCATCTATCTCCTTCGCTCGAGGTGATAGGTCAACGCAGAAACGTTCTGATCGGTTGCGGCCTCTCCTTCACCTACACGGTCGAGTCAGGATCGCGCCGCGCTCGCTCTGCATCTGTATCGGCGACGTCGCGGTCGTCGTCGACCGGATCGTCGACGTCGGGATCGACCTCGGCCGCACGCCGCTCGAGCTCGTCCGCCTTCTCTCGCTCGCGGCGCGCGACTGCGGCCTGCTCCTCCGAGGCGAGGCGCGCCTGCTCCGCCCGCCGGGCGCTCGACTGAGCTTCCTC
This sequence comes from uncultured Gaiellaceae bacterium, assembly GCA_963761905.1. Classification (GTDB taxonomy): domain Bacteria; phylum Actinomycetota; class Thermoleophilia; order Gaiellales; family Gaiellaceae; genus Gaiellasilicea. The sequence goes on along the minus strand of CAVXIQ010000001.1, from coordinate 327,679 downwards.
ACGGGTGCTCTGCGCCTCCACCCGCTTCTCCTCGAGTTGCTGTGCCTGCCGGCGCCGAGCACCCAGCAACAGGGCAGCGAGCACCAACAGGGCGACGATGACGATGATCACGATCACGGTGGTGCTCATTCGGGATACCTCCGTTCGCTGTTGCCAGGGCAGACGTGCCGCCGACAAGACACCGGGTCCCCCGGGCAGTCGAACCGGAAACGAGCGCCCTATCCGGCGCGACGGGCGTCGACAGAGCCTGGACGGGGTACGCTCCGCGAATGCTGCTCCGGCCGCTCCTCCTGCTCCTCACGACGCTCCTCGTCGCGGGCTGCGGCGGTGGTGAGGCGGACGTCCAGGCGGAATCGACCGGCGGGCCGACGGCCTCGTCCGGATCGTCGTCCGATCTCTCCGGCACGGGCCTCGACGGCGAAGCGCTCGATGTCGCGGACTTTGCGGGCAAGCCGGTGTTCGTCAACGTCTGGTCTTCCTGGTGAAGCACCTGCCAGAGCGAGGCGGTCGCCTACGCAGCATTCGTGGAGGAGCACCCCGAATACGGGTACCTCGGCCTGAACGTCGCGGATACGCCTGAGCAGGCGAGAGCCTTCCTCGCCGAGAAGGGCTGGGGCTGGCCGCAGATCAAGGATCCCAACCGAGAGCTTGCGCGCCGGCTCGGCGCCACCTACCAGCCGTTCGTCGCCCTGCTCGACGACGGCGGCAAGATCGTCGCCACCCTCGACGGGCGCGGTGACGAGGAGCTGTGGGAGGCCATGCTCGAGCAGCTCCCGTCCGACTAGCGCTCATCCGGCCGAGCGAACCGGGCATCCCCCGCGAGGATGAGGCGAAATCGGCATCGCGGCCGATGACGTCCGTCTCCTCCACGGCGTAGCGTGCACGTCATGAAGCGATCTCTCCTCCTGATCTTGCTCGCCCTCGGGCTGCTCCTGCTCGCGCTTGCCGGCTGGACCGTCCAAGGGCTCCGCTGGACCGTGTCGGGCGGGCGACGTGGCCGCCGTCGCCTCGCCGCGGCATGATTCGGGCGTGAGCAAGCGGCTCATCGAAGAATCCCTCTCCGGCTCGTGGCTCTCGACACGGCTCGGTGTGGGCACTCAGCGGCTGGACGCGATGCGCCGCGCGGGCGAACTGCTCGGCGTCCGGCGTCCGGGCGGTCAGGACTACCTCTACCCCGCCTGGCAGTTCGCGCCGGACGGGAAGCCGCTCCCCGTGGTACCTCGGCTCGTCGCGGCGGGTCGTGGCGCGGGGATGAGCGACGAGCGCCTCTACGAGGTGCTGACGAGTCGTGCCGGGCTCGCGGGCGCGGAGCCGGATCGCCTGGTCGACGCGCTGCGTGACGGACGGAACGACTACGTCCTCGGGGTCGTCCGCTCGGCCGCATAGGCCATGGCCCTGCTCTCGCTGAACGCCGTCCGCAAGTCGTTCGGGACGCGCACGGTGCTCGACGGGCTCGACTTCGCGATCGAGCCGCGGGCGCGCGTGGGGATCGTCGGAGCCAACGGTTCCGGCAAGTCGACGCTGCTCCGCTTGCTCGCGGGGCTCGAGGAGCCCGATGCCGGAACGGCGGTGCGCCGGCGCGGGCTCACCGTCTCCTACCTCCCGCAGCATCCCCTCGGCGACGCGCGCACTCCCATCGAGACGGTGCTTGCGGCCCGACCCGACCTCGCCGAGCTCGACGGCGAGCTGAACCGCGTCTCGGATCAGCTGGGGACGCCGGCTCTCGCCGCAGACCTCGAGAAGATGGCGCGCGTGCTCGGCCGTCAGGAAGAGCTGCTCGAGCGCTGGGAGGCGCTCGGCGGCCCGAGCATCGAAGGGCGGGCAAGGGCGACGCTGCTCGACGTCGGAATCGAGGAGGCAGATCTCGCCTTGCCGACGACCGCGCTCTCGGGCGGCCAGCGGAAGCTGATCGCGCTCGCCGCCTGCCTCGCTCAGGATCCGGAGATCCTGTTGCTCGACGAGCCGGAGGCACACCTCGACGCGGTCGGCCGGTCGCTACTCGAGCGCCTGCTCGCCGGATTTCACGGCGCCGCCGTCGTCGTCTCGCACGATCGCTACCTGCTCGACGAGACCGTCTCGCAGATCGCCTCGCTCGACCGCGGACGGATCAGGATGTGGCCCGGCAACTACTCGGCCTACACCCTCGCGCGCGAGCTCGAGCTGCAGCGCCAGCAGCAGCAGTTCGTGACGCAGCAGAAGGAGATCGAGCGGCTCGAAGAGGCGATTCGCCGCTTCAAGCTCTGGGCGAGCTGGGTTCCCGACCAGCGGCACATCCGGCAGGCTCGGAACAAGCAGCGGCAGATCGACAGCATGGAGAAGGTCGAGCGGCCGGTGCTCGAGCGACGCAAGATCGCACTGAGGCTCCACCCTCATCAACGCGGCGGCCAGCGCGTCTTCGAGCTCCGTCACCTCGGCGTCCAATTCGACGAGGACATCGTGCTCGCGGATCTCGAGCTCACGGTCATGCACGGCGAGCGGGTCGGCTTCGTCGGCGCGAACGGGGCGGGAAAGAGCGTGCTCCTGAAGACTGTCGTCGGCGAGATCGAGCCCACGGAGGGTGAGGTCTGGGTCGGCCCGTCGATCAAGGTCGGTTATCTCGCCCAGGATCAGGAGACGCTCGACCCCGAGTCGACGCCCCTCGAGACGGTGCGGCTCTCGCATCGCTGCTCCGAGGGCGAGGCCGTGTCGCTCCTGATGAAGTTCCTCTTTCCCTACGAGCAGGTCCGACGCGCGAACAAGCTGCTCTCCGGGGGCGAGCGCACTCGCCTCCAGCTCCTGCTCCTGATGCTCGCCGGCCCGAACCTGCTCGTCCTCGACGAGCCGACGAACCATCTCGACATCGAGTCGGTCGAGGCGCTCGAGGCCGCGCTCGAGGAATTCGACGGCACTGTCGCCGTGATCTCGCACGACCGCTACTTCCTCGACCGGATCGTCGACCGGATCGTCGAGGTCGGCGACGGCGGGGCGCGAGCGTACGACGGCGGCTACTCCGACTGGTTCGAACGGTCGACCTCGAGTAGCAGCCAGGCCGGCGTCGGCGCGTAGCCGAGCGCCGCATTGACGCGCCGGATCGGCTCGTTGCGATCCTCGTTCTCCGTCAGGAGCTTGCGCAGGCCCGCCTCCTTCGCCCACGCAACTTGCGCACGCTTGAGCGCTGCTGCCACTCCCCGCCCTCGCCAGGCACGCAACACCCCGGTGAACTCGTGCTCCGCCGTTCCCTCCTCGACGCCGTCGAAGCGGAGTTGCGCGAACCCGATCGGGACACCTCGGCTGCGGGCGACCATGAAGGTCTCCGGGCGGTAGCCGGGCATCGTGAGCGCGCGATCGCGCCAGCGCTCGAACGGCTCCGCGACCTCGGCGTCGAAGCCCGGGACGTCCGGAAGCGCCTCGCACTCGATCGCCCAGAGCGCCCGTAGCTCGGCGGGCGAATGAGAGCCGATCTCGATCTCCTCGTGCAGTTCGAGCTCCGGGAGGACGGCACTCGCCAGATCGAGCTCGAGCTGGACGCTGCGCCCGGTCACGCGGTAGCCGTGGCGCGCCGCAAATGCGAGCCCGGCCTCGTTCGTCTCGCGGACGAGGACCGTCGTCCGCACGATGCCGTGCGACTCGCAGTGGGCGAACGCGTGGGCGAGCAGCTTCGAGCCGAGGCCGTTGCGACGCCGCTCCGGGACGACCCACACCGACACGTACCCGCGCCCCGGCCCGGAGGTCGCACCGCGAGTGCCGACACCACCTCCGACGAGCTCGTCGCCGTCCTCCGCGAGGAAGTCGAGTCGGAGCGGCTCATGCTCGCGGGAAGCCCGCAGCTGCTCGACGACCATCGGCCAGTCCGGGATCAGCCCGTTGCGCAGCTCGAGCCAGCGCTCCATGTCGGCATCGTTGGAGACCGGCACGATCCTGAGCACTCCGCGACTCTAGCCTCGGCCGGCTCGCGCCTTCAGGGGAGGTGCTAGCGTGCCCCGCCGGCGCGAACGGGGAGAGCGTGCCGCCGGCCTCGAGTCACCTAACCGAAGGAGACGCACGATGCCGTTTCGCCGCTCGTTGCTGCTGGCGCTCGTGGTTGCCGGCCTTACACCCTCGCTCGCGCATGCCGCCGGCGTCCAGCCCGGCTTCGACCTCTCGTCACCGTCCGGGTCGCCGTTCCCGAGCGATCGCTACACGGAGCCGGACGCGACGCAGTTGACCGGGCTTCGCGTCGCGCTACCCAAGCCGAACTGCGCCGTCTTCCCGTCCGACTGTCTCGACGTCGACGTCTTGAACGAGCTCGACGGCTTCAACGTGCAGCCGCGAATCTCGATCCCCTTCACCGGCGCGATCGACCCGGCCAGCGCCACGAGCGACTCGATCTTCCTCGTCAAGCTGTCGGATGGCGAGGTAACCGGGATCAACCAGGTCATCTGGAATCCGGCGAGCTCGACGCTCCACGCCGAGTCCGACCAGCTGCTCGACCAGTACACGACCTATCTGCTCGTCGTCACGACCGGCGTGCGCGACGCGAGCGGCGATTCGATCGAGCCGGCGCGGTTCATCCGCGACCTGAACTTCGGCCAGAGCAAGGATCGAGGCGACAAGGCCTACCGCAAGGAGCTCGTCAAGGCCTTGAACCACTCGCTCCCTGCCGGCGTCCGCAAGGCAGACGTCGCCGCCGCGAGCATCTTCACGACCCAGAGCGTGACCCCGCTCCTCGAGCAGGTTCGGCGCCAGATCAAGGCTTCGACCCCTGCACCCGCGAGCTTCACGCTCGGCACCGCGGGCGAGCGGACGGTGTTCCCACGGACGGACGTCACCTCGATCCTGTTCGCGCGTCAGACCACGACCGCTCCGCCGGCCGCTCCAGGAACCCCGCTTCCGGCCCTCGGCGCACTCGGCCTCTTCGGCTCGGTGGGCACCGTGGCCTTCGGCGCCTACGACTCGCCCGACTACGAGACCGCGGGGAAGTGGATTCCGGCAACCGGCTCGGCGACAGGAGTGCCGGCCGTCCAGGGGACGAACCGAGTGCACTTCAACCTCTTCCTCCCGAACGGCACGGCACCGGCGGGCGGCTGGCCCGTGGCGATCTTCGGCCACGGCTTCGGCGACCACAAGGGCTCGAGCCCGCTCGTCGTCGCCGCATCGATGGCCCAGGCGGGGATCGCAACGATCGCGATCAACGTCGTCGGTCACGGCGGCGGCCCGCTCGGCACGCTCACCGTCACCCGGACGGCAGGCGCGCCGGTCACGCTCTCGGCCGGCGGCCGAGGGATCGACCAGAACGGAAACGGCGCGATCGACTCGACCGAGGGCGTGAGTGCAGCGCCGCCGAAGGCGCTCGTCGACAGCCGCGACGGCCTCCGTCAGACGGTGATCGACCTGATGCAGCTCGTCCGCGAGGTCGAGGTCGGGATGGATGTCGACGGCAACGGCAGCCGCGATCTCGATCCGGCGCGCATCTCCTACTTCGGCCAGTCGTTCGGCGGCATCTACGGGACGAAGTTCCTCGCCGTCGAGCCGAACGTCCGGGCCGGCGTCCCCAACGTGCCCGGCGGCGCGGTGATCGAGATCGCCCGGTTGAGCCAGAGCTTCCGGCCGCTCGTCTGGTTGGCGCTCGTCGGCCGCACGCCGCCGCTCGCGAACCTGCCCGGGCTCTTCCAGTTCAACGAGAACATCCCGCTCCGGAACCTGCCGCCGGTGATCGACACCGTGCCTGGGGCAGCCGAGATCCAGCGGCTGATCGAGTGGACCGAGTGGGCAAGCCAGTCCGGCAATCCGGTCGCCTACGCACCGCATCTGATCCTGGAGCCGCTCGCGGGAGTGCCCGCCAAGTCGGTGATCCTGCAGTTCGCGCGCGGCGACAAGACGGTGCCGAACCCGACGACGAGCGCGATCATCCGGGCGGGCGGCCTCGAGAGCCGCACGACGCTGTTCCGGAACGACCTCGCCCGGGCGGCCATTCCAGCCTTGCCGTCGAACCCGCACACCTTCCTGACGGGGGTCGGCGGAGTGGGCACCGCGATCGCGCTCCAGGCGCAGGCCCAGATCGCGACGTTCTTCGCAAGCGGCGGTGCCGTCACGATCGACCCCGACGGCGCAGGGCCGTTCTTCGAGACGCCGATGGTGGGGCCGCCCCCGGAGGATCTGGCCTACCTGCCGTAGGGGCGCCAAGGGAGCCGGTGTCGCGATGACGCCGGCTCCCTCGTGTCTCGTAGGCTCGCGGCATGCGGGCGGCGCTGCAGCAGCTCGAGAGGCTCGACCCTGGCCCTGACCTATCGGGCCCGCTGGCGTATCTGGCAGGGCTCCGCCTTACCCTCGACCCCGACGAGCGGTACGGGGCCTTTCGTCGTGCTGAGCTATTGCTCGCGGCCGGCGGTGACCCGCGCCGCTCGGTCGAGCTCTCCGATCGCGCGGTCGACACGGTTGCGGATGACCTGTCGACACCCGAGCGCCGCGCCCAGCTCGCCGCGCGTCTTCGCGAGCTGGAGGCGCAGGCGGTCGGGCTTCCGGCGGTGACAGAAGCTCTGCGCGTGCTCGGCGACGACCCCGAGCTCGCGTGGCGCACCTATGCGTGGGCGCTCCTCGCCGAGCACGTCGAAGGCGAGCCCTAGGCGACCTCGGCGGGCCGCCCGCGGCCGATCGAGATGTCGCCGCTCACGCTCTTCAGCCGGAGCTTCGCCTCGCTCCCCGCTCCCTGCGACGGCGGAGCGTCGGTGACGTCGAGCGCGGAGTGGACGTCGCCGCTCGTCGAGCTGGCGTCGATGAAGACGCGCGTTCCGGGCGCGACGCCGACCTCGATGTCGCCGGAGACGGACTGCAGCTTGATCTCGCCCTCGCGGATCGAGCGGACCTGCTGATCGCCCGAAACGGTGTTCGCAGAGAGATCGCCGCCGGCCTCGTCGAGCACGAAGTCGCCCGAGACGAGATTGACCGAGAGCCCCGAGCGCGCGGCGCCGATGCGGACGTCGCCCGAGACCGTCTTCACCTGCGCTTCTCCGTCGATCAGCTCGACACGGGCGTCGCCGCTCGCACTGTGCACCGACAACGAACCGCCGACGTGCGGAAGCTCGACGTCGCCCGAAGCCGTCTTGATGCTGGTCTCGCCGAGCCGGCCCTCTGCCTCGACGTCCGCCGAGGCAGTCGTGCAATCGAGCGCGGAGCCGTAGGGACAGCGGATGCGGATCGCGACCTCGGGCGAGCGGCCGAGGAAGCCCCAACCCTGCTTCCCGACTTCGACGACGACCTCGTCCCCCCGCAGCTCGACGGTCGCCTGCGCGATGGCCGTGCGGGTGACGTCGTCCGAGCGGAGCGGCTCGAGCTCGACGGTCGTCTCGGTCGTCTCGTCGGTCTCGATCGAGACCTGGCCGGAGGGGGTCCGGATGCGCAGTCGCGCCGCTACGGGCGTCGCGAAGAGATGGGTTCGCTCCCTAGGCTCCACGCCGCCCTCCCTTCCTGCGGGTGGGACGAACGACACGCTCGTCGCGCTTGGGCCGCCCGAAATCAGGCTCGGGGAGAACGACGTGGCCGTACGGTGCTGGATGGAAGCTGATCATCGGAGCTCCTTTCAGCTCTCTGCGTAGCCGGTCAGACGCCGGCCGCTGCGGGCGGGACGGGAATCGAGCCCGCGCGCGAGCGCGCGGACGATCCAGGAGTTCGTCGAGACGCCCTCACGGGACGCGGCGACGTCGATCTGAACCTTGAGCGAGTCGGGGAGGCGCAGGGTGATTCGCGCCGTGAGGGCATCGTCTGAGCCCGGCGCCACGCTGGGCTCGGCGTCGTCGACGTAGACGAGTTCGGGATCGCGGCCGGCCAGGCGAACCTCGATCCGGCCGGGGACAGCAGCGGAGAGATCCGCGGCCGCCTCCGAGACGATGTCGAGCAGGCGGAGGTGGAGCGACGAGCCGAGCGCCTGGCTGAGCCGCCGCGCCGCCTCGGCGGTGGCCTCGTCCGGAGCGAGCGCTGCGGCCGCGGCGAGATCTTCCTGAATCGCGTGGAGGTGGTGTGCCATCTGCATGGCCGCACTATGACATCATTGTGATGTCATGTCAAGTCAGCTCGATGTCAACGAGCTCGAACGGCCGTGAGCCCTACGTCCAAAGGCTGTTTGGACTCCTCGAACGCGGCTGGTAGGCTCAAGCGCTGTCCCGCGACGCCGAGAGGAGGCCGTCATGCCAGTAAGCCATGCGTTCGACGCCCCTTCCGGCGTGCCGCCGCGCTAGCGGCGTCGCGAGTCTCAACGCCTGTCCACCCGCCACCCGCGTGCCTCCTTTGCCTAGGGGCACGCCCAGGAGTTTCACGACCGTGAGCACCGTCGACCCGCCCGACGTCGATCCACCTGATTTGGCAGTCCGCCCCACGCTGCGGCGGCTCTTCCCCCTCTGGTGGGAGCAGCGCCGCCTCGTCGGGCTCGGTCTCGCGTGCGCGCTCGCCTTCACCGGGCTCTCGATCTCGATCCCCGTGCTGACCAAGTTCGTGATCGACGATGCGATCGAAGGGGGCAATCGCGACCGGCTCCTGCCGCTGCTCGGCCTGATCGTCGCCGTCGCCGTCGTCCGCTTCTTCGTCAACTTCACGCGCCGGTTCGCGACCGCGCGCGTCGGGATCGCCGTCGAGGCACGCCTGCGCGGGCTCCTCTACGACGCCTACCTCCGCTATCCGCGCGCGTTCTTCGACCGCCATTCGACCGGCGAGGTGATCTCGCGGGCGACGAACGACATCTACCCCGTCCGTTACTTCATCGGCTGGGGCGTCGTCCAGGGGATCCAGAGCGCGATGATGATCACGGCTTCTGCGATCGTCCTCCTGCTCGTCAACCCGAGGCTCGCGCTCGTCTCCGCGATCGCGATGCCGGCCGTGGGTGTTCTGACCTGGTACTTCGCGCACCGGCTCTTTCCGATCTCGCGGCTCGTCCAGGAGAAGAAGGGGCATCTGACCGAGGCCTCGGACGAGGCGGTGATCGGGATCGAGATGGTGCAGGCCTTCGGCCGCGAGAACGACGTCCGCACGCGCTTCCTCGGCCGGGCCGAGGCGGTGCGGCACGAGACGATGCGGATGGCGACGATCGAGGCGAAGTTCCTGCCCGGCCTGATGGCGCTGCCGACGCTCGGGATCGCGGCCGTGCTCTACCTCGGCGGCAAGGACGTCATCGCAGGCGAGCTGACGATCGGCGAGCTGAGCCTCTTCATCACGCTTCTCCTCCAGCTCGTCTGGCCGCTCGAGGCGCTCGGCTGGATCATCAACCTGGGTCAGCGCGCGCTGGCGTCGGCTGGTCGGAGCTTCGCCTGGCTGGACGCGATCGAGCCGCTGCCGGCGGCGACGCAGCCGCAGCCCCTCCCGGCCGGCGCCCTGCCGGTGCGGTTCGAGGACGTGCGCTTCTCGTACGGCACGGGCTCCGAGGTGCTTCGCGGTGTCGACCTCGACGTCCAGCCGGGCGAGATCCTCGCTGTTTGCGGCGCGACGGGCTCCGGCAAGACGACGCTGCTCAACCTGCTCCCGCGCTTCTACGACCCGACGGCCGGCCGCCTGCTCGTGGGCGGCGTCGACACGAGGGATGCCGACCTGAGCGACCTCCGGCGCGCGGTCGCGATCGTGACGCAGAAGCCGGTGCTCTTCTCGGTTCTCCTCCGCGAGAACCTGCTTTCTGCGAGGCCGGACGCCGGCTGGGACGAGGTGCTCGCAGCCTGCGAGGCCGCCGGAGTCTCGGCATTCGTCGACGACCTCCCGGAGGGCTACGAGACGCTGATCGGCGAGCGCGGGGTCAACCTCTCCGGCGGCCAGCGCCAGCGTGTCGCGCTCGCACGTGCCCTCCTCGCCGGCGCGCGCGTGCTGGTCCTCGACGATCCGATGTCCGCCGTCGACACTCAGACCGAGCGGCTGCTCGTCGAGAACCTGCGCCCTGCGGTCGCCGGTCGCACCGTTCTCGTCGCCACCCAGCGCCTCTCGACAATCGGCGTTGCAGACCGAGCCGTCGTGCTGGCGGACGGTCGGATCGTCGAGACGGGCACGCCCCGCGCGCTGATCGCCGCCGGCGGGCCCTTCGCCGCCCTCTTCGGAGACGAAGCCCTTGCCGCGTAGGCATCACACCGGACTCTCGCGGCTCTTCCCCTACGCGAAGGACAAGCGCGCGCGGCTCGCCCTGATCGGCGTGCTCGCCGCCCTCTCGGCCGCCGCGCCGGTGATCGGCTGGCACCTCGTCGGCGACGCGATCGACAACGGGATCCGCGGCGGCGACGAGCAGCGGCTCCTGCTCGTCGTCCTTGCCTACGTCGGCGTCAACGCCGCTGCCTGGATCCTCGGCACCGCGACCTGGCTCGCCCTCGCGGGCGTGGGCCAGCGAGTCGTCCTCGAGCTGCGCCGCGACCTCTTCGAGCACCTGACCTCGCTCTCGCTCCGCTACTTCTCGCAGCAGAAGGCGGGCTGGATCATCGCGCGGCTGACGAGCGACGTCGATGCGCTGTCGGACGTCCTGAACCAGGGGCTCACGACGCTCGTCGTGAACACGCTGACGCTCTTGGCCGCGATCGGCGGGCTCTTCCTGCTCGACTGGCGGCTCGGGCTCGTCGCGCTCTGCGTGCTGCCCCCCGGGTTCCTCGTCACGCGCTGGTTCCAGCGGCGCTCGCACGTCGCCTTCACCGACGTCCGGACGCGAATCGCGACCGTCACGGCGCAGCTCGCCGAGTCCGTCTCCGGGATGGCCGTGATCCAGGCCTTCAACCGCGAGCGGGCGTTCCAGGCCGAGTTCGAGGGGATGAACGAGGCGAACCGGCAGGCGAACGTCGTCGCCCAGCGGCTCTCGTCCATCTTCTTCCCGGCAATCGAGTTGCTCGGTGTCGTCGCCACGGCCGCCGTGCTCTGGGCGGGCGCGTACTTCATCGACGCCGGGTCGATGGAGATCGGCACCGTGGTGGCCGCGGTCGGCCTGCTCGCGCTCGTCTTCCAGCCGCTCCAGGAGCTCTCCGAGCTCTACGGTCAGGTGCAGGCGGCCAACGCCGCGATGGACAAGATCAGCTCCGTGCTCGACGCCGAGATCGACATCGCGGACGCGCCGCACGCGCGACCGCTCGGACGGATCGACGGCCGGCTCGAACTCGACCAGGTCCGGTTCGCCTACGGCAAGGACCCCGTGCTCCACGGGATCGAGATCGCGGTGCCGGCCGGCGGATGCATCGCCCTCGTCGGCGAGTCGGGTGGCGGAAAGTCGACGATGGCGAAGCTGATCGCCCGCTTCTACGACCCGCTCTCCGGCGCCGTGCGAGTCGACGGCACCGATCTTCGCGACGTCGAGCTCCGCAGCTACCGACGCCAGCTCGGCGTCGTCCTCCAGGATCCGTTCCTCTTCAGCGGCACGATCGCCGACAACATCCGCTTCGCCAAGCCGGACGCATCGGATCTCGAGGTCTACGAGGCCGCCGCCGCGATCGGCGTCGATCGGGTCGCCGCGCGGTTCGAGGAGGGCCTCGACCACGTCGTCCGCGAGGGCGGCTCCGGACTCTCCGCGGGCGAAAGGCAGCTGATCTCGATCGCCCGCGCGCTCCTCGCTGATCCGCGAATCCTGATCCTCGACGAGGCAACCTCGAACATCGACCGGCCGAGCGAGATCCTGATCGAGCGTGCATTCGACCGGCTGCTGACGGGTCGCACCTCGATCATCATCGCCCACCGGCTCGCCACGGTACGCCGAGCCGACGAGATCCTCGTCGTCGAGCACGGGCGAATCGTGCAGCGGGGCACGGAGCTCGACCTGCTCGAGCAGGACGGCGCCTTCAGGCGGCTCGCGCAGACCCTCCATGCCGATGGGCTGACCCCGGCGGCATAAGCGGCGGCCGCGTCGGGTATCGCCGATGGATGTCGACCATCGAGTCCGCCGCGGCGTTCCTTCCGGATCGACTCACACTGACGGGGCTTCGCGACGCAGCGCGAGCCTGCACGGCCTGCCCGCTCTACCTGACCGCGACGCAGACGGTCTTCGGCGAGGGGCTGCAACGCGCTGAGGTGATGCTCGTCGGCGAGCAGCCCGGCGACCGCGAGGATCTCGAGGGGCGGCCGTTCGTCGGCCCGGCGGGTCGGCTCCTCGACGAAGCCCTGGTCGAGGCGGGCATCGACCGTGACGCCGCCTACGTGACGAACGTGGTCAAGCACTTCAAGTTCGAGCCTCGCGGCAAGCGGCGGATCCACCAGAAGCCGAACTGGAGCGAGATCGGGGCCTGCCGGCCGTGGCTCGACGCCGAGCTTGCCGTCGTCAGCCCCAAGGCGCTCGTCTGTCTCGGCGCGACCGCCGCTCAGGCGCTCCTCGGCCGGCAGTTCCGAGTCACCCGGGAGCGCGGACGGATGCTGGACTCGGAGCTCGCGCCGCTCGTGCTCGCGACAGTGCATCCGTCGTCGATCCTCCGAGCCCCCGCCGAGGAACGCGATCGCGAACGCTCGCTCTTCGTTGCCGATCTCGGTGTCGTCGCGAAAGCGATGCGGGCCAGGCTCTGACTACGGCGGGCGATTAGGCGCGCGACGCTCCGCCGCCCGGGAGGCGTCGCCGGCCGGTGTCGAAGCTCAGTCGCCCCAGTCGAAGTCGCGGGTCTTCGTCCAGAGTCCCGAGTCCTCGGCCGAGTCCGATTCGGCAGTCGCGGCGACATTCTCGGCGGACTCCTCGCCGGGCCACGTCAGCGGGATCGAGTCGAGCTCGACGGCGGGAGCACCGTCCATCGTCTCCTCGAGTCGGGCCTGCTCCTCGGTCTTGAAGAGGGGATGGTTGTCGAACGGATCGTCGGCCGCATAGCGGTCGAGCGGCATGTTCTGCTCGAGCTCGGCGTTGCGCCGCTTCAACTCGAGGTGGTCCTGGATCACACGGGCGAAGAGCGAAGGGGTTTCGACGGGCATAGGGATCTCCGATGTCGGGGGCGGGGCGGCCTGCAAAGGCCGGAGTGTAACGCACGTCCCGCCTGATTTCGCCTGCTCGGAGCGGGATCGACGGCGTTCGCTCAGGCAGAGGTGACAGGCCGGTGCTTGGCTCGAACCCGATCCTTGCCGGCGCGCTTGGCCTGGTAGAGGGCATCGTCGGCCGCTTCCACGAGAGCTTCCGCGGTCATCCCGGGCGCCGAGGCGGCGACGCCGAAGCTCGCCGTCAGGTGGATCGGGACGCCGTCGCCGGCGGCGAGCGACCGCTCCGCAAGGACGCCGCGAACGCGCTCGGCCACGTCGGCCGCGCCTTCGACGTCGCTCCCGGGAAGGATCACCGCAAACTCCTCACCGCCCCAGCGCACCGGGACGTCGATCTCGCGAACCGTCTCGCGCAGCACGTCCGCGAACTCACGGAGGACGGCGTCGCCCGTCGGGTGGCCGTGGGCGTCGTTGACGGCCTTGAAGTCGTCCAGATCGGCGAGGATCAAGCCCACGGGTCCGCCGAGCCGCTCGACCCGGGCCAGCTCGGCCACGAGGGTCTCGTCACCCTGACGACGATTGGCGAGCCCGGTCAGCTCGTCCACGAGCGCCTGACGCTCCACGATCCGGTGCAGGCGGGCATTGTCGAGCGCGATCACGGCCTGAGCCGCAAGCGAGGCAGCGGTGATCGTCGCCTCGACATCGAACTCGCGTCCTAGCAGCAGGAGCACCCCGAAGCTTCGACGACCGGTCGTCAGCTCGAGCTCGAGCCTCCCCGGGCCCGCATCCATGTCTCCCACCCGCACCACGGAGCCGTCGGCCGCGCGCAGCGAGGCCGCCGCCCGCTCCAGTTGCCTCGACGGCGGTCTGGACGATCACGAGCCGGAGCTGCTCGGGGTCGAGTGACGCGGCGAGCGCGTCGCCGAAGCGCGCATTCGCGTCACGGAGGCGCTGCCGCTCGTCCTCGAGGTCGGCCAGCCTTGCCTCCAGCTGTTCGGCCATCTGGTTGAAGGCTCGTCCGACCGCCGCGAACTCGTCGCGGCCGCGCACCTGGACGCGCTCGTGCAGCCGTCCGGCGGCGATCGAGTTGGCCGCGGCGGCGAGCCTGCCGAGCGAGCCCACGATCGACCGACCGGCGACGTACGCGACGAGGCCGATCAGCAGCAGAGAGGCGAGCAGCCCGGCGACCAGCTTCGTGCGCTCGGACTGCTGCTCGGCGACGATCGACGACATCGGCGTGATCGCGGCGAGCGCGACGGGTGGCTGCCGCAGGATCCGGACGCCGACGATCCGGTAGCTCGTCGAGCCGATCAGGACCGTCTCGACGCGGCCATCCGGCGCCGCGACCTTGCCCGCGACGCCTCCCTGCGAGGATGCTTCGACCTCTCCGCGCACGATCGTCGCGAGCTGATCGGGCTGTCCCAGGCCGGACCGCGCGGCAAGCCGCTGGACGAGCACGGGGTCGATGGACACCGAGGCGACGATCGTCGCGGCTCGCCTTCCCGGGCCGACGAGCGAGACCGTCGCCTCGGCTGCCGGAGGCGACGCGCGCCCAACGCGAAAGCCGTCTGGGGTCTCGATCCGGAGCGACGGGTCACCCGCGAGAAAGCGAGTGAGCGCGACCCGGTCGCGGCGCTCGAGCGCGGCTTGGAAGTCGCGGTTCCGCGCCAGTCTCTCCGCAGCCGCCTCGACGGCTCTCCGCTCGTCCTCGTAGGCCGCGACCGACGCGCGAAGCCCCGCTTCGAGCCTGGTATCGACGCCGCTCGTCACGCTCCGGTTGACGATCTCGCTGAAGCTCCAGTACGCAGCCGCGAGCGGCAGGAGCGCGAGCGTGATCAGCGCGGCGACCAGCTTGAGCTTGAAGCTTCCCATCTAGGCCTTCAGTTTCCCCCTCGACCTGCCGATATCCGATCTAGGACGTTTGTCGGCAAGGGGGGTCGGGAGCATGAGTCCGAATTCAGCGCAGACGCTGGCGGCACTTCTGGCGGTCGCCGGAACCGCAGGGGCGGTGACCGTCCCGAGGCTGCTCGTGGGCGAGCCGGATTCGACGCCGAGGACAGCGGTGTCGTCGCCGTCGGTCGGGAAAGCAGCCGTCGTTCGAGTGCAGGCAGCGATCCCCGTTCAGGTGTTCGCGCCGAGCGGCGGTGGCGCAGCGGCGCCCACGCCGAGCGCGATGGTTCCGACGACGGAGCGATCCTCGCCGGCTCCTGCCGTCGGATCCGAGGCACTCGCCGCCGCCGGGTCGCCGATCCCGGATCTGCCGGGGGCCGGCGATCCCGTGCCCGTCACGCCGACGGAGCGCCCGGAGCCGCCTCCGGTCCCGGCACCCGCGCCCGCTCCGGCACCCGCACCGTCTCCCCCGCCCGTGCCGGCTCCGACTCCTATACCGATTCCGATTCCCACTCGCCGAGCCCGCTGAGGAGGCACGGGTCGCACCCGAGGTGCCCGTCGGCTCAGCCGAGCCTCAGCCGGCTCGCAAGCGAGGGAAGGAGAAGGCGAAACACGCTGCGAAGCGACCCGAGCCGAAAGCGAAGCGGCCCAAGGAGACTCGGCCGTCCACTCCGGCGCAGCCGCAACCGGCTCCGGCTCAATCCGCGCAAGCTCAGCCGCAGCCGAGTCAGCCGGCGCCGGATCCGGTGAAGCCGCCCATGCCCCCGCCCGCGACGACCGCGACGCCACCCGCCCCCGAGGCGAAGGTGCGAAACGACAAGGGAAAGGACGAACCTCCCCACGCAGAGCGCGACGAGTCCGGAGCGAAGGCGAAAGAGAAGGAAAAGGACGGGGGCAAGGGCCAGGAGGGGAAGGACGGCTAAGATGGCGTCGTGCCCAGGCTCCGTCCCACGAATCCGCTCGGCGTCGCGCTGACCGCGATGGAGCTCTGGCGCCGGCTTCCGCCGGCTCAGCGCAGGCAGATGCTCGAGGCCACGCGGACGCACGGCCCGAAGCTCGCCGCGGCGTTGCTCGCCAAGCGCACGGCGACCCTGCGCAAGCGCGGCCGCACACAGCGCCCGACTCCCTAGGTCAGCGCCTCGCGCGCAATCCGGTCCTGCTCGAGCAGGTGGGCGGTCGGATAGCCCTCGCTCGGGCTCGCACGCCACGGGCGACCCACGAACCGCGGCGCGACCCCGTCAGGCGACGCGGCCTCCAGGCGATGCCTGATCGAGCGCCAGGCGCCCATGTTCTGCGGCTCCTCCTGCGCCCACACGACCTCCTCGAGGTGCGGGTAGGACGCGGTCAGGGCTGCTGCCGCGTCGACCGGGAAGGGATAGAGCTGCTCGAGCCGGACGACCGCGACCCCCTGGGCGTGCGCGTGCCGCTCGTGCCCGACGAGGTCGTAGTAGACCTTCCCCGAGCAGAGAACGAGCCGCCGGACCGCGTTGCGGTCGTGAACCGATGGATCGTCGAGCACGGGCTGGAAGGCTCCCTCGGCGAGCTCCGCGAGCGTCGAGGACGCCTGCTTGAGGCGCAGGAGCCCTTTGGGGGTCATCAGCACGAGCGGGCGTGGCGTGGCGTCGAGCGCCTGCCGGCGCAGCAGGTGGAAGTACTGCGCCGCAGTCGTGCAGTTGGCGACGCGGATGTTCTCCTGGGCGGCGAGCTGGAGAAAGCGCTCGAGCTTCGCCGAAGAGTGCTCCGGCCCATTTCCCTCGTAGCCGTGCGGTAGGAGGAGCGTCAGGCGGGAGCTCTGCTGCCACTTCGAGAGCCCCGCGACGAGGAACTGGTCGATCACGATCTGGGCGCCGTTCACGAAGTCGCCGTACTGCGCCTCCCACAGCACGAGCGACTCGGGCGCCGCGACCGAGTAGCCGTACTCGAATCCCAGGCAGGCGTACTCCGAGAGCGGGGAGTTGTAGACCTCGAAGGCAGCCCCGGCCTCGGGGAGAGCCTGGAGCGGCACGTGCAGCTCGCCGCTGCGCGGGTCGTGCAGGACCGCGTGGCGGTGCGCGAAGGTTCCCCGCTCACTGTCCTGACCCGAGAGCCGGATCGAGATCCCGTCGACGAGCAGGGTCGCGAACGCGAGCGACTCCGCGTGCCCCCAATCGATTCCCGTCTCGAGCGTCGTCCGGCGGCGCTCGAGCTGCTTCAGGAGCTTCGGGTGAACCTCGAAATCGTCCGGCACCTCCAGGAGCTGCTCGTTCAGCGCTGTCCAGCCGCTCGGCCGGGACGGCCGTGACGACCACCTCGCCCGTGTCGGCGGGGATCGAGCCGTCCTTCGCAGGGCGCGCCTCTGCGATCGACGCGGTCAGCTCCTCGTGAGCGGCGCGCAGCTCGCCCTGCGTGTCGTCGAAGAGGGCGTCGGCCTCGGCCTGCGTCAGCGCCCCTTCGTCGATCAGCCGAGCGACGTACTGCTCGCGGGCGGTCGGATGCGCCTCGATCTGCGCGACCATGAGCGGCTGCGTGTACGCGGCCTCGTCCTGCTCCTGGTGGCCGAAGCGCCGGTAGCCGACGAGGTCGACGACGACGTCATGGCCGAACTCCTGCCGGTAGGCGAGCGCGAGCCGCACGGCGGCCACAGCGGCCTCGGGGTCGTCGGCGTTGACGTGGATGATCGGGATGTCGAAGCCCTTGGCGAGATCGCTCGAATAGCGCGTCGAGCGGCCCTCCTCAGGATCGGTCGTGAAGCCGACCTGGTTGTTCGAGATGATGTGCAGGGTGCCGCCGGTCGTGTAGCCGTCGAGGTTCGAGAGGTTGAGCGTCTCGGCCACGATCCCCTGCCCTGCGAACGAGGCGTCGCCGTGGATCAGGATCGCAAGCGCGACGAACGGGTCGTGGATCCCGCCGCCGCTCGACCGGTCGGTCTGCTCGGCGCGCGTCCAGCCCTCGATCACCGGGTCGACGGCCTCGAGATGGCTTGGATTCGGCGCCAGCGAGATCGTCACCTCGCCGTTCGAGGTGGCCCGCGTTCCAGTGGCCGGGAGGTGGTACTTGACGTCGCCGGTGCCGCCCTCCTCGTCCATCACGACCGCGTCGATCGTCCGTTCGCCCTCGAACTCCCTGAGCACCGAGCCGTACGGGTGCCCGGTGGTGTGCACGAGGACGTTCAGCCGCCCGCGATGGGCCATGCCGATCACGACCTCGTGCGCTCCCATCGACGCCGCCAGCTCGATCGCCTCGTCCAGCATCGGCATCATCGAGTCGAGACCCTCGAGCGAGAACTGCTTCTGGCCGAGGAAGCGCTTGCGCAGGAACTGCTCGAACCCCTCGGCGCGCGTGAGCGAGGCGAGAAGCCGTTTCCGCTCGTCGGGCTCGAGTGCCTTGCGGTAGCGGCCGGATTCGATCGCCTGCCGCAACCAGACGCGCTCCGCGTGATCCGAGAGGTGCTCGATCTCGTAGGCGATCGTCCCGCAGTAGACCGCCTTCAGCGCCGGAAGCGCCTCCAGGAGCGTCTCGCCCGGCACGTGGACGCGCAGGAGGGAGCTCGGGATCCGCGCCTGAAGCTCGGGCGTCAGCGGCGGGATCAGTCGCGTCTCGTCGAGCGCCGGGTCACCCATCGGTTCGGATCCGAGCGGATCGAGCCTCGCCGCCAGGTGCCCGTGCATCCGGTGGGCCTTGACGAGCGCCATCGCTGCGGCGACGCCGCCGAGCAGCGTCTCGTCGACCTCGCCGGCCGGCGCTTCGGAAACCTCGGGCGGCGCGGGAGCCTCGAGATGCGCAGGCTGCCCGTTCTCGCCGCCGTTCGACGCGGCGAGCAGGCGCTGCAGTCCGGGAAGCGCAGCAACGACACTGCTCTCGCCGCTCTCGAACAACGCGCGCCATTCGGCCGGCACGGACTCCGGATCCTCGAGATAGTCCTCGAGCAGGAGGCTCGCGTACCCCGAGTTCGGCCCGTCCACGTCGGCGCTCACGCCGATCGTTGTAGCAGCGGGGTCAATACAACGGGCGCTCGGTGATCACGGCGATCGTCATCCCGAGCACCCAGCAGACGACGACGATCGCGATCGCGAGGCCCGCGAGGCGCGAGTATCGCGTCGTCATTCGCGCAGCGACGAGCGCGAGTACCACCGCGACCGGGATCAGGCGCACGGGCCGATAGACCACGCCGATGGCCGCCGCGAAGATCGCCGCAGTCGCAAGCAGGCCCGCAACGGCCTCGCGGGCGTCCGTACTCCGGCGCGTGGCGGGATCGGGGATCGCGCTCACCGGGCTCTCACCAGCCCACGCCCGACGACGGGGCGTCCTCCACGCGGGAGAGGCCGGAAGGGCGCACCACGGCCGCGGCGTCTCGGCCAGTCGCACGCCGGCTCCGGCCCGAGCGGTGTCGGCTGCAGCCGCGCGATCCGGCCGGCGCCCTCGAGCGGCCTCGGCTCGGCCTTGATCGCCCACCAGACGACGGCGCAGAGATAGACGACCGGGATCTTCAGGATCACGAGCATGAAGACAAGCTCCCAAATCACGCGCCGAGTCTACGCGATCCCACGGCAGGTTAGGCCGGCTCGATCTCGGGCAGAATGAGCGTCATGAGTCGCGAGACCCTCGTTCCCCTGCTCGAAGCGGGGGAAGAAGCAGGTTGCCTCAACCTCTCCGAGTTCAGTGCCGCCTTGCAGGACGTCGAGCTCGAGGATGACGAGCTGGAGGCTCTCTACGCCGAGCTCGACGAGCGGAACATCGTCCTCTCGGACGATTGCGGCCGGACGCAGAAGCAGGAAGCCACCTACGTGAACGGCGACCTCGCGCACGCGACGACCGACTCTCTCCAGCTCTTCCTCAACGAGGCTGGGCGTTATCCGCTCCTCACCGCCGCGGAGGAGGTGGAGCTCGCGAAGCGCGTCGAGCGCGGAGATCGGCAGGCCAAGGAGACGATGATCAACTCGAACCTCCGGCTCGTGGTGTCGATCGCGAAGCGCTACCAGGGGCACGGCCTCTCGCTGCTCGACCTGATCCAGGAGGGCGTGATCGGGCTGATCCGGGCCGTCGAGAAGTTCGACTGGCGCCGCGGTTTCAAGTTCTCGACCTACGCGACGTGGTGGATCCGCCAGGCCGTGCAACGCGGAGTCGCGAACAAGTCGCGCACGATCCGGATCCCGGTGCACATCGCGGAGCGGGAGACTCGAATCGGCCGCGCGGAGCGCGACCTGAGCGCGAAGCTCGGACGAGCGCCGACCGACGAGGAGATCGCCGCCGCGGCGAAGATCTCGCTCAAGCACCTGAAGGAGGTGCGGCAGGCTGCCCGCGCCGTGACGAGCCTCGACAAGCCGCTCGGCGACGACGGCGACGCATCGATCGGCGATCTCCTCGGCGACGAGCAGGGCGGCGTCGAGGCCGAGGTCGAGATCAGCCTCACCGAGGAGACGCTTCATCGTGCGCTCGAGCAGCTCTCGACCCGGGAGCGCGAGGTAGTGAGGCTTCGCTACGGCCTGGGCGGCCAGGATCCGCAGTCGCTCGAGCAGATCGGACGCGTGCTCGGGTTGACCCGCGAGCGGGTTCGCCAGATCGAAGGCCACGCACTCGAGCGGCTGGCACTCTCGCGCGAGATCGAGGCCCTCCGCGACGCCGCCTGACCGTCCGGCTCCGACCTAACACTGTCCTCATACGCGCTCGCTACCGTGGCGCGCTGTTCGGGAAAACCCAGGCCCGACACTCGTCCAGCCAAAGGAGTCTTGCCCGTGAAACGACCTATCCGGTTCCTGCTCGCGGCGTCTGCCGTCCTGCTGCTCGCACCCTCGGTTGCCAGCGCCGCACCCCGCATGCACCTCGGCTTCCACGACGACCCGAACTTCCGGTACGAGGAGCGTCGCGCGGAGATGCTCGACCAGGCGCGCGACGCCAACGCGACGATCGTGCGAACCCTCGTGACCTGGGCGAACGTCGCGCCGACGCGCCCGAAGAACGCTTCGAACTCGTTCGACCCCGCGTACCGCTTCAACGATCTCGACGAGCTCGTGCGCAACACGCAGGCCCGGGACATGGAGGTGCTGATCACGATCTGGGGCACGCCGAAGTGGGCGAACGGCAACAAGACCCCGAACTACATGCCGACCCGGCTGTCCGACCTGACCGCGTTCTCGCGGGCGATCGCTTCCCGCTACTCCGGCCGCTTCGCCGGCTACCCGTTCGTCCGCTTCTACTCGATCTGGAACGAGTCGAACCTCCAGCTCTTCCTGGCCCCGCAGTTCGACGCCCAGGGCAAGTCGGTAGGCCCGCGCAACTACGCGAAGCTCGCTGCGGCGGCGTACGCCGGAATCAAGGCCGGGAGCCCGCAGGCCAAGATCGCGATCGGCAGTACGTCCTCGGCAGGCCGCGACAAGGTCTTGGCAGGCAAGTCGGCGACGCACTCGCCGGCCCGCTTCGCCCGGCTCGTCGCAGCTGCCAACCCGCGGCTCAAGTTCGATGCCTGGGCGCAGCACCCGTATCCGGTGCCGGTCAACCTGAAGCCGACCCAGCTCGTGCGCTATCCGAACGTGACGCTGAAGTCGTTCGCACGGTTCGAGAAGGATCTCGACAAGTGGTTCAAGCGCCCGAACGTGCGGATCTGGATCACCGAGTACGGACACGAGGTTCGCCAGGACGGGGAGCCGAACGGCATCTCGCGCGCGGCACAAGCCGCCTACGCGGCGCAGGCGCTCGCGCTGGCCCGTCAGGACCCGCGGACGGACATGTTCATCTGGTTCGTCTTCCGCGACCACGCCACGAGCGAGTGGCAGAGCGGTCTCCGCACCCGCACCGGCGCTCCGAAGCCGTCGCTCGCGCGGTTCACCTCGTTCGCGCGCCTCGTCGATGCCCGGAACGCGATCTTCAACCTCCGGGCGGGGATCGCCAATCCGACGGTGCCGGTCTACCTCCGCCAGTACGCC
Source organism: uncultured Gaiellaceae bacterium (assembly GCA_963761905.1). GTDB lineage: Bacteria > Actinomycetota > Thermoleophilia > Gaiellales > Gaiellaceae > Gaiellasilicea. Next base: position 306,050 of record CAVXIQ010000001.1, on the reverse strand, counting down.
GCCGGCTCCCGGCCGGGCGAGCGCGTCGGCTTCAACGTCAAGGTCTACGAGAAGGGCAAGCTCATCGCCGATGCCCAACCCTCGTCACCGCTGGCGCTCGACGCGACCGGCAAGGTGCGGCTGCTCGGGTTCCGGCCGGTCAAGGGCCACACGTACACCGTGCAGGTGACTGCGAACATCTTCAGCGGCGGTGGGGTCGAGCTGAAGCGGACGCTGACGGTCAACGGGGTCTAGCGGTCAAGCCCGGGTGCGTCTCCGCTGGAAGCGGGGACGCACCCGGGTAGCTCGCCTACGATCGTCGGCATGAGCGCGACGGTTCGGATCGGCGTCTGCTCGTGGGCGGACGAGACGCTGACGAAGGTCTGGTACCCGCCCGGCGTCCGCTCCGCCGAGGAGCGGCTGCGCTACTACACGGACCGCTTCGGCGTCGTCGAGGCGAACTCGACCTACTACCGGCTTCCCGACGCACAGCTCGTCGGCACGTGGGCCGAGCGGACGCCGCCCGGCTTCACGATGCACGTGAAGGCGTTCGGGCTCATGACTCGCCACCCCGTCAAGCTCGAGGCGCTGCCCGAGGATCTGCGCGACGTGATGCCGGTGGACGAGCGCGGCCGGGTCGACCGGCCGCCGCGCGAGCTCCGGGCCGAGGTCTTCCGCCGTTTCTCGTCCGCGCTCGAGCCCCTTCGGATGACCGGCAAGCTCGGCGGGATCCTCCTCCAGTTTCCGTCGTACGTCGTCCACAAGCCCGCGTCATTCGAGTACATCGAGTGGGCGCAGGAGCAGCTTCCGGGAGACGAGCTGCTGCTCGAGTTCCGTCACCGGAGCTGGCTCGACGAGGAGCACCGGGCCGAGACGCTTGCGTTCCTCGAGAGTCGTGGCCTCACCTACGTGATCGTCGACGCGCCGAAGACCGAGGCGAAGAACCTCGTCCAGACGGTGGTCGCCCGCACGAGCTCGACCGCGTACGTTCGCTTCCACGGCCGGAATGCGGCGACCTGGAACAAGCGGACGGGCAGCGCGGCCGAGCGCTTCGACCATCTCTACTCGACCGAGGAGCTCGACGAGTGGGTCGAGCCGCTGCGCGAGCTGGCGTCCGACGCCGACGACGTCTACGCGATGTTCAACAACAACGGCCGCTCGACCATGCCGTCCTTCGGCGGGATCGCCGGACTCGACCCGTACGAGGTGGCGGGCGATCCGCAGAAGGGGCTCGTGGCGCAGGCGCCCGCGAACGCGCTGATGCTGCGGCAGATCCTCGCCGACGCGGGCATCCCGGTTGCCTAGCCTGCGAGCTTGACGAGCGTCTTGCCGCGGTTCTCGCCGTTGAGCATCCCGATGAACGCTCGCGGGGCGTGCTCGATGCCCTCGGTGATGTCCTCGCGGTACTGAAGGCGCCCCTCGCGGAGCAGGCCGCCGAGCCGCGTCAGGCCTTCCTCGAAGCGATGGACGTAGTCGGTGACCAGGAACCCCGCGAGCGTCGCGCGGAAGACGATCAGGAACCCGAGGTTGCGAGGTGCGAGCTCGGGCTCTGCGAGGTTGTACTGCGAGATCTGCCCGCAAATCGGAACGCGCGCCCCGATCGCGAGCCGGCGGAAGATCGTCTCCGAGAGCGCGCCGCCGACGTTGTCGAAGTACACGTCGATCCCGCGCGGGCAGGCCTCCTTGAGCGCTGCGTTGACGTCGTCGCGCTTGTAGTCGATCCCGACGTCGTAGCCGTAGAGCTCCTTCAGGTCGGCGACCTTCTCCGGAGCCACCGGCGAGACCGACGGTTCGGCAGCCGGCGATCCTCGCGAGCTGACCGACGATCTGACCCACTGCGCCCGCCGCGCCCGAGACGACCACGGTGTCACCCGGTCTCGGCCGCCCGACGTCGAAGAGGCCGAAGTAGGCGGTCAGCCCGGTGATCCCGAGGACGTGCAGCCAGGCGGAAGCCGGAGCCAGCCCCGTGTCGATCCTCCTGAGCGCGCTGCCGCGGACGACCGCGTGCTCCTGCCAGCCGAGCTGGCCGACGACGAGCTCGCCCGGCGAAAAGCGGCGGTCGTCGCTCTCGACCACCTCGCCGACGACCTGACCCGGTCATCACGCCGCCGATCGCCGTCGGCTTCTCGTACGAGCGTGCCTCGCTCATCCGCGCGCGCATGTACGGGTCGAGCGAGAGGAAGTGCGAGCGAACGAGGACCTCGCCCGGGCCCGGCTCGGGGAGCGGCGACTCGACGAGGGCGAAGTCCGACTCCTGCGGAAAGCCGACGGGCCGAGCCGCGAGCGTGATCTGGCGATTCGTCACGGCCCGCAGCTTCTCACGCGCCGAGTCAACAGGGTGTCACCCAATGACGATCATGGAGCCAGCCGGGCTCGAACCGGCGACCTTCTGGCTGCCAGCCAGACGCTCTCCCAGCTGAGCTATGGCCCCTGGGGACGACGATTCTAGCCGCTCGAGCTGCGCGTCGTCCTGGGCGATCGCATTCTGCTCCGAAGGAGCGGCGGAGTAGAGTCGAGCCGATGCGCCCGACGCGCTTCGCCCTCAGCCTGTGCCTGCGCCGCCCTCGTCGCCGCCCAACCTGCGACCGGCGCGACGATCACGGGCTCTGCGCGAGCGGACGCGCTGAACGGTACGCAGACGGCCGACGCGATCCGCGGCAACGGTGGGGACGATCGGCTTGCGGGTCGCGGAGGCGCCGACTTTCTCGAGGGTGGCGCCGGTCGCGACTTCGTCGACGGCGGCGCGGGCGCCGACCGGATCGGCGTCCATCTCGACGGGGCGCGCGACGACGTGCGCTGCGGCGCCGGACGTGATGTGGTCGTCGCGGAGCGGATCGACCGGGTGGCCGCCGACTGCGAGGTGCTGAGCCTCCAGCTCTCCCGGGATTCGACGGTGAACCCGCAGAGCCAGCACGAGACGCAGGTCGAGCCGGATAGCTTCTCCTTCGGCTCGACGATCGTCACCCTCTTCCAGTCGGGCCGGAACGAGAGCGGTGGCGCCGCGGCGCACGCCTGGGCGACCTCCACCGACGCTGGCGTCACGTGGCGGTCGGGATTGCTGCCGGGGCTCGTCGACGAGACGCCGGGCGGCGGCCCGTTCGGCGCTGTCAGCGATCCCGTGGTCGCCTACGACGCCCTGCACCGCGTCTGGCTCGCCTCGTCACTCGCTGTCGAGACGAGCAACGTGCTCACGATCAACCGCTCTCCCGACGGACGCGCCTGGGAGGCTCCGGTGATCGCGGCGGCCGACGCGGCGGAGCACTACGACAAGCAGTGGCTCGCTTGCGACAACGGCCGCACGAGCCGCTTCCGCGGTCGCTGCTACCTGGCCTACTACGACGTCGAGGCGAACAGGATCGCCGTCCGGCGCTCGACCGACGGAGGCCGCACCTGGTCGACTGCCGTTCCGACCCCGGCCGACGGCACGCTCGGCAGCTCGGTCAACGGCGCGTATCCGATCATCCGTCCCGACGGCTCGCTCGTCCTTGCATTCACGATCTCGTCGCTCTTCACGGCGTCGGATCTGAACGAGATAGGGGTGGTTCGCTCGGTCGACGGCGGCCTGACGTTCACCGGGCCGATCCGACTGGGACGCTTTCCGGAAGACGCCTTTACCGGCGTTCGCGCGCCGCCGCTCGTCACCGGAGACGTCGACGCGCGCGGTCGCGTCTACGTCGCGTGGAGCGACTGCCGCTTCCGCGACGACTGCATCGGCTCCGACATCGTGCTCGCGCGTTCCGAGAACGGCGTCAACTGGGCGGCTCCGGTTCGCGTGACTGCCGGGGACGTGCTGAGCGACGTGGATCATTTCCTGCCCGGCCTCGCGGTCGATCCCGCCTCGTCCGGCGCGACTGCGCGGGTCGCGCTCGTCCTGCACACGCTGCCCGAGCCGGAGGGGTGCGCGCTCGGCGACTGCCCCGGCGTCGACGTCCGCCTGATCCGATCGTCCGACGGCGGGCGCACCTGGGGTCGCCCGCAGATTCTGAGTGTCGAGCGGATGCCGATCGGCTGGATTGCGAGTACCGGGCTCGGGAGGATGCTCGGCGACTACGTCTCGACGTCCTGGGCCGGAGGCCGACCGGTGCCCGTCTTCTCGCTCGCGGCCGCCCCCGTCGGTGGCAGCTACCGCCAGGCGATCTTCGCGACCGTCCGCGGCGGTCCGTAGCTCAGGCGGTCGCGGCTTCGAGCTCCACGGCCGGCACGTCGCCCCAGAGATCCTCGAGTCGGTAGAAAGCGCGGGTCTCCGGCGTGAAGACGTGGAGGACGACGTCGAGGTAGTCGGCCACGATCCATTCCGCCTCGCGGGTCCCGTCGGTGGCGCGCGGCGTCAGCTTGGCCTCGGCCTTGAGCCGGCCGTAGACCTCGTCGTAGATCGACTTCGTCTGGCGGGCGCTCCGGCCGGTCGCGAGTACGAAGAAATCCGTGTAGACGCACACGGGTCGCATGTCGAGGATGACGACGTCTTCGGCCAGCTTCTCCGCTGCGAGAGCGGCGATCCGGCGTGCTTGTTCGAGCGAGTTCAGAGCGCTCAGTGTAGCCGTCGCGCGCGGGTGTAAAGGCCTCGCGCGGTGATGTAGGCGGCGACGGCGGGGACGACGAATCCGTCGATCGAGCTTCCCTCCCGGACGCGCCGGCGGAGCTCCGACGAGGAAACGGGGTGCGGCTCGAGCTCGAAGACCTCGACTCGCGGCGACGCGATCGGGAGCTCGTAACCCGGACGTGCGGCGACGCCGAGCCGGGCGAGCTCGAGCACGCGTTCGGGCTCCTTCCAGCTCGGAAGCGCTGCGAGCTGATCGGCGCCGATCAGAAAGATCGGCTCGTCGTAGCCGTACGCTTCGAGCGCGTCGACGGTGTACGCATGCTGCTCGAGCTCGACCACGGCGTTCAGGTCGGCGAAGGTCAGCTTCGCGAGCTCCAGCCGATCCCCCGCCGGGGCTTCCGCGGGCTTGTGCGCCGCATCGGCCACGACCGTCACGTGCAGCTCGTCGATCCCGAAGTGGCGGACGGCGGCGCGGGCAAGTGCGAGGTGACCGAGGTGCGGCGGGTCGAAGCGTCCTCCGAAGATCCCGACTACTGCCATTCGAGCGTCTCGTCGGCGAGCTCGACCTCCTGGCCCTTGCGCACTCCGGCGGCGGTCAGCGCTGCCTCGAGCTCCTCGCCCGCCGGTGCCTCCCCGACGACGCGGAAGCCCCGATCGGTGCGGTAGATCCGATAGGCGCGGCGAGCGGGCGGTTGTGGCCGGTACTCGAGGAATTCGGGCAGCTCCGGCGTCTCCTCGCTCGCCGGCGCCGAGAGCTGAGGCGGAACAAGCGTGAAGAGCGTCCGTTTCAGCTCGTCGATGCCCTCGCCCGTTGCGGCGGAGACTCGAAAGACGGCGACGACGCGCTCGGCCTCGACGGTGAAATCTGGCGCCTCGGGCAACAGGTCGATCTTGTTCAGGACGATCGCCTGGGGCCGCTCGTCCAGACCGGCGCCGTACAGCGCAAGCTCGCGCTCGATCGTCCGGAAGCGCTCCTCGATGTCGCCCTCCGAGCAGTCGATCACGTGCAGGAGGAGCCGCGCGCGCTCGAGGTGGGCGAGAAACTCGTGCCCCAGGCCGATTCCCTCGCTGGCCCCCTCGATCAGGCCGGGGACGTCGGCGACGGTGAGCTGGGCGCCGTCCGGCGACTCGACGGTTCCGAGCACCGGCGCGAGCGTCGTGAACGGGTACTCGGCGACCTTCGGCCTCGCGTTCGAGAGCCGGCGGAGGAGCGACGACTTGCCGGCGTTCGGAAGCCCGGCCAGCGCCGCATCGGCGAGAAGCTTCAAGTGGAGCTCGATCTCTGCCTCGCCGGGTGGATCGCCGACCTCGGCAAAGCGTGGCGTCTGACGGGTCGGAGTGGCGAACCGTGCGTTGCCCCGGCCTCCATTGCCGCCTCTGGCAAGCACGATGCGCGCCCCGGGTGTCTTCAGGTCGGCGACGAGCTCACCGTCGAGCGTCCGAGCCTGCGTCCCGACCGGCACGTCGAGCACGATCGGGGCCCCGTCGGCGCCGTGCTTGCGCGCGCCGCGACCGGGCTCGCCGCGACCGGCTTTGAACCTCGTCTTCCGGCGGAACGCCGAGAGATCGCGGAGATCCTTGTTGGCGACGAGGATCACGTCGCCGCCACGACCGCCGTCACCGCCGTCCGGGCCGCCCCGCGGCACGTGCTTCTCGCGCCGGAAGCTGAGCCCGCCGTCCCCGCCGCGACCCGCCAGCACCTCGATGCGGGCGCGATCGTTGAACACGGGTGACTAGCTCGCGTCGACCGAGGCGGTCTCGGCTGGGGCGACCGAGATGAAGCGCTTGTCCCCGCTCGTGCGGAACTCGACTGTGCCGGCCTGCGTCGCGAAGATCGTGTGATCGCGGCCGAGGCCCGTGCCGGGACCGGAGCGGAAGCGGGTTCCGCGCTGGCGGACGATGATCCCGCCGGCCTTGATCTCCTGACCGCCGAAGACCTTGACGCCGAGCCGCTGCGCGTTCGAGTCGCGCCCGTTCCGGGAGGAGCCGAGACCCTTCTTGTGCGCCATCTAGCTCGCCTCCTCCTTCGCCGCGAGTGCGGATTCGATTGCGGCAAGCGCTCCCTTGCGCTTGCCGTGTGCCTGCTCGTACTCGAGCGCCGCCTCGAGCATCGGTCGGTTCCAGTCGGCCGACGCGGTCTTGATCTCGGCCACGGTCAGCTCCGCGTAGCCGGCGGGCATGCCCTTCACGCGGTCGTCGGCCTCTGCCGGCTCCGGGGCCTTTGCGGTCTCGCTCTTCTTCGGCTTCGACGCGCCGATCGACTCGATCTGGATCTGCGAGAGGCTCGCGCGGAAGCCGGTGTGCTTCTTGTAGCCGTTCTTCGGCCGGTACTTGCCGATCCGGATCTTCTCGCCCTTCACGTCGGCGACGACTCGCGCGGTCACGGTCGCGCTCGGCGAGAGGTTCGGCCCGTCATCGCCCCCACCCGTCAGCAGGACGGTCGGGCTGAAGGTCTTGCCCTCGCCGTGCGGCAGGCGGTCGACGAGCAGCCGCTCGCCCTCGCGGACGCGGTACTGCTTGCCACCGAGGGAGATGATTGCGTAGGAGCTCATAGGCGTGCGAAACGCGGGCCTGATGCCCGCGAGTCGGGGGATTGTAGCGAACGCGCGATTCGAGGGTCTAGATCTCGTCGCCCCACTCGGACATCGGCACATAGTCGTCGGAGTCGGTCTGGGGTTCGTCGGAGACGGGCTCGGGACGTGACGGCTTGCTTGCGGGCGCCGCGACGGCAGCGGGCTGCGCGGCTTCGTCAGGCTGGGCGGCCTCGTCGGGCTGGGCAGCGTCGGCGGCTTCCGGAGCGTCGCCGTTCTCGCCGGCCACGACCGGCTTCTTCTTCCGGTTGCGACCGCCGCGCGAGCCGCGCCGGGTCTTCTTCTTGACCGGCTGCTCGCCGTCCACCACCTCCGCATCGCTCTCGGGGTCGCTTGCGACGGCCTCGACCGGCGACTCCTCGTCGGTCGCGGGCACCGCCTTGGCACGGCTGCGTGGCTTTGGCTTGGGAGCCTCGCCGTCCAAGTCGGAAGCCGGAAGATGGATCCGCGGAGTGCGGGGAGTGCGCGGAGTGGCCGCACGTGCAGCGTCGAGCTCGTCCTCGCCGTCCACGTCGACAGGCTCCGCGGCTTCAGTGAGCGCTTCGCCTTCGGCGCCCTCGACCGGCTTCTTCTTCCGGTTGCGCCCGCCGCGTGAGCCGCGCCGCGTCTTCTTCTTCGCCGGAGCGGCGCCGTCCGCATCCAGTTCCTGCTCGCCGGCGTCCGCCTCGTCGAGGTCCGTCTCGGGCTCCGCCTCGCCCGCTTCTGCAACCGGCTCGGCTTCCTGCTCTTCTTCGAGCGCAGGCAGCACCGGCGCATCCTCGGCAGCCTTCTTCGACCGCGCCGGCGCCCTCGTCGGCTTCTCGGCCTCACTCTCGAACGTGATCGCATCCGGCACCGCCACCCCGCCGGCGAGCAGCGTCGCGTGGGCCGACCCGTCGAGCACGCGCTCGATCCGAACCTTGGCCTTCTTCCCCACGAGCTTTGCGGCGCCACCGACGATCACGTCGATGCCGTCGAGCTTGCCGACGGCGGCAGAGGCGTCGTGCAGGCCGAGCTCCACGAGCTTCAGGTCGACCTCGGCCCCTTCGGCGACTGGGGAAGCTGGCTGGATGTCCGCGAGCTTGCCTTCCTCCAGCACCGCCAGATGATCGGCGTGCGCACCCTCCTTCGAGACGAAGAAGAACCGCTTCTTCGAGACAGCCTCGATCTCGGTGAGGCGGTTGGCGCCAGGGCCGATGAGGAGCGAAGCCGTGCGCCCGCTGACCTCCACTCGGAACGCCTGGGCACGCGAGCCGGCAGCGAGCGAGCGCAGACGACGCTCGAGGTCCATCGCGGCCGTCGTCTCCGAGACGACGATCCCGTCGCCCTCGCAGGTCGGGCACTTCTTGGTCAGGATCTCGCGCGGGCCGTCGGTCACGTTCTGGCGCGTCATCTCGACGAGGCCGAGCGGGGAGATCTCGACGACGTAGGTCTTCGTCCGGTCGCGCTCGAGCTCGTTGCGGAGCGCCTCCTCGACCGTCGCCCGGTTCTTCGGGTTCGCCATGTCGATGAAGTCGATGACGATGATCCCGCCGATGTCGCGCAGCCGGAGCTGGCGGACGACCTCCTTGACCGCCTCGAGATTGTTCTTCGTGATCGTGTCCTCGAGCCGCGCACCGGAGCTCTTGGAACGCGAGCCCACGAAGCGACCGGTATTGACGTCGACGACGGTGAACGCCTCGGCGTAGTCGAAGATCAAGTAGCCGCCCGAAGGCAGATCGACGCGGCGAGAGAGCGTCGAGCGGATCTCGGCGTCGACGCCCGTGCCCTCGAAGAGCGGCGTCTTCTCCTTGTAGCGATGGACGCGCTCGAGCATGTGCGGCGAGGTCTTCTTCAGGTAGCCGACGATCCGCTTGAAGGTGCGCTCGTGGTCGATCTGGGCGCTGACGAAGTCGCCTGCGAAGAGATCGCGGACGATCCGGAGCGGCAGCTCGGCTTCCTGGTAGACGAGCGCCGGCGCCTTCGAGGTCTTCGCCTTCGCCTGAATGGTCTTCCAGAGCCGCTGCAGGAAGACGAGATCGCGCTCGATGTCCTCAGCGGAGGCGCCCTCGGCCGCGGTGCGGACGATGATCCCGCCCTCCTTGGCGTCGAGCCCCTTGATGATCTCCTTCAAACGGACGCGCTCGCCGTCGTCGAGCCGGCGCGAGACACCGAGGCCCTCTCCCTGCGGCACGAAGACGAGAAAACGTCCGGGAAGCGAGATCTCGGTGGTGAGCCGCGCGCCCTTCGTCTTCATCGGATCCTTGACGGCCTGGACGAGGATCTCCTGGCCGCGCGCGATCAGGTCGGTGATCTTCTTGCCGTGGCGCTTGCCCTCGAGCTCGGGGACGACGATCTCGTCGACGTAGAGGAAGCCGTTCTTCTCGAGGCCGATCTCGACGAATGCGGCTTCCATCCCGGGCAGGACGTTGTCGACGGTGCCGAGGTAGATGTTGCCGGCGATCGAGCGCTTCTCCGGCCGCTCGAGATAGACCTCGGCGACGCGGTCGTCCTCGAGGATCGCGACGCGTTGCTCGCCGACGTCGACCGAGATCAGCAGCTCGCGCTTGGCCTTGGGCAGCGGCGCTCGCTTCTGCGGGACGCGGCGGCGGTTTCCCTGCTGGTTTGCGCGGCGTTCCTGCCGCTGGCTTCGCTCGCCGGCTTGGCCGCGCTGCGCCTGCGGCTTGCGCTGCGGCTGCTCGGGCTGCTCAGCGCGGTCGCCGGGCTCGGCTGTCGCCTCTCCCGTGCTCGCCGTGCCGGGCTTCTTCCGGCCGCGTCCGCCGCGATTACCCCTGCGGCGCTTGGCCGCGGTTCCCGTTCCTGTGCCGGCTCCCGCGTCGCCGTTCGCGGCGGGGGTTGAAACCGCGGCTACCGCCTCAGGCGGTGCCTCCTGGACTACAGGAGCCGCGGCGGCTTCCGCAGCCCTCTGCTCCTCTTGCTTGCGCTTCCGTCGAAACCAGGGTGACAAATGCTTCTCCTAGGGTGGGCGCGCGCAAAGACACGGCCGCGGATGCGGCCGGTCGCGCGCTGCGAGTGATGAAAAACGTAGGCATGGCCTGAGGACAGGCTAGCAGCCGGATCCGACGGCTCTGGAGGCGGGCCTGCTAAGCGGCGGCCGGGCGCAGCCGCGCGCGCCGGGCGCGCACCGCGCGCAGCCGCTGCGACAGCCTTGCGAAGGCCCACGGCTCGAGCTCTGCGTAGCGCTTCTCGTTCTGACCGCGGGTCGCCTCGAGGTACTCGAACCAGGCGTCCGCCTCTTCGATCATCAACAGCTCCTCTGCGTGTTCGCCAGCTTCGATGTGAGCGCCTGCCGGGTAGTCGCCTGCCATGTGCCCTCCCTCCAGGTCGGTTCGTCCGACTCTAGGACCCCCGCCGGACGACACCGGATTCACGGGCGTTCCCGAGCGTCGGCAGACCTCGAGGCCGGTGTCGAGCCTGCAGGCTTGTTTACGCTGCACATGAATCCTGACGAGGAGGCTGCTGGATGTCGGACTACGTCGTCAAGCCGCTCGACGCCGGTACGTGGGACGCATTCGCCCGGCTCGTCGAACGGCACAACGGTGTGTTCGGGGGTTGCTGGTGCACCTGGTTCCACACCTTCCACGCCGAGAAGACGTTCACTGCCGACGGCAACCGCGCGCTCAAGGAGCGGCTGGTCGCCGAACAGCGAGCGCACGCAGCGCTCGTGTTCGACGGAGACGAGGCCATCGCCTGGGCTCAGTACGGCCCACCCGACGAGCTACCGAACATCCACCACCGCAAGGAGTACGAGCAGACGCTCGACCAACTCCCCGACTACCGGATCACCTGCATCTTCGTCGACAAGAAATACCGCCGCAGAGGAGTCACCGCCGTCGCGCTCCGCGGCGCGGTCGACCTGATCGCACACGCCGGTGGTGGAACCGTCGAGGGCTATCCGCATGACACCACCGAAGGAAAGAAGATGTCCGTCCTCTACAACAGCACCCGCGCACTGTACGAGCGTGAGGGCTTCAGCTATGTCCGGCCGAAAGGCCTGAGGAACTGCGTGATGCGCAAGGCGGTGGCGAGACGCCGGTAGATCGGGCTGCCGCTGTGCCGGCTATCGCCGCAGCCGGTAGCTGAGTCGTGCGAACTGCTTGTCGCGGACGACATCGACGAGCTCGAGGTCCGCTGCGGTGAGCCGGCGCGGGAGCAACGGGGCTCCGCCACCAAGGGTGACCGGCGCGATGCCGACAAGAACCTCGTCCAGAAGACCGCAATCGGCGAACTGCCCTACGAGCTCGCCGCCGCCCACGAGCCAGATGTTCTCCTCGCCCGCCGCTTGGGTCATCTCCTCGTGAACCGGGCGAACATCGCCGTTCGCGAATCGGATGTCAGCTCCTGGAATCGACGGCAGCGTTCGATGCGTGAAGACCCAGCACGGAGTCCCGCCGTAGTGGCCGTGCCATTTTTCGGGGTGATCGAGGAGATTGTCGTGGTCGATCACCCACTCGTACGTGGTCGCTCCCATAGCCATCGCACCTATCTCCGTGAAGAAGCGTGTGAACGAATCATCGTCACCTTGCTCTCGATCGACCTCGAAGAGCCAGGCAAGCGAGTTGTCCTGGTCGGCGATGTACCCGTCGAGGCTCGCCGCCGTCAAGTACTGCGTCTTGGCCATGCCGCCACTATGCCAAGCCGCGTGACAGACACTCGCATGGGCCAGTTGTGGGCGATCACGCCCGACGACTACGGCGAACGGCTCTAGCCCCAGGGCAGGTGTGACCAGTACGGCGGTCGCTCCCGCCGGAACCTCTCGGCGGTGGCATACACCTCGTCAGGATCTGTTGTCTCGTTCTCCACCCCCGCGCCGTAGCGCGCTGCGAGGTCTGACACCGGATACCGCACGTCGGGGCTCAGATGGGCGCCAACCATCAGGATCACGCACGGCTCTTCGCCAGCTCCCACGAATGCGTGCTCGGTCCCGGGAGGCGAATGAAAGAAATCCCAGGCTCGGAGCCGCCGCTCCTCGCCCTCGACCAGCAGCCTGCATTCACCCGCCAGGATGAGGAACGCCTCCTGATTCGCCTCGGCGTGGTAGACGCCGCTCTGCCCGGGCTCGAGGACAGTGACATTGATGCCGAACTGCGGGAACTCGATCGGAGGCTCGCCGTACTCGTTCGCGAACCAACACGCCGCGCCGCGCGTATCCGAGGAGAACCACTCGGCATCGCCAACGTTGACGACGAACCAACCCTCGGTGACGGGGGCAAGCCCGGAGCCAGCGACCTCTAGCCGTGCTTCGCTCACGTAGCGATTCTCGCAGTCCCAGATGCCGGCTGCCTCGCCTGCGCGAGCGTGCCGGAATGACCCCTGACTACCTTCCGTTGCGCGCACTTATGATCGTGGCATCGGGTCGGAGCGAGAAAGAACGTCCGTGAGAGATGGTCGTGTTGAACGCTACGCCGAGCTACTGCTCGGTACATGCTTAGGCGTAGAGCGCGGCTGGCAAGTGATGGTGTGGGGCACTCCGTGGGCTCGGCCGCTGCTGGAGGAGGTCATGAAGCAGCTGGGCGAGCGCGGCGCCTATCCGCTCCTGCGCCTCACCTTCAGCGGCAGCAGCTGGCGAGAACACCGAGCATGGCTGCGGCATGCACCGCTCGACGTGATCTCCGAGGCGGCACCGATCGAGGTACACGCGCGGCATCAGTGTGATGCGTGGCTCGGCGTGTCGGCCCCGGAAAACACACGTGACGGCGCGGACATCCCGGCCGAGCGAACGAGCGCTCTCGAGAAGGCATATACCGACGCGTATCGCGACGCCAGGTCACGCCTCGACTACGTGGACACTCCCGCGGTGATGTGCTGGTACCCGACGCCGGCGCTGGCCCAGGACGCCGGAATGACGTTGCCTGCGTTCGCCGACTTCCTCTACGGCTCGTGCCTGATCGACTGGAAGAGCATGCACGAGCGAATCTCGCGTCATGCGCAGCTCCTCAGCGAGGCGGAGGAAGTCCGGATCGTCGGCAACGAAACAGATTTGCGGCTGTCCCTGGCCGGTAGGCGCGCGGACGTCGACGCCGGCACCGGCAACATGCCGGGCGGCGAGGTCTTCGTCTGCCCGGTCGAGACGTCGGCCGAGGGCACGATCGCATTCACGGAGTTCCCCGCGATGCTGGGCGGCCGCGAGATACGGGGCATCCGTCTTCGCTTCTCGGAAGGCCGCGTCGTCGATGCGTCAGCCGACAGCGAAGAAGACTTCCTGATCGAAACACTCGACACCGACGAAGGCGCGCGCCGCATCGGCGAGCTCGGGATCGGCTGCAACCCCGGCATTGACCGCTACATGCGGAACGTCTACTTCGACGAAAAGATGAACGGAACCATCCACCTCGCGCTCGGCTACGGCTGCGACGACATCGGCGGCACGAACGTCTCGGCGATCCACTGGGACATCGTCAAGGACCTCCGTTTCGGTGGGCGCATCGAGCTCGACCGCAAGGTCGTGCAGGAAAACGGCATCTGGGTCGCCTGAACCGCAGCACACGAGACCGTGCCGTCGCTTGAGCGAACGTCCTGCCGCCCGGCGGGACGGACGAGCCGACCAGGAGAACCTCCGCGCTCAGGCCGCCGTGGCCGCGAAGTAGTGCCGCGCCGCCTCGCCGATCGCCCGCGTTCCGCCGTAGGCGACGCCGCCCTTGAGCGCCCAGCCCGCGACCGGCACGATCGCGAGCAGCTGCCGGGCGACGAGCCGAAGCGAGTAGCCAGCCGCCACGGTGCCGAGGATCTCGGGTAATCGCTGCTGGTCGACGTCCACTCCATGCGCGGACGCGAGCCTCAGGACGAGGCGAATCTGATTGAGCGTCAGTACCGGGAAATCGGCTCCCGGAATGAAGATCGCGACCCCGAGGAGCCCATTCTTGCGCGCGAACGACTCGATCAGGGCGTCACAGATGGGATCGCGCAGAACGGGCAGACGCGCCGCCAGCGGGGTCGCGCGCTGACCGAGTCGAGCAGCCAGCACCTGGGCGATCTCCTCGACCGGAAAGCCGGTGCCGGGTGGACAGGAGACGACGTCGGTTGCCAGGACGTACGGCACGTCGAACTGCTCCGCGCCGGTCTGGACGGCGACGACGGGGATCCCGGCTCGCTTTCCCGCTCGAAGCGCCTGATCGTCCTCCTCGGTCGGTTGACCGGCGAGCACGCGGACGAGCGCCGCCGCCTGATCGACGGAACCGAAAGACGCGATCGCCCCCGTCGAGCCACCGCGGCCGAGCTCCTTCGCGAGCGGCTCGGCGAGCGCGCCCGTGACGAGGAGCGGTCGGTCGTCTGCGAGCGCCGTCCGCGCCTCCTTGACGAGCCCCCACACGGCGAGCGGGTGGAGCTTTTCGGCCATTACGCCCGTCTCCGGCCGTGGTTGCCGCGGGCGTGGATGGAGAGCAGGACGCCGATCGCGGCCAGGTTGGCGACCATCGAGGAGCCGCCGACCGTGACGAACGGGAGCGGGATCCCCGTCACCGGGGCGATCCCCATCGTCATCCCGACGTTGACGAAGATCTGGAAGAGAAAGGCGATCACGATCCCGCCGGCGACGATCGCGCCGTAGGCGTCGCGCGAGACGGTGATGATCCGGAGGCCCCGCCAGACGACGAGCAGGTAGAGCCCGAGGAGTAAGGCCGCCCCGAAGAAGCCCCTTTGCTCGGCGAAGGAGGCGAAGACGAAGTCGGTGGCGTGCTCGGGGAGGTAGTCGAGCCGCGTCTGCGTCGCGCCGGCGACGCCGCGCCCGTCGAGCCCGCCGGAGCCGACTGCGGTGATCGACTGGGTCACGTTGTAGGTCGTCCCGCCCGGATCGCGGTCGGGGTTCGCGAAGCCGGTGAGCCGCTCCTTCTGGTACGGCTCGAGCACCTCGATCCCCACGGTCGGAAGGAGCCAGACGACGCTGACCATCGCCGTCACCCCGACCGCGGCAAGCGCGAGCAGGTGCGTCCAGCGGGCGCCGGCGACGAAGAGGCAGGCGGCGAGAGCGGCCGTGTACACGAGCGACGTCCCGAGATCGGGCTGCTTGAAGACGAGCAGGATCGGGATCAGCGCGAGCCCGACCGCCTGGAGGACGACTCCGGCGTCGAGGCGCCGCGCGCGGTCGGCGAGGAAGCCGGCGAGCGCAAGGACGAAGAGAAGCTTGCCGAACTCGGAGGGCTGGAACTGGAAGGGCCCGAGGTCGATCCACCGCTTCGAGCCGCGGGTCTCCTGCGCCAGCAGGAAGACGAGGATCATCAGGACGATCGTGCTCCCGTAGATCGCGCGCTGGGCGCGACGGTAGCGATCGGGATCGATCGCGAGCGCGACGAGGAGCGCCGCAACGCCCATTCCGACCGCGATCGCCTGGCGAAGCACGAAGTAGCTCTCGTTCCCCTCGACGTCGTAGCGGGTGATCCCCGCGACCGCCCAGAGGCCGTAGGCGACGAGGGCGCCGACGGCGGCGACGAGCAGCCAGTCGAGCCGGCGCACGAAGGCAAGGACGTCGATGCCCTGCTGCGGCGCGGAACGGGCGGTGGAGACGTCCAGCATCAGTCGCTCGCCACCACGGCCTGGACCCCTGCCTTGACGCCGAACCACCGCTCGAACACCTTCAGCGCCGCGGGTGCAGCCGCCGTGCCGCCGTGGCCGCCGTTCTCGATCACGGCGCAGACGACGATCGGCCCGCGGTCGCCGTACGAGGAGAGGTCGAACGGGCCCCAGCCGCACCACCACGACTGATCCTCGAGATGGCCGGGGCCGTACCCGGGCAGATCGACGACCTTCTCGGCAGTGCCGGTCTTGCCGGCCACCGGCACGGGGAAGCTGCCGAAGACGCCCGACGACGTCCCGTAGCCGTCGTGGGTGGCTTGGTACAGCCCGTCGCGAACGACCGAGAGCCCCCCGGCGTCGACGCCGACGGGCTTCGGTCGGGCCGGCCGGAACGTCGCCGCGGTGATCGGCGGCGAGCCATCGTTCCCTGGCTGCTCAACCGCCGAGACGAGGTAGGGCGTCACGAGCTTGCCCCCGTTCGCGAGCAGCGCGTAGAAGCGCGCCATCTGGAGCGGCGAGACGGTGACGTCCTTCTGGCCGATCGCAAGCTGGATCAGGTCGCCGGGGTTCCAGGCGGCATCGATCCCGTCGTAGGTGCGCTTCCGCCACGCGGGGGTCGGGACGAGCCCGGGAGTCTCGCCGCCGATATCGAGCCCGGAGATCTGGCCGAACCCGAACTTCCGCGCCCAGTCCTGCATCCGCGTCCAGTACGCGCGCTCGCTCTCGCCGCGCTCGTAGTAGCGGTTGCCGACCTCGTAGAAGTAGGTGTCGCACGACTGCGCGAGCGCGGTCGGGAGCGTCATCGGCTGGTTCGTGTAGGGGTTCCAGTTGTTGAACTGGAAGTTGTCCTCGCCGTAGTACGCGGTCGGCGTGCACTGGATCGACTGGTACGGCGAGAGCAGCCCGTCCGAGATCGCCGCGAGCGCCGTGACCGGCTTGAACACGGAGCCGGGCGGATACTGGCCGGCGAGCGCGCGGTTCAGGCCGGGGAAGTTGCGCTCCTTCGCGACCTTTTCGTCGACCAGCGGCTCGAGCTTCTTCGGATCGACGCGGCCGACGTAGACCGACGGCTTGTAGGTCGGGTTCGACGCCATGGCGAGAATCGCGCCGTCGCTCGGATCGAGCGCCACGATCGCGCCGCCGTTCGCGTTGTACGACTCGTTGTTCCTCGCCGTCTGGATCCCGTAGGCGAGCGCCCGCTCCGCCGCCTGCTGGAGCCCGACGTCGATCGTCAGCCGCACGCTCCGGCCGTAGGTCGGGTACTCCTTCGTCTGGTACTCGCTCTGCGGCCGTCCCACCGAGTCGACCCGCACCTGGGCCGCACCGGGCGATGCCGCGCAGGTACTGGTCGAAGGCCCGCTCGACACCGGTCTTCCCGAGCTTGTCGCCGCCGCGATACCCGTCGCGCTTGCGCTCCGCGAGCTCGTCCGGCGAGATCTCGCCCACGTAGCCGAGGATCTGGGCGGCCAGCGCGCGGTGCTCGTAGTCGCGGAGATAGGTGCCGACGATCTGCACGCCCGGGAACTCGGCGACGCGCTCCGTCAGGTACATCACCTGATCCTCGTGCACCGCCGTCTTGATCGTGATCGGGGTGAGCGGGTCGTCCTTCGAGTCCTCGAGCGCCTTCGTCAGCTGCGGCAGCGGCACCCGGAGAACCTTCGAGAGCCGCTTGAACATCGCGTAGCGGCCCTCTTCCGGCAGGTCGCTCTTCCAGATCCGGACGGCGGTGCCCGGCACGTTCGAGACGAGCACGTGACCGTTCCGGTCGAGGATCGAGCCGCGTGGCGCCTCGACCCGCACCGTCCGCACCTGGTTCTCCTGGGCGGCGTTCAGGTAGCGGTCGCCGGAGAGCACCTGGAGCGCCCAGAGCCGGAGGAAGAGGACGGCGAAGACGGCGAGCGCGACGGCTCCGAGAACGCCGACGCGCAGCGCGAGCTGCGGCGTGAACCGGTAGGGCTCGGTGACCCGCGGATCCGGCGGCAGGAACTTGTCCGACAGGCGATCCTTTCTAGCCAAGGACACGTACCTCGGCCGGCTGCACCGGCCCGCGGTCGAGCAACGAGCGGCAGAGCGCGAAGATCGCCCCGCCGAGGATCAGGTTCAGGCCGAGGCCGGCGAGCAGCCCCTCGACGAGCGCTCGCCGGATCGAGACCTCCTCGCCGAGCAGGAAGTGGAGGAAGAACCCGGAGACCGCGACGAGGATCGTGAGCACGATCACGGAGAGGATCGGCGCGTGCGCGCGGCCGCGGCCCGTCGTCTCGCCGTAGCGGCCCGTCCAGTAGCCGGCGACCGCCAGCACGAGCGCGGTGACGCCGAGGGTGTCGAGCGTGACGATGTCGAGCAGAAGCCCGCCGCAGAAGCCGGCCACGGCGCCGGTGACCGCTCCACGCAGGAGGGCGATCCCGAGCAACGCGAGCAGGAGGACATCCGGGGTGCCGCCGAGGACGTCGAGCGAGGCGAACACCGTCGCCTGCAGGAGCACGGCGACGAAGACGATTCCGGCCACGATCGCGGAGTCGGCGACGTTCATTACGGAAGCACCGGCGTGGGCTTGTTGCCGACGAGCACGAGCACGGAGTCGAGCGAGGAGAAGTCGACGTCGGAACGGATCTGCACCTGCTGGTAGAGGTCCGTGTCGAGCTGGCCGACGTAGGTGACGCGGCCGATCGGGATCCCCTTCGGGTAGAGCGAGGCGAGCGGCCCGGAGCGCCAGCCGGCGGTGACGACCTCGTCGTCCACCTTCACGACGGCGTCCTTGCGCACGCGATCGAGGATCAGGGAGTCTCCGGCCTGGCCGTGCCGGACGATCCCGCCCGCGCCGCCGCGCAGCGTGACGGCCGAGACGGCGCTCTGCTCGTCGGTGAGCAGGCGCACGCGCGCGGCGTGGTCCGTCAGCCGCGTGACCTGGCCGACGAGTCCCTCGCGCGTCACGACCGGCGCGTTCGGCGCGAACGCCGTCGGCCGACCCGACCGAGACGACGATCTCCTGCTCGAAGGCGCTCGTCGGCCGTGCGATCACCTCGGCGGCGAGCGGCTCGAAGTCGGCCGGGAAGGCGGGCGCGTTCCGGTACTCGAGCAGGCGCCTGAGGTCGACGTTCTCCTGGAGGGCGGACTCGTTCTGGATCACCTGCTGCTGGAGGAGCGCGTTCTCCTTGCGCAGGCGGTCGGCCTCTTCCCGTGCGCCGAAGAGCCCCACCGTCCAGTCGTAGGCGTCCTCGAACGGGCGAACGACGCGGTTGATCGCGACCTCGACCGGCTGGAGAACGCTCGCGACGGTCGCCTGGACGGTGTGCAGCGGCCCGTCCTCCGACTCGCGAAACGAGATCGTGATGAGGACGAGCGCGGCGAGCACCAGAACGCCCAGCACGATCCGGCGCCGAAGCGCGCTGCTGGTGCGAGAGGTGAACGGACGCGGGACGGGACGCCGGACGGGGAAGCCCAGCACCGCCGATTTTGCGGTGCGGTTGCGTGGCACGAGCGGTCTACTCTAGCGGCTACGTCGGCGCCTGCCCGGGCCGAAAGGCGGCTAGTAGCGGCGCTTTCCGTTTCTGCGGGGACGAGCGCGCGCCGCCCGGTCGTACGTGTCGAACTCCTCGAGGCTGCGCCCAGAGCCGACCGCGACGCAGGTGAGCGGGCTCTCCGCGAGGTGGACGGGCATCTGCGTCTCGTGCCGCAGGCGCTCGTCGAGGCCGTGGAGGAGGGCGCCGCCGCCGGCGAGCACGATCCCGCGATCCATGATGTCCGCGGCGAGCTCGGGAGGGGTCTTGTCGAGGGTCGAGCGGATCGCGTCGATGATCTGCGCGACGGGCTCGTCGAGGGCGTGGCGGATCTCCTCGGAGCTGAGGACGACCGTCTTCGGCAGGCCGGTGAGCATGTCTCGCCCGCGCACCTCCGCCTGCACCTCCTCGCGCATCCGGTAGGCGGAGCCGACCTCGAGCTTGATCTCCTCGGCCGTCTGCTGGCCGACGAGGAGCTTGTACTCCTTCTTGATGTGGGTGACGATCGCGTCGTCCATCTCGTCGCCGCCGACGCGCAGGCTCTGGGAGACGACGATCCCGCCGAGCGAGATCACGGCGACCTCGGTCGTGCCGCCGCCGATGTCCACGATCATGTTCCCCGTCGGCTCGGCGACCGGAAGCCCGGCGCCGATCGCGGCGGCCATCGGCTCCTCGATCAGGTACGCCTTGCGCGCTCCGGCCGAGAGCGTCGCCTCCTCGACGGCGCGCTTCTCGACGCCGGTCACCCCTGAGGGGACGCAGACGACGACGCGCGGGTGCGAGAAGCGGCCCTGGTGCACCTTCTGGATGAAGTGGCGGAGCATCTGCTCGGTGACGTCGAAGTCGGCGATCACGCCGTCCTTGAGCGGGCGAATCGCGGAGATCGTGCCGGGCGTGCGCCCGAGCATCCGCTTCGCCTCGACCCCGACCGCGTGCACCTCGCCGTTCCGCTGGTCGATCGCGACGACCGACGGCTCCGAGAGCACGATCCCACGCCCCCGCACGTAGACGAGTGTGTTGGCGGTGCCGAGATCCACCGCCATGTCGCGGCCGCCGAAGCCGCTCATCGATCCAAAGAAGCCCATGAGTAGCCTGCGAGTGTAGCTAGGTGCTCTCCCGCCTCTGAGAAACTCGGCCGATGGACGTCTCGAAAGCGGTGCTGATCACGGGCTGTTCGTCGGGGATCGGACGGGCGACGGCCGAGCGGTTGGCGCGCTCCGGCTGGACGGTCTACGCGAGCGCGCGTCGCATCGAGGCGATCGCCGATCTGGGCACGGCGGGATGCCGCCTGCTCGAGCTGGACGTCACGGACGAGGAGTCGATGCGGGCCGCGGTCGCCCACGTCGAGGCGGCGGAGGGCGCCGTCGGCGTCCTCGTCAACAACGCCGGCTACAGCCTCAGCGGCGCGATCGAGACCGTGCCGCTCGACGAGGCGCGTCGCCAGTTCGAGACGAACGTCTTCGGGCTCGCGCGGCTCTGCCAGCTCGTGCTCCCCGGAATGCGGCGGCAGCGCTTCGGCCGGATCGTCAACGTCAGCTCGATCGGCGGCCGGCTCACGTTTCCGGGCGGCGGCTACTACCACGCTTCCAAGCACGCCGTCGAGGCGCTCTCCGATGCGCTCCGCTTCGAGGTGCAGGGCTTCGGCGTCGACGTCGTCGTGATCCAGCCGGGCCTGATCCGAACGGGCTTCGCGGAAGCGGCGGTGGGGACGATCGCGGAGCGCTCCGAGGATCCGGAGGGGCCCTACGACGGCTTCAACCAGGCGGTTGCGGCGGCAACTGCGGGCGCCTACCGGAACGCGATCGGCCGGATGCTCGGCGGCGGGCCGGAGACCGTCGCGCGCGCGATCGAGCGAGCGATCTCGGCCCGGCGGCCGCACACGCGCTACCGCGTCACCGGCTCCGCGCGGCTCTTCCTGACGCTGCGGCGGTTGCTGCCCGACCGGCTCTGGGACGCGCTGGTCTCGCGTACGTTCCCTCAGCCGAAGGCTGATCAGCCAATACCGTAGAGCCCGGGAAAGCGCTCGGCGAGGAGCCGGACGAGGAGCGCCGCCGGAAGCCCGACCACGTTCAGGTAGTCGCCCTCGATCCGCTCGACGAGCGCACCGCCCCGACCCTGGATCGCGTAGCCGCCGGCGCGGCGCTCCCACTCTCCGTGCGCGAGGTTCGCAGCGAGGTCGCGCGGGGTGAGCTCGCGGAAGGAGACGCGGGTCGAGTCGTGCTCCACGAGCTCCCACCCCGGCGTGAGCAGACAGAGACCTGAGACGACGACGTGCGTCTCCCCGGCAAGCGCCTCGAGCATCCGCTCCGCATCGGTCGCATCGGCTGGCTTGCCGAAGATCGCGCCGCCGAGCGAGACGGCCGTGTCGACGGCGAGCACGGGTCGCTCGCCGGCCTGCGCGGCGACCGAGCGCGCCTTCCCGAGCGCGTGCTCGCGGACGAGCTCCACTGCGTCGGCGCCCGGCGGATCGTGCTCCTCGTAGTCGGGCGCAACGACGTCGAACGGGAGCCCCAGCTGCTCGAGGATCGCGCGGCGCTGCGGGCTCGTGGAGGCAAGCAGGAGCGGCGGCACGGGGCTCCCGCTCACGCCTTGCGCACCTTCCAGATCTGCTCCATCGGCCAGCGACGCGCCCACGCGGTCTGCGCCTCGGAGCGATATGTCGACGGGGCGCCCTCCGGCGGCCGCACTTCGATCAGGTCCTCCACGACGAGCCCGTTCGCGCGGAAGAGCCGGATCCACTCGCCGTAGGGGAGCATGAACTCGACGGCGCCTTCCGGCTCGTCCCAGCGGTGCATGCCGAAGTAGTCGGCCTGGAGCCGCTCGGCCTGCTCGTCGGTCTCGGCGTCGTAGGCGGCCCAGTCCCACGGGGTCGCGCCGGTCCAGGCGAAGAGGCCGCCGGGTCGGAGCAGCCGCGCAACCTCGGGCACCGTCAGATACGGGTCGGCGAAGGTCATCGCGCCCCAGTCGCACATGACGACGTCGAAGCTCTCGTCCTCGAACGGCGAGCTCTCGGCCGAGCCGTGAACGAGCGGGAACTCGACGCCCGCGTCCTCGTTCGCCTTCCGCGCCCACTCGAGCCGCTTCTCGGAGTTGTCGATCCCCACCGGCCGCGCGCCGGCGGCGAGGAGCGCGCGCGACCATTCCGCCGCGCCGCAACCGAGCTCGAGCACGTCCAGGCCGGCCACCTCGCCGAGGACGTTCAGCTCGCTCTCGGGGAGCTGCCAGAGCCCCCACGCCATCCCGGCGGCGATGAACTCGGCGTTCCGATCCTGATACTCGTCGCTCTGGCGATCCCAGAACGCGCGGTTCTTCGCCGCGTGATCCGTCAGCTCGTCAGACGAGGCCATCTGGAAAGAAGAGCCCGAGCTCCCGCTTCGCGCTCGCCTTCGAGTCCGAGCCGTGGACGATGTTCTCCGAGAGCTCGAGCGCGAAGTCGCCGCGGATCGTGCCCGGCGCCGAGTCGAGCGGGTTCGTCGCGCCCATCATCGTCCGCACGGTCGCGATCGCCGACTCGCCGCGGACGGCGAGCGCCAGGACAGGGCCTGAGCTGATGAACGAGACGAGGTCGCCGAAGAACGGCTTGCCCTTGTGCTCGGCGTAGTGCTGCTGCGCGAGCGAGCGCGACACCTTGAGCAGCCGAGCGCCACGCAGCTCGAAACCGCGCCGCTCGAGCCGGGCGACGATCTCGCCCGCGAGCCCGCGCCGGACGCCGTCCGGTTTCACGAGCACGAGTGTGGTCTCGACCGCCATGCGCGCCGGAGTCTACTCAGAGCCGGTCGCGCGTCTGCGAGGGGCCGTCCAGGAGTCCGTCAGCGTCTCGTCGACGCCGGGAAGCCCGGTGCTCGTGACCGGCGTGGCGCAGTAGGGGCAGATCTGCCAGAGCGCCTCGAGTGGGCTCGCGCAGCTCACGCACGCCTGCTTCAGCTTCGTCGTGCAGACCGGGCAGACGAGGAACGAGGCGTCGACCTCCGCCCGGCAGACCGGGCAGTGGAGCTCGCGTGCTGCGAGCCGCTCCTCCATCGCCTGGATCTCGAGCTCACGCTCCCGCACGTCCTCGAGATACTCGGGCGGCCGGAAGAAGAGATAGATGATCGGGCCGACGAAGGGCGGAATCAGGCCGAGCACCGTCGCCATCGCGACGAGCCACGGATCCTCGACCCGCCGCCGCGCGTCCTTGTAGACCCAGTACGCGGTCGCGAGCCAGAAGACGACGACGAAGAAGATCGTGAGATTCCGGATCACGAGCCAGGCACCGGAATCGAAGAAGTCGTTGACGCCTCCGAAGAGATCGTCATTCGTCGTTGTGGTCTGAGCGATGATCACAGCAGGAGCTTGCCCACGATATAGCCAACGGCGAACGCCGAGCCGACGATGAGGACGAGCACGGTGGTCGCGAACGCGACGACCGTGACCCGCTCGCGTGCTTTCCCCAGCTCAGCCACCTCCTTCGCCCAGATCGGCGAGAAGATAGAGGGAGCCCGTGACGAGCACCGGCCCGAGCTCGCGGGCCCGGGCGAGCGCGGCGGCCGGATCGGGCACGGTCTCGACGGTTGGGAAATGGGCGTTGGCTCGCGTGGCGAGCTCCTCGGCGGGTAGAGCGCGCGGATTGGACGACTGCGTCGCGACGAGCCTCTGCGAGATCGTCGCCAGGTTCGCGAGCATCGCGTCGACGTCCTTGTCACGCAGGATCGAGGCGCAGATCGTGTAGCTCGCCGGAGGCAGGTTTCGCACGAGCCAGGCTGTCCCGTCGGCGTTGTGCGCACCGTCCCAGATCTCGCCGTCGCCGCGGCGCTCGAGCCGGCCGGGCAGCGCGATCTCGACCTCGTGCTCGAGCGGCCGGCCGACGAACGCGCTCGCCGCCTCGCGGGCGCCGCCCACGACGACGTTCGGGCCGGCGAGGGCGACGAACTCTTCGTCGGGAAGGACCGCGGTCATTCCCTCCTGGATCACGGCGAGCTTCTCGGCCGCGATCTCGTCGCGCGTCTCGCCGAGCACGTCCGTGTGCTCGAGCCCGACATTCGTCAGCAGGACGACGTGGCTGCGAAGCACGTTCGTTGCGTCGAGGCGCCCGCCGAGGCCGGCCTCGACGACGGCGACGTCGACACCGCGCGCCGCGAACTCGGCGAACGCAGCCGCGCAGATCGTCTCGAACTGGGTCGCGCCGTGGTGCTCGGCCGCCGGCCGCACGCGCGCGAGCGCCGCCTCGAAGTCGGCCTCGGCGCCGTCGACCGTGATCCGCTCCGCCCAGCTGCGCACATGGGGCGAGACGGTCGCCCCGACGGAGAGACCCTCGGCGAGAAGCAGCGCCTCGATCGTCCGTGTCGCGGTCGATTTGCCGTTCGTGCCGACGACGTGGATCGCCGGATAGGCGAGCTGCGGATCGCCGAGGCTCGCGAGCAGCGCGCGCATCCGCCGGAGGCCGAAGCCGTCGACCGGCCACGGTGAGAGCGACGCAAGCCAGTCGGTGTGCTCAGCCGGAGAGGGCATCGAGCTCGCGGCGGTAGCGGGCGAGCTTCTCGCGCTCGGCCTCGACCACGTCGGGCTTCGCGTTCGCGACGAACTTCTCGTTCGCAAGCATCCTCTCGCCTCGCTCGATCTCGCCGCGCAGGCGGGCGATCTCGGCGTCCGCGTTGCCGTTCGCCTTCGCGCGCTCGGGCCGGACGACCGCCGCGAAGATCCGCTGCTCGTCGTGCTCGAGATCGACCACCACCCCGCTCCGCCTGAAGATCGCCGCCGCCTCCTGAACCCGATCGAGCGCATGCGCGGCGGCCGAATCCGCCGTGGATTCCTCCGGCCAGTTCCCGACGATCAGCCGGGTCTCGTGGAACTGCGACCAGATCTCCTCGGTCACGTGCGGCAGGACCGGGTGAAGCAGCGTCAGCAGGCGCTCGAGCGCCGCGAGCGCGGTCGCCCGCACTTCGCGTTCCCCGAGCCGCGGCTTGATCGCCTCCGCGTACCAGTCGCAGAAGTCGTCGAAGGTGAGGTGGTAGATGGCCTGCACCGAGGGCGAGAACTCGAAGCTCGACCACGCCTCCTCGAGCTCGGCCTGAACCGCGTCGATCCGCGCGAGGATCCACCGTTCCTCGAGGCTCTCGGGCCGCGACGTTGGCACGACCCGCTCCGAGAGAAGCAACCGTGAGACGTTCCAGAGCTTGTTCGCGAGCTTCCGCCCCTCCTCGATCGCCCCTTCGGCGTAGCGGACGTCCTGCGTCGAGGACATCTTCAGGAGCCCGTAGCGGGTCGCGTCGGCGCCGTGCTTCGCGATCACGTCGAGCGGGTCGACACCGTTTCCGAGGCTCTTCGACATCCGCCGGCCGTCGGCGGCGAGGATCGTCGAGTGGATGATCACGTCGGTGAACGGGCTCTCGCCCAGGAGCTCGAGGCCAGTCCAGATCATCCGGTTCTCCCAGAGGCGGATGATCTCGCGCGCGGTCGAGCTGACGTTGCCGGGGTAATAGCGCTCGAGCTCCGGCGTCCGCTCCGGCCAGCCGAGCGTCGCGTACGGCCACAGGGCTGACGAGAACCACGTGTCGAGGACGTCGGGGTCGCGCTCGAGCTCGGCGCCGCCGCACTCCGCGCAGGCGTTTGGCGGCGGCCAGGCGCAGGTCACGTGCCCGTCCGGGCAGTACCAGAGCGGCTGCTGGTGCCCCCACCAGAGCTGGCGCGAGATGTTCCAGTCCGGGATCGACTCGAAGGAGCGGATCGCAAACTGATGCTGGCTCTCCGGGTCGTAGCGGACGCGCCGCTCGCGCAGCGCCTCGAGCGCCGGCCGGGCCGGCTCCTCCATCGCGCACCACCACTGGAGCGAGATCAGCGGCTCGATCCGCGTGTGGCAGCGCTCGCAGGTGCCGACGGAGTGCCGGTAGCTCTCCCGCTTCTCGAGCTGGTCGTGCTCCTTCAGCCAGGCGACGATCCGCTCGTCGGCCTCTGGTTGCGTCAGCCCGGCGAGCCGGCCGGCCTCGTCGTTCATGCGGCCGTCCGGCCCGATCACGGTGAGCGTCGGCAAGCCGTGGTCGGCGCCGATCGCGAAGTCGACCGCGTCGTGCCCGGGCGTCACCTTGAGCGCGCCCGAGCCGAACCCGAGCTCGACACGCTCGTCGGCGATCACCGGCACGCGCCGCAGGACGAACGGGACGATCACCTCCTTGCCGATCGCGTCGCGGTAGCGCTCGTCGTCCGGGTTCACGGCGACGGCCACGTCGGCGAGGATCGTCGCCGGTCGCACCGTCGCGATCGTGAGGCTCGTTCTGCCGTCCGGAAGCGGCCCGTCGGCGAAGGGATAGCGAGCGTACGTCAGGGCGTCGTCGACCTCGATGTGCTCGACCTCGAGGTCGGAGATCGACGTCTCGTGGAAGGGGCACCAGTTGACGAGACGGTTCGCCCGATAGATCCAGCCCCGCTCCCAGAGGTGGACGAAGAAGCGCATCACCGCCTCGATGTAGGCGTCGTCCATCGTGAACCGCTCGCGGCCGTAGTCGAGCGAGGCGCCGAGCCGGCGGAACTGGCCCATGATCGTCTTCCCGGTCGCGTCGAGGTGCTCCCAGACGCGCTCGACGAACGCCTCGCGCCCGAGATCCTTGCGCGACGTACCCTCGAGCACGAGCTGCTTCTCGACCACGTTCTGGGTCGCGATTCCGGCGTGGTCGTAACCGGGCTGCCAGAGCGTGTCGAAGCCCCGCAGCCGATGCCAGCGGATCAGCAGATCCTGGATCGACCCGTTCAGCGCATGGCCGAGGTGGAGCGAGCCGGTGACGTTCGGCGGCGGCACGCAGATCACGAAGGTCTCGTCGTGTCGCGCTCCGGCACCCGCTGCGTAAAGCCCCTCGTCCTCCCAGAGGCGCTGCCAGCGCTCTTCGACGCCGTGCGGCTTGTAGAGCGGCTCCATCGACCGATCGTATCGGGGGTCAGGGCAGCCGCTCTGACCAAGAGTCGCGCAGCGACTAGCGAATGACGAGACAGGTGGTCGTGCCGTGCGCGAGCAGCTTGCCCGTTGCGTCGACCAGCTTGCCGTCTGCGGTCGCGACGCGGGAGCCGAGGTGGATGACCGTCCCCTCGCAGCGGACGAGACCGGTATCGACCGTCATGGCTCGGACGAAGTTGGTCTTCACCTCGAGGGTCGTGTAGCGAACACCGGCCGGAAGCATCGAATGAACCGCGCAGCCCATCGCCGAGTCGAGCAGGGTCATCGCGACGCCGCCGTGCACCGTGCCGATCGGGTTGTAGTGCTGCGGCCCGGGCTCGAACTCGAAGATCGCATGCCCGAGCTCGATTTCCGCGCCGCGAAAGCCCATCAGCTCGGCGATCGGCGGTGGCGGCAGCTCGCCCGCGAAGATCGCTCGAATCGTGTCGAGACCCGAGAGCTCCATCGGCAGGACCCTAGGCGGCCAGCGCAGGCCGCTTCGCGTGCTGCGCAGAGAGGATCATCGAGGTCGAGCTCGAGGTGGCATAGAGCGTGCCGGCCTCGTCCAGGAGCTTCGCCTCGGCGGTGGCGATTCGACTCCCCTGATGGACGATCCGCCCCTCGGCGCGAAGCGAGCCGACAGCCACGGTGACCGGGCGGACGAAGCTCGTCTTCAGCTCGACGGTGGCGTAGGCGACGCCACGCTCGAGCTCGGAATGAACCGCGCAGCTCATCGCGGCGTCGAGGATCGTCGTGACGATCCCGCCGTGGACGGCGCCGAGCGCGTTGTAGTGCTCCTCGCGAGGCTCGAAGGCGAGGACGACGAGGCCCGGCGAGACGAAGGTCGGCGCGAAGCCGACGAGGTCCGCAACCGGCGGCGGCGGCAGCTGTCGGCCCGGCGATCCGGTGCAGGAGCTCGAGGCCGCTCAAGCTCCTGGGTCGCACGCAGCAGCTCAGTCGGGGTCCTGCCATGTGACGACGCGATAGCGATCCGGTGGTGAAAGCGACGTCCATCGCGGACTCCTGTCTTGTTGGTTGCATCCTGCAACCGACTCTAGACGAGTTGGTTTTGTTTTGCAACTCGTCTATGCTGGGCGGATGGTCTGGAAGGGCTTCGGCCGTGAGAACTGCTCGCTCGCGGCGACCGCCGTCGATGATCGGCGACCGGCAGACGCTGCTCGTCCTGCGAGAGAGTCTTCCTCCGCGTTCGCCGCTTCGGCGAGCTCCAGCAGAACACGGGCCTCGCCCGCAACATCCTCGCCGATCGGCTGCAGGCGCTCGTCGGGGCGGGGATCCTCGAGCGTCGCGAGTACCAGGAGCGGCCGCAGCGGTTCGAGTACCGGCTGACCCAGAAGGGCCTCGACCTCTACCCGATCCTGCTCGGCCTGATGGAGTGGGGCGCGAAGTACGGAATCGGCAAGGAGGGCGACGCTCGTCACCCTCCGTCACACGGCATGCGGACACGTCGGCTCGCCGGGCTCTCGTGCCCGGCTGCGGCGAGCCGGTGACCGCGCGCGAGATGGAGGCGCTGCCGGGACGGGGCGCGTCGCCAGACAGAGCGCCTGAGGGCTCGGGCTCTAGGCTAGGCGGACTCTTCGGCGAGGTCGCCGAGTTCCTCGGCGATCCCGTCCGCGCTCGTGACGAGCGTCGGCTTCAGGCCCTTCGAGATCGTCTCCTTCGTGATCACGCACTTGGAGACGTCCTTGCGGCTCGGCAGCTCGAACATCACGTCGAGGAGCGCGTTCTCGATGATCGAGCGCAGGCCGCGCGCGCCGGTCTCGCGCGCGAGCGCCTTGTCGGCGATCTCCCAGAGCGCGTCGTCGCGGAACTCGAGCTCGATCGAGTCGTAGCCGAAGAAGCGCTGGTACTGGCGCGTGAGCGCGTTCTTGGGCTCGACCAGGATCTGGACGAGATCCTCGCGCCGGAGCTGGTGCACCGCCGAGATCACCGGCAGCCGGCCGATGAACTCGGGGATCAGGCCGAAGTTGAGCAAGTCCTCGGGCATCACCTTCGTCAGCATCTCGGCGCTCTCCTCGGACTTCGACGAGCGCACGTCGGCGCCGAAGCCGACGGAGTTGTGCCCCACGCGGCGGCCGATGATCTTGTCCAGGCCGGCGAACGCGCCGCCGCAGATGAAGAGGATGTTCGTCGTGTCGATCGAGAGGAACTCCTGATGCGGGTGCTTGCGCCCACCCTGGGGCGGGACTGACGCAACCGTGCCCTCGAGGATCTTCAGGAGCGCCTGCTGGACTCCCTCGCCCGAGACGTCGCGCGTGATCGACGGGTTGTCGGCCTTCCGCGCGATCTTGTCGACCTCGTCGATGTAGATGATCCCGGTCTCGGCCTTCTTGATGTCGAAGTCGGCTGCCTGGATCAGCTTGAGGAGGATGTTCTCGACGTCCTCGCCGACGTAGCCCGCCTCGGTGAGCGCCGTGGCGTCGGCGATCGCGAAGGGGACGTTCAGGATCCGCGCGAGCGTCTGCGCGAGCAGCGTCTTCCCGCACCCCGTCGGGCCGAGCAGGAGGATGTTCGACTTCTGGAGCTCGACGTCGCCGTCCTCCTGGCCCATCCGGACGCGCTTGTAGTGGTTGTAGACCGCCACCGCCAGCGTCCGCTTCGCCTCCTCCTGCGAGACGACGTAGTCGTTCAGCACCGAGTAGATGTCGCGCGGGCGCGGCAGGTTGTCGAGGTCGAGCTGGGTCGGGGTCGTCAGCTCCTCGTCGATGATCTCGTTGCAGAGATCGATGCACTCGTCGCAGATGTAGACCCCGGGGCCTGCGATGAGCTTCTTGACCTGCCTCTGGCTCTTGCCGCAGAAGCTGCAGAGGAGCTGCTCGTTGCCGTCGGATGCTCGGGCCATGTCTCGTTGTACCTCGGATTCGGGGAAACGGCTAGGGCAGGTCGGCTAGCGGTGCTCGATGACGCGGTCGATGATCCCGTACTCGACCGCTTCCTCGGCGGTCATGTAGTAGTCGCGATCCATGTCCTTCGCGACGCGCTCGAGCGGCTGGCCGGTGTGCTTGGAGGTGATCTCCTCGAGCAGGCGCTTCAGTCCGATGACTTCCTTCGCCTGGATCTCGATGTCGGTCGGCTGACCGTGGAATCCGGCCGAGCCCTGGTGGATGAGGACTTTCGAGTTCGGGAGCGACATCCGCTTCCCTTTCGCGCCGCCCATCAGGATCACGGAGCCCATCGACATCGCCATCCCGACGCAGATCGTCTGGATGTCCGGCTTGATGAACTGCATCGTGTCGTAGATCGCGAGCCCCGCGTAGACGACGCCGCCCGGCGAGTTGATGTAGATCGAGATGTCCTTGTCGGGATCCTCCGACTCGAGGTGGAGGAGCTGCGCCACGATCAGGTTCGCGATCTGGTCGTCGACGGGCGTGCCGAGGAAGATGATCCGCTCGTTCAGCAAGCGGGAGTAGATGTCGAACGAGCGCTCGCCACGCGAGGTCTGCTCGATCACCATCGGGATAAGCGGGCTCATTCAGGCTCCTTCATTCCGGCCGATCCAGCGACCTGTCAGCTACCGGGGGTCCACAACTTCGTTTCGGTGTCGGGCTTTTCCTTGTCGGGTGTCCAGATCGCCTCTCTCGCCTCGGCGACGTCCATCGCGATCGGCTGCACCTCGGCGGCGACGCGGTCGAGCGCGGTCCGAAGCCGGATGTCCTCGCGCAGATCCTCGTGCCGGCCGGTCTCCCACAGTTCCTCGAGCACGGCCTCGGCGTCCTCGCCGGCCGCCTCCGCCTGCTCGCGCACGAGCGCGCGCACCTCGTCGTCGGAGACCGCGATCCCGAGCTTGTCCGCGACCGCCTCGAGCGCCAGCTCGCGCGCGACCGAGAGGGCCGCTTCGGCGCGTCATCGCCTCGACGAGCTGCTGGGGCGTCCGGCCGGTCAGCTCGAGGTAGGTCTCGGCGGCGATCCCGCGGCGCTCGAGCGAGCGGACGAAGCCGTTCAGGAGCTCTCGAGCGCGGCTCTCGACGAGCGGGCCGGACGGGTTCACCTTCGATTCGCGGACGAGCGTGTCGACGGCGTTCGCGCGGAAGGCGTTGTCGATCTCGGCGGCCAGCTGCTCGCCGAGGCGGCTCTCGATGTCGGCGCGCAGCTCGGCGAGCGTGTCGAACTCGCTCGCGGAGCGCGCGAGCTCGTCGTCGAGCTCGGGCAGCACCTTCTCCTTGATCTCCTTGACGTGGATCTCGACCGAGGCGCTCGACTCGTCGGCCAGCTCGTAGGTGACGCGACTTCGTCTCACCGGCGGAGCTCCCGCGCAGGGCGGCTTCGACCTCTTCGACGAGCCGGCCGGCGCCGAGCTCGACGACCGTGTCGCGCTGCTCGTCGCCGTTCGGCGAGATCAGGTCGACGACGAGCGTGTCGCCGTTCCGGGCCGCGCGCTCGCCGGCGGGAATCAGCTCGGCAACCGTCTCCCGCAGCGCCTCGAGCTCCTGCGCGACGAGCTCCTCGGGCACCTCGGCCTCCGGGCGGCCGACCTCGAGCGTCGTCCAGTCGACGACCTCGACCTTCGGCTGCACGGGGACGGTCGCCTGGAAGCGCCAGTCCTGCGAATCCTCGGTCGGCAGCTCGTAGTCGAACTGCGGCTGCGCGATCGGACGGATGCGCGCGCTCGCCGCGGCGTTCCAGAACCAGCCGGAGATGTGGCTGTCGACGGCCTCGGCGTAGATCCGCTCCTTGCCGAGCCGCTGCACGAGGATCGGCTGCGGCACCTTGCCCTGGCGGAAGCCGGGGATCTTGACGGATGCCGCGAGGTCGTTCGTCGCGTGCTCGACCGCGTGGTGGACGTCGTGCGCAGGGACGTCGACCGTCAGCCGAACCGTGTCGTTCTCGAGCTCTTCGACGGTGGTCGCCACCCGGCCATTCAAGCAGAGCCGCTTTGACGTGCGTCGAGGCCGGCGGCGAGCTCCACGACCCTCCGCTCGATCTCGTCGCGGATCCCGCGCACCCGCTCGAGCGGCCCACCGATCGGATCCTCGATCCCCCAGTCGACATAGCTCGTCCCCGGGAGAACGGGGCAGACGTCGCCGCAGCCCATGGTCACGACCACGTCCGCCCAGGCGGTGTCCATCTCGGGATCGAGCTGCCGCGGGCGCCGGCCCGAAAGGTCGAACCCGCGCTCTCGCATCGCCTCGACGACCTCGGGATGGAGCTCGCGCCCTGCGCGACTTCCGGCGGAGCGCACCTCGTGGCCGCCGTGCCGCTCGAGGAACGCGTGCGCCATCTGCGAGCGGCCCTGGTTCCCGATGCAGAGGAAGAGGACGTTCACGGACGTAGGCTAGTCCCGTGCGGCTGTACATCCTCGTCAGACACGGCCAGTCGGAGCTGAACGCCGCGCGGCGCGTCAACGGCGATCCCGAGGTGCCCGTCGGTCTGACCGCGCAGGGCGAGGCGGAGGCCGCCGGGCTCGCGCTGCAGGTCTCGGGGATCGAGCTCGACCTCTGTCTCCACACGCGGTTCGGACGGACGCGGGCGACGGCGAGAATCGCGGTCGAGGGCCGCGGGGTGCCGTGCGAGGTCGAACCGCTCCTGGACGACATCGACATCGGCGAGCTGGAAGGCAAGACGATCGACGACTACCGGGCCTGGAAGATGGAGCACACACGTGCCGACCCCTTTCCCGGCGGCGAGAGCCTCGACGCTGCGGCACGTCGCTACGCAGACGCCTTCGAGCGCCTGCTCGCGCGCGAGGAGCGGCGCGTCCTCGTCGTCTGCCACGAGATCCCGGTTCGCTACGCGCTCAACGCCGCCGCCGGCTCCGACACGCTCGACGGCCCGGCGCACGAGCTCGGCAACTGCATCCCGCACCTCTTCGACGAGGCGGGCCTGCGCCGGGCGGTCGGCGAGAATCCGCGAGCTCGCCGGGACGTGACCGCGACAGGCGTCGGAGCGCCAGGCGTGTGCGAAGGCGCCTCCCGGCCTCCGGCGGGTGGCTGAGCGTGCCCGGCCGGAGGGGATAGTGCGAAAGCACAGACCCGGAGAGCCGGGTGCGCTCAGGCGCCCGAGGCGGCGCCGGAGGGCGGCTCCGCCGCCCGGGAGGCGCCGCCGCCCGGTGGCCGGGAGTGCGGGCGAGAGGAATCGAACCTCCAAGGGCCGAAGCCCACCGGGACCTAAACCCGGCGCGTCTGCCAGTTCCGCCACGCCCGCGCCGCTCAAGGATAGTGGCCCCGGGTGGAATCGAACCACCGCGCGCAGATTCGAAGTCTGCCGCTCTATCCACTGAGCTACGGGGCCGGGCTGACGTCGAGTATGCCCGACGCCGGCCCGGCCGCTTTTACGGTCCGGACGCTTCGCGCTAGCGCTTCGGCACCTGGACGACGTCGTAGCGGGTCGTGGGAGTCGGCGGCGTCCCGAAGCGGGCGTTGACCGCGTAGAGGCGCGAGCCGAGATCGTCGATCGTGGTCGGCACGTCGAAGTCCGGATCGGTGATGTACCCCGTGATCCGGCCCGAGTCGAGCCGCGCGGAGAGGGCGATCTTCGCGATCTTGTTGTCGCGGTTCTGGACGACGTAGAGCGTCTTGCCCGTGAGCAGGATCCCGTCGCCGCGGAGCACGTTGCCGCCGCCGAGGTCGATCTCGTTCGTCGCGCCGGCAGGCGTCACGGTGAAGAGCTTGCCGGTGTTGCTCTGGACGATCACGAGCTGCTTGCCGTTCGGAGTCGCGTCGATCCCGTTCACGTTGAAGCCGGCGACATACGCGATGTCGCCGCTGTAGGGAACGACTCGCACGGCCGTCGCAGGGCCCGGCCGGCCGCTCGGGCCGAGCGGCACGCGGTACAGAACCGGGTTGACCGAGTCGGTGAACCAGGCTGCGTTCCGCGTCACGACGACGTCGTTGATGAAGGTCGCGCTCGTCGTGAGCTGGTACGTCGCGAGCTCCGCCCCGGTCCGTCGCCGAGTAGACGAACGCCTTCCCGGTGGGACCGCCGGCGACGAAGAGACGGCCGCGGTTCGCCTCGACGCCGATCGCGGCCTTGCCCGCGCCGGCCGGCACGAGCGGGGTC
This sequence comes from uncultured Gaiellaceae bacterium, assembly GCA_963761905.1. Lineage (GTDB taxonomy): Bacteria > Actinomycetota > Thermoleophilia > Gaiellales > Gaiellaceae > Gaiellasilicea. Next base: position 272,042 of record CAVXIQ010000001.1, on the reverse strand, counting down.
GACGGCACGACGCCGGTGCGCAGGTCGCCGCGATAGACCGCGCCGGTCGGGATCGAGCCTACGTAGAACGTGTTTCCGGCGATGGCGATCCCCTCTGGCTGGATCCCGTCCGGCAGCCGGATCGTCGCGGGAAAGGTCTGCTCGCTCGCAGCCTGGGTTCCGGCAGCCGCGACTGCGGCGAGCGTGAGCAGTAGCAGAACGACTCGTTTCACGATCTACCCCCTTGTGGTCGAGAACACTGGATCCGTCGGGCTACACTTGGTCGTGCGCGGTGGCGGTAGCTCAGTTGGTAGAGCTCCGGGTTGTGGTCCCGGTGGTCGCGGGTTCGAGCCCCGTCCGCCACCTGTCCTTGGTTCCTACGTGGAGCTCGCTCTCGTGGATGCCGCCTGGCCGGCGTGCTTGCCCTCCTTGAGCTCCTCGACGAGCTTGCGGCAGAAGGCCGGGAGGTCATCCGGCTTGCGGCTCGAGACGAGGCCGTCGTCGACGTGCACCTCCTCGTCGACCCAAATGCCGCCGGCATTGCGGATGTCGGTCTGGAGGCTCGGCCACGAGGTGAGCGTGCGGCCGCGCAGGACTCCTGCCTCGACGAGCGTCCACGGCCCGTGGCAGATCACGGCGACGGGCTTGCCCTGCTCGAAGAACGAGCGCACGAACGACACCGCGTTCTCGTCCATCCGCAGCTGGTCGGGATTACCCGACGCCGCCCGGTAGGACGAGTCCGTCGTAGTCGTCGGCGGATGCCTCCTCGACCGTCCGATCGACCTTGAAGGTGTCCGCCTTGTCGAAGTGGTCGAAACCCTGGATCTCGCCCTCCTGCAGCGACACGAGCTCGGGCGTCCAACCCTCCGACTCGACCGCGCGCCACGGCTCGGTCAGCTCGACCTGCTCGACCATGTCCGTCGCGAGGAATGCAATCTTCATCTGTCCTCCTTTGTGTCCGGTTTCGTTCCGCTTCCCGGCCTCTGGCGCGCCAAACGTCGCGCGCGGAACCGGCGTCAGCGAGCCGGCGCGAGGGCTTCGAGGACGTCCTCGAGGCTCGCGTCCGCACCGATCGACTCCGGCGTTGCCGAAGCGAGCTCGCTGCGAGAGAAAGCGGCGTAGAGCTCGGCGAAGCCGTCGAAGAGCTCGCGCGGCAGCCCTGCCGCCTCCTGGGTTGCGGCGATCTCCCGCATCTCGCCCACGTAGCGCTCGGCCTTCGTCGCCGCTCGCCCGATCGCCGTGGCTGCGCGCTCCACGAGCTCGGGATACGAGTCGCGCAGGTCGTCCAGCACGAACGAGAGGACGCCGTTCGCATGCGCGGCGAGAAGCGCGTGCGCAAGGAGGCCGACCGTGCCCTTGTAGACCGACGCGGTCGACATCTTCACCGCCGACGCGATCCCGACCTCGGATCCGACGAGATGGGCCTCGATCCCCGGGGCGGGAAGGGCCGCCAGCTCGCGCGCCCGGGCGCCCGAGAGATAGATCCGCGTCGACCCGTCCGGGCGCGGCGGGCCACCCGAGATCGAGCCGTCGACGAGCTCGAGCCCGCTCCCGGCGAGCCGCGTCTCGATCGCACGCGCAGTCGCGGGAGCGATTGCGTTCAGGTCGGCGACGAGCGGGTCTGCGTCGACGCGGCGCGCGGCGGCCGCGATGTCGGCGGCGACGGCGGGAGCGCGCTCCGGCGGGACGATCGAGACGACGACGTCGGCGAGCCGTACGACCTCGTCGAGATCGGGAAGGAGCTCGAGCCCGTGCGCGAGCTCGCGCGTCCGCGCGCTTCGTCCGGCGAGCGTGGCGACGACCCGCGCGCCGCCGGCGAGCGTACGCGCGTCCGACGGCGCTTCCCATCGCACCCGGACTGACGATTCCGATCGTGGGCTCGGCCATGAGTGCGCCCGGGAGGATTCGAACCTCCGACCCACGGCTTAGAAGGCCGTCGCTCTGTCCGCTGAGCTACGGGCGCCCGCGGGCGCAAGCGTAGCCGGGGCGGAGCCGGGCGTCTGCCCGGCGGTAGCCGCGCCCGGTGAACTAGGAGCGGGCGCCGAAGTCGGTGGTCATGATCGTGGCAGTGCGGTTCCCGTACACGCCGGGCGCCTGCTGCGCGGTGACGATCGCGATCCCGACCTCGCGCCAGCGGGGCGTCAGGATGTTCTGCCGGTGTCCCGGGCTCTTCATCCAGAGCTGGAGCGCCTCGGCGCGCGCCGATCGTCGGCGAGGCCCAGAGCAGATTCTCGCCTACCGACCAGCTGCCGTAGCCCTTCGAGTCGTAGAAGCGCTGGACGCGCTTCGAGAAGCCGCTGCCGTCGCGCGAGTCGTGGCTGAAGAAGCCATGCGTGGCCATGCTCCTGGAATGGAGCTCGGCCGCGGCTCCGAGGGAGGCGGCAAGCCGGAGCGGCGCGAGACCGTGCTCACGCCGAATCGCGTTCAGCTCGGCGAGCACCTGCACCTCGAGCGTGTTGGCGGCGGAGATCGTGCTCGCCGGGCTCGCTGCAGCGGTCGCGCCGCCGGCGCCGACCGCCAGTGCGACGATGCTCGTCAGGACTGCAAGAACGCCGAAGATTCCCCTCTCCACACGAACGCCATCGGCAGCGCGCGGATGGGTCGCGATCCTTCGATCGAGGGACGCCCGCTCGAGGTCAGGGCTCGGCCGGAGCCACGCCCGGCGGCCGCTCGACCAGCCGGCCTCGTCTCGACTTCAGGTACTCGACGAGGAGCACCTGGATCGTGCCCGCGACCGGGATCGCCGCCAGCGCTCCGACCACGCCGGCGAGCGCGGCCCCGATCAGGACCGCGATCAGGACGGCGAGCGGGGAGAGCTGCACGGTCCGCCCGTAGACGACGGGCTGGAGCACGTGGTTCTCGAGCTGCTGGTAGACGATGAAGAAGATCAGGATCACGATTCCGGCGGTCGTCGAGTCGAGGAAGGCGACGGTCGTGACGATGATCGCGGCGATGGTCGCGCCCGCAAGCGGGATCAGGTCGAGGATCGCGACGAGCAGGCCGAGCGCGATCGCGAAGGGAACGCCGACGACGAGCAGCACCATGGTGGAGACGACGCCCGCGATCAGGCTGATCGCCAGGTTGCCGGTGACGTAGCCGCCGATCGTCAGGTAGATGTCATGGCCGACGGCGCGCCAGCGCGGCTGCGACTCCTCGGGCAGGAGCCCGTAGAAGCGCTCGATCCAGGCCGGTCCCTCGAGCAGCATGAAGAGCGTCAGGAACGCGATCGTCACGACCGCGAGCACGGCGCTGATCACGCTCTTCGTGACCGCGAGCGCGGTGCCCGAGATCCCGAGCGCACCCGCCGCACCGCCCTCCTCGACGGCTTCGCGCACGCGTTCGGTGATCTGGTACTCGCGCTCGAGGAAGCCGAGCCGGCCACGGCCGCTCGTCAGGTCCTCGACGTAGCCCGGCAGGGCGTCGATGAAGTTGTTCACCTGGTCGATCAGAATCGGGACGAAGGTCGCCGCGAGGGCGGCGATCGCGAGGAGGGCGCCGACGTACGCGATCATCACGGCGACCCCGCGGCGCTTCACGCCGTGTGCCAGCAGCCATTCGACCGCCGGGTTGAGCGCCACCGCGAGGAAGACGGCGACGAGGATCCAGATCAGGACGCCGCGAGCGACCTGGATGACCTGGATCAGGACGACGGCGGCGAGGATGATCCCGAGCACGCTGACGATCGCACGCGGCCGGAAGCGGACGAGGCGCTCCTCCATCGCGGCGACGATACGCCCGGCATCGGATGGTCGAGCCGCGACGGACAGGGACGTCTCGACGCGGTGAGCCGCCGGAGGGAGAGCGCCCGACCGGGTTCGAACCGGTGACCAGAGCTTGGAAGGCTCTTGTGTTACCACTACACCACGGGCGCGGGTCGGAGCTAGGTTAGCGCCTCGTGGCGCCGGATCCCTCCTCGTGGTCGTGGAATCCGGAGGCGCTGCTCGTGATTCCCCTGCTCTCCGTCGGCTACCTCTTCGCGGTGCGCCGCTTTCCCGCCCCTGCCTGGCGGATCGCGGCGTTCGCCGGGTCGATGCTGCTGCTGCTCGGAGTCACGATCACGCCGGTCGAGACGATCGGGCTCAACTACCTGCTCACGATTCACCTCGTGCAGAACGTCGTCCTCGCCGAGTGGGCTCCCGCGCTCGCGGTGCTCGGGATACCGCCCGCGCTCGCCGCGCTCGCCCCTCGGGTACCGCCCATTCCCGCCCTCCTCCTCTGGCTCGTCAACTACGGCGTCTGGCACCTGCCGTGGATCTACGACGCCGCGCTTCGCAACCCCCACACGCTGCTCCACCTCGAGCACGCGCTCTACTTCCTGACGGGCGTCCTCCTCTGGTGGCCGATCGTCCACGGCAAGCATTCGCCGGGCTTCAAGGCCGGCTATCTCTTCGCGGCGTTCGCGCTCGCGAGCCCGATCGGCTTGCTCCTGGCGCTGATTCCGGAGGCGATCTACGACTTCTACGTCGACGCGCCGAGACGGCTGTGGGGACTCTCGCCGCTCGCCGACCAGCAGATCGCCGGCGGCACGATGGCGCTCGAGCAGGCGGCCGTCTTCTTCGCCGCCTTCGCGTTCTTCGTCGCCCGCTTCTTCCGCGAGCAGGACGCGCTCGACGAGCCCGCCTAGACGCGGCGCTCGTACCAGTCGTAGCGGCGGGTCACGCGCATCCCGGCCCGCTCGTAGAGGCGGGTCGCGCCCGTCTCGCTCGCGGCATCCACTTCGAGCCCGACGCGCTTGAATCCGCGCCGGTAGAGCTCGCCGAACGCGCCGACGAGGAGGGCGTGGCCGAGCCCTCGCCCGCGCCACGGGCGCCGGACGCCGAGGTCGAGCACCCAGCCGAAGTCGCGAGAGCCGAAGGCCAGGGCTGCGCCGGCGATTGCTCCATCCGCCTCGGCGACGATCCAGAGGGCGGGGTCGTAGTCGCCGCGCACGGTCCGGCCGCGGAGCCACGTGTCCAACGGCTCCGGCGCGTGATCCCAGTGATCCTTGAAGGCCTCCTGAACGGCGGCGTGAAGCGCGCTGTCGTCGCTGCCGGGGCGATACGGGCGCAACTCGACACCTTCGACGACCGCCGGCGGCGGCGGCTCCGTCCGATGGACGATCTCCATCCGCCAGAAGTGACGGACGAGCTCGTAGCCGCGACCGCGCAGCAGCACGCGCCCGCCGTCGTTGAGGACGCCGGCGCGGACACGAGCGCAGCCGTTCGCGCCCGCCCACTCCTCGAAGCGCTCGAGCAGGGCGGTTCCGATCCCACGGCCGCGCCGGTCGGGATGCACGCACGAATCGTCTTGGAGCTCGGCACAGTCGCCCTCCACGTGCAGCTTCGCGAACCCGACCGCCCGGTCTCCGTCGAGGGCGATCCAGGCGCCGTCGTCGAGGCCTCCGGGTCCGGACGCCCACCAGTCGCGCAGCTCGTCGGCGGTGAAGTCCGGATCGTGCTGGTCGAGATCCGCCGCGTCCCGGGCGGCGATCAGAGCGGCGACGGCCGGAGCGTCGTCGAGCGTGAGCCGACGGATCTCGAGCTGCATCCGCCAAGCGTAAGGTCACGCCGTGGCCGGCGTCTTCGTCACCGGGGGCTCGGGATTCGTCGGCGGGGCGCTCGTGCGGCGCCTCGTCGCAGAGGGGCACGAGGTCCGGGCGCTCGCCCGCTCGGACGAGTCGGCAGCGCTCGTGTCTGCCGCCGGCGCGATTCCGATCCGCGGCGATCTCCACGATCCGGCGGCGCTGCGCGGCGGAGCAAAGGGCTCCGAGCTCGTCTTCCATGCGGCCGCCCTCGTCTCGGACTGGGCGCCTCGGCGCGAGTTCGAGCGGATCAACGTCGAGGGCACGCGCAACGTCGTCCGGGCCTGCGAGGCAGCCGGGATCCGCCGGCTCGTCCACGTCTCGTCTGAATCGGCCATCCTCTCGGGCCGTCGGCTGCGCGGCGCCGACGAGACCTGGCCGCTCCAGCCACGCTCGCGGGCGCTCTACGCGGCCTCGAAGGCTCGGGCGGAGATCGCGATCGGCGAAGCACGCGGAGTCGAGACGGTGATCGTGAGACCCGTCCTCGTCTGGGGTCCCGGGGACCGCACGATCCGACCCGGCTTCGCCGCAGCCGTGCGCGACGGACGCTTCACGTGGGTCGACCACGGCCGCAGGCTCACCTCGACGACGCACGTCGACAACGCCGTGCACGGGATTCTCCTCGGCGCCGAGCGTGGCCGCTCCGGTGAGGCCTACTCGATCTCCGACGGCGACCCGATCGCCTTTCGCGCCTTCCTGACCGCCCTCCTCGCCACCGTGGGGGTGGTGCCGCCGGAGCGATCGCTCCCCTTCTGGCTCGCGCGCGGGCTCGCGGCCGGAAGCGAGACCGCCTGGCGCGTGCTCCGAAGGCCGGGCCGGCCGCCGCTCACCCGCACCGTGGTCTGGCTGACGGGGCTGGAGCGCACGATCGAGATCGGCAAGGCGCGGCGGGAGCTCGGCTACGAGCCGGTTCGCTCCCGGGCCGACGGCCTGGCCGAGCTCGGCGCCTGAGCTGCGCTGCCGCGACTGCGTCGCCGAGCGTGCCTCGAAGCCGAAGCTTGCCTCGAGAAATCGGGGTGGCCGGACTCGAACCAGCGACTTCCGCGTCCCAAACGCGGCGCTCTACCAGGCTGAGCTACACCCCGTCCGTGGCGCGAGCGTAGCGCACGAGAGGGAACCGGGAGTTCCGCGCGAATCGGAATCCGATGCTAGGTTCGTGGGCATGAAGAAGCAGGTTGTTGTTGCTTCTAGCGCAGTTTTCTTCGCGCTTATGCTCGGATCGGCCGCCTCTGCGGCCTCGCTGAGCACCACCGAGGAGGCTCTCCTCGAGGCCGTCAACGAGGCGCGGAGGACGCACGGCGTGCAGCCGCTCGACATCGATGACACGCTCGTCCGGGCGGCCCGCGCCCACACGACGACAATGCTCAGAACGGACGTGTTCACGCACGGTGCGTTCGGCTCGCGACTCGGTTCGTTCGGCGCGCGCGGACCGCGTTTCGGCGAGAACCTCGCCTGGGGGACCGGCCGGCTCGCCGGCGCGCGGGCGCTCGTCCGCTCCTGGCTCGCCAGTCCCGGCCACCGCGCGAATCTCCTCCGACCCGGCTTCGACCGGATCGGAATCGGCGCCAAGGCCGGCTCCTTCGCGGGCTATCGCGGCGCCGTGGTCGTCACCGCCGACTTCGCCGGTCGCTAACAGCCCTACTAACGCGACTCGGACATCAGCGCGCGCAGCTCGCTCAGCTTCTCGCGCCGGAGCTCGTCCAGATCGCCCCGCTCGATCCTCTCGAGCAGCTCACGGACGAGCGGAGCGAGCTCGACCGGGTTGAACGGCTTCGTGATGTAGTCGATCCCGCCGATGTCGAGCCCCCGAGCGCGGTCGCGGAACTCGGCCCGCGCCGTGAGAAAGATGATCGGGATCGACGACGTCTCCGTGTCCTCGAGCAAGGCCTCGGCGACTCCCCAACCGTCCAGACCGGGCATCATCACGTCCAGCAGCACGACGTCCGGGAGCTCGCGGCGCGCTTTCTCGAGCCCGCTCGGCCCGTCACTCGCCTCGAGCACCCCCATCCCCTCTGCCTCCAGGTTGACCCGGCAGAGCAGGCGAATCGGAGCTTCGTCGTCGATCACGAGGACGCGCGTCATCTGCCGCTCCTATCTCCCCTCGACCGGGATCTCACGCGTCGCGGCCGGCAGCTCGAACGCGAACGTGGCCCCGCGACCTTCCACCGAGTCGACCCAGATGCGGCCGCCCATGGCGGTCACGAGGCCCTCGGCGAGGAAGAGCCCGAGCCCGGTGGCGCCGCCGCCGACCGTCTGGGCGGCCGCCTCTCCGCGATAGAACTTGCGGAAAATCCGCTCCTGCTCGCCGAACGGGATCCCGACTCCCTGATCCTCGACCCGAACCTCGACCGACGCCGTTGGTTCGGCGCGCCGCGATCGTGACGGTGCCACCCGCGGGCGAGTAGCGCACGGCGTTGTCGATCAGATGAGCGAGCACCTGCCCGAGCTTGTCGCCGTCTGCCTCGGCGGCGAGCGACTCGTTCCCGACCGAGGCGACGAACGTGTGGCCGTTCTGGCCGAGCGTCGTCTCCGCCGTACTGACCGCCTCCTCGACGATCCGCGCGACGTCGGTCGTCGCGAGCTCGACGCTCATCGCGCCCGTGTCGAGCTGGGCGACCGAGAGCAGCCGGTCGACGATGGCCGTCAGCCGTTCCGACTCGGAGGCGATGTAGCGAAGAAAGGTCTCGCGCTCGGGCTCGTCGAAGAGCACGTCCCGGCGCAGCAGCGTCTCCGCGAAGCCATAGATCGAGGTGAGCGGGGTCCTCAGCTCGTGGGAGACGGTGGAGACGAAATCCGACTTCATCTGCTCCAGCGCTCGCTCGGCCGAGATGTCCCGGAAGGCGAAGATGCGACCGGCGACGCCGCCGGCAGGATCGGTCATGACCGCCTCGCTGACCGAGAGCCACACCTCTTCGCCGCCTCGCCGGACCGCGACGAGCCGGCTCCCGCCACGGGAGCGCGCCGCGGACTGGGTTTCCAGCGAGCGGCCGAGAACCTGCGCCGGGCTGCAGCCGAGTGCGTCCGCGGTCGGAACGCCCGTGATCTGCTCGGCGGCACGATTCCAGAGCACGACCCTTCCTTCGCGGTCGACGGCCACGATCCCGTCGGCGACGTTGGCCAGAATCGCGTCGCTCCGCTGCTGCTCGTGGCGAACGCCCTGATACAGCTCGGCATTCGTGCGGGCCGCGGCGGCGCTTCCCGCGAGCAGCGCGAGCGTCTCCCGCTCCTCTTCGCGCCAGGTGCGCGGACGCCGGTCGTACGCGGCGAGGACGCCCTGCACCACTCCGTCGGGGCCAATCATCGGCACGCCGAGGTACGCCGCATGGCCCGCCGCAAGCATCGGATCGGCGGCCAGCGCGCGTGGATCGTGCGCCGCGTTCGCGATCGCCTTCGGCGTGCGGGACTGGACGATGTCCCCGACGAGCCATGACGTCGACGCCGAGCGGGTCTCGAGCGCGTCGTCCTCACCCGCTCCGCACGCGGCTCGGACGACGAGCTCGTCACCGTCGAAGACGCGGGCGGAAGCGCCGGAGGCCTCGAGGATCTGGGCCGCCCGGCGCACGACCTCCTCGAGCACGTTGTCGGGATCGAGCTCGCTCGCGAGCTCCCGGCTCGAGCCGGCGAGCCGCTCCGCCAGCGAGCGCGAGCGCCGCTCGAGCTCGTACAGCTCGCTCCGCTCGAGAGCCCCGCGCGCCGCACCGGCGATGTGACCGGCGAGCTCCAGCTGCTCGTCGGTGAATACGCGCTCCTCTGCGAAGAAGACGAGCACGAGCCCCTTCCCCTCGGCGCGAGGCTGAGCGAGCGGGATCGCCAGCAGCGAGCGGGAGCCCGCCGCCTCCGCCGCGGCCGGCAGGCCGGCTCCGAAACGGGTGTCGTTGCGGAGGGCGCGGGACGCGAGCAGCTTGCCCGAGCTCGAGGCGGGCTCGAGCTCGCTCGCACCGCCGGATCCGGAGCCGGATCCAGAGCCCGGGCCGAAGAAGGTCGAGAGCGACGCCGGGAGCCCGTATGCCCCTGCCAGGACGAGCTCGCCGTCGGCGCTGCGCAGAACTGCCGAGAAGTCGCCGCCGAGCGACTCCGTCGCCGCCTGCGCCACGGCGTCCAGGGTCGCCGACGCGGAGAGCGGCTCCGCGAGGACGGCTGCGATGCGGTAGAAGCCGCGCTCGACCTGCGCCTGCCGCGTGCTCTCCTCGTAGGCCTCGGCGTTGCGAAGCGCGATCGAAGCGAGGTTCGCGAACGCCTCGATCAGGCGGAGGTCGGACTCGTCGAAACGGCCATGCTCGAGCGCGCAGACGCCGAGCACGCCCCGGATGTCGCCGAAGGAGAAGATCGGCGCCTCCATCACCTCCGCGAAGATGGCGTAGCTCGCCGTCGGCGCCGGGCGCTCGGTTCGGGCGAAGTCGCGCCTCAGCACCGCCTTGCGAGTCGCGAGCGCCTCTCCGACGATGCCCTCGACGGGGATTCGCCGGCCGACCTCGCTCTCGGGCAGCCCGAGCACGGCCCGGCAGACGAGCTCGTCGCCCTCCGGAGAAAGCGTCCAGCAATCCGCGGCATCTGCGGCGACGAGCCCGAGCAGCTCCTCGACGAGGCGGCTGATCACCGAATCGAACGTGAGCTCGCTCGTCAGCGCCTCGCCCGCCTTCAGGAGCGCTCCCTGCTCGGCGAGCCTGCGCTCGCTCTCTCGAAGCAGACGGCTCGTCTGGATCGCCCCGGCCGCTTCGCGCGCGACGGCCTCCACCAGGAGCACGTCGCCGCTCGTCCACCGGCGAGGCTCGGGCCCGTGGACTCCGAGAACGCCGATCGCACGCTCGGAGGAGACGATCGGGGTGACGAGCAGCGAGCGGATCTCGTCCCCAGGCTCCTCGAGTCGAACGTCGTCGGCGAGGTCGGCGACCGCCGATCGTCCTGCCCTCCCGAATCGCGAGCTCGACTCCGAGGAGACGCGTCGCGTCGCCGAGCCGGTCGTGCCCCGGTGCGACCCACTCGGCGAGCACTGCCGCAGGCTCGCCCGGCTCCCCCAGCCGGATGAAGCAGCGAGCGACGTCGAGCGCCCGCCCGACTCCGTCCACGGCGGCAGCGAGCAGGTCGTCGAGATCCTGTCGCGAGTGGACGTCGAGGGCGATCCTCGAGACCAGCCGCTCGCGCTCGAGCGCTTCCTCGAGCTCGGCGGCAGAACGGATCCGGACGAGCGCCAGCCCAGTTTCGGACGCCAGGGACTGCATCAGCGTCAGCTCGCTCTCGGCGAAATGCCGAGACTCTCGAACGGCGGCGACGACGACGCCGATCACGCCGCTCTGGCGGCGATCACCGGCACGAACGCGCAGCTCGCGGTTCGCGCGACCTCCCTCAGCCTGCGATCGACCAGTGGCGACGACTCGACGTCGAAGACGGCGAAGGCCGCAGCGTCCCTCATCGCGGCGCCGACGCCCGACGCCTCGCCGCCGAGATCGATCTGCCTCGTCGAGAAGCGCCTCGACGTCGGCTCTCGCCTCGCGCGCCGCCACGATCCGGGCGCGGAGCGCCGCCCTCGTCGACGACCGCCAGGTAGACGAGATCGAGCTCGAACAGCTCTGCGAGCTCGTCCAGCGCGAGTCGCGCCGCAGCCGGTTCGTCAGCGGCCCCGGCAAGGGCGCTCGAGAGCCGCCCGCGTGCTTCGAGCTCCCTCTCCGTGCCAACGCTCGGCGACTTGGCGCTCGGGTTGTCGTCGGGAGCTGGTGCTTCGCGTGCTTCGGTTCGCAACGAAGATGACGACCGTAATTGCGGCGACCAGGATCGCCGCCAGCGAGGCCCAGACGCTGATCGCGAGGTACAGCACCGCCAGCACGAGCAACGGGACTGCGTTCAGAAGGATCGCCTGGGTCTCTACATCCACTGGCTTCGCCGATGATAGAGCGAGCCTTCCGGCTTTGAAAGATGGGCCGTCCGGCCTATTGAGCAGATTGGCTCCGGGTAATAGCGTGGCCCCACTGGGCGATGCAAACCGCGGTAGCGATCAGCCTTGCTGAGCGAGACTGCGGTGCGCACTTGGAGCGGCCCCGTCGTGACGACCCCCCCGAACGTCGGGGCCGCTCCATTCTCATGCAGTCATGGGGCGTTGCGGCGCCCCACGGCTGCTTCCCGCCTCTACCATGCGGACATGGTCGAGCGCGTTCTCCTGGCATCTCCGCGCGGCTACTGCGCCGGGGTCGAACGCGCGGTCGAGACGGTGGCGCTCGCGCTCGAGCACTACGGACCGCCCGTTTACGTCCGCAAGCAGATCGTCCACAACATCCACGTCGTCAGGGATCTCGAGGCGCGCGGCGCGATCTTCGTCGAGTCGGAATGCGAGGCACCCGAGGGCGCGACGATCGTCTATTCCGCGCACGGCGTCGCTCCAGCCGTCAACGACGCCTCGCGTGCGCTGGCGCACAACGTGATCGACGCGACGTGCCCGCTCGTGACGAAGGTGCACGTGCAGGCTCGCCGCTACGCCGCCGCCGGCTACACCGTGCTCCTGATCGGTCACGAGGGACACGAGGAGGTCGTCGGAACGATGGGCGAGGCGCCGGAGGCGACCGTGCTCGTCCAGGACGTCGCCGAGGCCGAGGCGCTCGACCTACCGGCCGACGCGCGGCTCGCGTACATCACCCAGACGACGCTCTCCGTCGACGAGACGTCGGAGATCATCGGCGTCCTCCGGCGGCGCTTCCCGGCCATTCACGCACCGAAGAAGGAAGACATCTGTTACGCGACCTCGAACCGGCAGTGGGCGGTCAAGGAGATGCTCGAGGAGGTCGACATGCTGCTCGTGATCGGGTCGCGCAACTCGTCGAACTCGAACCGGCTCGTGGACGTGGCCCGCGCGGGCGGTGTTGCCTCGTATCTGATCGACGACGCGAGTGAGATCGACGCGGCGTGGATGGAGGACGTGAAGACGGTCGGCGTCACCTCGGGCGCTTCGGCGCCAGAGCATCTCGTCGACGGCGTCTGCGAGTGGTTCCGCGAGCGAGGGGTCGAGCGGATCGAGGCGTTCCGGATGGTCGACGAGGATGTGACGTTCCGGCTCCCGGTGGAGCTCCGCCGCGAGCTCGCTCTGGCCCAGCTGCAGAGCTAGAGGCTCGTCATCCCCGTCGGGCGAGGGCGACGTCAGCTCCAGCGCGAGGCGGCGAGGACGAGGAGGGTGCCGAGAAACGAGGCGGCGACGAACCGCCGCTCGACGAGGTCTCCGAAGGTGGCGGCAACGACGGCGGCCGCGGCAGCGCTCCCGAGCAGGAGCGCGATCGTGGCGCCCAGCGCGGCCTCGTCGGGGACGAGGACGAACGCCGCGCCGAGGAAGACGACCGCCCCGACGGCGGCGGCCAGAAGTCGCAGCATCGGTTGCAACCGGAGCGCCGCGAGCTGCGCGCCGGCACTCGTGAGCGGAGCGAGCGGCACGATCGCGAGCGCTGGGCCGAGCGACGCCTCGACACCGGCGAACCGTTCGCCGGCCAGCCTGGGAATCACCTCGTCGAACGCGACCGCCGCGACGATCGCGGCCGGCACGGCGACCCAGAGCGTGAACCAGGCCAGCGATCGCACCGAGGCGTCGGCGCGCTGGCGCGTCTCCCCGCCGGCCGAGAGCCGCGGTAGCTCGAGCGCGAACCACTGCCAGACGAGGTACGTCAGGGCGAGCGCGATCCCGGTCGAGACCGCGGCGAACCCCGCTTCTACCTGCGATCCCGCGAGCACCGCCACGAGCACGACGCCACCGCGGTGGAGGAGCTGGACGCAGAACCCGCTCGCGCCGTAGATGACCGCGAAGCGGGCGGCGCCCGGGGGGAGCGCCGAGCCGCCGACGCCGGCGCACGCCACGGCGGCACGACCACGAGCCCGACCGCGAGGGCGGCGCCGGACGAGATTGCGATCCCGGCCAGAGCTCCCTGGGTGCCGAAGCCGGCGTACAGGACGGAGACCGCGGCGACGAGAACCGCGTTCTGGATCGGGTAGCGCAGGCTCCAGAGCCCGATCCGGCCGAGCGCCAGACCCACCTGGTAGACGAGCGTGGCCGCGACGTCGAGGATGATCGCCAGCACGACCAGGAAGCACGCGAGGGGATCGAAGCGGTCGGGGTCGGCGAGAGCGAGGATCGTGGCGACGATTGCCGCCACGGCGCACACGCCGATCCGCCAGCGCGCCGAACGGACGGCGAGCGCTCGCGCGAGACCAGGCCGATCGGCGACGGGAACGGTGGGCACGAAGCGCGACAACCACGTGGGGCCTCCGAGGGCGGAAGCCGCGGAGGCCAGGGTCACGAGCGACAGGGCGACGGCGAAGCTGCCGTAGTCGGACGGCCCCAGCAGCCTCGGCACGAGCGTGAAGAGCAGGATGAGGGTGACCGCCTCGAGCGCCTTGCCGACCCCGCCGACGAGCACGGTCGTCCGCATCACGGTGCCTGAAGCAGCTCGCGCAGCCGCGCGGTGTGAAGCCCGAGATCGTGGACGACGAGCGCGGCCTCCGAGCTTCCCGGCCGAACCCGCCGGTCGGGGAAGAGACTCCCGCTCGCAAGCTCCGCGAGCCGATCGGCCAGCGCGTGCTCGTCTCCGTTCGGGAAGAGCAGCCCGCTTACGCCCGGCTGAACGGTCTCGGCGAAGCCGCCGACGGCGCTCGCGACCACGGGCACGCCGCGGACGATCGCCTCCAGCGCCGTCAGGCCGAGCGGCTCGGCCCAGATCGACGGCGCCACGAGCGCCCACGGAGCGACGAGCTCGGCCTCGATCTGCTCGCGCGGAACCGAGCCGACGAACTGCACCGTCGCCTCGAGCCCGAGCGAGCGGGCCAGAGCCTCGAGCCGCGCGCGCTCGGGCCCATCACCCACGATGCGCAGGGTCGCCGCGATCTCGCGAGCCCGCAGGAGGCCGAATGCCCGCAGCAGGACGTCGACTCCCTTCTCTTCGCTGAGTCTTCCCGTGAAGACGAAGAGCGGCTCAGCAGCGGGAGCACGCGCGAAGCCTGGGCTGGGCGGATCGATCGGCCAGGGAAGCCAGCTGGCGGCAATATCTTCGCGAGCGAGCTCCGTCCGCATGAAGCGACTGCAGGTGATGACCGCATCGGCGCTTTCGATCGCAGCCCGGATCAGGGCGTAGCGGGGCTGCTCTCGAAGCCACCGCGGCGGTGACAGGCAGCGGTTGCGCAGGCACGGAAGACCGGCCCGAACCTGGCAGCGCGTCCCATCCGGGAGCAGCTTGTGCCCGGTCGGGCAAACGGGCTTGTAGTACGCGATGTTCAGGACGGTGCGGACGCCGCGAAGCGCGGCGAAGATCGCGGGCGAGAGCAGGATCTCGAACATGCTCACGAGAACCGCGTCGGGGCGGAAGTCGGCCACGGCCCGACGGATGTCGCGTGCCGCAAACGGGTTGGCGATCTGGAGCAGCGCCTGAGCGGAGCGTCGCTCGGTGCCGAATGCTCGATAGTCGGCGTGGTCGCCCGGCCCGGCGGTGCTGGTCAGGAGAGCGACCTCGTCGCCGGCCGCGCGCAGGCCGCTCGTGAGAAGCTTGAGATAGGTCTCGATGCCGCCTTCCTCGGTCGTCCAGTCGGTGACGAGCAGGACGCGCATCAGCCGGCGGCCGCCTCCTCGGCGGCGAGGATTACCGCGAGGCTGGCGAGGCCGTCTTCGAGGGTCGGGAGCCCCACATCCGCGCCCCGCACTCGCGCGACGAAGGCTCGAAGCGCCGCGGCATACGAGGGGTCGGAGCTAGGACGAATCGTGAGCCGGAGCCGCAGCAGGCTCAGCTCTCTCGTCGGGGCAAGGCGCCGCGGCTGTCGCCTCACCGAACCTTTGTGCCGGTCGATCCTGATCGACCCGAGCGAGCCCACGAGCTCGAGAACGTCCTCCTGCGGCGGCCGGAAGCCGACCTCGATCTGCGCCTCAGCTCCGTCGGACAGACCCATCCGGAGGGTCGCTCCGTCGTGCTCGCTCCGGCTGGAGCTGACGGTCGCGGCCACGTCCTCGACCTCGGCGTCGAGCAGGAACCTGAGGAGATCGACGTGATGCGACGCGAGATCGAGGAGAGCGCCGCCGCCCTCGGCCCGCGCGAGCTTCCAGGCGGGCAGGCTCTGCCCTGGATCCGTGAACGTGGTGCGAACGTGGCTGACCCGTCCGATCCCGCCTGCCCGGACGACGGCGCGCGCGCGTCGAATCGCCGGATGGAACCGCCGGTTGAAACCGATCGCGGCGACGATTCCGGCGGCTCTGGCCGCGGCGACGACCCGCTCTCCGTCGGCGAGGCTCGTTGCCAGCGGCTTCTCGAGGTAGAGATGACGACCGGCGTCGGCGACACCGACGGCAAGCTCCGCGTGCAGGCCGCTCGGCGCCGTAACGAGGACGGCGTCGACGTCGTCGCGGGCCAGCAGCTCGTCCGCGTCGCGGCAACGAGCGGCGTTCGGCGCCAGCCGCCCGGCGGCGGCGAGCGATGCCGGGTCGGGATCGGCGAGCGCGGTGATCGCGACTCCCGTCATGCGCGTCAGCACGGGAAGATGCACCGCCCGCGCGATCGAGCCGCATCCGATCGCCCCGATGCGAACGAGTTGTCATCGTCAGGAGATGGCGCGCGCGGTGAATCTCGTACTCGATGATCCGCTCCGGCGAGTTGCCCACGCCCGCACGTAAGCGGCGAGCTCGCCGGCGCCGTGAGCGGCGAGACTGACGACCATGGGCAGGAACATGCCGCGGGTGAACGCCGCGCGGTGGGCCCTCCAGCCGGGAGAGCGGACGACCCGTATGCGCCATCACCAGCGGGATCAAGGGTGACGCGGCAGCGTAGGCCAGGCGCCGCGTCTCCGACCACGACTCCGAGCGGGAGCCGAGTAGCACCGGGCGGCATGAAACCGGTCGCCGATGCACGAGCGGAAGCGGACGACGTTCAGGTGCGCGAAAACCGATGCCGGCTCGATGAGCAGGCGATGGCCCTGGGCCGAAGCCGGCCATGGATGTCGCCGCCGAGCCGGAGGAGCGCAGGAAGCTCGTCGCCGAACGCGAGCAGGAGCTCCCGGCGGTACGCGGTGTTGTGGGTCGAGAGGTCGCTCATCTCACGGCGGCTACCGCCGAGCGACCAGCCGTAGGTCACCATCAGGCTCGCCCACGACGCCGCCGTCTCGGGATTCGCGTTGCGGAGCCCGGCGCGACGGCTGCATAACCGTCGTCGCAGATCGCGCGGATGAGCGGCTCGAGCGCCCCGGGCTCGGGGAATGCGTGCGTCTCGCCGATCAGCACGACCGGGGCTGACGCCGCCCGGATCCCGGCGGCGAAGGCTTCCTCGATCGGCACGAGCTCACCGACCTCGACGATGCGGAGCGAGCCGGCCGGAGCCGCCGCACTCTCACCGAGGCCGGCCGCCGGAAGGGCAGGCGAGCACCACCTCGATCCCCTCAGGATCGGGCTGGCCTCGCAGCGACGCGAGCACGTCGGCGACGGTCGCGAACGTGTCCGTCGCGACGACGAACGAGATCCGCGGTGCCGTCGAGTCGCTCATCGGACGTACCGGGACTTGTGCTGCTCGTACTCGAACATCCGGCGGGTGTCGTCCGCACCCTCGCCGCGGAGATAGCCGAGCCCCTCGCCGACGGCCCAGGCAAGGCACGCGAGCACGAGCGCGGGCACGAACGTCCGCGGCGTGCTTGCGCCGCTCGAGCGCGCCATCCGGAGCGTCCGGACGAGCCGGAGCGGCGCAACGAGCGGCGAGCCCGCGGCATAGAGGAGGGCGCGGCTGCGCGGCCAGTTCCGGCTTCGATTCGCTCCGAACAGCCTCCCGCCGAGGTAGCGCTCGACGAGCCACGGACGAGACCGCGAGACGTTGAGATGGTCGATCCGGGCCGCAGGCTCGTGGAGGAACCGGCCGCCGCGAGCTCGCAATTCTGCGTCGAGCGAGCTCCCGGGCTCGAGCAGCGACTCGAGCGCCTCTCCGAGCTCCAGGAGCGACGCGCGCTTGAAGGCAGCGTTGTAGCTCGCGACGCCCGCGGTCTCGCGACTCTCCCCGGCCTGCGGGAAGCGGCCGTAATCCATCAGGAGCCCGACCCAGCTCAGGCCGCCGGCCGGGTTGGCGTTCCCGATTCCCGGCGTCACCGCGGCCCACGGGCCGTCGTGTGCCCGCACCAGCCGGTTCGCCCAGTCGGGCTGCGCAAAGACGTGCGTCTCCCCGAGCACGACGATCGGCGCTCGGGCTGCGCGCACAGCTGCCGCCCGGGCGGGCGCCGTCGGCAGGAGCGGAGTCTCGACCACGGTCACGCCTGCGAGCGAAGCGACCCGATCTGCGGGCACGGCCAGCACGCCCTCGTCGGGCGTCGCGATGACGAGCTCGATCTCGGCCGCGTTCTCCTGCGCGACCAACCGCTCGACGACCGCCGCGATCGCGGCAAACGACTCGGTGAGGACGACGAAGGAGAGGGCCGGGCTCTGTGCTTGCTGGCTCAGTGCTCGACCTTCGCGATCGTCGGCCCGGCGACGCCGTCGGCCTCGATCGAGACGGCGAGCACCTCGCCCTTGATCCAGTCCGCGTGACGGAGCAGCTCCTCGAGCTCGACGGGCAGCGTCAGGGCGATCCGGTCGGTCAGCTCGAGCCCTTGCTCCTTCCGCATCCCGTTCACGGTGTGGATCAGGTCGAGCACGCGGCCCTCGAGCTCGAGCTCCTGGTCGAGCGTCGTCTCGAGCGCAACGGTGACACCGTCCTCCGACGCGATCGCCCAGCCCTGACGGCCGAACCGCTCGACCAGCACCTCGTCGGCGGCGAGCTCGTGTCCGGCGGCTCTGAAGCCACCATCCTCGAGCTGCTCGAACTCTCCCGCTGCCAGGGCAGCCCGTACGGCTCCGAGCTCCTTGCCGAGCCTCGGCCCGAGCGCCGGCAGGTGCGGCTTGACGCGGAGCTCCGCAGCCTCGACCTCGCCGAGCTCCACCTTCTTGACCCGCAGCTCCTCGCGAAGCTCCTCGACGTGACCGGCGGCGAGTGACGCTCCCTCGACGACGAGCCGTCGGAGTGGCTGACGCAGCTTGAGCCCGGAGCTCGAGCGCGCCTGGTGGCCGAGCGCGACGACGCGTCGCAGCTCAGCGACCTCGGCGACGAGCGTGTCGTCGGCGTCCACCGCGTCGGGCCAGCCGGCGAGGAACACCGAGTCGGGAGCGCCGTCGGCCTCGCGTACGAGCTTCTGCCAGAGATGCTCGGCGAGAAACGGCAACATCGGCGCCACCACGCGGAGCGACTGGACGAGCCCGAACCAGAGGGTTCTGAGCGCGACCTCGTCGCCGTCCCAGAAGCGGCGCCGCGAGCGGCGGATGTACCAGTTCGAGAGATCGTCGAGATACGCCTCGAAGGCGCGGATCACGTCGACCGTGAGAAACGCCTCGTAGCCGGCGGTCGCCTCCTCGACGAGCTGGGCGGTGCGGGCGACGAGCCAGCGGTCGAGCGGGCGCAGGTCGCCCGTCGGGCCGGTCTCGAGATCGGCGTAGCGTCGGCGTCGAAGCCCGCGATGTTCGCGTACGGGACGAAGAAGCCGGCGACCGAGTTCCAGAGCGTGAGCAGCTTCCGCTTGATCTCGTGCCCGGGCCCGTAGCCGAAGAGCAGGTTCTGAGTCGGCGGCTGCGCGCAGTACTGCCAGCGCATCACGTCGGCACCCATCCGTGCGAAGGCCTCGCCGGCGTCGATCGCATTGCCCCACGACTTGTGCATCTCGCGGCCGGTCTCGTCGAGCATCTTCTCGTAGCCGAGGACTCGCCTGAACGGCGGGCGGCCGGTGAGTGCGACCGACATGAAGAGCTGCGAGTAGAACCAGAGCCGGATCTGCTCGCGCATCTCCGAGACCCAGTCGGCCGGGAACCACTTCTCCCAGGTTGCGTGATCGGGCAGATCGGCGGTCGTCAGGCCCTCTGGCGGCGCCGGTCGCATAGCCCGCCTCGACGTAGCTCGGGCTCTCCCAGCCGAGCGTCGAGAAGGGAACGATGCCGGCATCGAGCCAGACGTCGCCGACCTCGGGGATGCGGCGCACCTCCTCCCCGCAGGCCGCACAGCCGATCGGCACCTCGTCGATCCACGGGCGGCGGAGCTCCTCGAGCTGCTCGAGCCCGCCGAGCGCGCGCTCCTCGAGCTCCGCCCGAGAGCCGATCACGGTCAGGTGGCCGCAGGAGCAGGGATAGAAGGGGAGCGGCAGCCCGTAGTAGCGGCGCCGCGAGATGTTCCAGTCGCCCATGTTCACGCAGCCAGTCGTCCATCCGCTTGCCGAAGTAGGCGGGCGTCCACTCGACGCTCGGCGTTCGCGTCGGCGCATCTCCTCGCGGACCTCGTCCACCGAGATGAACCAGTCGTCGGAGATCCGGAAGATCAGCGGCGTGTGGCA
Organism: uncultured Gaiellaceae bacterium; assembly: GCA_963761905.1. GTDB lineage: Bacteria > Actinomycetota > Thermoleophilia > Gaiellales > Gaiellaceae > Gaiellasilicea. Next base: position 252,169 of record CAVXIQ010000001.1, on the reverse strand, counting down.
GCGCCAGCACTCCGGATAGCGGTGCTCGTGCAGGCCGGCCTCGACCAGGCGGCCCCGCTCCTCGAGGTGGCCGATGATCTGCTCGGCCGACTCGACCGTGGAGAGCCCGTGGAGCCAGCCGTACTCGTCGTAGAAGCGGCCCGACTCGTCGACCGGCATCAGCACCGGCAGGTCGTGCAGCCTCGAAAGCTCGAAGTCCTCGGCGCCGGCGCCGGGCGCGATGTGCACGATTCCCGTTCCCGTCCTCCATGCTGACCTCGGCCCACGGGATCACTCTGTGCTCGACCCCGGCTCCCGGCGCCAGGCTGTCGAACGGCCCTTCGTACCGCAGGCCGACGAGCTCCGCTCCGGTAAGCCGTGCTTCGAACGTCGCGTCGGGATCGCGGGCGACCGCCACCCAGTCGCCGTTGGTCCGCCTCCCGTACTCGGCCTCGGGGTGAACCGCCGCCGCGACGTTCGCCGGCAGCGTCCAGGGTGTCGTCGTCCAGATCGACGAGCGCCTCGCCCGGCCGCTCGAGCAGCGGCAGGCGCACGAAGAGCGACGGATCGTGCGCCTGGTCGACGTCAGCTGCCGACCAGCTCGTGCGCCGAGATCGACGTGCCGCAGCGGGGGCACCACTCCGTCGAGCGATGACCGAGGTGGAGCCAACCTCGCTCGTGGACGATCCTCAGGAAGCGCCAGATGTACTCGATGTTCTGGTCGCTGAACGTGAAGTAGTCGTTGCCCCAGTCCATCCACTGGCCGAGCCGCTTCGACCCGCGAGTGATGTCCCCCGACGATTGGACGACGACCTCGCGGCAGCGACGCGCGAACTCGGCGAGGCCGTACTCCTCGATCTCACGCTTCGAGTTGAGGCCGAGCGAGCGCTCGACGCCGACCTCGATCCAGAGGCCCTGGCAGTCGAAGCCGTTCTGGTAGCGCTGGTCGAAGCCGCGCAGCGCCTTGTAGCGCTGGAAGACGTCCTTCAGCGTGCGACCCCACGCATGTGTGCACGCCCATCTTCCCGTTCGCCGTGATCGGGCCGTCGAAGAAGCTGAACTTCGGCCCGCCACGGTTCTGCGGCCCGCACCTGCTCGAACGTTCCCTCGCGCTCCCAGAGCTCGAGGATCTCGAGCTCGAGCGCAGGGGTGATCCGGCTTGTCTGGCAGGGTTGCGAACACCGTCGAGCGATTGTAGGGAAGAGCTGCGCGAGCTCAATCGTTTTCATTGGGGAGGCGCGGGTACTTCCCGCCGAACCAGCGAAAGGACTTTCCGAACATGGCTACAACAGTCACCGAGCAGACCTTCGAGCAGGAAGTGACGAAGAGCGAGACCCCCGTGATCGTCGACTTCTGGGCCGAATGGTGCGGTCCCTGTCACGCGGTCTCGCCCGTGCTCGACAAGATCGCCGAGGAACGTGGCGGCGCGATCAAGCTCGTCAAGGTGAACATCGACGAGGAGCAGGGTCTCGCCCAGCGGTACGGCGTCTCCTCGATTCCGACGATGATCCTCTTCAAGGACGGCGAGCCGGCAGAGGTCGCGATCGGCGCCCAGCCGAAGAGCATGCTCGAGCGCTCCCTCGGCCTAGCCGCGGCCGGCTAGTCCCGCCCGCTCTACTTCTCAGCCGCCTCCTCTTCCCGGTGGGGAATCGGCGATGCCGCCCGGCTCGCCGGTTCCTCGGCCAGGTCGAGCACCCGCATCCCGTAGGTGAAGACGACCGCGCCGCCGAGCCAGCCTCCGAGCGTGAGCAGGCCGAACGCGATCAGATTCAGGATCAGCGCGCCCGAGCCGACGACGCCGTCCATCCCGTCGCCGTAGCCGACGAGCGCGGTGATCAGGAAGAACACGGTCGCGGCGACCATCGCGATCAGGTGGGAGGTCGCGGTTCGCTTGAGCGGCGTGCCCGGCGAGATCTTCAGCCAGTCGACCACTCCCGTGATCGCGGTCGGGGCGGAGAGGACGAGCCCGACGACGAGCGCGAGCGCCCACCCCTTGGCCGCGCTCTTCCTCGGCGATTCCGAGGGCGGAGAGGACGGCGGCGATCGTCGCGAAGGTGTAGACGCCGATCGTGGCGTCGGTGAGCGGCGGATGCACCGGATGGCCGGGGGTCCCGCGGATCAGATAGTCGGACTTCATGACGCCTCCCGTCGTCGAATGTGGGAGGCAGGCTTCCGCGGCGGCCGTGGCCGCAAACGCCCGTGACTCGGGTGGCGCTAGCTCGGCTCGAGCTCGGTGGCCGTGTCCTCGAGATAACCGAGGAACGCCGCGTGCTTGGCGAGCAGCGCCTCGAGCTCGCTCAGCCCGACTGCGGCCCAGTCCTCGATCCACGTCTCGGAGAGATCGTCTGCGATGAGGTGAAGACCGCGATCCATGTCCCGATGATCGGGAATCGGCCCGGCGGGTACATGGGCCGAACGGCCCATCTTCGAGGACGGTTGGGCCTCTCTCACATGCGGACATTCCTGATCGTGAACCCACGCTCCGGCACCGATTCACCGAGCGCCGACGAGCTCCGCGACGCGGCGATCGCCCGCGGGATCGACGTTCACTTGCTCGAGCCGGACGACGACCTCCAGGAGCTGGCGCGCTCAGCCGATGCCGAGGTGCTCGGGATGGCGGGCGGCGACGGCTCGCTTGCGGCCGTCGCGGAGGTGGCGATCGAGCGCGACCTCCCGTTCGTCTGCATCCCGTTCGGAACCCGCAACCACTTCGCTCGCGACATCGGGCTCGACCGCGACGATCCGCTTGGCGCGCTTGCCGCGTTCGAGGGCGACGAGCTGCGAATCGACGTCGGCCGGGTCGGAGAGCGGCTGTTCCTGAACAACGTCTCGCTGGGTCTCTACGCGCTGCTCGTCCATCGCCGCGAGCGGCACCGCCGCCGGCGCGACGCGCTCGCCCGGCTTCGCGCCCTGCTGCTCGTGGCGCGCGAGCACCGCGGCAAGGATCCGTTCGTGATCGACGGCGACCTCGTGGCCGCACGGGTCGTCGTCGTCGCCGTCAACGCCTACAACTTCGAGCTGCTCTCGATCGGCGAGCGGGAAACGATGGACGACGGGCGGCTCCACCTCTACGTCCCACACGGGTTCCGGCGGATCACCTGGGACGAGCGGAGCTGCACCGAGCTGACGATCGAGACGGCTGGCCGGTCGGTTCGGGCAGCGATCGACGGCGAGCCGGCGCGACTCGAGTCACCGGTCGAGCTCCGGATCGAGCCGCAGGCGCTACGCGTGCTGGTGCCGCGTTCGCCAGAGTGAGAGGATCTCGACGAACGTCTCGAAGGCGAGCTCGTCCGGCGCGGGCAGCTCGTCCGGCCCGAACCAGCGAAGCTCGACGAGGTCGTCGCCCGGCCGCTCGATTCCTCCGGCGACCCGGGCGATCCAGGTGAGGCAGAGCACGGTTCGGCCGTCGTAGCGCTGCATCCAGATCCCGAAGAGCTCGTTCGGCTCGATCTCGAGCCCCGTCTCCTCCCGGAGCTCGCGGTGGAGCGCGTCGAGTGGGTGCTCGTCCTCGTGGACGAAGCCGCCGGGGATGTCCCAGCGGCCGAGGCCGGGCTCGGTTCCGCGGCGGCCGAGGAGCACGCGCCCCTCGCGCTCGACGAGCGCCTGCGAGCCTGGGACGGGATTCGCCCAGTGGTCGTGCCCCTGCTCGCAGCGAACGCGACCGTCGAGCGCTCGTCAGCTGGCCGCCGCAGCGGGGGCAGAAGCGCCAATCGTCCAGAATGCCCACAGCGACGACCATACTCAGAGGAGATCCATGACCGAGAGTCCCCAGCCGACCGAGGAAGAGCAGGAGCAGAGCCCGAGCCGCATCGAGGCCGAGGAGGAGATGCGCGGGCCGAACGAGGCCGACCCGGAGCTTCCCCAGGAGGAGGACGAGGACTAGTGCGCCATGTCCCGGCAACGGTGCACGAGCTGAGCCGGATCGGGTTGCTCTCGAGCCTCCCCGGCGAGCAGCTCAACAAGCTCGCAGGCCGAATGGCACGCGAGGAGGTTCCGGCGGGCGCGGCGGTCGTCCGCCAGGGCGAGGAGGGCGACCGCTTCTACGTCGTCCTCTCCGGGATGCTGAACGTGACGCAGGATCCGATCGGCGATCGGCGGATTCTCCGGCCAGGCGACTACTTCGGCGAGGTCGCGCTCGCGATGCACATCCCACGCACGGCGTCGGTGCGCGCCGTCACGCCGGCCGTTGTCGCGAGCTGCGACCAGGCGAGCTTCGACGAGCTGCTCCGACCGATCTTCGCCGCCGACGAGTGAGCAACGTCCTGCTCCTGCATGCGGGAATCGCGGATCGCCGCATGTGGGCGCCGCAGCTCGAGGCGCTGGGGGCGGCGGGTCATCGCGCGCTCGCACCCGACCTACCCGGCTTCGGCGAGACGCCGCTCGAGCCCGGAACGATCGACTACGTGTCGCACGCGGCCGCGCAGCTCGATGCTCCCGCCGCTGTGGTCGGCTGCTCGTTCGGCGGGCGGATCGCGCTCGAGCTCGCGCTCGCCAGGCCGGAGCTCGTCGAGCGGCTCGTGCTCGTCGGCGCGGGTCTCGGCGGCTGGGACTGGTCGGATGCGGCCAAGGCTGACTTCGCGGAGGAAGAGGAGGCGCTGGAGCGCGGCGACCTGGCCGGCGCGGCGGCCGCGCAGGCCCGGATGTGGCTCGCGAGCGACGCGGGCGAGGACGTGCGGACGCTCACCGAGGCGATGACGCTCCGCTCGTACGAGCTGCAGCTGCCGGTCGAGGACGAGGTAACGGGGATCTGGCCCGAGCCGCCGGCGGCAGAACGGCTGGCAGAGGTGTCGACTCCGACTCTCGTCGTCGTCGGCTCCGACGACGTCGAGGACATCGTGATCATGGCGGAGAAGCTCGCCGTCGAGATCCCCGGCGCGCGGCTCGAGCGGATCGTCGGCGCCGGCCACCTGCCGAGCCTCGAGCGACCCGAAGAGCTGAACCGGCTTCTACTCGACTTCCTGCAGGACGGCGTCTGAGAGAGCGGGCCAGGCGGTCAGCGCCCAGTCGTCGAACTCGCGGTCGGTGAGACAGGCGAGCGCGAGCTCGCGCTCCGGATCGACCCAGAGGAAGGTGCCGGAGCCGCCGAAGTGGCCGAACGTGCGGGGCGAGGTGAGAGATCCCGTCCAGTGTCCCGGCTTGCCGTCCTTCAGCTCGAAGCCGAGACCCCAGTCGAGCGGGTCGAAGCGGCCGATGCCGGGCAGGACGCCGTTGAGGCCCGGGAACACGACTGTCGTCGCTTCGGCGAGCGTCTCCGGCGCGACCAGGGTCGGATGGAGCAGCTCGCGGGCGAGCGCCACGAGGTCGTCCAGCGAGCCGTGAACGTCCGCGCCGGCCGAGCCCCGCAGCTCGGCCGCCATTCCGAGCGGGACGAAGACCGCCTCGGCGAGGTACTCGGGAAACGGGATCTCGGTCCGAGTCGCGACGTGCTCCGCGAGCACCTCGAAGCCGTGATTCGAGTAGATCCGCCGCGCGCCGGGCCGCGCGAGGGGCGGGCCCGGGTCGAATGGAAGCCCGCTCGCGTGTGCGAGCAGGTGGCGCACCGTCGAGCCGGGCGGGCCTGCGGGCTCGTCGAGCTCGAGCGCTCCCTCCTCGGCGGCCACGAGCGTCGCCAGCGCCGTCGCGAGCTTCGTCACCGACGCCCAGCGAAAGCTGTGCTCCGCCGGACCGTGCGAGTCGACGACGCCCTCGGATCGCACGACGGCGGCCGCGGCGTGGTCGGCCGACCAGCCGTCGATCTGGCGAAGCGAGTCCATCGGGGGCGATACTAGATCGATGGAGCGCCGCCTCATCGCCGGGCATTCACCCATGGAGCCGGTGGTCGGCTACTCTCGCGCCGTCGTCGCCGGACGGACGGTTCATGTCTCCGGCACGGCGCCGATCCCGCGCGAGGGCGAGCCGCCCGAGAGCGCCTACGAGCAGGCGAAGCTCTGCCTCGAGATCGTCGGCGGCGCCCTTGCCGAGGCCGGCGCGAGCTTCGCGGATGTCGTCCGGACCCGGGTCTATCTGACGCAGGCCGACGACTGGCAGGAGGTCGGACGCGCGCACGGCGAGGTCTTCTCCGAGATCCGACCGGCGAGCGCGATGCTCGTGATCAGCGGCCTGCTCGACCCTCGCTGGAAGGTCGAGATCGAGGCAGAGGCCGTGCTCCCGTGAAGCAGATCTATCCGAACTCGATCACCGGCAAGGGCGCCGTCCACGGCGGCAGCGTCCTCGACCACACGTTCGGCCAATCGGATCCGTACACGCTCGGGGTCGAGGAGGAGTACATGCTCCTCGACGGCGAGACGTTCGATCTCGTCCAGCACATCGACACGGTCCTGCAGGCGATCAGCGGGCACGAGCTCGAACCGCGGATCAACGCCGAGCTGATGCAGTCGGTGCTCGAGATCGCGACGCCCGTGTGCCGGACCGCCGGCGACATCCAGGCCGAGCTGGTGAAGCTCCGGGCCTACGTCGTGGAGGTCGGGCGCGAGAAGGGAATGCGGGTGGGCTCCGCCGGAACGCATCCGTTCTCGCTCTTCGAGCGGCAGCGGATCACGGCACGCGACCGCTACCGCAATCTCGTCGACCAGCTCCAGTACATCGCGCGGCGGGAGCTGATCTTCGGGATGCACGTCCACGTCGCCGTCGACGATCCCGAGAAGGCGATCCAGGTCGTGAACGGGCTTCTCCCCCAGCTCGGGCCGCTGCTCGCGCTCTCGGCCAGCTCGCCCTTCTGGCGCGGCGAGCCGACCGGCCTCTCCTCGAGCCGGCAGATGGTCTTCGCCGCGTTCCCGCGCTCCGGGCCGCCGCCGCGGTTCGCCGACTACGCGGACTACGCCGAGGTGGTCGGCCAGCTCGAGCGCACCGGGTGCATCGCCGATTACACGCACATCTGGTGGGACATCCGCCTCCACCCGCGGCTCGGGACGGTCGAGATCCGGATCTGCGACGCGGTCACGCGGGTCGAGGACGCAACCGCGCTCGCCGCGTACTGCCAGGCGCTCGTCAAGTCGCTCTGCGAGCGGTTCGAGCGTGGGGAGACGATTCCGTCGTACCACCGGATCCTGACCACCGAGAACAAGTGGCTCGCCGCCCGGTACGGGCTCGAGGCGCCGGTGATGGATCTCGGCGCGGGCCTCCGCAACCGCGTGCCGGTGGCGCAGATCATCAGGCGGACGCTGAAGGAGATCGAGCCGCACGCGCGCGAGCTCGGCTCCGACCGCGAGCTCGAGGGGATCGGCGAGATCCTCGGCCGCGGCAACGGCTCCGACCGCCAGCTCCGCGTCTTCAACGCGAACCGCGACATCGTCGAGGTCGTCGAGGAGATCGCGAAGGCGACCGAGGCCGCTCCCGCCGCCGCCTAGCTACGGCCTCGCGCACGCCGTCACGCGAAGGTCGTCGTGTCGACGAGCCCGAGCCGGTTGCCGCCGCGCTTCGCGAGCGCGAAGGATGACTCCGGCCGCGACGCGCGTCGTACGGGCCACACCAAATCCGCGCGCCCACTGATCAGAGATGCGGATAAGAACGGAGCCCAGGCTTGCGTCGCCGCGGGACGATGAGGGCCACAAGAGGTGGGAAGGAGCTACCTGATGGAGACTCTGCGGCGGTACTCGCGGCGAACGTTCGTCACCTGGGTCGGCGGCGCCAGCGCCGGCTTCTACCTGTTCGGGCGGGTTCCGGGCCTGAGTGCGCCGGTGGCGCTCGCTCAGCTCCCGGGCGGCACGCTCGACCCGACGGACGTGACCAAGTTCGTCACTCCACTCCTGATCCCGCCGGTGATGCCGAGGGCGGACACGATCACCCAGCGCGGCGGCAAGACCGTCGACTACTACGAGATCTCGATGCGGCAGTTCGAGCAGCAGATTCTTCCTGCGAACCTCCCGAAGACGAGGGTCTGGGGCTACGGCGCCATCGACGGCGACAGAGCAAGCGCGGCCTGCTCGTCCACAATGCTCCCTCGCTCACGATCGAGGCGATGTGGAACCGGCCGGTCCGGGTCAAGTGGATCAACGAGCTCGTCGACGGGAGCGGGAATTACCTGCCGCACCTCCTCCCGGTCGACCCGACCCTGCACTGGGCCAACCCGCCCGGCGGCGCCATGCACCGCGACATGCCGCCCGGAGTTCGACGAGACGCCTGGTGCCTATACCGGTCCTGTGCCGATCGTCACGCACGTGCACGGCGCCGTGGGAGTGGCCGACGACAGCGACGGCTACGCGGAAGCCTGGTATCTGCCCGCGGCGGGCAACATCCCCGGGGACTACGCAACCGAGGGGACGTGGTACGACTTCTTCGCCGGCAAGGCGGGCGGCGCCTACGGCGTCGAGTGGGGACCCGGCTTTGCCACCTTCCAGTACCCGAACGAAAACAGGGCCTCGACGATCTGGTACCACGACCACGCACTCGGGATGACACGCCTCAACGTCTACGCGGGTCCGGCCGGCTTCTACCTCGTCAGAGGCGGTCCCGCCGGCGACGACGAAGTCCTCGACACGAGGAACGGCCGCCCGGCGTCGCTTCCGGGCCCAGCGCCGCGGGAGAACGACAAGTTCCCGCCGAACAAGCGCTACCGGGAGATCCCGATCGCAATCCAGGATCGCTCGTTCAACCTGGACGGCTCGCTCTTCTACCCCGACACGCGCGAGTTCTTCGACGAGATCGTGGGCGACTTCATCCCGGAGGGCGAGTTCTCACCGATCTGGAACCCCGAGTTCTTCGGCAACACGATCATGGTCAACGGCAACACGTGGCCGTTCCTCACGGTCGAGCGACAGCGCTACCGGTTCCGCTTCCTCAACGGCTGCCAGTCGCGCTTCCTGATCCTCGACTTCGCGCAGATCCCGGGCGTCGAGGTGTGGCAGATCGGAAACGAGGGCGGGTTCCTCGCCGCGCCCGTCAACCTCACGGCCGACCACGGCAACCGGCTGCTGATGGGACCGGCCGAACGGGCCGACGTGATCGTCGACTTCACCAACGTTCCCGGAGGCAGCTACGTGCTCGGGAACGTGGGGCCAGACGAGCCGTTCGGCGGCGGCACCCCGGGAGACGACTTCCCCGTCTCGGATCCCGACTCGACCGGGCAGGTCATGCAGTTCAACGTCGTGCCGGCGGTCGACGTCGACGATTCGACGCCGCCGCAGTTCCTGCAGCTGCCCGAGCTCACGCCGCTGCCGGAGGCGACGCTGACGCGGCCGCTGGCGCTGATCGAGAAGATGGGCATGGGCCACGACGCCGACGGCAACGAGGTCGAGGGCCCTGTCGAGGCGTTGCTCGGCACCGTAAAGGTCGACGGCTTCACCGAAGAGAAGCTCTGGATGGATGCGGTGAGCGAGAACCCCGCCGTCGGTGCGACCGAGGTCTGGGAGTTCTACAACACGACCGGCGACGCCCATCCGATGCACGTCCACGAGGTCGTGTTCGAGGTCGTGGACCGGGAAGGCCTCGTGCTCGACGAAAACGACGAGGTCGTCGAGCCGATCCAGCTGGACGGGGAGATCACGCCGCCGGAGCCGGGGGAGACCGGCTTCAAGGACACGGTGATTGCCTATCCGGGCCAGGTCACGCGCGTCAAGGCGCTCTTCGACAAGCCGGGCCAGTTCGTCTGGCACTGCCACATCGTCGAGCACGAGGACAACGAGATGATGCGGCCATACCGCATCGGCCCGGCTCAGCCGGGCGAGCCCGGCAGCTGAAGCGGGTCCAGCGCCGCCTGACCACGGCGGCCTCCGCCGCGACGGCAGTGGATCTTCATCCAGGTCTCCCGTGGATGCCCAGACCCGCGGTCTCGGACCTCGGATCGGCCTTGTAGGCTCGCCAGGTGGTGTGGCGCGAGAACGGCGAGGCCGTTGAGCTCGAGGAGCTCGTCGCCGACGGCCCGATCCTCCTCGTTCTTCTACCTCTTCGACTGGTCGCGCACCTGAACGCAGGAGCTCCTGCTCCTGCGTGACAGAGAGCCCGAGTTCGCTGCCGCCGGCGTGCGCGTCTTCGGCGTCTCCCGCGACTCGTCGTTCTCGCATCGAGCCTGGAAGGAGGCGCTCGGGATCGAGACGCCGCTGCTCTCGGACTGGAACGGCGAGCTCGCGCGGCGGCTCGGTCTCCTCCGGGAATGGCGCGGGCTCGCCGACGTGCCCGAACGGGCGGCAGTCCTCGTGGGCGAGGGCGGTACGGTGCGCCGAACGTGGCGGTACGCGGATTCCGAGGTGCCCGACTTCGACAGCTTGCTCGCGGACGTCCGGGCTTCGTAGCGCTCGTCCTGGCCCTCGGGCTCGCGGCGGCTCTGCTCGCCACCTGGCCCGCCGTCCGGGAGCTCGGAGACGGCTATCTCGCCCGCCCGAGCGCCGGCTTCGGACAGACAGCCGCCGGCGACCACCTCCAGCTCGGCTGGGCGATGTGGCTGCCCGGTCACCAACTCGCGAACGCCGGCGCCCCGTGGCTCGATCCGTACTCCTTCCAGCCGGAAGCCGACCGCGCGATCAATCTCCAGGGCTGGCTCTTCGCGCCTCTCTACTGGCCGTTGCACGCGCTCCTCGGCGCCGTCGTCGCCTACAACGTCTTCCTCCTGCTCACGTTCGTCGCGGCGGGAGCGCTGACGACGTGGTGGCTCCGCGAGCTGGGCCTGCCGCGCGGCGCCGCGCTCGTCGGCGGGCTGGCGTTCGCGCTCGCTCCGTACCGAGTCGCGCAGAGCACCGGCCATCTGCTCGGCCCGATCTCGCTCCTGCTCCCCCTCTGCCTCCTGCTCGTCGAGCGGCACCGCCGGCTCGCCGCCGCGCTCGTGCTTGCCGCGCTGCCGCTCTCGGGCCAGACGCACCTCGCGCTCGGCGCGATCCCGCTCGTGGTGGCATACGCGTGGATCAGGGAGCCAAGTAGCAGTCGGTTGCTCGGGGTTCGGCGCGCCGCGCTGCTCGCGCTCCCAGCCGTGCTCGCCGGATTTGCGGTGCAGCAACTCGTGATCGAGGGCTCGATCGCCGGCGGCGGCCGCTCGCTGAGGTCGGTCGACCGCTACTCCGCTTCCTGGAGCGATCTCGTCGACCGGACGCTCGACGCCGGCGTCGAGCGCTTCGTCTTCCTCGGCTGGCTCCTGCCCGTCCTCGCGCTCGCCGGGCTGGCGATTCTCTGGCGGCGGGATCGGCCGCTCGCGCTCTGGCTCGGGCTCGCCGCCCTCGTCCCGATCGTGCTGGCGCTCGGAACGACGACGCCGCTCTACGAGCCGCTCTGGCGCGTGTTTCCGCCGCTCCACTATCCGCGCGTTCCCGAGCGCCTGATGCCGATCGCCTGCCTCGCGCTCGCCGCGCTCGCCGCGTTCGCCGTCGCCCGCATCCGCTGGTCGCCGCTCGTCGCCGTGATGCTCGTCGCGCTTGCCGTCGACCTTCGCGTGCCCCTCTTCGCGTCCGTCGAGGCGGACGAGCAGAACCGCGCCTACGCCGCAATCCAGACGGACGGGCGCCTGTTCGAGCTGCCCGTCTTCCGACCCGACATGCACTTCGGCAGCGTCTACCTCGCCTATGCGATGCAATCGCCGCGCGAGCGGCCGCAGGGCTACTCGACCGTCGGCCCGACCGAGGCGGACCGCCTGGCGCGCCTCCTCCGGCCGCTCTCGTGCGGGCGAGGCGAGATCCCGGCCGCGATCGATTTCGTCGCGATCCACCGCGGCCTCTATCGCCAGAGCCGCTACTTCGGCCCGGGCTGCGCCGGTCGCGCGGAGGCAGCGCTCCGCCGCGGCGGATGGCGGCTGCTCGAGCGCGACGGCCCCGTCGCCGTCTACCGTCGTTAGCTCTCCTTCGCCTCCCGGTAGAGCGCGATCAGCCACCAGCGCCAGGCCGCGAGCAGGAAGAAGCTCGCGGCGACGAGGAACGCCCAGGGAAGGCTGAACATCAGGTCGGTGATCAGGAAGATGACGCCGGTGAAGGCGACCGCGATCCCGCCTGTGCCCGCGATCGCCTCGCGGTTGCCCTTCCGCAGCATCACCTCCTTGTCACCCTCGCGGAACCGGATCCGATGGAACGCCGCCGGCGCGAGCAACATCACGAGCGCGAACGCCGTCGAGAGCAGCGTCGCGAAGTAGACGCGCTCCTGGACGAGCGTCAGCTTGTCGAACTTCTCCGTGAAGCGGATCGCGAGCAGGAAGCCGAAGAGCACCTCGGCGCCTGGGATCAGCGAGCGCAGCTCCTCGAGCAGCTCGCTGTGCTCGCGCTCGAGTTGCTCCTTCTTGGTCTCCTCCGCCACCTAGCTGCCCACCGGTACGAGCAACCTTCGCAGGAAGTCGAGTTCTGCGCCCGTGCCATCTACGCTGGCCGAACATGCGCCGCCTCGCGCTTCCCGTCTGCGTCGCCCTCGGCGCCCTCGCGCTGATTCCGGCCGCGGAGCCTTCGTCGGAGCTCATCCCCTCGATCGTGACTCTCGACGGGGTCGGCGAGGTGCGGCCCGGGCTGACCGTCACCCAGGTCGAGCAACACTTCGGAATCGACCTGCACCCGGCCGGCTTTGGCGCGGGGTGCGCGAGAGCGCCGTTCAGATCGGGGATCGTGCGAGGCCATGCGACCTTCGTCCGCGGTCGGCTCGGGTCGCTCTGGTTCGATCGCGGTGTGCTCGCAGGCCGCGGGGTCGGGATCGGCGCCACGCTGACCCGGCTACAGCGCGCCTACCGGCGGCTCGAGATCCGCCGCGACCCCGACCTGCCGGGGGTGCGAAACGTCTACGTCAGGCGCACCCGTGCGCCTCATTGGCGGCTTCGATTCGACGTCTCGCCCGAGAACCGGGTCACCCGGATCGCGTTCGGCGATCTGACTGTGCTTCTCCCCGACGGCTGTCCCTGAGGACCGCGTACATGCCATCGCGTGGGTAACCAAGCTGCGGTCGCCTCGACCCATAAGGAGCATCACGCTGCTTCACCCGCCACAGAAGTAGCCGAACGCCCGATTCCTCTTCCCGCCGCGCGGCCTACCGTCGTGGCATGGCTCGAATCGGTCACGAGGCACGGGAGACATTCCTCGTCGAGCACTACCGCCCCGGCCTGAGCGCCCAAGAGCTCGGCGCGTGGGCGGCTCGGGTTCGCGTCATCACGGAGGAGATGAGACGCGACGGGAAGCCGGTGCGCTATCTCCGTTCCACGATCGTCCCGGTGGACGAATCGCTCCTCTGCATGTTCGAAGCGGCTTCCGAGGAGCTCGTTCGTGAGGCATACGCACGCGCCGAGATTCCGTTCGAGCGGATCAGCGCGGTCATTCACGACGGAACGTCGGAGCGACCGCGCTCGACGACGAAGGAGGAGAGATGAGACGTACCAAGCCGATAGCCGCACTCGCCGCGACGGCTGCAGTGGCCGCGCTGGTCGTCAGTGCGCCCGCGGGCGCGGAGGGAGTGACGCCGGCGCAGCTGCAGGCCCGGGGCTGGACGTGCTTCGTGCCACCGCCCTTCCCCGACACGATCGTGTGCGGCAATCCGGCGCACGGGCTGCCGCCGGTTCCGCCCGATCCGGACGGACGCCCCTCCTACAACTTCCTGTTCTTCGAGCGCACCACGGGGGAGTTCCGCGGCACGATCCACATGATCCGGGCCGACCTGTACCGCGGTCAGCCGTGCCCGCAGGCGGGAGGCCTGTACGTCTTCAACCCCGCTAACGGCTACTACCGCTGCGGGCTCTAGGTACCAGTGATGAACGAGCGACCTCTTGTATCGCGTCGGGCTGCACGTGATAGTTCGCACAATGCGAGTCGTGGAGTGAACGCAAGGCGCGTCAGAAGGGTGGCGACGGTTGCGCTCAGCGCAGCCGTCGCGCTCCTCGCCGCCCTGACGGCCGCCGGCGGCGCCTCCAGCGCGTCTGCCCGTCAGCTCGCCACCGTGACGATCGCGACCCCGCCCTTCGAGCCCACGGCGCTGGCGTTCTACGCGAACGCCCGCGGCCTGTTCCGGAAGCACGGGATCGACGCGAAGCTGGTCGTGACGGCCGATCCGAACGCAGGAGTCGCGGCGCTGCTAGCCGGTGACGTCCAGTTCGCGGCCACCCACGCCGGGGGTCCTGCGCTGCTCCGGTCGAAGGGAGCGCCGGTGAGGCTCATCGCCGCGGGGGCGATCTACGGGCAGGCCGCTCCGACCGCCGCCCTCGTGTCCGCCCGCGGGAAGCGCTTTGCGGCGCCACGCGAACTGGTCGGCAAGCGCATCGGATACGACGCGCCGGGCACGATCGCGCACGTCGCCCTCCTGAAATGGCTCAAACGGGGTGGCGTGCGTGATGGAGACGTCATCCTCGTCCGCGCCGCGTTCCCCGACCTGGTCGGCGCTCTCACTCGTGGGGACGTCGACGCGGCAGTCCTTCCCGAGCCGTCTCTGACGATCGCGAAGCAACAGGGCGCAAAGCTCGTCGCGCCGATCTTCCAGAGCGTCTGTGCGAGCGAGTGCCTGCTCACGACGTGGATCGCGCGGAGCGACGTGGATCGGAATCTCGCCGCCCGCTTCCGGAACGCCATCCAGGAGGCGGCCACATGGGCGAACAGGAAGCAGAACGACCCCGCGAGCGGAGCGATCCTCGCCCGCTACGCGGAGTTCGACAAGGGTCTCCTTCGCGCGATGGCGCGCTCGAGGTTCGGGACGCGCCTCCGGCTGCTTCACATCGGGCCCTGGATCAGCGCCTACAAGGAGTTCGGACTGATCCCGGAGGCGTTCACGGTCGGCGACCTCGTCAAGTAGCGGAGGAGTGCGCTCCTGAGGTGGGCGAACCTCCCCGGTTTGCTCTTCGCCGCAGCGGTCCTCGTCGCCGCCGAGGCCGCTGTTCGGATCTTCGATCTCTCCGACAGCGTCGCAGCGCCTTCGGAGGCAGCGGGCGCACTCGTCGACGAGCTCTGGGACGGCACGCTCTCGGGCGAGATTGTGACGACGCTCGAGGTCTACGTCCAGGGCTTCGCGCTCGCGCTCGCGATCGGCGTCGTGCTCGGAATCGCGATCGGCGTCTCGCGGACGATCGAGCACGGGACATCGGTCGTCGTCGAGTTCCTGCGACCGATCCCGGCCGTCGCGCTCATCCCGCTCGCGATCCTCTGGTTCGGGCTCGGGACACCGATGTTGCGCTTCGTGGTGGCGTACGCAGCGGTCTGGCCGATCCTCGTCCACACGGTCTACGGCATCCGCGGGGTCGACCGGATGCTGTACGACGTCGCTGCGACGTCCCAGGTAAACGGCATCACGCGGGTCGCCCGGGTTTCGGTTCCCGCCGCGCTCCCGGGCATCGCCACGGGAATCAGGGTGAGCGCGGCGATCGCGCTGGTCGTCTGCGTGACCGCCGAGTTCTACTTCGGCACCGAGGGCCTTGGCGCGTACATGCAGGCGCAGCAGGCCGCGTATCGGATTCCGGAGCTGTATGCGGCCGTCCTCCTCGCGGGACTCATCGGGCTGGCAATCGATGTCGTGCTGAGCAGAACGATGCGACGGGCGCTGTTCTGGGTCGGCGAAGAGCGGGCGCGACCCCGGTGAGCGCTCGCGCCCCACGCCTTCCCGGCGTCCTCCTCGGGGGGCTCGTCTTCGTCGTCGCGCTCGCGATCTGGGAGGTGTGGGCTCGCACAGAGAGCTTCTACTTCCTCCCGCCGGTCAGCGAGGTCGTGCGGCGAGCCTGGGACGTGTGGCCGAGCGCCGACTTCCTGAGCGCTGTCGGCGGGAGCCTGAAGCGCCTTGCCGCCGGCTTCGCCATCGGCTCGGTGGCCGCCGTCGCTGTCGGCCTGGCCATGGGCTCGTCGCCTCGCGTGCGGAGGACGCTCGGCCCGACGGCGGAGTTCTTGCGCGTGCTTCCCGTGATCGCAATCGTGCCGATCGCGATCGTCCTGCTCGGCGTCGGAGACGCGATGCGCATCGGCGTGATCGCGTTCGGCGTCTTCTTCCCGGTGCTCGTAGCGACGGTCGAGGGAGTGCGTGCGGTGTCGCCGGAGATTCGGGACACCGCGGCGCTCCTCGGGTTGAGCAGGGTCGGGCAGAGCGTTCGGGTCTACCTGCCTGCCGCGCTCCCGACGATCTTCGCCGGCCTCCGCACGGCGCTCTCGATCGGCCTCGTCCTGATCGTGATCTCCGAGCTCAACGGCGAGGGCGACGGCCTGGGCGTCTACATCGAGTCCCAGAGAGCCCTCTTCAACATCCCCGAGGTGTACGTCGGCATCGTCTTCCTCGGCCTGCTCGGGTACGTGCTGAACAGGCTCTTCCTCGTGCTCGAGCGCCACGTCCTCGCCTGGCACTACGGAGCCGTCGGTGAGCCCGCCCACTGACGCCGCAGTCCTTCGCGTGGCCGCGCTCGGGAAGCGCTACTCGAGCGCTGGGCCGCCCGTGCTGACGGACGTGACGTTCGACGTCGCGGAGGGCGAGCTGGTCGCGCTCGTCGGTCCGTCGGGGTGCGGGAAGACGACGCTGCTCCGGATCATGTGCGGCCTGCTCGCACCGAGCGAGGGCACGGTGCTCCTGGACGGGAGCCCTGTCGTGCGTCCCTCCGGAAAGGTCGCCCTCGTCTTCCAGGACTACAGCCGTTCGCTCTTCCCCTGGCTGACCGTGCTCCGGAACGTGACCTTCCCGCTCGGCCGCGACGGACTGTCGAGAACCGAACGCGTGGCTCGAGCCGAAGCCGCGCTCGGAGAGGTGGGTCTGGAGGGCGTCGGCAGCAAGTACCCGTGGCAGCTCTCGGGCGGGATGCAGCAGCGGGTTGCGATCGCTCGGGCCCTCGTGTCCCGGCCTGAGGTCGTCTTCCTCGACGAGCCGTTCGCGTCCGTCGACGCGCTCACGCGCGCCGAGCTTCAAGACGTCTTGCTCGCCGTCCACGCGCCCGCGGAGAATCGGCGCGTGACGATCGTCCACGTGACGCACGACATCGACGAGGCGGTGTATCTGGCAGACCGCGTCCTCGTCCTGGCCCCGTCTCCAGGAACGGTCGCCGCGTCGATCGAGGTCGGGCTCGCGCGGCCGCGGACGCAGACCGCGACGCGGAGCTCGCCGCGGTTCCTCGCAGTTCGCAACGAGGTCCACGACGTGATCGTGCAGGGACGACGATGACGCTCGGCCCTGTCGTCGGCCGCGACGTCGAGCTCGCTCGGGCTCGGCGCTTTCTCGACTCCCTCGCGCTCGAGCCCGGGGCGCTCCTCGTCGAGGGCGAGGCCGGGATCGGCAAGACGACGGTCTGGACGGCGGTGATCGGCGAGGCGGAGTCGCGTGGCATCCGAGTGCTGCAGGCGCGAGGTGCGGAGACCGAGGTCCAGCTTTCGTACGCGACGCTGGCAGACCTCGTCGGCGGCGACTTCGAAGAGACGCGGAGCGCCATCCCACCCATCCAGCAGCGCGCTCTCGCCGCAGCTCTCCTCCGCGCGGAAGCCGACGAGCTCTTCCAGCCCCGGACCGTCGCCACGGCCCTCGTGGGCGTGCTCGCATCGCTGGCCGAGGCCGCCGTGATCCTCGTGGCCGTCGACGACGTGCAATGGCTCGATCCCGCGTCGGCCGGGTCGCTCTCGTTTGCCGCCCGGCGGCTGCCGGACAGGGTCGGCCTCCTCCTCACCCGCCGGGGCGATCCCGGGGAGCCGGCGCCGCTGGGTCTCGAGCGGGCCTTGCCGGAGCATCGGCTGGAGCGGCTCTCGCCGGGGCCACTCTCGCTCGCCGCGCTCCACCACCTGATCCGGGACCGCCTGGGCTCTGCTCCGCCACGCCCGGCACTCGCGCGACTCGCCGAGGCGTCGGGAGGAAACCCGTTCCTCGCGCTCGAGATCGCCCGCGCGCTCGAGCCCGACTGGAGCGCCGTCGCGGGGGGAGGCCCGCTGCCCGTGCCGAGAGACCTGCACGAGATCGCGCGCGAGCGCGTGGACGGGTTGTCGGCCGCGCGGTCGGCTCGCGAGCCTCGTGGCGGCGGCGCTGTCCCGGCCCACGCGCGAGCTGATCCTCCGGGCCGTCGCTCCCGAGGACGACGCCGGCACCGGCCTGCTCGAGGCCGAGGAGGCCGGCGTGCTCGTAACCGAGACGGGCCGCCTTCGCTTCACACATCCGCTGCTGGCCTCGGCGATCTACGGCTCCGCGACTCCCGAGCGGCGCCGCCGGCTGCACGAGGGCCTCGCGGCGATCGTCTCCGATCCCGAGGAGCGGGCCCGCCATCTCGCGCTCAGCACGACCGAGCCAGACGAGCCGGTTGCGGCCCAGCTCGAGGAGGCCGCCGCTCGGGCGGCGAAGCGAGGCGCTCAGCAGGCGGCCTCCGAGCTGTACACGAGTGCCTGCCGGCTGACGCCCGTCGAGCGCTCGGAGGCGCGCGCCCAGCGGGAGCTGGGGCAGGCTGCCGCACTGCTCGCGCTGGGCGACCTGGAAGGCAGCCTCGCTCTCGCCGAGGACGTCGCCGCGAGCGCGCAGACCGGGCCGCTCCGCGCGCGTGCGCTCCTGCTGCTGGGAGACATCGCCTGGATCGTCGGGCGTCCCGACGCGATTGCGCGGCTCGAGCTGGCGGTGGACGCCGCACGTGGGGATTCCCGCCTCCTCGCGCAGGTCTACTCAAAGCTCGTCAACGTCTCGATCGCAAGCGATCCAGCCGGAACGCTCGAGCGCGCCCGCTCGGCGGTGGGAGACGCTCGATCCCGACCACGACCCCGGGGCGCTCGCATCGGTGTACCTCGACTGGGCCTGGGCCGAGACTCTCCGCGGCAACGGCGAGCAGCCCGAGTTGCTTGCGCAGTGGCGTGCGTGCGAAGAGCGGGCCGGGCCCGACGCCCAGAAGAGCCTCTTCGCGCTCATCTACTTCCACTGCGTCGACGACTTCGACGCGGCTCGTGCTCGCTACGAGGTCGAGGAACGGTGGTATCGCGAGCGCGGCGAAGACGTCTGGCGGGCTGAGCGCCTTGCCCACCTCGCCCTCGTCGAGCTCCGGGCCGGGCAATGGGAGATCGCCGAGCGGAGCGTCGAGGAGGCATGCGATGCGATCGCCCAGATCGAGACGCCGGGGCCGTGGACGATGGCCTTCCGGATGCGCTCGCTGGTTGACGCACACCGCGGCAGGGCCGAACGGGGGCGCGCAACGCTCCTTCCGCTGATCGCCCACGCGGAGCGCACGGGGCGCGCCTGGTGGGAGGCGCTCCTGCTGTCCGGGCTGGCATTCGTCGAGTACGTCGACGGCAGCCACATCGAGGTCGATCGCGCGCTGACGCGGATGCACGACCTGATGGACGCCGTCGGCGTGCGCGACTTCTTGCCCGATCGAAGCGAGCCCTTCCACATCGAGGCGCTGCTCGCGCTCGGCGAGCTGGAGCGAGCACGCGAGGTCCTTGCTCGGCTCGAGGAACGCGGGAGGACCTTCCCGCGCCTCTGGACCAGCGCCACCCTGCCGCGGGCACGCGCCCTCGTGCTCGCGGCTGATGGAGACGTCGCGGGGGCACTCGCCGCGCTCGAGGAGCTCGACGCCACCCTTGCCGCGAAGCTGCCCTTCGACCTCGGCTGGACCTTGCTCGTCCGCGGCCGCCTGCAGCGCCGCGCGAAGCAGAAGCGCGCCGCGGCGGACACGCTGCGCGAGGCGCTCGCCATCTTCGAGCGTCTCGGTGCGCCGCCATGGGAAGCGCAGGCCAGGGCGGAGCTCGACCGCGTCGGCCTCAGACGCTCGCCGGACGAGCTGACTGCAACCGAGCGGCGCGTCGCAGAGCTCGCGGCCGAAGGGCTGACGAACCGCGAGGTCGCGAGCAAGGCGTATATGAGTCCGAAGACGGTGCAGGCCAACCTCACCCGCGTCTATCGCAAGCTGGGGATCGGCTCGCGCGCGGAGCTCGGGGCACGCATGGCCGACGAACGTAGGGGGGTCACGCCACAGAAGTAGCCGAACGTCCGATTCCTTCTCGCGGCGCCAGGCCTAGCGTGAAGCCATGGCTCGAACGGTTGGAATCCGGAGCGCTCTTCTCCTCGGAGTTGCAGGCGCCGTGCTCGCGGTTGGCACGTTCGCGGGGTCGTCGGGCGGCGCCACCTCGAGCGTCTCGGCGACCGAGCCGGCTTCGCTCGCCCGCGCGCAGACGATTCGCGGACAGATCGACGCCCGCTACCGAGCGTTGGGCGGCAACGCACTCGCCGTCACCGAAGCGACCTCGACTCGCGTCGTCGAGTCGTTCGCGCTCATGACGCCGGATCTCGTCGCGAGGCGGTTCATTCCTGCCGCCAATGGGATCTGGTACGCGATCTGCCCAGTAGGGGCGACCTGCCCGTATCCGGCGCACCGTTCCGCGCGCCCGGCAGACGCGCTCGGCCCCCGCCGGCTGGCGCTCGAGCTCGCGCTCCGCACGTTCCTCGAGACGTCAGCCACCGTCGTTGCCGTGTCGCTTCCCACCTCGCGCTTCATGGCGTTCGTCGTCGAGCGCGAGGAGCTTGCGCGCGAGGTCGATGTCCGTGCCCTGGCGAGGGCGCTCGGCGGCGATCCCGGGCGCGCGCTCTCCCCGACGCTCGAGCGGGTCGTCGACCGGGTGACGCGGCCTCGGGTCTTCCTGTCGATGGGGCTCGAGCCGACCCCGAGTGGACGGGAGACGTGGGCAGGCATCCCTCGCTGGCCGACCGTGCGGTCCGACTAGCCAACCCAGGTTCACCGGCCGATCTGTCACCAGGTCGACGTGCAGGCGGAGCGCCCTCTCTACATGCCCATCGCGTGATAGCCCGAGTCGACGTAGAGCGTCGTCCCGGTCACGTTCTTCGCGTCGTCGGAGAGGAGGTAGGCCGAGGCGGCGGCCACGTCGCCCGCCTCGATGTGGCGGCGGAGCGGAGCGCGCTCCTCGAACATCCGCTCCATCTCGGTGAAGCCCGAGATCGAGCGGGCGGCCAGGGTTCGCACCGGGCCGGCCGAGACCGCGTTGACGCGGATCGACTTCTCGCCGAGATCCCACGCGAGGTACTTGACCGACGCGTCGAGGGTCGCCTTGGCGACGCCCATCACGTTGTAGTGCGGCACCGCTCGCTCGCCGCCCAGGTAGGTCATCGTCACGATCGAGCCGCCGCCGCGCGCCGCCATCAGCGGCTCGGCCGCACGGGCAGCCGCGACGAGCGAGTAGGCGCTGATGTCGACCGCCATCCAGAAGCGGTCGCGCGGGGTGTCGGTGAAGCGCCCCTCGAGATCCTCGGCCGCGGCGAACGCGACCGAGTGGACGAGCAGGTCGAGCCCGCCGTCCCAGAGCTCGCCGACCTCGCCGAAGACCCGGGCGAGATCCTCGTCCGAGCGCACGTCGCAGGGCGTGACGAGCTTCGAGTCGACGGTGGCCGCGAGATCGCGAACCGAGCTCTCGATCCGCTCGCCCTGGAAGGTGAATGCGAGGTCGGCGCCCTCCTCGTGGAGCCGCTTCGCGATCGCCCAGGCGATCGAGCGCTTGTTCGCGACCCCGAGGACGAGGGCGCGCTTTCCGGCGAAGCGGGACACGCCCCGAGTCTAGGGCAGGTGCGAAAGCCCTCGGCTAGTGTGCGGTCGTGCGCAGGCTCGTAGCGCTTCTCTCGCTGGCTCTTGCGCTCGCCGTCGCATCGTCCGCCGCTGCCGCCTTCCAGCCGATTCGGCGAACCCACGGCGAGCTCGAGCTGCCGCGCGTTCGAGCCGGCACGATCGAGATTCCGCGACGCGCACCGGCAGGGTCGCGTGACCGTGCTGATCACGCTCGCGCAGCCGCCGCTCGCCGCCTGGTCGCGCTCGCTCGCAGGACGGAGCTCGACCCGCAGGCTGAACGTCTCGAGCCGGTCGTCCAGGGCATACGTCGCGACGCTCGTCGCCGCGCAGAAGCGGGCGGAAGTGGCCTTGCGGCGCGCGATTCCGTCCGCCACGGTCGGCCGTCGCTACACGCTCCTCCTGAACGGGATGGCCGTCGAGCTGCCCGCCAAGAAGCTGCCCGCGGCGGCCAAGCTCTCGTTCGCGCACAAGCTCTATCCCGAGCCTCCGCTACACGCTCGCGCTGAACCGCGGGCCGGGCGTGATCGGCGCGGGAGCGCTCGCCGCGGCCGGCGGAGGGAGCGGCGAAGGAATCAAGATCGGGGTCGTCGACGACGGCGTCGACCCGAAGAGCACCTTCTTCGACCCGGCCGGCTTCACGTATCCCGAGGGCTTCCCGAAGGGCGGCACGAAGTGGACGACGCCCAAGGTGATCGTCGCCCGATCGTTCGTCGGGGTCGGAGCGGACGACGCCAGCCGGCTCGCGCTCGACGTGAAATCGTCGTTCCACGGGACGCACGTGGCCGGGATCGCGGCCGGCAACGCGGGCACGACCGCACCGGCGAGCCGCGACCATCCCGAGGTCACGGGCCTGTCCGGCGTGGCTCCGCGCGCCCAGATCGGGAACTACCGCGTCTTCAACGTCCCGACCTTCGCGGGTCACGTCGGCAACACGCCGGAGATCGTCGCCGCATTCGAGTCGGCCGTCCGCGACGGGATGGACGTGATCAACTTCTCGGGCGGCGGCCCGCAGACCGATCCGGCGAGCGATGCGCTGATCGAGGCCGTGCGCAACGTGGCCGCGGCGGGCGTCGTGCCGGTGATCTCCGCCGGCAACGACCGCGACGACTACGGGCTCGGCTCGACCGGCTCCCCGGGAACCGCGCCCGACGCGATCTCGGTCGCGGCCCTTTCCAACACGCATGTGTTCGCCCCGGCCCTCTCGGTCGTCGGCGCGGGCGCGCCCGAGAGCATGAAGCGAATCCCGTTCGCGGGCAGCGGCCCTGCAGCCTGGGCCACGACCGATCAGCCGCTCGTCGACGTCGGCTCGATCGTCTCCGTCGCTGGAACGCCGACGCCCCGTACCCTCTGCGGGCCGCCCGGCAACCTGAACGGCGGCGCCTCCCCGCTTCCGGCGGGCTCCCTGACCGGGACGATCGCGCTGGTCTCGCGCGGCGACTGCGTCTTCGTGCTCAAGGCCGCGCGCGTCAAGGCCGCGGGCGCGATCGGGATCGTCCTCGTCGACAACCGCCCGGGTGAGGCGAACGGGATCCCGGTCGAGCTGGCCGTGCCGTCCGGGATGATCTCCGACCTCGACGGCGCGCAGCTCCGCGCCTATCTCGCCGCCCACGGCGGGCGCGCGCCTGTTCGGATCGGCAGCGATCCGGAGGAGCTCGCCACCGGGCGCAGCGGCGTCGTCACGAGCTTCTCGTCCGGCGGCCTGACCGCTTTCGGCCATCAGCTCAAGCCGGACGTGGGCGCGCCCGGCGGCGCGATCCTCTCCTCCACGCTGCCCATCGCAGGCGGGCCGTTCGCCGTCTTCGACGGGACGAGCATGGCCGCTCCGCACGTGGCGGGCGCTGCTGCGCTCCTGCTCCAGCGCCACTCCGGCTGGACGCCGCGGCAGGTGAAGTCGGCGCTCGTCTCGACGGCGGGCGCGGCGTGGGTCGATACGGCGCGCACCGTGGAGGCGCCGGTCGTCCTCTCCGGCGGCGGGCTCGTGGATGTCGTCGCCGCGAACGAGCCGAAGCTCTTCACCGAGCCGGTCTCGCTCTCGTTCGGCGACCTGAACGTGAATCGCGGCGGGACGTCGCGATCGCTTCTGCTCTCGCTGGCGGACGCCGGCGGGGGCGCCGGCGCGTGGTCGATCGAGCTGAAGCCGCAGGCGCAGCCGGCGGGAGTCGCGATCGAGGTGGCCGGGAGCGCGGCGATCGCGCCCGGCGGGCAGCTCCTCGTTCCGGTGACCGCTCGTGCGGCGGGCGATGCGGGGATCGGCGAGGCCTACGGCTTCCTGCTCCTCCGCCGCGGCGCCGACGTTCGCAAGGTGCCGTACGCGCTCCTCGTCACGCGCCCCGGGCTCGAGTCGGCGCCCGTGCAAGAGCTCCGGTTCATCCAGACCGGCGACACACGAACGGGCCCGTCGCGCGCAGCGGTCTACAAGTACCCCGCGGCCGCCTTCGGCCCGGCGGCGAGCTACACCGGCCCGGCCGTGAACGAGGACGGCGGCGAGGTGCTGTACCGGATCCGCATCGACGAGCCCGCAGTGAACCTCGGCGCGGCCGTGATCTCGTCGTCGCCGGGCTCGCTGATCCATCCGTGGGTGCTCGGCTCGCCGGACGAGAACGACGTCCAGGGCTACGCCGGCACGCCCGTGAACGTGAACAACCTGACGATCGACTACCCGCTCGACATCGGCGCCGCCGGCACCGTCTTCCCGCGCACCAAGAGCTACTACGTCTCGGTGGACTCGGGACGCGATCCCTACACGGGCCGCTCGCTCGGCGGCCGCTATGTGCTTCGCGCCTGGGTGAACGACGTCGAGCCGCCGCTGCTCGGGCTGATCACGTCGCGCGTCTCGGCGGGGCGGCCGACGATCGCGCTGCGCGTGTTCGACGAGGGAGCGGGTGTCGATCCGTTTTCGCTTGCGATCTCGTACGGAAGAACCTTGATCGGAGCGGCGGCCTACGACCCGAGCTCCGGGATCGCGCTCTTCCCGCTGCCGAGGCAGGCGCCGGTGCTGAAGGCGGGCAAGCGCACGCTGAGCGCTGAGGCAGCCGACTTCCAGGAGGCGAAGAACGTCGATTCCGTCGGTGACGAGCTCCTGCCGAACACCGCGTTCGCGCGTGGGCCGATCCAGGTGGTCAGTGGGCCGACCGTGACGTGGCTCGGGCCGGAGGCGCGCGAATGCGCGGCAGCTCGGACACCGCTCGTCGTGCTGGCGGGCGCTACCGGGAAGGTCCGGACGGTGCGCTTCTTCGACGGGCAGAAGCCGATCGCGGTCGGACGCGCGGGCGGCGCGGGGCTCTACTCCGGGACCTGGCGGCGCGGGGCGGCTGCGAAGGGCCCGCACACGCTCCGGGCAGTCGTCACGGATGCCGGCGGTCGCATGTCCCAGGCTCGCTTGCCCGTCCGCGTCTGCGGCTGAGCGCTCGGGGAAGCGACGTGCGAGTCGCGGTGGTGACGGGTGCCTCGAGCGGGATCGGGGAGGCGACCGCGCGCGAGCTGACGAGACGTGGCTGGCTCTGCGTGCTCGTCGCGCGACGGCGGGAGCGGCTGGCGGCGCTGGCGGCCGAGCTCGGCGCCGAGTACGAGGTCTGCGACGTCTCCGACCGGGAGGCCGTGGAGCGACTGGCGGCGGTGGTGCTCGAACGGCATCCGCAGATCGACGTGCTCGTCTCGAATGCGGGAATCCCGGGCCGCGGCGACTTTCTCTCGCTCGATCCCGACCGGATCGAGGCGGTGCTCGCGACGAACTACCTCGGCGGCGTCTGGTGCGCCCGCGCGTTCCTGCCCGGGCTGGCGCGAGGGGCGAGGATCGTCAACGTCGTCTCGGTGGCCGGTGCGGTCGCGCTCGGGCCCGGCGGGCCGTATGCGGCGTCCAAGCACGCCCAGCTCGCGTTCTCGCGATCGCTTGCGGCTGCGCTGGCGCCGCGCGGGATCGGCGTGGTGACCGTGCTGCCCGGCTTCGTCGAGACCGAAGGCTTCCCGCAGCGCGGCCGGTTGCGTGGACTCTCGTACCGCGCCGTCGTGGAGCCGGCCTTCGTGGCGACCCGCATCGTCGACGCCGTCGAGCGCGGCGGTCGGCGCGAGCTCTTCGTCCCCCGCTGGTACCGCCTCTTCGCGGTCGCCCAGACGCTCGCGCCGACGCTCGTCGCTCGCATCTCCACCCGCGTTCGCTGACAGCCCGCTTGCGTCGTCGCGAGGACGCGCTAGCCGACGACCAGGCGACGCATCCGCTCGGGCGACCGGCTCAGCCGGTCACGAGCTCGTAGCCGATCGTCCCCGAGACTCGAGCGTGCGCCTCCACTTCCACCCCGTCGCCGATCAGCGTCACCGGTGTCCCGACGGGAAGCTCCCGGTCGAGCTCGACGGCGAAGGCATCCATCGAGACGGTGCCGACGACGCGGCGGCGCTCGCCCGCCACGAGGATCTCCGTTCCGCTGAGGTCGCGGCGGAAGCCGTCTGCGTACCCCACGGGGACGATCCCGATCCAGGTCGGCTCGGCCGCGACGAACCGGCGCCCGTAGCCGGTCGACTCGCCGGGCTGCAGCAGCCTCGTCTGCGCGAGCTCGGACTCCCAGCGAAGCGCTGGCTCGAGCCCGTCCTCCCCCGGCGCAGTCCCGAACGGCGAGATCCCGTAGAGCGCGATCCCGCAACGGCCCGCGTCGAAGGCGGCGGCCGGGTAGCGGAGCACGCCCGCGCTGTTGGCGAGATGCCGGGTCAGGTGGGAAAGGCCGTCCGTCGCGCGCCGGAACCGCTCGATCTGAGTCTCGGTGAAGGCTGCGTCGCAGTCGGCCGAGGCGAAGTGGCTCATCAGGCCGACGACAGCTCGCGTGGGCGCCGGCAGCTCGGAGAGCCCCCAGCGGCCCATCCCGGTGTCGAGCTTCAGATGCACGGGCACGCCTTCGGGGATCGCGCCGCCGCCGACCACGAGCTCGAGGCCGGCCGCTCGCGCGTCCTCGAGCTCCGAGCCGGCGGTCGGACCGAGCACGAGGATCCGAGCCGGCCCGAGCGCCACCCTGAGCGCGAGCGCCTCCGGCACCGTGGCGACGCACAGGGCCGTCGCGCCGGCGCCGAGCGCCGCGCGACCGACGTCGACGGCCCCGTGCCCGTAGCCGTCCGCCTTGACGACCGCCCAGAGCTCGGCGCCGGCGAGAGCGGTCGCCAACCGGGCCGCGTTGCGCCGGATCGCGCCGAGGTCGATCGTCACGCGACCGCATCGGCTCATCAGACGGGCCTCATCAGACGGGGACGACCATGGTGTCGAAGGCGAACGTGATGTTGCGTCCGACATCCGCTGCGAGCCGCGTCAGGTCGTCGTGTCCCAGCCCGCACACCTCCTCCACGTGGCTGAGCACGACCCGCTTCGCCTGGAGCCGGTCGACGATCGCGAGCGTCTGCTCGAACGTCGCCTCGAAGCGCAGCACCGGGTGCTGTGGATGGATCTTTCGCTCGCCGGTGAAGGGGTCGACCTCGCACAGCCCCATCGGGAGGATCGCAAGATCGACGCCGCGGACCTCCGGCGGCGGCTCCCAGTCGTGCAGCTCGTCCATCGCGACGAGGAGCCGCTTGCCGCCGCCGACGAGCTCGAACGCGTAGACGTAGCTCTCGTGGAGGCGGAACGGCCTGACCTCGACACCGTCGAGGCTCACGGTCTCGCCGTCCGTGAGCTCGTGGATCCGGACGAAGCCTCGCTCCTCGAGGAAGTCGAAGTGGTCGCGAATCCCGCGAGGCCCGGCGAAATCGGTCACGACCTGCTCCGGCAGGTAGATGTCCGTCCGGTTCACGGCTGCCCGATCGGGAGGCCAGTCCCGGAAGCTCCGACCGCCGACGGCCTCCCAGACGCGGCGCCCCATCGTGTGATCCGGATGCCAGTGCGAGTAGAAGCAGGCGGCGATCTCCGTCACGGCGGAGCGGTCGAGCTGGAGTCGCGACTCCTCCGGCGTGTCGAAGAGGACGTTCGGCCCGTGCACGAAGAGGCTCGGCCCCGTCCGCGAGTAGGGAACGCCGCGCTCTCTCGCCTCGACGCAGACCGGGCAGTCGCAGCCGGGGCGTGGCGTTGCGGTTGCGCCGCCCGAGCCGAGGATCTCCACCTGCACCGGCCCATTCTCCGGGATCGGGCGTGCGCGGGGCGCTAGAGCTTCTTGGGGCTCCGCGCCTTCGAGGGCCGAACGCGACGAGGAATGTCGTCAGCGCAGCGAGGAGCGCGATCCCGAACGGCTGCCGAAGCAGGACGACGAGCCGGCCGACGGCCGGGACATCGACCCGCATCCGCCCCACGACGTCGCGGTTCGTCGGGCGCCACGGATCCTGCCCCTGCCGGTTGTCCCCTCGAACGATGTAGCCGGATCGGGCGTCGCCGCCGACGATTCGGTGGATGATCATCGAGCCGGCGGCCGGCTCCCCCGCCGGCACGCGGTAGACGACGACGTCGCCGACGGCGTAGGAACGCTGCTCCACGGCGAGCACGAGATCGCCGGACGCGAGCGTCGGCAGCATGCTCGTCCCGGAGACGATCAGGTACGAGGCGGGACCGCCGATGAAGGTCGGCCGGAGGAGGACGAACCAGCCGGCGACCAGGACGAGCAGCAGGGCGAGCGAGACGCGGCGGGCCAGTCGCCGCGACCTGCCGTCCGCTCGGACCGTCGCCGGCGCGGTCGCATCGAGCGTCACGGGTAGTAGGTGACCTCGAGCACCGGCCGCTGGCTCGCCGTTCCGAACTCGGCCGACCTGAACACCGCGTTGCGCGTCGGCGCCGAGCTCTCGGTCTGATCCTTGATCCGCCAGCCGCGATTCGTCGTCCCGTCCACGAAGGCCTGGACGTCCGCGGTCACCGCCCAGGTCAGCGTCACGTTCGCGGTCGTACCCGTCGCGGTCGAGGCCGTCAGGCGTGCCGACGGCGGGCTGATTCGTCCAGGTGACCCCCGTCTCTGTCCAGGCGGCGGTCACGAGGTGCGCCTCGTACGTCCTGCTCGCCGTGGGCGCGGTGAACATGAAGAGCTTGAGGCTCGCCGCTCGTGATCAGCGCGTTGGCCGGAATCGAGCACGCCGCGAGGCTGAACTGGACGAACGCCCGCCGGTTGCGGGAGCTGGACTGCGAGCGAACCTCGAAGTTCGTCGCGGTGCCGAAGTTCGTACCTGCGGCTCGCCTGGTCGACGTAGCTGTCCGCGTCGGCCGCGCTCAGGGTGCACGTCGTCGGCGCGATGCTCGACGCGGCGGTGCTCGTCGTCAGCTTCGTGGAGGAGACCCCGAGGGTGGCCGCGACCGCGACCCCTGCGCCGAGGAGCGCCACGAGGAGGGCGCCCGCGACCAGGAGTCGGGTAGTCGGGCGAGGGCGGCGGGCGGACGGCGCGGTCATGGCCCGGTGATCGAGACGTGGTAGCCCGCGACCTGCGCTGCGCCAGGCTGAGGGCTCGGCGCCAGGGAAACCGAGTTCGCGGCCACGTCGCCGTCCGTGGGAATCGTCTGCGGGCCGGCTGCCCCGATGCTCGTTCCCGCCGAGTTCGTCAGGGTGAGCGACAGGCTTCCGCCCTCGCAACCCGGATCGGCGATCGCACCCACCGTGACGGCGGTCACGTTGCCTCGCGAGGTCGTGTACGCGATCGTGAAGCCGTCGGTCTCGCAGGCGACGACGGAGCCGTTGCCGCCGCCGAGCTTCGACGGCGAGATCCCTACGCCCGCCGCAAGCGCCACAGACGCCGACGCGGCGGTGATCGCCGCCGCGCTCCAAAGGATCGCCGATTTCATCATCTGCCGCCTCCGAGGCGGATTCGGCGCCGGCCGGCGACCCCCTGCACTCGCTGAGCGCGAGGGGCCGCCGGACGCCTGCCGGCCTACGAGCTGATCAGGACGTGGACGCCTTCGGTGAGCTTGGCCGAGGCGGCTGCTGAGAGCGTCACCGTGTGCGAGACCGCGGCGCTCGTCGGAATCGCCAGCGTGCCCGACCCGATCTGGGTGCCGGTTGCATCGGTGAGGCTGACCGCGAGCGTCTGGCCGTCGCAGGCGTCGTTGACGCCGCCGACCGTGACCGACGAGACCTCGTAGCGCTTGTCGGTCGTGTCCCAGGCGGTCGCGTAAGCCGTCGTGACGCCGTCGGTGTCGCACGAGGCGACCGCCGTGTTGTCGGCGCCGACGCGGCTGCTCGTGATCCCGCCGAGGCTGGCGGCCATCGCGAAGACTCCTGCGAACACCGTCAAGCCGGCGCCGAGGGCAATCAGGGTTCTCTTCATTGAAGATGTACTCCTTCGGATTCGGTTCCGCTACGGGCTCGAAGCCCGGCCGCTGCGGTAGGTGGATCCGATATCGGCCCGCTTTGGGGCACCGCTCTCACCCGAATAGGGGATCCCCTGTCACCCTTCGCGGAGCCGTCCGAGCGCCGAGCGGAAGCTTCAGCCTGAACTGACGAGCGGAAGCGCTGCCACGAGATCTCCGGCGATGGCGCCCCGCTGGGACAGCGTGCGTCCGGCAAGTCCGTGCGCCGTGGCGGCCGCGGCCGCGGCGAGCTGCGGCTCGAGACCCTTGGCGAGATACGCGGCGAGGACGCCGGTGAGGACGTCGCCGGTTCCGGCGGTCGCGAGCGCCGGCGCATCGATCGGGCAGACGAGCGTGCGGGCGTCTGGCGCGGCGACGATCGTGTCCGCCCCCTTCAGCAGACAGACGCAGTCGAAGCGCTCGGCCGCGCGCCGGGCCGCTTCGAGCCGGTGCGCGGCCACCCAATCCGAGCTCTCGCCGAGCAGCCGCCCCAGCTCCCCGGCGTGCGGCGTGAGGACGACCGGCGGCCGCCAGTCGCCCGGCTCCAGCTCGTGGAGCGCGTCGGCGTCGAGCACGACGGGCTGCTCGAGCTCGGCGAGGAGCGTGGCGACGAGCGCCTTCGCCTCGTCCGTCCGCCCGAGGCCCGGCCCGATCGCGACGGCGCCCGCCTTGCCGGCGGCCTCGCGCGCCGAGTCCCACGTGAGCTTGATCGGCTCCATCAGCTTCGTCTCGACCACCGCGAGCGACTGCTCGGGAACCGCCACGGCGACGTAGCCCGCATCCGCCCGGAACGCCGCCTCGGCGGCCAGACACACAGCTCCGGTCAAGCCCGGAGCGCCGCCCACGATCAGCACCGAGCCGGCCGTGTACTTGTTGTCGTGCGCTTGCTTGCGCGGCACGAGCTCGAGAATCGACGGGAGCACGAGCGCCGCCTCGGTCTCGGCCTCGTCGAGCCCGATGTCCGTGATCACGACCTCGCCCGCGCGGAACCGTCCGGGCGAGATCGCCAGCCCGAGCTTGCAGGCGTGAAAGGTCACGGTGAGATCGGCCCGAACCGACGCGCCCGCCGCCTCGCCGGTGGACGCGTCGACTCCCGAGGGAAGATCGACGGAGACGACCGAGGCGGTGGCGGCGTTGATCCGCTCGATCAGCGCGGCGGCCTCCGCGCGAGGCTCGCCGCGGAACCCCGTGCCGAAGAGCGCATCGACGATCACGTCGGCCTGCTCGACGGCCGAGGTCTCGACGGCGTCGCGACCCGCCTCCCGGAGGACGCGCGCCGCGATCCGACCGTCGCCGCCGTTCGCTCCCGCTCCGCAGACGACGGCGAACCGGCGGGCGTCGGGAAACGCGTTGAGCGCCTCGCGCGCGACCGCGGCTCCGGCGCGCTCCATCAGCTCTGCCGCCGTCTCCGGGAAGCCGGGATAGCGCTGCTCGGCAGCGCGCATCTCCGCCGCCGTGTAGAGCGGCTCGAACACGCCGCCTAGCCCTCGGCGACGACGGCGACCGCCGAGGCGAGCTCGCGCGAGTGCGTCATCGAGAGGTCGATCGCGCCGGCGCCGCGCTCCTCGGCCCACCGCGCGAGCCGCCCCTCGAGCCGCACCGACGGCTTCGGGCGGCCGGCGATCTCGATCTCGCGCCACGCGAATGCCCGCGCGACGCCGAATCCGAGTGCCTTGCCGACCGCCTCCTTGCCCGCAAAGCGCCCGGCGTAGCTCTCTGCGGGATTCCGCCGCGAGTCGCAGTACGCCTGCTCGGCCGGGGTGAAGCAGCGATCCTTGAAGCGTGGGTAGCGCTCGAGCGCGCTGCGGATCCGCTCGATCTCGATCAGGTCGATGCCGACCGACGTGGGCATCAGCGGCCCCGGTCGATCCAGTCGGGAACGTGCGCGATCGAGCTGAGCACCGCATCGGGGATCGTGCTCGACTGCTCGAGCACCTCCGGCCGGAACTTGCCGGTGCGCAGCAGCACCGTCTTCATCCCGAAGAGCTGCGCGCCGGCGACGTCCTGGTCGAGATCGTCCGTGACCATCCACGTCAGCTCGGGCTCGGCGTCGAGCGCCGCGAGCGCGGCGGAGAAGCAGGCGGCGCTCGGCTTGCCGACCACCGTGGCCTCCACGCCCGTCGCGAACTCGAGCCCGGCCACGAACGCGCCCGCGTCGAGCATCGGCCCGCGCGCGGTCTGCCACCACTTGTTCTTGTGCAGGCAGAAGAGCTCCGCACCGGCCTGGAGCTCCGTGAAGGCGCGGGCGAGATTCATGTAGCTGAAGACCTGATTCGGCTCGAGCGTCTCGTCGCAGCCGCCGATCAGGACGGCGTCGGCGGTGTCGCCGACGAGCTCGACGCCCTTCAGATCCGGGACGATCGCGGACATCACGAGCGCGTAGACACGCCGCCCCTCGAGCTCCCGCGCGGCCGCGACGGGCGTCGTCTGGAGCTCCTCGTCCTCGAGCTCGAAGCCCATCGCGCGCAGATCCTCGGCGAGCGTGGCCCGAGCACGCGTCGAGTTGTTCGTGACGAAGCGGAGCCGGTGCCCGACCTTCCGGAGGCGGGCGACGGCCTCGACGGCGCCGGGGATCGGCTCGCCGGAGACATGGAGCACGCCGTCCACGTCGAGCAGAATGGCCGCCATGGAGCGTGAGTCTATTCGGGTCACACGGTCGGTCGTACTGCCGCTCGCGGAGATCGAGTACCGGTTCTCGCGGTCGAGCGGGCCTGGCGGCCAGCATGCGAACACCTCGGAGACGCGGGTCGAGGCGGTGCTCGACGTGGAGTCGTCGTCCGCGCTCACGGACGGCCAGAAGCGGCGCGTGCTCGCGAAGGCAGGGCCGACGCTGCGCGCCGTCGCGCAGGACGAGCGGAGCCAGCTTCGCAACCGCGAGCTCGCGACCGAGCGACTCGCGGAGCAGCTTCGCGCGGCGCTGAAGGTGGAGCGGAAGCGCGTGGCGACGCGGCCGTCGAAGGCGGCGAAGGAGCGGCGGCTCGAGTCGAAGAAGCGCCGCGGCGCGACGAAGAAGCTACGGCAACCGCCTGCGGATTAGACTCGAAGCGTGGACGTGCTCCGCCTCGCGAGCGTGCTCGAGACGATGCCGCGGGAGCGCACCCGCCTGCTCGACAACCTCGGTCGCCTCCGCCGCGAGGTCGGGCCGATCACGCCCGAGCTCTCCGACGCGCTCGCCGACCACATGCGCCTGCGGCACGGCGACGTGCACGAGGTCACGTCGTTCTACTCCTTCCTGCAGGTGCCGGTCGACGCGGTGCGTGTGTGCACCGGCCCCGTCTGCGACTCGCGCGGCGCCCGGGAGCGGCTCGGCGCCGGCGCGATCGAGGTGCCCTGCCTCGGCCACTGCGACCTCGCGCCGGTCGTCCTCCACGGCGACGAGGTCGTCGGCGGCGTCACCCACTCGACGAACGGCTTCCTGCTCGAGCCGGACGAGATCCGCCGGCCGCCCGAGCTGACCCAGGACGAGGTGCTCGCGCGGCTCGAAGCCTCCGGGCTGACGGGGATGGGCGGCGCCGGCTTCCCGGCCTGGCGAAAATGGGCTGCCGTCCGCCAGGAGCCCGGCCCGCGCGTCGTGATCGTCAACGCCGACGAGGGCGAGCCGGGGACGATCAAGGATCGCTACGTGATGGAGCTCCGCCCGCAGCTCCTCCTGGAGGGGCTCGAGGCGGCGATGCGCTTCTGCGAGACGGACGAGGCGTACATCTACCTCCGCGAGGAGTACGCGACGGCGCGTACTCGCCTGCGTCGAGGCGATCGCCGCGCGCGGGATCGCGGTCGAGCTCGTGATCGGCGCCGGCGCGTACATCTGCGGCGAGGAGACGGCGATGCTCGAGTCGATGGAGGGACGGCGCGGGATGCCGCGCCTGCGGCCGCCGTTCCCCGCCCAGTCCGGCTACCTCGGCCGGCCGACGCTGATCAACAACGTCGAGACGCTCGCGCACGTCGCTCGGATCCTCCGCGGCGACTGGACGCCGTCCCGCCTCTGGTCTGTGAGCGGCGCGGTCGCGAAGCCCGGCTGCTACGAGGCGCCGCTCGACATCACGACCCGGCGGCTCGTCGAGGACTACGCAGGCGGCTTCACCGAGGAGCCGGGCGCGATCGTCCCCGGCGGCGCCGCAAGCGGGATCCTGCCGCCCGCCGCGCTCGACGTCCCCCTCACCCGCGAGGCGCTGACCGAGTGGGGCTGCGGCGTCGGCTCGGCCGCCGTGCAGGTCTTCCCGAAGTCGTACTCCCCGCTCCGGCTCCTCGCCGAGACGATGCGCTTCTTCGCCGAGGAGTCGTGCCAGAAGTGCACGCCCTGCCGGATCGGCAACCGCGCGCTCCACCACGTCTGCGAGGAGCTCGAGCACGGCCGCGCGGCGATGTCGCGAGGTCAGGTGGAAGAATGGCTCGACGCGATGACCCTGACCTCGATCTGCGGGCTCGGCCAGGCGGCGCCGTATCCGGTCCGGAACGCCTTCGAGCGCTGGCCTGAGCTCTTCGCCCCGCTCGGCCCCGCCCCCGCGGGAGAACCGGCGACCGCGTGATCGAGTTCACCCTCGACGGCCGGCCGGCGAGCGCCCAGGAGGGCGAGCTGCTCCTCCACGCCGCCGCCCGCAACGGCGTCTTCGTCCCCACGCTCTGCCACGACGACAAGCTCGACCCCTACGGCGGCTGCCGGATGTGCGTCGTCGGCGTCGAGGGCTCGCCGCGGCCGCTGCCTGCGTGCGCGACGCGCGTCACCGAGGGGATGGTCGTCTCCACCAACTCGAACGTCCCGCAGCTCCAGAAGACGCTGACCGAGATGCTCCTCTCGGAGCACCTGAACGCGAATCCCGGCGGGCGTCCGAACGAGCTCGTCGACCTCGCGCGCGAGCTCGGCGCCGAGGCGCCGCTCGTCCTCCCCGACGCGAAGCGCAAGCCCTACGCCGACCGCAACCGGCTGATGGGCTACGAGCCGGACACGTGCATCCTCTGCAACCGCTGCGTCCGCTACACGCAGGAGGTGATGCAGTGCTCCGCGCTCTCGCTCGAGGGCCGCGGGCCGGAGGCGCGGATCGTCCCGACCTGGGAGCGCTCCTGGCTCGACACCGAGTGCGAGCTCTGCGGCGGCTGCCTCTCCGTCTGCCCGACGGGCGCGATCTACGAGAAGTTCCTCGAAGGCGCCGAGGTCGAGGAGCGCCAGCTCGAGCAGACGAAGACGACGTGCACCTTCTGCGGGGTCGGCTGCCAGATCGACCTGAACGTCGATCCCGAGACGAAGCGGATCGTCAAGGTCACCTCGAAGCCGGAGTACGTCTCGAACGAGGGCGACCTCTGCGTCAAGGGCCGCTTCTCGTTCAACTTCGTCCACCACCCGGACCGCCTGACCGAGCCGCTGATCCGCGGCGAGGACGGGAAGCTCCATCCGGCCACCTGGGAACGCGCGCTCGCCGCGGCCGCCGACGGGCTGAAGGGGGTGATCCGCCGCCACTCCGCCCAGGCGATCGGCGTCCTCGCCTCCGCGCGGCTCACGAACGAGGAGAACTACCTGATCCAGAAGCTCGCCCGGATCGGGCTCGGCACGAACTCCGTCCACTCCTGCGAGGCCACCTGACACGCTCCGACCCTCTACGGCCTGGTCAGGTCGTTCGGCAGAGGCGCCTCCACCAACTCGATCCCCGAGATCGAGAACGCCCGCTTCCTGCTCGTGATCGGCTCGAACACGACCGAGGCGCACCCGGTGCTGGCGCTGCGGATCAAGAAGGCGGTGCGGAAGGGCGCGACCCTCGTCGTCGCCGACCCGCGCGCGATCTGGCTGACGAAGATCGCGAAGCGCCACCTGCAGCTCAAGCCCGGCTCGGACGTCTGGCTCCTGAACGCGATCATGCACACGATCCTCGAGGAGGGCCTCCAGGACGAGACGTACGTCCGCGAGCTGACCGAGGATTTCGAGGCGGTGCGCGAGGTCGTCTCGCGCTACACGCCGGAGGAGGCCGAGCGCTGGACGGGCGTGCCGGCCGAGGCGATCCGCGCGACGGCACGCGAGTACGCGACCGAGCGGCACGCGGCGATCTTCTACACCCTCGGGATCACCGAGCACGCCTGCGGCGTCGACAACATCTGGTCGCTCGCGAACCTCGTCCTGATGACCGGCCACCTCGG
Source organism: uncultured Gaiellaceae bacterium (assembly GCA_963761905.1). Lineage (GTDB taxonomy): Bacteria > Actinomycetota > Thermoleophilia > Gaiellales > Gaiellaceae > Gaiellasilicea. Next base: position 216,467 of record CAVXIQ010000001.1, on the reverse strand, counting down.
TTACGAGTCGACGGGGCTGAACGCGCTCCGCGGCCAGAACAACGTCCAGGGGCTGAACGACTCCGGCGCGAACCCGACCTACCTGCCCGGCTACCAGCCCGTCGACGACCCCGAGGTGCGGGCGAAGTTCTCCGAGGCCTGGGGCGCCGAGGTGCCCGAGCGCGCCGGCTTCCGGCTCGACCAGATGATGTCCGGCCTCCACGACGGCCGGATCAAGGCGCTCTACCTGATCGGCGAGAACCCCGGCCACACCGAGCCGAACGCGCACCACGTCGCCGAGGGGCTCTCGCAGCTCGAGTTCCTCGTCTCGCAGGACATCTTCCTGAGCGACACGGCCGAGAAGTACGCGGACGTCGTCCTGCCGGCATCGAGCTTCGCGGAGAAGGACGGCACCTTCACGAACACCGAGCGGCGCGTCAACCGCGTCCGCGCCGCCGTGCCGCTGCCGGGGAACGCGCGCGGCGACCGGCAGATCGTGCTCGATCTCGCCCGCGCGCTCGGCTGCGACTGGCCGGAGTACCCGGACGCGGAGTCGGTCTGGAACGAGCTCGCCGACCTCTGCCCGAACTGGTTCGGGATCCGCTACCACCGGCTCGAGGACGAGGGGCTCCAGTGGCCCGTGGCCTCGCTCGAGGATCCGGGCTCGCGCTTCCTCCACGAGAAGACGCCGGCACGGCCATCGGGTCGCGGCAAGTTCCATCCGGTCGAGTACCAGCCGCCGATCGAGGAGCCGGACGCCGACTATCCCTTCGTCCTCTCCACCGGCCGGACGCTCTACCACTACAACTCCGGCGCGATGACGATGCGCGAGGACGGGATCACCGACAAGCAGCGGGACCCGTTCTTCGAGATCTCGGCCGAGGATGCATCCTCGCTCGGCGTGTCCGAAGGCGACTGGGTGCGGCTCGTCTCGCGGCGCGGAGACCTTCGCGCGCGGGCGCAGGTCTCCGGTCGCGTCTTCCCCGGGCTCGTCTGGATGGCGCTCCACTTCGCCGAGGCGAAGGTGAACTGGCTCACCCATGAGGTCGGCGATCCGCTGATCGGGACGCCCGAGTACAAGGTCTCTGCGGTGCGGCTGGAGGTCGTTTGATCGGCTCCCCGCGGCGCCACGAGGCGGAGTGCGAGTCGACGCAGGCGCTGCTCTCGGCGGACGATCCGGAGGGCGCGATCGCCACGACCGACCACCAGACCGCCGGGCGTGGACGGCTCGGGCGCAGCTGGGTCGAGGCGCCCGGAACTTCGGTCATGGTCTCGGTGCTGCTGCGGCCGCCGGCGGAGCGCCGCGCGCAGGAGCTTTCCCTCGTCGCGGCCGTCGCGGTTGCGCTCGCCGTCGAGGACGCGACCGGGCTCTCCGCGCAGATCAAGTGGCCGAACGACGTCCTCCTCGCGCGCCGCAAGGTGGCCGGGATCCTCGCCGAGGCAAAGGAAGGCGTCGTCGTGCTCGGAATCGGGCTGAACGTGAACCAGACGCGCGAGCAGCTCCCGCTGGACGCCAAGGTCTCCCCCGCGTCCCTGCGCACGATCGACGGGCGGGTTCGCGACCGCGAGGAGGTGCTCGAGGTGCTGCTCGGCCGTCTCGACCGCAGCTACGAAGCCTGGCGCGCGGGCAGCCTCGATGCGCTCTACGACGACCTCGGCGCGCGCAACTTCCTCCACGGCCGGCGGGTGACCGTGGACGGCGTCGCCGGGGTCGCCGCCCGGATCGAGCGGGACGGGCGGCTACGCGTCGAGGGCGAGGCGGGGCCGCTGCTCGTCGAGAGCGGCGAGGTGCTGTTCGAGCGCTGACAGATCGGCCGGCGTGTTCGCGTTCGCGAGCAGTTGCGGGTCCATTTCCAGGACGGTCGGATTGACGCCGCGCAGCGAGAGCTCTCCGGCGGCGACGCGGCGCTCGAGCTCGGGCAGATCGGCCTTCCTGTAGGCGCCGGGCAGCGGGCCGGTCTGCGGGACGGCCCGCGCCTCGCCGAGCGCGCGGAGCATCTCGGGCGTGACGAGGGGGCAGTCGACCGGCAGGAAGACGACGGTCGTGTGCGCGGCCGCGCGCAGGCCGGCGAGGACGCCCACGATCGGCGCCCGCAGCTCCGAGCCGTCGTCGAGGACGGGAAACGGGAGCTCGAGCTCGCCGGCCTTGCCGACGGCCAGCCGCTCATCGCATGCCTCTCCGAGCATCCGCCACGCGCGCTCGGCGAGCGTCTCTCCACGCAATGGAGCGAGCGCCTTCGGCGAGCCGAACCGCGTCGACCCCCCGCCGAGGAGCAACACGCCCGAGAGCCCAGTCACAGGACGACACGTTCGAGACGGGTATAGACGTTGAAGGAGCTGTCCCGGACGAAGCCGCACAGCGTCACGCCCCTGTCGGCGGCCAGCTCGATCGCCAGCGACGAGGGAGCGCCGACGGCGACGAGCAGCGGGCAACCCGCCACCGCCGCCTTCTGGACGAGCTCGAACGAGAGCCGGCCGCTGACGCAAAGGATCGAGTCCTCGAGCGGCAGCAGCTCCGACCGGAACGCCCAGCCGACCACCTTGTCGAGCGCGTTGTGGCGACCGACGTCCTCACGGAGGCAGAGGAGCTCGGCTGTCGCCGAGAAGAGCCCCGTCGCGTGCAGCCCACCCGTCGCCTCGAACGCCGCCTGCGCCTCGCGCAGAAGTTCCGGAAGCGTGAGCACGAGCGCCGCCGGCACGCGCAGCATGCTCTCGATCCGCGGCGCCTCGACCGCGACCGCCGCGAGCGCGCCCTTGCCGCAAACCCCGCAGGACGAGCTCGTGTAGAAGCTGCGCGCCAGGCGCTCCGGGTCGAAGCCCGGCGCATCGACCTCGACCGTGTTCGAAGCGAGATCGTCCGGGACCCTCGCCTCCGCGGGCCGTAAGCCCTCCGAGAGGCAGAACCCGAGCGCGAGCTCCTCGTCGTGTCCCGGCGTCCGCATCGTCACCGCCACCGGCCGTCCCTCGATCCGGATCTCGAGCGGCTCCTCGACGGCGACGACGTCCGCCTTCTCGCCACCCGGAACGCGCAGCACACGGACGCGGCTCGTGGCGAGCGGTGGCGCCTCCACTAGCGCGGGCGCCGCGTCACCGTCAGCTCGACGAGCCGCGGCCCGGCCGTGTCGATCACCTCGAGCTCGATCCGGTCGCCCGGATCGAGCTTTGCGACCGCCTCGGTCAGGGACCGTGCCGACCGGATCGGGGCGCCGTCGAGCGCGACGATCACGTCGCCGGGCACGAGCTCGGCGCGCGCGGCAGGGCCACCCTGAAAGACGTCCGTCAGCCGGACTCCGCGCGTGGACGGATCGAGCCCGAGCGCCACGGCCGCCGCATCCGACTCGACCGAGGAGATCGAGATCCCGAGCCAGGCCCGCGTCGCCTCGGGCTCGCTCCGGATCTCCTCGATGATCGGCAGCGCCGCGTCGATCTCGATCGCGAAGCCGATGTTCTCCGCGGCGTCGCCGCGTCCCGCCGCGGTGTTGATCCCGACGAGCCGTCCTGCCCGGTCGACCAGCGCGCCGCCGGAGTTGCCGGGGTTGATCGCCGCGTCCGTCTGGAGCAGCCCCTCCAGCCGAGGCCCGTCGCCAGGCTCGACCGTCCGGTTCAACCCGGAGACGATCCCACTCGTGACCGTTGGCCCGCCGAGCCCGAGCGGATAGCCGATGGCGATCACGTCGTCGCCGAGCCGCAACGAGGACGAGCGCGCGATCCGGATCGGGACGAGATCGCGCGCCGGAACCCGGACGACCGCGAGATCGCGCTCGGCGGCCGTACCGATCACGGTTCCTACCAGCGGGCGCCGGTGGCGGCCGTCGTTGAACGTGATCTCGATCTCGTTCGCGCCTTCGACCACGTGGTTGTTCGTGACGATGATCCCGCCCCGGTCGACGACGACCCCCGAGCCCTCGCCGTTGCCGCCGCCGACCATCGTCGTCCGGACGTAGACGACCGACGGCAGCACCTCCGCGACGGCGTCGGCGATCGAGCCGACGGTCGACGCCTTGGGCGCCTCGCCGCTCGCCGTGGTCGTGGCCTGCACGGTCACGGTGGTCGCGCTCCCCGTCGAGTCGTCGTCGCCGCTGCAGCCCGCCACGACCAGGACGGCGAGCACGAGGGGCGCGAGCCGCTTCACGGCAGCCTCGGGAACGTCAGCGCGCCCACCGCCGCCGCCGCGAGCAGCAGGACGAGCCCCGCGGCGAGGAATGCGACCGTCACCTCCTCGTCGCGCTCGACCTTGCTGACGAGCGAGCCCAGCTTCTCGTAGGCCTCGTTCAGCCCCGCGACACTCTTCGCCTCGTATGCCTTCCCGCCCGTGGTCGCGGCGATCTGGCGCAAGGTGGCCGCGTCGGGCGGCACCGGAATCACCCGATTCACGCCGAACCGATTCAGCTCGATTATCCCCTCCGGCGTGCCGAGCGCGACCGTGTAGACCGGGATCTTGAACGACTTCGCCCGCTGCGCGCCCTGGAGCGGGCTGAGCAGGCCGACGGTCTGCGACCCATCCGAAAGCAGCAGGATCGCCGCGGGCGCCAGCTTTTCCTTCTTCGCGCCGGGCTCCGCCGGAGTCACCGGCGCGGCACGCACGACCTGCACGGCGCGGGCGATCGCGTCGCCGATGTTCGTGCCCCGCTGCGGATAGAGATACGAGATCGAGTCGATCACGAAATCGTGGTCGTCCGTCGCCGGCGCCACCACCTCGGCCTGCTCCGAGAACGCGACGAGACCGACCTGGAAGCGCGGCGGCAGCTTGTCGATGAACTGGCGCATCACGTCCTGCGCCGCCTCGAGCCGGGTCGGCGCCACGTCCTTCGCCTGCATCGAGCCGGAGACGTCGACGACGAGGACGACGGTCGCCTCCTCCCGGTCGGCGAGCCGCGTCATCGAGGGCCGCGCGAAGCCGACGAGCAGCGCCGCGAGCGCGAGCAGGAAGAGCGCGAGCCCGGCATGACGGCGCCAGGAGCGATTCGAGGCGGCGACATCGGCCAGAACGTCGAGATTCGTGTACCGCACCGCATACCGCGCCGGCCGGCGGCGGAGCCACACGTAGCCGAGCACGATCAGCGGCAGCGCGAGCAGCGTCAGGAGCAACAGCGGGGAGCCGAAGCTCATCGAACGCACACCGCGTGGATCTGGAGCTCGACCCGGACGCCTGCCGGCGGCCGGCCACGCACGGTCGCGACGACGCGATCTCCGACGCGCCGGGCGCTCGCGCTCACGGAGGCGAGCCGCGCCGTCGAGGGCGCGGTGCGAGTGCGGAAGGCGATCGCGGTCGAGTAGGAGAGCAGCCGCTCGGCCGGCCGGCAGCGGTGGGAGATCGACTGACGGTCGTCGTCGAGGAGCCGCACCGACTTGACGCGGCGCGTGAGCCTCGGGCCGGTGGCCGCGGGCCGGGCGACGGCCGAAAGCGTCCGCGTCGGCTCGTACGAGGTCCGCGAGCGACCGCCGCCGCCGGTGGCCGGGATGCAGCCGAGGAGCGGCCGAAAGGTGACGTGTCTCGGCACCGTCGCAAGCGCGACGAAGAAGACCTCACGGCCGGTCGTGATCCCCGGCCCGATCGGGCCGCCGAGCGCCCCGAGGAAGCTGAGCTCGACCCCGTCGCGACCGCGCGGCCGATCGGCGTCGAGCCCGCCGATCGTCTGTCCCTGGCCAGGACAGCGGACTCGGAAGTAGGTCGGCGCGGGGCCGGGCTGCACGTCGACCCACGGCCCGACGACGCGGATGCACTCCGGCAGTCCCTCGCACTCGGTGCCCGCGCTGGCCTCCGGCGCGCCGGCGCCACTGCCGAGCGCGGCCGCCACGAGCGCAGCCAGGACGAGCCGCTTCACGGAAGCCGCCCGAAGAGGAAGGCTGACGCCGCTCCGGCGCCGAGGAAGAGCAACGCTCCGGCTGCGGCGAAGACGGCCGTGATCTCGCGCTCCTCGTCCTCGCGGCCCACGCGCGAGCCGAGCTCCTCGTAGACGGTGCGGAGCCGCTCTCCGTCCGGCGCCTCGTAGAAGCGAGCGCGAGTCAGTGCGGCGACCCGCCGGAGGGTGCGCGGATCCGGCGGCACCGTCACGCGCTCGACGAACCCGTCGGGGTTTCGCACCTCGACGACGCCGTTCGCGGTTCCGAGCGCCACGGTCGAGATCGGGATCCGGAGCGCCCGGGCTCGCCGCGCCGCCGACACAGGCGTCTGCTCGCCGATCGTCTGCGCCCCGTCCGAGAGCAGCACGATCGCCGCCGGCGGCCGCTCCCCGTCGGCGCCGCGCACCCGCTCGGCCACTTGCACGGCGCGCGCGATCCCCCCGCCGAGCGCGGTGCCGTCACCGGGGCGCAGATTGGCGAGCGCGCGCTCGGCCAGCTCGCGGTCGGCGGTGGGCGGCAGCACGACGTACGCCGCCTGGGCGAAGGAGACGATCGAGACGCGATAGCCCTCCGGGAGCTTGGCCAGGAACGCGCGAACCGCGTCCTGGGCGGCGGCGAGCCTCGTCGGCTTGACGTCGGTGGCGACCATCGAGCGCGAGACGTCGAGCGCCAGCACGACCGTCGCCTCCTCACGGGGAACCGAGACGGTGGCGTGCGGACGGGCGAGTCCGGTCGCGATCAGCGCGAGCGCGGCCAATGCCAGAACGGGCGCGAGATGGCGCAGCCGCCCCGGCCTTCGCCCGACGAGGTTCGGGACGAGAGCCGGATTCGCGAACGCGGCCGCTCTGGCGCGTCGCCGTCGCTCGAGCAGCAGGTAGCCGCCGAGGGCGAGCGGAACGAGCAGGAGCGCCAGCAGCGCGAGCGGTGTGGCGAAGCTCAACGCGCCGCTCCGCGGAGGCGCAGGTAGCCGGCGAGCGGGCGCAACCAGTCGCCTTCCGTCGAGAGGACGACGTGGGCGACGGCGAGCGAGCGCAGCTCCCGGGCGACCTCCTCGCGCTCGGCCGCGGCGGCGGCGGCGAACCGCTCCCGGAGGCGGCGGTTGGCCGTATCGACGCGAAGGTGGCGGCCGGTCTCGGGATCGACGAGCCGGAGCTCGCCGACGTTCGGGAGCGTCTCCTCCCGCGGATCGCGCAGCTCGATCGCGAGCACGTCGTGCCCGCCGGCGAGCCGCAGGAGCGGCGGGCGCCAGTCGCGCGGCCCGCGGAAGTCGGAGGCGACGATCACGAGGGAACGCTGGCGCGCGAGCCGCGAGACGAGGCCGAGCGCCTCGCCGAGCGAGGTCGCGCCGCCGCCCTCCGCGGCGGCTTCGCGCCGCAGCTCGAGCAGGACGCCGAGCATCCCGGCGCGCCCCTGCCGCGGCGGAAAGACGCGCGGCTTCCCGTCGCCGAAGGCGAGCAGCCCGAGCCGGTTGCCGCGCCGGCTGGCGAGATGGCCGAGGGCGAGCGCGACGCCCTCAGCGACGTCGGCCTTGCGCCGGTCCGCCGTGCCGAACGCCATCGAGGGCGAGACGTCGAGCGCCAGCCAGGTGACGAGGACGCGCTCGGCGAGGTCGACCCGGACGTGGGTCTCGCCCGTCCTCGCCGTCACGTTCCATTCGATCCGGCGCACGTCGTCGCCGGGGATGTACGGCCGAACCTGCGCGAGCTCGCTACCCGCGCCGAGGAGCGACGAGCGGTGGTCGCCCGCGAGCATTCCCTCGACGCGGCGCCGCACCGTCAGGTCGAGCGCACGGAGGAGCGGCTCGGAAAGCGGCCCTGGACCGGGCTGCGCCGGGGATCGCGCAACCGCCCCCGGGCCGCCCACGCTCACGCTGCGGTCTCCGCCCGCCGCAACTCGAGCTCGGGCTTCGCGACCGCCGCGAGCACGCGATCGAGGATCGAGTCGGCGTCGACCTCCTCCGCGAGTGCCTGATAGCTGAGGACGAGCCGGTGTCGGAGCGCGTCCTTGGCAAGCGTGGCGACATCTCCGAGCACCACGTAGTCGCGGCCGCGGAGGAAGGCGAGCGCGCGACTGGACTGGACGAGGCTGATCGGCCCGCGAGGGCTGGCGCCGAAGGCGACGAGTGGCGCGAGCTCGCCGAGGCCGTGGGCCGCCGGGTTGCGCGTCGCCGTCGCGAGATCGACCGTGTAGCTGATGATTCCCGGGTCGACGTAGACGTCGGCGACCGCGGCCTGCAGCGCCCGCAGCTGCTCGAGCTCGACGACACGACGGAGCTCGGGCGGCCCGCCGAGCGAGCGCTGGACGATCGTCAGCTCCTCGTCGTGCTCCGGGTAGCCGACGAGGATCTTGAGCATGAAGCGGTCGATCTGCGCCTCGGGCAGCGGGTACGTGCCCTCCGACTCGATCGGGTTCTGCGTGGCCATCACGAGGAAGGGATCGGGCACCGGATGCGTGCTCGAGCCGATCGTCACCTGGTGCTCCTGCATCACCTCGAGCAGCGCCGACTGCACCTTCGCGGGAGCGCGGTTGATCTCGTCGGCGAGCAGGAAATTGCAGAAGACCGGCCCGAGCTCGGTCTCGAACGTCCCGGCGCCCGGCCGGTACATCCGCGTGCCGACGAGATCCGACGGGACGAGGTCGGGCGTGAACTGGATCCGCTGGAACGAGCCGCCGAGCACCTGCGCGGTCGTCTTGATCGTCAGCGTCTTCGCGAGCCCCGGCACGCCCTCGATCAGGAGGTGGCCGCCGGCGAGCAGACAGACGAGGACGCGCTCGAGCATGGCGTCCTGCCCGGCGATGACCCGCTTGATCTCGAAGAGCGCCGTCTCCAGCAGCTCCCTCGACTCTTGGGCGTTGGGCTCCTCCGCGCTGGCCTGATCGGAGCTGGGCTCGTCGGGGGTCGCCATCAGGTGGGCTCCTTTGCTCGGGGAAGGCTGCGGGCGGTAGCCCGCATTTCAGCAGGAACGGCCTAAGTGCAGGTTAAGGATGAACGCACGTTTCGGGTAGGGCGGCGTCGAAACCGCGCGCGCTACTCGACGGTGACGGTCTTCGCGAGGTTGCGCGGCTGGTCGACGTTCAGCCCGCGCAGGCGCGCGATCCTGTAGGCGAGGAGCTGCAACGGCAGGACGGCCAGCGCCGCCTGGAGGAAGTTCGGCGTCTTCGGCACGTAGATCACGTCGTCGGCGTGGTGCTGGATGTCCTCGTTGCCGTCGGTCGCGATCGCGATCACGTGCGCGCCGCGGGCGCGCGTCTCCTGGATGTTCGAGACGATCTTGTCGTAGACGTGGATGTCGGTCGCGACGACGACAACGGGGGTGTCCGAGTCGAGGAGCGCGATCGGGCCGTGCTTCATCTCACCCGCCGAGTACGCCTCGGTGGGGATGTAGGAGATCTCCTTCAGCTTGAGCGCGCCCTCGAGCGCCACCGGCAGGCCGATGTGGCGCCCCAGGTAGAGGAAGAACGGCTTGTCGTAGAAGCGCTGGGCGATCTCCTCGACCGGATGGTCGCCGTCGAGGAACTGCTCCATCTTCGAGGGCAGCTCGTAGACCTGGTCGAGGATGAAGCCGAGCTCGCCCGGATCCATCGTTCCCCGCACCTGGGCCATCTTTAGCGCCACGAGGTAGAAGAGCGCGATCTGCGCCGTGAACGTCTTCGAGGCGGCGACGCTGACCTCGAGCCCGCAGCGCGTGTAGAGCACCGACTCCACCTCGCGCGTGATCTGCGAGCCCATCATGTTCGTGATCGCGAGCGTGTGGGCGCCCTTCTTCTTCGCGAGCTTCATCGCCTCGATCGTGTCGCGCGTCTCGCCCGACTGGGAGACGCCGATCACGAGCGTGTCCGGGCCGATCACCGGATTTCGGTAGATCCACTCCGAGGCGATGTCGGGCTCGACCGGCAGTCGCGCCCACTCCTCGAGCACGTACCGGGCGACGACGCACGAGTGGTAGGCGGTGCCGCAGGCAAGCAGGACGATCCGGCGCAGGTTGCGCAGCTCCTCGTCCGAGAGGCCGAGGCCTTCGAGCTCGAGCTTGCCGTGGCGGACGCGGTCGCCGATCGTCTCGGCAACCGCCTCGGGCTGCTCGTAGATCTCCTTGAGCATGAACGTCTCGTAGCCACCCTTCTCGGCGCCCTCGTCGTCCCAGTCGAGCTCGACGAGCTTGTGCTCCGCCGGAGCACCGTCGGCGGCGCGCAGGTAGCGAGCGCCGTCGGGCGTGAGCACGACGACGTCGCCGTCGTCGGGGAACTGGACGGTGCGCGTCTCGCGCAGGAACGCGACGGCGTTCGACGCGAGGAACATCTCGCCCTCGCCGACCCCGACGACGAGCGGCGTCTGGTACCGCGCTCCGACGAGAAGGTCGGGATGGTCGTGGTGGATCGCGACGAAGGAGAAGTGCCCTTCGAGCTCGTTGAAGGCCTTCCGGACGGCTTCCACGAGGTCGCCCTCGTAATGGCGCTCGATCAGGTGGGAGACGGTCTCTGCGTCCGTCTCGGACGAGAACTCGTGGCCTTCGTCCTTGAGGCCGCGGGTCAGCTCGCGGTAGTTCTCCACGATCCCGTTCAGGACGATCGAGAGCTTGCCGTCGTCACAGCCCGTCAGCGGGTGCGCATTGGCCTCGGTGACGGCGCCGTGCGTCGCCCAGCGCGTGTGGCCGAGCCCGTGATTCGAGGACGAGCCGTTCGGGCCGGCGGCCGTCTTCAGGTTCTGGAGATTGCCGATCGCGCGGACGTAGTCGAGTCCGTCCTCCTCGCGCAGCGCGATCCCGGCCGAGTCATAGCCCCGATACTCGAGGCGCTCGAGGCCCTGGAGGAGCAGCGACTTGCACTCTCTCGGTCCGACGTATCCGATGATTCCGCACACCCTGAAGCTCCTTTCGTCCCCTCCGGGTGAAGCGCCACGCCGGCCCGACGGCCCGTGGCCTCCTGAAACACGCTCCTGTCCCTGCGAAACGGCGGCTAGAACGCAGTAGAGCCCGGCGATTCGTTCGCAGCGTCGCGAACTAGCCGAGCTCCCTCCGAACGAGCTGGGCGATCCTAGCACAGAGATCACGCGCTTCCTCGTCCGTTTCGGCCTCGCCCAGAACGCGCACGAGGGGCTCCGTTCCGGAGGCGCGGACGAGCACCCGAGCCCGGCCGGCCAGCTCCTCGTTCAGGCGGTTCGCCTCGGCGAACGCAGCCGAGGGAACGGTGCCGCCCGAGACGCGAACGTTCTCCTTCGCCTGCGCGTAGCGGGGCATCTTGGCCGCCGCCTCGGCAAGCGTGCGCCCCCGGATCGCGTCGCAGAGAAGCAGCGCCGCCGCGAGTCCGTCGCCCGTGACGTGATCGCGCAGGTAGATGACGTGACCCGATTGCTCGCCGCCGAGCACGCCTCCCTCCCGCCGGAGCGCTTCGAGCACGTACCGATCGCCCACGTCCGTCGTCAGGACGCGAATCCCCTGCTCCTCCATCAGCCTGTGGAAGCCCAGATTCGTCATCACGGTCACGGCGACGAGGTCGACCCCCAGGTGAGGCGCGAGGACGGCGAGGATCTGATCCCCGTCCACGACCGCGCCCGCCGCGTCGACCGCGAGCATCCGGTCGCCGTCGCCGTCGAACGCGATTCCGAGGTCGAATCCGGAGTCCACGACCGCCCGGCTCAGGGCGGCGAGGTCGGTCGCGCCGCAGCCTGTGTTGATGTTCGTCCCGTCGGGATCGGCGCCGATCGTGGTCACCTCGGCCCCGAGCGCGGCGAACGCCTCGGGGGCGATCCCCGAGTAGGCGCCGTTTGCGCAGTCGACCACGACTCTGAGCCCGCCGAGATCGGAGCCGAAGCGCTCGATCACGTGCTCGAGATAGCTGTCGGTGGCGACGTCGACGCGGTCGATCGTGCCGCCGCCGGGCTCCGGAGCGTCGAGCAGCGCCTCGATCTCCGCCTCCGAGCTGTCGGTGAGCTTGTGGCCGTCGCCGTCGAAGAACTTGACGCCGTTGTACTCCGGAGGGTTGTGCGAGGCGGTGATCACGACGCCGAGATCGAGCGCGAGCAGCGCCACCGCCGGAGTGGGCAGCACGCCGGCCAGTACCGCATTCCCGCCGGCGGCCACGACGCCTCGGGCAAACGCCTCTTCCAGCTCCGGCCCCGACGCCCGCGTGTCGCGACCGACGAAGACGCGGCCCCGGCCGCTCCAGAGCGCCGAAGCCTTGCCGAGCCGCTCGACGAGCTCGACGGTCAGATCCTCCCCGACGACCCCGCGAACCCCGTCCGTGCCGAAGAAGCGGCGATCCGCCAAAAACGAGGAGCTACCGCTTGGAGAACTGGGGCGCCTTGCGCGCCTTGTGCAGCCCGGCCTTCTTGCGCTCGACCTGGCGCGCGTCGCGCGTCAGAAAGCCCTCGCGCTTGAGCGGGATCCGCAGCTCCGGGTCGGCCTCGACGAGCGCGCGGGCGATTCCGTGGCGAACCGCTCCGGCCTGACCGGTGGGCCCGCCGCCATGGACGCGAACGCGGATGTCGTAGGTGCCCTCGAGCCCTGCGACCTTTAGCGGCGCCAAGGCGGCCGCACGGTGGGTGAGCCGCGGGAAGTAGTCCTCGATCGTCCGGCCGTTGAACCAGGTCGTTCCGTCGCCCGGGCGCAGGATCACGCGGGCGACCGACGTCTTCCGCTTCCCGGTGCCCATGTACTGGGCGTTTCCGAGCGGAGCGCGCCGCGGGGCGGCCGCTTCGGTCTGCGTCGGCTCGACCGGCGTCGACTCGGACTCGGTCGGCTCTTCCGGGGCCGACTCGGTCTGCGGCTCGACCGGAACCGTCTCGGCCGCTGCTTCCTGAACCGGATCCTGCTGCTCGTCTACTTCGGGGGCCACTAGTTCTCCTTCAAGGGCTTGGGCGCCTGGGCCTCGTGCGGATGCGACGGGCCGGCGTAGATCTTCAACTTGGTGATCTGCTGGCGGGCGAGCCGGTTGCGCGGGAGCATCCCCTTGACCGCCTTGCGCAGCACCTCCGTCGGTCGGCGCTCGAGCTGGACGCGCAGCGTTCTCGTCCGGAGGCCGCCGGGATACCCGGAGTGGCGGTGGTAGAGCTTCTGATCGAGCTTCTGCCCGGTCACCGCGATCTTCTCCGCGTTGACGACGACGACGAAGTCGCCGGTGTCCACGTGCGGGGTGTACGCCGGCTTGTTCTTGCCGCGCAGCGTGTCGGCGATCTGGGTCGCGAGCCGCCCGAGGGTCTTCCCCTCGGCGTCGACGACGTACCAGTCGCGTGCGACTTCGCCCGGTTTTGCGCTGTATGTCTTCACGTCAGCAGGGTCTCTTCACTTCACAGAAAGAGGGCGCACATCGGGTGCGCCGGCGGCGGATCGTACCAGAATCCAGGCCGCGGGCAGGGCCACGAAAGCCGTCGCGGCGAAGGCGAGCGCCTCGACGCCGAGCTCGCTGTAGGCCACTCCGCCGAGCAGGACGAGGACGGCGCCGGTGAAGCTCGAGCAGAGATCGGTGAAGCCGATCAGCCGGCCGCGCTCGGCCGGAAGCGCCCGGTCGGCGAGCTCCGTCACGGCGGCGACGTACGAGATGTTCCAGCCGAGCCCGAGCAGGAAGAGCGAGACCGAGATCCAGGCGACGCTCTCGAACCAGGCGAGCCCGAGCGTCGAGAGCGCCATCAGGAGCAGGCCCGCGACCTGGCCCGGACGACGTCCGATCCTGTCGACGAGCTGCCCGATCACGAGCACGAGCGCGTACATCCCGACGATGTGGAGGCTGATCACGGTGAAGACGTCCGCCTGGTGGTGGCCGTGGTCGATCACGAGATAGCCGGTCAGGTTCATCACCGAGACCATGCCGGCGAAGCTCGCGACGGCGGCGACGAGGGCCGTCAGGACGCCGGGCCGGCGGACGATCTCGCGGAGCGGCGCGGCTGCTTCGTCGGGCTGCCCACCGGCGTCGTAGTGAAGTTGCTGCGCGATCGTCTTCGGATCGGGGCGAATCGAGAGGACGAGGCCGAGCCCGACCACCATGATCCCGCCCGCAGCGAGCCACGGGACGACGAGCGCCTCCGTGTCGAGCTCCTTGCCGGCGAAGAGCGGCCGGAAGACGAGCGGGCCGAGCGCCGCGCCGAAGAGCGCCCCGAAGAGGACGTACGAGATCCCGCGGGCGCGCCGCTCCGGTGGATACATGTCGGCGGCGGCGGCGCGGGCGAGGAGGATCGTCCCCTGCGCGATCCCGACCAGCGCGAAGCCGGCGACGACGACGGCGGCCGAATCGAGCTCGCAGCCGAGGGCGGTCGTCAGGCACCCCGCGACACCGGCGAGGCAGCCGCCGGCGAGCACCGGGATCCGGCCGAACCGGTCCATCAGCCGTCCGGCGGGAAACGCGGCGAGCGCTCCCGCGGTGAGGAAGATCGCCGGCCCGAGGCCGAGGATTCCCTCGATCCCGGTGACGAGGACGAGCGTCACCGTCGCCACGGCGACCGCGAGCTGGACCATTCCGGAGAGCGAGGTGAGCGTCCCCGCGAGCAGGATCGTGTTGCGCCTGATCGGGAAGTCGGCCACGCGCCGAGCCTAGATGAAGTCCGTCGGCACGAATGCCTAGCCTAGAGGCCATGCAGCGACGCCGGGTTGTCGTCCAGGGTCACGTGCAGGGAGTCTTCTTCCGCGAGACCGTTCGGCGCCGCGCCCTCGCTGCGGGGCTCGCCGGCTCCGTCCGCAACTGCCCCGACGGCTCGGTGGAGGCGGTCTTCGAGGGCGAGCGCGAGGCGGTCGAGCGGCTCGTCGAGTTCTGCCGCGAGGGCCCGCGCGGCGCGCGCGTCGACTGGGTCGACGTCGCGAGCGAGGAACCTGTCGGGCTAGCCGGCTTCGAGGTGCACTGATTTGAGATAGGCCGGGCGCAGCCGCCGATCGTGCGCGTGGCCTGCGGCCGCTTCGAGAAACGCTGCCGTGAGCGGATGCGGAGCGGTGCGGTCGAACCGCACCTGGAAGACGTACAGCGTCGCGACGAAGAAGGGATGACCGTCGAGCTCGACGACTCGCGCTCCGCCGTGCTCGTCCCGTCCGCTCACTCTCAGCCCCGCGGCCCCGAATCGCGGCTCGAGCTCGGGGTTGAGCCCGTAGCTGCAGAAGTACGGCTCGACGGCTTCCCGGACGCCGTAGATCGAGGCGACGCGCGAGCCCAAGGCGAACCGAACCCAGTGACTCTGGCCCGCCAGCGAGCACTTGAGCGGGGTCACGGCGAATCGCTCGGCGCCGGGATTCGTCTCGGCGTGGTCTGCATCCTCGATCCCGAGCACGTCCCGCGCGAACTCGAGCACGACGTGCTGGAAGCCGCCGCACGTGCCGACGAGCGGCAGCCCGCGCTCGCGCGCGAAGCGGATCGCGGCCAGCGCGCCGTCCATGCTCGCGTACGGGCTCCCCGACGCGATCAGGAGACCGTCGCAGTCGGCGAGCGTGAGGGCGGGATCGTCGACGGCCGTCGTCGGAATCCAGGCGTACTCGACATCGGCCGCCGACAGCTCGGCGTCGATCGCCCGGTGCGTCTCCTTCAGCTCGGAGTAGTCGCCGACGATCGCGATCCGGGGCGAGCCGGTCATCGCCCGGCACGTTAGCGCGTTCGGCGCGGCGAACGAGTGCCGCGGCAGCATTGATCGAGCGCTTCGGCTGCTCCAGGATGGAACGCAGCGAATCGAGGGAGGTTGCGCGTGAGCGGGGACTTGCCGGAGATGGACGGCTGGGACGAGCTCTTCGACGAGAGCTACTTTCGCTTCTACGGGCCGATGCTGGACGACGAGCGGGCGCGGATCGAGGCGGAGGGTGCGATCGGTCTCGCCGCTGTCGAGCCCGGCGCCGAGGTGCTCGACTGTCCGTGCGGCTTCGCGCGCCACAGCGCGGTGCTCGCGAGCTCGGCTACCGGATGACCGGCGTCGATCGCTCGGCCGTGCAGCTCGAGGAGGCCCGGCGACGGCTCGGATCAGCGGAATGGCCGCGACTCGTCGCGCGCCGACTATCGCGAGCTGCCGTTCGAGGACGCGTCGTTCGACGCGGCCCTCAACCTCTTCACGTCACTCGGCTATCTCGATCGCGACGGCGATGTCAGCCGTGTTGCGAGAGCTGCGCCGCGTGCTGCGACCCGGCGGCCGTTTGGTGCTCGAGACGATGCACCGCGATCGGCTCGCCCGGGTCTACACGCCGCGCGCCTGGGATCCGCTGCCGGACGGGTCGATCTTCGTGCAGGAGCGGAGCTTCGACCTGGTCGCGGGGACGGTCGCGAACACCTACCGGATCCTCGGCGGCGACGATCCGGTCGAGCGGCGCTTCGTCCACCGCGTCTACACGGCGGGCGAGTGGGACGCGATGCTCGCGGAAGCGGGGTTCTCGGAGCGCCGTTTCCTCGGCGGCTGGGACGGCGAGCCGCTCACGCCGGAGACGCGCCTGATCGCGGTTGCCACCGCCTGAGAGCTATTCCCACTCGATCGTCGCGGGCGGCTTCGACGAGATGTCGAGCGCGACGCGGTTGATTCCGGGGATCTCGTTGATCAGCCGGCTCGAGATCGATTCGAGCAGGTCGTACGGGAGCCGCGCCCAGTCGGCGGTCATCGCGTCCTCCGAGGTGACCGCGCGAATCACGATCGGGTAGGCGTAGGTCCGCTCGTCGCCCTGGACGCCGACCGACTTGATCGCCGGCAGGACGGCGAAGCTCTGCCAGAGGTCGCGGTAGAGACCGGCGCGCCGCACCTCGTCCTGGAGCACGGCGTCGGCCGCGCGCAGGATCTCGAGCCGCTCCCGCGTCACCTCGCCGATGATCCGGATCGCGAGTCCCGGACCGGGGAACGGCTGGCGCCAGACCATCCGCTCCGGCATCCCGAGCTCCTCGCCGACGCGCCGGACCTCGTCCTTGAAGAGGAGGCGCAAGGGCTCGACGAGCTCCATGTCCATCTGCTCGGGCAGGCCGCCGACGTTGTGGTGCGACTTGATCTTGGCGGCGATCCCGTCCGTGCCGCCCGACTCGATCACGTCCGAGTAGAGCGTGCCCTGGACGAGGAACCGCACCGCGCCGAGCTTGCCCGCTTCCTCCTCGAAGACGCGGATGAACTCCTCGCCGATCCGGCGACGCTTCTCCTCGGGCTCGTCGATCCCCTCGAGCCGCGCCAGGAAGCGCTCCTGCGCCTGGACGTGGACGAGCGGGACGCGGAAGTGGCCGCCGAAGGTCTCGGCCACCTGCTCGGCTTCGTTCGCGCGCATGAACCCGTGGTCGACGAAGACGCACGTGAGCTGGTCGCCGATCGCCTTGTAGACGAGCAGCGCCGCGACCGCCGAGTCGACGCCGCCGGAGAGACCGCAGATCACCCGCTCCGAGCCCACCTGCTGCCGGATCCGCTCGATCTGCTCCTCGATCACCGCGGCGGGCGTCCAGGAGGGCGGCGCGTCGGCGATCCCGTAGAGGAAGTTCTTGAGCACGTCCTGGCCGTACGGGGTGTGCACGACCTCGGGGTGGAACTGGACCCCGTAGAGCCCGCGCTGGGCGTCCTCGAAGGCGGCGACCGGCGTGCCTGCGGACCGTCCGGCCACCGTCGCGCCCGCGGGAGGAGCCGTGACCGTGTCGCGGTGGCTCATCCAGACGGTCTGAGTCTCGGGCAGGCCGGTGAAGAGCGCGCCCGAGCCCCCGTCGAGGTCGGTCTTCCCGAACTCCGACGTGCCGGTTCGCTCGACTTCCCCGCCGAGGTCGAGCGCCAGTAGCTGGGCGCCGTAGCAGATCCCGAGCGTCGGGATCCCGAGCTCGTAGAGCGCTGGATCGATCCGCGGCGCTCCCTCCGAGTAGACCGAGGCCGGGCCACCGGAGAGGATCAGCGCGCGCGGGTTGCGGTGCCGAACCTCGGCTGCGCTCAGGGTGTGCGGCACGAGCTCCGAGTAGACGCGGGCGTCACGGACGCGACGCGCGATCAGCTGCGCGTACTGGCCGCCGAGATCGAGAACGAGCACGGGACGATCCGCTGCAGTTGGTTCCGGAACCGGCAGTGGGAGAACCTGGCCCACTACTGCCGCCGGTAGTTCGGCGCTTCCTTCGTGATCGTGACGTCGTGCGGGTGGCTCTCGCGGAGCCCGGCGCCGGTGATTCGCACGAAGCGCGCGTCGAGCTTCAGCGCCTCGATCGTCTCGGCGCCGCAGAAGCCCATCGCCTGGCGGAGGCCTCCGATCAGCTGATGGAGGATCGGCTCGAGCCTGCCCTTGTAGGGGACGCGTCCCTCGATCCCCTGCGGCACGAGCTTGTCCACGTCCTCGACGTCGCCCTGGTAGTAGCGGTCCTTCGAGAACGAGCCGGCCTTCATCGCACCGAGCGACCCCATCCCGCGGTACTCCTTGAAGCGCTCGCCCTGGACGAGGATCACGTCGCCGGGGCTCTCGTCCGTGCCCGCCAGCATCGAGCCGAGCATGACCGTGTCCGCGCCGGCCGCGATCGCCTTGGCGATGTCTCCGGATGACGTCAGCCCCCCGTCGGCGATCACCGGCACGCCGTGCCGCGACGCCGCCTCGGCGCAGTCGAAGACCGCGGTCACCTGCGGCACCCCCACCCCGGCGACGACCCGGGTGGTGCAGATCGAGCCGGGCCCGACGCCGCACTTGACGGCGTCGGCGCCTGCGTCGATCAGCGCGTCCGTGCCCTCGCCGGTGACGACGTTGCCCGCGATCACCTGCACGTCCCACTCGGATTTCACGCGCCGCACCATCTCGACGACCGCACGAGAGTGTCCGTGCGCGGTGTCGATCACGAGCACGTCGACCTCGGAGCCGACGAGTGCGTCGGCGCGCTCGAGCGCGTCCGGGCCGACGCCGACGGCCGCGCCGACCATGAGCCGCCCCTGCTCGTCCTTCGTCGAGAGCGGGAACTCGATTCGCTTCCGGATGTCCTTGACCGTGATCAGGCCCTGCAGCCTCCCGTCGCCGTCGACGACGGGCAGCTTCTCGATCCTGTGCTTGCGCAGCAGCTCGTTCGCCGCCTCGAGCGTCGTCCCGACCGGAGCGGTCACGAGATCGCGGGAGGTCATCAGCGCCGAGACCGGCTGGCGCAGGTTCGTCTCGAACCGGAGGTCGCGGTTCGTCAGGATCCCGACGAGCACGCCGTCCGCGTCCGTGATCGGGACGCCGGAGATGTGGTAGCGCTCCATCAGCGCGAAGGCCTCGGCCACCGAATCGTCCGGGCGGAGCGTGACCGGCTCGACGATCATCCCCGACTCGGATCGCTTCACCTTGTCGACCTCGGCGACCTGGTCGGCGATCGAGAGGTTGCGGTGGACGATCCCGATTCCGCCCGCGCGCGCGAGCGCGATCGCGAGTCGCGCCTCGGTGACGGTGTCCATCGCGGCGGAGACGATCGGGAGCTCGAGCACGATCGTCCGTGTCAGCCGGGTCGCCGTGCGCACGTCGTTCGGCAGCACGCTCGACTCGGCCGGGAGCAGCAGCACGTCGTCGAACGTGAGCCCTTCCTTGCCGAACTTCGCCTCCCGGTCGAGCTCGAACTCCACCTCACTCACCCCTCGATCGGGGCTGCGCGACGGTGGTGTGGACGCGACTCACGGGTCGGCCGATCCTAACAGCCGCCTTCGGACGGCCTGTTTCCGGCCGCGGCCGGCGAGGGTAGGCGGCCTCAGACAAAACCCGGACGAAAGGACCTACGCATGGCACGCATCGAGGAGTCGATCGAGGTCGACGCACCCATCGCCACCGTCTACAACCAGTGGACGCAGTTCGAGGAGTTCCCGCAGTTCATGGAGGGCGTCGAGAGCGTCCAGCAGCTCGACGACACCCATCTCCTCTGGACGGCGGAGATCGGCGGCAAGCAGGAGGAGTGGCGCGCCGAGATCACCGAGCAGCACCCCGACCATCGCGTCGCCTGGAAGTCGACCGAGGGTCGCGAGAACGCCGGCGTCGTCAGCTTCCACCAGATCGCCGAGGACAAGACGCGCGTGATGGTGCAGATGGACTGGGAGCCGGACGGGGCCGTCGAGACCGTCGGCGCGACGGTCGGCGCCGACAGCCGCCGCGTCAAGGGCGACCTCGAGCGCTTCAAGGAGCTGATCGAGCAGCGGGGCACGGAGAGCGGCGCCTGGCGCGGCGAGGTCAAGCAGTCGCACGACTAGTCGTCGAGCGGCGGCCGGGGAGCCTCAGGCTCCTCCGGCCGTCGTTCAGGCTGCGAGTGGCTGCAGCTCCCGCACGTCGACGCCTCCGGCGAACCGGCCCACGTCGCGCGGGTCGAAGCGGCCGGCTCCGATCTCGAGCGTCGAGGCGGCGCCGGCGGCGACCGCGAGCCGGAGCGCGTCCTCGGACTTCTTGCCGGCGAGCTGGGCGGCGATGAACTGCGCGAGCAGGACGTCGCCCGCGCCCACCACCGAGACCGGCTCGATCTCCGGCGCCGACGCGAGGTAGCGCTTGACCTGACGCTCCTCCCGAAACAGGCCGAAGCAGCCCGATTCGAGGGTGATGTGGACGTTGCGGGCGCCGGCCTCGGCGATCCGGTCGAGCGCCATCAGGAAGTCGTCCTCCTCGTCGAGCTCCTGCCCGACGACGTGCTCGGCCTCGCGCTGGTTCGGCGAGACGAGGTACGGCTCCGCCTCGGTTCCGAGCCGGAGCGGCTCGCCCTCGGTGTCGAGCACGACCTTGACGCCACGCCGGTTCAGGTCGCGGATCGAGTCCGCGTAGAAGCTCTCCGCGACGCCGCGCGGGAGCGAGCCTGCAAAGACGACGAAGTCGGCGCCGCGCGAGAGATACAGGAGCTTCTCGCGCAGCATCTCGAGCTCGATCTCCGACACGAGCGGCCCCCACTCGTTGATCTCGGTGTACGAGTTCTCCATCGGGTCGACGACGGCGGTCGACGCGCGCGACTCCTCGCCGATCCGGACGAAGTCGTTCAGGATCGCCTCGGCGGTCAGCTCCTCGACGATCCGCGTGCCGGTGCGCCCGCCCGCCAGCCCGGTCGCGACGACCGGAACGTCGAGGCGCTTCAGCGCCCGGGCGACGTTGATCCCCTTGCCGCCGGCGAGGGTCAAGCACCTGGCTCGCGCGATGGCGGTGGCCGCGCTGGAAGCTCGGGACGGTCAGCGTCCGGTCGAGCGCGGCGTTGAGTGTCACCGTGACGATCACGTTGCGCTCACGTTAGCCCCCCAGAGATGGTGGAGCGTCCGCTCCGCGTAGAACCCTACGCGCTCGAGCCGGCCCGGCCGCTCGATCGCGACGGCCGCGACGAGAGGCGAACGGGCGATCACCTTGCCACGGTCGAGCACCTGCACCTCGCCGAGCCGCTCGCCGGCCCGGACGGGCAGCGCGACCTCGAGCGGAGCCACGATCCGCTCCAGCAGCGTCCGGTCGATCCGAACCACCCGGAGCGCGGGCTCCGCCGCCACGAGGCGGACGCGAGGCTGCGCGTAGGCGGTGGGCGCGGTCGCGTAGACCCGATCGCCGTCGATCGCCCAGACGGCTCGAAACTGCGCGAGCCCCCACGAGAGCAACCCGGCGAGATCCTGGTTCCGGCCCGTGCGCGTCTCGCCGCCGAGCAGCGTCGCGTAGATCGTCACTCCAGGCCCGCGTGCCGCCGCCACCTCCGACCAGCCGGCGCCGTTCGTGTGGCCTGTCTTGACCCCGAGCAGCCGTGGGAACGTCGAGAGGAGGTCGTTCCAGTTGACGAGGCGACGACCGGCGACGCTCGTCTCGACGATGCGCACCGTCTCGCGGATGAACGGCTTCTGCATCGCAACGCGGGCCAGCTTGGTCACGTCGCGGGCGCTCGACACGTGTCCCGGCGCGTCGAGGCCGTCCGGGTTGACGAAGCGCGTGTCGGTGAGGCCGAGCTCTCGGGCCCTCGCGTTCATCAGGCCGACGAAGCGCGGAACCGAGCCGCCGCCGACATGGACGGCGAGAGCGTTCGCCGCGTCGTTCGCGCTCTGGATCAGGGCCGCCCGAAGCAGGTCGGCCACGGTGAGCCGTTCGCCCGCGGAGAGCTGGATCGACGACTCTCCGATCGCGGCGGCTCGTTTCGAGACGGTTACGACCTCGTCGAGCTCGGCGCGCTCCAGCGTCACGAGCGCTGTCATCAGCTTCGTGATCGACGCGATCGGCAGCGGCTCGCGCTCGTCGAGGCTCGCGAGCACCTCGCCCGTCGTGGCGTTCTGGACGACGTAGGCCTCGGCGTCCACGAGCGGCGGTGCGGCCGCGCCGCCGACGGCGAGCGCCAGGGCGAACGCGGTTGCGAGCGCGACTGCGAGGAGCGGGACGATCCGCAGGGGCTTCAAACGGCGGCCACTCTACTCGACCCGGATCCGCTGCCCGATTCTCAGAGCGACCGGATCGAGGCCGGGATTCAGCGTCAGCAGGCGTTCGACCGTCGTGTCGAACTGGGCCGCGATCGTCTCGAGCGTATCGCCGGCCTCGATCGAGTAGCTCCGTCGCTCCTGCGGCGGAGTCGTCCGCCTCGTCGTCGTCGTTCGCGGCGAGGTCGTCGTCGTGGCTCGTGTCTCGAGCGCGGTTCCCGGAGGCGCGACGGCGTCGTCGCCGGAGAGGCCGGAGCGGACGATCAGGACGGCGATCGTGACGGCCGCCAGGAAGACGACCGGCGCCAGGAACCGTGCGGCCAGCCCCGTGCTCGAGCGTTGCTCACGTCTCACCAACCCGAGACCGACCAGACCTCGGACCGGAGCCGCGCCGCTTCGACGCCGGCCGCGGAGCGCCAGTCGGAGTCGCCACCGCGGTACGCGTAGATCACGGAGCGCGACGCGGTCACGAGCGCGCTCGCGGGGCCGCTCGTGAACGCGCGAGCGACGTCGGCCGGAGTCGCTCCCTGGGCGCCGACGCCCGGCAGGAGGAGCACGGAGCGCGGCAGCAGCCTGCGCGCCTCGCCGACGGCGCGCGGAACCGTCGCCCCCACGACGGCCCCGACGCTCGAGAGGCCGCGCTCGCCGACGAGGTCGGCGCCCCATTCGTCGACGAGCGCGGCGACGTGCTGCCACACGCGCCGGCCGTCCGAGAGCGCCAGCTCCTGGACGTCGACCGCACCCGCGTTCGATGTGCGCACCAGGCAGAAGATCCCAGCGCCGTGGAGGCGGCAGGCCTGGAGAAACGGCTCGATCGAGTCCCGGCCGAGATACACGTTGACGGTCAGCGCGTCTGCCAGCGCCGGCTCCTCGCCCCGAGGCTCGAGAAACGCGGTCGCATACGCCCGTGCGGTCGAGCCGATGTCCCCGCGCTTGCCGTCCGCGATCACGAGCAGGCCGGCACTCCGTGCGTAGCCGCAGACCCGCTCGAGCGCGGCGATCCCGTCCGCGCCGAGCGTCTCGAAGAACGCGACCTGCGGCTTGACGGCGACGACATACGGCGCGACCGCGTCGACGATCCCGCAGCAGAAGCGGGCATAGGCGTGGGCGCTCTCGGCGCGTCCGAGCACCGCCTCGCCGCGCACCTCGAGCGGCAGCAGCTCGAGGCTGGGATCGAGGCCGACGACGAGCTGGCTCCGCTTGCGCTCGACCGCGTCCGCGAGCCGATCTGCGAACGGCGCGGTCTCAACGCGCGCTTCGGCCTCGAGATCCTGCGCCACGGGCACAGGCTACTCCGTCCTGCGGAGCGTCCTCAGGCCGCCAGGATCCGCTCGGCCACGAGCGGAACGACCCGTAGCTCCGGCGGCGGGCGGCGCAGGAACGAGCCCACGAGCAGGAGCTCGTCGGCGTCCTCCGGGCCAGTCGCGGGCGCGCTTCTCCGGGCTGCCGCGAGCCCCGCTTCGATCTCGACGCGGCCCGCGCAGCCCGGCAGCACCGAGCGCGACGAGACGACGCGCCCGCCCGTGACGAAGAAGGCGCGCAGGAACCCCGGCTCGAGCGCGGGTACGAGCAGGCAGACCTCGAGCGCACGAAGCCGGTCGAGCTCGGCGAGCGAGCTGGCGACCTGCTCGAGCGCCGTCAGCCGATCCCGAAGGCGTGCCGCGTCCTCGAAGCGGAGATCGCCGGCAAGCCGCCGCAGACGCGCCCGCAGCGCCGGGAGCGCCGCGGCGATGTCGTCCCCCTCGTGATCCGCGAGCGCTCGGGCCGCGCTGTTGGGCGACTCGACGGCTCTTGATCGGGCCCAGTGCCGTCGGCGTCTCCGTCACGACAAAGGAAGCGCCGCGACGCCGGAGGTAGAGGTATCGATCGGGCCGGAGGCTTCGCGCGTTCGCGGGAGGCCGCAGCTCGCGCAGGAGCCGCAGCTCCTCGAGCGCCGCCTCGAGCTCGGAGCCGAGCTGCCGCCATTCGACCCGCGCGAGCGCGCCGAGCGCCGCCTCGACGGCGGGTCGCTGCCGCTCCGTCCGGAAGTACGAGCCGAGTCGCTGCTTGAGGCCGCGGGCGCGTCCGACGTAGAGAACCTGCTCGTTCCGATCGCGGAAGAGATAGACACCCGGCCCGGCCGGAGCTCCGGCGACGAGCGAGCGCTTGCCGGCGAGCCGTCGAGCTCGTGGCGCCGAGAGCTCGACGATCTCGGCGACCGTGCATGCGCCCCGCTCCTGAGCGAGTCCGAGCAGGGCGAGCAGGATCTCGGCCGTCGCCTGCGCGTCGGCGAGGGCTCGATGGCACGGCCGAACCGACGTCCCGAAGAAATGGGCGAGCGAGGCGAGCCCGACGCGAGCGATCCGGCCCTCCAGCAACCGGCGCGCCAGCCAGACCGTGTCGACGACGGGCGCTGCGAGCCGCCGACCGGTCAGTCGTTCGACCTCGACGTCGAGGAAGCCGAGGTCGAAGCGGGCGTTGTGGGCGACGAGGACGGCGTCGCCTGCGAAGTCGAGGAACCGGCGCACGGCGAGCTCCGCCGGCGGCGCACCCCGAAGCGCGGCCGGCTCGATCCCCGTCAGCGCTGCGATGGGGGCAGGCAACGGCCGTCTCGGGTTCACGAGTGTCTCGAACGTCTCTGCAAGCTCGAGCCCGCGGACCCGCACGGCGCCGATCTCGCAGATCCCGGCGGCCCCGGGGCGAAGGCCGGTCGTCTCCAGGTCGACCACGACGTATGTCGCCTGCTCGAGCAGCGTCCTCGCGCCCGGCGGATCGGCGAGACCCACCGCCGCGCCGCCCCGCCAGGCGAGCCGCGCGTCGCCTTCGACCACCTCCGTCAGCAGCTCGCGGGCAAGCCCCAACGGGACGTGACGCAGCGCGAAGAGCGTTCTCGCGGCGTCTTCGAGCGGCACCGGTCCTCGGCGGGCGTGGACGAGCTCGACGAGTCGGTCTGCGGAGTCGAAGGCGAGCTGCACGACCCGA
The DNA here is from genome assembly GCA_963761905.1 of uncultured Gaiellaceae bacterium. GTDB lineage: Bacteria > Actinomycetota > Thermoleophilia > Gaiellales > Gaiellaceae > Gaiellasilicea. The sequence goes on along the minus strand of CAVXIQ010000001.1, from coordinate 191,434 downwards.
GCTTAGGCGAACATATGTTCGTCTGCAAGCGCAAAAAGAGAGCCGCCCTTGAGGACGGCTCTCTGAACGACGGAGGAGCGGCGGAATCAGCCTCCCTTGACGGCCGCCTTGAGCTGGCTTCCGGCCGAGAACTTCGGCACGGTCGCGGCCGCGATGTGCACCTTCTCGCCCGGGTTCCGCGGGTTGACGCCTTCGCGGGCCGCGCGATCGGCGGTCGAAAACTTCCCGAACCCAGTGAAGGTGATCGTGTCGCGGGACTTGAGCGCGTCGGTGACGCACTCGAGGAACGCGTCCACGGCCGCACTCGCGTCGCGGCGCGAGAGATTGCTCTTCGACGCTACTGCGTCCACGAATTCCTGTTTCGTCACTTGCACTCCTCCTGCGTCGGGGATTGAGCGAAAAACTGGGCAGACCCTAACAGCCTCGTCGGACCCCCTCAACGGGAACCGGCTCAACCATGCGGTTTTCTGCGCGGGTTCAGCCGCTGTTTGCGGCCGGAACGACATCGCGGGCGACGAGGAGCGACCGGAGCCGGACACCGTTCCGGGCCAGAGCGTCCGCTCCTCCCTCCTCGCGATCGATCACGCAGACCGCGTTCCGGACCACGAGCCCCTCCGCGCGGATCGCCTCGACGGCGCCGAGCAGGGCTCCGCCCGAGGTGACGACGTCCTCGATCAGGCAGACGAGCTCGCCCGACTCGAACGGCCCCTCGATCCGGTTGCCGGTGCCGTACGACTTGGCCTCGTCGCGGACGATCACGAACGGCAGGCCCCCCGAGAGCGAGGCGGCGGCGGCGAGCGCGACCGCGCCGAGCGCCGGTGCTGCGAGGCGAACGGCGGCCGGCTCGTGCTCGTGCGCTGCCGCCGCGAGCCGCTCGCCGATCGACCTGAGGAGCTCGGGGCGCGTCTCGAAGCGGTACTTGTCGAGGTAGTACGAGGAGCGCCGGCCGGAGCGGAGGACGAAGTCGCCCTCGAGCAGGGCGTGCTCGCGAAGCTCGGCCGCGAGGTTCACGCCCTCACCAGCAGCGGAGAGCCCATCAGCGCAGGGAGGCCCTCGCTAGCTCGAGCAGGCGCTCCGAACCGGGCAGGCCTCGCTCCAGCGTGACCATCGAGCCGTCGTCGTAGTAGAGGTTGACGCGCTCGCGACGCTCGTCTCGTCGGCGATTGAAGTAGAGCAGCGCGACGACGACGAGGACGACGAGCGCGAGCAGCTTACGCATCGGGCTCCTCCTGCTTCTTCCTCGGCCGGCGAGGCTTCGGCGGTGGCTTCGTAGCCTCGTCGGCGAGCGAGCGCAGGCACGTCTTCAGGTCGTAGAAGACGAGCCCCGAGGTCGGCTCGGGCGTCGTCGTCACCGCGATCCCCTGCTCCTCGCCGGTCACGACGAAGACGCTTCCTTCGCGCAGGGAAGCCTCGATCTGGGTGAGCGTGCGTCCCGCGCTCGTGCCCACGTCTGCGGCTGCCGCGATCAGATCGAGCGCCGTCTGGACAAGCCGCTTCGAGCGGGCCTCGTCGCCGCCGGTCGAGCCGAGGACGGTTCCGGCGGAGTCGAAGACCACTGCAGTCTCGATCTGCGAGGAGATCTCGGACAGATCGGCGAGCGCGCTGGCGGTGTCCATGTCCCTGAACCTAACAGTGCTCATACTCCGCGTGTGCGTCGACCCCTCGCCCAGCCGCTGGCCAAGTTCTTCGCCGATCGGGGCACCCATCTCGCCGCGATGATCGCCTACTTCGGCCTTCTCTCCTCGGTCTCGCTGATCTTCCTCGCGCTCGCGCTGCTCGGCTTCACCGGGCGTGCGGAGGAATCGAGCTACCTCGTCGAGGAGCTCCGGCGGCTCTTCCCCTCGCAGTCGATCGGCGACATCGTGCGCGTCGTCGAGGCGATCACCGAGAACGCGACGACACTCGGGTTGATCGGCGGCGCATTCCTCCTCTGGACGTCGCTCTCGCTCTTCAGCGTGCTCGAGTCGGCCTTCAACATCGTCTACGGGAAGCCGAATCGCGGCTTTCTCCACGGCAAGGGTCTCGCGACGCTGTTCATGGCCGGCTCGCTGCTGATTCTCTTCTTCGCGCTCGTCGTCGGCTCGATCGGCTTCGACATCCTGAAACGATTCGCGCCCGGCTTCGTCTCGAACGGAGTGATCGCCTACGCGCTGTCGGTGCTCCTGTCGACCGGCGCCGTGTTCGTCTTCCTCGTCTCCGCGTATGAGCGGCTGACGAACGCTCGGCTGACGCTGAGCGAGGTGTGGCCCGGCGCCGCGCTCGGGGCAGTGCTGCTCCAGGTGACCTTCCAGGCGCTGCCGATCTTCGTTCGGCTCTCGGCCGAGGTCGTGGCGGTGCAGGCGCTCGGCGCGTCGGCGCTCCTGCTCGTCTGGATCTACGTGATGTCGAACGTGATCGTCTTCGGCGCCGAGATCAACTGGTGGCTCGCGCAGGGAAGCCGCGGCGACGACGAGGTCTCGGGGCTCGCCTAGGCGAGCGCCGCCGCGAGAGCGCGCGCGGCGCGGGCGCGATGGGAGTTGACGCCGCTTCCAGTCGTTGCCGAGCTCGGCCACCGTCCGCGTCTCGCCGAGGGGAACGAAGATCGGGTCGTAGCCGAAGCCCTCCTCGCCGCTCGGCGCGATGGGCGAGCGTGCCTTCGAGGATCCCGGTGCCACGCAGCTCGCCCGCGGGGGTCGAGCACACGAGCTCGCAGACGTAGCGAGCGCGACGATCCTCGACGCCCGCCAGCTCCTCGAGCAGTCGCGCGACGCCGTCGTCGGCCCAGCGCGCCGACTGGATCCCCGGCCGGCCGCCGAGCGCCGCGGCCTCGATCCCCGAGTCCTCGCCGATCGTCCACACCCCGCTCTCCACCTGCGCCCGACCGAAGCGCGCCTTCGCCCGCGCGTTCTCGAGGAACGTCGCGCCCACCTCCTCCGGATACCCATCGGCTTCCAGGAGCTCGAGCTCCCAGTCCGGCAACGCCGCCCGGAGCTCCTCCAGCTTGTGCGGATTCTGCGAGCACAGGCGCGCCCTCACGGCCGCCATTGGAGCCGCGCAACGTCGTCGAGCGCCGACACCTCCTCCGCGATCCGGGCCGACTCCGATCGCTTCAGCGAGCGGAGCGAGACGTCGATCGTCCGATCGTCGCCGAACTCGATCGCATCGACGGTGCCGCCGAGCTCCTCGATCCGAGTCAAGACCGTTGCGGCCGTGCCCTCCGGCGCCAGGTTGATCACGAGGCTCGCCTCCTCCGGGCGCACGCGGGCGACCATCCGCTTGCTGACGACGCGGAGCGGCCCGAGCGAGACGAGCACGAGCACGGTGGCCCCGAACGCCACCACGTTGTAGCCCGTCCCGGCCGCCATTCCGATCGCGGCGCACACCCAGAGCGTCGCCGCCGTCGTCAGGCCCCGCACGTTGATCCCGCGGACGATGATCGCGCCGGCACCGAGGAATCCGATCCCGGTGACGATCTGCGCCGCGATCCGCGTCGGGTCGAAGACGATTCCCGACTCCGTCGAGAACTGCCAGTCCGTCCACCCGTACGCCGAGACGAGCGTGAAGACGCAGGCGCCGAGCGAGACGATCAGGTGGGTGCGGAAGCCCGCCTCGTGGTCGCGCAGCTCGCGCTCGAAGCCGATCGCGCCGCCGAGCAGCGCGGCCGCGAGCAGCCGCAGGAGCGCCTCGGTCGTGGAGAGGTCAGGCACGCTCGACGGCGATCGCGTCCTGCTGCGCGTCGCCGATCGTCTCGATCCCGCCCGCCGCGATGTCCAGGAGCTCGTCGAGCAGGTCGCGCGAGAACGGCTCCTTCTCGGCCGTCGCCTGCACCTCGATCAGGCGTCCGTCTCCGGTCATGACGACGTTCATGTCCGTCTCCGCGGTCGAGTCCTCGGAGTAGTCGAGGTCGAGGAGGACGCGGCCGTCGACGATCCCCACCGAGACGGCCGCGACCGACCCGGCGAGAGCCTTCGAGAGGCCCATTCGGTCGAGCGCCCGCCGCGCCGCCACGTACGCGCCCGAGATCGCGGCGCACCGGGTGCCGCCGTCGGCCTGGATCACGTCGCAGTCGAGCCAGAGCGTCCGCTCGCCGAGCGCGTCGAAGTCGCAGACCGCGCGCAGCGCGCGGCCGATCAGCCGCTGGATCTCGATCGTCCGGCCGCCCTGCTTGCCCCGCGCCGCCTCGCGCGCCGTCCGCTCGCCGGTCGAGGCCGGGAGCAACGAGTACTCGGCTGTCATCCAGCCCCGCCCCGAGCGCTGGAGCCAGCGCGGCACGCCCTCCTCGACGGTCGCCGTGCAGAGCACGCGCGTCCTGCCCTGCGAGTAGAGGACGGAGCCGTTCGCGAGCTCGACGAAGTCCGGGATCAGGTCGAGGCGCCGCAGCTCGTCGTCACGCTGCCGTCCGTCGTTTCGCATCAAGCCACCGCCTCCAGCGCCGCGAGCTCCACGTGCTCGACCTCCTCGATCGGGAGTTGCAGGAACCGGCGGCCGAGCGTGCGGAACGCGTCGGGATCGCCCGTCGTCAGGAAGCGGTAGGAGCCCTCGCGCGCCGGGTCGTTCTCGATCCGCTTTCGCGCGAGCGTCTCGGCCACCTCGCGCGCCGTCTCCTCGGCCGAGAAGACGAGCGTCACGTCGCGCCCGAAGACGCGCTGGAGGATCGGCCGGATCAGCGGGTAATGCGTGCAGCCGAGGATCACCGTGTCGACGCCCGCGTCCTTCAGCTCGGCCGCGACCTCGCGCACCGCCTCGGTCGTCGCGGCGCCGAAGGCATCGTCGCCCTCGATCAGCGGCACGAGCCGCGGGCAGGGAACGGAGAAGAGCTGCGCGCCGGCATCGAGCGTGCGCACGAGCTCCTCGTAGCGACCGGCGCGCACGGTGGCCTCCGTCGCGAGCAGCCCGATCCGGCGGTTTCTCGTCGCCTGGACCGCGGCGTGCGCCTCGGGCGTGATCACGCCGACGACCGGGACGCGCAGCTCGGTCTGGAGCTCCGGCAGCGCCGCCGCGGTCGCCGAGTTGCAGGCGACGACGATCAGCTTCACGTCCTGAGCCTCGAGGTAGCCGCCGATCTCGCGCGCGAAGCGGCGTACCTCCTCGAGCGGCCGCGGGCCGTACGGCAGCCGGGCATGGTCGCCGAGGTAGACGAAGTCCTCGTGCGGCAGGGTGACGAGGCACTCGTGGAGCACGGTCAGCCCGCCGACGCCCGAGTCGAACACCCCGATCGGCCTCGTGTCCATCGCAGGAGTCTACGAGGACGTCCCGTCGGCATACGATCGACCGATGAAGGTGCTCGCGCTCACGCACGGCCCGAATGTCGGCGTCGGCGTCTTCGGCGACGCGGTGCGCGAGGCCGGCCACGAGCTCCTGGTGTGGCCGGTGTCGCTCGGCGGCGAGGCTCCTGCGGAGGCCGACGCGATCCTCGTCTTCGGCGGCGCGATGCATCCCGATCAGGAGGAGCGCCATCCGTGGCTGCGAGGCGAGCTGCGGTTCCTGGAGAGCGCGCTCGAGCGCGAGCTGCCGCTCTTCGGCGTCTGCCTCGGCGCGCAGTTGCTCGCTCGGGCAGCGGGCGCGTCGGTGCACCCGAGCGCGCGAATCCGAGGTCGGCTGGTTCCAGGTCGAGCTGACGGAGGCCGCGCGAGACGATCCCGTCCTCGGCTCGCTCCAGCCGCAGTTCGACGCGTTCCAGTGGCACCACTACACGTACGAGCTCCCGGCCGGCGCCGTCGAGCTCGCACGGAGCCGGGTCAGCACCCAGGCCTTCCGGCTCGAGCGGTCGTACGGGATCCAGTTCCACGCCGAGGTGACGGGCGCCCAGGTGGAGCGGTGGCTCGACGAGGATCCCGACGACGTCGCCGACTCCGAGGCGCTCCGGCGGGAGACGGCAGCGCGGATCTCGGCGTGGAACGAGACCGGGCGCGCCCTCTGCCGTGCCTTTCTCGAGACGGTCTAGCCGGTCTCCGAGGGCAGCGACTCGTCGCGCGACCACTCGTGCCACGAGCCGGGATAGTTGCGGGCGTCGATCCCGGCCGCGCGCAGGATCTGGACGGCGAGCGCCGAGCGGGAACCGGAATGGCAGTAGGCAACGACTTCCACCGCCCCCGGCAGCCGCTCCCGGATCTGCTCGGCGGTGAGCGTCATCAGCTCCTGAATGTCGAGGTTCTGCGCGCCGGCGATCCTGCCTTGCCGCGGGTCGCACGGAGCGCCCAGCCGTCCGGCGAACTCCTCCGGGCCTCGAACATCGAGGACGATCAGGCCGCTCTCGCCGAGCCGGCGCCGGAGCTCGTCGCGCTCGACGTCCTCCGTCACCTCTGCGCAGCCACGAGCTCGAGCTCGGCCGCGATCGATGGTCGCTCGGATGCGCGCTCGAGCCAGCGGGAAAGCGCCGAGAGCCGGCCGAGCTCGACACCGAGCCGGTCGCGGGCCCGCAAGACCCAGGGCAGGTAGCCGCTGTCGGCGAGGCCGAAGGCCGGCCCTGACAACCACGGCATCGTCTCGAGCAGCGAGTCGAGGAACGCGAGCTCGTGCTCGAAGCGCTCGCGGGCTCCCTCCTTCCCGCGGCGCAGGTCGTAATAGGGATCCGAGAAGTCGTCGAAGCGGAAGACGAGCAGGCGTCCCGCGGCCCGCGCGCCCGGGTCGGCCGGCCAGAGCGGCGGCTCCGGGTAGCGCTCGTTCACGTACTCGGCGATCACGGCCGACTCGGGGAGCACCCAGCCGTCCTCCTCGAGCACGGGAACCTTCCCCGCCGGATTCTTCTCGTACAACCAGCCGGGGCGATCCGCGAGATCGATCTCGACCGTCTCCCACTCGACGCCCTTCTCGGCGAGCACGATCCGAACGCGGGCGCAGTAGGGGCAACGGGCGGCGTCGTACAGGGTCAGCATCAGCGTTCGACGACGACGGCGCCTGCAAGCTCCGGCGCGTCGCTCCAGCCGTGCTCGGCCCCCTCGACTCCGATCGCGCGCGCCAGCTCGACGAGATGCTCTCGCGCGGGTGGCAGCGCCGAAGGCGATGAGCCTGTGCGAGCGACCGCGCGGATCGTCGCCGGATCAGCTCCGGTCAGCCTGTTCACGACTCGCGGGTTGGCGGCAAGGCCGACGACATCCCCGGGCGGCAGCGGCCCGTAGTGCTCCGGGACCGAGAGGTACTCGTCCACGACGCCGCCCCGCTCGAGCAGCACGAACCGCACCACCTCGTCCTGCTCGACCCCGAGCGCGAGCACGACGGCCCCCATCCGGTCGGAGAGCTCGCGGGCGAGCCGGCGGAGCATCGTCGGGTCGCGATCGCAGACGTCGTCGTAGACGGCGATCCAGCCGTGTCGCGGCGGCGAGATCAGGCTTCCCTGCGAGCCGCCCGGAAGTCTCGGCACGAACTGCCGCACGGCCCGCTCGATCGCCGGCTGGTCGTCGCTCTGGACGTGGATCGCGCCGAACGAGCGGCCGCTGCCGACCTCCCGCACCTCGAGGGAGAGCACGAGATTCCGCGACTCCTCGCGGAAGCCGAGCCGGTCGTAGAAGGGCAGCGCGTCGAGGTTCGCGTTCAGGCGGAGATACCCCGCGCCACGCGCCCGCATGTACTCCACGACGGCGTCGATCAGCGCTTTGCCGGTGCCGTGCCGGCGCTCGGGCTCGCGCACGAAGAGGTCGCCGACATACGCGATGTGCCCGTCGATCCAGGCGCTCGCGAAACCCACCGGCTCGCCGTCTCGCTCCGCGACGAAGAGGCCGTTCGCATCGAGGGCGCGCTCGATCTCCTGGCTCGCCGACTCCCAGCTCGCGTCGGCCCAGGCGGGAAGGGCGTCGAGGTCGCCGACGAACTCGAGCCAGAGCGAGCGCACGAGCTCGCGATCGGCAGTGGTGGCGTGGCGGATGGTCATGGCCCGAGGCGAAGTCCGGTCAGGAGGTAATGGGCGGCGAGGTTCTGGTGGGGGTGGAAGCGGGCGCCGAAGCTGCGGACGTCCGGGACGTCACCATAGAAGGACCGAACGGCCTTGCGCAGCACGAGGTCGCCCGCGGGCCAGGCGTGCGGCCGGCCGAGGTGGCGGGCGAGGAACCAGTCGGCCGTCCACTCGCCGATCCCGCGCAGGGCGACGAGCGTCGCCTTGACCTCGTCGTCGGAGAGGCCCTGGAGGGAGTCGAGGTCGAGCTCGGCGCGGGCGAGCGCGACCGTGTACTCGGCCTTGCGTCCCGAGAAGCCGACCGCGACGAGCTCGGGCTCTGTCGCGCCGGCGAGCCGCTCGCGCGTGGGAAAGGCGATCGCGTGCTCTCCGGGCTCGCCGAAGCGCTCGATCAGGCGGCTGCGGATCGCGAAGGCCGACTGGAGCGAGACCTGCTGCGCCGTGATCGAGGTGACGAGCGCCTCGAACGGGTCGGGCGCGAGGGGTGGCCGGAAGCCTGCGAGCCGGAGGACGAGCCGCGCGAGAGTGGGATCCTCGGCCGCGAACGCCGCGAAGCTCGCGAGGTCGAACGGCGCGCCGAGCAGCGTTCGCACCTCGGCCTCGATCTCGACGCTCCAGGGCTCGACCTCGACGCCTCCGGGTGCCGCCTCGATGCGCACCTCGCGCCCGCCGACGACGCGGTGCAGGCCACCCTCGAACCAGAGATTGGCCCGGTCGATTCCGAAGACGCGAAAGCGCTCGGTCGAGAGCGCGAAGTCGTACGGCTCGGGCAACGGCAGCAGCACGGCGACTGGCAGTCAGGGATGGAGCTTGTCGCCGGCGGCCAGCATCGCCACGAACTTCTCGATGTTCGTCGCACGCGTCTCGGGCCTCTTCGCGAGCTGGAGCCGGTGCAGGATCGCGTAGCGATTCGTCGCGTCGAGCCCCTCGAACGCAGCTCGGGCCGTGTCGTTCCCGTCGAGCGCCTGCTGCAGGTCGTCCGGAACCACCGCCGTCGAAGGCGAGTCGTAGGCGGCGGCCCAGCGCCCGTCGGCCTTCGCTCGCTCGACCTCGCGGAGCCCACCCGGCCGCATCGCGCCGCTCACGATCAGCGCCTCCGCCTTCGTCCGATTGAGCTTCGACCAGACGCTCCGTGCGCGGCGCGGCGTGAAGCGCTGGAGGTAGTGGGTCTCGTCGAGCCCGCGCGACTGCCCGTCGATCCAGCCGAAGCAGAGCGCCACCTCGACGGCCTCGGCGTAGGTGACGGTCGGGATCCCGCTGCCCTTCTTCGCAAGCTTGAGCCAGACGCCGTCGGCCTCCGGATGCGCCTCGAGCCAGGCCTCCCACTCGGCCCGCGAGGCGAAGGGGACGATCGGCAGATCGGCCACGCCGGAGAGCTTAGGCGCCGCGCAGACGTTACGGTGGTCGGGGATGCGGATCCTCTTCGCCTCGACGCAGGGAGCCGGCCACTTCGGCCCGTTGATCCCCTTCATCGAGGCTGCTGGGCGGCAGGGCCACGACGTGCTCGTCGTCGGACCACCCACGCTCGACGCGCACGGTCATCCATTCCGGATGGGCGAACGGCCGCCGGAGGACGTGCTCGGGCCTCTCTGGGCCGGAATGTCCTCGCTCCCGCCGGGGCAGGGCGACGTGGTCGTCGTCGGCGTCATCTTCGCGCAGCTCAACGTGGCGGCGATGCTGCCGACCCTCCGGGCGACGATCGAGGAGTGGCAGCCCGATGTCGTCGTCCGCGAGGCGAGCGAGTTCGCGTCGGCGATCGCGGCGGACGAGGCCGGCGTGCCCCACGCTCGGGTCGGGATCGGGCTGGCCCTCGTCGAGGAGGGAGCACTCGCCATCGCTGCACCTGCACTCGAGGATCGGAGCTCCGGGCTCACCGAGCGGATCGCAGCCTCGCCGTACTTGACGTGCTTCCCGGCCTCCCTCGATCCGTCGGGCCACGCCGTCGCGCGGTTCCGCGACCCGGCCGTCGACGAGCCGGCGCAGCCGCTCCCGGACTGGTGGCCCGGCGACACGCGCCCGCTCGTGTACGTGAGCTTCGGCAGCGTCGCGGCGCAGCTCCCGCCTGCGGCCGCCGTCTACGGTCGCGCGCTCGAGGCGGTTGCCGGGCTGCCGGTTCGCGTTCTCTTGACCGTGGGAAGCGAGCTCGAGCTCGGCGAGGTGCCTGCGAACGTGCACGTCGAGCGTTGGGTTCCCCAGGCCCAGGTGCTCGCCGACGCCGCGGCGGTCGTCTGTCACGGCGGCTCCGGAACGACGCTCGGCGCGCTCGTGGCGGGCGTGCCCACCGTGTTCGTGCCCCTGTTCGCCGACCAACCGCAGAACGCCGTCCGCGTCGCGGGAGCCGGCGCCGGGGTCGTGGCCCCGATCGACGGAATCCAGGCCGCGATCGAGCGTGTGCTCGCACACGACTCCTACGGCGCAGCCGCCGGCCGGATCGCGGCCGAACTGCGGCGACTGCCGCCGACCGACGAGGCGATCGCACTCCTTCACCCGTAGCGCGGGTGGCCGTCGGCCTCTAGCGGATCTTCGCCGCCAGCACGGGCGAGACCGCGATCTTGCCCTCCAGATCGCGCGCGACCGCGACGAGATGGACGGTCTCGCCGCGCCGGTAGCGCCGCGGATCGAGGAAGACCCGGTAGGGCGGCGAGTCGTCGACGCCGAGTCGCTGCCACGGCCGGCCGGCCCGCTTGACCGCGAACGCGACGCTACGCGGACCGGACATGCCTGACGCGCCGACGCGGACCAGCCCGGAGAGGTCGTCGGAGCCCGCCGCGATCGACGGCCGTCCCGAGCTCGGGCGCGGCGGCCCGTCGGCGCGATAGAGCACCGCCGTGAGCGGTGGCACGCTCAGCGTGACTCTCCCGCCGCTCGTGCTCAGCACGGGCGCGCTCGCCCCGAGCAGAGGCGTCCAGCTCGAGCCGGTCGCGGTCGCGAATGTGGCCCGCTGAGCGGTCGTCCCCGCGTTGAAGGCGGCCAGGTACTCGCGCCGAGCGGAAGCGTCGAAGCGGCTGACGACGAGCAGGCCGCCGCGTGCGACCCGCACCGCGGTGCTCCCGACCGAGAGCGCCGGGTGGGCCTCCCGCAGCGCGGCCAGCGCCTTCAGGTGGTCGCCGACGGGATGCGACGCGAGCTCGAGCGCCGACGCCGTCCCGATCGGCGGCGAGCCGACGCGCTCCTCGGTCTGCCACTCGCGCACCTTCGTCGGGAAGAGATCCTGGCGCGCCTGCTTGTCGCCGCCGGCGCCGATGATCCCGACCTCGTCGCCGTAGTAGACGCTCGGCGCGCCGCGGAGCAGGTACATGAGGCTGTGCCCGAGCTGGACGCGACGGAGGAGCTCGGTTCCGCGCGTTCCCCCGGAGCGATCCTTGATCACCCGCGCGGCCCGGCCGATGTCGTGGTTTCCGAGGAACGTCGGCGGCGTGTGCGCGATCCCGTTCGCACCCAGGTAGTAGTCGTCGTCCGCGAACCGAGCGACCAGCCCTTTCGCGCTCGCGTCGCCGCCGGCGAAGCGGGTGGCGGCGTCCTGGAAGGGAAAGTCGAGCACGTTCGGCAGCCCGCGGTCCCGGACGAACCGCGAGAGCTCGACGGCGTCGCTGAGGAAGACCTCGCCGAAGAGCTCGAAGTCCTTCACCCCTGCCTTCCGTGCCGCGGCCCGGATCTTCGGCACCCAGGCGCCGAAGAACCTCGCGTCGACGTGCTTTGCCGTGTCGATCCGGAAGCCGTCGAGCTTGAAGCGCGCGATCCAGCTCGCGTAGACGTCCGCCAGCCCGGCGACCACCCGCGGCTGCTCGGTGAAGAGGTCGTCGAGCCCGAAGAAGTCGCCCTGCTCGAAGCAGAGCTCGCTGCACGAGTCGAAGTCGATGTCGCCGCGGTTGTGGTAGCGGGTGACGTCGTTCAGCCAGGCGGGCTTCTTCGCCGTCCGGTCGCGGCCCTCGAGCAGCGGCACCCGCGGCATGTTCTCGGCCTTGAGGCAGGGGAAGGTGGAGCCGCCGGCGTAGCGGGCGGGAAAGAAGATCCGGCCGCGGCAGTCGCGGTAGGGCGCATCCGAGTAGCTCGAGCCCGTCGGCACGATCAGGTCGGCGGTGTGGTTGACGACCACGTCGAGGTAGACCTTCAGCCCCAGCCGGTGCGCGCACTCGACGAACGCGCCGAAGTCGGCCTCGCTCCCGAGATGCGGGTCGACGGAGGTGAAGTCGCGGATCCAGTAGCCGTGGTAGGCGGCGCTCGACCCCTGCACGGTCCTCTGGCCGAACGGCGGCGTCACCCAGACCGCGGTGAAGCCCAGGTTCTTGATCCTGGCGAGGCCGCCCGGCCCTGTGCAGTCGCCGGTCAGCCCGCGGTAGTCGCCGCCGTGGAACCAGCCGATGTCCGCCGGGTCGTAGCCCGTGACGCCGCGCGCTCCGGAGAGGCCGCCGCGGTCGTTCGCCGCGTCGCCGTTCGCGTACCGGTCGGGCATGACGAAGTAGATCCGCTGCGAGGCGAGCGACGTCCGCACCGGGGGCTGGGAAAGCGCCGCGAGCACCGGGCCCGACGGCGGCGCCGGCACGGCCGAGCCTCCAGCCCAACCGACACCGACCAGCGCGACCGCAACGCCGGTCGCGAGAACCCCGCTAACGAAGCGGCGCACCGCTCTCCAGGTCGAAGGCATGCAGCGCGGCCGTGTCGACCGCGATCGGCACGTCCGTGTCCACCCTGAGGGCGAACGACGAGGCGGCGGGAACCGAGACGACCAAATTCGGCCTGGTCGACGTCACGCCCTCCCCCGGCTCCTCGTCGGTCTCCTCGTGGACGCCGTCCGGCTTGATCGCCATGGCGTCGATGCGGAAGTACGCGATCGACTCCGAGCCGAGGGCCTCGACGAGCTCGAGGTGCGCGACGACCGTCGGGAGGTCGGGCCGGTCGCTCGCCAGGTGCAGGTCGCTGGCCCGGAAGCCGACCACCACCCGCCGGCCGGCGGCACCGCGGAGGCCCGGGTAGTGCCGCAGCCCGGCGTCCGCGACGGCAAGCCGCTGCGGGCCGATCGCGAGCGTGACCGCGTCGTTCTCGACGCTGACGTCCGCCTCGATCAGGTTCATCGGCGGCGTGCCGATGAAGCCGGCGACGAAGAGGTTCGCCGGCCAGTCGTAGAGCTGTTGCGGCGCGTCGGCCTGCTGAAGGACGCCGTTCATCATCACTGCCACCCGGTCGCCCATCGTCATCGCCTCGACCTGGTCGTGCGTGACGTAGATCGTCGTCGTCCCCAGGTCGCGCTGGAGCTTCGAGATGTCGGCGCGCATCTGGACGCGCAGCTTCGCGTCGAGGTTCGAGAGCGGCTCGTCCATCAGGAACGCCTGCGGATGGCGCACGATCGCGCGTCCCATCGCGACGCGCTGACGCTGCCCGCCCGAGAGCTCCTTCGGACGCCGCGCCAGGTAGGGGGTCAGGTCGAGCATCTTCGCTGCCCAGGCCACCCGCTCCTCGATCGTCTTGCGCGACTCCTTGCGCAGGCGCAGGCCGAACGCGATGTTCTCGGCCACGCTGAGATGCGGGTAGAGCGCGTAGTTCTGGAAGACCATCGCGATGTCCCGCTCCTTCGGCGAGAGCTTGTTCACGACCCGGCCGCCGATCGAGAGCGTGCCGTCGGAGATCTCCTCGAGGCCGGCGGCCATCCGAAGGGCCGTGGTCTTGCCGCAGCCCGAGGGGCCGACGAGGACGAGAAATTCGCCGTCGGCGATCTCGAGCGAGAGGTCCTGGACGGCGTGGACGCCGTTGTCGTACACCTTGTCGACGTCCTTGAAGGCAACCTCAGCCAACACGTACTCCCGTCTGTAGTTGGCGCAAGATGAGCATCCGCGGAAGCGGACGCTCATCGCGCGAAGATCCCTGAAGGGGCCGCTTCGCGACCCAGCTCACGTGCACATCAAGCCTCCCGTTCGGTCACGTGATTCTCCAGACATGGAATGCGGGCCCCTGAGCTGGGAGCACCGCCGCGCCCTCGGCGAGCTGCGCGTCGGCGCCGTGCAGCGTGGTCAGCTCGCAGGCGTCGAGCGCGGCAAGCGGCAGCCGTACCGGGCTCGTGCTCGGCGCGCGCGGCGAGGCAGAGCAGCCGCTCGGAGGCGGTCTCGCGCAGGTAGGCGACCGCGTCGGCGCCGACGTGCGCGTAGCGGATCCCGCCCAGCGCGAGCGCGTCCGAGCTGCGGCGCAACTCGATCAGCCGCGCGTAGCCCTCGAAGAGCACGCGTGTCCCACCGCTCGGGCGCGTCCCACGGGATCGTGCGCCGCGCGTCCTCGCCCCACGCTCCCTCGAGCCCCAGCTCGTCGCCCGCGAAGACCATCGGCACGCCGGGGGTCGTCATCTGCAGCCCGACCCCGACCAGGTGCCGCTCGCGCGAGCCCGCCACCGTGGCGAAGCGCGCCGTGTCGTGGCTGTCGAGCAGCGTCCACGAGTGGAGCACGGACGACCACGGCACCCCGGCCCGGAACGCCCGCATCGTCGCGACCAGCTGCTCGCCCCGGATCCGCGGCAGTCCCACCGGCAGGCCGAGGAAGCCGGTCGCCAGGTCGTCGGGAAGCTCGTCGCCGCGAAGCCAGGCCCAGACCGGCCGCAGGAAGCCGGCGTAGCCCATCGTCCCGTGCCAGCCGCCCCCGCGCAGATCGCCCCGGGCGTCGTGCGCGTGCTCCGCGATCACGACGGCGTCCTTCCGCTCCGCCGCGATCGCGGCGCGCACGGCCCGCGCGAGCTCGGCGGTCGAGTCGACGTCCCGGAAGCGGCCGGCCATGTTCGCGACGTCGATCCTCCAGCCGTCGAGCTCGAACGGCGCCCGCAGCCAGCGCCGCACCGGCGAGCCGGGATCGGAGACGAGCCGGCGCCGGAGCGCGGCCGATCGGTGGTCGAGCTTCGGCAGCGTGCGCACTCCCAGCCAGGCCTCGTAGCCGAGCGGCAGCTCGTCGTCGAGGAAGTAGTAGTCCCGTTCCGGCCCCTCCGCGTCCCCGCGCGCCGCCAGGAACCACTCGTGCGCGTCACCCGAGTGGTTCAGGGTGAGGTCGCCGAGCACCCGGATCCCGCGCGCGTGAGCCGCGGCGACGAGGCTCGCGAGCGCGTCGTCGCCTCCCAGGTGCGGGTCGACGCGCTCGAACGAGCTCGCGTCGTAGCGGTGCGAGCTCCGCGCCGGGAAGAACGGCGTCAGATAGAGCGTCGTCGCTCCGAGCGCCTCGAGGTGGTCGAGCCGCTCCTCGATCCCCGCGAGGTCGCCGCCGTACCACTCGAGCGGCGTCTGCGGCGCGCGGCCGGCAGGGAGCTCGTCCCACTCCCTCGCCACGGCCCAGTCGGGCTGCGCCTGCCGGTGTGCGCCGCGCGCGAACCGGTCGGGAAAGACCTCGTAGACGACCGAGCGCAGGTGCCAATCCGGTCCGCCCGGATCGAGCGAGACGACGAAGTCGTCGGAGTCGGGCGGGTCGTGGAGCACGAGCCCGAGCCCGTTCACCCAGGCGTAGCCGAGCTCACCGCCGGAGAGGAGCCAGCGATAGGGAACCGACGGGTTGTGGACGGGAAAGGAGGCGCGCCACCAACGGTCGGCCTCGGTCTCCTCGACGAGCTCGGCGCGCACGGCGCGCGGCTCCCCGTCCCGGAGGTAGCGGACGGCGACCGCGTCGACCTCCGTCCCGCTCGGGACGCGCAGGCGCACGACGGCCTCGTCGCCGAGCCGGAGCGGCCGTTCGACCAGATAGGAGCCGGAGCCGTCGTGGTGCGGTAGGTCGAGCAGCGACACCGAGGCCCTCGTCTCCACGACGGTCATCCCTTGACCGAGCCCTGGGTCAGCCCGCCGACGATGAACTTCTGCAGGAACGCGAAGAGGAGCGCCACCGGCAGCGCGGCCAGGAGGACGCCCGCGGCGAACGGCCCCCACTGCTCCGCGTACTGCTTGTCGATGAACGAGCGCATCCCGAGCGGCAGCGTGAACGAGTTGCGGTCCTGGAGCAGGACGCTCGCGATCACGAACTCGTTCACCGTGGCCACGAACGAGAAGAGCGCGACCACGGCCAGCACGGGAACGGCCAACGGGAGCACGACGCCCCAGAAGACCTGCACGGGCGTGGCGCCGTCGACGCGGGCCGACTCGTCGAGCTCGTTGGGAATCGTGTCGAAGAATCCCTTGAGCAGCCAGACGTTGACTCCGAGCGCCCCGCCGAGGTAGACGAAGGTCAGGCCGGTCAGCGAGTTCAGGCCGAGGAGCGGGAACACGTCGCCCGTGTTGAGGACGATCAGGTAGATCGCGACCACGAGGAGGAGCTGCGGGAACATCTGGACGAGGAGCAGGCTCAGCATCCCGAAGCGGCGGCCTGCGAAGCGGAAGCGGCTGAAGGCATAGGCGGCGAGCGCGCCCACGAGCACTGTGGAGATCGCGGTCGCCGTGGCGATGATCATCGTGTTGACGTACCAGCGGATGTACGGGATGTCGTTGTCGGCTCCGGCCACATTGATCGTGCCGGACAGGATCGTGCGGAAGTTGTCGAGGGTGAGGTCGCGGGGGATCAGGGAGGCGCCGCTCAGCGTCCCGTCCGCGCTGAACGCCGCCGAGACGATGTACGCGATCGGGAAGAGCGCGAAGCCGAGCGCGACGATCGCGACGAGGTGACGCCACCACATGTCGCCGAGCTCGGGCCTCCGGGGAGCGCGCTTCTCCGCAACGGTCGGCGCCGCCGCCTCGAGCGTGCGTGCCGTCTGGTCGAGGCTGCTCATTTGACCTCCTCCAGGGACTTGGAGCGCCAGAAGGTGATCGCCGAGATCGTCGCCACGATGAAGAAGATCAGGATCGAGACGGCGCTCGCGAGCCCGTAGTCGTTCCCCTTTCCGGACTCGAAGGCGATCTTGTAGGTGTATGTGATCAGGATGTCGGTGGCGCCCGCGACCGACTGGTCGTCCGCCGCCGGCCCGCCCCCGGTGAGCAGGTAGATGTTCCCGAAGTTGTTGAAGTTGAAGGCGAACGACGCGATCAGGAGCGGAGCGACCGCGATCAGGAGGAGCGGCAGCGTGACGCGGCGGAAGATCTGCCAGCGCCCGCCACCGTCGACCCGGGCCGCCTCGGTCAGCTCGGCGGGGATCGACTGGAGCGCTCCCATCGCGACGAGGAAGAAGTACGGCGCGGTGAGCCACACGCTGACGAGGATCACCGAGACCTTGGCCCAGATCGGGTCGAAGAGCCAGGGAATGTTGGTGTTGAGGACGTTGTTGACGACGCCGAAGTCGTCGTTCAGGAGCCCCTGCCAGACGAGCAGCGAAAGGAAGCCCGGGACGGCGTACGGGATCACGAGGAGCGATCGGTAGGTCCGCTGGAAGCGCAGCTTCGGCTTGTCGAGCACGATCGCGAGGAAGAGGCCGAGTGCGAACGAGAGCAGCACGCACAGCGACGCGAAGATGCACGTCCAGACGAAGACGCGCAGGAACGGGTCGCGGACGAGCGGGTCGTTGAGCACGCTGCCGAAGTTGTCGAACCCGATGCCCGTGCGCCAGCCCGGCTCGAGCTCGGCTCCGCCGGCGGCGACGAACGACCCGCGGTCGTTGTTTCGATAGACGACCCCGTCCTCGATGCTCGTGAAGGTGTCGGTGCCCGCGTCGTAGCGGAGCGAGGGCGCGAGCTCGAGGGCCGAATCGAAACCCTCGGGCCGGATTGCCCTGTCGCCGCCGACCGGGACCGTGAAGGACGCGAGCTCCTGGTCGAGCCCGAACAGCTCGTCGCCCGGGACGAGGGTGACGCCGTCGGGTGCGCCGCTGATCAAGCCGTCGGCGTCGAGTCGCACGACTCCGTCGTCGATCTCCTCGAGCCCCTCCGACGTCCCGAGGAAGGCCTGCTCCGTTTCCTCGTCGACCAGGACGAGGACGAGCTCGCCGGACTCGTCCCGAGCGGCCGCCATCACGTAGGCCCCGCCGTCCGCGGACTCGACGAGCGAGTTGCGCTGGATCCCCTGGATCGCCTCGTCCTTCGACAGGATGTGCCCCGTCGACCAGTTCGAGAAGGCGATGTTCGCGTTGTAGACGATCGGCGTCAGCTGGAACGCGAGCAGGAAGAGGATGCCGGGGATCAGGAACTTGAGCGGGTAGCGCCGGCGCGAGAGGTAGACGAAGTCGATCGCCGCGGTGGCGATGACGAGGACGCCGAGCGCGATCCACTTCTCGTCCGTCGCGAGGATCACCGAGGCCCAGACCGCGAGCGCGTTGACGAGCGCCAGGAGGAACAACTTGAGCGCGAGCCCGATCGGCCCCGAGAGCGCCGCGACCGCCCGCGAGGGCATCGACCAAGCCGCGACGCCGGCGCTCGGGCGCGGAACCTCCGGCACGGGTGCGGCGGTCGTGCTCACGCGCTCAGCTGGGTCGTCACGACCACGCTCCTCCGGTGCCGAGGGGAGGGTGGGGCGCCCCTGCGGACGCCCCACCCAGCCGTACTGATCCGACTAGCCGATCTTGTTCGCGATGTTGCGAGCCGCGACCGAGAAGGAGACGCGGGCCCTGACGGCGCCCGAGCCCTTCGTCGACTTGACCCACGCCGCGCCGAGATCGCTCCAGACGCTGCCCATCTGCGGGATGTTCGGCATCGGGACGCCGCCGGTGCCCGCCTTGCCGAACTGCGCCAGGACGGGATCCTTGACCCGCTTCGCGGCGTCGATGTTAGCCGGGTAGCGACCGTTCGCGGCGCTGAGGGCCAGCTGCGAGTTGGCGCTCATCATGTAGTCGCCGACGAGGTCCTTCGCCGCGCTCTCGACCCCGTGCGCGGTCGAGAACTTGGTCACCATGAAGCCCTGCGAGCCGAGGAACGGCACGGCCTTGCAGTTGATCGAGGGCACCTGCGTGACCTGGAACCTGATCCCGGCCTTCTTGATCCGGTCGACGTTCCAGGGACCGGTCACCCAGTAGGCGGCCTTCCCGGTGAGGAACGCGTTCGAGGCGGCGCCGTCGTCGACCTTCGCGTTGACGAGCCCCAGCTTGTTCCAGTTGTCGATCCGAGCGGCGTTCTTCAGGAACACGGGGTTGTTGAGCCCGATGTCGGACGGATCGAGGTTGCCGGCCCGGTTCGTCCCGAAGACGTAGCCGCACAGCCCGGAGAAGAACGGATACATGTGGTACGCGTCACCGGCCGCGCCCTGCTGCACGGCGATCGCGATGTTGCCCGCCTTCTTCTTCTTGAACGCCAGCGCCGAGGCCTGGAGCTGCGCGAAGCTCGTCGGCACCTTCGCGAGCCGCGTGTTGACCACGAGCCCGATGTTCTCGATCACGACAGGCGCGCCGTAGAGCTTCTTGACGGCCGTGCCATAGGAGAAGGCGTTCAGCGCGTACTGCGGGAACTTGGCCTTCACCGTCCGCCGCGGGTTGAGCGGGAGGACGAGGCCGCTCGCGGCCAGGTCGCCCGTCCAGTCGTGCGCGCCGACGATCACGTCGGGCGCCGTGTCGGCCTGGACGGTCTTCAGATCGTCGCGGATCTTGCCGAACTCCTTCTGGACGACGACGACGTTGACGCCGCGCGCGGTTCCCCAGGCGGAGGCGATCCGGTCGACGGCGGCCTTGCGGTCGGCGTCCGTCCAGATCGTGACCGTGCTGGCGGGCGCCCGCTTCGCCGCGACCGACGGGCCTGCGACGAGAAGCACTGCCACGAGCGCCATGGCCATGGTGACCAGGACGGTGACGGTGCGCTTGCTCAGACTGTTCATTCGTTCTCCCTCTGGAGCCAGCAACTGGCTCACGCTGATCAAAAAAGATTGGGTCCGACTCGTGAAACGACGGCTGCGACTGTAGCTGGCGCGGCACCCCAACCGCGCAGGGCGAAGGCGGGAAGGGTCGCTGGCACGGGCCGCCGCTCACGACCGTCGAGCAGCCGTGGGCTTAGCGGGCGAGCGCGGCGGCAACGTCCGCGAGATCGTCGAACGGCTCGAAGCGACGCCCGAGCTCGTCGAGGTGGGTCGCGAGCGAGTCGCGCGCGAAGATGCGTGCGGCGGCAAGAGCGGCACAGCGATCCGAGTACCCGTCCCCGACATAGACGTACGGCTCGCCTGCGAGCCCGCCTCGCTTGCAGGGCTCGCCGCAGGCAGCGCACACCGCTTCGTCCCGAAAACACACGTTCCAGCCGCCCGGACGAGCATCCACCCGGTTCGCCAGGACCTCGAGTTCGATGTCCTCGCGCGCGAGCACCGGTTGGATCAGCTCCTGGAACCCCGCCGAGATCACGAGCGGGTCGAACGTTGCGAGCTCCTGAAGCCCAGGCCGCACCTCGACGTTCTCCACCACCCAGGCAACGACCGATTCGAGCGGCGTCGTGATCGCCGCGAACTCGAGCGCGATCTCCTCGTGCAGCGTCAGATCGACGCCGACGCGCGGCTCGAGCGCCGCAAGCAGCAGCGGATCGCCGAATTCGTGGATCACCTGGACGAGCGAGTCGCGGACGGTGACGGTCCCGTCCCAATCGAGGACGAGCCGCAACTGCGCTAGAGGTGCGAGGTGAGCCCCGCCTCGGTGACCTCACCGTCGGCGGGCTCGTACCACGACATCGCGTAGATGCCGTTGTCGAGCTCCTTGGAGAGCTTCGACAGCCTCAGCGGATAGAAGGTGTCGCACATGACGGCGAGCTCGCCGGTCTCGTGCAGGCCGATCGCCTTCTCCGCGAGCCCCGGCTGTGGCCCGTGCGGCAGCCCGGACGGGTGGAGCGTGATCGAGCCGACGTCGACGCCCTTCCGCGAGCCGAAGTTGCCGGAGACGTAATAGATCATCTCCTCCGACTGGAGATTCGAGTGGTGGTACGGGATCGGCACCGCCTCCGGGTCGAAGTCGAGCTTGCGCGGGCAGAACGAGCAGATCACGAAGTTCTTGCCCTGGAAGGTCTGGTGTGCGGGCGGCGGCTGGTGGATCCGGCCCGTGATCGGCTCGAAGTCGTGGATCGAGAACGTCCACGGATAGAGGTAGCCGTCCCAGCCGACGACGTCGAACGGGTGGTAGTCGACGACGTAGGTCTGGTAGCCGTCGCGGACGCGCACCTTGACCGGGTACTCGCCGCGATCGCGGTGGGTGTTCAGCATCGCGGGCGGATGGATGTCGCGGTGGTAGTACGGCGCGCCCTCGAGGATCTGGCCGTACTGGTTCCGATACCGCTTCGGGATCTCGATCAGGCCCGGCGTTTCGAAGACGAGATGGCGCTGCTCTCCGTCCGGGACGAACCGGTACGTCGTGCCGCGCGGGACGACCACGTAGTCGCCGTCCTTGTAGGGCAGGTCGCCGAAGATCGTCTCGAGCGTGCCCGAGCCCTCGTGGACGAAGATCACCTCGTCGCGCTCGCCGTTCCGGAAGAACGTCTCCATCCGCTCTGCCGGCCGGCAGATCGAGATCTCGACGTCGTTGTTCCACATCAGGAGCCGCCTCCCTGAGATCTCGTCGCCCTCCGCGCCGATCTCCTTCGTGTCGAAGAGCCGGTGCTGATGCGTATCGGGCACCCACTCGTCGCGCTCGATCGGCTCGAAGTCGCCGACCTCCATCACGCGGCAGGGCGACTGGAGGTGGTAGAGGATCGACTCCATCCCGGAGAAGCCCTCCATCCCCATGACCTCCTCGGTCAGGAGCGTCCCGTTGTCGCGGAACTGGATGTGGCGCTTGCGGGGAACGTCGCCGAGGCGCTGGTAGAAGGGCATGGCCGGAGGATAATGGTCAGCCGGGGAACGCCGAGACGATCGCACGATGGCCGCCCGCGCGCGCTAGCCTCTCGTCGGTCGTCACGAGAGACGCGTTGAGCGCCTCGGCGAGCGCGACATAGCTGGCGTCGTACGCCGTCAGAGACGAGCGCAGCGCCCAGATCCGCTCGAGGAGAACCCGCGGCGGGTGCCGCGTGATCGCGAGCCCCATGAAGACGTCGAGCCCTTGCCGTGCCCGCTCGACGCTCACCGTTCCTGTTGCGACGAAGCGCCTCAACGCAGACGCGACCTCCAGATCGATCAGGTGCGTGCTGTGCAGCGAACCGCCGGCGAGCACGCGCTCGGCGACCCATGGCCCTCGCTCCGGTCTTCTCAGAACGAGGTCGACGGCCGCCGAGGCGTCAAGAACGATCACGCTCGGCGCGGATTGCGTCGGCAGAGCTCTCGGGTGGATCCTCGCTGGAGAGCAATGCGAGCCGCTCGCGCATCTCCTCTGGCGTCGGCACCGCAGCGAACTCCCTGATCTCGTTCAGGAGGTAGTCGGACAACGAGAGCCCGCTGTGGGCTGCTCGGGCCTTGAGCGTACGGTGCAGCGGGGCTGGGACGTTGCGGATCTGGAGGTGGGGCATGCACTGCACCATATCACATGCAGATCACATGTCTAATCCCGACGTGTCCGAAACCGAGTTGCGAAGCACGCCAATTCCCTCGACCTCCAGCTCCACCACATCGCCGGGCTTCAGCCAGCGCCCGTCGCCCAGCTCGAGGATGCAGCCGCTCCCGACAGTGCCCGAGCCGAGCAGGTCGCCGGGACGCAACACCGTGTTCCGAGCCGCGTGCTCGCGGATCCGCTCCCACGAGAAGTGGAGGTCGCGCAGGTTCCCGCGCGAGCGCTCCTCGCCGTTCACCCGCGCGGTCATTTCCGCCTCGTCGCCCGGGAACTCGTCCACAGTCACGACGACCGGGCCGATTGACGTCGCGAAGTCCTTCCCCTTCGCCGGGCCGAGCCCGACCTTCATCTCCTCGCGCTGGAGGTCGCGCGCCGACCAGTCGTTCAGGATCGTGAAGCCGGCGATCGCGCCCTCGGCGCCGATCACGGCGGCGACCTCGAGCTCGTAGTCGAGCTCCGCCGTCCCCTCCGGGTACGGGATCTCGGCGTCTGGACCGAAGATCGCGGCCGGGTTGGAGAAGTAGAAGACGGGTTGCTCGTACCACTCCGGCGGCACCTCGAGCCCGCGCGAGGCGCGGGCCGTCGCGACGTGCTGCTCGAAGGCGTAGAAGTCGCGCACGGCCGGCGGGTGGAGCACCGGCGCGAGGAGCTGCACCTCGTCGAGGCGGTACTCCGCGTGCTCCCGCGCCGACGAGCCGCCCGTGAAGAACGACTGCAGCGTCTGCGCGGCCAGGTGGACGACGCGATCGCCGTCGATCCGCCCCACCCAGCCGCGCTCCAGTGGGTGGTCGAGCGGATGGAACATGCAGAGGCGCATCGCGCGGAGCCTACGGTTCCGTGTGGACGATCACGTCGGCGATCTCCGGGTGCTGCTCTCGCAGCCGGTGCTCGATCTCGCTGGCCCGCGCGTGCGCGTCGGCGAGCGTCGACGCAGGGTCGAGGCCGAGGGTCAGGAAGGCGACGAGCCCCTCGTCGGTCCGGAGCAGCCGCACCTCCCGCGGCGCTCCCCCTGCAACAGACCCCACGATCCGCTCGATCTCGCGGTGGTCGAGCTCGACCGCCGGGCTCGCCTGGGCGAGCGGCTCGAGATGCGACTGCACCGACGCGATCTCCGGGACTGCGGCGCAGATCGCCCGCTCGACCTCCTCCGCCGTCTGATGGGCGTCCTCGAGCGAGAGCTCGCCGGGAAGCTTCAGGTGGAGCGAGAGCTCGACCGCGCCGTCGAGCGTGACGAGGCTGAGGTTGTGGATCTCGCGGACGCGCGGAACCGAGAGCGCGGCGGCGTGGGCGCGCTCCTGCAGCGCCGCCTCGTCGTCACGAGGCTCGACGTGGACGACGACGTCGCTGCCGGGAAGCACGCGCTCGACCGCCGCCTCGACGCGATCCGCGAGCGCGTGCCCCTGAGCGACGGCGTCCGCAGCCGAGACCGCGATCACGACGTCCGCGAAGGTGTCGCCGCCCGCCTGCCGGAGCCGGAGCCGCGAGAGCTCGACCGGCGGCTCGACCGCCGCGATCGCCAGCCGGGCCGCCTCCTCTGCGTCGGCCGGAGCGCGATCCATCAGGACATCGACGTTGCGGCGAATCAGCCGACCCGCCGCGAGGAGCACGAGCGCCGCGACGAAGAGGGCAGCGATCGAGTCGCCCTGCGGGTAACCGGTGGCGGCGAGCACGAGCCCGCCGAGAACGGCGAGCGTCCCGACGAGATCGCTCCCGAAATGGAGCGCGTTCGAGAGGAGCGCCTCGCTCGCGTACCGACGCGCCGCGCGATAGGAGACGAACGTGCGGGAGACGTCGATCGCGAGCACGACCGCGACCGCGGCAAACACCCACCAGGCCGTCTCGACCTCCCGCTCGAGCGCGCCGCCGAGCCGCGCCAGAGCGAGCGCAGCGACGACGAGGCTGACGAGCGCGAGCACCGATGCCTCGGCGAGGGCCGCCAGGTGCTCGGCCTTCCCGTGACCGTACTGGTGGCCGGCATCGGCAGGCCGCCCGGCGACGCCGATCGCGAAGAGGGTCAGGAGCGCAGCAACGAGATCGGTCCCGGAGTGGAGGGCCTCGGAGACGAGCCCGAGGCTGCCGCTCGCGAGCCCGACTCCGAGCTTCAGCGAGAGCAGCACGACCGCCGCGCCGACCGAGACGAGCGCGGTTCGGCGCTGTGGAGTCACGGCGGAAGGCTAGACCCGCGGCGAGTTACAAGTTGCCGCGGAGGGCCTGCTCGCGCTCGATCGACTCGAAGAGGGCCTTGAAGTTTCCCTCGCCGAAGGTCGTGGCGCCGTGGCGCTCGATCACCTCGAAGAACATGGTGGGACGATCCTGGGCGGTCTTCGTGAAGATCTGGAGCAGGTAGCCGTCCTCGTCGCGGTCGGCGAGGATCCGCAGCCGCTTGAGGTCGTCGTAGCTCTCCGCGATCTCGCCGACCCTGCCCTTCGACCTCCTCGTAATAGGCCTCGGGGGTGTCGAGGAACGCGATCCCGCGCTCCTTGAGCGCCTGGACGGTGCCGACGACGTCCTGCGACTGGAGCGCGATGTGCTGCACGCCCGGGCCCTCGTTGAACTCGAGGTACTCGTCGATCTGGCTCTTCCGCTTCCCCTCGGCCGGCTCGTTGATCGGGAACTTGATCTTCCCGGCGCCGTCCGCCATCACCTTCGACATGAGCGCCGAGTACTCGGTCTGGATCTGGTCGTCGCCGAAGTGGACGATGTTGACCATCCCGAAGACCTGCTCGTAGAACTCGACCCACGTGTCCATCCGGCCGAGCTCGACGTTGCCGACGACATGGTCGATCGCGACGAGGCCGACGCCGGCGTCACGATGGCCGTTCGGCGAGAGGGAAACGAAGCCCGGCAGGAACGGTCCGGCGTAGTCGGCCCGGTTGACGAATGTGTGGACGTTCTCGCCGTAGGTCGCGATTGTCGCGAGCTCGACCCGGCCGTGCTCGTCGTCGAGCCAACGCGGCTCGGCGATGCTCGTCGCACCCCGAGCCACCGCCTCGCGATGCGCGGCTCCGGCGTCCGGAACCCGCAACGCGACGTCCTTGGCGCCGTCGCCGTGTCGCGCGGCGAACCGGGCGATCTCGCTGTCCGAGCGGAGGCCGCTCGTGAGGACGAGCCGGATCTCGCCCTGCTCGAGGACGTAGGAGGCGCGGTCGCGGACACCGGTCTCGGGGCCTGCGTAGGCGATGCGCGTGAAGCCGAGCGCGTGCTCGTAGAAGTAGGCGCTCTGCTTCGCGTTGCCGACCCAGAGCTCGAGGTGGTCCCAGCCGTCGAGCGGCATGAAGTCCTGGTCGGCCATCGGCGCGATCCTACCGCGTTCCCGGGGGCGCGGCCGCCCCCGGGAACGCGGATCGGGTCAGGCCGAGAGGAGCCGGTCGAAGAACGACCGATACCGCTGCAGCCCGATGCGGAGATCCTCGGTCGAGGGCTCGCCGTCTCCGTCCCACTCCTTCTCGAGCGTCGCGCGCTCGGACGAGAACGTCTCGGCGAGGCGCTGCATCACCTCGGCGACGAGCGCGTCGGCGTCCTCGACCGCGCGCCGCGGCTCGTCGACGAAGCCGGTCTGGATCTCCGTCCAGCGGCCCCGGAAGCCCTCGGCCTCGTCGCCGGCGAAGAGCGGCTGCCGCTCGTCCGTCTGGTCGCCGTCGCCGGTCTGCGTCTTGTCGACGTCGTCCGCCTCGCGCACGAGATCGGCCGTCGTCAGCCGCTCGCCGTCGGCCCGCTGGTCCGTGTCGACGTCGGTGTCCTTGCTCTCCGTCTCCGTTCGTGCGTCCTGGGTCTCGCTCATCGCCGTGCCTCCTCGTGGACGGGCTCCTCGGCGAGCAACTCGTCGAAGAGCGATCGGAAATGCACCATTGCCTGCCGCAGGGGCTCCGTGCCGGCAGCGCCTGCCTCATGCTCGTCGACGAGCCGATGCCCCTCGCGGAAGTTCTCGACGACGTCCGGGTAGTCGACGGAGACGTCGGCGGCGCGCCGCTCGAAGTCGTCCGCGACGGGATAGCCCCGCTCCGCCATCACCTGCTGGACGAGCCGGTCGGCGTCGTGCACGGCCCCCTCGGGCTCGTCCACGAACCGTCCCTGCACCGTCCGCCACTCGTCCGCGTAGCGCTCGCGCGCCTCCGGGGTGAGCGCTCGAACCTCGAGCTCCTCGCGGCGCTCCTGCCGCTCTCGCAGCTCTCGCTCTGCGTCGCGTTGTCGCCCGTCTCCTCGACGACGTGCTCGTACTCAGGGCCGAAGCCCTCCTGCAGCTGTTGCGTGCGGCGCCGGTTCCGTGCGGGCCAGGCAAAGAGCGCCAGTACCACGAGCACGACCAGCGCGAGCACGATCCACATCCATGCATCCATCTCGGTTCCTCCTGTCGTCCGGGTTCGCCGGCGGCGGTGGTCTGCCCTGGCGACGTAGGGAGAACGCCTATTCGAGCGAGGCCGGTACGGCCTTCGCCTGCCGCCGCCGCGCCAGCAGGATCCCGCCCCCGATCAGGACGCCGCCGACCACCTGCAGCAGCGTCATCTGCTCCGAGAGGAGCACGAGCGCGAAGATCGCGGCCACGAACGGCTGCAGGTTCGCGATCAGCGTCGCGCGCGAGGCGCCGATTCCGTGGAGCGCGCGGAACCAGAGGATGTTCGTGAGGACGAGCGGGCCGAGGGTCGCGAAGACGAGCAGCGCCCAGACCTCCCAGCCGACGGCGTAGTCCTGGCGCGCCGTCTGCGGGGCGCCCGCGATCGAGGATCCCGACCCAGCCGAGCGGCAGCACGACGGCGCTGATCCGCGAGGCGGTGTAGCGGCTCATCAAGCGGCGCGATCGCGATCGAGTAGACCGCCCAGGTGGCGGCCGTCGCGAGCCCGAGCGCGATCCCGACCCAGCCCGCGTCGAGGCTCGAGCCCGAGCCGGCCGCGACGAGGCCGACGCCGGCGAACGAGACGAGCGTCGCTGCCCAGAACCGGCCCGACATCCGCTCGAACCCGAGCGCCAGCCCGATCACCGCCGCGATCGCCGGGGTGGCGCCGAGGAGGAGGGCGATCGTCGAGGCGCTCGTCGTGTCGAGCGCGTAGACGAAGGCGAGCTGGTTCAGGAGCAGAGCGAGCGCGGCGACGAGGACGAGCTTGAGGTCGCGCCGCTCGATCCTCAGCGTCCGCTCCGCGATCACCACGATCGCGATGAAGATCGCGGACGCGAGCCCGTAGCGAACGGTCGCGTAGGCGAGCGGCTCGAAGCCGTGCTGGAGGATGTAGCGCGTCACGGTCAGGTTGAGCGCCCAGAGCACGACCGTCACGAGCAGCATCAGGTGGACGCGGCGCATCGCCCGAGCCTAGTCCGGCGGCTCGCGAGCTAGGCTTCGCGCCGATGGCCGAGCCGACGATTCGCGACATCGACGCCCTCGTCGGGCCCGCGACGCCGCACTTCGCGTTCCAGCTCCGCGCGCGCGTGCGCGAGCTGATCGACGAGCTGCCGGCCGACCACGCCGTTCGCCGCTACGGCGAGGAGAAGGTGGCGCTGCTCGAGCGGCTGGGGCACGCGTCGTCGAAGGCCGAGGACGGCTCGCGGGAGTCGGCCGGGCGGATCGGCTGGGACGGGATCCCGAGCTCCGCGCCCGCGTACGCCCCCCTGCCCCGACGATCGTGAGCTTCGAGGGAACCTCGGTCCTCGTGACCGGGGGATCGCGGGGGATCGGGAAGGCGATCGCCCTGCGCTTCGCCGAGCTCGGAGCCGCGCGGGTCGCGATCGGCTATTTCCGCTCCGACTCGGCCGCCGCCGAGACCGCCGAGGAGCTGACGGCGCTCGGCACGGAGCCGATCCTCGTCCGCGGCAACGTCACCTCCCAGCGCGTGCTGGACGAGGTCGCCTCGCTCGGGGCGCTCGACGTGCTCGTCCACAACGCGGCGACCGGCGTGATCCGGCCGGCGCTCGAGACCGAGGACAAGCATTGGGACTGGACGCTCGGCGCAAACGCCCGCGCCCTGCTCTCCCTCGCGCGAGTTGCGGCGCCACAGATGAAGGCGGGCAGCTCGATCGTCGGGATCTCGAGCCTCGGCGCCCAGCGGGTGCTCGAGAACTACACGCTCGTCGGCACCTCGAAGGCGGCGCTCGAGGCGCTCGTCCGCTACCTCGGCGTGGAGCTGGCGCCGCGTGGGATCCGCGTCAACGCCGTCTCGGCCGGAGTCGTCGAGACCGGTGCGCTCGATCACTTCCCGAACCGCGAGGCGATGCTCGACATGGGCGCGCGGAACCCGGTAGGGCGACTCGTCTCACCGGAGGACGTCGCCGCCGCGGTCGCCTTTCTCTGCTCCCCCGACGCCGCGATGGTGTGCGGCCAGACGATCGTCGTCGACGGCGGCTACTCGCTCCTCGCCTAGTGGAGCCGACCGACCACAACCGCCGCGCCTTCGACGACGCGCATCGCACGTCGGAGAACGTGCTCGCGACGCCCGGCCTGCCGCCTGCGATCCGCGAGCGCCTGGCCGGGCTCGGCGGCAGCCGCGTCCTCCACCTCTTCTGCGGCACGGGGCGCGAGACGATCGAGCTCGCGGAGCTCGGCGCGCACGTCACCGGTGTCGACGACGACGCCGCTGCCGTGGAGGCGGCGCGGCGGCGCGCGGCCGAGATCCCGTGGT
This sequence comes from uncultured Gaiellaceae bacterium, assembly GCA_963761905.1. Taxonomy (GTDB): domain Bacteria; phylum Actinomycetota; class Thermoleophilia; order Gaiellales; family Gaiellaceae; genus Gaiellasilicea. The sequence continues at coordinate 162,650 of CAVXIQ010000001.1, read as the reverse complement.
TGCACGCGGACCCGCACGTGTTGCCGCCGGAGATCCTCCTCGGGCGCTGGGATCTCGTCTATGCGGGCGCCGGATCGCTCGCGCGGCTCCGCGATCCCGCGGCCTGGGCGGGCGGCGTCGCCGCCTCGCTGCGCAGCGGCGGCGTCCTGCTCCTGCACGACCGGCACCCGGTGGCCGCCTGCCTCGACGCGTTCGAACGTTGGCGCGCCGACTATTTCGCAGCAACGGGGCTCGGCTCGCTCGTCACCGCGGTCGTCGAGTCGGGGCTCGAGCTGCGCGGGCTCGAGGAATGGCCGGCGCGCGAGGCGCGGATCCCCGGCTTCGTCGTCCTCGTGGCCGAGAAGCAGGAGGCGTAAGGGCCGCGGGGAACGAAGAGCCTTCGGGATCCGCGAGGAAGAGGAGAGAACGGAGCCATGGGAATCGGAGTCAGCATCCTGCTCATCGCCGCCGGGGCGATCCTCACCTGGGGCGTCACCGCGGAGGTCGAGGGTCTCGACGTGAGCGCGATCGGGGTGATCCTGATGATCGTCGGCTTGCTCGGCCTCGTCGTCTCGATGATCTTCTGGCAGAGCTGGGGCGGCTTCCGCCGCCGCACCGAGTACGTCGAGGGTGGGCCGGTTCGCCGCCGCACGGCGGGCACCCGCACACGAACCGTCGTGGAGGAAGACGAGATCGCTCCCGGGCCGCCGGGCCCGCCGCTTCCCTAGCCGCCGCGCCCGACGAATCGGGCCAGCGTGTCGGACGCGATGTAACCGGCGATCTTCGGGTTCTCCTTGAGTCGACGGAGCGAGTACTCGTACCACTGCCGGCCGTAGGGGACGTAGATCCGCAGGCGATGGCCCGTCGGCGACGATCCGGTCGCCGAGCTCCGGTCGGACGCCGAGCAGCATCTGGAACTCGTACTGCTCCGGGGCGAGGCCCCGCTCGCGAACGAGCTGCGACGAGCGCTCGACCAGGTGCTCGTCGTGGGTCGCGATCGCCGGGTAGCAGCCTCCGTCGAGCAGGGTCTCGAGCGTGCGGACGAAGCTCACCCGGACAGCGGCGTCGTCGCGGAACTGGATCGCCTCCGACTCGACGTAGATCCCCTTGCAGATCCGGACGCTCGCGCCCGCCAGCCCCTCGGCGTCGGCGACGGTTCGCTTCAGCGAGGCCTGGAGGACAGGGCCGACGCGCGGGTGGCCTTCGTCGCGGAGCTCCCGGTAGAGGCGCAGCGTGTCGTCCGTCGTCGTCGCGTCCTCCATGTCGATCCGGACGAACCGGTTCGTCGGCTCGGCGGCGGCGAGCACGCGTTCGACGTTCCGCTTGCAGAGGTCGTAGTCGAGCTTCAGCCCGAGCCCGGTCGGCTTGACGCTGACGTTCGCGTCGAGACCGTCCCGCTCGAACGCGTCCAGCGCAGCCACGTACTCGTCGGCGATCTCCTCCGCCTCCGCTGCCTGCGTGATCTCCTCGCCGAGGACGTCGACCGTAGCCAGCTTCCCCGCGGCGTTCAGCTCTGCGACCACCCGCTGCGCATCGGCGAGCGACGAGCCGGCGATGTAGCGCGAGGAGAGGCGCTCGACCACCGTGCGTGGGACGGCCGGCAGAGCTCGGACGAGGGCGCGGTCCAGCAGGCTCACGGCGCGCCAGCCTAGTCGAGTTGGGCCTAACGCTCCCGCATGAAGCCCTGGCGGGCGGCGGAGACGAGCGCGACCGCCTCGGGGAAGAGGACGCGCATCGAGTCGCGGAGCGCGATCGCCTGCTCGTCGATCGTTCCCGACGGCTGAAGCTGGCTCAGCGCAGCGGCCGTCAGCTCGACCGCGGTGTTCAGGGTCAGGGTCGCGAACTGCTCGCGCTGCGCCTCCTGCACCGACTCGGCCTGCTGCGCCGCGAACTCCTGGATCCCCCTAAGGAGATCCTCCGGGTCGCCGCCGAACGGGAAGCCTCCCATGCCGCCTTCCATGGCTCGAGCTTAGCGGAGGGACACTCGGTAGCCGCGCTCGACATCGCTCGTGAGCGCGTCCACCGCGTCGCCGGCACCGCGCATCGCGTCGGCGAACGGGGAGCCGTGGAGCGCGCCGCCGAGCGCGAGCTCCAACCGGCGCGTCGCCAGGCCGATCGCGTCGAGGCGCGCCGGTGTCGCCAGCGCAGGAGGGGCGCCGATCACGCGCTGGAGCTCGAGCAGCGCCTCCTCCGCCTCGTCGATCCCCTCGGGATTCTCGGTGACGCGGAGCGCGACGAGCTTCGAGTGCAGCTCGTCGAGGTCGCCGCCGGCCGCCACCTCCTCGGCCAGCTCGCAAAGCGCGGCGATCGAGACCGCATCACGGATCGCCTGCCGCTCCTCGACCGCTGCGCCGGCGTCGTCGAGCGCCAGCCAGCTCCGTTCGCCGACCGGGCGCTCGCCGGCCGGGGTCTCGCCGGCCCGAGTCTGGAACGCGCAGAGGTAGAGCCGGCCACCCGCGTGCGGCTCGGTCGGGACCACGGCGGAGACCTCCTCGCCCGAGGCCGCGAGCGTCGCGGCGGCCTCGGCGATCCGCGCCAGATCGTCGGCGAGCGTCATCGGAACAGGATGCCTACCATGCTCCGATGCTCGAGAACGTGCTCCACGCGGCGCTCGCGGTGGCGATTGTCGTGGTCGCGGTGTCGACCGCGCTCGCCGCTCTCACCCCGGTACGCGTCCGCGTGCTCCTCGTTGCGACGGGTGTTCTCTCGCTCGTCGCAGTCGCCGGTTGGATTGCCTTTGCGTTCCGCCCGGAGCAGGACATCGCCGTCGCCGCGGCGGGACTCCTCGTCGCCGCGATCGCCGAGGCCGGCGCAACCCTGCTCGCCGGAGCCGCCCGACGCGCCCGAACCGAGGACGCGGCGTTCGTCCAGGCACGCGAGACGATCGATCGGATGATCGCGGAGGAGACGGAGCAGGTGAACGCAGACCTCCAGCGCTGGATCGCGCGCTCTCGCGCCGACTCGCTCTCGCTGCTCGCCGAGGAGGAACGGCGGGTGGCCGAGGCGCGGCGGGGCGAGCTCGTCGAGCGCGAGCAACACGTCGCGGCCGAGCTCGCGGGCGCATTGGCCGCCGTCGAGCGCCGTGTCGACGAGCGGCTCCGCGCCTGGTCGGACGACCTCGACCGCGCGCAGCAGGCGCTCGGCACGCAGCTCGAACGACTGGAGCAGCGTCAGCGGCAGCTGATCGGCGACGCCGAGGCACGGATCGAGGCCGAAGCCGCCGACCTCTTCACGACCTCCGAGGCCCAACGCGCGTCGGTGCTTCGCCTCCGCGAGGAGCTCGAGCAGGCCGCTCAGGCGGCCGTCGCCGAGGCGCTCGACGAGCTCGAGGCCCACACGGGTGAGCGTCGCCGCGTGATCGAGGAGATCGCGGAGCGGCTGCGTCTGCGCGAGCAGGCGCTCGCCGAGCAGATCGACCGCGGCGAGACGGAGGCGACGCGCAGGATCGAGGCGTCGTTCGCAGACATCGAGCGACGCCAGATCGAGCACCTGCAACGGATCGTGACGCGGGAAGGCGAACGGCACACCGAGGCGGCGTCGCTGCAGTTCGAGCAGCTGATCAAGGGCGCGCGCGAGGAAGCCGCCGGCCGCCTCGCGCGGGAGCTCGATCGGGCGGTCGACTCGTTCGTGCGTCAGGCAGACGCGATCTTTGCCGAGCGGCTGACCCACACCGGTGATGCCGGGCAGCAGCGCCTCGAGGCGCGCCTGCGCCAGTCCCAAGCGGCGTTCGACCGCCAGCGCGACGAGCTGGGCGAGTCGTTCGCGCGCCGGATCGCGGACGCCGACGCCGAGCTCCGACGCACGCTCGGCTCGCTCGTCGCCGACGCGGAGTCGGAGCGCTCCGTGCTCGAGGGCAGGCTGGTCGAGCTCGCGCGCAAGATCGACGACGCCCGCACCGGGCTGGGTCAGATCTAGCGTCAGATCTAGACGATCCCCAGCCAACTTCTGGCGGGAGGGTTCGTCTAGGGGAGCACGAACACTCGACGGACAATGGCTGATACGACCGAGCTGATCGAACGCGGGAGCGAGCGGGCCAAGGTGGAGTCCTGGCGTCTGCACGTCCTGATCGAGGCCGGTTATCCGCTGCCACTGGCCGAAAAGGTCGCCGCGGCCCTCGATGCCGACCTGCACGAGGCGGTCGACCTCGTCGGCAGGGGCTGCGATCCCCGCACAGCCGCTGAAATTCTGCTGTAGGCGCGGATCTGATCCGCGGAAGCGGGTTCCAGAACGAGGCTCTAGGCTCTCTGCATGAAGGTCGAGCCGCTCCTCTACGGCGAGCGCAAGGTGTACACGGTCGCCGGCTTCAATCGCGGGGTCGCGGACTGGCTTGCCCGGCTGCCCACGCTCTGGATCGAAGGCGAGGTGACGGAGCTCCGACGCCACGATCGCTGGGCGAGCGTCTTCTTCACGCTCAAGGATCCCGCCGAGGGCGACTGCGTGCCCGCGTCGCTGCCGCGGCGCACTTTCGACGCGCTGAAGCTCGACCTGAGCGACGGCGAGCGCGTCCACGTCTACGGCCGGCCGGAGCTCTACGCCGCGAAGGGGGAGTTCCGGCTTCGCGTCCTCTCGATCGAGCGGTTCGGGCTCGGCGCCCATCTCGCCGCGCTCGAGCGACTGAAGCTGGCGCTTGCCGCCGACGGCCTCTTCGACAGCGCCCGAAAGCGAGCGCTCCCCCGCTTTCCCCGGCGGATCGGGCTCGTCACCGGCAACGACGCGGCAGCGAAGCGCGACGTGCTGTCGACGATCACCGCCCGCTTCCCGGCCGCCCGGATCCTCGTCTCGGAGACCCTCGTCCAAGGCCCACGGGCCGCCGCGGGAATCGTCGAGGCGCTGGCGGCTGTCGCGGCCGCGGACGACGTCGACGTGATCGTGCTCGCGCGCGGCGGCGGCAGCTTCGACGACCTGCTCCCGTTCAGCGACGAGCGGGTCGTCCGCGCCGTCGCCGCGTGTCCCGTGCCGGTCGTCTCCGCCGTGGGGCACGAGCAGGACACCCCGCTCTGCGATCTCGCCGCCGACGTTCGAGCCTCCACGCCCACGATGGCAGGAAGGCTCGTCGTGCCCGATCTCGTCGAGCTGCGCCGCGACCTCGGCCGGGCGCGCGGATCGCTCGAGCGCTGCGTCCGCCGGGCGTTCGAGCGCGATCGCGAGGTGCTTCGGCGCGCCCACGGCAGCCTGGAGCGAGGCGCCCGGAGGGCGCTCGACCGCGACGCGAGCCGGCTCTCGCTCCTGCGCGATCGGCTCCGTCGCGAGCCGGCGCTGCTCGTGGAGCGCAGACGGGTCGGCGTCGAGCGCGCCGGCGCGAGGCTCGCGGCGCTCTCGCCGCGCGCGACGCTCGAGCGTGGGTACGCGATCGTGCGGGCCGACGCCGGCATCGTCCGCTCGGCCGACAGCCTCGCCGCGGGCGAGCGGGTCGAGGTCGAGCTCGCCACAGGCGGCTTCGGCGCCGTCGTCGAGGATGTGCGCGGATGACGGAGCTCAGCTTCGAGGAGTCGCAACGAGAGCTCGAGGGGATCGTCGAGCGGCTCGAGCGGGGGCAGCCGAGCCTCGACGAGGCGATCGCGCTCTGGGAACGCGGCGAGGAGCTTCTCCGGCTCTGCCTCGCCCAGCTCGATGCAGCACACGGAAAGATCGAGGAGCTTGCCGCCCGAACCGAGACGACTACGACGACTCCCTTCTCCGAGCCGGGCTGAGGAGCGTAGAATCGCGCGATGGCCCGTCCTTCCGCCGAGATGCTCGCCTCGATCCCGATCTTCTCCGACCTCGAGCCGCGCGAGCTGCGCAAGATCGCGGAGTCTTTCAAGGAGCGGGAGTTCGCGGCCGGCGAGACGATCGCGACCGAAGGCAAGTCCGGCGCCGGCTTCTTCGTGATCGGGTCGGGCACCGCCAAGGTGACCGTTCAGGGCGCGGAGCGAGGATCGCTCGGCCCCGGCGAGTACTTCGGCGAGATCGCGCTGATCGACGAAGGCGTCCGCACTGCCACGCTCGTGGCCGAGACCGACATGACGACCTACGGCATGACCTTCTGGGAGTTCCGCCCGATCGTCGAGTCCGACTCCCGGATCGCCTGGAAGCTCCTCCAGGCTCTCACCCGCAAGCTGCGGGCAGCCGAAGCTCGGTTCAGCCGCTAGCCGGACTAGCCCGAGCGCGGCCTGCTCGCGTTTCCTCTGCGGCTCCGGCTCGGTGAGCTCGTCGGCGAGCTCGACCGGCTCAGGCATGTCGCGAAGCGTCGCGAACGAGAGCCCCTCGCGCGTCAGGAAGATCAGGCCGACGCCCACGCCGACCGACATCTCGACCACCTGGAGCACGAGGCCGTAGGCGAAGCCGGTCGAGTAGGCGACGCCGTACTGGACGAGCGGAAACGCGACGGCGGCCTGGAGCAGCCCGATGTTGCCGGGCCAGAGCGGGAAGATCGTCGCCACGTTCATCAGCAACAGGACGAGCCCCGCGGCGGGAAGCGGGGCGTGGATGTCGAACGCCCGCATCGCGACGTAGACGGCGAGCAGCTGCAGCGCCCAGCCGAGGCACTGGAGCAGGATCGCCGCGGCGGCGTGGACGGGCGAACGCAATACCGACAGCCCCTGGCGTGCCATCGCGAGCAGCCGCTTGAGGGTCTTCTCCCCCTCGAGCGCGGTCCGGTCGCCGCGCCGCGCGCTGACGACACCGAGCGCGAAGAGGACGATCCCGAGCACGCAGACGCTGGCGAGGCTCGTCCTCGCCCAGGTCGGGATCTTGGCGGTTTCGAAGACGTAGAAGACCAGCAGCAGGGCCGGGACGACGTCGAACAGCCGGTGCGCGAAGACGGTGCCGACGAGGGTCGCGGTCGTGCCCGTGCGGTTGGGAAGGCGCCGGCGCAGCACCGCGACGCGGGCGAGCTCGCCGATCCGGCCGGGCAGCGCCGCGTTGCCGAGGAGCCCCACCGCGAACGCCGAGAACACGTGGTTGAACGGCGGGTGTGGCGGCTCGAGTGCCTGGTCGATCGTCAGGCGCCAGGCGAGCGCCCGCACCAGCACCGAGACGAGGTTCAGGCCGAGCGCGAAGACGATCCATGCCCAGTTGACGAGGTCGAAGGCGTGGTAGACGACGTTCCAGTCCGGACCGCGCCACCAGAGCAACGTTCCCATCGCCGCGAGCAGGAGCAGCGCGACCAGGACCTGGACGAGCCGGTTGTGCCTGATGCTCACGCCGCGACCGAACGGACGGGAATGCCCGCCGCGGACTCGTAGATCACCGCCAGGCGGCGGGCGATGTCGTCCCACGAGTAATGCGCGATCGCGTGCGCGCGAGCCGCTCGGCCGAGCGCCACCCGGCCCGCTTCGTCCTCGACGAGCGAGCACACCGCGTCGGCCAGCGCGGCCACGTCTCCGGGCGGAACCGCGATCGACGTCTCGGGCGTCATCACGTCGCGATACCCGGTGATGTCGGAGGCGACGACCGGCGTCGCGCAGGCGAACGCGCGCGTCAGGACCATCCCGAAGCTCTCGCCGCCGAGCGAGGGCGCCACGAGGGCCTTCGCGCTCGCGAGCTCGGTCGTCAGGTCGTCCTGGCTGAGGAACCCGAGCACGTCGATCCCGTCGTCGGAGACGCGCAGCCGGGTCAGCAGGAGCCGGACGGCCAGCGGATCGGCGCCGGCGATCCGCAGCCGAGCGCCGGTGCGCCGACGGATCTCCGGCCAGGCGCGGAGGAGCACCTGGAGCCCCTTCCGCTGCTCCTGGCGGCCGGCGAAGATCACTCGATGCTCGCGCCCGGCAGGCTCCACCCCGTCCGGGATCAGGACGCCGTTCGGGACGATCTCGTACTCGCCCGGCAGCCAGCGCTGCGCCGAGGCGCGGGCCTGCTCCGAGACGGCGATCCGCCGGTCGATCCGCTCCTCGAGGAAGCCCCAGACCGGTGTCGCAAGCCGCATCCAGCCGAGGTCGCCGCTCGCATGATGCGTCGCCACGGTCGGGCCGTCCCAGAACGCCAGCGCAGCGATGCACGGCGTCGGGGTCATCGGCTCGTGCAGGTGGAGCAGGTCGAACCGCTCGCGGGCGAGCACGCGGCGGATGCGCAGGATCGAGCGGGGGCTGAGGATGATGTTCGGGAGCGAGCCGTTCGCCGGCACGATCACGGAGCGACCGATCGGGATCACGTCGGGCGGCGGCGTCCCGTGCCGGCCGACCCGGGGATGGAGCACCCGCGTGAACTGACCCGGCGGGTCGTTCCCCATGATCAGGCGCACGTCCAGCCCGAGCCTGCGGAGCGCAGCGGCCTGGAGCTCCGCGTGCTCGACGACTGCGCCCCAGAAGGACCACGAGAACGGCACGACGATCCCGACCTTCACCACGGCCAGTCTAAGGACCGAGCCGCGCGACGAACGCGGCGAAGGCCGTGAGCGCCGCGGACACACGCTCGCGCGTCTCCTCGTCCACGAGCACGCCGTCCACGAGCTTCTCGCCGGCGGCGGCGACGAAGACCTGTGGCCTCGGCAGCACGATCGCGCCGGCATGGGCGAGCGAGCTGCGGAGCTGCGCCTGCGCGCGGGCTGTCCCGAGCCGCCCGGGAGTGGCGCCCATGACGAGCGTCGGCTTGCCGTCGAGAGGCGTCGGCGCCGGCCGGCGCGAGGCCCAGTCGACGGCGTTCTTCGTCACGGCCGGCAGGCCGGCGTTGTACTCGGGTGTAACGATCAGGAGCGCATCGGCGTCGGCGATCGCTCCCCGCAGCGCCACGACGCTCGCGGGAAAGCCGGCATCCGCGACGTCTCGGTCGAAGAGCGGCACCTCGCGGAGGTCGAACGTCTCGATCGTCAACCCCGCCGGGGCGAGCTCGGCGCAGGCGGCGAGCAAGGATCGGTTGTGAGACCCCGCGCGGAGGCTGCCTGCGATGCCGGTGACGCGGATCACGTTTCGGTGCATGTAGAAGTCTTCTATCTACCCACGCCGACGCTAACGGAGGACGCGATGCGCTTCGAGGGCATCCACCACATCACCCTGATCACCGGCGACGCGCCGCGCAACGTCGACTTCTACACCCGAGTGCTCGGGCTCCGGCTCGTCAAGAAGACGGTCAACCAGGACGATCCGACCGTCTACCACCTCTTCTACGCGGACGAGCGGGGAAGCGCCGGCTCGGACATCACCTTCTTCGAGTACCCGGACGCGCGGCGAGGCCGGCCGGGCGCGGGGATGGTGCACACGATCGTCTGGCGCGTCGCCTCGGAGGAGGCGCTCGACTTCTGGGAGGCGCGGCTGGCCGGCGAGGCGGGTGCCATCGCGCGCACCTCCGGACGACTTCGCTTCGAGGATCCCGAGGGAATGGGCCTCGAGCTCGCGGTCGTCGAGACGGACGACGAGCCGCTCGTCGCCGAGCATCCCGAGATCGCCCCCGAGCTGGCGCTCCAGGGCTTCGAGGGCGTGCGCGCGTACGCGACCGACGCGGAGCGGAGCCGGCAGCTGCTCGAGGAGACGCTCGCTTTCGAGCCGCGTGGCGACGCCGTCTGGGAAGTGCGCGGCGAGCAGCGGGGCGGTTGGTTCACCTTCGAGCCCCCGCCGGCGGAGCGCGGAGTCGGCGGTGCCGGCACGGTGCATCACGTCGCCTTCGCCTCGAAGCTCGACGACCTCGAGGCCTGGCAGCGCCGCGTGGCCGAGTCGGGGATGCAGCCGACCCAGGTGATCGACCGCTTCTACTTCCGCTCGGTCTACTTCCGCGAGCCGAACGGCGTCCTCTTCGAGCTCGCGACGCTCGGCCCGGGCTTCGCGACCGACGAGGATCAGGCGCATCTCGGCGAGCGGCTGTCGCTGCCGCCCGCCTTCGAGCATCTGCGCGAGCGGATCGAGCCGGCGTTGACGAAGCTTCCGGATCCGCGAGCGGCGTGGAAGGTCACCTGATCGAGGCGCTCGTCCGCGACGCGGCGGCCGAGCCGGAGGGGGCGCTCGTCCTCTTCCACGGGCGCGGCGCCGACGAGCGCGACCTCTTCCCGCTCCTCGACGCGCTGGATCCCGAGCGGCGCCTGCTCGGGATCGCGCCGCGCGGCCCGCTCGCGCTTCCTCCAGGAGGAGCGCATTGGTACGCGCTCGGCGGGATCCCGACGCCCGACCCGGCAACCTTCCGGCCGACGTTCGAGGCGGCGTCGTCCTGGCTGGACGCGCTCTCCATTCCGCTCGAGCGGACGGTGCTCGGCGGCTTCTCGCAGGGCGCCGTGATGAGCTGGGCGCTCGGGCTCGGCCGTGGCGCAGCGAAGCGGCCGGCGGCGATCGTCGCGCTCTCCGGCTTTCTGCCCCGAGTCGAGGGCCTCGAGCTCGACGTCACCGACCTCAACGGATTCCCGGTCGCGATCGGTCACGGCACTCTCGACCCGGTGATCGACGTCCGCTTCAGCCGCGAGGCGAAGGAGTTGGTGGACGGAGCCGGCGCCGACGCTGCTCTACCGCGAGTATCCGCTCCCGCACACGATCGATCCCGGGTTCATCCCGGATCTGCGGGCGTTCGTGGCGGACGCGACGCGCTAGGCGGGCTCGGTCGCGGCGGTCAGGCGGGGCGCCAGCGCGAGCAGGACGAAGATCCCGGCGACGACGTAGGCGCCGCCCTGGAAGTTGAGGAGCGCGATCGGGCCGAGCAGGGCGCCCGTTACACCCGCCGTCGTCGTCCCGGCGAGGACGAGCAGCGAGCCGGTCGTGGAAAGCGAGCCGAAGACCCGGCCGCGAAACGCATCCGGGACGTGCGTCTGGAGGATCGTGTCGCGCCCCGCCTGCGAGCTGACGCTGGGGATGCCGACGAGGATCATCAGCGCGCAGCCGATCCAGACGCCGTCGATGAAGTGCGGGTCCAGGAAGAGCGGATAGTTGAAGAGCGCGAGGTCGAAGATCCCGAAGGCGAGCAGGCCGAGCCCGTACAGCCGCTCCGGGGCCAGCCGCCGCGCGGCGTAGGCGGCGACGACCCCGCCGAGGAGGCCGCCGACCGCCTGCGAGGACTGCAAGCAAGCCGAGCTCCGGGACGCCGCCGCCGAGCACGTCCCCGACCCACACCGCGAACATCACCGCGAAGACCCCCTCGCCGAACGAGGTCAGCGCCGAGACGGCGAAGACGACCCCGACGGGTCGCTTCCGCCGGACGACGCCGAGCCCTTCGCGCCAGTCGAGCACGACCCGCCGCCAGCGCCGGACGACCGCCTGCTCGAGCTCCTCCCCATTCCCTTCTCCGGCCTCGACGTCGACCCGCACGGCGCCGGAGGTGCGAATGGCCACGAGCAGCGCGGCAGCAACGAGGAACGAGACGACGTCGACGAGCACGACGGCGCCGAGCCCCGAGGCGGCGTAGAGGACGCCGCCGAGCGCCGGCCCGCCGAGTCGGGCCAGGTTGTTGTTCAGGGCGTTGAGCGCGTTCGCTGCGAGCAGATCGGGCGCCGGCACGAGCCTCGGCAGCAGGGCGTGCTCGGCCGGGCCGGTGAACTGCTCGACCACCTCGAGCAGGAAGACGAGCGGGTAGACGAGCCAGAGCCGCGACTCGCCGACGGCGAGGAGCGGCAGCGTCCCCGCCGCCAGGAGGAGGTTGCCCACCACGAGCACGGTCTTCCGGTTCCAGCGGTCGACGAAGACGCCGGCGACGGAGCCGAGCAGGATCCCGGGAACGACGAGCGCGGCGACGACGCCGCTCGTCGCGAGCGCCGAGCCGGACGCCTCGTAGACGTGGAGCGGGAGCGCGATCCAGAGGGCCCAGCTTCCGAGCATCGACACGAGCCCGCCGAGCCAGGCAAGCGCGAAATCACGGTTGCGGGTCAGCGGCGACAGCTTCACGAAGTCACTATGACATCATTATGCCGTCAATTGCAACCACCTTCGACATCAACCCTGGCAGCGCCAGGCCCGAGTAAGCTCGCGCGATGAGCGACGTCGGGCTCGCCGAGCTCCACACCCACCTCGGCGGCTCGGTCGCCTCCGACATCCTCTGGTCGCTCGCACACGAGCAGGGGATCGCGCTTCCCGGTCAAGGACTTCTGGGAGTTCGACGCGCTCGTCACCGTCTCCGACCCACGCGGGGTCGAGAATCTCGACGCGCTCGACCGGATCTACCACTGGACGGAGCTGATCCAGTGCTCGCCGATCGCCGTCGAGCGGTCGGTGCACGGAGCGATCGGCGGCGCCTACCGCTCGCAGCGGATCACGACGCTCGAGCTCCGCTTCAACCCGATGAAGCGGAACCGCGGCGGCGAGCGCGACCTCGACCACGTCATCCTCGCGGCCATTCGCGGCCTCGACCGGGCCTCGATCGAGTACCCGCAGGTGCGCTGCGGGCTGATCCTGATGATGGACCGGACGTTCACGACCCGCCAGAACGAGATCGTCGTCGAGAAGGCGATCCGCTGGGCCTCGCGCGGCGTGATCGGGATCGACATCGCCGGCCCGCGCCCAGGCGGCGGGCGCTACGACTACCGCCAGGTCGAGCCGATGATCGCGAGCGCGCGTGCGGCCGGGCTCGGGATCACGATCCACGTCGGCGAGGAGGGCGAGACCGGCGCCGAGGAGATCGCCGAGGTCGTCGAGCACCTGCGGCCCGAGCGGATCGGCCACGGGATCCTGGCCGCCCGCGACCCCGAGCTGATGCGGCTCCTCCGCGACGCCGGCACCGTGCTCGAGATCTGCCCCACCTCGAACCTGCTCACGAAGGCGCTGCCCGACGAGGCCGCGGTGCGCGAGACCTTCCGGGCCTTCGTCGAGCACGGCGTCGCGTTCACGATCGCGACGGACGGGCCAGAGATGATGCACACCCACCTCCGCGACGAGCTCGAGCTGCTGGAGCGGATCGGCGCCCTCACCGCGGAGGAGCTCGAAGCCGCGAACGCCCGCGGCCACGAGGCCAGCTTCATCCCCTGACTGTAGGGTCGTCCCGAATGTCGCATCCCGACCCGGACGGTCCGGCCGACCTCACACCGATCGAGGTCGGCGAGGTCTGGACGAATCCCGTCACCGGCGATCGGGCCACGTTCCTCGAGCTGCCCAGCATGAACCCGGACGGCCGCTGCAGCTCCGAGCTGACCGTGCACGTCGGTGGGGCCGGCGGCGAGCATCGCCATCCCACGGTGGTCGAGCGCTTCACCGTGCTCGAGGGCGAGCTGACCGTGATGGTCGACGGGCAGACGAGCGTCCTCGGCAAAGGCGAGACGGCCACGGTCGATGCTGGCGTCTGGCATGAGTCGTGGAACGCGGGCGCTCGAGACGCCCAGATCCGGGTGGAGCTCACACCGGGCGGGCGGATGATCCACATGCTCGAGACCATGTGGGGGCTCGCCCGGCTCGGCCACACGAACGACGAGGGAATGCCGGATCGACTGCAGCTGGCGCTGATCGCGCGAGAGTTCAGCGACGTCCTCGTCTTCCGCTCGCCGCCGTTACCGGTTCAGCGAGCGCTCTTCGCCGCCCTCGCACCGATTGCACGCGGGCGGGGCTATCGCGCGACCTACCCGGAGCTCTCACGGTCGGCTCTGGCCTCGCCGGCGGACTGATCGTCCGGCGAGCAGGGCGACCTACGCCCCGTTCACCTGCGAGCGCTGGTGCGCGAGGTACTCGAGGAGGTCGGAGCGCGTGAGGATCGCGGCGGGCCGGCCCGCGGCGGCGACGACGACCGCGGCGTTCGGCCCGGAGAGGTCTGCGAAGACCTGATCGAGCGAATCGGTCACGTCGACGGTGGCGAGCGGGGGCTGCATCGCGACGGCGACGTCCTCGTTCATCGCGTCCGGGTTCTTGAAGACGCGGTCGAGGACGCCGCGCTCCTGGAGCGAGCCGATCACGTCCGCGAGCGAGTCGGCGCCGTCGCTCCGCACGACGGGGAGCTGCGAGATCGAGTAGCGCTGCATCAGGTCGATCGCCGCGCCGACCTTCTGGTTCGACTCGATCGTGACGAGATCCGGGCACCTCGTGCGCCTCGCCGCGCTTGAACCGCAGCACCTGCTCGATCGTCGGCGCCGGCGCCTTCCGCTCGAGAAAGCCGTACTGGAGCATCCAGTTGTCGTCGTAGAACTTGGAGAGGTAGGAGCGGCCGCTGTCGGGGAGCACGGTCAGGATCGTCGCGTCGGGGCCGAAGTCCTTCGCCACCTCGAGCGCCGCCCACACCGTCGTCCCGGCCGAGCCGCCGCTCAGGATCCCCTCCTCGCGCGCCAGCCGCCGCGCCGTCACGAACGAGTCGCGGTCGGAGACGCGCACCCAGCGGTCGACGATCTCGCGATCCATCGTCTCGGGCCAGGTGTCCTTGCCGATCCCCTCGACGAGATAGGGATGGGTCTCGTCGGAGGTGTAGACCGAGCCCTCGGGGTCGGCGCCGACGATCTGGATCCCGGGATTGCGCTCCTTCAGGTAGCGGCCGACGCCCGAGACGGTGCCTCCGGTCCCGACCGAGATCACGATTGCATCGAGCTCGCCGCCGGTCTGCTCCCAGATCTCCGGCCCGGTCGAGGCGTAGTGCGCTTCCGGGTTCGCCTGGTTCGAGTACTGGTCGGGCTTGAAGCCGCCGGGAATCTCCTCGGCGAGCCGGTCCGAGACCGAGTAGTAGCTCTCCGGTGAGTCGTGCTCGACCGCGGTCGGCGTGATCACGACCTCGGCGCCGTAGGCCCGCAGCATCGAGATCTTCTCCTGGCTCATCTTGTCGGGCATCACGAAGATGCAGCGGTAGCCGCGCGTCGCCGCCGCGATCGCGAGCCCGACGCCGGTGTTGCCGGAGGTCGGCTCGACGATCGTGCCGCCCGGGCGCAGCTTCCCGTCGCGCTCCGCCGCGTCGATCATCGCGAGGCCGATCCGATCCTTGTTCGAGCCGCCGGGGTTGAGGTATTCGAGCTTCGCGAGGATCCGGGGCCGCACGTCGCGACCGATCCGGTCGAGCCGGACGATCGGGGTCGAACCGACGAGCTCGAGCAGCGTGGGATACGAGCGCGGCATCGGCAGCCAAGCCTATCGCTCAGGTTCACCGCCCGAACTGAGGCTTGTACCTCGACTGCCTGCAGCACTATCGTTTCTTAATAGTCGGTGTCTTGACAGCCAATTATCGCCTTGCGACACTCTCGTAATGGCAACACAGGTTAGTCCCCGTTTCCTCTCCTCTCCGCGGCGCCGCCGGCGTCTCGCTCGCGCGGGGCTCGTTCTGACCGCGTTGGGCGCGACTCTCGCCGTCTTCCTCCTCCTTCCCGGACCGCCGCCCGTCCCGCCGGAGAGGTTCTCGAACCAGCCGGCGGATCTCTACGTCGCCGCGCGACCGGTGAAGGTCGATCGGGCGGCGCGATCGGCGATCGGCGCGACGATGGAGCAGTTCGTGCAGGACGGCTTGGGCCGGCGCGATCTCGCGAATGCCTACCGTCTGGTCACACCCCAGCTCCGGGCCGGGATCTCGCGCGAGGACTGGCGGCGTGGCGAGCTGCCCGTCATGCCGTACCGAGCGAGGGTCGGGGACGGCCGCCGGTGGACGAAGGACTACGCCTTCGGGGGCGTCGTCGGGATCGAGATCTTCCTCCACCCGGGGCGCGGCGAGACCATGGGGCCGATCGCGTTCAAGGCCGAGCTCCGGCGGGTGGGCGAGCGCTGGCTCGTCGACTCGATGGTGCCCGCTGCGACGTTCTCCCCGGTCGACCAGAAGCCGCGCGTGTTCGCGAACGTCGACTTCCAGCGCGGCGATCTCGGCTCGGGCTCGGCAGCGGGGCGGCTGGATGCGGCGTGGCTCCTCCTCCCCGCCGGCCTGCTCGCCGCGTGCGTCGTCGTGCCATTCCTCGTCCTCGGCTACCGCGTCGCGAAGCGCGCGTAGTGCTCCCGGATCCAGGCGGCCGCACGCCCGCGCCCGAGCCGTTGCGCGCCGTGCAGGCGTTCGTCAACACGCTCGACATCGAGAATGGCGTCGAGGAGCTCGCTGATCCGGCTGCGCTCGCCGAGGTGCTCGAGCGGACGGGGCTCGCGAGCGACGTGCAGCCGACCGAAGCCGACCTGCGGGTCGCGATCGAGGTGCGTGAGGCGCTCCGCTCGCTGCTCCTCGCGAACAACGGCGTCGAGGTGATGGCCTCCGCCCTCGCGCCGCTCGAGCGCGCCGCCCGCGCCGCGAACCTCGCGGCCCGCTTCGGAGCAGACGGCTCCGCGCAGCTCGTCGCCGATGCGCCCGGAGTCGACGGCGCCCTCGGCCGGCTCGTGGCGATCGTCCTCGCCGCCCGCGCCGACGGCTCGCTCGCGCGGCTGAAGGCCTGCCGCCGGGACGTCTGCCACTGGATCTACTACGACCGCTCGCGCAACCGAGGCTCGACGTGGTGCGCGATGTCCGTCTGCGGCAACCGGACGAAGACGCGCGCCTACCGTCGCCGCCGAGCCGCCTAGCTGAGGCGCCAGAACTCGCCGGTCAGACCGAGGTCGTCCAGGATCCTCTGCGACTCGACCGGCGCGCGCGGGCGCCAATCAGGCTCGAGTCGCGTCCACCACCAACGCCGGGCCAGCTCGTGCAGCGTTCTGGCGGGCATCGAGGCGCCGACTGGCAACCCGGTCGCGCCGAGCCAACGGGCGAGGTGCTCCTCCGACCGGAGGAAGACCATCGTCGCTCAGGTAAAGCCGATGTCGTCCCACCACCGACGGGCAGGTACGACGAAGTGAACGAGGAGCTCGCCGCCCCGTGCGAGGCTGCCGTCCACCACTTCGAGCTCGAGCGGCTCGGCGCAGTCGGGACAGGCCGACGCGACCCGGCCGTCGGCGTGCAGCGCAGCCGGGATTCCGAGCGCGTCCCAAGCGCAGTTCGCGAACCACGAGCGGCCGGCGCAGCGGACGCGATGCGGCGTCTCGACGACTGAGAACGGGTTGAGCATCCGGATCCGCAGGGAGCCTGGCTCGAGCACGAGCGCATGGGCGTCGTGGAGTCGCCGATAGGCGTCCGAGACCTTCGTCTCGGCGAGTTCGAGCTCTTCAGCGGTCTCGGCCGGCGCGGCCGCCGTGCCGTCGCGCACGAACGACGAATAGATGTGGTTGCGAATACGCAGGTCGAGCTCGTCCACAAGGGCGAGTATCCCCCGTCAGGAGCCAGAGCGACTCTTGGAGGCCGGCCAGCTTCCTGGCCTTCCCGGTCAATGCCGAAAGTGCCGGCGTCCGGTGAAGATCATCGCGGCGCCGGCGCTTTCGACGGCTGAGACCACGTCCTCGTCGCGCTTCGACCCACCCGGCTGGATCAGCGCGGTCACGCCGGCGTCGAGCGCGAGGCGCGGGCCGTCCGGAAACGGGAAGAAGGCATCGGAGGCGAGCGCCGCCCCGTCGAGCGAGTGCCCGTGCTCGCGCGCCTTCTCGAGCGCGATCCGGACGGAGTCGACGCGGCTCATCTGGCCGGCGCCGATCCCCACCGTCTGCAGGTCGCGCACGATCACGATCGCATTCGACGCGACGTGCTTGCAGACCCGCCAGGCGAAGAGCAGATCGCCCCACTGCGCCTCTGACGGTTTGCCGGCGACGACGCTCATCCCTTCGCGGTCGGCGACGTCCCAGTCACGCTCCTGCACGAGCAGGCCGCCGAGCACCCGCTTGAAGTCGCGCTCGGCGGCCGGAGCCGCGCGGCGCTCGAGGTCGTTCAGGATCCGCGTGGCGGGTTTCCGGCGCAGCGCTTCGAGCGCCGCCTCGTCGAACCCCGACGCGAACAGCACCTCCACGAACTGATCCGCGAGCCGAGCGCCGAGCGCCGCCGTGACTGCGCGGTTGAGGACGACGACTCCGCCGTAGGCCGACACGGGATCGGCTGCGAGCGCGCGCTCGTACGCCTGCTCGATCGTGGCGCCCACAGCCACGCCGCAGGGGTTCGCGTGCTTGACGATCGCGCAGGCCGGCAGCGTGAACTCGCGCACGAGCATCCGTGCGGCATTCAGGTCGTTCAGGTTGTTGAACGAGAGCTCGCGCCCGTGCAGCTGCTCGACCATCGAGAGCAGGTGCGAGCGGACGCCGCGCTCGGCGTAGAGCGCGGCAGCCTGATGCGGGTTCTCGCCGTAGGCGAGGTCGCGCACCTTCTCGAAGACCGGGATCAGCGTCTCGGGGAACTGCTCGTCCTCGCCGAACCAGCGCGCGATCGCGGCCTCGTAGGCGGCGGTCGTCGCGAACGCGATCCCGGCGAGCCGGCGCCGCGTCTCGAGCGACGTGTGACCGGCGCGGGCGCGCAGCTCGCCGAGCAGGTCGTCGTAGTCCTCGGGCCGGCTGACGGCCGTCACGCTCGCGTGGTTCTTCGCCGCGCCGCGGAGGAGCGACGGACCGCCGATGTCGATCAGCTCGATCACCTCGTCCTCGGTCGCTCCGCGACGGGCTGCTCCGCGCTCGAAGGGATAGAGGTTGACGCAGACGAGGTCGAACGGCTCGATCCCTTCGCGCTCGAGCTCCGCCGCGTCGCTCGCGTCGAGAGGACGCGCGAGGATGCCCCCGTGGATCGCCGGATGGAGCGTCTTGACGCGCCCGCCGAGCAGCGCGGGAAACTCGGTCAGGCTCTCGACCGAGGTGACGGCGAGCCCCTCCGCCTCGAGCTGCTCGGCGGTGCCGCCGCTCGCGACGAGCTCGAAGCCGAGCTCCGCGAGCCCGCGCGCGAACGGCGCGAGACCCGTCTTGTCGTAGACGGAGATCAGCGCCCGCAAAGCTCTCGCACGACCTCCGGCAGTAGCCGGTGCTCGACCTCGTGGATCCGCTCGACGAGCGACTCGCGCGGCTCGACCGGAACCGGCACCTGCCGGACGATCGCGCCGGTATCGAGCCCCTCGTCGACGAGATGGACGGTGACGCCGGTGAGCTCGACGCCGGCGTCGAGCGCATCGTCGATCGCGCGCGCGCCCGGAAAGTCCGGCAGGAGCGACGGGTGGACGTTGACGATCCGGTCGGGGAAGCGCTCGAGGAACGTCGGGCGTCAGGAGCTGCATGTAGCCGGCGCAGACGATCAGCCGCGCGCCCTGCTCCTGGAGCCAGTTCGCCATCGTCCGGTCGCGCTGCTCCCGGTCGGAGAAATCGCCGGCCGGGAAGGCCGCCGCCGCCACCTTCGCTGCCTCCGCACGCTCCAAGCGCGCGGGCCTCCTGACGGCTCGAGGCCACCGCGACGACGGGCAGCTGCGCGTCGAGGAGCGCCTGGAGATTCGTTCCCTCGCCGCTGACGAGCACGCCGATCACCCCGCCACGATCCTGCCGATCGCGAGCTCGCCGGCGGCGTCGACGGAGGGCACGACCGCGCACATCCCGATCCCGCAGTTGAAGACCCGCCGGAGCTCGGCCTCCTCGACGCCCTGCTCGGAGAGCCAGGCGAAGACCGGCGGCCGCTCCCAGGCGTCCCAGTCGATCTCGGCCCGGACGCCCGCCGGCAGCACGCGAGGCAGGTTGCCCATGATCCCGCCACCGGTGACGTGCGCGAGCGCGCGGACGTCGGCGCGGGCACGGAGCGCTCGAACCTCCTCGAGATAGAGCCGTGTCGGCGGCAGCAGCAGCTCCGCGTCGAAATCGTCGTCGCCGACGAGACTCCTGATGAGCGTGAAGCCGTTCGCATGGATCCCCGCGGACGGGAGCCCGACGACGACGTCGCCCGGCTCGACCCGCGAGCCGTCGATCAGGTCGCGACGATCGACGATCCCCACGCAGGTGCCCGCGAAGTCGAGCTCGTCGTCTCTGTAGATACCGGGGAGCTCGGCCGTCTCGCCGCCGAGCAGCGCGCAGCCGGCGGCCCGGCAGACGTCCGCCGCCCCTTCGACCAGCTCGGCGACCTGCTCGAGCTCGATCCTGTTCGCCGCGACGTAGTCGAGGAGGAAGAGCGGCTCCGCTCCGGTCGTCAGGACGTCGTTGATGCAGTGCGCGGCGAGGTCCGCGCCGCACCAGCGGAGCTTGCCCGCGCGGCGCGCGAGCACGAGCTTCGAGCCGACGCCGTCGGTCGACGCCGCCAGCAGACGCCGCTCGTCGAGCGCGAAGAGCCCCGCGAAGCCACCGAACGAGCCGATTGCGCCGGCGGTCGCCGTACTCGAGACGGCCGCGCGCAGCCGCTCGACGACGCTCTCGGCGGTCGCGAGCGAGACCCCGGCGCCGGCGTACGTCCGCTCTTCGCTCACCGACCTTTCACCATCGGACGAGTCTACGACCGCCGTCGGAGCGTGCTTCGGCTCGCCTAGGTGAAGAGCTCGCCTTGGAGCTGCGGGCGGCCCGGCGGCCCGTCGGGCAGGAACCGGACGAGCGTGCCGCCGACCTGAACGTCGGAGCCGTCCCGCTCGAGATCGAGCAGCTCCGCGAGCACCGCGGCCTTGGCCTGCGGATCCTCCGCGAGCAGGTGCAGCTCGGTCAGAGCGTACTCCGAGCGCGCGGCCAGGAGCTCGTCGAGCCATTCCCGCGGCGGGTGGATCTCGAGGCGGTAGCCCGCATTCGTCGCGACGAACGTACGACGCCCGCCGTGGGCCTGAATCCTCAGCTCTTTGGCGGTCGCGCGCACGACCACGTCCTCGAACTCGTCCTCGTCGAGCGCGAGGCCGAGGTGGTCGACCCGGGGCAGATCCCATTGACCCGGCTGGACGACGACGTTCACCGATCCTCGCTCGAGCTCGGAGAGTCGCAGCCGAAAGCCGAGCCGGTCGAGCTCCTCCCACGGGACTCCCGGCTCGACCGACTGATAGTCCTCGCCGATCCGGCCGTGGCGCGCGACCAGCCCGAACGCGAGCTTGCCGACGTAGCGCGCCTCCACCTCGCGCACGCGGCTCGTGACGAGGTGGTAGTGGAAGAGCTGCACGGGCCCGATCCTAGAGGGGGACGTGATTCTAGAGTGGAGCGATGCAGCCCTCGCTCCTGACGAGCTGGACGCTCGACCCGCTCCAGCTCGTGCCGGTGCTCCTGCTGGCGCTCGCCTACGGGATGCGGGCGCGGACGCTTCGTTCTCGCGGCACCCCGGTTCCGACCTGGCGCGTCCTCGTCTTCGCGACGGGGATCGCGCTCCTGCTGCTCGCCTTTGCGTCGCCGATCGCCGCGATCGGCGAGGAGGAGCTCTTCAGCTTCCACATGCTCCAGCACGTGCTGATCGGCGATCTCGCGCCGCTCTGCCTGCTCGCCGGCTCGACCGGCCCGATCCTGCGGCCGCTGCTGGCGCTTCGGCCGGTCGAGCGCTTGCGCGTGCTCGCCAACCCGCTCGTCGCGCTCCCGCTCTGGGCCGTCAATCTCTACCTCTGGCACCTGCCGTTCCTCTACGAGGCGGCCGTGCGGCACAGCTCGGTCCACGCGCTCGAGCACATCGCGTTCTTCTCCGCGGGCCTCGTGATGTGGCTACCGGTGCTGGAGACGCTGCCCGCTCCCGAGTGGTTCGGTACCGGCGCCAAGCTCGGCTACATCGCCGTTGTCCGCCTCGTCGAGACCGTGCTCGGCAACATCTTCCTCTGGTCCGGCGCCGTCTTCTACGGGATCTACGCCGCCGGCGACGAGCTCTGGGGGATCTCGCCGCTCCGCGACCAGGGTCACGCGGGGGCGGTGATGATGCTCGAGGGCTCGCTCGTCACGATCGCTGCGCTGGCGCTCCTCTTCCTCCGCCTCGCGCGCGAGGGCGAGGTGCGGCAGGAGCTGCTCGAACGGGGGCTCGACCCGCGGGCCGTGCGTCGCGCCGTCCGCTACGGACGCGCTGAGCAACTCGTCGATCGGCGCTAGCCCGCTCTGTCACGCGTACCCCTTCGCCGCCGAGAGGGGTTGTGTAGACATGGCCGACCGGATTCAGCCGCAGTCGCTCGAGCTCTCGTTCCCCGCCGACACCTCGGCGCTCCTCGACGCGCGGCGCGCGGTCGAGCACGTGGACGCGCTGAGCAACTTCCCCGAGGCGCAGTTCGCCGTCCGCGTCCTCGTCAGCGAGCTGCTCGCGAACGGGATCAAGTACGGGGGCGAGGGAGACCGGATCACACTCGAGCTCCAGGTGCGCGACGACTGCGTGCACGTCGAGATCGGCGACGAGGGCGAGGGCTTCGATCCGACCGCGATCTCGATGCCCGACGCGGAGGCGACGTCCGGTCGCGGGCTCGCACTGCTCGACTCGCTCGCCGACCGCTGGGGCGTCACCCGCTCAGGCGAGCACCGCGTCTGGTTCGACCTCGAGCTGCATTAGCGCAATGGGGCCGACTCGAACCGGAGCTTCGCCACGTTCTGCTCGAGCGGCACCCGCGTCGGATACGAGCGCGTGAAGCAGGCGCGGCAGACCGACTGCTCGGGCAGGCGCGTCGCCGCCTGCATCCCCTCGAGCGAGAGGTGGTGGAGCGAGGTGGCGCCGATCAGCTCGCACAGCTCCTCGGGCGTGCGGTGCGTCGCTGCGAGCTGCTCGACGTCCGCGAAGTCGATCCCGTAGTAGCAGGGCGACACGATCGGCGGCGAGGAGATCCGCACGTGCACCTCTTTCGCGCCGGCATCGACGAGCATCGCGACGAGCTGGCGTGTCGTCGAGCCGCGAACGATCGAGTCGTCGATGATCACGAGCCGCTTGCCCCGCACCTCCGCGAGCGGGTTGAACTTGAGCTTGATCCCCTGCTCGCGCAGCCCCTGGTCGGGCTCGATGAAGGTCCGGCCGACGTAGCGGTTCTTGATCAGCCCCTCGGTGAACGGGATTCCCGAGGCGCGCGCGTAGCCGACGGCGGCGGGCGTGCCGGAGTCGGGAATCGGCATCACGAGGTCTGCCTCGACGGGCGCCTCGGCGGCGAGCCGCTCGCCCATCCGGAGGCGGACGCCGTGCACCTCGGAGCCCGCGAGCGTCGAGTCGGGCCTGGCGAAGTAGACGTGCTCGAAGATGCAGAGCGCCTGGCGGCCTTCCGGCAGCGCCTGCAGCGACTCGAGCCCGTCCTCCGTGATCGTGACCACCTCGCCGGGGCGCACCTCGCGCTCGAAGCGGGCGCCGATCAGGTCGAGCGCGCAGGTCTCCGACGCGAGGACCCAGTCGTCGCCGCCCTGCTCGTTCGCGAGGCGGCCGAGGGCAAGCGGCCGGATCCCGTGCGGGTCGCGGAAGCCGACGAGCTTCCCCTCGGACAGGAGGACGACCGAGTAGGCGCCCTCGAGCCGGGCCATCGCGCGGGCGACCGCCTCCGGCAGCGGCGAGTCGTCGTGCGCGATCAGCGCCCCGATCGCCTCGGTGTCGGACGTCGTGCCGAGCGCGATCCGCTCCGCCGCGAGGGAGGCGCGCAACTCGCTCGAGTTCGTCAAGTTGCCGTTGTGTCCGAGCGCGACGGTGCGGGCGCGCCCGTGCTGGACGAGCGGCTGCGCGTTCGACCACCGGCTCGAGCCGGTCGTCGAGTAGCGGGCGTGGCCGATCGCGACGTCGCCGGGCAGCGCCTGCAGCTTCTCCTCGTCGAAGACGTGCGCGACGAGCCCCATCTCGCGGAGCACGGTCAGCCGACCGCCGTTCGAGACGGCGATCCCCGCAGACTCCTGGCCGCGGTGCTGGAGCGCGAAGAGGCCGAAGTAGGTGAGCCGCGCCACGTCGCGGTCGCTCGAGCGGATCCCGAAGACGCCGCACATCAGCCGAACGCCTCCGCGAGGTCTGTGATGGGGATCCCGAGGAGCGAGTCGCCGCCGACAACGCCGAGCTCGCGCAGCGG
This sequence comes from uncultured Gaiellaceae bacterium, assembly GCA_963761905.1. Taxonomy (GTDB): domain Bacteria; phylum Actinomycetota; class Thermoleophilia; order Gaiellales; family Gaiellaceae; genus Gaiellasilicea. Next base: position 139,147 of record CAVXIQ010000001.1, on the reverse strand, counting down.
GACGCCGCCGAGCCGGTCGACCTGCTCCGGCGCGCAGGCGAGCACCCCCTGTCCCCCGCCCTCGCCGAACCACGCCCGCGCGTCCTCGGGCACCTCGACGTCGGCGCCGAGCCCGCTCCAGATCGCGGCCTCGGCGAGCGCGACGGCAAGCCCACCGTCGGAGGCGTCGTGCAGGAGCGAACAGGAGGGCGCTGCTCGCCAGAGGAACTCGACCAACGCGGCCTCGGCGGTGAGCTCGAGCTGCGGCAGCGTGCCGCCGACCTCGCCGTAGCGCGCCTGATACTCGGAGCCGGCGAGCGACACCGGCGAGGCGCTCGCGAGCAGGATCACGTCGCCCTCGCGCCAGGCCGACGGAGCGGCGCGGACGTCCGGGACGAGCCCCACGCAGCCGACCACCGGCGTCGGGTGGATCGCGCGCCCGTCCGTCTCGTTGTAGAGCGACACGTTGCCGGAGACGATCGGCACGCGCAGCGCCTCGCAGGCGAGGGCCATCCCCTCGATCGCCTCGGTCAGCTCCCAGGCGACCTCCGGCTTCTCGGGGTTGCCGAAGTTGAGGCAGTCGGTGAGGCCGAGCGGCTCGCCGCCGGCGCAGGCCACGTTGCGCGCCGCCTCGAGCACCGCGAGCGCCCCGCCGGTGCGCGGATCGAGGCTCGTCAGCCGGCCCTGGCCGTCGAGCGAGACCGCGAGCCCGCGATATCCGGGCCGCAGGCGCAGCACGGCGGCGTCCAGCCCCGGGCGGCGCACCGTGCGCGAGCCGACGAGATGGTCGTAGCGGCGGTAGATCGGCATGCGGCTCCGGATGTTCGGGGAGCCAAGCAATTCGAGGAGCGCCGTCGGCAGGGCCGGCGCGTCCAGCTCGGTGAGACCGGGGTTCGGACGGGGCCGCGGATGCGGCTCGATCCGGTAGCGCGGGCACTCATCGGTGAGGAGACGCGCGGGGATCTCGCCCACGACCTCGCCCTCCCAGAGAGCGCGCAGGAGGCCTGAGTCCGTGACCTCGCCGATCACGGCGTGGTGCAGCTCCCAGCGCGCGCAGAGCGCCCCGACCGCGGCGAGCATCTGCGGCCGAACCACGGCGACCATCCGCTCCTGGCTCTCGGAGATCATCACCTCCCACGGCTCCATCCCCTCCTCGCGGAGCGGCACCCGGTCGAGCTCGAGGTCGATCCCCGTCTCGCGCGCCATCTCGGAGAGCGACGACGCGAGCCCGGCGGCGCCGCAGTCCTGAAGCGACTCGACGAGGCCGCCCTCGACGAGCTCGACCGACACCTCGATCAGCTTCTTGCCCGTGAAGGGATCGCCCACCTGGACGCTCGGCCGCTTGTCGGCGTCGTCCTCGCCGAGCTCGGCGCTCGCGAGCACGGACGCGCCGCCGATCCCGTCGCGCCCGGTGGTGGCGCCGAAGACAACGACGAGGTTGCCGGGGCCGCTCGCGCCGGCCGTGGCGATCCGGTCGGCCGGGAGGAGCCCGACGCACATCGCGTTCACGAGCACGTTGTCGGCGTACGCGTCGTCGAACACCGCCTCGCCGCCGACCGTCGGCACGCCCACCGAGTTCCCGTAGGCGCCGATCCCGGCGACCGCGCGGTCGAAGCGCGGATCGCCGTCGGCGAAGCGAAGCCCGTCGAGCAGCGCGATCGGGCGAGCACCCATCGCGATGATGTCGCGGAGGATCCCGCCGACACCCGTCGCGGCTCCCTGGAACGGCTCCACCGCGGAGGGATGGTTGTGGCTCTCGACCTTGAAGCAGACCGCCTCGCCCTCGCCGAGGTCGATCACGCCCGCGTTCTCACCTGGGCCCTGGAGGACACGTTTACCCGTCGAGGGCAATCGCTTCAGGAGGAGCGCCGAATGCTTGTAGCCGCAGTGCTCGGACCAGAGCAGCGAGAAGACGGCCAGCTCGAAGTGGTTCGGCTCGCGCTCGAGCAGCTCGACGATGCGCGCGAGCTCTCCGTCGGTGAGACCGAGCGCTCGGTGGACGGGCTGTTCCGCGACGGAAGCCAGGTGAGTCACTGTAACGGGGAAGCCCGACGACGGCATGCGCGTTGGGAACAAGGGTGAGCCGCCGCCACATCCTGATGCTGCTCGCGCTCGCCAGCGTCTGGGGCGTCTCGTTTCTCTTCATCGAGATCGCGCTCCGCGAGCTGGCGCCGAGCGCGGTGATCCTGTTCCGGATCGCGGCCGGCGCGCTCACCCTGGGGATCTACATCGCGATCCGAGGCCACGGCTTCGGGCAGCTGCGCGACTACCTCGCCCCGCTCGCGCTCATGGGCGCGTTCAACACCGCGTTCCCGTTCTTCCTGATCACGTGGGGCCAGCAGTACATCGACTCCGGGCTCGCGGCGATCCTGAACGCCTCCGCGCCGATCTTCGTCGCCGTCTTCGCGATCGGGGTCGACCCGACCCAGCGCGCCACCGGTCTTCGCCTGGTCGGGATCATGCTCGGCTTCATCGGCATCGTCGCCCTCGTCGGCTTCGAGCCCGGCGGCGGCGAGCGCGCGGTGTGGGGCTCGCTCGCCGTCGTCGGCGCCACGATCTGCTACGCCCTGGGCGGCCTCTACGCCGGGCGGCGGTTCGTGGGACTGCGCCCGGAGCTCGTCGCCTTCGGCAGCCTCTGCTTCGCGACTGGCTTCGCGCTGCCGTTCGGGGCGGCGAACGCGAGCTCGTTCGGCTGGGAGACGCTGGCCGCGCTGCTCTTCCTCGGCGTCGGCGCCACCGCGATCGCCTATCTCCTCTACTTCGGGCTGATCGCCGGTGCAGGCGCCTCGCGCGCGATCCTCGTCACCTACCTCGTGCCCTCGCTCGCGCTCGTCTACGGCGCGGTCCTGCTCGACGAGGAGATCTCCGCGCTCGCGCTCGTCGGGCTGGCGCTCGTGCTCGCCGGGGTGGCGCTGGGAACGAGGCGCACGCCGGTAGCTTCCTGAGATGCGCGGCTACTGGCCGAACATCCTGCTGCTGGCGGCAGTCTGGGGCGCTTCCTACCTCTTCATCAAGGTCGCGGTCGACGAGATCGAGCCCGCTCCGATGATGGCCGCGCGGACGTTGCTCGCGGCCGCCGTCCTCGGGCTCTACCTGGGTCTGCGGATGGGCTGGAGCCGCGCGGGCGCCGAGCTCCGAACAGCCTGGCGGCACTGCCTCGTCCTCGGCGTTCTCAACGCGGCCCTGCCGTTCTGGCTGATCGCCTGGGGCGAGAAGCACATCGACTCCGGCCTCGCCGCCGTGGTTCAGGCGTCGGTGCCGATCTTCAACGCGCTGCTCGTGCTCCGATTCCTCCCCCACGAGCGGCTGAGCGCGACGCGCGCGGCGGGGCTCGGGGTCGGGATCCTCGGCGTCGTCGTCGTCACGGGCGTCGACCCTGGCGGCGGCTGGATCGCCGTCACAGGCGCGCTCGCGATCGTCCTTTCCTCGATCTCCTACGCGGGGGCGGGGGTCTACGGGCAGAAGGCGGTCTCGGGCACGGCCGGCCCCGTGCTGGCAACCGGCTCGATGCTCGCGGGCGGGCTGATCCTGCTTCCGCTCGCGCTCTTCCAGCTTCCTGACGGAGGTGCCGAGCGTGGAGGCGATCGCGTCGGTGCTCGCGCTCTCGCTCGTCGGCACGGCGCTCGCCCAGCTCGTCCTCTTCCGCACGCTCGCGCTCTACGGCTCGGCGCGGCTCGCGCTCGTCACGTACCTGATGCCGGCCTTCGCGATCGTCTACGGGGCGCTGATCCTCGACGAGGCGATCACCGCGACGATGCTGATCGGTGGCGCTCTCATTCTGGCCGGTGTCGCGATCGCGTCCGGAACGCTTCGCCGACCTCGTCGCGCGGCCGACCCGGTGCGGACGTGAGCGTCACGATCCGCCGCGCGACGAGCGCCGACCTCGACTTCGTCACCGAGCTCTATGCCGACGACGACGTGCGTCCCTGGCTGGCGGCGGCCGGGCGCTACGACCGCGAAAACGTCCTCGCCGATCTCGAGCGCTTCGAGGCGGAGCCCGGTTCGGGCGGCGTGATGCTGATCGAAGTTGACGGTGAGCCGGCGGGCGTGAGCGCCTGGGAGCGAGCGAACGAGCGGAGCCGAATCGCGCACCTCGGTGGGCTCGCGATCCACCCTCGCTTCCGCGGCCGCCGGCTCGCCGACGAAGCCGCGCGTCTCCTCCAGCGCCTGTTGATCCTCGAGCTCGGCTTCCACCGGCTCGAGCTCGAGGTCTACGGCTTCAACGAGCGAGCCCAGCGCCACGCCGAGCGAGCCGGCTTCGTCCGCGAGGGCGTCAAGCGAAAGGCGTACCGCCGCGGCGACGGCTGGGTCGACAGCGTCTGCTACGCGCTGATCGCCGAAGACCTGACCGAGAGCGGCTAAGGTCGGATCGTGGAGCTGATCCACACCTGCTACCGGATCGCGGAGATCGACCGCTCGGTCGCCTTCTACACCGCGCTCGGCTTCGAGGAGCGACGGCGGATGCCGATTCGCGAGGAGGCGATCAACGTCTTCCTCGGCCTGCCCGGCGCCGGCGACCAGCTCGAGCTGACCTACAACCACGGCGTCGACTCCTACGAGCTCGGCACGGGCTACGGGCACATCGCGCTCACCGTCGAGGACATGGAGCAGACCCTCGCCGGCCTCGCCGAGCAGGGGATCGAGCCGGAGCGCCCGCCCTACCGACTCCGCGAGGGCGGCTCGCTGCTCTGCTTCGTCCGCGATCCGGACGGTTACCGGATCGAGCTGATCGAGCCCAGCCCCGGCTAGCGGGATCGGGCTAGCCGGAACATGCAGCGCTCCGAGGTCGGGAACGTCGGCCTGCACCTCGCCCGGATCGGCGCCGAGCTCGACCGCTTCCTCGAGTTTCGCGACGGCGATGCCGTCAGGCGCCGCGACGCCTGGTCGAGCGCGCTCGAGCGTCCTCTGCCGGAGCAGGGGATCGGCGCCCAGGCCGTCGTCGACGAGCTCGCTGAGACGGTGATTCCGAACGGCGCGCGGATGGCGGCGCCGGGCTTCTCGTCGTGGATCACGACCGGCCCGGACACCGTTGCGGTGGTCGCTTCCGCCGCCGCCTCCGTCGCTGCGCCCCAGCGCTACACGATCACCGCGTTCAACTTGCTCGAAGAGCTCTCGCTCGACTGGCTCGCCGAGCTGTGCGGGCTTCGCTGTGCGATGGGGGCCGGATGCAGGGCGTCTACTCGAGCGGCGGCTCGGTCGCGAACCTCGTCGCGCTCGGGGCGGCGCGGCAGTGGGCGCTCGAGCAGGCGGGGATCGACCCGGCGGCCGACGGCCTCGGTGGCAGGGAGCTTGCCGTCTATGCCTCGGCCGAGTCGCATCACACCGTGCCGCGATCGGCTGCCGTGCTCGGGATCGGACGCTCCCGCGTCCGCCTGATCGCGACCGACGAACAGCAGCGAATGCGCGTCGACCTGCTGCGGCGCGCGCTCGAGGAGGACGTGTCGAACGGCGTGCTGCCGGTGGCAGTCGTCTCCACGGCGGGGACGACGAGCACCGGCGCGATCGATCCGCTCGGCGAGGCGGGCGAGCTCGCGCGCGAGCACGGCGCCTGGTACCACGTCGACGGCGCCTACGGGCTCCTTGGCCGGCTGGACGGCCGGATCGCAGAGCTCTACGACGGGCTCGAGCTCGCCGACTCGGCAATCGTCGACCCGCACAAGTGGCTTGGCGCGCCGGTCGGAATCGCCGCGACGTTCGTCCGCGACCGCTCGATCCTCCACCGTGCCTTCACCCAGGAGCCCGCCCCGTATCTCGAAGCCGTGTTCGGCGACTCCGGCGAGGTGCTGACGTCCCTCGACAGCTTGGGCATCCCGTATGCGGACTTCGCCGTCGAGCTCTCGTCGCCGTCGCGCGGGGTCGTCGTCTGGAGCGTGATCCGCGAGCTCGGGCGCGAGGGCGTGCAGGCACGGATCCGCCGCGACAACGACTATGCCCGGCGGGTGGCCGAGCTCGTGCGGCAGCACGAGCGGCTCGAGCTGATCACCGAGCCCGTGCTCTCGATCTGCTGCTTCCGCTACGCCGCCCCCGGGATCGACGACCTCAACGCCTTCAACGCCGCCCTGTTGCGCCGCCTGGTGCGCGAGACGCCGTACGCGCCGAGCTCGACCTTCGTCGGCGGGATCTACGTGATCCGGCCGTGCTACATCAACGCCCGCACGAACGAGGAGCACGTCGACGGGCTCGTCGCGGCGGTCGTCGCGCTCGGCGACGAGATGGGTCAGCCGCGCTCGGCGTAGGCGGCCGCGACGCTTCGGGGCACCACCATCGCCCACGCGTCGATCACGAGCTCCCGCATCTCCACCGCGTCGATCGCCGCCAGCCTCACGACCGCCCAGTTGTAACGGAGGTCGGAATCCCGCGGGAGCATGAACTTCTCCGGCTCCGTCGCGACGAGCGCGTCGCGCCATTCCTTCGGGAACGCGAACCCCAGCAGGGTCTCGTCTCGGGCGAAGGCGAGGTAGACGATCCGGCCGACCCGGAACTTGACGCGACCGCGCACGAACGCCTCGGTCGAGCGCGGCAGCGTCCGCGCCACCGCGCGCACGTCGTCGATCGTGACCACGACCTCATCCAACCGGATCCTCAGCGGTCGAGCCGTTCCTCCAGCTCGACCGTCACGGTGTCTCCGGCCTCCTTGCCGATCGCTCGACGCAGCTCGGCCTTGACCGGCAGCTTCTGCGTGCCGTCGCCCATCGCCATGAACGAGCTCCGGAACGGGCGGCCGTCGATCGTGCCGCGCACCTTGACGAGCCCGCGGGTGCCGAAGAACTCGACCGACTCGGGCCAGACGACGTACGTCCAGCCGCCTTTGGCGGGGCTCTTCTGCAGGACAGCTGTGAATCGCTCGTTCATCTCGCCCTCCTCTGTCGCCGTCAAAGGGTAAGACCGGGGCGGGCGGTCTGATTCATCGCGCGTGATAGAACGGCCTCATGGCCACGGATGTCGCGAAGCACCTGACGACGGAGGAGCTCGAGGCCGGGCTCGACCGGATCCTGGACGCGCCCGCGTCGCCGGGCATCGTCGAGCTGATCGCGAGACGGCCCGCCGTGGGAGAGCGCGAGGTGCTCGAGGAGGGTGAGCTCGACCTGACCGAAGGGCTCGTCGGCGATACGTGGATCGTCCGCGGCAGCAAGCGCACGAAGGACGGCTCGTCGCATCCGGACATGCAGCTGAACGTGATGAGCGCCCGCGTCGTCGACCTCGTCGCTGCGGGCGACAGGGAGCGCTGGGCGCTCGCCGGCGACCAGCTCTACGTCGACCTCGATCTCTCCGAGGCGAACCTGCCGCCGGGCACGCGGCTCGCGCTCGGCTCGGCCGTGATCGAGGTGACCGCGGAGCCGCACACCGGCTGCGCCAAGTTCCACGCCCGCTTCGGCGGCGACGCGCACCGGTTCGTGAACACGAAGCAGCATCGCCACCTGCGCCTACGGGGCCTGAACGCGAAGGTCGTCGAGCCCGGCACGGTTCGCAGCGGCGACGCGATTCGCAAGCTCTGAGGCGGCCGCAAGCTCTGAGCCGTCGCCGGAGCGCCCCCCGCGCCCCGGCGACCTCTCTCGGCTCAGAAAACGGGCACGGTGGTCAGTGAGAACGCCGCGTGCAACGGCACCTCGAAGCGGGCGACGCCCGCGGCATCGGACCTGACGGTGCCGGCAGACGTGCTCTCGCCGTTGCCGGTCGCGTTCCAGAGCGCCAGGTTGAAGGAGGTGTGCGCCGGCAGACCGCCGATGCTGTACTGCGGCTTCTCGGCAGAGACCGTGTTCAGGTTCGCGCGCGTGCGTGTCGAGACCCATCACGGTCACGCTTCCCCCGAGCTCGCGAACGCGACGAGCTCCTTCTCCGCCTCGTCCGGCCTTGCCGACCTGCCAGTCGTCGGCCTCCCACGGCGCGACCTGCACGACCTGCCAGCCGCGCTCGGTCGTATGCGGAGCAGGAGTCGCAGCGCGTAGTAGCTCGGGAAGAGCGGCCAGCCTTCGGCGGCCGGGCCGAACATCCAGTACGACTGGTTGTGAGGGTGCTGTCGTACACGCCCCAGAACGCGTCCCACTTTGACGCGCCCGTGTAGCCGAGCTGGGCAGACGCGATGTTGAACCAGAGCTGCTGGAACGCCGCGACGTTCGTCCTCGCGCAGCTCCGTCCCGTCCTCCCAGTAGGCGGACTCGACGCGTCGGCTTGCCGGCGAAGCGCGGACCCACGCACGCCGAACTCCATCACGTAGGTCGGCTTCTGGGCGCTCGGCGGCGATCTCTTGCGTCACGATCCGGTGGACGTCCTTGAGCCGGAACTCCATGCAGCGGGCATGTCCCAGTAGTTCCAGTAGATGTGCACCGAGTAGGCGTCGAGGATGTCGTTCATGTTGTGCGCCATGTACTCCCACCAGATCGTGTGGAAGCGAGCGCCGGAGCTTTCGATCAGGTCGCCGCCCATCAAGCTTCACGTGCTCGCGCAGGCCACGCGCGACGAGCTGGGCGTGGAGCGCCCGGAAGAGCGCGTTGTACTGCTCGAGGTGAGCGCGGCACCCGGCGTGTTCGGCTCGTTCTGCCACCGTCACCCACCGCACGTTCGTGTAGGCCCGGATCTCGACGAGGTCCTCGAGCACGGCGGCGAAGCGCGCCATCGACGGATCCGGAGTTGACTTCGCGCACATCGACGGCGTCTGGTAGGTGATGTTGATCGTCGCGCCCGCCTCGTGCGCGAGCTGAACGGTCTCGGATGAACGAGGCCATGTTCTGCGACCGCGGTTCGGCTAGCCGCTCCTCGCAGTCTGTCGTTGTAGAAGATCCGGACGAGCTGCGGCTCGAGGGCCTTCGACCTTCGCCTCCAGGTCGGGAAGGCTCGTCGGGGGGGCGTTCGTGACCGGGGCATAGACGTGCTGGTTGAACTGCGCGCCGTAGCCGCCGAGCGCGTCGACGAGCACATTGGAGCGGACGAGCTCGTGCTCGGTCACCTCGACCGTCGCGCCGCGGCTGTTGTTCGTTCCGTCGGTCTCGGCCGGCTCGGCACCGTCGAGGGCGACGGTCAGGTCGGCCGACATCGCGGTCGTCAGCTTCACGTTCCGGAAGGTCACCGAACCGCCGCCGCCGGCGGGCATGGTGATCGTTTGCGGTTCCGCGACGAGCGTCGGGCCGAGCATCAGCTTCACGGTGACGGTCGCGCCCGTCTCGCCGTTCAGCTCGGACAGGTCGGCCACCACGTCGATCGCCCGCGTGGTCAGCGTCTGGGGCGGGACATGGACGGCCGCCACGGAGAGGTCGGGACGCAGCTTGACGGTCGCCTCACCCCGATGGACCGCGGTCCGCGGCGGGCTCGCCTCGCGGACCTGAGCTTCGACGTCGACCGCAGCGGCGCGGGCCAACTGTCCGAGGTCGATCGCGGCGATGCCGTTCGGTGCGGCGACGTCCTTCAGGTTGACGATCCGGTTTGCTTGCTCGCTCGATCCCTCCGGGGCGCGAATCCTGATGTGGAGGTGCTCGAAGACGGTTGTTCCGGGCGGCGCCTGCACGTAGAGATCGGCGCCTTCCGCGCCGGTCAGGGCGCTGAGCTCGAGTGGCCTCGCTGCGGGCGCTTCGGCCGCCCCCGAGGCCGCCGGCACGACACCCGCGATCGCGAGCAGCGCGAGCAGGCCACGGCACTTCCAGAGTGATTCGACGGACAGCATCGCGATCTCCTCTCGCGGTCGGGTTGAAGAGAGGGTGACGCCCGCCGCTCACGCGGCGCTCACGTCCGGCTCATGCGGGCGTCGCGATAGGGTCGCGGCGATGCGGACGCGCCGGCTGATCACCGTCGTCGGCTGCCATGCGGGCGGCGAGATCGGGAACGTCGTCGTCGGCGGAGTGCTGCCTCCGGCAGGCGCCACGGTCTTCGAGCAGATGCAGACGCTTGAGCGCGAAGGCGACTGGCTGCGGAAGCTCCTTCTGCGCGAGCCGCGCGGCAGCGTCGCCTGTCACGCGAATCTCGTCGTGCCGGCGACACGGCCGGACTGCGACGCCGGCTTCATCATCATGGAGCCGACCGAGTATCCGGCGATGTCGGGCTCGAACGCGATCTGCACGACCACGGTGCTGCTCGAGACCGGGATGGTGGCGATGCACGAGCCCGAGACCGTCGTGCGGCTGGAGGCGCCGGGTGGCGTCGTCGAGGCGCGCGCCACCTGCCGGGATGGCCGCTGCGAGAGCGTCGAGCTGACGAACGTTCCCTGCTTCGCGGAGCGGCTCGACGCGCCGCTCGAGGTGGCGGGGCTCGGGACGCTGTCGGTCGACGTCGCCTACGGCGGCATGTGGTACGCGATCGCTGATGCGCAGGCTCTCGGGTTCGCGCTCGAGCCGCACGAGGCGCGCGACCTCTCTCTGGCGGGTGAGCGGATCCGCGCGGCCGCGCGCGAGCAGCTCCCCTGCGCGCATCCCGAGAACCCCGAGATCGCGGGCGTCAGCATCGTCCAGCTCGCCGGACCGTGGCAGGGTGTCGGCGCCGTGACGCGGAACGCGGTCGTGGTCGCGCCTGGCCGGCTCGACCGCTCGGCGACGGGAACGGGGCTCTCGGCGCGCCTGGCCGTCCTCCACGCGCGCGGGCTGATGCAAGCGGGCGACGCGATGACCCACGCCTCGGTGCTCGGCTCGACCTTCGACGGACAGATCGTCTCGGAGGCCCGAGTCGGCGAGCGCGTCGGGATCGTGCCCGCAATCCGCGGCAGCGCATGGATCACCGGCGTCACGCAGCTCTACGTCGATCCGGACGATCCGTTTCCCGAGGGCTACGTGCTGCCGGATACGTGGGGCGTCAGCGGGGTCGACGCGCAGGCGTAGCGTGCGAGCTCGCGAGCAAGGGCCCGACCGCAGCCGCGCGCTGGAAGGCGGCGACGGAGAGCTCGACGGCCGCATCGCACTCGGGGTCGTCGCATTCGCAGACGAACGTCCTGACCATCGACTCGGCAGTGCCCGTCGTCCACGGGCGGGCGAGGTAGGCGAGGCATTGCGACACCACCGCGTCGTTCGCGTAGCGGAGCAGCGCCAGGCGCTCGGCGGCGGTCTGAGCGCAGGGGCCTTCGGCGAGTGCTGCCGCGAACCTGGCCTCGACCGCCGTCGCCAGCTCGTCGACGCCGCGCGAGCCGTCGACCGGTAGCACTGGGGCGCCGTGCTCTGCCGCGTCGCTCTCGATCGTCGACGCGAGCAGAAGGGCTAGCTCCATCGGCCAGCCGGACTCGCTCAGCCGGGCGCGTTGGAACTCGACGGTCGGGATCAGCCAGACGGCGTGCGAGGGAACCGCGATCCCGGCCGAAACGACCGCGGGCGAGACCGGAGAGCCCTCGGCAATGGTCAACGGAGAGCGCGGCAGACGACGCAGGTCGTCGACGATCATCGGGCCACGCTCGGCGTGCAACGACAGCTCGAGCTGCTCGGCCGGCGTCGACTCAGCCCATCGTTCCTCCTGCGTCATCGCCTCCCAGCGCTGCGCCGCCGCGTTCCCGGCCGCGAGCGCACGATCCCGGTGCTCCCACGTGTGCGCGTCGGCGTTGTACCAGCGCAAACCGTGGCGGCGTGCGAGCCGACGCGCGATCGTCGTCTTGCCCGACCTGGGTGGACCGCCGATCCAGAGCACGTTCGGCAGTGGCAGCACCGGCTGAGACTACGCTGGCTTTGTGAGGAACGCCGAGTTCGGATTCGCGGGAACGCCGCTGCGCGAGGCGCTCGTGGCGGCGATTCTCCGAGGCGAGAAGACCGCGACGGCGGGCCTCGTCGTCGACTACGAGCGCGATGGCGACGAGCTGCCCGTAGTGGGCGAGCGGTTCCTCGTGCTCGACAACGACGACCGCGGCGTCGCGGTGATCGAAACGACAGAAGTGCGCGTGCTCCGCGTCGGCGACTGCGACCTCCAGTTCGCCCGCGACGAGGGCGAGGGGTTCGAGTCGGTGGCCGACTGGCGCGCCGCGCACGACCGCTACTGGCGCTCCTACGCCGACGAGATCCGGGCGTATCTCGGCGATCCTGACTGGGATGTCACCGACGACACCGAGTTCGTCGCCGAGCGGTTTCGCCTCGTCGAGGTCTTCTAGCGCTTCGAGGTCTTGCGCTTCCGCGCCGCAGGCTTGCGGGCGGGCGCTCGCTTCGCCCGGCTCGAGCCCTTCGTCCGCCTCGCCGCCTCGACGGAGGCCTTCAGCGCAGCCAGCAGGTCCGTGGGCTCCTCGTCGGTCTCCGGCTCGGGCGCCGTGATCGTCTCCCCCTTCCGCTTGGCGCGAATCATCTTGCAGAGCGCCTCGCGGTAGGTGTCCTCGTAGCGCTCGGGCCGGAACGTCCCGCTGAACTGGTCGATCAGCGCCGTTGCCATCTCGAGCTCGCCCTTCGCGATCCTGATCCCCTTCGGCGCGATCTCCTCGACCGGCCGGATCTCGTCGTGGAAGAACATCTTCTCGAGCGTCAGCGTGCCCTCCCGCACCCGCAGGCAGCCGAGGCTCTGGCGGTCGCGCATCACGTACTTGGCGATTGCGGCGAGGCCCGACTTCTCCATCGCGTTCCGGAGCAGTACGTAGACCTTCTCGCCGCCGTTCTGTGGCCCGAGGAAATACGTGCGCTCGAAGTAGATCGGGTCGATCTCCTCGTAGGGGACGAAGTCCGAGATCTCGATCGTCTTCACGCCCTCGGTGCGGGCCGCCGCGAAGTCCTCGTCGTCCAGGACGACGTACTCGTCCTTCTCGAACTCGAACGCCTTGACGATCTCGTCGTCCGGCACCGGCTTCTCCTCGTTCTTGCAGATCTTCTGGTAGCCGATCCGGCTGCTGTCCGGCTCGTGGATCAGGTGAAAACGGAGATCGTTCTCGTCGATCGCACTGAACATCCGCACCGGGACGTTGACGAGCCCGAAGGAGATCGAGCCGGACCAGATCGCGCGTGGCATACGAGGAGAACGGTGGAAGGGTTGTTGCGGTTTCGGCACAGAGCCGTGAGCCAGCTGTGACGAATTGGGTCGTACGGTTGCCACATGAGCTCGGCGACCGCAGCAACCGGCACGACCGCGGCGACACCCTGGGGCCCGGCGCAGGTCGTCGACGAGGTTCGGCTCGGCCAACAGGCCGGCGAGAAACGCTTCTCGTCGCTCGTCCAGCTCCTCGAGACGAAGAAGGGCGAGCGGCTCGTTCGGTTCGCGTATGCGACTGACGGGACGGCGCGGCGCGGGCCGGTGACCTTGCGCGCCCGAGATCTCGACCGGCTTCGAGTGCTCCTCGAGAAGCATCCGGATCTGCAGGAGACGCTGCGACTGTGAACGCGCTAGCGCGTGGCGCCGGCGAGCACGCGTTCGCGTGCCGCGTCGACGAGCGCGGCAAGAAGCAGGGCGCCGTCGCCCGAGCCGAGGAGGGGATCGACGGCGTGCTCCGGATGCGGCATCAGGCCAAAGACGGTGCCGGCCGCGTCACACACGCCCGCCACGTCGCCGACCGAGCCGTTGCAATCCTCGGCATAGCGAAGCACGAGCTGGCCCGATTCCTCCAGCTCGGAGTACAGCTCGTCGTCTGCGTACCACGAGCCCTCGCCGTGCTTCACCGGGATCGTCAGGCGTTGGCCGAGCTCGCAGCGCCGGGTGAGCAGGGTGTCGTCCCGCTCGACGGTGATCGCAACGTCACGGCAGACGAACTCGAGCTGGCGATTCGAGCGCAGGACTCCCGGAAGGAGGCCCGCCTCGCAGAGGATCTGGAAGCCGTTGCAGATCCCGAGGACGGGGCCACCGCCCGCGGCGAACGAGCGCACCGCGCCCATGATCGGGGCCGAGCGCGCGATCGCCCCGCAGCGGAGATAGTCGCCGTACGAGAAGCCGCCGGGCAAGACGACCGCTCCGGTGTCCCGTGGCAGGTCCGCATCGGCGTGCCAGACGAGTCGGGCATCCGCGCCGAGCGCGCCGAGCGCCCAGGCCGCGTCGCGGTCGTCGTTCGAGCCGGGAAAGACGAGGACTGCGACCTTGGGCCGGATCATTCGGTGTGGCCCTCGACCTCGATCTCGAAGCTCTCGATCAGCGGGTTCGCCAGCAGCTGCTCGCACATCCGCTCGACGTCCGCGCGCGCTTGTTCGGCCGTAGGCGCGTCAACCTCGAGGTCGACCAGCCGGCCGACTCGCGCGCCTCCGACCGTGAAGCCCAGCGTTCGCAGCGATCCTCCGACGGCCTCACCCTGGGGATCGAGGATGCCCGCTTTCGGTCGCACGAGGACGGTGACCCTCACCGGAGCACGACCTGCGGGTCGGCGAGGTAGTCGGTGAACGCGATCCCCGTCAGTAGCTCGAACGCCTCGATGTAGCGCGCTCGTGTCCCGGCGACGACATCCGCGGAAAGCTCCGGGCCGGGATCGGTCTTGTCCCAGCCGAGGCTCTCGCAGTAGTCCCGCACGTACTGCTTGTCGTACGAGGGCTGTGGGCCACCGGGTGCGTAGTCGGACGCCGGCCAGAAGCGCGAGGAGTCGGGAGTCAAGGCCTCGTCACCGAGCACGAGCGTCCCCTCGGAATCGAGCCCGAGCTCGAACTTCGTGTCCGCGAGGATGATCCCGCGCGCCTCGGCGTGCGCGGCGGCGAAGCGATAGAGCGCGAGCGCGACCCGCTCGACCTCGCCGTAGAGGTCATCGCCGACGAGCCTGGCCGCAGTTGCCGCGGCGATGTTCTCGTCGTGGCCGCTCTCCGCCTTCGTCGCCGGCGTGAGCAGCGGCTGCGGCAGCCGGTCGGACTCGCGCAGCCCCGCCGGCAGGGCGTGGCCGCAGACGGCACCGGTGGCGAGATAGTCCTTCCACCCAGACCCGGCGAGATAGCCGCGGACGACGACCTCGATCGGGAGCATCTCGAGTCGGCGGCACTCGAGCGTGCGACCGTCGTCGCGGAGAGCCAGCAGGTGATTGGGCACGAGGTCGCTCGTGCGTGCGAACCAGAAGGCCGAGAGGCCGGTGAGCACGCGGCCCTTGTCGGGGATCTCGGTGGGCAGGATCACGTCGAAGGTGGAGATCCGATCCGACGCCGTCAGGAGCAGCCGCGCCTCGTCGAGCGCGTAGAGCTCCCGCACCTTGCCGCTGCCGAGATGAACGCCCGCCTCAGGCATGCGCGTGCTCGCGCTCCCCGACGAGCGCGCGAAGCCGCTCGAAGACGACGTCGACGTGCCGGGTATAGGTCGCCGGATCGAAGACCGCGTCGAGCTCGACGCGCGCGGCGATCTCCGCGTCGGCTCGGACAAGGGTCGGGAAGTCGAGCCCCTCGTCCCACGCGCGCAGCGCGTGCCGTTGCACGAGCCTGTACGCCTCGTCGCGGGCGAGCCCGGACTCGACGAGCTCGAGGAGCAGCCGCTGGCTGAAGTAGAGGCCGTGGCTCGCGTCGAGGTTCTCGCGCATTCGCTCGGTCCGGACGACGAGACCCTCCACGAGCCACGTGAACCGGTCGAGCATGTAGTCGACCGCGAGAAAAGCGTCGGGAATCACGATCCGCTCGGCAGAGGAGTGGGAGATGTCGCGCTCGTGCCAGAGCGCGACGTTCTCGAGCCCCACCACCGCATGGCCGCGAACGACCCGCGCCAGCCCGCAGATCCGCTCCGCCACGATCGGGTTGCGCTTGTGAGGCATCGCAGACGAGCCCTTCTGCCTCCGACCGAACGGCTCCTCGACCTCGCGCACCTCCGTCCGCGCCAGGTGGCGAAGCTCGAGCGCGAAGCGCTCCAGCGAGGCCGCGAGCAGCGCGAGCGCACCCAGAACCTCGGCGTGCCGGTCGCGCTGGAGGATCTGCGTCGAGCTCGGGGCGGGCTCGAGCCCGAGCCGCTCGCACGCGACCCGCTCCACGTCGGGATGGGTCGCCGAGTACGTGCCGACCGCGCCGGAGAGCTTCCCCACGCGCATCCCTTCGAGCGCACGCGCCATGCGAACGCGGTCGCGCTCGAGCGCGAAGGCCCAACCCGCCAGCTTCAACCCGAAGGTCGTCGGCTCGGCATGAACGCCGTGCGTCCGCCCGATCGTCAGCGTCTCCCGGTGCTCCTCGGCACGCACGATCACGGCGCCGAGCGCGCGCTCGATCCCGGAGAGGATGAGCGTTCCCGCCTCGCCGATCTGGAGAGCGAGCGCGGTGTCGACCACGTCCGACGACGTCAGCCCGTAGTGGAAGTACCGACCTTCGTCGCCGAGCTGCTCGGCCACGGCGTCCACGAATGCCGCCACGTCGTGCTGGGTCTCGGCCTCGATCTCGGCGACGCGAGCGGCCGACGGAGGCACCGCGCCCGCACAGATCGCGTCGACCGCCGCCCGAGGCACCGCCCCGTGCTCCGCCCAGCCCTCGAGCGCCGCCAGCTCGACCTCGAGCCAGCGCGCGAGCTTCGTCTCGTCCGACCAGATCCTGGCCATGGCCGGGCGCGAGTAGCGGGCGATCACGCCTCGGAGTGTATGGAGCGCTCCGGCGGGACGGGCGCCTCGAGGCCCGCCGCGACCAGCGCGATGTCGCGGCGGAAGCGCGCGCCCGGGAACGAGATCCGCTCGCAGGCCGCGTAGGCGCGGTCGCGCGCGACGCCGATCGTCGGCCCCGTCGCGGTCACGTTCAGGATCCGGCCGCCGCTCGTGACGAGCCGTTCGTCATGACGCGCGGTTCCGGCGTGGAAGACGAGCGCTCCGAGCGCCTCCGCCTCTTCGATGCCCACGATCTCCGAGCCGTCGTCGGGTCTCGCCGGATAGTCCTCGGCCGCCAGAACCACCGTCACGGCCGCGTCCGCCGACGGCCTCAGCTCGACGCCGTCGAGGTCGCCGGTTGCTGCGGCCGCGAGCGCAGCGACGAAATCGTCTCCGAGGAGCGGCAGCAGCGACTGCGTCTCCGGATCGCCGAAGCGGCAGTTGAACTCCAGCACCTTCGGCCCGTCCTCGGTCAGCATCAAGCCGGCGAAGAGCACCCCCACGAACGGCGCGTCGCGAGCCGCGAGCGCCTCGATCACGGGCCGGTGCACCAGCTCGACGAGCTCCTCGATCTCGGGCCTTCCGAAGCCCGGCACCGGCGAGTACGACCCCATCCCGCCCGTGTTCGGGCCGACGTCGCCGTCGCCGAGCCGCTTGAAATCCTGAGCGGCCGCGAGCGGAACCGCGGTACGCCCGTCGGACAGTGCGAAGACCGAGATCTCGTCGCCCTCGAGAAGCTCCTCGATCACGAGCGGGCCCTCGAACGCCGCGGCCGCCACGAGCGCAGCGTCGACCTCCGCCGGCGTCCGGCAGACGAAGACGCCCTTTCCGGCAGCGAGCCCGTCGACCTTGACCACGCACGGAGGGCGCGCAACCGCAAGTGACGCCGCGGCCGGAACGCCGGCGACGGCCAGCACGGCCTTCGCGAAGGTCTTCGATCCCTCGATCCGCGCGGCCGCGCGGCCAGGCCCGAACACGGCGATCCCGGCGTGCCGCAGGAGGTCGGCGACCCCGGCCACGAGCGGTCCCTCCGGCCCGATGACCACGAGATCGACCGCGAGCTCCCGCGCGAGCGCGAGCAGGCTCTCCCCGTCCTCGGCTCGGACCGGATGGCAGCTTCCGACCCTCGCGATCCCCGGATTTCCCGGCGCCGCGTGCAGCTCGGTGACCTCGGATGCCTGCGCGAGCTTCCAGACGAGCGCGTGCTCGCGTCCGCCCGACCCGACGACGAGAACCTTCAAGGCCGGCCGAGTCTACTCCCGGCGTCGGAACGTGTTTCGGGCGCCCACGGCCGGCGCATCAGGTGACGCATGAGCCAGAACGACCCCGGCCTCGAGCTGCACGAGTGGGAGACCCGCTGGCAGGAGCTCGAGCCGATGTTCGCCGACGATCCCGCGGGAACCCTGCCCGAGGCGTGCGACTTCGTCGAGCAGGCGCTCCGCGAGAGCAAGCTCGACCCCGCCGCGACGTCCGGTGAGCCCGACGAGCTCCTGACCGCCTACGCGGCCGCCCGCGAGACGGCGACGCGGGTGGAGCGAGGAGAGGACGTCGATCCCGGTGACATCGGCGCCGCGATCGAGAACCTCCGCGCCGTCTACGAGTCGCTCCGCGCCGCCCGTACCGACTGAGCTGCCGAGCCCTTACGCCCGGGCGAGCACCTGGTCGCGCGCCGCGCCGGTCCCGACGAGCTCGACCGTGACGTCGAGCTCGCGCTCGACGAGCTCGACGTAGGCGCGCGCTGCCGCGGGCAGATCGGCGACGGTCGAGCACTCGTCGAGCGGCTCGCGCCAGCCGGCCACGGTCTCGAACACGGGCTCGCAGTGGTGGAAGTCGCTCTGGTGCGCCGGGAAGTCGGCGGTCTCCGTCCCGTCCGGGAGCCGGTAGCGGACGCACACCCGCAACTCGTCGAAGTCGGAGAGGACGTCGAGCTTCGTCAGCGCCAGGGAGGTGATCCCGTTCAGCCGCACCGCGTACCGCAAGGCGACGAAGTCGAGCCACCCCGGCCGGCGCGAACGCCCGGTCACCGTTCCGTACTCCTGCCCGAGCTCACGGACGCGACCGCCGACCCCCTCGTCCATCTCGCTCGGGAACGGCCCTTCGCCGACGCGCGTCACGTACGCCTTGGCGACACCGAGCACGTCGTCGATCCGCGTCGGCCCGATCCCGATCCCCGTGCAGGCGGCTCCCGCGACCGGGTTCGACGACGTCACGAAGGGATAGGTGCCGTGATCGAGGTCGAGGAGCGTGCCCTGCGCTCCCTCGAGCAGCACGCGTTTCCCGTCGCGAAGCGCTCGATCGACGAGCAGCGACGTGTCGGCGACGAACGGCCGCAGCCGCCGGGCGTGCTCCTCGTAGCGCGTCGCCACCTCGTCGAGCGCGAATGGCTCCAGCTCGTAGATCCGGGTCAGCCACGAGTTCTTCTCGGCGAGCGCGGTCTCGATCTTCTGGCGGAGGATCTTGGCGTCGAGCAGATCCTGGACGCGGATCCCGATCCGGGCCGCCTTGTCGGCATAGGCCGGGCCGATCCCGCGCCGCGTCGTCCCGATCTGAAGCTTGCCGAGCCGCTTCTCGCTCGCCCCGTCGAGCGCGATATGCCACGGCATGATCAGGTGCGCGTTGCCGGACACCTTCAGCGGCTCGGTCGAGAGGCCGCGCTGCTCCAGGTCGTCCATCTCGGCGAGCAGCACCTCCGGGTCGACGACGCAGCCGTTTCCGAGCACGCTCAGCTTGCCGGAGACGATCCCCGACGGAAGCTGACGGAACTTGAACGTCTCGCCGTCGACGATCACGGTGTGGCCGGCGTTCGGACCGCCCTGGTAGCGGCAGACGACGTCCGACTCCTGCGCGAGCAGGTCGACGATCTTGCCCTTGCCCTCGTCGCCCCACTGCGCTCCGACTACGACCTTCGCGGGCACGCCGCGATTCTGCCCGGTTTAGGCGGACAGCGCGGGCAACACGCCGATCGGCTCGTGGTTCGCGCGCTCGACCCGGATCGCGTGTCCGCGTGCGCACGTCGCCGAGCCGTGCAGCCGCTCGAGCTCGAGCCGGCCCTCGACATGCGCCGCGAAGAAGCCGTGCTCGTCGGCGCACTCGGCGCAGACGGCGGTGAACGAGATCGCCTTCGGCGCGAGCCAGATCGTCTGGTCGTGCATGGTGTGCCTCCTCGCTAGGCGGCCGACTGGGTCTGTCGATAGTCCGTCCGGGGGTCGAGGCGAACCGGCTGGCAGAGCTTGCCGAGACGGCTGTAGGTGGCCTTGCCGAGCCTCGACTCGAGCTCGCCGAGCTCGAGGTTCGTCGTCGCGATCGTCAGGCGGGCCCTCGTCTCGCGATCGTTGATCAGGCTGTAGAGCCGGTCGTGCGACCAGCTGTCGCCGCGCTCGGTGCCGAGGTCGTCGATCACGACGATCTCGAAGCCGCGCGGGAAGGTCCACTCGAGCTCCTCGCCGCCCGCATACGAGCGGAGATCGCGCAGCCGCTGCAGCCAGCTCGGAACGTTGAGGAAGAGGCACGGCACCTCGCGCATGTAGATCGCCTCGCGGAGGATCGCCGCGGCGAGATGCGTCTTGCCCGAGCCGGTGGGGCCGTGGAAGAGAATGCCCCTCCGCGGAGTGCCGCCCTGACGGAACTCGGTCGACCAGCGGGTCGCGACGGCGAGCGCGTCGCCGGTTCCGGGCCTCCGCTCGAACGTGTCGAGCCGGCACTCCCGGTACTCGGGCGGCAGCCCGGCGCGCTGGAAGAGCCGATCGACCTTCCGCTGCGTCTCCCGCGCCTCCTGGGCGTTGCGGCAGAACGGGCAGTAGCGGTCGGCCGGGAAGCGGAAGCGGAAGAGCTCGACCTCGTCGGTGACGAAGGAGTTCCCACAGCCGAGGCAGTCGACGTTCACGCGGCGCGGTGGGACGCGAACTTGGCGAAGCGCTTCATGAACGCGAGCTCGATCGTGCCGGTCGGCCCGTTCCGGTGCTTCGCGATGTGCAGCTCGGCGATCCCCTGCTGCTCCGACTCCTCGTGGTTGTAGTACTCGTCGCGGTAGATGAACATGACGATGTCGGCGTCCTGCTCGATCGAGCCGGACTCGCGCAGATCGGAGAGCACGGGCCGCTTGTCCGTCCGCTGCTCCACGGCACGCGAGAGCTGCGAGAGGGCGAGCACCGGCACGTCGAGGTCCTTCGCGAGCGCCTTCAGGCCCCGCGAGACCGCGGAGACCTCCTGGAGCCGGCTCTCGACCGAGCCGCCGGCCGTCATCAGCTGCAGGTAGTCGACGACGACGAGCCCGAGCTTCGGCTCGCGGCGCTTGAGCGTCTGCGCGCGCGAGCGCAGCTCGAGCAGCGAGAGCCCCGGCGTGTCGTCGACGTAGAGCGGCGCGTTCTCGAGCCGCGCGCAGGCCGCGGACAGCCTCGGCCAGTCGTCGGCGGAGAGCTGGCCCGTCCTGATCTTGTGCGAGTCGACCTTCGAGTCGAGGCACATCATCCGCTGGGCGATCTCCTGCACCGACATCTCGAGGCTGAAGAACGCCGTCGGAACGCCGGCCGAGACCGCCGCATTCGCGGCGATGCAGAGCCCGAGCGCGCTCTTCCCCATCGAGGGACGCGCCGCGAGGATGACGAGGTTCCCCGGCTGGAAGCCGGCCGTCACCTGGTCGAGGTCGGGGAAGCCGCTCGAGAGCCCGGTCACGGTCGCGCCGAGCTCGTACAGCGTCTGCACCCGCTCGAACGTCTCGACGAGCGAGCCGCGGAGCGGCACGAGCTCGCCGCCGTCGTCTCGCTGGGAGACCTCGAAGAGCCGCTGCTCCGCCTTCGCGACGAGATCGCGCGTCGGCTCGCCGCGGTCCTTCGCGAGCTGGACGATGTCCTGGCCCGCGCCGAGCAGGCTGCGGAGGATCGAGAGCTCGCGCACGGTCTTCGCGTGGTGGGCGGCGTTCGCCGTCGCGGTCACGATCTGCGCGACCTCGTGCACGCGCGCCTTGCCCCCGGCGGCGGCCGACTGGCCGGTCTCCTCGAGCTTCGCGTGCACCGCGACGGGATCGACGGGATGCCCGGCGCCCCACAGCCCCACCGCCGTCCGGAAGATCGTCGCCAGGTCGTGGCGGTAGAAATCGGCCGCCGTCGACGTGCTCGAGCACGGCGGCGACCGCGGTCTCGGTGCGCAGGACGGCGCCGACAACCGAGATCTCGGCGTCCTCGTCGTAGAGGAGCTCGTTCGTCGGGTTCGGCAGGGACGCCACGTCGGCCATGTCGGCATCGAAGCTCACCGGCGGCGAGCCGTCAAAGGGTGTTGATCCACAGGCCGACGGCCGAGCGGCCAGGTGCCTCTGAGCAGGACAAAGGAACACATGTTCCCTCGATTCTCCCCATCGGGCCGGACGGCGGCACCGGAACTGCCCACAGGAGACATGTCCGTTTGTCCCGGAGAGAGCGGGAAGTTCCCGGGATGCTCCACACCCCTGTGGAGCATCCCGGGAAAACGTGCCCGGCGAAAGGTGCTAGCGCTCTTCTGAAGCGGCGTCCGACTCGGCCTGCGGAGCAGGCTCGAGCGCTGCTTCGGGAAGCTCGAACTCAGCCGCCTCGGCGGCCTCAGCCGGTGTCTGCTTCGACTCGGAGTCGTCGAGATACTCGACCTCGGCCGCGGCGGTGGCGCTTTCCGCCTGACCGGAGGCGGCCTGGGCCGCAGCCTGCTCCTCCGCGATCCGCGCCGCCTCGGCGGCCTCCATCGCGGCGAGCTCCTCGTCGGGCGGCAGCTCGCCGCCTTCGGGCACGACGAGGGTCTTGACCTCGACGGTGACACCCTCGAACACCTGGATCGGGATCGCGTAGCGCCCGATCCGCTTCAGCGCGTCGGTCTCGATCTTCTTCCGGTCGACGCGAACCTTGCGCGTGCGCCAGAGCTCGTCGGCGATATCGGTCGTCGTCACCGAGCCGAAGAGCGCGCCGGTGGGGCCCGACTTGACGTCGAAGCGGAGCACCGTCTTCGAGAGGACGCCCGCGATCTCCTGCGCCTGGTCGACGCTTCGCGCCTCGTGACGTGCCCGCTGCTCGTCGAGCTTCTTCAGCTCGGCGACGCGGGCGACGCTCGCCAGCTCGGCCAGCTTACGAGGAAGCAGGAAGTTGCGGGCGTAGCCGCGGGCGACGTTCACGACCTCGCCGCGGAGCCCGACCTTCTCGACGTCCTTGAGGAGGATCACCTCCATCGCTACTTGGCCTCCACGTAGGGCAGGAGCGCCATCTCGCGCGCGCGCTTGACCGCGACCGCGACCTGCCGCTGGTGCCGGCGGCAGGCGCCGCTGATCCGGCGGTTCCTGATCTTGCCCTTCTCCGAGATGTAGCGTCGGAGCTGGTTCACGTTCTTGTAGTCGACCTCTTCGACCTTGTCCTTGCAGAAGAGGCAGCTCTTCCTGCGGCCGGGGGCCGTGGACGAGCCTGGACGCTTGCTGCGCGTCCGATCCTGGGGTTTCGGCTGTGCCATCGGTGCCTCCTAGAACGGAATGTCGTCGTCGGCCGCGGCCGAGGGGAAGTCGGAAGCGGGCTGGGACGCGCCCTGCGGCACGAACTGGCCGCCGCCGCCGCCGCCCTCGCCGCCGCCGTCACGGCCGCCGAGGAACTGGATGTTGTCGGCGACGACCTCGACCGACTGGCGCTTCGAGCCGTCCTGGGCGTCCCACTCGCGCCAGGTGAGCTTCCCCTGGACGCCGACCGGACGACCCTTCGCGAGGTACTGAGCGCAGTTCTCCGCAGTTCGGCCCCAGACGGTGACGTCGAAGTAGTAGGCAGCGTCCTGCCACTCCTCGCCCTCTTTACGCGGTCGTTGACCGCGATCCGCAACGTGGTGACGGCGGTTCCGGACGGTGTGTGCCGGAGCTCCGGGTCCCGCGTCAGGTTGCCGACGAGGACGACGCTGTTGATGTTCTGGGCCATTACTCCTCCTCCAGCGAGCTGTCGATGGGTGCCGCCGCATCCTCGCGCGCCGGGCCGCCCACGGCTACCGGCTGAGTCGAACCTGGCTTGTAGCGACGGGTCGCGAGGTGACGCATCACCGAGTCGTCGATCTTGAGCACGCGCGAGATCTCGTCGAGCGTCTCGGGCTCGGAGCTGAAGGACAGCAGGTGGTAGACACCGTCGCTCTTCTTGTCGATCTCGTAGGCGAGCTTGCGCCGGCCCCACGCGTCCTGGCCCGCCCACGTGCCCCCGCCCTTCTCGACGAGGTCGCGCGTGCGCTTGACGATCTCCTCCTGCCGCTCTCCGGGCAGCTCGGGGTCCAGCATGAGCAGAATCTCGTAGTCGATCACGTTCCCTGTGCTCCTTCCTTCGGGCTTCTGGCTTCCTTCGGTCTTAGGCGGCCTCACCGGCAGGCACGAGCGGGAACAAGCGCGTACGAGGCGAGGCAGGAAGCGGCAAGCACAGTAGCATCCGGTCGATGAGACGGCGCCTGACCTGGATCCTGGCCGCTCTCGGGATCGCCGCGCTCGTGCGGCGTCTCCGCAGGCAGCAGGCGCACGAGGCGCCCCCGGCCGAAAGCGGGTCGAGCTCGACGGACGATCCGGCGGCGGAGCTCCGGCGCAAGCTCGCGGAGTCGCGCGGCGCCGGCGACGACCGCGACGAGTTCGACGCCGCCGAGGGGACGCCGGTCGACGAGGTCGGCGAGGACGCCGGATCCGCTCGCCCGTCGCTCGAGGAACGACGCGCGGCCATCCATGCCAAGGCGCAGGAGGCGCTCGGCGAGATGGACGGCCCGAACGAGCCGTAGCGATGCGGGTCGTCGTCACGGGCGCGACCGGCAACGTCGGCACGAGCGTCCTCGACTCGCTCGGAGCGGACGATGCCGTCAGCTCGATCCTCGGGATCGCACGCCGGCTTCCGGCTGCCCGGTTCGCAAAAGCCGAGTTCGTGGTCGCCGATGTCGCCCGCGACGATCTTGCCCCGCTCCTGGAAGGCGCCGATGCCGTCGTCCACCTCGCCTGGCTGATCCAGCCGTCGCACGACGAGGCGACCCTTCGCCGGACGAACGTGGACGGCTCGAGCCGCACCTTCGCGGCGGTCGTGGCCGCCGGCGTGCCGGCGCTCGTCGTCGCCTCCTCGGTGGGCGCCTACTCGGCCCGCGTCGACGCCCATCCGGTCGACGAGAGCTGGCCGACCGAGGGGATCCCGGCGAGCTGGTACTCGCGCCAGAAGGCCGAGGTCGAACGCCGGCTCGACGCGCTCGAGGTCGAGCACCGGGCGCTGCGGGTCGTTCGGCTGCGCCCGGCGATCACGACGAAGCGCGAGGCCGCGAGCGGCCAGCGCCGCCTCTTCGCAGGCCCCCTCCTTCCTACCGCCATCCTCCGGCCGAAATGGATCCCGTTCGTGCCGGACGTGCCGGGCCTGACCCTGCAGCTCGCGCACGCCGACGACGTCGGCGACGCCTATCGCAGGGCGGTGCTCTCGGACGCTCGCGGCGCCTTCAACATCGCGGGGGAACCGGTGCTCGACCCGGCCGCAATCGCGGACGCCCTCGACACCCGGACGCTGCGGCTGCCGGCGAGCGCGCTCCGCGGCGCTGCGCGGGCGACCTGGCTCGCACGCCTGCAGCCGACCTCTCCCGACTGGATCGACCTCGCGCTCGGCGCGCCGGTGCTCGACACCGCCCGAGCTCGCGCGGAGCTCGGCTGGACACCGACCCGGAACGCCGTCGACACCCTGCGTGAGGTCGTTGCGGGAATGCGCGAGCACGCCGGCCGGGAGACGCCGCCGCTCGAGTCGTCGCGCAAGCCCTGACCTCCGCCCGGCGGGGGCATACTTCAACGGATGAGCGAGCTCCCGCGAACCGAAGCGCTCCCCCGCTCCGAGGACGCCACCCCACTCGACGCGGCGCGCGTCGAGGAGGCGTTCGCGACCTTCGCTGACCGTGTTCACGAGCTCGAGTCAGTCGCGGACGAGCTGCGTGCGGAGCTCCAGGCGCTCCGCTCGCAACGGCAGCGGCGCGACTTCGAGCCGGCGCCTGCGCTCTACGAGAGCGAGGAGTGGCCGGCAGACGGGCCGAACGCGAACGGCGCGGCGCCCGCGCCGGACTGGGTTTCGTCCGTTCCGGCGCCGCTGACCCGCCCGGTCGCGGTTCCGCGCCTCGTCCTCGAGGCGCTCTTCCTCGTCCTCGTCGCGCTCTTCGCCGGGCTGGCCGACCTCTCGACCACGGCGATCGCCGTCGTGATGGCCGGGGCCTGGGCTCTCGTCGTCGTCGCGGAATGGGCGACGGCGGCCCGGCGCGCCCGCTGGCACCTCGACGCAGTGGCCACGCCGGCCGCAGATCCGGCCGACGACAACACCGGACCGTGGAGCATGCCCGTCGTCGAGGCGACCGTTGTCGAGGCGCCCGACGACTCCGAGTCGCACACCGTCGTGACGACGCTGCCGCCCCAGCCCGAGTCCAGGCAGCCCGCGTCGACGCAGCCCGCGGCGGAGGTCGCGACTCCCGCGCCCGAGACCGTCGATGCTGCGCCTGACGATCCCGCGCCCGACGAGCCCGTGCCGCGCCGACGAGGCCGTGGCGGTCGAACCCGAGACCGTCGAGGCCATGACCGACGAGGCCGCGGTCGAGCCGGAGACGGCGCCCGACGATCCCGACACCGCGGAGTCGGTGCTGGCCGAAGCCGAGGACGACACCGGGACCCACCCGGCGATCCCGCAGGCGCCCGAGGACGAGCCGGAGCCCCAGCAGAAGCGGCGCTTCGGTCTCTTCCGGCGCAAGCAGCGCGCGGACGAGCCTGATCCCGAGACACCGGACGCCGACACACAGGACCCCTGGGAGCTCTAACTCGGAGGTCGACCCTCGGGCTGCTCGCGCTGGCGGCGGTCGCGCTCGTGGGCACGCCGTCCTCCGCCGCGCCGCAGCGCTCACCGGCTCCGGCCTCCGCGCTCGAGCTGGCCCCCGGCTACGTGGCCGAGCTCTACGCGACCGGTCTTCGGCGCCCCACCGCGCTCGCGTTCGGGCCGGATGGGCTGCTCTACGCGACCCAGGAGAAGGGCGAGCTCGTTGCCGTCGGCCGTGGCTCGGCGCGCCCGCGGGTGCTCGCTCGTGGCTTCCGGACGCCGCTCGGGCT
The DNA here is from genome assembly GCA_963761905.1 of uncultured Gaiellaceae bacterium. Taxonomy (GTDB): domain Bacteria; phylum Actinomycetota; class Thermoleophilia; order Gaiellales; family Gaiellaceae; genus Gaiellasilicea. Next base: position 112,724 of record CAVXIQ010000001.1, on the reverse strand, counting down.
CGCGTGGAGCGGCTCGACGCTGTTCGTCTCCGCGCAGGGGTCGCTCCACAGGCTCGTCGTACGCGGCAAGAGCGTCGTCTCCCGGCGGACGATCCTCTCCGGGCTCCCCTTCGGCCGCCATCAGCAGGACACGGTGGCGGTCGGGCCCGACGGGCGGCTCTACCTGGGAAGCGGCGCCACCTGCAACGCGTGCGTCGAGAAGGATCGGCGCAGCGCCGCGATCCTCTCGGCGAAGCAGGACGGCAGCGACCTTCGGGTCGTCGCGCGCGGTCTCCGCAATCCGTTCGGGCTCGCGTTCGAGCCGGGCAGCGACCGGCTCTACGTCTCCGACAACGCGCGCGACGACCTCGGCGAGACCGAGCCGGCCGAGACGATCGTGCTGATCCGGCAGGGCGCGGACTATGGCTGGCCCGGCTGCTGGTCGAGCTGGCGGGAGCGCGAGCTGCGCGGGACGTGCCGAGGGGTCACGCCGCCGGTCGCGTTGCTGGAGCCGCACTCCTCCGCGGACAGCCTCGCGTTCTGGCGCGGCCGCCTGTTCGTCGCCGAGTGGGGCCAGTACCTGAGCGAGCGCTGGGGCAGGAAGCTCGTCCGCGTCGACGTCCGCACGGGGCGCTGGTCGACGTTCGCAGACGGGTTCGAGCACCCGCTCGGGCTCGCTGTCGAGCCGGGTGGCGGCGCGCTGCTCGTCGGCGACTGGGGCCGTGGCGTCGTCTACCGGATCAGGCCGCGCTGACGAACGCGGCCGCGCCCGCCGCGAGCCCTCGCGCGACCCGCTGCCGATAGGCCGCCGAGCGAAGACGGGCGCCTTCCGCCGGGTTCGTCAGGAAGCCCGTCTCGACGAGCACGACCGGCACGTCCGCCCAGTTGAACCCCGTCAGGTCGGAGCGCTCGACGAGGCCGAGATCTCGGGCTCTCGTGGCGCGCACGAGCTCCCGCTGGACGAGCCGCCCCGCCCGGGCGCTCCGCCCATGGACGTCGTCGGTCCAGCCGCGGCGCAGCGCCGGCACGAGCGTGGCGGCGCCGTGCCGCGCCGGGTCGGTGGAGCCGTCGGCGTGGATCCGGATCATCAGCGCCGCCCCGCGGGCGTTGCAGAACCGCGCCCGCTCGCGGTTGCCGCCGCGGTAGCCGTCGCGCTCGCGGGTCAGAGCGACCCGAAAGCCGCGTGCCAGCAGGAGCGTCCGCGTCTGCCGCGCGATCGCGAGCGCCACCGGCGCCTCGCCGGCGGCACCACCGCCGTCCTTGACCTTGAGCTCGCGCGAGCCCGGTCCGATCGGCTCGAGCTGACGACCGATCTCGGGCGCGGTGCCATGACCCGGGTCGAGGCAGATCAGCGCAGCGGCAAGCGTCTCGACGAGCACAACAGCCGAGAGTAGCTCCGCTCTTCGCGTGGCTATTGCTCCGCGGCCTCCCACGGTTTAGGTTCGCGGTACACGGGCCGCATGCAGGGGGAGCCCGTAGCGACGAGGCGAAGCCGTCTCGCGCCGTCAGAAGGAGGGCACATGGATCAGCGACACACACGGCGAGCGCGCCTGCTCGTCGTCCTCGGTGTCGTTCTCGCCGGAGCGCTTGCCGCAGCGCCGGGCGGAACCGCCGCACCCAAGCCGAAGGTCACGACCTCGGCGGCATTCGACGTCTCGCCGCCGGTGGCGATCCTCCGGCCGACGACTCGCGTCTACGAGGCACCGGCCGGCAATACCCGGAGCGTGAACGCTCCCGTGGCCGACGTCGACGCCGGCTACGCGGGGGACGCAGGACTCCAGACCTCGGGGTACGCGGCGATGCCGGCCTTGGGGCCGCTCGTCAACTTCGAAGGCCTGAGCAACACGGACAACTTCAATATCTTCGGCTTCCGGGTCAATCCTCCCGATCCCGTCGGGGACGTCGGCCCGAACCACTACGTCGAGATGGTCAATCTCGTGTTCGGCGTCTGGGACAAGGCCGGGAACAAGCTGATCGGCCCGATCGACACCGGCGCGCTGTGGGGCGGCTTCCCGATCGAGGACTGCACCGATCCCTCAGGGGATCCGATCGTGCTCTACGACCAGCTCGCCGACCGCTGGCTCCTGAGCCAGTTCACCACACGCGGGCTCGACGATCCGACACTGCCCTTCTACAACTGCGTCGCGATCTCGACGAGCGGCGATCCGACGGGCTCGTACTACCGCTACGCGTTCATCACGCAGCCGGACGTGGACGGCGGCTACTACTTCCCGGACTATCCGAAGTACGGCATCTGGTCGCATTTCTACGGGATGACGACCCGCGACTTCGGCTCGGTCGACGGCTATGGGATCAGCGTCTACGCGCTCGAATCGAAGCGGATGGCGCAGGGAAGGGCGGATGCCCGAGCGATCCAGTTCTTCCTCGACTCGGAAGACCCGGACGTGAACCTCGAGGACATCGGCGACGGCCTTCTGCCGGCTGACGTCGATGGCAACAAGAAGCCGCAGGAGCACGATCCGCAACCGATCGTCGGTACCCAGGACGACGGGGGCGGTTACGCCGACGGCCCGATCGTGGACGCGGTCAACGTCTACGACCTCGAGGTCAAGTGGTCGGAGAACCCGAAGGCGTCTCTCACCGGGCCGATCGAGCTCGCGACGGCGCCGTTCGACTCGATCTTCCCGTGCGCGCCCACGGCTCGCGACTGCCTCCCGCAGCCCGGAGCGGTTCCGGCGCAGTACATCGACATCCTCTCGTACCGGCAGCGTCCGACCCACCGGCTCGCCTATCGGAACTTCAACACGTACGAGACGCTCGTGACCAATCAGTCGGTCGAGGCGCGGCCCGGCATCGCCGGCGTCCGCTGGTACGAGCTGCGCCGCGTCGACGGCGTCTACTCGATCCACCAGCAGGGCACCTACGCCCCGTCCGACGGCGTCCACCGCTGGATGGGCTCGGCGGCGATGGACAAGAACGGGTCGATCGCGATCGGCTACAGCGTCGTCAACGGGACGAACGTCTTCCCGGGGATCCGCTACACCGGCCGGCTCGCGAGTGACCCGGCGGGCCAGATGACGGTCGCCGAAGGGACGATCGTCAACGGGAGCGGGATCCAGACGACGACGAACTCCCGCTGGGGCGACTACACGTCGCTCAACGTCGACCCCGTCGACGACTGCACCTTCTGGTACGTGAACGAGTACTACACGGCCGCGGGGCAGGCGAGCTCCCCGGCCGGCTGGCAGACGAGGATCGCGAACTTCCGCCTTCCCGGCTGCGGCTAGCGCGAACACGGTGCGGGCGGCCCGAAAGGAGCCGCCCGCACCGCCCCACTCCGAGCGCTTACGCTCCTCGAAAACGAAGGGGGCATGATGTACGCGCGAGTCAGCACCTACGAGATCCCCGACGGGCGCATGGACGACGCCGTCGCGAGCTTCCGCACCGCGCTCGAGGAGATCGGACACCTCGACGGGTTCAGCGAGGGGTTCTTCATCGTCAGCGGGGAAGAAGAGAAGGCGACGGCGCTGACGCTGTGGACGACGAGACGCGGACTCGAGGCGAGCCGGATCACCGCGAGCCGACTGCGCAGCGAAGCGGCCCGCTCGATCGACAGCGCCGTCGCGAGCGCCTGCGAGTACGAGGTCGCTGTCCACGTACGCGGGGAGCAGAGCTAGGAACGGAGCGGCGTGGGAGTCGAACCCACCAAGCCGTGGGTTGCACGACCGGACCGGTTTTGAAGACCGGTTGGGCCACCGGGCCCGTGCCGCTCCGCCGGCCACGCTAGCGGTAGCGGCTTCCGCCGCGGAGGAACGGCCAGGACGCTGTCGTACGACAGCCAATGGCCTCCGGCCCACACGCTGTCGCGCGAACACCGCGGCTCAGTGCACGCGTTGTCGCCGCGGTCTTCCTCGTGGCATTTCTCGCGGTGCTCGTCCTCTCACTCGCGAGCGCGCTTGCGAGACCTAGCCCGAGCCCAAAGGGCCACGTCGCCGCCGCCGCCCCGAATGCGGTCGTCGACGAGCGGAGAACGTCCGTCCTCACTCCGGCGCCGGAGATCACGATCTCGGCGACTGGAGACGTCGCGCTCGGGGCCACGCCCGAGCTGCCGCCGGATGATGGACGCTCCCTCTTCGCGGGCGTCGCGCCCGAGCTTCGCGGCGACCTGGTCCTCGGAAATCTGGAGACCGCGCTTACAGACACTGGCTCGACCAAGTGCGGTCGCGCAAGCACGAGCTGCTACAGCTTCCGCGCGCCGCCTGAGTACGCGAGGAACCTGAGGGCGGCGGGCTTCACGATGCTCAACCTCGCCAACAACCATTCGTTCGACTTCGGCTCCACGGGTCAGGCAGAGACGGTGGCCGCGCTCGACGCGGCCAGCCTCCGCTCGACCGGCCGTCCCGGCGAGATCGCGTACCAGCAGGTGCGCGGAACGCGAATCGCCGTCGTCGGCTTCGCGCCGTATCCGTGGGCGCAGGATCTCCGCGACCTCGACGACGCGCGACGGCTGGTGAGCCGAGCCGCCGCGGCCGCAGATCTCGTCGTCGTGACGATGCACGCGGGCGCGGAGGGGAACGCGGCGACGCATGTCCCGATCGGAGCCGAGCTCCATCTCGGCGAGAACCGCGGCGACACCCGCGCGTTCGCCCACGCCGTGGTCGACGCCGGCGCCGACCTCGTGCTCGGGCACGGGCCGCACGTCCTCCGGGGGCTCGAGTGGTATCGCGGCCGGCTCGTCGCCTACAGCCTCGGCAACTTCTCGGCCTACCGGAACTTCGCGCTGACCGGCGCGTCGGGCGTCAGCGGGATCCTCCAGGTCTCGCTCCGCGAGGACGGGAGCTGGGGCGGCGGGCGGCTCGTCCCCGTCCGGCTCGTCGGCGACGGCACGCCCGAGCTGGATCCGAACGGTGCGGGGATCGCCGCGATTCGCGGGCTCTCGAAGAGCGACTTCGGCGCGAGGGGGATGCGCGTCGCCGAGAGCGGCGAGCTCAGCCCACCGGCGGCGCGCTGACGAGCCGCGCCGGCTCGGTCTCGCGTGATGGATCGATCGCAACGCCGGCAGCGTCGAGGTGCGAGACTCGCACCGCCCCGTCCCACATCGCTCAGGAGGTTCGATGATCGACAACCGCAGGTATGTGGCCGAGCTCCTCGGCACCTTCACGCTCGTCTTCGGAGGCTCGCTCGCCATTCTCTCGGCCGGGACGCTGCAGGAGCCGATCCTCGTGGCGGTCGCGTTCGGCTTCGGCCTCTCGCTCCTCGCCGGTCTCTACGCCTTCGCGGAGATCTCCGGCGGCCATTACAACCCCGCCGTCTCGCTCTCGATGTTCCTCTCTGGCCGACTCGAGTCCCGCGATCTCGTCGCGTACTGGGTCGCCCAGTTCGCGGGTGGCGTCCTCGCCTCGCTCGCCGTGCTCGCGGCGTTCAGCCGCGACGACGTCGCCGGCACGGTCACGTCGGTGGGGGTCGGCGCTTCGGCCTGGGATGCGCTCTGGCTCGAGGTGCTCTTGACCGCGATCTTCGTCGCCGTGATCCTCCACTCGTCCAAGAGCGAGCGCGTCCAGGGCACGGCCCTCCTGGCGATCCCGCTCGCGCTCGTCGCGGTCCACCTGGCGGCGATTCCGATCAGCGGCGCCTCCGTCAACCCAGCGCGCTCGTTCGGCCCCGCGCTCGTCGGAGGCGAGTGGAGCGACCTCTGGATCTACTTCGTCGGCCCGTTTGCCGGCGGCGCGCTTGGAGCGGCCGCCTACGGGTTCCTCTATCCGGACGACGAGATCGCCGAGACCGAGGTAGCTGTCGTCGACGTGGCGCGCTGAACGCGGGCGGCGCTCGCGCTCCTTCTCTATGTCGGCACGTGGGGCGCCCAGAGCGGGGCGCCCCACGTGCGCTGCGATCAGCCGGGGATGATCGCGACCTGGACGAGCCGGCGGCTCGAGACGCCCGCGAGGATGTCCTCGCCGGGCTTCCGGGTGCGCAGGAAGAACTGCACCGCGGTGCCGGCCTTCAGCTCGAGCCGCTGCGTGGCGCGAACGCTGATCGTGGCGATCCCCCGCGAGTCGGTGGTCGTCTCGGGCGCGGTCGTGACCCGACCGAACGGAACCGCGGTCGCGTAGACGAGCGCACCCTGGACGAGCCGCCCACGCGTGTCGTTGACCCGAATCCGCAGCACCACCGGATCGGTGCGGTTCCGGAACGGGGTTGCCGAGAAGTTGCTCATCACGAGCCGATCCGGAAGCGAGACGCTCGAGATCGGGACGGCGGTGCCGCCACCCCCGCCGCCGCCGCCACCGGCGCGCACGACGGCGGTCGGATTCGAGATCGCGGTCGACGAGCCGCGCGGGTTCGTCGCCCGCACCTGGACGCGAAGCGTGCGGCCCTGGTCGGCCGAACGAACGCCGTACGTGCGGCCGCGAGCGCCCGTAGTCCGTGCATGCCGGAGCCGGCCGCGTCGCACTGGAGCCAGCTGTACTGGAAGTTCGGCGCGCCGGTCCAGTTGCCGGCGTCGGCGGTCAGCGTCTCACCGACCGTCGCGGTGCCTGAGATCGAGGGCTCCTTCGTGTTCTGAGGCGTCGTGTTGTCGGCGATCACCGGCGTCGGCCGGGAGTTGGCCGTCCCGTTCCCGTCGGCGTTCTGCGCCGTGACCAGCGACACGATCGTCCGGCCGACGTCCGCCTGGACGAGCCGGTAGCGCCTACCGGTCTCGCCCGAAATCAGGACGCAATTGGCGCCGTTCGAGTCGCATCGCTGCCAGCGATAGCTGAACGACGTCGGGTCGTTCGCCCAGAGGCCGTTGCTCGTGGTCAGCGTCGAGCCCTGACGGTAGACGCCGTCGATCGTCGGCGGCGAGGTCGAGCGGGGAGCCGCCGCCAGCGCCGTGGCGGCCACGACGAGGCCCGTCAACGTGACTGCGAGGAGCGCGACGAGCGCCCCCCGTCCGTGCGATCGGGTCTTGCGCGTTCCAGCGTGCATTCCAATCCTCCTGTTTTCCCTGCATCGAACAGAGCAGCTAGTTATGGCCTTGCCCCGGTTGTCGGAAAACCGCCTGCACAGAGGCTTTACGAAAACCTTCCACCGGCCCGCGGAGTCTGCGAGGATCGTGAAAGCAAATGGCCTTGTTCACGATCCTGCACCTCGACGACTTCGAGCGCCCGTTCCCGAAATGGGCGCTCGCACGCAAGAGCCTCGGGCTGACGTCGTTCGGGATGAACGTGGTCGAGCTCCCGCCCGGCGAGTCGATTCCCGAGCACGACGAGGTCGCGAGCGATCAGGAGGAGGTCTTCATCGTCCTCTCCGGCGACGCCACGTTCGTGATCGACGGCGAGGATCACCCGGCGCGCGCAGGGACCTTCGCGCGGCTCGACCCCGAGCCGACGCGAACCGTCGCGAACAAGAGCGACGGCGAGGTCACCCTGTTGATCGTCTCGGCGCCGCGAACGAGCGGCTACACACCTCTGCCCTGGGCCTGACCGACATGCGCGAGCCGCTGACCGTCGCGTGTTGCCAGGTCGAGCCGGTGATCCTCGATCGAGCTGCGACCCTCGACCGGCTCGCGGAACGTACGGCCGAGGCTGCCGCGGCGGGCGCAGGCCTCGTCGTCTTCCCGGAGACCTTCGTTCCCGCCTATCCGACCTCGGCGTGGGCGAAGGCGCTCGCCGGCTGGGCGGATCCACGCGCGAAGGCGGCCTTCGGGCTCCTTCACCGCGAATCGCTCGAGGTGCCGGGCCCCGATGCCGACAGGCTGGGCGCGATCGCTCGTGAGCACGGCATCTGGCTCGTGACCGGGGTCAACGAGGTGGATCCCGCTCGTCCGGGCACGATCTACAACTCCCTCCTCTACCACTCGCCCGCGGGCGAGCTCGCGCTGCACCACAGGAAGCTCGTGCCGACGAATCACGAGCGCCTGATCTGGGGTCAGGGCGACGGGCGAGGGCTGCGCGCGCTCGAGACGCCGATCGGACGGATCGGCGGCCTGATCTGCTGGGAGAACTACATGCCGCTCGCTCGCTTCGCGCTCTACGAGTCGGGCGTCGAGCTCTACATCGCCTCGACGGCCGACGACGGCGATGCCTGGCAGGCGACGCTCGTCCACATCGCCCGGGAGTCGAGGGCATTCGTGATCGCGCCGTGCCACTTCCAGCGGGCCGAGTCGTATCCGGCCGACTTTCCGCTCCGTGACGAGCTCGAGGGGCGCGACGTCCTCGGCCGGGGCGGCAGCGCGATCCTCGGTCCCGACGGCGCGTATCTGGCCGGCCCGCTCTACGACGAGGAGGGAATCCTCTACGCGGAGCTCGATCCGGCCCGCCTCGCCGAGGAGCGGCAGCGCTTCGATCCGGCCGGTCACTATCACCGCCCGGACGTGCTCGGCCTGACCGTGACCTTGCCAGACGGGCTGGGCGGCTCTACTCTGATCTGACAACCGAGCTGCGGCACGAGTCACTTGAGTCACGGGGGAACGTGATGTCCACGGAAGCCGCGCACGGAGCAACGACAAACGGGGGAGCGAACGGCAAGGGCCGAGTCTCCTTCTCCGAGCTCGTGCGCGCGCATCACGAGTTCGACGCGGCCGTGGATGCCGAGGCCGCGGCGACGGTCGAGCGGAGGTTCCGCAGCCTGCTCGAGGCGTTCGAGGCGTCGACCGGCGAGATCGTCGACGCGTACTGGTGCCGCGAAGCGCCCTCGGGTGTTGCGCTGACGCGCCGCGAGCAGTTCCGGCGCGGGCGCCTGATTCGGCGCCGGAAGCTCGAGTACCGGCTGCATCGGGTGTCGGACTGGGTCACCGGCGGCACGCACGAGATCGCCGATCTCCTCCACGACTGCGACATCCTCGCGATCAAGGCGGCGAGCGGGCTCGACGGCGTCCCTCGTGCGGTCGTGATGCAGTGGCTCCTGCTCGTCGAGTCGCACCTCCTCGGTTTCATCGAGCGGCATCGGCACGCCGCGCCCGCCAAGGACGTGGTGACGCGGTTCGCCGCCAGCGAGCGGGCCGAGCTGCGGCGGATCGAGGAATACACCTTCCGGGCCGGCGAGAAGCGGGCGAAGATGCAGTACGTCGAGGGGATGCTCGGGCTCGGGGTCGTCGTCCTGGCGGCGCTCTCCGTCGCCACCGCCGGCGTCCTTGCGCTCTTCGGGCCGCTCGACCTCGAATCGACCGGCACCCGCGAGTTCTACGCGTCGGCGGCGGCAGGGGGAATCGGCGCGGTGATCAGCGTGCTGATGCGGATGAGCGGGCGCGGCAGCTTCGCGATCGACCACGAGCTCTCGCGCTGGGACGTGACTCTGGTGGGGTCCTACCGGCCGCTGATCGGCTCCGTCTCCGGGATCGTCGTCTACTTCCTCTTCCAGACGCCGTTCGTCCCCATCGAGCAGGACACGTTGACTCTGCCGTTCTTCGTCGTCGTCGCGTTCCTCGCGGGCTTCAGCGAGCGCTGGACGAGGATGATGCTCTCGGGCGCGATGCGCACTGTCGCGGACCGCGACCCGGAGCCGGACGTGATCGTCGAGCCCCCGCCGGGGGCGCGGGAGACCTAGCCGCCGCGGACGACGATCCGGTCGCCGCGGCCGACGCCCCAGCGGCGGAACGAGCCTGCGTTCACCTCGAGCGCTCCCCGGTAGGCGACCTTCGGGTCGTAGACCGGGCAGGCGGCGACGCGGCAGGGCTGCATCGTCAGGATCCGGAGGATGCGGCCGCGGCCGTCGTAGAAGGCGATGTCGAGCGGGATCAGCGTGTTCTTCATCCAGAACGCGCCGGTCGCTGGGCTTTCGTACTCGAAGGTCATGCCCGCGCGAGGGGCGAGCGTGCGGCGGCCCATCAGTCCCTGCGCGCGCTGAGCGGGCGTGCGGGCGCGCTCGACCTGGAGGACGAGTTGGGTGCCGCCGGTCGTGATCGTCGCGGTGCCGCGCGGGAATCCGGTCGTGTGATCGGGCGCGAACCGGGCTCCCACGCCGAGAGCCGCGGCGAGCACGACGATGACGGCGAGAGCGCGCACGCGAGCAGTGTTGCAGCGAATCGATGGCGCGGCGATCAGCCGCGACGGCGGAGCACCCGCTCGTCGCCGACCCGGCGCGTGACCCCGTCTGCGTCGAGGCGCTCGAGCAGGAGCTGGGCGTCGCGACGCCCACAGCCGGCGAGGTCGCGGAAGCGGGCGAGCGCGATCCGGCCGGCGGCGGTGCACTCCTCGACGACGAGCGCGCGAGCGCGCTCGTACGCGCCGGCCGAGATCGCGTAGCCGTCGCCGAGCCGGACGAGCCGGCCGGCCGACTCGAGGAAGCGGGCGAGCTCACGGTCGTCGAGGCGGACTGCTCCCGGCTCGGCCTCTGCGAGCTGCGCCTCGATCGCGGCCGCCTCCGCCTCGCGCGCGCCGAGGCTCGGGCGGTCGCCCGGGAGGTAGAGCCGCGAGCCGCGGCGCTCGAACGGAAGCCGCGGCAGCACGTCCTTCGCCCACGGCTCGGTCGGCGCGTCGACGCCCGGGTCGAGCGGATCGGCGGTCTCGATCTCCGCGGTCAGCGTCATCTCGAGCTCCGCGAGCCACGCGTCGGAGTACCGCCACTCGCCGTCGCGCAGCACCGGCGCGTGCACCGTCTCCTCGCCGCGCTCGGAACGCTCGAAGCGGGCGAGGTCTGCATGTCGTGGCGGCGTCGGATCGAGGATCCGACCGCCGCCGACGGTCGTCGCCTCGCGCAGGACGAACCGGTCTCCGCGTGCGGCGACGACCGGCGCCGCGAGCCGCAGCTGGGCGAACCGATCGCCGGCACGAACGACCCGGCCGAGAATCGTGGACGTCCCGTGGCAAACGAGCAGACGCGCGCCGTCGGCGATCGGCTCGAGCTCCTCGAGCACCACGTCGAGTCGGTAGCTCGTGGCGTACGTGCCCGGCGCGATCAGCACGTCGCCACGACGCAGTCGCCGCCGCTCTATCCCCGGCAACGAGAGCGCGACCCGCTGGCCCGCGTCGGCGCGCGCGACGGCTTCGTCGTGCACCTGGACGCTCCGAACCCGCACCTCGAGCCCGCGCGGCTCGACGCGCAGGACGTCGCCGGCCGCGATCGATCCCGACCAGAGCGTCCCTGTGACGACGGTTCCGATCCCGGCGAGCGTGAAGACGCGGTCGACGTAGAGGCGGGCCGGAAGCTCGAGCTTGCCTTGCTGCGACACCACGTCGCTCGCGCGTCCGAGCGCCGCCCGCAGCTCCTCGAGCCCGGCGCCGGTCTTCGCGCTGACCGCGACGACGTCGACGCCCGGGACGAGCTCGCGCGCCTCTTCGAGCGCCAGCTCGAGCGTCTCTGAGTCGACCGAGTCCGCCTTGGTCACCGCGACGATCCCGCGCTCGATCCCGAGCAGCGAGAGAATGGCGAGGTGCTCGTGCGTCTGCGCCCGCGCGCCCTCGGCGGCGTCGACGACGAGCAGGAAGAGGTCGATTCCGGTCGCGCCGGCGACCATGTTCCGGACGAAGCGCTCGTGGCCGGGAACGTCGACGAGCGAGAGCCGCCGCCCGTCCGCCAGCTCGAGCGGTGCGTAGCCGAGGTCGATCGAGATCCCGCGGGCCTGTTCCTCGGGCAACCGGTCCGTGTCCTTACCGGTGAGTGCCCGAACGAGCCACGTCTTGCCGTGGTCGACGTGCCCGGCTGTGCCTACCGTGAGCGGCACGCAAGAACCGCCTCCGCGACCTCCGCTGCGTCGGCGTCCGTGAGCGTGCGGCAATCGAGGAGCGTCCGGCCGTCGCGGACGAGCGCGATCACCGGCGGGTCGTGGGAGCGCAACCCCGCCGCCAGCTCCTCCTCGACCGCGCAGGCGTAGCTCGGGAGCTCGGCAAGCGGGAGCGCGCCGCCGCCGACTCGGGCGACCGTGTGCTCGACCGAGCCGCCGACGGCCTCCGCAAGTCGCTCGGCGCGAGCGCGGACGTTCTCGGCCGGCTCGCGCAGCATGCGCAGCACCGGGATCTCCTCCGGCCGGTCGAGGTAGAGCCCGAGCGTCCCTTCGAGAGCGGCGAGCGACAGCTTGTCGGCGCGGAGCGCGCGCTGGAGCGGGTGTCGCCGCAGCGTCTCGACGAGCTCGGCGTTCCCCACCACGATCCCCGCCTGCGGTCCGCCGAGCAGCTTGTCGCCGGAGAAGCAGACGAGGTCGGCTCCGTCGGCGAGGCTCGATGCTGGCGTCGGCTCACCCTCGAGCGCGACGAGCGCGCCGGAGCCGAGGTCGTCGACCAGCGGCAGCCCCGCCCGCCGGGCGACCTGCGCGAGCGCCGCAAGCCGCGGGCTCTCGGTGAACCCGACCTGGCGAAAGTTCGACTGATGGACCCGCAGGATCAGGGCCGTCTCGGGGCCGACGGCCGCCGAATAGTCCTCGACGCGGGTCCGGTTCGTCGTCCCTACCTCCCGCAGCCGCGCCCCCGAGCGGGCGAGCACGTCCGGGATCCGGAAGCCGTCGCCGATCTCGATCAGCTCGCCCCGCGAGACGAGCACCTCACGACCTTCGGCCAGCGCGGCGAGCGCGAGCAGCACCGCCGCTGCGTTGTTGTTCACGACGAGCGACGCCTCGGCACCGGTGAGGCGCCGCAGGAGCGGAGCGAGATGATCCTGCCGCGAGCCGCGCGCGCCCGCCGTCAGGTCGTACTCGAGATTCGAGAAGCCGCTTCCGACCTCGAGCACGCGCGCCAGAGCCGCCTCCGCGAGCGGCGCCCGGCCGAGATTCGTGTGGAGGAGGACGCCCGTCGCGTTCAGCACGCGCTGGAGTCGCGGACCCCGCCCCGCCGCCAGCTCGACGAGCGTCCGCTCGACCAGATCCCCGGGATCGGCACCGGCACGGATCTCCTCGCGCGCGCGCTCGAGAGCCGAACGCGCGGCGACGAGGACGAGCGGCCGCGACTCGAGCGCGAGCCGCTCGTCGCGCAGGAGCTCGTCGACGGAAGGCAGATCGCGGAGGCGCACGAACACGAGTGTAATGGCCGACTTGCAGCTACTTTGTCCGGCATGAGGCGCGTCGCGTTCCGAGTCGGCTGGGCGACGGTTGGAGTCGCCGTCGCGGCCACCGCGGTCGTGCTCGTGCGTGACGCCGACTACTCGGACAAGCCGCTACCCGGAGTCGAGGTTCGCGCGGTCGATCTCGACCGGCCGCTCGCCGTGACGGTCGAGAACCGCAGGTACGTCGTGCGCGGGTCGGAGGCGCTCGTGCTCGACGCGAAGGCCACAGCGGCCGCAGAGCTCGCCGCCGGTCGGAGCTCTTTCCTGAAGCGCATCCGCCAGCTCGCCGATCCAAGCCCTCCTCGGCTCGAGGTCGATCCGGTTCTCGTGGCCCGGCCGCACATCGATGCGCTCGTCGAGCGTCTGGGCGCCACGCTGGCGCCGCCTCGCTCGGCCCGGGTCGAGCTTCGCGGCACCGATTTCGAGGTCGTGCCGGCGCGGCTCGGACAGCTCATCGACGGCCGACGACTTACGGCGGCCCTCGCGACTGCCACACTCGACGGCCGTCGGGTCGTCGCAGCGCCGCTGCTGCAAGTCGGGCCGAAACGCACGACCGAGGACGCCGAGGAGGCCGCCGAGACGGCCCGCGCGCTGGCGTCGAAGCCCGTCTCGCTGAGCTTCCGCGACAAGACGATCGGCTCGCTCGAGCCGACCCAGCTCGCCCGCCTCGTCCACTTCGCGCCGCGCGCCGACGGCTTCGTCGTCACGTTCGACCGCGAGCGGCTCGAGCGTGCGGTCAAGCCGGCGCTCGATCCCTGGCGCAAGCGCGCTGCGAACGCCCGCTTCGCGGTCGAGGGCGAGACGGTTCGACTGACGCCTTCACGGCCCGGGCTCGACGTCAATCCGAGCGCAGCGCTCGCCTCCGTCACTGCCGCTGCGTATTCCGAGCGACGGATCGCGCAACTCGCCCTGCGCGAGACTCGCGCCGACCTGACGACCCGCGAGGCCGTGAAGCTGGGGATCCGCCAGCGGATCTCGACCTTCACGACCGAGATGGGCCCGTCGTCCTCGAATCGGATCCACAACATCCACCTGATGGCGGAGTACATCGACGGCACCCTGGTCCGGCCCGGAGAGACCTTCTCCTTCAACGGCTCGGTCGGGCCGCGCACCGCCGAGCGCGGCTTCCGCGAGGGCCAGATGATCATCGGCTCGCTGCTCGTCCCCTCGATCGGGGGCGGCGTCTGCCAGACCGCGACGACGCTCTTCAACAACGCCTTCGAGCTTGGCCTGCCGATTCTCGCGCGCCAGAACCACAGCTTCTACATCTCGCACTACCCGATGGGGCGCGACGCGGCCGTCTCCTGGGGCGGCCCCGACTTCGCCTTCCGCAACGACCTCAAGACCGGGATCCTGATCACGACGAGCTACACGAACGACACGCTCACGTTCAGCTTCTGGGGGACCGACCCGAAGCGGCGGATCGTCTCCTCCACCGGTCCGCAGCTGAACTGGCGCACGCCGCAGACGACCTACGCGTACGACCCGTACGCACCGAGCGGCTCGGTCCGCACTGTCAGCGGTTCGAACCAGTCCGGCTTCGACGTCACCGTCACGAGAAAGACCTACGAGCGCGGCAAGCTGCTCCGCAACGACTCGTTCACGAGCGCCTATGTCGCCGTCGGCCCGACCCAGATCTACGGCCCCGGCCGCTCGATCCCAGGCCCGTACTTCGTGCTCCCGCGGATCTAGCGGGTGCAGAAGGCAAGCCGAACCGCGCGAGACCGCTGAGCGCGATCGCGGCCACGGCGACAACCTCGACTCTGCGACGCACCGCTACTGCGCGTCGGCCTTCTCGGGCTCGTGCGGCGAGCCGTCCTCCGGCGAGCCGGGCGTGATCGTGCGCGCGTCGTAGCTCTCGACGATCAGCCTGACCGCCTCCGCAGGATCGTCGGTGACGTGGAGCAGGTCGAGGTCTTCGGGCGAGATCATCCCGTCGGCGAGCGCCTCTTCGCGTACCCAGACGAGCAGCTCGGCCCAGTAGTCGGAGCCGACGAGGACGACCGGGAAGTCGAGCACCTTGCCGGTCTGGATCAGGGTCAGCGCCTCGAAGAGCTCGTCGAGGGTGCCGAAGCCGCCGGGGTAGATCACGAAGCCCTCGGCCGCCTTCACGAACATCGTCTTCCGGGCGTAGAAGTGCTTGAACGTCAGCTCGATGTCGCAGTAAGGGTTCAGCCCCTGCTCGTGCGGGAGCGCGATGTTGAAGCCGACCGAGAGACCGCCGCCCTCCTTGCAGCCGCGGTTCGCCGCCTCCATCACGCCGGGGCCGCCGCCGGTCACGACCGCAAAGCCGGCCTCCGCGAAGAGCCGCCCGGCCACCCGAGCGCCGTCGTAGGGCGGCGTCCCCTCCGGCGTGCGGGCCGAGCCGAAGATCGTGACCGCCGGCCGATCGATTTCGAGCACCTTCTGGAAGCCGCCGAGGAACTCGCTCGCGATGATCGCGACGTCGTTCGCCAGATCGGCGTGCGTCCGCTCGAGCACTCTCCGGTCGAGCGCCACGCGTTTAGATGTCGCGCTCGATGTAGCTCGCGCTCATCCCGAGCGTCAGCAGGGCGGCGAGCACGATGTAGGAGACGCCGACGATGATCCGCCGCTCCCGGCTGACCCGGTAGTACGCCTCCGCCGCCGGGTTGTTCCGCGTCTTCCAGCGCCTCCACGACTCGAGCCCGCCGAGGATCAGGATCAGGATCAGGATCGGGTTCGGCGCGGCAATCGTCAGCGCAAGGAGCACTCCGAGCCCGACGATCCAGAGCGTCGGATGGATCGCGGCGACGATCCGGCCGCCGTCCAGCGGGCTGATCGGCGCCAGGTTGAAGAGGTTGAGGAAGAAGCCGGTGAAGCCGAGCGCGACGAGGAGGTCGGAGTCGGTCGACTCGCCGGCGAGCCAGACCGCCGCCGAGCCGAGCCCGCCGAGAATCGGCCCCGCGATCGCGACCTTCGCCTCGGCCCAGGCGTCGTCGGGGAGCTGCTTCAGCGTGATCAGAGCGCCGAGGAAGGGAATGAAGAGCGGCGCCGAGACGGGCAGCCCCTGGTGCTTCGCCTCGAAGACGTGCCCGAGCTCGTGCACGAAGAGGAGCAGGACGAACCCCACGGCGAACTGCCAGCCCCACAACAGCGTGTAGGCGCCGATCGAGACGAGCATCGAGCCGGCGACCGTGAACAGCTTGAACTTGAAGAGCGCGACGGCGATGAACTTCAGCTTCCAGAGGAGGAAGCCGAGGGCGGCGAGGGGCGCCCAGAGCTTGCGCAGGACGTCGCGCGCGGTCGTCGGCTGCTTGATCGGCGAGTAGGCGACCGGCGGCTCTTCCACCTCGCGCGGCGTGTACGGGTCGTACTGGCTCATCGACTCCAGGGTACTTGCAGGCAGGACGACGGCCGGCTCACGAGCCCTGGCCGATCCACTCCTCCCCGCCCTCGTAGAGCTCCTTCTTCCAGAGCGGCACGGTCTCCTTGAGCGTGTCGATCGCGTCTCGGCAGGCGGCGAGCGCGTCCGCGCGATGCGGCGCGGAGACGGCGATCACGACGCTCGGCTCGCCGATCTCGACCGGGCCGGTGCGATGGTGGATCGCGATCTCGCAGAGGTCGTAGCGCGCCTTCAGCTCCGCCGCGAGCTCGGCCATCGTCTGCTCGGCCATCCCCTCGTACGCCTCGTACTCGAGCCGGATCACGTCCCGGCCGCGAGAGCGCTCGCGGACCGTCCCCGTGAAGGTGGCGATCGCGCCGGCGGCGTCGCGGGCGACCTCGCGCACGGCGGCGTCCAGTGAGAGCGGCTTGTCCGAGAGCATGAAGTCACCACCGGAGACGGGCGGGATCAGCGCGACCTCGTCGCCGTCGGCGAGGCTCGCGTCGGCTCCGGCATAGCTCTTGTTGAGCGCATAGAGGAGGCCCGCAGGCTCAGCTCCGAGGTCGAGCGCCGCCCAGACGTCCGCGATTGTTGCGCCTTCGGCGAGCTCGAGCTCGCGACGACCGGTGCCCGCGCGCTCGCGGAGCCCCGCAAAGAGACGAACCGTGACCTTCACCGCCGGAGCGTGCCACGTTTGCCCTGACCGGGCTGACATGTTAGGAACGCGGCGAGATGACCTTGACCGTGACCCGCGCCAGCCTGAACGAGCAGGTCTACGAGAACCTGAAGCGCCGGCTTGTCCGGAGGGAGCTCGGGCCTGGCGAGAAGGTGAGCCTCCACGAGCTCGCGGCCGACCTCGGTGTCTCCCGCAGCCCCGTCCATCACGCGCTGACGCGCCTCGTCTCCGAGGGGCTGCTCTCGGTCAAGGCGCGGCGCGGCTACTACGTGAGCCCGTTGACGGCAGCCGCCATCGTGGAGGGGTACGAGGTGCGCCGCGCCCTCGAGCTGCACGCCGCCGAGGCGGCGGTGGGCAACGTCTCCGCGCAGCGAGCTCGCGCACTTCCGCACGCTCCTGCTCGCGACCTCCGCCGCCGTCTCGCACACCGAGTGGGACGCCGCGAACGCCGCCTTCCACGAGCACCAGGTCGATCTCGCCGGGAACGCCCTGCTCTCGCGCTTCTACCGCGAGCTCTCGGTCAACCTGATGATGCAGGTGATCCGCGGCGGCAAGCTCGAGGCGGGGGCGTACCTCGCGACCGAGCACGGGGCGATCGTGGACGCCTTCGAGGCCGGCGAGCTCGCCGCCGCGCAGACGGCCATCCGAGCGCACATCGACACCGGCCGCCGGATCGCGCTCGAGGCGCTCGATCAGGCGGGCGGCGCGCTCTAACAGGAGCGCCTAGCATCCGCGCTATGGCGGCCACCGACAAGCGCGAGACCGACTCGGGAATCGAGCTGAAACCGGTCTACGGCGAGGGCGAGCAGCCCGGCGAGTTCCCGTACACCCGCGGGCCCTATCCGGACATGTACCGCGGCCGGCCCTGGACGATCCGCCAGTACGCGGGCTTCGCGTCCGCCGAGGAGACGAACGAGCGCTTCCGCTACCTGCTCGAGCGCGGCCAGACGGGGCTCTCGGTCGCGTTCGACCTCCCCACCCAGCTCGGCTACGACTCGGACGATCCGCACGCGCTCGGCGAGGTCGGCCGCACGGGGGTCGCGATCGACTCGCTCGAGGACATGCGCATCCTCTTCGACTCGATCCCGCTCGGCGAGGTCTCGACCTCGATGACGATCAACGCGCCCGCGTCGCTCCTCCTCCTCCTCTACGAGCTCGTCGCCGAGGAGCAGGGCGTGCCGGGAACGGCGCTCCGCGGCACCGTTCAGAACGACATCCTGAAGGAGTACATCGCGCGCGGGAACTACATCTTCCCGCCGCGGCCCTCGATGCGCCTGACCACGGATCTCTTCGCCTACTGCGCGGAGCGGATCCCGAGCTGGAACACGATCTCGATCTCCGGCTACCACATCCGCGAGGCCGGCTCGACCGCGGTCCAGGAGCTCGCGTTCACGCTCGCGAACGGGATCGCCTACTGCGCTGCGGCCGTCGAGGCGGGCCTTTCGCCGGACGAGTTCGGCGCGCGCCTCTCCTTCTTCTTCAACGCGCACAACCACTTCTTCCAGGAGGTGGCGAAGTTCCGCGCGGCGCGGCGGCTGTGGGCGACGCTGATGCGCGATCGCTTCGGCGCCACGAACCCGAAGGCGCTCGCGCTCCGCTTCCACGCCCAGACCGGCGGTTCGACCCTCACCGCGCAGCAGCCCGAGAACAACATCGTCCGGGTCGCGATCCAGGCGCTCTCGGCGGCCTGCGGCGGCGCCCAGAGCCTGCATACGAACGGCTTCGACGAGGCGCTCGCGCTCCCGACCGAGCACTCCGCCCGGATCGCGCTCCGGACGCAGCAGGTGCTCGCGAACGAGGGCGGCGCGACGGACACGGCCGACCCGCTCGGCGGCTCCTTCTTCATCGAGGCGCTGACGGACGAGCTCCAGGAGCGCGCGCTGGAGTTGATCGAGCACATCGACGAGCTCGGCGGGGCGGTCGCAGCGATCGAGCAGGGGTACGTCCAGGGCGAGATCGAGGAGGCGGCATTTCGCTGGAACGCGGACGTCGAGTCGGGCGAGCGCGTCATCGTGGGCGTCAACCGCTACGCGGAGGCGGAAGGCGAGAAGGTCGAGCTCCACCGGCTCGATCCAGAGGCGGAGCGGCGCCAGCTCGAGCGGATACAGCGAGTGCGCGCCGAGCGCGATGCCGCCGCCGCCGAGGCGGCGCTCGCCGAGGTCGCGCGCGTCGCTGCGGGGACCGAGAACCTGCTCCCGCCGATGCGCGACGCGCTCCGCGCCCAGTGCACGATCGGCGAGATCTGCAACGTCCTCCGCGCCGAGTTCGGCACGTTCGACGCGTCGAGGAGCTAGCCCGGCTTCCGCGCGACGAAGACGAGCGTCTCGTGCTCGCTCGTCGCAGGTTCGTCGGTGGAGTCGCCGGTCACGGACTCGACAACGGCCGCGGCGGCTCGAGCTCGTGCATCGCCTGGACGAAGAGCGTCGGCGCGAGCCCTGCCCGCTCGGCCCGCACCCGGCAGAGCTCGATCATCTCCGGCGAGACGTCGCAGCCGTCCCCGTCGAGCCCCGCCTCGAGCCACGGCACGAGCAACCGTCCCGTCCCGCAGGCGACGTCGAGCGCCGGCCCGTCCTCGACGTAGCGGCGGTAGTGCTCGATCTCGGGCCCGTCGAGGTTGAACTCCGCCCACCAGCGGGCCACGAGGCCGTGGTGCCAAGTCTCGGGCATGGACGCATCTTCCTCGAGCAGACCGGTGACGGGCGCGGGGAGCAGCCGATCCGTCAAGCTGGCCGCATGCGGATCCTCCTCGTCTCCCAGATGTATCCGAGCCCTGCCGAGCCCGACTTCGGCGTCTTCGTGGCCGATCTGGAACGCGAGCTCGTCTCATTCGGCCACGAGGTCGAGCGGGTGGTGCTGGACTCGCGAAGCGGCGGGCCGCTCCGCCACCTGGGGCTTGCCGCAGCGACCGCTCGCGCCTCACGGCGGTTCCGGCCAGACGTCGTCTACGCGCACTTCCTCGTTCCGACGGGTCTCTGGGGAGCGCTCTTCGGACGCGCACCGCTCGTCGTCACCGCGCACGGCCAGGACGTCGCGAACATCGGCCGGATCCCCGGCGTGCGCGCGGCGACGCGGCTCGTCGCGCGGCGCGCAAGCGCGGTCGATCGCCGTCTCGAACTACCTGCAGCGGCTGCTCGAAGAGCGCGTGCCCGAGGCCCGGGGCAAGACCGAGGTGATCGACTGCGGCGTCGATCTCGAGCGATTCCGGCCGCTTGCGCCCGACGCCGGCGACCGACCCGCCTTTCTCTGCGTCGGCGCATTGAGCGAGCGCAAGAACGTCCTGCGGCTCGCGCGCGCCTTCGAGCGGCTCGGCGAGGGGTCGTTGACGTTCGTCGGCGACGGGCCGCTCCGCTCGGAGCTCGAGGGCCGTCCCGGGATCCGGGTCGTGGGAAGGGTCGAGCACGACCGCATCCCGAGCTATCTCGCGGCGGCGGACGTCCTCTGCCAGCCGTCGCTCGTCGAGCCGTTCGGCCAGGCCGCGCTCGAGGCGCTCGCCTCGGCGCGAACGGTGGTGGCGACGCGCGTGGGCGGGCCGCCGGAGTTCGTGCCGGAGGGTGCCGGGGTGCTCGTCGATCCAGAGGACGAGGACGCGCTCATCGCCGCGCTCCGCGCCGCGGCAGCCTTACCGACGCCGAATCCCGCGGCTCGCACCGCGGCCGAGTCGCACGGGCTCTCTACCCAGGCTCGCCGGGTGGAGGCTGTGCTCGCGCGAGCCGCTCGAGGTCGGCAAGCCTGAGCTCGACGAGAGGCCGCACCGCCTCCTCGAGGCCGGCCTCTCGCGCGACCTCGAGCGCCTGCTCGAAGCTCTCGCGGGCCTTCTCGGGCGCCACGCCCTGCTTCAGCCGGTTGTCGCCGGTGACGAGCAGCTTCTGGATTCGGAAGCGGGCATTTTCGCCCATCGCAGTAGCCTAGCCAGGGGGAATCGCGTTGAATCCCTGTATGACCGCCGGTACCTGCACGTCGACCGTCCGCGTCCTGATCGCGGACGACCACCGCCTGTTCGCCGAGGCACTCGAAGCCGTTCTCCGCACGGAGCCCGAGCTCGAGGTCGTGGGACGCGCCGTCGACGGGCGCGAAGCGCTCGCTCTCGCGGCGAGCCTCGAGCCGGACGTCGTGCTGCTGGACATCAGCATGCCGGTGATGGACGGCTTCGAGGCCGCCGCGGAGATCGCGAAGCTGCCGACGAAGCCGGCGGTGCTCATGCTCAGCGGCTCGAGTACGCCGCACGACATCGATCAGGCCCGCCGCGCCGGCGCGAGCGGCTACGTGACGAAGGACGCGATCGCCGCCCGGCTCGTCGCCGCGATCCTCGCGGCCGCGGCTCCGTAAGCGCCGACGCTGGTACCCTGCTCGCGCCATGCTCCAGGTAGTCGCCGTCTTCCACGTCCTCGTCTCCGTCGCCCTGCTGACGCTGATCCTGATGCACTCCGGACGCGACGCGGGCATGGGCGGAATGGGCTTCACGCCGGCTTCTCAGGGCGGCACGCACATCGTGGAGCGGAACCTGACGCGCCTCACGGTCGTGGTCGCGACGGTCTTCTTCCTCAACAACGTCTTGCTGTATCGGCTGCTCGCGTAGCGAGACACCGGCTGCTCGCGTAGCGACGGCTACAATGCCCGGCCCGCGCTGGTGGCGGAATTGGTAGACGCGCAAGGTTGAGGGCCTTGTGGCCTTAGGGCCGTGGAGGTTCAAGTCCTCTCCAGCGCATGCGGGAAGAACGGCTCCTGAGAAGGAGCCGTTTCTCTATGCGGAGGAGGTTTGCTTCGTCGTTCGCTCAATGCGCCTCGCGTGTCCCCAAACTTGACGTCGTCCGGAAGGATCTCTACCCTCAATTACGAACACGTGTTCGACAATGACTTCGACGACGAGGAGACGACAGTGCTGACCGACCGTCAACAGGAGATCTGGGGATTCCTGGTCGAGTACGTCGACCGCCACGGCTACCCGCCCACCGTGCGGGAGATCGGTGAGGCGGTCGGTCTCGCCTCGCCGTCGACCGTCCATGCCCATCTCGCGAACCTGGAGCGAGCGGGCCTGCTGAAGCGCGATCCCTCGAAGCCCCGCGCGCTCGACCTGATCGGTCACCGCCGCGAGTCGCGTGCCGACGAGCCGATCCGCGAGGGAGAGCTCCGACGCCTGCCGCTCCTCGGCCAGATCGCAGCCGGCAGCCCGCTTCTCGCAGACCAGAACATCGAGGACGAGCTGGCCGTGCCCGAGCCGCTCAGCAAGAACGCCGACTTCTTGCTCCGCGTCACGGGCGAGTCGATGATCAACGCCGGCATCCTCGACGGCGACATCCTCGTCGTCCAGCGCACCCAGGACGCACGTAACGGCGAGATCGTGGTCGCGCTCGCAGGCGACGACGAGACTGCCGACGAGGCGACCGTGAAGACCTTCTACCGGGAAGCCGGCCGGATCCGGCTCCAGCCCGAGAACGACGCGCTCGAGCCGATCTACGCGAACCACGTCGAGATC
Organism: uncultured Gaiellaceae bacterium; assembly: GCA_963761905.1. GTDB lineage: Bacteria > Actinomycetota > Thermoleophilia > Gaiellales > Gaiellaceae > Gaiellasilicea. The sequence goes on along the minus strand of CAVXIQ010000001.1, from coordinate 90,341 downwards.
CTCGGCCGCGTCACGGGAGTCTTCCGGAGCCTCTGATGGAGCTCGCGTTCCTCAACCGGACGCTCGACCAGGAGCTCGCCGCGCTGATCCGTGGGGCGAGCCTCGAGTGCCTCTGCTGCGGCGAGTTCGTCCTCCACGGTCGAGGCGGTGTGATCGCCTGCCCCGAGTGCGGCTTCCTGCTTCAGCGGGAGGCGGAGGCTCTCGCGACTGCGCCCGGACAGGAGAGCCGATCGGCCGGCTAGCAATCGCGGCCGCCGCGCTCGCTCTGCTCGCCGTCTCGACCGGTTGCGGCGGTGACGAGGAAAGCGCGGGAACAACACCTCGACCCTAGCCGCGCCTGCCGACGCCCTAGAGGGCGCGGTCGCGCGGCTTCGCGAGGAGGGGACGTTTCGCTTCGAAGCGTCGTTCACCCGTACGAAGGAGACCGCGCCGGACGACGCCGAGGAGTACGCCACATCGGAGGGAGCGGTCGACCTCGGCCCGGGCCGGTCGCGAGCGTCGTTCGAGCTCGCGCCGCTCTTCCCCGGTCGCGAGAACGAGCCGCCCCTCGACGAGCCGGTCGAGCTGCGGTGGGACGACGAGACCCTGACCGTGATCGTCCGAGACCGCTCGCAGCGAGCTCGCTCGCGAGCGAGCGCGCGTATCCGGCGGCCTGCTCGGCCGCTATCCCGACGAGGTCGACGCGCTCGACGATCTGCTCGCCGACGCGGTCGAGCCACGATCTGCTCGGGACCGAGGACGGGCTCGCGCACTACGCCTTCGCGGTCGATCCGCGGAAGGCCGCAGAGCGTGGGTTTCCGGCGGAGCTCGGCGAAGCGCTCGAGCAGGCGACCGGTGGCGCGCGAGCCGAGCTCGAGACGTGGATCGGAGCCGACGGTCTGCCGCACCGACTCGACTACGTCGTCCGGCTCGAGCCCGTGCGGAATGCCGGGAAGCTGGTGCTTCCGGCGCGCACGATCCGCGTCACGTACATGCTGAGCGCCTTCGGGGAGCCGGTCAAGGTGACGGAGTAGACGGCGCTACAATCGAACCGCAGGCCGGGTGACCGCGAGGCGTTCGCGCTTCGAGGAAAGTCCGGACACCACAGGGCAGGACGCTGGGGAAACCCCAGGGGGCGAAAGCCGACGGAAAGTGGAACAGAAAGCAAACCGCCGTCGAGGCGTTCTCCGGAGGCCTCGACGGTAAGGGTGAAACGGTGGGGTAAGAGCCCACCAGCGCCGCGGTGACGCGGCGGCTCGCTAAACCCCGTCCGGTGCAAGGTGAAGCAGATCCCGCCGACGCGGCCCGCCGAGGGATCGGGTACACCGCTCGAGCCGAAGGGCAACCTCCGGCCTAGATGGATGGTCATCCAAGACAGAATCCGGCTTAGAGGCCTGCTACGGAAAAAGCCCTGGTAACGGGGCTTTTTCTATTCGTGCCGCCGGCGCTGAACTGCGGCGGCCGCGTCCTGCCGCAGGTGTCGGCGCCGCGCGCCTTTGAGGCCGCCGGTCGTCCGTCCTGCGAAATCGACGCGCTTTCTTCGTCCAGTAGGGTGGCTGCGTGCGCGTGACGAGGGAGTCCCGCGAGGCAGTGCCCGCCGCACACGAGCCAACTGGCAGAAGCCGGAGGGTTGGCCGGCGCGGCCTCATTGCGCTCGCGGCTGTCGCCGTGGCCGCTGTCGGGGCGGGCGTGATCGTGCTTGTGCTTGCGACTCGAGACTCGCCGCGGCCGCTCGATCGGGCCGAGGCGGGGACGATCGCCTCGGGCGTCGTCGACGAGGCGATGAAGGATCTCCGGGCTGAGCCTGCGACCTCGGTAGCCGTGTACCAGCAGATCCTGCCCTCGATCGTCGCGATCGAGACGGAGAGAGGCACGCCGAACGGAGACGGCGACGGGTTCGGCACCGGGGTGATCGTCAATGCGAACGGCACGATCATTACGGCGTTCCACGTGGTCGAGGGGGCGGCGAGGATCCGCGTCACCTTCGTGGACGGCACCAGAGGCCGGGCCGACGTCGTTGAGGCCGATCCGGACAACGACACCGCAGTGCTCGTGCCTACGCGCCTCCCTGAGGTGGTTGTGCCGGCCGTGCTCGGCGGTGGCGTCCAGGTCGGTGATGAGACGTACGCCGTCGGGCACCCGCTCGGGTACGCCGACTCGATTACCGCCGGCGTCATCTCCGGGCTCGACCGCTCGGTGAGGGAAGGCGGCAAGACCTTGCGCGGGCTCATTCAGTTCGACGCGGCGGTCAACCCCGGCAACTCCGGCGGGCCGCTGCTGAACCGCGGCGGGCAGGTAGTCGGGATCGTCACCGCGCTCGCCAACCCCGGACGCGACGACGCCTTCGTCGGCATCGGCTTCGCGGTGCCGATCGGCGGCGCGGGCGGTGGTCCGGGCCCATCAAAATGACACGAATCAAGAATCTCACGGGGGGACATGAATCAGCAATCCACACTTGATGCGTCGCTCGAGCAGGTGTTCTACGAGGTCAAGCGGGTGATCGTGGGTCAAGACGCCTTGCTCGAACGGATGGTCGTCGCGCTTCTCGCACGCGGCCACCTCCTCGTGGAGGGCCTCCCAGGACTCGCCAAGACGATGGCGGTGAAGACGCTCGCCCAGGCGATCGGCGGCGAGTTCCAGCGCGTCCAGTTCACGCCCGACCTCGTGCCGGCCGACATCGTCGGCACGCGCGTCTTCAACCAGAAGCTCGGGGAGTTCCAAGTCTCGCTCGGGCCCGTGTTCGCAAACTTCGTCCTCGCCGACGAGATCAATCGCGCACCGGCCAAGGTGCAGAGCGCCCTGCTCGAGGCGATGCAGGAGCGACAGGTCACGATCGGCCGCGAGACGCATCGCCTTCCCGATCCGTTCCTCGTCATGGCGACGCAGAACCCGATCGAGTCGGAGGGCACCTACCCGCTGCCAGAGGCGCAGATCGACCGGTTCATGCTCAAGGTGCTGATCGAGTATCCGACTCCCACGGAGGAGTTCGTGATCGTCGATCGCATGACCGGCGGGCACGAGGCCGCGGGGCGTGCGCTCGCCGCCGACCAACTGCTCGAACTGCAGCGGGCGGCCGACGCGGTGTTCGTCGATCCCGCGCTGAAGGAGTACGCGGTGAAGCTCGCCAACTCCACTCGCAACATCTCCTCGGTCGGTCTCGGCGATCTGGCGCCGTACATCACCTATGGCGCGAGCCCACGCGCGTCGATCAACATGATTCTCACCGGCCGCGCCCTCGCACTCGTGCGCGGTCGCGAATACGCGCTGCCACAGGACATCCAGGAGATCGCCCCCGATGTCCTGCGCCACCGACTCGTGCTCTCGTACCAGGCTCTGGCGGACGGCGTCGACGCGGACCAGATCATCGCCCGCATCCTCGAGACGGTGCCGGTTCCCGAGCTCGCGCTGAGAGAGCGCATGACCCGCTAGTCGCATGGAAGACGCGCGCACCGTTGGCGTCGAGACCCCCGAGCGGCTGCTCAACCGGCTCGAGTGGGAGGTGATTCGGCGGCTCGACGGCCAGCTCCAGGGGAGCTACCGCACGGCGTTTCGCGGGGTCGGCCTGGACTTCCTCGACCTCCGCGAGTACGAGCCGGGCGACGACGTCCGCCACATCGACTGGAACGTGACGGCGCGGATGGACACGCCGTTCGTTCGGCAGTATTCCGAGGATCGCGAACTGACCGGCTGGCTTCTGCTCGACCGGTCGCCCTCGATGGGGTTCGGCCCGATCGACCGGCCGAAAGAGCTCGTCCTGAGCGAGCTCGCGACGACCTTCGCCCGGATGCTCACCCGCCGCGGCAACCGCGTGGGTGCGATCCTGTTCGACAACGAGATCGAGGAGACGCTCCCGCCGCGTGCGAGCCGCAACCACGTGCTCGCCCTCGCCGGCAGCCTGATGCGGCCCGCGAGAGCGAACGGAGCCGTCACCGATCTCACCGGGCTGCTCGAGTTCGCGCTCGGCGCGATCCGTCGACGCTCGCTCGTCGTCCTCGTCTCCGACTTCATCACCGCGCCGGGGTGGGAACGGCCCCTGCTCCAACTGACCGAGCGGCACGAGGTCGTCGCGATCCGTTTGCTCGACCCGCGTGAGTACGAGCTCCCCGATGCCGGCGTGATCGTCGTCGAGGACGCCGAGACCCGCGAGCAGCTCGTGGTGGATTCGAGCGACGCCGAGTTTCGACGCCGCTTGCGCGAGGCCGGCGAGCACCGCGAGGCGGAGTTGCGCGCGGTGACGCTGCGCGCCGGTGTGCACATCCACGAGGTGTCGACCGCGGACGACCTCGTCCAAGCGCTCGTCCGGATCATCGAGTCACGCAAGCTGCGGCGGCGGCGGCGCTGATGTCGCTCGGCTCGCCGTGGATGCTGTTGTGGCTCGCGTGCGTCCCGGCCCTCGTCCTCGCCTACCGGTGGGCGCTCCGGCTTCGCGCCGAGCGCGTCGGTCGGCTCGCGACCGAAGGGCTCGTGCAGACGACGTCGAGCCGACGTGTCCGCCGGCGACGCCACATTCCCTTCGCGATCTTCGTGGTGGCGCTTGCGTTGGTCTGCTTCTCGCTGGCCCGCCCGACCGTGAGCGTCGCGTTGCCGGAACGCGAAGGTACGGTGATCCTCGCCTTCGACGTCTCGAACAGCATGCGCGCCGACGACCTCGAGCCGAGTCGGATCGAGGCGGCGAAAGAGGCGGCCTCCGCGTTCGTCGAGCGGCAGCCGAGAACGATCAAGATCGGTGTCGTGGCGTTCGGCGACGGCGCCGTCACCACGCTTCCGCCGAGCAATGTGAAGAAGGACGTGCTCGCGGCGATCAAGCGCCTCTCGGTGGGCGGGGGAACCTCGCTCGGCCAGGGCCTCCACACGTCCCTCGGCGCAATCGCTGGAAAGCCGCTCACGATCGACGAGGCGTCGCTGGAGCGCGACGACGGCGCCGTGGACATCGGCTTCTTCGGCTCCTCCGCGATCGTGCTGCTCTCCGACGGCGAGAACACGTCGGAGCTCGACCCGCTGAGGCTCGCCGAGGTCGCATCGACGGCCGGAGTCCGCATCCACGCAGTCGGAGTCGGTACCGCAGAGGGGACGGTCATCGAGATCGACGGGTTCAGCATCGCGACGGCTCTCGACGAAGACCTGCTTCAGGAGATCGCCGAGGTCACGGACGGCACCTACGAGCAGGCGGCTGACGCCGAGTCGCTGACCGGGATCTACGAGTCGATCGATCTCGAGTTCAAGCGCGTCGAAGGCCCCCGTGAGGTGACGGCGCTATTCGCCGCCGCGGGAGGGCTCCTCCTCGCACTCGGTTCGGTGCTCTCGATCGTGTGGTTCGGACGGGTGATCTGAGTTGTCGTTTGCGTGGCCGCTCGCACTGCTATCGCTGGTCGTTGCCCCCGCCCTCCTCGGTGCGTACTGGTGGCTGCTGCGACGGCGGCGGAAGCAGGCCGTTCGCTACTCGAGCGTCGCCTTGCTGCGCTCGGTGCTGCCGCGACGCAACCGGTGGCAGCGGCATCTTCCCGTCGCATTGCTGCTGGCGAGCCTCGTCGCTCTCGCGTTCGCCGCCGGTCGCCCTCACCTGGAACGCAGCGTCCCGTACGCCCGTACGTCGGTCGTCCTCGCAATGGACGTCTCGGGGTCGATGTGCGCGACCGACGTCGAGCCGAACCGGCTCGCCGTCGCGCAGGACGCGGCTCGCGAGTTCGTCGACGACCAGCCGAAGGACGTACGGATGGCGCTCGTCGTCTTCTCCGGCTTCGCAGAGTTGGGTGTTCCGCCGACGACCGACCGCAAGGTGCTCGTCGACGCGATCGAGTCCCTCACGACCGGGCGCGGCACCGCCATCGGCGCGGCAATGCTGAAGGGGATCGACGCCATCGCCGAGGCGAACCCGAATGTCCGACCGGTCGGCGACGCTCCGGAAGATGGGCCACCGCCGACGTCGGTGGCACCCGGCGCCGGCGGCTACGTGCCGGACATCGTCGTGCTGCTGACCGACGGTGCGAGCAACCGAGGGATCGAGCCGCTCGACGCCGTGCCGTACGCGGTCGAGCGGGGCGTTCGCGTGTTCACGATCGGCTTCGGAACGAGAAACCCCGCCACGCGTTCCTGCACACAAGCCCAGCTCGGCGGTCGCATCTTCGGCGGGCGCCGAGGCGGGTTCGGTGGCGGATTCGGCGGCGGCGGCTTCCGGGGCCGCGCAGACCTACCAACCCTCCAGGCAGTCGCCAAGCAGACCGGAGGCACCTTCCACAACGCCGAGGACGCCGATCAGCTCCGGGAAGTCTTCGCCGATCTCCCCAAGGACGTCGCAACTCAGAAGCAACTCACCGAGATCACCTGGCTTCTCGCGGCACTCGGCGCCCTCCTCGCAGCCGCAGCAATCGCGGCTTCGATGCGCTGGAGCCCGTACCCGTAGTCCGAATCGTCGACGGCGCTACCCGCGCACGAAGTCGAGGATCTCGGAGAGGTGGCCGTGGGCGAGGCAGACGACGGTGTCGGCGCCGCCGTAGTAGATCGTGAGCCGGTCGGTCTCGCGCTCGACGAGCGCGGCGCACGGGAAGACGACGTTCGGCACGTCGCCGACCTGCTCGTACGGCACCTGCGGAGACAGGAGGTAGTCACGCCCGCGCGCGATGACGCGCCAGGGCTCGTCGAGGTCGAGCAGGGCAGCGCCCATCGAGTAGACGAAGCCGTTGCAGGAGGTGAGCACGCCGTGGTAGACGAGCAGCCATCCTTCCTCCGTCTCGATCGGCGTGGGGCCGGCGCCGACCTTCGTCGACTCCCAGGTCCACGGCGCGGTCGCCAGCACGTGGCGGTGCCGCCCCCAGTGGGTCAGGTCGGGGCTCTCCGAGTAGAAGACGTCGCCGAAAGGGGTGTGCCCGTTGTCGCTCGGGCGGCTGAGCATCGCGTAGCGGTCCCCGATCCGGCGCGGGAAGAGGACGCCGTTGCGGTTGAAGGGGAGAAACGCGTTGTCGAGCTGGTGGAAGCTCTCGAAGTCGTGGGTGTAGCCGACGCCGATCGTCGGGCCGTGGTACCCGTTGCACCACGTCACGTAGTAGCGATCCTCCAGCCAGGTGACGCGCGGGTCGTACGCGTGGATGAAGTCCTGCTGGACGTCGCGGACGCGATCGTCCGCCGGCGCGAACGAGATCGGCTCCTCGTCGATCTCCCAGGTGACGCCGTCCGGGCTGCGCCCCGCGTGCACGTTCATCGTCCGCCGGGTGTCGTCGACGCGGAAGACGCCGGCGTAGCCGTCGCGGAACGGCACCACTGCGGAGTTGAAGATGCTGTTCGAGCGAGGCAAGTGGTCGCGTCCGATGATCGGGTTGCGACTCGAGCGCCACAGCGGCCCGGCTTCCCCGTCCGGCCGGTCCTCCCACGGAATCGGGGGCGGCGCGCCTTCGACCCGCGCGGGCTCGGCGCTCACGAGGCCTCCGAGGCGACGAAGTGCCCCTGGGAGACCTCGACGAGCGGGCCGCACGCCTCGTCCGCGGGCTCGCTTTCGGCAAGGGAACGGCCCGTCGTCCATTTCGCGTTCAACTGCGGCACGGAATCGAGCAGCATCCGCGTGTACGCATGCCGCGGGTCGGAGAACACCGTCCGGGTCGCGCCGAGCTCGACCACCCGGCCGCGGCGCAGGATCACGGTTCTGTCGCTGATGTAGTGGCCGAGCGAGAGGTCGTGGGTGATGAAGAGGACGCCGAGTCCGCGCGACGCGAGGTCGCCCAGGATGTTGAGGACGTCGATGCGCGTCGAGGCGTCGAGCATGCTGATGATCTCGTCCGCGACCAGCAGCTTCAGGTCGAGCATCAGCGCCCGCGCGATCAGCAAGCGCTGCAGCTGGCCACCGCTCAGCTGATGCGGGTACTTACCCAGGCAGGTGGCTGGATCGAGCCCGACCGACTCGAGCGAGACTCGGCGCCGCTCGTCCCACTGGTCCGCGCTGAGGCCAGGCAAGTAAGGACGGCGGATCAGGTCGAGCACGCGGTCGGCCTTGAAGACCGGGTTGTACGAGCTGAACGGATCCTGGAAGACGCCCTGGACGCTCGCGTGGTAGCCGCGCAGGGCATGTCCGTCGAGCCTCGTCACGTCTTGGTCGCCGAAGGTGATGGAGCCCTCCGTGACGTCTGCCAGCCGCAGCACGAGCTTGCCGATCGTCGTCTTGCCGCTGCCGCTCTCACCGATCAGCGAGACGATCTCCCCGGGCCGGATCTCGAACGAGATGTCGGAGACGGCGGCGATGCGCTTGCCGCCGAAGGTGCCGGTCTTGAACTCCTTGGTGACGCCTTCGAGGCGGAGCATCAGGCGGCCACCTTCCAGCACGCGGCGTGGCGGCCGGGCTCGAACTCCACGAACGGCGGCTGCTCGGCGCACTTCGAGAACTCGAGCGGGCAGCGATCTCGAAACCGGCACCCGGCCGGTGGGTCGAGGAGCGACGGCGGCCGGCCGGCGATGCCCTTGAGCCGGTGCTCGTCGAAGCGCGCGCCGACCTCGGGTAGCGAGCCGAGGAGCATGCGCGTGTAGGGATGGCGCGGATCGTGGACGATCGAGGCCGCCGGCCCCCGCTCGACGAGCTTGCCCGCGTACATGACGATGATCGTGTCCGCGATCTGGTTGAGGATCGCGAGGTCGTGGGTGATCACGATCGTGCTCTTCACGAAGCCGCGGTCCCGGAACTCGACCAGCATCTCCGCAACGGCCTTCTGGGTGGAGACGTCGAGGGCCGACGTCAGCTCGTCTGCGATCAGGAGCGACGGGTCGAGGAGCGTCGAGAGCACCATCACGACCCGCTGTTTCATCCCGCCGGAGAGCTCGATCGGGTAGCGGTCGAGGACATCCGCCGACAGCCCGACGAGTGCCAGCCGCCGCTTCAGCTCGGGCAGCTTCTCGTCGTAGGCGACCCCGCGCGACCTGAGTAGCTCCGATGTCAGGCGGCCGATCTTCCGCGTCGGGTTGAGCGCGCTCTGCGCGTACTGCGGGATCAGCGAGACCTCGCGGAAACGGAAGCGGTTCATCGCCGTGTCATTCGCGATCGGCAGCTCGGTGCCGTCGAGCGCGACGCGGCCGGTGATGTGGCGCATCCGCCCGTCGAGGCGGATCAGGCTCTTGGCGAGCGTCGTCTTGCCGCAGCCCGACTCGCCGGCCAGCCCGGCGATCTCCCCGTCCGCAATCTCGAAGGTGACGCCGTCGACCGCGTTCACGTCGCCGTGGAGTGTCCGGTAGCAGACCTGCAGGTTCTCGACCGCGAGGCTCACGTCCGGCGCAGCTTCGGGTTGAAGATCTCGTCGAGGCCCACATTCGTCACGTAGAGGCCGCCGACGATCGCCGTGATCGCAAGCCCGGGTGGGACGAACCACCACCACATGCCGAGCGGGAGGGCGCCGCCCACGGTCGCGTTGTTCATCATCACGCCGAGCGACATCGCGTTCGTGGGGCCGAGGCCGAGGAAGTCGAGCGTCGCGGCGGCGAGCACCGAGCCGCCGAAGAGGAGGATGAAGACGAGGAAGAGGTACGAGCTCATGTTCGGCGCGATCTCGCGCGTGATCACGTGCGTCCCGCGCGCCCCCGACAGGCGGGCGAGCCCCACGAAATCGCGCGAGACGAGCGAGAAGGTCTGGGCGCGGATCGCCCGGGCAGCCCAGGGCCAGGCGGTGGCGCCGATCAGGATCGCCTCGACCACGAGCCCACGGACGCTCAGGTAGGTGGCGACGATGATCAGGACCGCGAGCGTCGGGATCACGAGCACGACGTTCGTGAGCATGCTGAGGATCTCGTCGACGACGCCGCCGCGGTAGCCGGCGACGAATCCGATCGTCATCCCGATGACCGACGCGATCGCGGCGGCGAGCGCGCCGACGAGGAAGCTCGAGCGGAGCCCGTAGACGAACTGCGCGAAGACGTCCTGGCCCGGCGCGGTCGTCCCGAACCAGTGCTCCCGCGACGGCGGCTCACCGACGCCGTAGCCGAACTCGAATGGGTCGGCGTCGGTGAGCCACGGCCCGATGAGCGCCCAGACGAGCATGATCAGCACGACCGCGAGACCGATCACGAGCTTGCGGTTCCGAAGTGCGAAGTAGAGCGCCTCGCTCCGCCTCCGCCGCAGCGGGGGAACGCCGACCGGCGCGCCGACCGCCTCGATTTGCTCCGCTGCCGGCTCGATGACCGTCATCTACGAGCCCTGGATCCCGACGCGGGTGCGCGGATCGACGATCACGTAGGCGATGTCGACGAGGAAGTTCGCGATCAGGACCCCGACGATGATGAAGAGGAAGGTGCCCTGCAGGAGGAAGTAGTCGCGGCTCTGCACCGCCGTCAGGATGAGCGAGCCGACGCCGGGGTAGCCGAAGACGATCTCGGTGACGAGCGCGCCGCCGACGACAGCGCCCGAGCGCGAGCGCGAGCCCCGACATCTGGGGCAGGATCGCGTTCCGGTAGGCGTAGCGCCGGACGAGCCGCTGCGGCGCGCCGAGCGACTGGAGGTAGTTCGCGTAGTCCGCTTCCAGCTCGTAGATGATCAGGTTGCGCATCCCGATCGCCCAGCCGCCGAACGAGACGAGGAAGAGGGAGAGGAACGGGAGGAACCAGTGGCTCAAGAAGCTGCGCGCGAACTCCCAGCTCCACTCGGGCTGGAGCGAGAAGTCGTACGCGCCGGAGACCGGGAAGATCTGCAGGCGGAAGGCGAAAACGTAGGCGAGGACGAGGGCGAGCCACATGTACGGCGTCGCCGTCAGGATGTAGGAGGCGGGCAGCACCGTGTTGTCGAGTGACTTGCGCCGCGCCGCCAGGGCGCCCATGCGGTTGCCCGCGATGTAGCTCAGCACGATCGCGGGGATGAGGAGCGCGAGCGTGTAGGGGATCGCGTTCAGGATCAGCTCGCTGACGGAGGAGCCGACGTAGGCGATGCTCGGGCCGAGGTCGCCGTGCAGGAGCCCGCGCCAGAAGTCGAGGTACTGCTGCCAGAGCGGCTGGTCGAGCCCGAACGACTCGGTGAAGTAGCCGTGCAGCTCCCTCGCCGCGGTGTCGTCGGTCTCGAGCCTCGCGATCAGGCCGTTGATCGGGTCGCCCGGCATCAGTCGCGGGATCGCCCAGTCGACGCTGATCGCGACGAACAAGGTGATCAGGTAGAGGACGGTCTTGCGGGCGAGATAGCGGGTCACGAGGCCTCCGTCCAGCGTCGAGCTCGGACACGCGCGGGCCGCGGGCCCCGGGTGGTGTGTGTCCTCTCCACCCGGGGCCCGTCGGTGCGCACGGGGGTCGCTACTTGCGCAGCTTCAACGCGGCCAGCCCGTCGATGCCGGTCATGTTGAGATAGCCGTTCCACGTGGTGGGCGTGTGCTGAAGCCCGGAACCGGTGGACTTGGGGAAGTTCGTCCACACCGACGTGTTGTACTGCGCCCACATGCCGTTGTACCACAGGGCAATTGCAGGGAGATCGTCGAGAATGATCTTCTGCAGCTGCGTGTGGATCTTCTGGGCCTTCGCAGTGTCGGTGCTCTTCACCTTGTTCAGCGCCGTCGTCAGCCCCCACGCCTTCGCGTTCGAATAGCGGGAGAAGTTGACCACGGTCTGCTGCGACTGGATCGGCAGCCGGAACAGGTAGTCGTAGTACGTGTACGGCGTGTTCCCGATCTGCCGCTCGTTGTTGATCACCAGGTCGAACTTGCCCGAGTTGCGCTCGTCGACGAGGCTGTCGAAGTCGGGGTACGCCGGCGTGATCTTGATCCCGGCGTCCTTCGCGCTGTCGGCGATCATCTGAATCGCCGTCATCCAGTCCGACCAGCCGTTCGGCACGATCAGACGGAGGTTGATCGTGGCCCCGTCCTTGTCCTCGACGAAGCCGTCGCCGTTGCGGTCGCGGTACCCGTTGGCGGCGAGGAGCGCCTTCGACCTCGCGACGCTGTAGCTGAAGCCGAGGCTCTTCACCTGCGCCTGGTTCACCCACTTGTTCCAGGTCGGCAGGAGCCCGGTCGGGTTCGCCTTGGAGACGATGTTGCCGTAGTCGTCCTGGACGATCCGGCCGACGTTGATCGAGGACGCGAGCGCCTTGCGAAACGCCCGGTCGTTGAGCGGCTTCTTCGTCGTGTTCGGGACGAGCCACGCCGTGTTCGCCGCGAGCATGTACGGCGCCTTCGGGTAGTACGTCTGCACGTTCCCCTTGACGAGCTTGTTGATCCCGGGGAAGAAGTTGTTGCTGAGGTCGATCTTGCTCTGCAGGAAGTTCTGCAGCGAGGCGGTGTTCGAGGTGTTGTGGATGTCGACGATGTACTTCATCTTCATCGTCTTGCCGAGGGCCTTGTTCGCCCACCAGCCGTCACGCCGGTTCCACTGGAGCGTCTGGGAGCTTCCCTTGCCGGCTCCGTACTTGAACGGCCCCGTGCCGACCATCTTCTTCGTGTCGTCGGTGTTGCCGCTCACGATGTCCTTCGCGGTGTAACCCGACCAGATGTGCCGCGGGACGATGGGAATCGAGTACATCTGCGAGTCCCATTCCTGGTAGTTCGGGGTGCCACGGAAGACGAAGCGGACCGTGTTGCCGGCGGCCACGACACGCTGGAGCCCCGTCTTCCACATGGTCGAGTACTGGGATCCTGCGAGCTTCCCGGTCTCGAACGTGAACTTGACGTCGGCAGCGGTGAGCGGCTTGCCGTCGCTCCAGGTGACGCCGTTGCGGAGCGTGACCACGTGCGTGTTCCCCTGCCAGACGCGGTTCGTCGCGAGCCAGGGGATGAACTTGTCCTTGAGCGGGTCGTACCGGAACAGGGTCTCGTAGAGCAGCCCGACGACACCCGTCGCATAGCCGCCCCTGAGCGGATTGAAGTTCGTGTACGGCCCCCACGCGGTGCCGGAGACGTAGAGCGTCTGCGTGCGCGGGAGCGCGAGTGAGGATGTTGGGCTGGCGCCGGCTCCTCCTACGGCGAGCGATGCAAGCAGTGTCGCGGCGGCGGCGACCCCGAGCCAGACGGCAATCGAGTTGCGTCTTGACATGATCGTCGGTCCTCTCCTTCCCTAGCGGATTTCCTGTCGGAGTGCCGGAGAGAGGCTCGGCTCGCGCAGGCCGCGAGCCGGAGGGACACCGGCAGTGGAGTACCTCATCACTTATCCGGTTCAGTGTCAAGGTCAATCGGTTAAGTTCGATCGCCTGGTCCGGCTCGCCCCTCAACGCGGGCGTGCGGCCCGCGGCGGAGCGGTGCTGCCACGAGGCGTCAGCTCCGCCCGGGCGACCTCGACGTCCCCCGTCGCCGTGCCGGCGACCACGTTCGCGAGATGTCGAGCGGTCGTCACGCCGTAGCCCACGATGTCTCGCGAGATCGCCGTCAGCGGGGGATGCACGACCTGGCTGATCAGCGAGTCGTCCCAACCGACGATCGAGAGGTCGCCGGGAACCGTCAGGCCCATCTGCTGGGCGACGCCGAGCCCGGTGACGGCGAGCAGGTCGCTGTCGAAGAGGATCGCGGTCGGCGGCTCGAGCGCCGTGAGGAGTCGGCGCGTCTCGCGCGCCCCCGTCTTCGGCGTGTAGTCGGTCCAGACGACCTCGGTGTGGATCGTCGCGTCGCGGCCGGCGGCGTGAAAGGCCGCGACCCGCTTCTCGCTGTGGATGAACTCCGGGACGCCGGCCATGTAGGCGATTCGACGGTGCCCGAGCGCGACCAGGTACCGCACCGCCTCCTCGACCACAGGCGCCTCCTCGTGCCACACGGACGGCAGCGGCGTGTCCAGGTGCCCCCCGATCACCACCGTCGGCAGGCCGAGCTCCTGGAGGGCGTCGAACCGGGGATCGTCGTGCCGCGGGTCGAAGAGGAAGACGCCGTCGACCCGATGCTCGCCGTACCAGCGCCGGTAGATCGCGAGCTCGTCCTCCACCGTCGGCGCCAGCTGGATCGTGAGGCCGATCGACCGTTCGGAGAGCTCCCGCTCGACGCCGGCGAGGAACTGCATGAAGAAGGGCTCCAGCGCGATCGTGGTGGCCGGACGGGCCAGGACGAGGCCGAACGCGTCGGCGCGGGCCGCGGAGAGCGCCCGGGCGGCCCGGTTCGGGTACCAGCCGAGCTCGCGGGCGATCGTGACGATGCGCTCCCTGGTCTCGTCCGAGACGCCGGGGCGGTCGTTCAGCGCGTACGAGACGGCGCCCTTCGACACCCCCGCCCGGGAGGCGATGTCCCTGATCGTGACCCTGCGCGTTCGGTTGTGCGTGCCACTCACGAAGACACTCCCGCAATTGCGCCACTGAACCGGCTCAGCAAGTCTACAGATCGTCGCCCTCTGACTCCTGCTTGCACGACTCGCTTCCGTCTGCTTTGCTTGATCGGTTAAGTGATGACGATCACGCCCGACAGCATCTCGTCGCCGACGTTTCCGCCGACCTTCCTCTGGGGGGCGGCCACGTCCGCCTACCAGATCGAGGGCGCAGCCGACGTCGACGGGCGCGGCCTCAGCATCTGGGACCGCTTCTGCGCGAAGCCGGGCAATGTCCGCAACGGCGAGAGCGGCAACCTGGCGTGCGACTTCTACCACCGCTACCCCGAGGACATCGCGCTGGCCCGCGAGCTGGGCGTCAACGCGCTTCGGCTCTCGATCTCGTGGCCGCGCGTCCTGCCGGAGGGTCGCGGGCGCGTGAACGACGCCGGGCTCGACTTCTACGACCGCGTCATCGACGAGCTGCTCGCGAGTGAGATCGAGCCGCTGGTGACGCTGTACCACTGGGATCTGCCGGCCGCGCTCGAGGATGCCGGCGGCTGGCCCGAGCGCGCCACCGCCGAGGCTTTCGGCGAGTACGCGCAGATCGTGGGCGCCCGCCTCGGCGACCGGGTGCGTCGCTGGATCACGCTCAACGAGCCCTGGGTGATCGCCTGGCTCGGCTACGGCTACGGCGTCCACGCACCCGGGCGGACCTCCGTCGCCGACGCGGTGGCGGCCGCCCACCACGTCCTGCTCGCTCACGGCCTCGCCACGGACGCTCTCCGACGAGAGTCGGCCACTGCGCTCATCGGCGTCTCGGTCGACCTCGAGACCGCGCAGGCCGCGACCGAGACCCCCGAAGACGTCGCGGCCGCGCGGGCATTCGACGGCCACCGGAACCGCTGGTTCCTCGATCCGCTCCTTCGGGGCACGTATCCGGCGGACGTCCTGGAGCAACTGGGCGCGAACGGCCCGCCGGTTCAGGAGGGCGACCTGGAGCGGATCTCGGTCCCGATCGACTTCCTCGGCGTCAACTACTACCAGCGCCGCGTGGTCGCGGAGGGGAACGGCGCGGGCTGGCAGTTCGTGCGTCAGGACGAGGCCGCGCATACCGACATCGGCTGGGAGGTGTCCCCGGACGGGCTCTTCGAGCTGATGGTGCGCCTGCGCGACGAGTACGCGCCGCCGGCGATCCTGATCACCGAGAACGGGGCCGCCTTCACGGACGTCCGGGGCCACGACGCGGCCGTCCGCGACCCGGAGCGCGCCGACTACATCGCCGCCCACGTCGCCGTGCTCGAGCGCGCGATCGCAGCCGGCGTGCCGATCATCGGCTACTTCGTCTGGACGCTGCTGGACAACTTCGAGTGGTCGCTCGGATACGGCACGCGCTTCGGCCTCGTCTACGTCGACTTCGCCACGCTCGAGCGGGTGCCGAAGTCGAGCTTCTACTGGTACCGGGAGTTCCTCGCCAACGTCCGCAACGGCCACCTGGCTAGCGCCACGCGAACATGACCCCGATTTCTGAGCCCCGTATCTCTGAGTCCCGGCTCGGCCTGATGCTCTGGACGGTGCGAGAGGAGTGCGCCCGCGCCTTCGAGCCGACGCTCCGCGAGGTGGCGCGGATGGGCTACGAGGGCGTCGAGCTCTTCGATCTCCACGACCACCCGCCGGACGAGGTCGCATCCTGGCTCGCCGACACCGGGCTCGTCGCCTGCGGCCGCCACGCGTCGTTCGATGCGGTCGAGTCGCAGCTTCCGACCCTCGCCGAGGAGGCCCGGGCGCTCGGCTGGCGCCGTCTCGTCATCAGCTGGGCCGAGCCTTCCGAGCTCGGCCCGAAGCTCGTTCGGCGGCTGCGCGTCGCCGCCGAGTCCGCGGCAGCCCACGGCCTCGAGCTCGGATTCCACAACCACGACGCCGAGGCGAAGCCGCGTCCGGACGGGACGAGCTTCCTGGACGAGCTACTGGCAGACGACGCGGTGTTCCTGGAGCTCGATCTCGGCTGGGCCTGGTTCGCGGGCGCGGATCCGCTCTCCCTCCTCGAACGCGCCCGTGGCCGCTGCCCGCTCGTGCACGTGAAGGACTTCTCGAGCCGGGAGCCGGACGGATTCGCTGCCGTCGGGGACGGGGCGGTCGGCTACGAGCACGTGGCGCCGGCCGCCGTCGCGGCGGGCGCGGAGTGGCTGCTCGTCGAGCAGGACGAGACCGAAGGCCCTGCACTGGACGCGGCGCGGCGCTCGCTCGAAGCGCTGACCGCGATGGTCGCCGTGGAGACGACGTGAGCTCGTCTGTGCGGGTAGGCGTCGTCGGCTGCGGCGTGATCAGTCGCGAGTACGCGGAGAACGCGAAGGCGTTCGACTCGTTCGAGCTCGTCGCGTGCGCCGACATCGACGAGGCGCAGGCGCGCACGCTGGCCGACACGCATGGCCTCAGCGTCGCGTCCTTGGACGAGCTCGTCAACGACTCGTCGATCGACGTCGTCCTCAACCTGACGCCGCCTGCCGCACACGCGGCCGTGGTCCGCTCCGCACTCGCCGCGGGCAAGCACGTCTACACCGAGAAGCCGTTGGCCGTGAACACCGCCGACGCGGCCCTGCTCGTCGCCGAGGCGGAGCGGCTCGGGCTGCGGATCGGCTGCGCACCGGACACCTTTCTCGGCAGTGCCTTCCAGGCCGGCCGCGCGCTGCTCGATGAAGGCGCGATCGGCGAGCCACTGTCGGTGAGCGCGGCCATGCTCGTCGGTGGGCAGGAGAGCTGGCACCCCAACCCGGACATCTTCTCCGCGGATGGTGCCGGCCCGCTGCTCGACATGGGCCCGTACTACCTGACCGCGCTCGTGGCGCTCCTCGGCCCGGTGGCCCGGGTCTCGGGGTTCGCGTCGACGCGCACGCGCGAGCGCACGATCGAGATCGGTCCGCGCGCCGGGGAGCGGTTCGCCGTGGAGACCCCCTCGCACGTGACGACGGCCATGGAGCTCGAGAGCGGCGTCACGGCCAACCTCGTCGCGAGCTTCGAGACGAACGGCAACTACGTCTGCGACTTCGAGCTCTACGGCACCGACGGCGTGATCTCGTTCCCGGATCCCAACCGGTTCGACGGTTCTGTTCGGGTGCGCCGCGGGCGAGAGGACTGGCAGGACGTTCGCTACGCCTCGCGCGGCGACCGTGACGCGAGAGGCATCGGGCTCGACGAGCTCGTCGCCGCGATTGCCGCCGATCGGCCGGAGCGCGCCTCGGGAAGCCTAGGCCTGCACGTCGTCGACGTCGCGCGCGGCATCCTCCGCTCAGCGGCGGAGGGCCGGGTCGTCGAGATCGGCTCGCGCGCGTCGAGGCCGGAGGCGATGCCCGTGGAGACGATCGCGTAGACCGAGCTAACGGACGGGGACGAACGGCCGCAGCTCGTCCTCGCCCGGCTGGACGATCCCGACGTGGGACTCCGGAACCTCGTTCCACGCTCCCTCGAGATCGCCGAGCGGCTCCGAGACGACCACCCTCGTCTCGTCGGAGAGGCCGGCCAGCTCCACGAGCTCCGGATTCGCCGCCTTCAGAGCATCGAGGCGCGTGCTGAAGTAGAGGGAGCGCGAGCTCCCTTCGCTCGAGTAGCGGAACGCCCAGATGGTGCTGCCGTCGGTCGTCGCGATCGTCATCTGCACCGGATCGGCGACGCCGTGCTTGCGCCCGGTCTCCTCGACGAAGCCGACCATCCTCGAAACCGCGGACACCGGATCGTCCTCGAGCCCGAACGTGAGGGCGAGGTAGAACATCGCCTCCGAGTCGGTCGTCCCCTCGATCGACGAGAAGAGCGAGTCGTCGACGGCGCCCAGGAGCTCACGGCGCATGCCGGTGAACTCGCGGATCAGCCCGTTGTGCATCCACAGCCAGCGCCCGTGGCGGAAGGGGTGAGTATTCGTCTCCTGGATCGCGGTGCCGGTCGACGCGCGGATGTGCGCGAAGAAGAGCGGCGAGGAGACGCCGGCGGCGAGCTCGCGGAGGTTGCGGTCGTTCCAGGCCGGATGCGTGCTGCGGTAGAGCCTCGGCTCTCCGCCGTCGTCGTACCAACCGACCCCGAAGCCGTCTCCGTTCGTCGTGGTCGCGCCGAGGCGCGAGTTCAGGCTCTGGTCGATCAGCGAGCGGTCGCGCTTGACGAGCAGCTCCTCGAGCCGGATCGGTGATCCCGAATAGGCGAGCCAGCGGCACATTGCTACTCCTTCCGTTCCTCGACGCCGATCGGCCTCGTGGGGATGGACTGGGCCAGGAAGAGGGCCACGACGGAGAGCACGGCGAGGATCGCGAGCGCCGCGCGCAAGCCGTCGAGCCGGGCGTCGGCGTTGGCCTCGAGCGCCGCGTCCGTCGCGGCGGGCTCCGCACCCGCGTCCTCGAGCGCTGCCTCGAGATCCGCGTCCGACACGAACGAGATCCCCCCGGCCAGCTCGACCTGCGCCTGCTCCTTCGCGCTGTCGGGGATGTCGGGGCTCAACGCGATGTTCGCCAGGAATGCGGACGTCAGGGAAGCGATCATCAGCGACCCCGCCAGCGCGGTCCCGAGCGAGGCGCCGAGGTTCGTCATCGTGTTCTGGATCCCGCCGACCTCGGGGCTCTCGTCGTCCGGCACGGCCGAGACGGCGACGGCGCCGAGCTGCGAGGCGAGCGCGCCGATCCCGAGCCCTACGAGCAGCATGGGCACGAAGACGACCTCCGGCCCCGCGTCCGCGTCGAGCGCGCCGAGGAGGACGACGGTCCCGGCGAGCAGCGAGAGGAGGCCGAGGCGGACGACGAGGCGCGGCGACAGGTGTGGGAGGAAGCGCGGGATCCCGATCGCAGCTGCGAGCAGCGTCACGGAGAGCGGGAGGATCCGGATCCCCGTGTCGATCGCAGACAGGCCGAGCGCGACGGAGAGGTAGAGCGGCACGACGAAGAAGAACCCGGCCTGCACGAGATACTGGAAGAAGAACATCGTCACGCCGCCGACGAGCTGCTTGTTGCGGAGCATCGCAGTGCGCACGAGTGGCTCCTGCCCGTGCGACTCCCGGCGTGCCTGCCAGCGGAAGAAGAGCCAGATCACGAAGAGCCCGGCGAGCACGAGCCAGAACGAGGGCGAGATGCCCGCCCACGAAGGGCCCTCGGGCTTCGGCTGAACCCAGCCCCACTCGCTCGTGCGCAGCACGCCGAACACGAGCAGGCCCAGACCGAGCGCCGAGAGTACGGAGCCGACGACGTCGAGCTGCGGTCGGTGCTCGACCGGTGCGTCCTCGATCTTCCGGGCGAAGATGAGGATCGCGATCACGAGCACGACCTCGCCGGCAAAGACCCAGCGCCACGAGAAGTAGGTCGTGCAGAAGCCGCCGATCAGCGGGCCGACCGCGACCGCGACCGCGCCCGCTGCCGCCACGAGCCCGTAGGCCGCGGGCCGCTTCTCGGCCGGGAAGTTCCCCGCGACAAGCGCGACGATCGCGGGCAGGATCAGCGCCGCTCCGACGCCCTCGAGAAACGACCAGCCGAAGAGCAGCACCGGCAGGCTCTGCGCGATCGACGTCGTGAAGGAGCCGGCACCGTAGATCACGCAGCCGATCGCGAACGCGCGCTTGCGGCCGATGATCGCTCCGATCTTGGCGCCGGTGATCATCAGCGCCGCCATCACGAGCGTGTACGCAGTGATCGCGCCCTGGATCCCGGTCACGGTCGTGCCCACGTCCTTCGCGACCGTCGCGATCGAGACGTTCATCACCGAGCTGTCCAGCGTCATCAGGAACTGCCCGGCGGCGAGCGTCAGCAGCACGAGCATGGCCGGCGCCGCGCGCCCTGCGGAGCTGTTCACAGGAACGACCCCAGCGTGCTCCAGAGCCAGCTCTCGAAACGCTCCCGACCGCCTTCCGGCGGCACGCCGCGCTGCGAGCGCGCGATGTCCGGCTCGAACAGCCGCTCTTCGAGCTGCTCGGCCGTCTCGGCGCTACGGGCGAGCATCATGATCTCGTTGTTGCGGTAGAGCGCCCAGGCGTCGAGGTTGACCGTGCCGAAGCTGACCAGGTCGTCCGCGACGACGACCTTCGCGTGGACGACCGTGCCCGGGAGCTCCCAGAGCTCGACACCCGCCTCGGCGAGGTCCGCGTAGAAGTGCTTCAGCGCCGCAGTCGCCTGGGAGTTGTTCGACGTCTGCGACACGACGAGGCGAACTGCGACACCGCGTTTCGCGGCGGCCAGGATCCTGCCGATCATGTCGGCGTCGGTGACGTACGGGTTCATCAGATCGAGCCGCTCGCGCGCCCCGTCGATCTGCTCGCGGAGCGCCTGCGAGGCCGCGACGTGGCCGCCGGGGATCACCTGCGCGAGCGCGATCGGGGTCGAGCCCTCCTCGGCGGGAGCCGGGAAGTACGCGGAGAGGTCGGCCCCGAGCGGGCCGCCGTGCCCGCGGAAGCTCGTCAGGAACGCTGCCTGCGCCTGGCGGACGACGGCGCCGGTCACGCGCACCATCACGTCGTGGAAGCCGCCGTTCTCGAAGTGATCCTCGATCCCCGCGCCGCCGGTCCAGGCGACGGCTCCGTCGATCACGTAGAGCTTGCGGTGGTCGGCCCGGCCGACCTCGTCCTGGCGCCAGTCGATGCTCTGGCCGTCGGGGAAGAGGCCGTCGCGGTCGAGCGGGAAGACGTCGTTGACGACGATCTCGGCGCCCGCGTCGGCGAGCCCGGTGAACATTTCGCGGGCCTCCTCGTACGGCCGCGAGCCGAAGCTGTCGACGATCACCCTCACCTCGACGCCCTCGTCGAGCTTGCGCCGAAGGAGTGCGGCCATTTCCATGCCTACCGTGCCCTCCCGCCAGCCGAACATGAGGATGTGCACGGACGACTCGGCCGCTTCGACGTCGGCGAAGATCCGCGGGAAGAAGCTCTTCCCCTCGACCAGGGGCTCGATCGTCGCGGCGGTCGACCAGGCGAAGGGGAGCGCCGCGTCGTGGGGCCGCATCCCGTCGCGGGCGACGAACGCCTCGGCCGCCGCCTGCGCGCCCTCGGAGGTGACGGCATCGGCGGGCGGCGGCCAGCTCGGGCGCTGCGTGATCCCGAGCACCTGCCGGTAGACGACGACGAAGAGCGCCGCGACCGCGAGACCGGTGATCGCCGCGCCGCGGCGTCCCCGGCTGCGCCGCGCGGGGGTGGTAGCGTCGTCAGCCATGAGCGACCCTAACCCGCGCGAGAGGGGCGAAGCGCGCCGACGGCTCGTGTGTCGGGTCGCGGTCGCCGCCGCGCTCGTCGGGGTCTTCGTCACCTGGGTCGCCGACGGGCCGATCCGGCTCGACGGCACGCAGGGTCCGAACAACGGCTGGCTGGCCGCGATCGTCGCCGTGCTTGCGCTGCTGTGGATCCGGATGCTCGTGTCGTGGCCCGGCGTGATCGGGGTGCTCGGCAGCGGGCTCGTGATCGGCTGGACGGCGCTCGAGAACTGGCTGGATGCCCGCGCGACGATCGGTGCGTCGGCCGCTCCTGGGCTGCTGCTCATCCTTACCGCGAGCCTCGTCCTGACGGCCGTGGCCGTCGCCCAGGGCGTCGAGCTGGCGCGCGGCGGGCTCAGGCACCGGGCATCCGAACGCGCCGTTTGACGGCCTGGGCCCGCCTCTCGGCCCCGACGAGCCACCGGTGGAGCTCGACGCCGCAGAGGACGCCGAGGGCGACCGCCGCGATCGCTCCGATCACGGCGAAGACGTCTGCCCCGGTCGCGGATTCCGGGAAGGCGAGGAAGGTCGTCAGCCCGATCAGGCCGAGCGACCCAGGCACGAGCAGCCAGAACCCGGGCAAGAACATCGCGTACACCGGCATCGTCGACTGGAGCCGCGCGAGCTGGTACGCGACGAGCGTCATCACGACGGCGCCGACGAAGCCGCTCGAGTACGCGCCGAACAGCGCGTCGCCCAGCACCTGACCGGTCCAGGCGGCGTAGAGGACGACGAGCAGCGAGAGCAGCGCGCCGGGCGGCGTCGAGTGGGCGATCGTGACGCCGACGGCGTAGACGAGCACGCCGAGCCAGGGCGCCCAGCCACCGAGGAGCGCGTCGGAGCTGGAGAACGCGCGCTCCGGCGGCACCCCCGCGGCGCTGACCCCTGCGACGATCCCGAACGCGATCAGGCCGAGCTGGGTGGCGGCCCAGACGAGTCGGCTCGAGCCGGAGATCATCTGGCCCTCAGTCAACTCGAGCACCGCCGTGGTCAGCGCGACGCCGGGGATGAAGACGACGAGCGCCGCGATCATCGCCCGCAAGCCGGGATCGGTGACGTCGTGCTTGACCGCGAGCGCGGTCAGCAGGGCAACGGCGAAAGCGGCGAGGAAGGGCATCAGCACCTCGAGCGAGCGCCGTCCGCGCGCGAGCAGCCGCAGCGCGCCGACGATGGTGCCGAGCACGGCGGCGGCAGCGACGTCACGCGGCGCCGGACGCAGGATCAGCGCGATCCCGATCGTCAGCGTCGTGTAGCCGAGCACGTTCGCCAGCCCGCCATACCGACTGCCCGTCGCCCGGATCTCCTCGAGCCGCGCGATCCCCGCCGCTGGAGCCACCAGGCCCCGCTCCGCCTCCTCGGCGAGACGATGGACTGCCGCGATCTGGTCGAGACGCGGCGTTGCCGACAGCCGCTTGGTCGGCTCAATTGTCGCTGCCTCACCGCGGCCGAGCGTCAGGAAGAGCGACGTCGGGAAGACGCTGAAGCGCGCGTCTTCGAGCCCGTATGCGCGGGCGATCAGGGCGAGGCGCAACTCGATCGCGTCGACGGTCTCGCCGATCGCGCTGAGCGCGGCGCCGAGGTCGGCGAGGAAGAGCAGGAGCTCGTTCCCGGGCGCCGTCTGCAGCGCACGAGGTTCACCCATCTAGGCCGCCGGGGCATCGGGTTCGACCAGGTCGCCGCGGCTGCGCTTCCAGACCAGGTCGAGAGCCACCGCGAGCAGGGCGATCACCACGATCGCGACGAAGGTCTGCGGCGCGTTGCGGAACGTGTCGACGGCGAAGAAGGCGAGCACGATGGCGGTCGCGGCGATCGCCGTGAGCACGATCGCGCCAATCGCGCCCGTGTCCGCGCGCCTCCGATAGGCGGCCACGCCGACGAGGAGAAAGATCACGAGTGAGCACGCGCTCCCGACAGAGGCGATCGCAGAGAGGTCGACGAGGTTCGAGACGACGAGCACGATCGCGGCCGTGATCAGCATCCCCGAGTGCCGACCGAGCGGAGAGCGCGGCCCGAAGAACGGCGGGAACTGGCCGACGCCGGCGAGCATCTTCGTCAGGCCGCCCGACGCGTAGAGGGTCGCGTTCACAGACGACGCGGTCGCGAGCAGGGCGGCAATGGCCATCATCGTGAACCCCGCATCCCCGAGCGTCGGCCGCGCGGCCTCGGCGATCGCCGTCTCGCCGTAGCCGATCACCTCCGTCACGGTCAGCGTGCCGAACACGCCGAACGAGATCAGCACGTACAGCAACGTCGTCACCCCGAGTGCGCCGTACATGGCCCGGGGCAGCTCTCGGGCGGGGTCGCGCAGGTCGCCGGCCGCGAAGGTGATCACGCTGAAACCCAGGTAGGCGAAGAAGGTCAGCGCGACGCTGGCGATGATGTCGTCGAGCGGCGGGTAGAGGTCGAACGCGAGCAGCCCCCAGTCGACGTCCACGAGCGTGACCGCGATGAAGACGGCGAAGACGGCGAGGAGCACGATCACGATCAGCGTCTGCGCGCGGTCGACGATCTTCGAGCCGACGATGTTGATTCCGGCCATCGCGAGCACGATCAGCGTCGTGAAGAGGTTGTCCCAGCCGGCCGCCGCACCGTCTCCGATGAAGAGGGAGGTCGCATAGCTGCCGAAGGAGACGGCGACCATCGAGCAGACGATCACGATCGCGGCGAAGTAGCCCAACCAGGAGGCGATCCCGACGAGGCGTCCGTTGCCGAACCCCTCCATCAGGTACGCGATGATCCCGCCCGAGGACGGGAAGCGCACGCCCATCTTGACGACGGTGTAGCCGAGGAGGGCCGAGACGATCCCGGCGAGGAGGAACGAGAGCCAGACGGCGGAGCCCGCGACCGCGCCGGCCTCGCCCAGCAGCGCGAAGATCCCTGCGCCGACCATGGCGCCGATGCCAAGGAAGGCGGCGCCGCGGACGCTCACGTTACGGCGTTGTCGTCGTCGGTGTCGTCGACACGGGCGGTACCGGTGTCTGGTCGCCGAAGAAGAGCCAGACGATCAGGCAGCCGGCGAGCGCCGTCACCACCCAGGCGATCTGCAGCGGGAGCTGGAAGGAGTGGTCGATGACGCGCTTGCCGAGCGTCGTCGAGCCGGTCTCGTCGGCCTCGGCGGCCGCGATCTGGGTGCCGTTGGCGGGGAAGAAGAGCACGCCCGCGACCGCGGTCCAGAAGGCGATCATGTAGCCCGCGCCTATCCCGAGGGCTAAGCCGAGCGGGATCATCGTCCGTGTCGCCGCCGATTGGCTCGTCGTCAGCGCGGCCACGAGGAAGATCGCGAGGGCGATGGTGAACGGCCACTCCTCGGCGAGGCCGCCGAGAGCGGTGACGATCGCGTCCTCGTTGTTGGCGATGAACGTGTCCGCCATCCAGGCGATGCCGAAGAGGGCGATCATCGCGACCATCCCCGACCTGAAGATCTGCTGGTTCGGGATGTCGCTCGCCTTGACGTGGGAGAGGACCAGGATCAGCGCCGCGGCCGTGAGCATGAACATCTGGATGATCGGCGTGACCGAGAGCGGCTCGACGCCGCCGCCTTCGGCGGGGATCGTCGGCCGGAGGCCCTCGAAGACGCCGAACACGCAGATCGCGCCGACGGCGGTGAGGAAGATCGCGACGCTGCGCTTGGCGAAGGGCAGCAGGGTGATCTCGCCGGCGGGCGCGGGCGGCTTGATCTCGTTCGCGGCGAGCCGCCGCTGGTACTCGGCATCGTCGTCCAGATCCTTGCCGTGCGTGTTCATCACGATCGCCATCGCGAGAATCCCGATGATGCTCGCCGGGATCGTGATCAGCATCACGTCGACGATGTCGTAGCCGTAGATCTCGACGAGCGGCAACATCGTCGCCATCGCCGCGGCGACCGGGCTGGCGGTGATCCCGAACGTCGACGCGACGGCGGAGCCCGCAAGCGCTCGCTCCGGCCTGATCTTGTTCGCGTACGCGAGCTCGTTGATCACCGGGATCAGAGAGAAGAAGGTGTTGCCCGTCCCGGTCAGGATCGTCAGCAGCCAGGAGACGTACGGCGCGGCGAAGTTGAGCGCCTTCGGGCGCGCGCGCAGCGCCTTGCCGGCGATCAGGACCATGTAGTCGATCCCGCCAGCGGCCTGCATGGCCGCGGACGCGGAAATGACCGCGATGATGATCAGCATCGCGCTGACCGGCGGCTCGCCCGGCGCGAGCCCGAAGCCGAAGACGAGCACGAGCGTGCCGACGCCGCCCCAGAGGCCGAGCCCGATCCCGCCCGAGCGCACGCCGAGGGCGATGAAGCCGATCACGACGAGGCCTTGGAGAGCGATCAGGACCCAGTCCGTGGTACTCACTGCTCTCCCTCCTCGCGGATCTGGCGGCACTCGCTCGTGTTGAGCGCAACGCGGGCGAGCTCGGGATCGGCCCGGGTGACCTCGGCGACCGTCTCCAGGCCGCCCGTCAAGCTACGCCCGATCGCGCGCGCCGCGTCGGCGAACTGCTCGAGCGACTCCTCGAGCGAGTCAGCCTCGTTGTCGAGCACGTCCTGAGCTTCCTCGAGGTCGTTCAGGTTGGATTCGGCCCATTCGGCGACGATCTCGGCCGACTCTTCGCCCTCCTCCGTGTCGGGGACGCCGGCGTTGTCGATCCCCTCGACCAGCGTCTCAGCCGCCTGCACGCCACGCTCGACGCTCTTGCGGAGGAACCCGGTGCGGCCTTGCGGCGTCTCCGACTGCGGTTCCTCTCCGCCGGCTGTGCTCTCGGAGGTCGGGGTCCGGATGTCCTCGACGATGGATTCGAGCTCGCCGCGCCAGACGCCGATCGCTCCGCAGACGTTCTGCGCGTACTCGCCCGCCGAAACGGTCTCGCCCCGCCGGTCGCCGTCGCCGATCAGGGCCGCGACGACGATCACGGCGACGACGCCGACGGCTGCGAGGATCCAGGCGAGCGGACTGCGCACGAGTCGACCTTACTTCCCCGGGTCGGACAGCTCGTCGAGGAAGACGACGAGCAGCCTCCAGAAGCGCTCGACGGTAGGGATGCTCACGCGCTCGTCCGGCGAGTGGGGAAACTCGATCTGAGGCCCGAACGAGAGCATGTCGAGACCGGGCACCTTGCTCCCGATCACCGCCGTCTCCAGGCCGGCGTGCACCGCGGTGATGATCGGCGGCTCGCCGAACTCACGCTCGTAGGCCGCGCGCGCGGCGGCCAGTGCCTTCGAATCGAGATCCGGCCGCCAGCCGCCGTAGTTCCGCTTGACCTCGAGCTCGCCGCCCCCGAGCCGCGCCGCTGCATCGAGCGTCGCGATCACCTCGGGAAGCGCCGAGTCGTTCGACGAGCGCGAGAGGCTGTGCAGCGTCAGCACGTCGCCCTCCGTGATCGCCTCGCCGAGGGACGTGCTCGTCTCGACGAGATCGTCGAAGTCGGGGCTCAGGGCGAGCGGGCCGGTGGGCACGAGCGCGACGGCGTCGAGCAGCTTCTTCGTCGCCTCGTCCGTCCAGGGGGCCTCCGATGCGTCGGCGGGCTCGACGGCGACCGTGACGCCCGCGTCGGTCTTGACGTACGCATCGCGGATCGTCGCGGCTGCCGCGGCGACCGCGTCCTTGAACGCACCTTCGTCGCCGGCTGCCACCGAGCAGACGGCGCTTGCGTCGCGCGGGATCGCATTGCGGCTCTTGCCGCCCGCGAACGAGACGAGCCGGAACGGGACGGTCTCGCGCGCCTCGCGCAGCGCCCGCCCGAGCACCTTGACGGCGTTCGACCGGCCGAGCGCGATCCCGGTGCCGGAGTGGCCGCCGCTGCCGCCGCTCACGGTGACGCCGAGCGTGACCGCGTCTGCCTCGGCCGCCTCGCGCGATGCCCGGATGCGGATCCAGGTGTCGGTGCTCCCCGCGCACCCGACCGTCAGCCGCCCGTCCTCCTCGCTGTCGAGGTTGATCAGGATCGAGCCGTTGACGAGCGCCGGGTCGAGTGCATTCGCGCCCTCGAGCCCGACCTCCTCGGCCACCGTCATCAGCAGCTCGAGCGGCCCGTGCGGGAGCGACTCGTCCTCGACGAGCGCCATCATCGCGGCTATCGCGACGCCGTCGTCCGCGCCGAGCGTGGTGCCGTCCGCCTTCAGCCACTCGCCGTCCCGGACGAGCTCGATCCGACCCTCGGCCGGGTCGTTCGGGCTCGACGGGTCGCGCTCGCAGACCATGTCGAGATGCCCCTGCAGCGTCGTGACCGGAGCACCCTCGCGCCCCGGCGTCGCCGGAACCCGGATGACCACGTTCCGGCCGGCGTCCTGCTGGAGCTCGAAGCCATGCTGCTCGGCCCACGCGCGCACGTGCTCGATCACCGGCTCCTCGTGCCGAGACGGTCGGGGGACCTTCGTCAGCGCCTCGAAGTGCCCCCAGAACGAGCGGGGCTCGAGTCCCGACACCACTGTTGTCTCGGTCGCCATGTCGTGTCCCGTCGCGGCGCGTGCCTAGCCGAGGGCGTTGGCTTTGAGGGCGTTGAACTCCTCTTGCGTGATCGCGCCGCTGTCGAGAAGACTCTTCCCCTTCTCGATCTCTGCGGCGGCCCCGCCGCTTCCGGCCGTGTCGCGGATGTGCTCGTCGAACTGGCGCTGCGCCTTTCTGCTGCGCGCGATGTTCCGCTCCGTCATCCCGTCGTTCTCCGCGATCACGTAGATGAGCACGCCGAGGAAGGGGACAACGATCGTGAAGACGAGCCAGAGAGCCTTGCGGACGCCCGAGATGTCGTCGCGGCGGAAGATGTCGGCCCAGATCCCGAAGAGGAGCGAGAACCACAAGATCCAGAGGAAGAACACGATCATCGACCAGAATGCGTCGAAGAAGGTGAAGTCGGCGAGGAGCATCGGTTTCTCCTGTGGTCGGTGGGCGGGACCTACGGCCGTTCTCGAGGCGAGAAGCTACACGAAGCCGAGGGCGCGCGTGTTCACCTAGGCGATACGAACTGCGTGCGGGCCGTCGAACTGCACCGGCGTCGTCGTGCAGGGCAGGTTGGCAATCGTGCCATCGGGATGATGAGGATCGAGCAGGGCGATGAGAGGATTCCTGCATGGCCGCGCATCGTCGGCCAGCGGATCGAGCAAGGGGGGTTAAGGAATGGCGACACCCGCAACGGCCCGGCCCGGCGCGAATGTCGGTTCGACGAGCGAGTTCAGCCTGTTCTTTCACGTCAAGCCGGGCGAGGCGCCGGCCCTGCGTAAGTCGTTGCGCGACCTCCAGGAAACACCGGGTTACCGGCCCGGAGAGCACAACATGGCGGTCTCGTCGATTCACGAGGCCAGGTTTGTGCTGTTCGACGACGACACGCGACTGCTCTTTGCGACGAGCTTCGACGGCCCCTGGGACTCCTACATGCAGGACTTCTTCACGTCGGGGCCGACCCTGGCGCTCTTCGACGTCATCTTCAAGCACGTCGAGGGCTACGAGGGCCTGCCCGATCTCGCCGCCGTCCAGTCGTTCGTCCTCGGCGCTCAGGTGACCGCAGGCGCGTACGCGCGCAACTACGGCGGGACAGTGAAGGAGATCCGGAAGGCGCGAGCGCGTGAACACGGCGTTCCAGCAGGTGCTCGACGACCCGGAGGCCGCAGAGGCGCTGCAGCATCCGGCGCTGAAGCCGCTGCTCGACCAGGCCGCCGACTAAGCCGGCGGGAGCACGGTGTCGGATCACATCTCAGGGCCACGGGCACTCGCCGACCCGATCGCGGACATCACCGACGTCTACGCGTTCCCGAGTCCCGAGCGGCCGGGGCACCTCGTGCTCGTGGTGAACACGCTGCCGTTTGCTCCCCCGTCCGCGCTCCTCTCGGACGGCCTCGTCTACCGCTTCCGCGTCCGGCCGCTCACCGCGCGAGCCGCGACCGACCCGACGCCGTTCGCGGTCACAGAGGAGGAGTTCACATTCGACTGCGTGTTCTCCGATCCCGCCGCTGGCAACGGCGCGCACGGGCAGGAAGGCACGCTCACGACCCCGGCCGGCGAGGCGGTTCGCTTCCGCGTGAACGACGAGGAGGGTGGCTCGGGTCACGGGGTTCGCGCCTTCGCCGGGCCGCGCTGGGATCCGTTCATGATGGACGCCCCGGCGGCGCTGAAGACGATCGCGACGGGCGAGCTCGCCTTCGACGCCGACTCCGGCGCGATCTACATGGACGGCAAGAACGTCCTCTCCCTCGTCGTCGAGATCGACTGCGCGCAGCTGCTCGGTGGCGCGGAGCTGGTCGGGGTCGTCGCGGAGACGCTGACCCGCGGGAGGCACAACGTTCGGATCGAGCGGGTCGGCAGGCCCGAGGTGAAGAACATGATGCTGGCGCCGAAGCAGTTCGACCCCGTCAATCGCGACCTCGAGATCCGCGATCTCTACAACATGGAGGACGCGTTTGAGCTTGCCGACGGCTACCAGGGCGCCTATCGCGCGCGCCTGGACGCCAACCTCGCCTTCTGGGACGGGCTCGACGGCAAGACCGACTGGCCCCCGCGTGAGGACGGCACGCACCCGCTGACCGAGCTCGTCCTCGCCGACTACCTGGTCGTCGACGTCGGCAAGCCCTACGCCGAGCAGGGCTCGTTCCTCGAGATCGAGCGCGCCGCCCTCGCGGGCCGCCCGCACGAGACCTGCGGCGGGCGCTCGCTCAACGACGACGTGATGGACCGGATCTTCACGCTGCTCGTGAACGCGGGCAACGGGCCGGTGATCCGCGACGGCGTCGACCAGGCGACGAGGCCCGGCGGGCGCTCGTTCCCCTACCTCGCGCCGGCGAACCCGGATCCTCCCGAGCGTCCCGAGCACCACCACTGAGGATGGCCGCGCCCCCGGAAACGTCGACCTCGGGCGCGAGCGTGGCCCTGGAGCTCGACGACATCCAGAGCGGCGCTCTGCACGAACGGCCGAGCCCGTACGTCGGCGCCTACCTGCTGATTCGCGTCGACGACCGCGCCGCGGGCCGCGAGCTGGTGGGCCGGCTGCTCTCGGTCGTCGATTCGGGCCGGCCCAGCGCCGATCCCGCCCACGACGCCTGGATCACCGCCGCCTTCACCTACCAGGGCCTGAAGGCGCTCGGCGTGCCACAGGACTCGCTGGACAGCTTCGCCCCGGAGTTCCGGCAGGGAATGGCCGCGCGGGCAGCCGAGCTCGGCGACGTCGGCGAAAGCAGCCCGGCCAACTGGGAGAAACCACTCGGGACGGCAGACGTCCACATCGCTCTCGCCGCGCTGTCGCCGGACGAGGCCCGGCTGGAACGAGTGCTCGAGCGGGCCCGGAGGACCTACGAGGAGCTGCCCGGGATCGAGGTGATCTGGCGTCAGGACTGCTACCAGCTGCCGACGGGGCGCACCTCCTTCGGCTTCAAGGACGGGATCGGTCAACCCGCCGTCGAGGGCAGCGGCATCCCCGGCTCGAACCCCGGCGAGGCGCCGCTCAAGGCGGGCGAGATCATCCTCGGCTACCTGGACGAGACGGGCAGCCTGCCCCCGATGCCGACCCCTGACGTGCTCGGCCGGAACGGCACCTACGTCGTCTTTCGCAAGCTGCATACCCGCGTTGCCGCGTACCGGCGCTATCTCCGCGAGCAGGCGGCGAGCCGCGAGGAGGAGGCGCTGCTAGGGGCCAAGATGGTCGGACGCTGGCAGAGCGGCGCGCCCCTGGCGCTCTCCGCCGAGAAGGACGATCCCGAGCTCGGCGCGGATCCGCAGCGGAACAACGACTTCCGCTACGGCGACGACCTCCGCGGCTTCAAGTGTCCGGCCGGGTCGCACGCGCGCCGCGCGAACCCGCGCGACGCGCTCGACGGCGAAGGCGGCGTCGACGTCCGCCTGCACCGGATGATCCGGCGCGGCACGAGCTACGGCCCGATGCTGCCCGAGGGGGTGCTGGAGGACGACGGGGCGGAGCGGGGGATCATCTTCGTCTTCGCCGGCGCGCATCCGAAGCGGCAGTTCGAGTTCGTCAAGACGCAGTGGCTGAACGACGGCATCTTCATCGGCGCGCCGAGCGAGAGCGACCCGCTCGTCGGGCCGACCGACGGCTCGGGCACGTTCACGATCCCGCAACGACCGATCCGCCGCCGGCTGCAGGCCCTGCCGCCGTTCGTGGTCACCCGCGGCGGCGAGTACTGCTTCGCCCCGGGCCTGCGCGCGATGCGCTGGCTCGCGGCGCTGGACACCTGACCCGCACGGAGCGAGGGAGGACGGACGTGGCAGACACGACAAGCACAGACCGTTGGAAGGCGCTCGACTTCGCCGCGCCTCCGGCCGATGCGGTCGAGCCCGACGAGTCGGTGCTCGTGGAGTACGGCTCGGACGAGCGGGTGGCGGTGATCACGCTCAACCGGCCGCACGCGGACAACGCGATCACGACCGAGATGGGAGCCCGGCTGACCGAGATCCTGGAGTCGATCGCCGTCCGCACCTCCCTCCGCGCCGTGATCCTCACCGGGGCGGGCGAGCGCGCGTTCTCCGTCGGCAGCGACCTGCGCCAGCGGAAGAACATGACGAAGGAGGACTGGCTGCGCCAGCGCCAGGACTTCGACCGCACCCTCTACACGGTGCGGCAGCTGCGTAAGCCGATCTTTGCCGCCGTCAACGGGATCGCGTACGGCGGCGGCTCCGAGCTGGCCCAGAGCACCGACTTCATCATCGCCTCCGACAACGCCACGTTCGGCCAGCCCGAGGCGATGCTCGGCCTCGCAGCAGGCGGCGGCTCGCCCGTCTTTCTGCCTCGTGTGCTTCCACCCGGCAAGGCGCGCCAGATGCTGATGACCGGCGACCCGATCACCGCGCAGGAGGCCCACCGGCTCGGGATGGTGAACGAGCTCCATCCGCAGGCCGAGCTGATGGCTGCCGCTCACGCGATCGCGGCGAAGATCGCGAGCAACTCGCCGACGGCGGTTCAGGCGGTCAAGGGCGCCGTGCGGATGGGCGAGGGGCAGCCGATCGAGCAGGCGATCGCGATCATGATGGCGGCCCACTGGCGCTCCGCCGTCCATCCCGACCGGATCGAGGGGATCGGCGCCTTCAACGAAGGCCGAGACCCGACGTTCCAGGATTCCGACTTCTGATGCGTCGTCAACGGCAAGGAGGCTGAGAGATGGCAGTGGCAGACGACCTCGAGCAGGACCGCGCCGCGCTCACGATGATCAACCCGGCGCCGTACAACGCAGAGGCGCCGCCGGAGGCGCTCTCGGCCGACATCACGCCGGTCGCGCATCACTACGTCCGCAGCAACTTCGCCGTTCCGACGCACGACGGCCAGCCTGGAGATCGGCGGGGCCGTCGGGAACCCGACCACGTTGACGCTCGACGACCTCCGCGGGTTCCCGCCGGTCGAGCGGGCCGTCACGCTCGAGTGCGCCGGGAACGGACGCCTCGCGACGCGACCCTTGCCGATCGGCGAGCCCTGGGGCGACTATGCCGTCTCGACCGCCCGCTGGACCGGCGCCCGGCTCCGCGACGTCCTGGAGCAGGCGCAGCCGACGGCGGACGGCGTCGAGGTTCGCTTCGAAGGAGCCGACCACGGCCCGTACCACCTCGCGCCAGTCCTCGCGGACACGAACCGCGACGACCTGGCCTTCGTCCGCTCGCTCGCGCTGGAGCACGCAACCGATCCGGCTGCGGAGATCCTGATCGCCTACGAGATGAACGGCGAGCCGCTCACCCCCGACCACGGGGCCCCGTTCCGGCTGATCGTGCCGCACTGGTACGCCGTCGCCTCGGTCAAGTGGCTGAAGCGAATCGACGTGCTCACCGAGCCGTACGCCGGCGAGTTCCAGACCGGCCACTACATCTACGAGTGGCCCGACCGTCCGCACGAGCCGGTCGATCTGATGCGCGTTCGCGCCCGCATCACCGATCCGGCGGCCGGCGCGATCATCCCGCCGGGTACCTACACGGTGCGCGGAAAGGCGTGGTCGGGCACAGGGCCGGTGACCGCAGTCGACGTCAGCTTCACGGGCGAAGGGGAGTGGCACCGTGCGCGGCTCGAGCCCCCGAACGACCCGTCGCAGTGGCAGGACTGGTCGCTCGACTGGGAGGCAACCGGAGTCGGCCGCCACAGCCTGCGCGCGCGTGCGACCGACTCGGCCGGCAACGTCCAGCCGGAGGTTCCACCCTGGAACCGGCTCGGCTACGGGAACAACGCGATCGAGGTCTCGTACGTCGACGTCGCGTAGCCCCTGACTCGATGATTCGCGCTCGCCTGCTTGACCGCGTGGGAGCGGCGCTCTAGCGTCGGGTTCGTGGCACGGCGCGTGATCTGCATCTCGAGCCTCGACGGCGCCGGCGGCGACGAGGTGGGCCGGCTCGTCGCAGACCGCGTCGGACTGCGCCTGATCGACGAGGAGATCGTCGTGCGGGCCGCGCGCGAAGCCGGTGTCGCGAGCCACGTGGTGGCCGATGCGGAGGAACGAAAGCCGCTCGTCGCGCGGGTGCTGAGGCAGATCCTGACCGGCAGCCCCGCCGGCGGGTCGGGGCTCGGCGCGCTGTACGAGAGCAGTCACGTGCGCGGGCCTTCCGCCTCGCACGACGCTCACAGCGATGACTTCCGCGGGCTCATCCGAACCGCGATCGAGGAAACCGCCACGGAATGCGACTGCGTGATCGTCGCGCACGCGGCCTCCGTCGCGCTCTCGAAGCGAGCAGGCGCGCTGCGGGTGCTCGTGACGGCGTCGCCCGAGACCCGCGGGGCGCGGCTCGCGAAGGCGAACGGGATCGACGAGCGCGCCGCCGGCCGACTGGTCGAGGAGTCGGATGCCGGTCGCGCCGACTACCTGAAGCGCTTCTACGGTCTGCGAGCGGAGCCGCCGACGCTCTACGACCTCGTCGTCAACACCGATCGGCTGTCCCTGGAGGAGGCCGCTCGGCTGATCGCAGAGACGACTGCTTCCGCGCCAGCAGGCTAGAGCTGGAAGCGGTAGACGTGGACGTCGTGCGGGCCGAACCAGTCCCGGAAGCCGCCGTTCGCAACGCCGACCGAGCGGAAGCTCTGACGGCCCGCGCCGATCGGGGGCGGTGGCGGCTCCTGGACGTACTCGAAGAGAACCTGCCCGCCACGAAGCGGTGAGCCGTCGAGCCTCTTCGGGAGGCCGGTGAAGCCGACGCGCGAGGTGGCGCCGCCGCGGCGGGCCGCGATCAGGTAGAGGAAGCGCCCGTCGCGGCGCGTGACGAGGTCGACGTCCTGCGCGGTCGACTTGACCGGAGGGCCGGCAGGGGCGACGAGCGCGGGGGCAACGGCGGTCGACGAGAGCTCCTCGAGCAGCGGCCGCAGCGTCTGCTCCCAGAACGTCCAGTTCCAGCCGGCGCGCGCATCGACCGGTCGCGTGACCTGCGTCAGATGGCCGCCGAAGAACATGAGCCCGCGCGCACCGGAGGCGATCGCCTGATAGGCCATGAAGCGCAGCTCGTGGAGCGTCGGGAAGCGCGGGACGACGTTCGGCTTCCGCGCCGAGGTGACGGTGCCGCTCCACGCGATCTGGAGCGTCATCCAGATCGGCTTGCCGCCGGCGGCACGCACCATCTTCCGCGTCACGTCGCCGACGACGGAGATGTCGCGATTGTCGAGGTCGGAGTGCTCGCCGGGCGGATAGGCGATCGGGAAGATGTCCGCCCCCGTGATGTCGAACGCCGGCCGGTAGGGCGTCAGCTGGGCGACGGTGCTCCGCGGCGCCTGGATGATCACGAGCGGGTGGTTCGGGTCGAGGCGCTTCAGCCGCTGCAGCGCACGAGCGAGCCCCTCGGGACGAATCCAGTTCGCACCGCGGAACGGGTTGCGCGGCTCGTCGACGCCCTTGTAGGCACCGAGCCCTGGGATGGTCTTTGAACGTCGTCGCGATCCGGGAGAGGATCTGCGTGCGTGCCGCCCCCTGCGATCCGGCTGGAGCTCGGGCGGGGAGATCCGGCACGTCTCCGAGGTAGAGCCAGCAGTGGAGGCCGTGTGCGGCGGCCGCGTCGAGCTGCGCCCGCTCTGCCGCGAGCTGCTCGTCGAGCTGCCCGAGGGTCCAGTTGCCGCGACCGGTGCGGATGAAGCTCGCGCCTCCCTCCGCCAGCTCCTGGAACGCGTCCTTGCCGGCCGGCGTCGTGCTCCCGGGCGGCGGCCCGTTCGAGAGCCCGAGCGGAAAGACCTTCTGCCCGCCGAGTCGAAGGGAGCCCGTCGCCCGGTCGATCGTCGCGCGACTCACGGCGGCAGCGTCGCAGATCGAGCCGGAGCGAGGACACGCGCGCTCTCGGCGCGTCCTCGCTCCGGGTCTCGACTAGCGGCGGATGAACGTCCGGCTGGCCGCGGCGCTCGTCAGGCCCGACGTGTCGCGGGCGCGGAGCGTGACGGTGTACCGGCCCGGGCCGCGGAAGCGCAGCGCCGGCAGCCAGTTCCTCGTGTAGACGCCGCAGGGCCGCGGCGGCACGAGCGTCGTGAACCGGCGCGTGTACGGAGCGACGCGCGGACGCGAGTCCGTGGCGAGGATCGTCGCGTTCCGGGGCGAGTCGTCGCAGATCCGGAAGCGCGCGTACACGCGTGCCCCCGCGAACCGGATCGAGATGATCGCGATCGTCGGCCGCCGGTTCGTAATCGTGACGGCAGGCGCCACGATCGCGGTGATCGGCGAGTTGACGGTGGCGCTGCCCCTCGCGTTCCGGGCCGTCACAGCGACCCGAAGCCGGAAGCCGAGATCGACAAGCCGGACTCCGTAGGTCTTGCCGGTCGCGCCGATCACTGCCGCGCACGAAGCCACATCGGCGTCGCAGCGCTGCCACTGGTAGCCGTAACCGGTCGGATTACCCGTCCAGCTCCCCTCGTCGGCGGTCAGCTGTTGACCCACCTGCGGTGTGCCGACTATCGACGGCCGCTCCGTGTTCCGGGGGCCTGCAGTCGACGTGGCCGGAGTAATCGCCTCGGTCGGCTCGGACTCCGCGCTGGCTGAGCCGTCGGCGTTCGACGCGGTGACGCGGACGCGAATCGTCCGGCCCGCATCGGCGCCGACCAACGTGTACGTCCGCTGCGTGCCGTTCGCGACGTTGACACAGTTGTTGCCGCCAAGGTTGCAGCGCTGCCACTGATACGCGAACGAGCTCGGGTTGTTCGACCAGGTGCCGTTTGTGGTCGCGAGCGTCTGCCCCACCTGAGGCGTGCCCGAGATCACGGGCGGCGCCGTATTGGCCGGGGGAATCGCGACTGCCGACTGAACGACCGCTCCGGTCGCAACGAGTGTCGTCAGCGCGACGAGCAGCCTTCTCCTTCTTCCTCGATCGAGCTTCTGCATCTTCTGCCTCCGTTGTACGTTGATGTGATTGCGCTCTCGAGAGGTAGACGCGGGAGCGTTGGGTACTTGCGCGCTGCCCATCAACGCTTACAACCGGGAAGGATTCGGGAGGAATCGGCAGCAAGGGAGTACGATTTCGGGATGGATCTGCGAGAAAAACGCCTGGCCGAGAACGAGGCCCTCTTTCGCGAGGTCAACGAGCGAGTCCAGGAGGCGGCGGCCCGGGGCAGCGGCGCCTACGACTACTTCTGCGAGTGCGCGAACGTCGATTGCACCTTCCGGATCACCCTCGCGCGCGAGGAGTACGAGGCCGTTCGAGCCGATTCGAAGCAGTTCGTCGTCCTTCCCGATCACTACACGCCCGAGATCGAGAATCTCGTCGCCCAGAACGAGACGCACTGGATCGTCCGCAAGGAGGGCGACGCGGGCGAGTACGTCGAGAAGCTCGATCCTCGCTCGCGCTAGCGTCGCCGCTCGGTACCTTCCCCGCTTGTGTCGCACGCGACCGCAGACGCCGTGAGCTGGTGGGAGAGCGCCCGTAGCCGAGACGAGGCGCTCCGCGTCGCGTACTTCAGCATGGAGTTCGGGCTCCACGAGCGGCTCCCGATCTACTCCGGCGGGCTCGGCGTGCTCGCCGGAGACCACCTGAAGGCGGCCGCCGAGCTCGGCGTGCCGCTCGTCGGCGTCGGGCTCCTCTACCGCGGCGGCTACTTCCGCCAGGGCATCGACGCAGCGGGCCGCCAGACGGAGGACTACCAGCCGGTCGATCCGGAAGCCGCGGGGCTCGTCCGCGAGCCCGTCACGGTCGAGGTCGACGTCGGCGGCACTTCGATCGAGGCGGCTGTCTGGCGCAAGGACGTCGGGTCGATCCCGCTCTATCTGCTCGAGGTCGAATGGCTCACGGACGCCCTCTACGGCGGCGACCGCGAGCACCGGATCCGTCAGGAGCTGCTGCTCGGCGTCGGCGGCGTGCGAGCGCTCGCCGCACTCGGGATCGAGCCGACCGTCTTCCATCTCAACGAGGGCCACTCGGCATTTCTGCAGATCGAGCGGGTGCGCGAGCTCGTCGCCGACGGGATGGAGACGGCAGCCGCGCTCGAGCACGTCCGCCGCTCGTCGATCTTCACCACGCACACACCGGTGCCCGCCGGGAACGAGGTCTTCGACGAAGAGCTCGTCGCCCGGTACGTCGGCCCGCTCGCCGAGGAGGCCGGCCTCGGTCGCGAGGAGCTCCTGGCGCTCGGCCGCGGAGAGGAAGGCGAAGGCTTCGGGCTGACGCCGCTCGCGCTCCGGCTCTCAGCGCACGCGAACGCCGTCTCCGAGCTGCACGGCGAGGTCGCGCGCGGGATGTGGAAGTGGCTGTGGCCCGGCCAGGAGACGCCTATCGGTCACGTCACGAACGGCGTCCATCTCGGCACCTGGCTCGATCCGGCGCTCGTAGAGCTGCTGCGCGATGCAGGCGTGCGGCCCGAGGCGCCGCCGGATGCCGCCGGCTGGCAGGCGGCGCGGGAGGTCTCGCCGGACGCGCTCTGGAGCGTCCACGCGGCGGCCAAGGCGCGCCTCGCCGAGCGCGCCGGAATCGACCGCGAGCTCCTGACGATCGGCTTCGCGCGCCGCTTCGCCACCTACAAGCGCGCGGGCCTCGTCTTCTCCGACGTCGAGCGGCTGCTCGCGCTGCCGATTCAGATCGTCGTCGCCGGCAAGGCGCATCCGGCCGACATGCCGGGCAAGGACGTGATGCAGGAGATCGTCGAGCTCGGGCGCGATCCGCGCTCGAAGGGCAGGATCGTCTTCCTCGAGAACTACGACATCGGCCTCGCGCGGACGCTCGTCCGCGGCTGCGACGTCTGGCTGAACACGCCGCAGCGCCCGCTCGAGGCGTCGGGAACGAGCGGGATGAAGGCGGCGGTGAACGGCGTCCTCAACCTCTCGGTGCTCGACGGCTGGTGGGCGGAGGGGTACTCCCCGGAGGTCGGCTGGGCGATCGAGGGCGTCTCCGACGACGCCGACCGCGAGCAGCTCTACCGCCTGCTCGAGGACGAGGTCGTGCCGACGTTCACCGGGAACCGCGAGCGCTGGATCGAGCTGATGCAGGAGTCGATCGCGCAGCTCGCGCCGCGCTTCTCGATGCACCGCGCCGTGATCGAGTACGTCGAGCGCTACTACGCGCCGGCGCACGCCGCGGCGCCGCGCTGATTCCGGCGCTTAGGGCGGCGGAGCCCCACGGCTCCGCCGCCCTCGAGGCTCAGGCGCCGCCTGTGGCGCCTGCCGGCAGATCGGCGTCGACGCGAGGCGGCGCCTCGCCGTCGTGGGGCGCCTCGACCGTGATGTTCGGCAGGACGCGATCGAGCCAGCGCGGGATGTACCAGGTCTTCTCGCCGAGGAGCGTGAAGAACGCCGGCACGAGCGTCATCCGGACGACGAGCGCGTCGGCGATGATCGCCACCGCGAGCAGGATCCCGAACTCCTTCGAGACCCGGTCGCCGCTCAGGATGAACGCGGCGAAGACCGTGCCCATGATGATCGCCGCCGCGACGACGACCCGGCCGATCGCCGAGATCCCGTGCTCGATCGCCTCCCGCGTGGCCAGGCCGTGGACGTGCTCCTCCCGGATCCGGCTCATCAGGAAGACCATGTAGTCCATCGAGAGCCCGAACAGGATCGCGAAGGCGATCGGTGGGATGAACGTCTCGATCGGACCCGTCCGGTCGAGCCCCGTCAGCCCGAGCAGGTGGCCCTCCTGCACCACGAGCGTGAGGACGCCGAAGCCGACGAAGGCGGAGAGGATCGTCGTGATCGCCGCCGTCAGCGAGACCACGATCGAGCGGAACGCCATCGCGAGCACGAGGAAGGTGACGCCGATGATGTAGAGCAGGAAGAGCGGCGCCCGCTCGGTGATCCGGTCGCCGATGTCCTTGAACGCCGCGGTCTGGCCCGAGACGTAGGCGATCGCATCGCCGCGCTCGACGGCCGTCGGCACGACGTCCGAGCGGAGCCGGTCGACGAGCTCGTCCGTCTCCTCGGCCTGAGGCGCCGTCTCGGGCGTGACGAAGACGATCGCGACCGTCTTCTCGTCGTTGAGCTGCGGCTCGCCGGCTGAGGCGACGCCCTCGAGCTCCCGCACGCCGTCGTAGATCCGCTGCGGCGCGTCGCCGTCGCCGTTCACGTCGACGACGATCGGGATCGGGCCGTTGAAGCCGGCGCCGAAGCCCTCGGCGAGCAGGTCGTAGGCCCGCCGGGCGGTCTGCTCGGTCGGCTGCGTGCCCTGGTCGCCGACCCCGAGCCGCACGAGCGCCGAGGTCGTCGCGAGACCGACCACGACGAGCAGCACGACGGGGAAGACGATCCGGGCGTTCCTCGTCACGAACCGTCCCCAGCGCGCGACGAGCGTCTTCTCGCGCCCCGCCTCCGAGTCGTCGATCGGCGGCAGGAAGGGGAGCTTCAGCCGGTCGACCTTGTGGCCGAGGAGCCGCAAGACCGAGATCAGGAGCGAGTTCGCGAGGAGCACCGTCGTCAGCACGCCGAGGGCGCTGCCGATCCCGAGCTTCGTCACGAAGTCGAGCCCGAAGAAGGCGAGACCGGACACGCCGATCGCCACGGTCAGGCCCGCGAAGAGAACAGCTCGTCCGGCGGAGGCACCGGCTTCAGCGGCGGCGTCCACCGGCGACATCCCCTCATGGAGGAGCTGCCGGAAGCGGGTGACGATGAAGAGCGAGTAGTCGATCCCGACGCCGAGCCCGATCATCGTCACGAGGATCGGCGTGATCGTGTTGATGTCCGTCAGGCCCGCCAGGATGAACAGGAGCAGGAAGGCCGTCGCGAGCGCGACGATCGCGAGCAGGATCGGGATGAAGGCGGCGACGAACGTGCGGAAGACGACGAGCAGCACGATGATCGCGGCCAGCAGGCCGAGCAGCTCGGACGTGCCCTGCTCGATCGGCGGGAACTCCGCCTCGCCGTTGTACTCGACGGTCACGCCGACCGGCGCGACCGCGTCGCGAACCATGTCCTGCACGGCGACGATCGCCTCGCGATCCTCGTCGAAGATGACGCGGTCGAACTGCGCCTCGGCGTAGGCGATCCGGCCGTTGTCCGCGAAGGTCTGCTCGTCGAAGGGGTCGCCGACGCTCTTCAGGCCGGCCGTGTCCTCGGTCGGCGCGAACTCGTCCGTCTCGAGCCGGGCCATCGCGGCCTTGATCGCGGCCTCTCGCTGAGGCGTGTCGAGCCGCTCGCCCTCCGGCGCTGCGAAGACGAGGTTGAGCACCCCACCCTGCTCGTCGGCGAACTCGGACTCGATCAGGTCGGTCGCCCGCTGCGTGTCGGAGCCCGGGATCTCGAACTCGTCGCGCAGACCGCCTCCGACGGTGGCGACGAGCCCGATCAGGACGACGATAATCGCGAGCCAGCTGAGGACGACGCGCCACGGATGCGTCGCGCACGACCGCGCCCACCCGGCCAACGAGCCGCTCGAAAGCCGCTCGTGAGCGGCGAGCCGGTCCGACGTCGGTGTCACTTGATCCGGCTGGGCCCCTTGCCCGCCGTTGCCCTCAGTTCCCATCTCGTCCTCCTCAGCTCGTTCCTGTCGTCCTGGTACGACCGCTGGAACTATCGAAGCTCATCGGTCGTTCGCGCAAGCTTGCAGGCGCGAGCGCTCCCCTTGCGGTGCGGCAGCCCCGCAGCCTAGGTGCGGGTAGCCGTACCACGACGACGTCAGGCGACGACCGCCGGCTCGTCTCCCCCGCTCGCCTCCTCGACCGCGTCGACGCCCTCGTCGACGATCGCCCGCCGAATGCTCGCCCTAATCCGGGAGCTCCCGAGCACGACCGAGTCGATCACCTCGACTCCCTCGTCCACGACGACGTCAGGCCCGAGCACCGATCTCGAGACACGGCCGTGGATCCTGCACCCGGGCGAGATCAAGCCTGCCTCGATTCGCGCCGAAGACTCGATCCGCGCCGGCGGGCGCTGGTTGGCGCGCGTCAGGATGGGCCACTCGGGATCGCCGAGCCGGAGCTGCGGCTCGGGCTCCAGCAGATCCATGTGCGCCTGCCAGTAGCTCTCCAGGGTGCCGACGTCGCGCCAGTAGCCGTCGAGCGCGTGGGCCCAGGTCTTGCCGCGCTCGACCAGCCGCGGCAGGAGCGCCTCGCCGAAGTCGGAGAGCTCCTCCCCTTCGTCCTCCAGCTCGGCGAGCGTGTCGAGCAGCACGCCGGCGTCATAGACGAACACCTCGGTCGTCACGATCTCGCTCTGCGGCCGGTCCGGCTTGTACTCGAACGCCGTCACGAGCCCCTTGTCGTCCACCGTGACCGTGCCGAGCCGCGACGCCTCCTCGGCCGACTTCACCGTCGTGACCGCCGTCGCCTCGGCGTCCCGTTCGCGATGGCGCTCGAGCACCTGCTGGTAGTCGAGCCGATAGACGGCGTCGGCGCTGAGGACGAGCACGAGCTCCGGCGCGAAGGTCTCGATCGCCTCGCGGTTGCGCTGGATCGCGTCCGCGTTGCCCTTGTAGAA
This sequence comes from uncultured Gaiellaceae bacterium, assembly GCA_963761905.1. Taxonomy (GTDB): domain Bacteria; phylum Actinomycetota; class Thermoleophilia; order Gaiellales; family Gaiellaceae; genus Gaiellasilicea. The sequence continues at coordinate 48,268 of CAVXIQ010000001.1, read as the reverse complement.
GCCGCCGTCCTCGTCGCCCGTCGTCGGATGGACGACGCGCATCCCGCCCCACGTCCGATCGAGATCCCAGGGGCGGCCGTTGGCGAGGTGCTCGGAGAGCGTGTGCGCCGCGTACTGCTGGATCACCCACACGTCCGAAACACGGCTGTGGTGGCAGTTCGAGAGCGGGAAGTCGATCAGGCGGTAGACGCCGCCGAACGGGAGCGCGGGTTTCGCGCGTCCGTCCGTCAGCGGGCTCAGGCGGCCTCCTTCGCCGCCCGCCAGAACGAGGCCGAGCACCTTGCCTCTGCGGGCTTTCATCGTGCGCGTCAGCTCTCGTCGGGCGCCCTCAACATGTCCTCACCGTGCTCGTCCGCCTCGTCGTCCTCTCCGTAGATGATCGACGCCGGCCCGCCGCTGCCGCCGACGATGCCGACGTCGTCCGCGTCCTCCGGCTCGACCGGCTGCGGCTCTGAGGTCTTGTCGTCGGTGTCGAACGCATCTTCTGACTGCCTGCTCATCGAATCCTCCTCCGTCGTGGTGGCTCGGTCTACCCGCCGCGCGCCACCGAAAACGAGACCGTCCGAAACGCGGCGTATCGTGCCGCTCGGTGCTCGTCTCCCTCCTGATCCGCTGGGCCGTGCTCGCGGTGGCGTTCGCGATCACCGCCTGGCTGCTCACCGGCATGGACGTCTCCGGAGGCGCGTGGGGGTACATCTGGGTCTCTGCGCTCTTCGGGATCATCAACGCGCTGATCGGAACAATCGTCCGGATCCTCACGCTGCCCCTCACGGTGGTGACGCTGGGACTCTTCGCGATCGTCGTCAACGCCCTGATGCTCGAGCTCACCGACGCCCTCACGGATCACCTCACGATCGACGAGTTCTTCTGGACCGCGATCTGGGCGGCGGTCATCCTCGCGGTCGTCGCGATGCTCCTGGACTACGCCGTGCGGACGCTGATGGCGCCGGCGACCGAAAAGCTCTAGCTTCCGGCCCCGCGCAGCGCGGCGCCGATCGCCCCGGCTGCAGGACCGAGCTCCGCGCCGACGATCTCGCCGACCGGCGCCACCCGCACCCGCGCCGCGACTGCGCGCCGCAGCGGTCCGAGCAGCGGCTCGCCGATCCCGGCGACGCCCCCGCCGAGCACGATCCGGTCCGGCGTCAGCGTGAGGACGGTGTTCGCAACGGCAATCGCGAGCGCGTCGGCGATCCGCTTCCAGCTCGGGCTGGGCCGTCGCAGCCGCTCGGCTCGGTAGACGGCCTCGATGCAGCCGCGGTTGCCGCAGCCGCAGACCGGCGCGCTCGGCGACGGGTCGACGGTCTGGTGCCCGAGCTCGCCGGCCTGGCCGTCGAGCCCTTCGTGCAGACGGCCACCGACGACGACGCCACCGCCGATCCCGGTGCCGAGCGTGTAGCAGGCGACGGTGTCGTAGCCACGGCCGGCGCCGAGTGTCGCCTCCGCGAGCGCGAAGGCGCGGGCGTCGTTGATCAGGTCGACCGGGACGCCGAGCGCCTCGGACACGGGCCGCGGCGACGCGCGACGCCGGCCCAGGAGCCGGGGAGATTGGTCATGAACCTGGCGGTTCCCGCGGCGCGGTCGTAGAGGCCCGGCAGTCCGATCCCCGCCGAGTCGACCGGGCCGTGGCTGGCGATCGCGTCGCGGCCGATCTCGGCCAGCCGGAGGACGACCTGCTCGGGACCGCGGTCGCCGTGGGTCTGCTCGGTGCCGCTGGCGACGAGCTCGCGTCCGTCCTCGAGGATCGCCCACTTCACGTTCGTGCCGCCGAGATCGAGCCCGAGCTGCCTCATCGCGCCGTCCAGCCGCCGTCCACGGGAAGGATCGTGCCCGTCACGAACTCGGCCGTGGCGAGGTAGAGCGCCGCTGCGGCGACGTCCTCGGGCCTGCCGAGCTCGCCGGTGAGCGGCTGGAGCTCCTTCAGCCTCGCGCGGATCCGCTCGTCCGCCTGCGCCCGCGCGCTCATCGGCGTTGCGACGAGGCCGGGCGCGATCGCGTTGCAGCGGATCCCCTCCGGCGCGTAGTGAACGGCGATCGCCCGCGTCAGGCCGATGATCCCGGCCTTGCTGGCGGCATACGCGTGGGTGGCGAAGTCCGCGTCGCCGCCGACGAGCCCGAGGACGGAAGAGAGATTGACGATCGCGCCGCCGCCCGCTTCGCGGAGGCGCGGGATCGCGTGCTTGCAGCAGAGGAAGACGCTCTTCAGGTTGCCGTCGAGGACGGCGTCCCAGCCCGCCTCGGTGCACTCGTCGGCGGGGCCGTCACCGAGGCTGCGCCCGCTGATCCCGGCGCCGTTGAAGACGACGTCGAGGCGCTCCGGCGCGGCGAAGATCCGGGCGACGTCCGCCTCGTGGGTGAGATCGCCGTCCTCGCGGTCGACGCCGATCACCGTCGCGCCGGCCTCCTCGAAGGCGCGGACGACCGCGCCTCCGATCCCACCGGCGGCGCCGGTGACGAGCACGACTTTCCCGTTCATCCGGACTCCAACGCGTGGCGCGCCGACGCCTCATCCGTGATGAGACCGGAGAGGATGCCCGCGCGGAGGACGGCGAGGATGGCGCCGTGCTTCGCCTCGCCACCGCCGATCGCGATGGTTCGAGCGCGGCGCAGGCCCTGGAGCGAGAGCGCCAGCGCGGGCTCGGGGTCGAGCACCGAGCCGTCCGGGCCGAACACGTGCACGAGGACATGACCGCCTCCCGACGCGTGAGCCCCGATTCCCGACGAGCGCGACGTTTACCTGGTCGAAGAGCTCGAGGGTCGGTCGGATCGTCTCGTCGTCGAGCAACTCGTCGAGCGTGGCGGGGCGCGCGGGCGCGGGGAGCAGCGCGACCGAGCCGCCGAGCCGCTCGGCCAGCCGAACCGCCACCTCCGAGGGCCCGGTTCCGGTTGCGAGGCCGGGAATCGCGCCGCAGATCTGGACGACATCGTGCCGCGTGGGCGGCGGCGCGAGCTCGGCGACGAGCGCGCTCAGCGTCTCGCCCCAGGCGACGCCGACGAGGTCGCCTGCGCGGAGGAGAAGCGGCAGCGTCGTTGCGCCGGCGCGCGCGAGCCCGCCCGGCTCCGGAACGACGACGGCCAGGTCGAGGCCGAATGCCGCCTCGAGACGGGCCGCGAGGTCGTCCTCCTGACCCAGCTCGCCCTCGATCTCGATCCGGACGACCCCCTCAGCGCGCGCCGCCTCGAGCAGGCGCATGACGCGGAAGCGCGAGACGCCGAGCCTGCGCCCGACCTCCTGCTGGGTCAGGCCCCGGTGGTAGTAGAGGCGCGCGGCGTGAGCTAGCTCGGCTCGGTTGGAGCTGCTGATGCTCATATGTGTAAGTTACTGCACAAATGTCGAAGGTGCACACCGTGCTCGGAGAGATCGCGCCGGACGCGCTCGGACCGTGCAGCGCGCACGAGCACGTCTTCCTCGCGACGCCGCTGCTTCCCGGCGAGGAGCTGGCGGACGTCGACGCGGCGATCGAGGACGTCGGGGCGCTGGGAGCCGCCGGAGCCGCCGCGCTCGTCGAGTGGACGCCGCTCGGCCTCGGCCGAGACCTCGACGCGCTCGCCGCCGTGTCCCGCGCGACCGGCCTCCACATCGTCGCCTGCACCGGGCTCCACCGCGAAGCCCACTATCCGGACGGGTTCCCCGGCACCGTCGAGGAGCTCGCCGACCGCTTCGCCGCCGACCTCGCCGATCGGTGCGGCGCGATCAAGACCGGCGCCGGCTACCACCGGATCAGCGATTTCGAGCGGCGGACCTTCGAGGCGGCTGCGGCCGCGCACGCCGCGACCGGCGCCCCGATCTGCGTCCACACCGAGCACGGGACGCTCGGCCCGGAGCTGCTCGAGCTCCTGACGGGCCTCGGCGTTCCGGCGGGTCGGATCGTGCTCGCGCACCTCGACCGGAACCCGGACCCCGGCCTCCACCGCGAGCTCGCCGCCGCGGGCGCCTGGCTCTGCTACGACCGGATCGGCCGGATCAAGTACGGGCCGGACTCGGAGATCCTCGGCCTGATCGAGCAGGTCGGGCCGGAGCGGATCCTGCTCGGCACCGACTACGCGCGCCGGAGCGAAGCGCCCTTCGACTACCTCTTCCGCCGCTTCGTGCCCCGCCTCGATCCCGATGCTCGCGCAGCGGCTTCTCGTCGAGAACCCCGCCGCGGCATTCGCGTGGTAGACGTCCTCGTCGTCGGCGCGGGGTCGGCGGGCTCGACCGCCGCGATCGCCGCCGCCCGCACCGGCGCGCGGACGCTGCTCGTCGACCGGCTCGGCTTCCTCGGCGGCACCTCGACCGCCGTCCTCGACACCTTCTACGCCTTCTACACCCCCGGCCAGGAGCCGCGAAAGGTCGTGGCCGGGATCCCGGACGAGGTCGTCGCCGGTCTCGACGCGGAGGGCGCCGCGTTCCTGCGCCCGAACACCTACGGCGCCGGGACGGGGATCACGTACGACCCCGAGACGCTGAAGCGGGTCTGGGAGACGCTCGTGCTCGACGCAGGCGCCGACGTGCTCCTGCACTCGTTCGTGCACGGCGTCGAACTCGACGGAGGCACCGTCGCCGCGGTTCGCCTCTGGACGAAGGGCGGCGAGCGGGTGATCCGGCCGCGAGTCGTCGTCGACGCCAGCGGCGACGCGGACGTCTGCCACCTCGCCGGCGCGCCGTACGAGGCACCGGGCGACGGCGGGCCGGTGCAGAGCCTCTCGACGGTCTTCCGGATGGCGAACGTGGACACGGCGCGGGCGGAGGCGGTGCCGAAGGAGGAGCTCTGGACGCTGATGCGCGAGGCGTCGGCGTCGGGCGACTACGCGCTCACGCGGCTCGAGGGCTCGGTGCATCGCACCCCGCAGCGGGGCGTGATGATGGCGCTGATGACGCGGATGCGCGACGTGGACGCCACCGATCCCGAGCAGCTCACGCGCGCCGAGATCGAGGGCCGCCGCCAGTGCCGCGAGTACTTCCGCTTCCTCCGCGAGCGCGTGCCGGGCTACGAGGAGGCGGTGCTCGTCTCGACGAGCCCGGCGATCGGCGTCCGCGAGAGCCGGCGGATCCTCGGCGAGCACGTGCTCACCGGCGAGGAGATCCTCGCCGCGACCCGCTTCCCGGACGAGATCGCGCAGTGCGGTGCGCCGATCGAGGATCACCATGCGGGTTCCGACACCCGCTGGGCCTATCTCCCGGAGGGCGCCGCCTACGGGATCCCCTACCGCTCGTTGCTCCCTCGCGAGGTCGAGAACGTCGTCGTGGCCGGCCGCTGCTTCTCGGCGACGCACGACGCGCACGCCTCGGCGCGCAGCATGGGCACGTGCATGGCGATGGGCCAGGCGGCGGGAACCGCGGCTGCGCTGGCGGCGGCCGGCGACGTCGCGCCACGCGAGCTCGATCCGGCTGCGTTGCGGGCGCGCCTGCAGGAGGACGGTGCCGATGTCGGCGATTGAGCGGATCCTGGCGGAGCGGTTCGTCGCCGTGATCCGCCGCGCGCCGGATCTCGACGCGGCCGCGGAGGAGCTGGTCGAGGCGGGAATCGGCGTGCTCGAGTTCACGCTCGACAGCCCAGGCGCGCTCGAGGCGATCGCCCGCTGGCGGGGTCGGGCGACCGTGCTCGCCGGAACGGTGCGCACCGCGGCCGAGGCCGCGGCGGCAGTCGAGGCGGGGGCGGAAGCGCTCGTCTCCCCCGTGCTCGATCCGGAGCTTGTGCGCAAAGAACACAAAGTTCCGTTTGTCCCCGGCTGCTTCACGGCGAGCGAGATCGAGCAGGCCTGGCGGCTCGGCGCGCCGCTCGTCAAGCTCTTTCCCGCCGGAGCGCTCGGGCCGGGCTACGTCCGCTCGCTCCTCGCGCCGCTCGCCGACGTGCCGCTCCTCGTCACCGGCGGGATCACGGCCGAGAACGCGCTCGACTTCCTCGCCGCCGGCGCGGTCGCCGTCGGCGCCGATTCGAGCCGCGCCGTCGCCGTCTGGCAGCGGGTTAGAGTCGCGCGATGAAGGCCGCCGTCGTGGGAACAGGCTTCATCGGCGTCGTCCACGTCGAGGCGCTGCGGCGGCTCGGGATCGAGATCGCCGGCGTCGTCGGCTCCTCGCCCGAGCGAGCCGCCGAGAAGCCCGGCCTGCCCGAGCCCTACGAGAGCTTCGAGGCGATGCTCGCCGACGAGAGCGTCGACGTCGTCCATCTGACGACGCCGAACCACCTCCACCATCCGCAGGTGAAGGCCGTGCTGGCGGCCGGCAAGCACGTCGTCTGCGAGAAGCCGCTCGCGCTCACCTCGACCGAGTCGGCCGAGCTGCTCGAGCTCGCGGAGGCGAGCGGCCTCGTCCACTGCACGAACTACAACATCCGCTTCTATCCGCTCTGCCACGAGGCGCGCGCCCGCATCCGGCGCGGCGACCTCGGCCGGGTCTGGAACGCGCACGGCCGCTACGTCCAGGACTGGCTGCACGAGTCGACCGACTGGAACTGGCGCCTCGATCCCGAGGTCGGCGGCTCGCTGCGGGCGGTCGCCGACATCGGCACCCACTGGCTCGACCTGACGGGCTGGATCACCGGTCGCCGGGTCAAGGCCGTGCTCGCCGACCTCTTCACCGTGCACGAGGTCCGGCACGTCCCGACCGGCCCGGTCGAGACCTACGGCGACGCGGGCGACGTCGAGCGCGTCGACCGGGACATGTCCACCGAGGACGTGGCGCACATCCTGCTCCGCTACGAGGACGGGAGCCGCGGCCAGGTGACGATCTCCCAGGTCAGCGCCGGCCGGAAGAACCACCTCTCCTTCGAGATCGACGGCTCGAAGGGCGCGCTCGCGTGGGACTCGGACCGCAACGAGGAGCTCTGGCTCGGCCATCGCGACCGCCCGAACGAGCTCGTGGCCCGCGATCCCGGGCTGCTCGACGCCACGACGCGTGCGATCAGCGACCTGCCGGGCGGGCACGCGGACGGCTTCACCGACACCTTCAAGCAGCTCTACCGCGCGGTGTACCGGGCCGTCGAGGCGGGCGCGATGCCGGCCGAGCCGGACTTCCCGACGTTCGCGGACGGCCACGAGGAGATCCTGCTCTGCGACGCGATCGCAGCGTCGGCGAAAACCGGAATCTGGACGGAGGTGAGTCGATGAAGCTGGGCTTCCTGACCGCGGCTTTCCCCGAGCTCTCGCTCGACGAGATAGCGGCCTGGGCGGCAGCCGAGGGATTCGAGACGCTCGAGGTCGCCTGCTGGCCGGGCGGCGGCGGCGAGCGGCGCCGCTACGCGGGCGTCACCCACATCGACGTCGACGACTACGACGCCGGCCAGGTGCGCGACGTGCTCGACCGGCACGGGCTCGAGATCTCGGCGCTCGCCTACTACCCGAACAACCTGCATCCGGACGACGCCCACCGCGCCGAGGTCAACGGCCATCTCCGCAAGGTGATCGACGCGGCGGCGGCGCTCGGCGTCCCCACCGTCGGCACCTTCGCCGGCAACGACAAGGATCGCCCGCTCGCCGAGAACCTCGAGCGCTTCCGCTCGATCTGGCCCGACCTCGTCTCGCATGCGACCTCGCAGGGCGTCCAGATCGCGATCGAGAACTGCCCGATGATCTTCAGCCAGGACGAGTGGCCGGGCGGGAACAACCTCGCGTGGTCGCCGGCGATCTGGGAGGCGATGTTCGAGGCGATCCCCGATCCGGGCTTCGGGCTCAACCTCGATCCCTCGCACCTCGTCTGGCTGATGATCGACGTCGAGCGCGCGATCCGCGACTTCGGCGAGCGCATCCTCCACACGCACGCGAAGGATCTCCAGATCGACCGCGACGGGCTCTACCGGCACGGGACGTTCTCGGGCGGGATCGGCTGGCAGGTGCCGCGGCTGCCGGGGCTCGGCGAGGTGAGGTGGCCGCGCTTCGTCGCGGCGCTCTCGGCGGCGGGCTACGACGGAGTGATCTCGATCGAGCACGAGGATCGGCGCTTCGAGGGCGACGAGGAGCTCGTCAAGCGCGGCTTCCTGCTCGCGCGGAACGTGCTCCGCCCGCTGATCGTGTGAGGCTCGAGGCGGGGGATTTCGCGGTTCGGCTGCTGCCGGAGCGTGGGCTCGATCTCGCCGAGTGTTGGCTCGACGGGGTCCAGCTCGCCTGGCTCTCGGGGGCGGGCTTCGACGGCGAAGAATGGGGCGGCGGGCTCGTGACGACGCGTGGGCTCCAGAACGTCGGCGCGCCGTCCGAGGGCTTTCCGCTGCACGGCCATTACCACGACCAGCCTGCAGAGGTGATCGAGCGGGGCGACGGATTCGTTCGAGGCCGCGTGAAGGACGGGCCGTTTGTCCTCGAGCGGGAGGTGCAGGTCGGCGCCGGTTGGCTGCGGATCCGGGACGTGACGGAGAACGTCGGCGATGCGCCCGAGCCGGCGCCGCTCCTCTACCACGTCAACCTCGGCGGGCCGCTCTGGGCGCCGGGAGGCGAGGTCGGCGTGGCCGAGCTCGTCGAGACGATCCCGCGGGACGAGGCGGCGCGGTCCGGCGCTCGCAACGCTGGTCGGAGCCGCCCGAGCCGGCTGAGCTGCCGGAGCGTGTCTTCGAGCACCGCTTCCGCCCCGTCGACGGAACCGGCTCCGCGCGCGTGCGAAACGCGCGCACCGGCTTCGAGCTCCGGCTCTCGTGGGGCGCGGCCGAGCTCCCGCGCCTGCACCAGTGGGTCGACCCCCAACCCGGCTACTACGGCTTCGCGCTCGAGCCGGCGAACTGCTCCGTCCTCGGCCGCGCCGCCGACCGCGCCGCCGGGACCCTCCCGCTGCTCGGCGCCGGGCGCGACGCGCGAGACCTGGCTCGAACTCCTAGCCGAGCGCTAGCGCGGCCGGTCGACGTCGAAGTCGACGTGGAGGCCGTAGCGGTTGCCCGCGTAGCGCGACTCCGTCGACTCGAGCGGCCTGCCCCGCTCGTCCTCGATCAGCCGCTGCTCGACGAGGAGCGGCGCGCCGGCCGGGACGCCGAGCACGTCGGCGTCGTCGTCCGTCGCCGCCTCGGCGAGGAGGATGCCTCGCCCTCTGGTCGGCGCGAACCCCGCGGCGAAGAGCGTCTCGTGGAGCGAGCCCGAGTCGAGGTCCGCGGCGAGAACCGCCTCCGCGCACGCCTCTCGGAGCACGGCCGTCTCGACGACGATCGGCTGTCCGTCCGCGAGCCGCAGCCGCCGGACAACGACCACCTGCGCGTCCGGCTTGAGCTTGAGCCGGGCCGCCTCCTCCGGTGTCGCGCGCCTCACGCGCCGCTCGAGGAGCCGCGAGCTCGGCACACGCTTCTGGCGCCGCATCTCGGTCGTGAAGCTGAGCAAATTGCCGGCCTGCCGGTGCGTGGACGGCTCGGCGACGAACGTGCCCCGCCCGCGGATCCGCTCGACGAGCCCCTCCTGCGTCAGCACCTGCACGGCGTGACGCGCGGTCATCCGGCTGACTCCGAACTCCTCGCAGAGCGCCGAGTCGGAGGGAAGCACGTCGCCCGGATCGAGGACGGCGATCCGCGCGCGGAGCGCCTGCTCGATCTCGTAGTAGCGCGGGACGAAGGAAGTCACAACGCGTCCAGCGCCCAGCGCTCCGGCCGGTGCAGCGGCGCGCCGCGGAGGCCGAGCTCGAGCAGCGTCAGGTGCCAGCGGCCGAGATTCGCCGCGACGACGCGGTCGAGCTCCGACCCCGACGAAGCAGACGTTCGTCGGCGCCGAGAGGATCGTGCCCTGCGGATCGTCAGCGACGATCCCGAGCGCGCCGTCGGCGCCGAGGTGGTAGATCCGGTCGGGCCGGTAGCAGCTCACTAGGAGCCCGCCTTCGTCCGTGAATGCAAGCCCGTCGAGCACGGCGCCGTCGATCCGGACGATCGTCTCGCAGCGACCGGTCTCGAGCTCGACCCGCGAGACACGCGGATCAGCCGACTCGACGAGCCAGAGGTGGCGCCCGTCAGGTGAGACGGCGAGCCCGTTCGTGAAGCAGGGACGCTCGTCGGTCAGCGTCTCCGCGCCGCCGCCGCCGCGATCCGAAGAACCCGGCCATCGTCGCGCCGCCAGGTGCCGGAGTCCGAGACGTAGAGCGTCCCGTCCGGCCCGAACGCCGGATAGTTGGCGAACGTCAGGTCGGTCGCGATCGGCGTGAACCGCTCGCCGTCCCAGGCGTGCACGCCCTCTTCTTGGCAGCAGACGACGAGCCGGCCGCGGCCGTCCAGTGCGAGCCCGAGCACGAACGCCGGCGCGCGGGCGACCTCGGCGAAGGTGCGCTCCTCGAGCTCGACCCGGTAGACCTGCCCGGCCTCGCCGCCGGCCCAGACGCAGCCGCGCTCCGCGTCCCAGCAGACGCCCTCCGGATGGTCGAGGCCGAAGACGAGCACCCTAGGTTCGCGCATGACCGACCGATCCGTCGATCGTGAGCCCGCCGTCCACGACGAGCTCCTGACCGGTCACGTAGCGCGACTCGTGGCTCGCGAGAAAGAGGGCGGCATCGGCGACCTCCTCCGGCGAGCCGATCCGCCCGAGTGGGATCCGCTGCTCGTACGTCTGCCGCACGGCCGGCGTGTAGGCGGTCTGGTTCAGTGGCGTGTCCGTGGCGCCGGGCGCGAGCGCGTTGACCGTGATCCCGTGCGGGGCGAGCTCGACGGCGAGGGTCTTCGTCAGGCCGACGATCGCGCCCTTCGCAGCGATGTAGGCGCCGAGGTCGGCGACGACGAGGATGTCCGATGCCGAGCTGACGTTGACGATCCGGCCGCCGGCGCCGGCCTCGATCATCCGTCGCGCCGCCGCTCGGCAGCCGTAGAAGTAGCCGTGGAGGTTGGCGGCGAGCAGGCCGTGCCAGTCCTCGTCCGTCGTCTCGACGACCGGCTTCACGAGCAGCTTGGCCGCGTTGTTGACCCAGATGTCGATCCCGCCGAAGCGCTCGACGGTCGCCGCCGCGAGCTCGTCGTGCACCGCGGCATCACCCGCGTCGCCGCGAAGAGCGAGTGCCTCGCGGCCCGCTGCGCGAATCGCAGCCTCGGTCTGGGAGCCGTCGGCGAGGTCGAGGAAGGCGACGTCCGCTCCGGCACGCGCGAGGGCGACGGCGATCGCGGCGCCGATCCCCGTCGCTGCGCCGGTCACCACCGCTCGCGATCCGTGCAGGGTCATCGCGGATCCAGGACGTACTTGACGCCCTCGGCGTTTCGGGAGGCCCGGAACGCGCGCTCCCAGTCCTCGAGTGGAACGACCTCCGTCACGAGCGGCTCGAGCTCGACCACCCGCGTTTCGACGAGCGCGAGCGCGCGCCGCCACGACGCGGGCGTGCTCGCGAAGCCCGAGGTGACGACGAGCTCGCGGAAGCAGATCTCGTCCCAGGGAACCGTGACGGCCGCGCCGCGGAGCCCGATCTGGACGAACCGCCCACCCCGTCGTGTCGCCTGAAGCCCGCTCGCGATCCCACCTTCCGAGCCGGAGCACTCGACGACGACGTCGAACTGAGTTCGTGCCGCATCCACACGAGCTTGGAGCCCTAGCTTGGTGGCGAGCTCGAGCCGCGCGGTGTCGCGCTCGGTTCCCACGATCGTGACCCGGCCGCCCGCGGCACGGACGGCCTGGGCGGCGAGCAGGCCGATCGCGCCGGGGCCGAGCACGAGCACCTCGTCGCCCGGCGCGACGACCGGCGGGTCGAAGAGCGCGTTGCAGACGCAGGCGAGCGGCTCGGTCAGCGCCGCGGCGTGGTCGGGAAGCCAGTCGGGAACGGGATGGAGGTTCGCGAGCGGGACGACGAGCCGCGGCGCGAAAGCGCCGTCGACGTGGGTGCCGATCGAGCGGCGCTCGAGACAGAGATTCGGGCGGCCGGCGAGACAGAAGTCGCAGGTCCGGCAGGTCGAGAAGTACGTCTCGGAGACGACACGCGTTCCCTCGAACCCGCCGCCCTCGAGCACGACGCCGCACACCTCGTGGCCCATCGTCACCGGCGGCACGCTCGGGTACTCGCCCGCCTCGATGTGCAGGTCGGTGCCGCAGATCCCCGCCGCCCGCACCTCGAGCAGCGCTTCGCCGGGCTCCGGCTCGCGCTCCGGCCGCTCTGCCAGCCCGACGTTCCCAGGCCCGGGCGCGAGCTTCGTCAGGCCGCGCACAGCGACTCCACCTCCTCGAGCGTCGGCATGTCGTCGGCGCAGCCGAGCCGACCGGCGACGAGCGCGCCGGCGGCGTTCGCGAGCCGCAGCGTCTCCTCGAGCGGCAGCCCGGCGAGGAGCCCATGGCAGAGCGCGCCGCCGAAGGCGTCGCCGGCGCCGAGCCCGTTGACGACGTCGACCGGGATCGCGTCGAGCTCGATCGTCTCGTCGGCGGACACGGCGAGCACGCCTTCCGCGCCGAGCTTGACGATCGCGAGCTCGGGCCCGAGCTCGAGCAACCGCTGTGCCGTCTCGTCCGCCGGCCCGGCGCCGACGACGACAGCAGCCTCGGCGAGATTGCCGACCGCGATCGAGACGTTCGCCAGCGCCCGACGCCCGAGCTCAGCCGCCTCCGCCTCCGAGGCCCAGAGCGTCGGCCGGTGGTCGAGGTCGTGCACCGTCGGCCGCCCCTCGCGCGCCTCCAGCGCGGCGAGCGTCGCACTCCGGCTCGGCTCGGCCGAGAGCCCCGTGCCGGTCGTCCAGAAGAGCGGGACGCGGCGGATCGCGTCGACGTCGAGCTCATCCGGAGCGAGCGTCATGTCGGGCGCCGTCGGCTCGCGATAGAAGAGGAGCGGAAAGTCGTCCGGCGGATGGATCTCGCAGAAGGCGAGCGGCGTCCGCAGGGTCGCGTGGGTGCCGACCTGCGCCGTGTCGACCCCGAAGCGCTCGAGCGCAAGCCGGACGTAGCGGCCGAAGCCGTCGTCGCCGACCTTCGTGATCACGCCGGTCCGATGACCGAGCCGCGCGCAGGCGACGGCGACGTTCGTCGGGCTCCCACCGAGCATCTTCCTGAACGTCGTCGCCTGCTCGAGCGTCGCCCCGACCTGCTCCGGATAGAGGTCGGCGCTCACCCGCCCCATCGTCAGGAGCTCAAGGCTCATCCGCGCGGCCGGCTCACGTGACGACGTCCTCGAAGGCGCCGGTCGCCTCGTCCTTGAGGATCAGCTTGCGGCGGCCGTCCGGCATCTGCTCCTCCTTGATCACGGTCTTGCCGTCGTGCGTGCGGCGCTCGCGGCTGATCCGCGGCACCCCGCCGCCGCGCCAGTCCTCGAGCTCGACCGCCTCCCACTGCCGCGTCTCCGCCGAGCGGTAGCACGCGTCGATCACCGCGTTGACGACGTAGCCGTCGTAGAAGGTCTCGGACGGCTGGCGGCCCTCGTCGATGGCGTCGAACATGTCCGTGAACATGTCGACATAGCCGAGCTCCGAGACCTCGTCGCCGACCGGGAACTGCCAGCCGCTCGCGTTCTCGGCCTTCTCGGCCACGTAGCCCTCGGCGGCGCCGGAGGTGTAGAGCTCGAAGCCGGTGCGGAGGAAGTGATTCGTCCAGATCGTCCCCTCGGTGCCGGCGACCTCGTCCCGCAGGTCCATCCCGCCGCGGAACGTCCAGCTCACCTCGAACTGGCCGATCGCACCGCTCTCGAACCTGATCAGCGCGATCGCGTTGTCCTCGGCCTCGATCGGGTGGACGAGCGTGTCCGTCCAGCACATCACCTCGACCGGGCGGTTCTCCTTGCCCATGTAGCAGCGGATGATCTCGATGCAGTGGCAGCCGAGATCGACGATCGGCCCGCCGCCCGCCTGCGCCGCGTCCCAGAACCAGGCGCTGTGCGGCCCGGGATGCGTCTCGCGCGAGCGCGCCCAGAGGACCTGGCCGATCTGGCCCGCGCGCACCGCCTGGAGCGCCTTCAGCGTCTTCGGGGTGTAGACGAGATCCTCGAGGTAGCCGGCGAAGAGGCCGGCGCCCTCCACGGCGTCGAGCATCCGCTTCGCCTCGGCGGCGGTCCGGGCGAGCGGCTTCGTGCAGAGGATCGGCTTCCCGTGGGCGACGCAGAGCCCGACCACCTCCTCGTGGAGCTGGTTCGGGAGCCCGACGACGACCGCGTCCGTCTCCGGATGGGCGATCGCCTCCTCGAGGTCGGTCGAGGTGAGCGGGACGCCGTTCTCGCGCGCGAAGGCATCGGCGCGCTCCTGCGAGCGCGAGTAGACGACGTGGACGCGGTCGCGGTTGCGCTGCGCGTGCAGCGTCCGCGTGTAGAAGAGCCCGATCAGGCCCGTTCCCAGCATGGTGACCCTGTGTCCGTCCACGTCTCGCGCCTCCTCGCTTGACGCGCTCCGTTCAGCGCGTTAGCGTCGCTTGTCTGGTTGTCTAGACAACTTCGTCGAGCGAGGACACTACACCTGTGGCGGTAGACGTCAAGACGCGCTACCTCGACGCCGTCCGCGAGCTGCTGACGGTCGTCGAGGAACAGGGCGACGCGCTCGAGCAGGCGGCGGAGATCTGCGCCGCTGCAATCGCCGGCGGTGGGCTGGTGCACGTCTTCGGGACCGGCCACTCGCGGATCCCGGTCGAGGAGCTCTTCCCGCGCTACGGCTCCTATCCCGGCTTCAACCCGCTCGTCGAGCTCTCGATGACCTTTCACACCCAGGTCGTCGGGCCGAACGGGCAGCGCCAGGCGATGTTCATCGAGCGCACGGAGGGCCTCGCCGCGCAGATCCTCGCCGGGCTCACGCTCGGGCCTCCCGACGCCTTCCTCGTGTTCAGCGCCAGCGGCCGCACCGCCGTCCCGATCGAGATGGCGATCGGCGCGCGCGAGCGAGGGCTGCCCGTGATCGTCGTCACCTCCGTCGCGGAATCCGAGGCACTACCGCCGAGCCACTCGAGCGGGACGCGCCTGCTCGACCACGCCGACGTCCTCCTCGACCTCTGCACGCCACCCGGCGACGCGCTCGTGCACCTCGACGGGCTGGCCACGCCGGTCGCGCCCGGATCGTCCGTTGCGGGCGTCGTCCTCGCGAACGCGCTGAAGGCGCGCGTCGCAGAGATCCTTTTCGCGCGCGACGCGCTTCCCCCGGTGCTCACGAGCGCGTCGGTGGTCGGCCGCGCCGAATCCGAGCGGCTCTTCGCATCCGCCTATGCCGAGCACGCGCGACGACTCGCTCGAGCCCTCGCCGGACCGGCTCTCGTCGATCTGGAACAGGAGGGAGTGATGGAGTAGGTTGGACGGGGGGATTTTTCGGATCGTGCTTCTGGTGCCCATCGATTGAGGGCGCCATTACCGACTCAACAGGAGGGTTCGATGAAGGAACGCAGGATGGTTGTTCGCTTCGGAGTGCTGCTCGTCTCGCTCGTCGTCGCCGTCGTCGCGGTGATCGGGACGGCCGGCGCAAGCCCGAATCAGTCGAAGTACGTGTTGGGCGTCTCGAACACGCTCGTCGGCAACGGCTGGCGCGAGGAGATGATCTGCGCGATCAAGGCGCAGGCGCTCTCGAGCGGCAAGGTCTCGAAGGTGATCGTCGCCAACCGGAACGGCGGCCCGGCCGAGCAGAACGCGGACATCCGCAACCTGATCTCCGCCGGCGCCAACGCGATCATCATCAACCCCTCGAGCCCGAGCGCGCTCAACGCCACGATCGCGCAGGCTGCGGCCCGCGGGATCAAGGTCGTCTCGCTCGACCAGCGCGTGACGGCACCGAGTGCCTACAACGTCACGAACGACCAGGTCGCCTACGGACGGCTCGGCGCTGCGTGGCTGTTCAAGCAGCTCGGCGGCAAGGGCAACGTCGTCGAGATGCGTGGAATCGCAGGAGTGCCGGCCGACACCGACCGCCACACCGGCTTCCGGCAGGCGCTCAAGAAATATCCGGGGATCAAGGTCGTCAAGCAGACCTTCACCGGCTGGTCGTTCGCGCCCGCTGGCAAGCAGATCCTGGACATCCTCAACTCTGGCGTGCAGGTGGACGGCGTCTGGACGTCGGGGATCGACTACGTGGTCGTGAACGCGTTCAAGACCGCGGGCAAGCCGTACGTGCCGGTCGTCGGAGCCGATAACAACGGCTTCCTCAAGCAGCTGATCGCGCTGAACCCGAAGTTCGTGGGCGCAGCGGTCACGAATCCGGCGACTGTCGGCGGCGTGGGTGCCGCCGTGGCCATCCGGGTGCTCGATGGCGGGACGGTTCAGAAGTGGGTCAAGCTCACGCCGCAGGTGTGGGACATGAAGACGTCCGCCAAGACGATCAAGCAGTACTACTCGCCGAAGCGGCCGCCGACGTACAGCTCGCAGCTGTTCATCAGGCCGTGGACGACGTACACGGCCGCGCAGCTCGTGGGCTGCAAGGGCCCCTAGGCAGGATCTCGACCCGGGAGGGGCGCCTGCGGGCGTCCCTCCCGCTCCTCTCCCGATGAGCCTGCTCGCCGCCCACGAGCTCTCGAAGCGCTACGGCCCGGTCGTCGCGTTGGCCTCGGGCACGCTCGTCGTCGAGCCGGGCGAGGTCCACGCGCTCCTCGGCGCGAACGGCGCCGGCAAGAGCACGCTCGTGAAGCTGCTGACCGGCGTGATCCGCCCGGACGGTGGCACCATCGCCGTCAACGGGAAGGAGCTCAGGATCGGCTCGCCGGCGAAGGCGGCGCGCGTTGGGCTCGCTCCCGTCTTCCAGGACCCGGCGCTCGTCCCCGATCTGACGATCGCCCAGAACTTCCGGCTCACGAGCACGTCGATCTCGGAGGTCCGGCGCCACCTCTCCGACCTCGACCTCGAGATCGACCTGACCGAGCAGGCGGGCGACCTGCCGCTGCCGCTGCTCCGGATGCTCGACCTCGCCCGAGCGCTCGCGCGCGACCCGCAGCTCCTGATCCTCGACGAGATCACGGCAGCGCTCCCCTCCGACCTCGCCGAGCGCGTCTTCGCCGTGATGGCGGCGCAGAAGGAACGCGGCCGCTCCTCGCTCTTCATCACGCACCGCCTGCGCGAGGTGATCGCGCACTGCGACAACGCGACCGTGCTCCGGGACGGGCGCGACGTCGGGACGCTCGTCCCGAAGGAGGGCGGCGAGGAGAAGATCGTCGAGTTCATGCTCGGCCCCGAGGTCGCCCGGGCGGCCCAGGCGGCCGGCACGCACGCCCGCAAGTCGATCCGGATCGCCGACGACGTCCCGACCGCGCTCGAGGTGCGCGACCTCGCGGTCGACGAGACCCTCAGCGGCGTCAGCTTCGAGCTCCGGCCCGGCGAGATCCTGGGTGTCGCCGCGCTCGAGGCGCAGGGGCAGGACGCGCTCTTCGAGGTGCTCTCCGGCCAGCGGCGCCCGACCGGCGGCGAGGTGCTCGTGAAGGGGAAGCCGCTCCGCGCCCGCCACCCCTACGACGCGATCCGGGCCGGCGTCGTCCTCGTCCCGGCCGACCGACTCCAGGCGCTCCTCCCCCAGCGCTCGATCGGCGAGAACATCGCCGTGCCGCGCTTCAACAACCCACGGCGCTGGGGGCCGGTCGCGATCCCCGCCGAGCGCCGCCGGATCGCGAGCGCGATCGACGACCTCTCGATCGACACGCGGGCCCAGCGGCAAGTGCGCCGCCTCTCGGGCGGCAACCAGCAAAAGGTGACGATCGCGCGCTGGCTCGCCAACGGCTTCGAGACCCTGCTCTGCTTCGACCCGACGCGCGGGATCGACGTCGGGACGAAGCGGCAGATCTACGCCCTCCTCCACCGTCTCGCCGGCGAGGGCGCGGCCGTGCTCCTCTTCACGAGCGAGCTCGCCGAGATCCCGCTCGTCTGCGACCGGGCGATCTGCCTCTACGGCGGCTCCGTCACCGCCGAGGTGGACGGCCCCACCGCCGACGAGGCGACCCTCCTGAAGGCGATGCACGGGCTGGAGCGCGAGGCGGTGGGCGCGGCCTGAGCACCGCCGCCGCCGAGCCACGCCCCGCCCGCGGGCCCTCGTTCGCCCGCCATGCCCGCCGGCACGGATGGACGGCCGGGATCTACGTCCTCCTCGCCGCGCTCTTCGTCTACTGGAGCACGATCCCGGCGAACTGGGGCGAGTTCGACGTCCAGTCGCTCGTGATCGACGCGATGCCCTTCGCGTTCGCGGCGATGGCGCAGGCCGTCGTGATCATCTCCGGCGGGATCGACCTCTCGATCGGCTCGATGATGAGCCTCGTCAACGTCCTCTCGGCCAAGTACTGGCTCTCGGATCCGCTGACCGCCGAGCCCGTCTCGTTCGAGCGAGGGATCGTGATCGCACTCGTCCTGATCGCGGGCGCCGCCCTGGCCGGCGCGCTCACCGGGCTGATCATCCAGGTCACGCGGATCGCGGACATCATCGTCACGCTCGCGATGCTCTTCGTCTGGGCGGGAGCCGCGCTTGCGGTGCTCGAGATCCCGGGCGGCGGCGTTCCCCCGCAGATCACGAAGCTCGGCGTCGGCTTCACCGGCACGCCCTGGCTGCCCACGGGCGTGATCGTGATCGCGCTCGTCGTCCTCCTCTGGGTGCCGTTTCGCTGGACGAAGCCCGGGCTCTCGATCTACGCGATCGGCTCGAGCCGGCCCGCCTCCTTCCTCGCCGGGGTCTCGGTCGCCTGGACGCGGATCGGCGCGTACGCGCTCGGGAGCGCCCTCGCGGCGATGGGCGGGCTCGCCCTGACCGCGACCTCCGGGATCGGCGACGCGCTCTCCGGCCAGTACTACACGCTGAACAGCGTCGCCGCGGTCGTCCTCGGCGGAGTGGCGCTCGTGGGCGGCGTCGGCGGGCTGATCGGGCCGATCGCCGCCGCCTTCGTGCTGACGCTCGTGAAGACGATCCTCGTCCTGAAGGGCGTCGACCAGAACTGGGCGCAGGTGATCCAGGGAACGCTGATCGTGCTCGTCGTCATGGTCGGCGGGCTCGCGCTTCGTGGTCGGGGGCGAGCATGACGAGCGCTCCCGAGACGCTCGAGCCGCGCGGCGCCGACCGGCTCCGCTCGATCCAGCGCCTGATCGCGGACAACCCGGTCGCCGTCCTCGCGTTCGTCTTCGTCGCCCTCTTCATCGCCACCGATCTCGTCAACCGGCTCCAGTCCGGGCAGGCCTTCCTGACCCCGAAGCAGGTCTCGACGACCTTCCTCTACGCGGCGATCCTCGGCCTGATGGCCGCCGGTCAGACGCTCGTGATGCTCACGGGCGGCGTCGACCTTTCCGTCGCGACGACCGCGACGACCGCGGCCTTCATGATCTCCAGCTTCGCTACCCATGGCGCGGCGGTCGCGATCCTCGTCGCGCTCGCGGCGGGGCTCGGAATCGGCCTCGTCAACGGGATCGGCGTCGCGATCTTCCGCGTCAACCCGCTGATCATGACCCTCGGGATCAGCACCGTGACCCTCGGCGCGCTGACGATCTACAGCCAGCAACGCTTCCTCGCGCCCGCACCCGACCTCGTCGTCAAGCTCGGCTCGGAGCGGTTCGCGACCTACATCCCGTACGGCCTGCTCGTCTGGGTGCCGATCTCAGCGTTGATCATCCTCGGGCTTCGCTACAGCGGGATCGGGCGGCTGATCTACGCCGTCGGCGACAACCCGGAGGCGTGCAGGCTGGCGGGGATCCGAACGTGGCAGGTGCTGCTGACGGTCTACGCCCTCTGCGGGATGCTGAGCGCGGGGGCGGGGATCCTGCTCGTCGGCTTCAACGACGCCGCCGACCTCGGGATCGCGGCGCCGTTCCTCCTTCCCTCGGTCGCCGCGGTCGTGATCGGCGGCACCTCGATCTTCGGCGGGATCGGCGGCTACGCCGGCACGATCGTCGGAGCCCTGATCCTCACGGTCCTCGACTCGCTGCTCACGATCGTCAACGCCTCGCAGGCGATCCGGCAGATCCTCTACGGGCTGATCATCCTCGCGCTCGCTGCGATCTACGCCCGCGCCTCCGCGACGGACTAGCAACCGCTCTGCTGACGCCGCCGACAGGGTAAGAATCTCCCTATGACGGTCGAGCCCCCCTCCGATCCCGCCGACGTCGGTCGCGAGCTCCAACGCCATCGGGAGCTTCGCCTGCGACTCGAGGCGGCGATCCTGCCGCTTGCGACCTCGCTCGACGGCCGCGGGTTCGTCTACCACGCGCCGATCGCCTCGGACCTCCGGGTCGGCGGCTACGCGGCGCTCGAGACGGACGGCGGGACGCTCCTCGGCCAGATCACAACGCGGTCGCTCGAGGAGCGGCAAAGCCCCGAGCTCGAGCTCGGTGGCGACCCGGACGACCGGACGACGGCGGTTCGAGCGAGCACGAGCGTGCGGATGACGACCGGCACCGGCGTCGTCCTCGGTGGAGGCGCATCGCCGTTCCACAACGCAGACCTGCGCCCCGCCACCTCAGCCGAGGTGGACACGCTGCTCGGCCGGCTGGCGCCCGCGCGCGCCCAACTCGAGATCGGCGAGACCGCGGTCGAGGGAGTACCGGCCCGGCTCGACGCGGGCGGCTTCTCGCGCCACACCTTCCTCTGCGGCCAGTCCGGCTCGGGCAAGACGTACGCGCTCGGCGTCCTACTCGAGCGGCTGCTCCTCGAGACCCGGCTCCGGCTGCTCGTCTTCGACCTCAACTCGGACTTCGTCGGTCTCGGCGAGGTACGAGAGGGAGCCGATCCTGCGCTCGCGGAGCGGTTCGGCGAGGTCGCCCACAAAGTGCGGGTCCTCCGTTCGGACAACCCGGCCGGCTCGCGCCTCTCCCTCCGCTTCGCCGATCTCCCGGCCCACGTGCAGGCCGCGACGCTCCAGCTCGACCCGGTGGGCGAGCCGGTCGAGCACGCCCGCTACCTCTCGCTCTTTGCCGAGTCGCTCGCGGGAGCGGCCGTCGGCGACCTGATCGCCCGGCTCGAGACCTCGGAGGACCCGATCGACCGTCGGCTCGGATCGCGGTTCCGGAACCTCGGCCTGCTCGACTGGAGCCTCTGGCCGAGGCCCGGAGAGACGCCCGTCCTGGACGAGCTCGCGCGCGACGACTGGCGCGCGCTCGTGGTCGATCTCGGCACGGTCGAGCGGCTCGAGCAGCGAAGCCTGCTTGCCGCGTCGATCCTCGACCGGCTCTGGTCGCGGCGGACGCTGCGCGAGCCGCTGCTCGTGGTGGTCGACGAGGCGCACAACCTCTGCCCGCCTCGTGCCGACAACCCTCTCGGCGCGCTGGCGCTCGACCACCTCGCTCGGATCGCAGCCGAAGGGCGCAAGTACGGGCTCTATCTCCTCCTCTCGACCCAGAGACCGCAGCAGATTCACGAGCAGGTGCTCTCGCAATGCGACAACCTCGTGCTCCTGCGGATGAACTCGAGCGCCGATCTCGGACGCCTGGAGCATGTCTTCTCCGCCGTCCCGAGCTCGTTTCTCGAGCAGGCGACAGGTTTCCGCCAGGGTGAGGCGCTTGTCGCCGGAAAGCACGTGCCCCATCCGCTGTTCCTCGACTTCGGAGCGCGAATCACGACCGAAGGAGGCGCCGACGTGCCTCTCGACTGGGCCGCGCCGCTCTAGCCTCCTACTAGAGCCGTGATTGGAGCGAGCGCTCGATCCGCTCGAGTCGTTCCGCCACGTCGGCGAGCGCCGCGTGGGTCATCGTGTGGCTCTCGTCGGCCCCGCTCCTCTTTCTGGCTCGCTCCATGAAGCTCGACGTGATCACCGCGGTCATGACCGAGAGGAAGGCGATGCCCTGCAGCATCACGGCGAGCGCCACGATCCGGCCGGAAAGGCGCTCCGGGACGACGTCGCCGTAGCCGACCGTCGTCACCGTCTGGAGCGCCCACCACATCCCGAGCCAGATGCTGGGGAACTCGGCGCGATCGAACAGGCGCATCAACGCGCCGGAGATCACGACCGTCAGCAGGGTCGCGACGACGATCAGCACCCCGGCGGTGCGGATCGTGGGCCTGCGCGTGAAGGCACGCTCCAAGCGGTCTTCGATTCTTCCTGTCCGGTCCGCCACGAAGGCCAGTTCGACGGACGCAGGTGGTTCGCCTGCCCGCCTCTTCTTAGAGCAGCGAGAGCTGCCGCGCCCGCTCGACCGCGTCCCGGCGCCTGCTGACGCCGAGCTTGCGGTAGACGTGGCGGAGGTGCGTCTTGACCGTGTTGATCGAGAGATAGAGCTCGCCCGCGATCTCGAGGTTCGACATCATCGTCGGGAGGTACCGCAGGATCGCCTTCTCGCGCTCGCTCAAGGGCTCGAGGAGCTGGACGTGCGTGATCGTCACTTCCGGGGCTCGCTGATCGAAGGCCGAGATCAACTCGGCGACGAACGAGCGATGAGCGGTGCCAGAGCGCACGAGCTCGACCAGGGCGAGGCGCGCGGCGGGGCCGAGGCCCACGAACACGCGCCGATAGTGGTCGGGTGCGGCCAGCTCCAGCGCGCGCTCGAGCGAGTGCCGGGACTCCGACCGCTCGCGCAGCTCACGCCGCACCAGCCCGTCCAGGAACCAGAGCTCGATCCGAGCGGAGTAGCAGGAGTCCGGGCCGAGGAGGTCGATCCCGGCTCCCGTCGCCGACCGGGCGAGCTCGGCGTTCCCGGCCGCGAGCGCGAGCTTCGCGCGGAGGAGGTGCAGCTCGACGAACTGCTCGCTCTGGCGGCCGAGCAGCGCCTCGGCCTCGGCGCCGTCGCCACGCTCGGCAAGGAGGCTCGGGACGGCAGCCCGGAACTTCCCCTCCAGATAGGCGGGAACGCCGGCTCCGTCGAGCTCGCCGAGCGCCGAGCGCAGCTGGCGAAGTCCTTGCGCGGCACCCACCGGGCCTTCCGCGGCGAGGCAGCTCGCCCTCAACAGAACCGCGACCGCTCGGGATGAGCGATCGCCCGTGACGCGTGCCGCGACACCGGCCTGCTCGAAGTGGGCGTCGGCCGCGAAGAGGTCGTCCCAATGGAAATGCGCCCAGCCGAGCGCGAGGTGGGCGCCGATCGTCTGGAGGAGATCGAACCACCCGTGACGCGAGGCGAACTCGAGGGCCTCCGTCGCGAGCTCCGCGGAGCGAGTCAGCCGGCCGCGGACCGCCTGGAGGAGCGCAAGCTGGCTGATGCCGTTCAGGTAGGCGAAGTGCGCGGACTCCGCCAGCGCCAGCTCGATCGCCTCCTCGAGTTGAGGCTCCGCGAGCTCGACTGCGCCCCGCGCGAGCAGGGACGTACCGAGTTGCGAGAGTGCGGTTGCGCGCAGCGCGCGACGGGCGGACCGGCCTGCGCGCGGCGTGGTCGCGCCGTGCTCGAGAAGCTCGCGCGAGCGCTGCTCGAGCTCCTCCATGTCGCCCTCGACGCGCGCGACCGCCATCAGGCCGAGCGCGAGCAGCGACGCCGCGGGGTCGGACGGGGCGCGCGCGGCCTCGTCCAGACGCGTGCGGCCCTCGTCGAGCTCGCCGCGCTGAACCAGGTCGATCGCGTCCAGCAACGCGAGCGTCGCGTGTCTCCGGCGCACGGCGGGCGGAACGGTCCGCATCAGCTTGCCGATCGTTCCGGGCGGCTCGAGCAGCGTGAGCTGAGGCCACGCATCGGTGGCCGCCGAGGCCGTCAACGGCCAGTCCCGCGCCCCGATCGCGTGCTCGATTCGCTCGGTGACCGTGCCGCGACCGGCGGACGACGACGCGACGATCCGATGCAGCCCTCGGATCTCGTCCGGCCGCTCGAGCATGAGCTCGGCCCGCAGGAAGGTGCGGAAGAACGAGTGGTAGCGGTAGGTGGCGTCCTCCCGGCCGTTGCGGTGGAGAAAGAGGTTGCGCCGGTCGAGATCGGCGAGAACGAGCCCTGCATCGCTGCGACCCGTCAGGTCGGTGGCTAGCTCGACCGTGAAGCGGTCGGGGAGGGACGTCTGGAGCAGGAACGTCCGCAGCTCGTCGGGCTGCTGGTCGAGCACCTCGTTCAGCAGATAGTCGGAGATCGCACGGTCGTCGGCTGCGAACTCCGCGACGAAGCGATGCGGATCCTCGATCGATTCGAGCGAGATCGCGGCCAGGCGGAGCGCCGCCGCCCAACCGTCGGTTCGCTGGCACAGGGCTTCGATCTCCGCCTGGGACAGCCCGTCCGCGACGGGGCCGAGCAGCTCGCGGGTTTCGTCCGGCGTCATCGCGAGCTCGGCCGCCCTGATCTCGACGAGCTGCCCCGAGAGCCGATACCTGCCGAGCGGGATCGAGGGATCGGATCTTGTCGCGAGAACGAGGCGCAGCTGCGGCGGCGCATGCTTGATCAGGTGAGCGATGTCGCTGAGGGTCGCGCGCTCGCCCAGGGTATGCACGTCGTCGAGGATCAGCACGACGGGCGTGTCGAGCTCGGCGATCCGATTGATCAGGACGTTCGCGGCATCGACGGACGCTCGTGCGCCGGACGAGTCGCGAGCGTCGCCGTGCGCGGGCGCGTGCTCCGCCACCGCGGCCGTGACGGCCCGCCAGATCCGCGCGCGCGAGTTGTCGTGCTCGTCGAGCCCCACCCAGCAGACCGGGCCCTGCAACTGGCGGCGCGCAGCCCAGTCGGCGAGCAGCGTCGTCTTTCCGAACCCGGGTGGCGCCGAGACGAGCGTGAGGGTCGAGGAGGTTCCGCGATCCAGCAGCTCGTCCAGCCGCGAGCGAGCGACGGACCAGGCCGGAACCTGTGGGGGGAGGAGCTTCGTGGTCGGGAGCGGCGAGACGGCAGCCAAGCCGACCTCATTTCTGCAGGTTCGTGTGATCTCACTCTAGACGTCACCCCGGTCGGGTGACGCGTGCTCACCTTCATCAGCTCGATGCTCCCGCTCAGGGAGCTGAGGCTTGGCGACGTTGGCGACAACTGCTCGGTACGAGATTCGCGTCAAGGGCGACCTCGACGAGGTGCTCGCCGCCGGCCTGCCGTCGCAATTCACGGCCGCGCCCGCTCCGGCCGAGACCGTGGTCTACGCGGAGGACGTCGACCAGTCGGCGCTGCACGGGCTGCTCGACCGGCTCGAGCAGCTGGGGATCGAGCTCCGGGAGATCAGGCGACTCCCAGACGAGGAGAAGCCGGACTAGCTCGGAACGTCGGGCAGCCGATGCACCTCGACGAGCTCGAGGCCGAGTGCCTGGCAGCGGCGAAGGAGCTCGTGCAGCTCGGCCGTGGACTCGACGTCGCGCTGCAGGATCGTCTGGGCCGGCGCCGCGGTCGCCGCGGGGTCGCCCAGCGCCGTCGCAAATGCGGCGCTCAGGCGCCCGCTGACCCGAATCTCGTACCGGTGACCCACGTCAGAGGCGGTGCGAGGTCGACTCCGCCATTGCCCAAGGCTAGGACGGCGCGAGGTGACCGGCGTTCACCCCACGTGGGTGAACCGTCGTCACCTCCGACTCCTGTCTCCTGACTCGGGCGATGCAGCCAGGCGTACACGGACTCTGGAGCCGCATCCGCTCGATCGGCCCACAGCGCGCGACGCTGCGCCAGGACGTGATGGCGGGATTGCCAGGCTCGGTCGCGTCGGTTCCCGACGGGATGGCGTCGGCCGTCCTCGCCGGCGTCAATCCGATCCACGGGCTCTATGCGGCGTTCGCCGGCCCGGTCGGAGGCGGTCTCACCTCGAGCACGAGGCTGATGGTGATCACGACGACCTCGGCTGCCGCGCTGGCGGCGGGGTCGGCGATCGCCGACGTGCCCGAGGCGGATCGAGCCGAGGCGCTCTTCCTGCTGACGATCCTGGCCGGCGCCGCGATGCTCGCCGCCGGCATCCTGCGGCTCGGGAGGTACACGCGATTCGTCTCGCTCTCGGTGATGCTCGGCTTCCTGACCGGAATCGCCGCGAACATCGTCTTCGGCCAAGTGCAGCAGCTCGCCGGTGTCGACGCCGACGGCTCGACGGCCCTGGCGCGCGCGGTCGACGTCGTCCTCCATCCGAGCGCGATCCAGCTCGCCTCGCTCGTCACCGGCCTCGCGGCACTCGCGCTCGCGATCGTCCTCGCGCGCACCCGGGTCGGCCCGCTTGCGACGGTGCTGGCGCTCGCGATCCCCACGATCGCGACTCTCGGCCTCGAGCAGATCCAACGCGTCGAGGACGAAGGCGCGATCCCGTCCGGGATCCCGCTCCCTCACCTCCCGGAGCTCGGGCTGCTCTCGCTGAACCTGGTCGTCTCCGCCCTCGCGATCGCCGCGATCGTCCTGGTCCAGGGCGCGGGCGTCGCGGAGATCGCCCCCAACGAGGATGCCGGGCCGTCGAGCGCGAACAGGGATTTCGTCGCGCAGGGAGTCGGGAACGTCGCCTCGGGGCTCGTGCGAGGCCTTCCGGTGGGCGGTTCCGTGGGTGCGACTGCGCTGAACGTGAGCGCGGGTGCCCGCTCGCGCTGGGCCGGGATCCTCGTCGGCCTCTGGGTGTTCGTGATCCTGCTCCTCTTCACGGGCGTCGTCGCGAAGGTCGCGATGCCGACGCTGGCTGCCGTCCTCATCTTCGCCGCCGTCGGGTCGCTGCGAGTCGGCGAGATCGCGACCATCTTCCGCACCGGCAACACATCCCGAATCGCGCTCGTCGCGACGTTCGTGGCGACCCTCCTGCTGCCCGTGACGACCGCGGTCGGAGTCGGCGTCGTCCTCTCTCTGATGCTCCAGCTGAATCGCGAGGCGCTCGACCTCACCGTGACGCAGATCGTCCCAGGGCCGGACGGCCGGCTCGTCGAGCGACCGCTCCCGGACCGCTTGGCGAGCCGCGCGGTGACCCTGCTCGACGTCTACGGGAGCCTCTACTACGCCGGCGCGAAGACCCTCCAGGCTCGACTCCCCGATCCGGCCGGCTCCACCCGGCCCGCGGTCGTGCTCCGGCTGCGCGGCCGCACGGCGCTCGGCGCCACGTCGTTCGCGATCCTGGCCGACTACGCCCAGCGGCTCGCCGCGGTCGACGGCCGCCTCTTCCTCAGCGGCGTCGATCCGCAGCTCTTCCAGCAGCTTCGCCGCACGAGGCGGATCGACCGCGACGAGGTGGGGATCTTCACCGCGACGCCGACGCTCGGGGAGTCGAGCCGCGCCGCCTACGAGGCGGCTCGGCGCTGGGTGGAGGACGACGACGCAGCTCCCCCACCCACCCGGATCGGGTGAGGCTTCGTCACCCGCCGAACCCGCAGCCTCGCGAGCGAGGGGGCTCGATCCGAATATCTTCAGCCGGCGTGAGCGCCACACCATCGTCGCGACAGGCTTCCGAGCCTGGCGTCGTTCCGGACGTCGGTTCGCCGCCGGCGCCCGGGCTTCGCTGGATTCCACCGGCCACGTTCGCGATGGGCTCCGAGGACTTCTATCCGGAGGAACGGCCGGTCCACCGCGTGTCGGTGGACGGCTTCTGGATGGACGAGCATCCCGTCACGGCGGCCGAGTTCCGGCGGTTCGTCCGCGAGACGAAGTACGTCACCGTCGCCGAGCGTCCGCTCGATCCCGACGCGTACCCGGACGCCGATCCGGAGCTGCTCGTTCCCGGCGGGCTCGTCTTCCGGAAGACGAGCGGACCGGTCCCGCTCGATGACTTCCACAACTGGTGGGAATACGTCCCCGGCGCGAGCTGGAAGCGCCCAGGGGGACGCGGCACGACCACGAACGGCCGCGACCATCATCCGGTCGTGCAGGTCGCCTGCGAGGACGCGGAGGCCTACGCAGCGTGGGCTGGCAAAGAGCTCCCGACCGAGGCCGAGTGGGAGCTTGCCGCGCGCGGCGGTCTCGACGGCGCCGCGTTCGCCTGGGGCGACGAGCACATGCCGAACGGCACTCCGCTCGCGAACACCTGGCAGGGCGAGTTCCCCTGGCAGAACCTCAAGCTCGACGGCCACGAGGGAACATCGCCCGTCGGCAGCTTCCCCGCGAACGACTACGGCCTCTACGACATGACCGGGAACGTCTGGGAATGGACGGCTGACTGGTTCACGCCGCGTCACGCCGACGAGGTGTCGAGTCCTTGCTGCGTCCCGCACAACCCGAGAGTCACGTCGACGGATCAGAGCCATCTCGCCGGACAGCCGGGAGAGCGGTTTCCACGACGCGTGATCAAGGGCGGCTCGCACCTCTGCGCGCCCAACTACTGCCTCCGCTACCGCCCGGCGGCGCGGCAGGCGCAGATGATCGACACCTCGATGGCGCACCTCGGCTTCCGCTGCGTCGTCCGCACACCCAACCCACCGACCCAAGGAGAGACTTAGTGCCGGACCAGCCGAACATCCTCGTGATCTGGGGCGACGACATCGGGATCACGAATCTCAGCTGCTACAGCGACGGGCTGATGGGCTATCGCACGCCGAACATCGACCGGATCGCCGACGAGGGGATGCGATTCACGGACTCCTACGGCGAGCAGAGCTGCACGGCAGGCCGTTCCTCGTTCATCACCGGGCAGAGCGTCTACCGCACCGGCCTGAGCAAGGTCGGGATGCCGGGCATGGACATCGGCCTCCAGGCCGAGGACGTGACGATCGCCGAGCTCCTGAAGCCGCTCGGCTACGCGACGGGGCAGTTCGGCAAGAACCACCTGGGCGATATGAACAAGTACTTGCCGACGGTGCATGGATTCGACGAGTTCTTCGGCAACCTCTACCACCTGAACGCGGAGGAGGAGCCGGAGCAGCCGAACTGGCCGCCGCCTGAGGACTTTCCGCAGTACAACGAGCGCTTCCGGCCGCGCGGCGTCATCCATTCCTGGGCGACGGACGAGGACGACGACACCGACGAGGATCGCTTCGGGCGCGTCGGCAAGCAACGGATCGAGGACACGGGCGCGCTGACGAAGAAGCGGATGGAAACGATCGACGATGAGGTGCTCGAGCACGGACTCGATTTCATCGGCCGGCAAGCGGCGGCCGGGACGCCGTTCTTCGTCTGGTTCAACACGACGCACATGCACTTCCGGACGCATCCGAAGCCGAAGAGCGTCGGTCAGGCGGGGCGCTGGCAGTCGCCCTACCACGACACGATGATCGACCACGACAAGGTCGTCGGCGCGCTGCTCGACAAGCTCGACGAGCTCGGGATCGCCGAGAACACGATCGTCATCTACTCAACCGACAACGGACCGCACATGAACAGCTGGCCGGACGCCGGGATGACCCCGTTCCGGAGCGAGAAGAACACGAACTGGGAGGGCGCATTCCGCATCCCCGAGGTGGTCCGGTGGCCCGGGAAGATTGCAGCCGGGACGGTGTCGAACGAGATTGTCCAGCATCACGACTGGCTGCCGACGTTCCTCGCCGCCGCCGGCGAGCCGGACATCGTCGAGAAGCTGAAGGCAGGCCATCAGATCGGCGACACGACGTTCAAGGTGCACATCGACGGATACAACCTCGTGCCCTACCTGACCGGCGAGGTCGACACGAGTCCCAGGCAGGGCCTCGTCTACTTCTCGGACGACGGCGACGTGCTGGGACTGAGGTTCGACAACTGGAAGGTCTCCTTCATGGAGCAGCGGGTCGAGGGGACGTTGCGGATCTGGGCCGAGCCGTTCGTCCCGTTGCGGGTTCCAAAGCTCTTCAACCTGCGCACCGACCCGTTCGAGCGTGCCGACGTGACCTCGAACACGTACTACGACTGGATCATGGACAACGCCTACATCGTCCTCGCCGCGACGGCCATCGCGACACAGTTCCTCGAGACGTTCAAGGAGTTCCCGCCGCGGCAGGAGGCGGCGAGCTTCACGATCGACCACGTGGTCAAGAAGCTGGAGACGTTCCTCGCGTCGGGGCGGTGACCCCGGGCGGCGGGCCGTCGTTCGCCTCGCTCAGACCTCGGTCGTCGTCGGAAACTCGCGGCCGGTGATGCGGCGGAGGGCCTCGACCCCGATCGCGAGCACGATGGCCATCGCGAGCACGGCCAGCCCGCGGCGAAACTGGACGAGCGGCGCCCACCAGACGAGGAGGAGCAGCAACGCGGCGGCGGCGCCGAATGCGTATTCCGGCCTCGCCAGATAGGGAGCGAGACTGCGTCGGGCGGCGGTGGCGGGGCGGCTCTCCCCGGTGATCCACACGCCGAGGAGCCCGGCTGCGCCGAAGA
Organism: uncultured Gaiellaceae bacterium; assembly: GCA_963761905.1. Classification (GTDB taxonomy): domain Bacteria; phylum Actinomycetota; class Thermoleophilia; order Gaiellales; family Gaiellaceae; genus Gaiellasilicea. The sequence continues at coordinate 18,483 of CAVXIQ010000001.1, read as the reverse complement.
GGATCAGGAACCAGCCACCGTCGGCGAGCAGCCGCGTGAGGATGTCCCAGGCGTCGGCTACAGCGGGGCGGCCCGCCTCGTTGGGGACGAGGTTGTCGACGACGTAGGAGCCGCCGAGGGAGCGGACGACGAGGACGAGGACGCCGGCGAGGATGAGCCCGAAGCCGAGCGAGCGCAGGATCACCCGCCGCCGCCCTGCCGCGAGCCACAGCGCGAGCGCAGCGAGCAGGAGCGGGACGATGAACAGGAAGGTGCCGAGCGACTTCAGCAGCTGGGTCAGGTCCTGAGCCGTCTCGAGCTGATCCGCCTCCATCAACCGGATCCCGCCCGAGCTCTCGGGCAGTCGCTCCGCGAGCCTGCCTGCGACCGCGACCTCGTCGCCGAGCTGGATCACGAGCGGACGGAGGTTGAGGACGAGGTAGCCGTCCTCCGTCTGGACCGCTGTCAGCTCGTCGTCCAGGAGCCGGAGCAACTGCTTGTGCGTCCTCGAGATCGACTGGACCCAGAGCGCTTGCGGCCGGGGGCGCTCGAGCAACCGCTGCGCTCCTCGGTCGGAGGCCTGACGGAGCGCGCCCGCAATCACCGGTGCGAGCGCCTGCTGGCCCTCAGGAAGGCGCTCCTCGAGCGCCGCCGCGACGTCGACGTTCTCGTACAGCTGCTCGACGAGCGAGGCGGCGATCCGATCGCGAATCTCCGGATCCGCGATCAGGAGCTCGGCGGTCTCCTCGACGGTGTCGTTGTCCAGCGCCTGCCAGCGGACGAACCCGGCAAGCAAGGCCAGGACGGCGAAGATCGTCGTCAGGACGACGAGGATCCGCGCCGCGAGCATGCGGCCTCTCACGGCTCCACTCCCGCAAGCACGGATCCGATCGGGTCTGCGCCTCTGGTCAGCGTGGGCTCGGATCGCTCGGCGGCACGATCAACGCATAGATCACGACGATGCAGAGCGCGATCATCAGCACGGACCAGATCGGGAAGGCGGCCAGGAAGCCGATCTGGGAGACAGCGAGCACGATCGTCAGCACGATCCCGGCCACGCGCGCCCAGACCTGGTTCGCCAGGATCCCGAGGCCGACCAGCAGCTCGAACGCGCCGAGGAAGAGGAGAATCCAGCCCCAGGTGGTGAAGTCGAAGACCAGGATCTTCTCCTCCGTGACGACGAAGTACTCCTCCTGGAAGATCGCGACGAGCCCCTGGATCATGTTGGCGATGGCCACGAAGATGATCAGCGCCCCGGCAAAGCCGAGCCAGCCCGAATACGTGCGGCCCGTCGATCCGAGGGCTGGCGGATCCGGCGGCGCGTCCGGCGGCGTGCTCGGTGGCAGGCCCGGTGTTGGCGTGACTGTGCGTGGCTCCACGAGTTTCGGCCTCCTCTTGGGGTCAGCCGGCACGGTTCCACGCGCTCGGGTGACGAGGCTTCACCCAGGCGGGGTGAGCGCGCCCGCCACCCGCAACGGGTGAGTTGAGCTCACCCCTCGAGCCGTCAGGCTCCTACACATGAACAACCTGAACGTGAGCCCGGTCGTCGGAGCGCTCCTCACGCTGGCAGTCGGCTTCGTCGTCGGCGTCACCCTGATGTGGCTCGGCCTGACCCTCATCGGGATCATCGTCGCGATGACCGCGCTTCCGATCGCGCTGATCGCCTGGGTCATGCTCGGCGACCGCTAGCGATCCGCCCGTTCCTCACTCGAGCGCGCTGATCGTGAACGCGAGCGCGAAGCCGAGCGTCGTGAAGACACCGACGAGGCGACCGCCGTGCTCGAACGCCTCGGGCATCATCGTGTCTGCGAGCATCGTCAAGACCGCGCCCCCGGCGAAGGCCAGTACGAAGGCGACCGTGTTGCCGGACGCATCCTCGAAGAGGACATAGCCCGCCAACGACGCGAGGCCCGACACCGCCGTCACGGCGACCCAGAGGCCGATGATCCTTGCTCGCGTCCAGCCGGACTTCAGGAGGCCGGCCGTCGCCGCGATCGCCTCGGGCAGGTTGGAGAGAAAGACTGCGACCAGCATCGCCGCAGAGACGCCACCTCCCTGGAGGATGCCCAGACCGATCACGGCCGACTCGGGGATGCCGTCGAGGACGATTCCGAGCACGATCGCAAGTGCGGAGCCTGAGGCCTGGCGGCCGGTGGAGCTCTTGCGATCTGCGCCCCCCATCCGGTCGACGAGCAAGTCGCCGACGAAGAACGTCCCGCAGCCCGCGGCCAGCCCGAGCGCAACTGCACCGCCACCCACGTCCGCCGTGGCCGACGCCTCCGCGACCAGCTCGTACGCAACGGCGCTGATCAGGACGCCGCTTCCGAAGCCCATAATCAGCCCGAGCGCGGTTCGCTGCACCGGGACGACGAGCGCCAAGATCCCACCGATGAGGATGGACGAGCCTGCGATCAGACCCCAGCCGAGCGCGGCGCCCACGCTGGAACGCTACGGCGGAGCCGGGTGAGCACGAGCTCACCCGGCTGGGGTGATCGGAACTGGGTGATCGAAGCAGGCGCGTCGAGAACGCGCGAGCTCAGGCCATCGCGTAGCGGCTCTGAATGGGCTTCGCTGCGTACGCCGCGATGTCGAGCACGACGCCGAGGGTCACGATGAGCCAGTCCGCCCCGGACACACCGCCGACGGGCGACCACGCCAGGAGATACATCAAGGTCGTCCACGGCGCGACGAGGAGACCCAGCAGTGGCCAGAGCGCCGTCTCGAATGCAGCGTCCACCCGGTTGCCGAAGAGCCACATCGCGATGATCACGAACCGCGGGCCGAGGGCTGCGAAGAGAAGCGCGAAGCAACACATCAGGGAGACACCTCACGAGTCGGGAGCGGAAGGGCGACTATCTCACAGCGGGCGGACCGCACCAGCACGCCCTCGTGCCGATCGCACGTCAGACGAGACCGAGCTCGTGCCCGCGGATGACCGCCGCCAGGCGGGTGTGCACGTCGAGCCGTCCCATCAGGTGGCGGATGTGATTTCGCACCGTCTCGGTCGAGATGCCGAGCGATTCGGCGATCGCATCCGTCGAGTGGCCGGCGGCCACGTAGCGAAGCACGTCGAGCTGCCTCGGCGTGAGCTCGACCGATCTGGTTCTTGCCGGCGGCGGAGTGTCGGTCGGGTCCGCCAGGCCGAACACCCCGACGATCGAGCCGTGCTCGAGCAGTTGCGTCGAGCTGATGTCGACGACGACCCGGCGACCTTCGGCGGTTCGCACCGCCACGGTCGCCTCCGTCGTCTCGACGTTCCCGAGCAGCTTCGCGGCGAACTCCTGCCGCGCCTCCGTCACGTACTCCGACTCGACGATCTGAGCGATCCGCTTGCCGCGGATGTCGCCGAACTCCTGGACGGCGGCCGTGTTGAGCCAACGGACGACGCCGTTCCGGTCGAGGATGTAGGCAGGCATCGGCAGCCGCGCGACCGAAGGAGCGATGTCCGGCGCGATCCTCCGCAGCTCCTCGAGCGAGCCGGCGCTAGTCAGTGCGACCACCGATCGAGCGCAGAGTCGCAGAATTGACGCATTCGGGTCATGACACCGGCGCCGAGACTCGGCACAGTGGCGCGGGAGTTCGAAGACTCGCCGCAGGTCTTCGGGCCCCTTCGCCTCCGGGCGTCCGGCTCCAGCCCCCCACGGAGCCGGACGCTCCGGGTCTCTTGCCCGGCTGCAAGTCGCGGATCATCCTCGCTGATCATCCTCATAGGGTGAGGCAGCGCCACCCGACGGGACCGGATCCTCTGCGCTCATGATCATCCGAATCCTGATCATCGCGATCGTCGCGCTCTTCCTCGTCATGTGGGTGCGCGCGGTGATCGACGTCTGGCGCAGAACCGATCTGTCCAGCTCGGCCAAGGCGGCGTGGGCGATCATCATGCTCATCCTGCCGTTCATCGGCCTGCTCCTCTACACCATGTTCCGCCCGACGGACTCGCAGGTCAGCCGCCGCTGATCCCGTCCGCTGGGGCGGGCCCGGAGCTTGTGGGCCCGGAGCCGGTGGGTTCAGGGCGGCGGTGGCGGCGCCACAGGAACGCCCCAACAAGGCCGGCCAGCAGCGTGGGCACGATCGTCAGGAAGCGGTAGACGAGCACCGCGCCGACGACCGCGGCGTTGGCGCCTCCGAATCCGATCAACGCGCTCGAGAGACCGAGCTCGACGATCCCGAAGCCGGCGGGCGTGATCGGGATGGTTCCGACGATGCGGATGAACGACCACGCCGCGAACGCCTCGACGATCGACACGTCCGCGGCGGAGACGTCGAACGCGCGTAGCGAGACGACGAGCACCGCAAAGACGCTGAGGCTGCCGACGAGCGACGCAACGGTGAGCGCGTGCCAGCGGCGACGGAGCAGATCGCCGGAGCTCTGCCGGAAGGCCTCGAAGCTCGGCCCGCCCCAGCCGACCGGGCCGCGGCGCACCTTCCCAAGCGCCCAGTTCGCGACCCGCGCGGCCGTCTCGCCGATGTCGTTTGCGAGTCGCTTGCTGACGAGGACGACGGCGAGCCCGGCCACGGCAACGCCGAGGACGGCGACGCCGACGAACGCGACCACCCCGAGCAGCGCGGTGTCCCCGCCGGTGCTCGAGAGGAGGAAGACCGCGACGATCGGGAACGAGAGGTTGAGGAACTGATTCCAGAGGCTCGTCAGCGTGACCGCCCGGGCGACCTCGGACGTGGTGAACCCGGCGCCACGCAACATCCCGTAGGACGTGGCAACCCCGGCCGCGAGCCCGGCGGGTACGACGATCGAGAGCGCGGTCGAGACCTGCGTCACGGCAAGAGACCGCAAGAACGAGAGGCCGGGAAGCGCAACCATCCACGGCGGCGCGAAGGTCACCACGTTGAGGAGCGCGGCGGCCAGGAGCAGCGCGATCCACTCCCAGGAGAGGTCCTGAACCAGGGTCCAGACGTCGCGATAGTCGGCGATCTTGGGCAGGAGGAACGCGAACGTGGCGACGATCACGCCCACGCTGAGCGCGGCGAGCCCGAACCGCTGCAGCTTGCGCCTCCCCGGCTTGCTCACTGCGGTTCGGATCGAACGGGCCGCACGTTCGGGTTTTCGAACGAGGTGCGCAGCGGTTGGCGCGCCGACCGCTGCACGTCGAAGTCCACGTGGGCAGCCTAGCGAGCACGTCCGACGCCGCAGCCGGCTCGAGCGCCTCTCCTCACTCCCTCAGGGTGACGGGTGCTCACCCCGCAGCGGCTTAGCCTCGCGGCTCCCATCATCGACGAGTAGGAGGAAATCGCATGTCCTCGACCGAGGAGCCCGGCTACAAGCCCCCTGGCGAGCGTCCGAGCGGCTGGACTATCGGCTTCGTCGTCTTCGCCGCCGTGATGATGGTGCTGGTCGGCACATTTCAGGTGATCGCGGGAATTGCCGCGATCTTCGAGGACGAGTTCTTCGTCGTCGGCCCCAACTACGTCTACGACGTCGACGTCACCGCCTGGGGCTGGATCCACCTGATTCTCGGCCTGGCCCTCGTCCTCGCCGGATTCGGCGCCCTCAAGGGCGCGATGTGGGCACGCGTCGTCGGGATCACGCTGGCGTCGCTGAGCGCGATCTCCAACTTCTTCTTCATCCCGTACTACCCCGTGTGGTCGATCGTGATCATCGCGGCCGACGTCCTCGTGATCTGGGCGCTGTCGGTCTACGGCCGCAGGGAATCGGCGGCTGTCTAGAACCAGCTCGTAGGCGCGAGCCGTGCGGTAGAGCGAGGGGCCTCAACCGAGGCTCCTCAGCGTCGGGTAGAGCTGCCGGTAGCGGGCGTATCCCTCCTCGTATGCCTGCTGCCAGGCCGGCTCCGGCTCGATCCGGTCGCGGAGGCGGACGGTGGCGGCGACGGCCTCGTGGACGTCGGTAAAGCTGCCGTCGGCGACGCCGCCGAGGAGCGCCGCGCCGAACGCGGCTCCCTCCTCGGCGATCGTCCGCTCGAGCGGGATTCCCAACGTCGAGGCAAGGATCCTGAGCCAGAGCTCGGAGCGGGCTCCACCACCCGAGACCCGTGCCGCCGATGCCTCGACTCCTACCTCCCGCAGCAGCTCGAGTGAGTCGCGCAGCCCGTAGGCGACGCCCTCCAGCACGGCCCGGACGAGCGCGCCGCGGTCGTGGCGGAGCGAGAGGCCGGTGAAGGCGCCGCGCGCGTCGGGATCGGCGTGCGGCGTCCGCTCGCCCTGGAGATACGGCTGGAAGAGCAGTCCCTCGACACCCGGCTCCCAGCGTTCGGCCTCGCCGAGCAGCTCCTCGTAGGGCGGGTCACCGAGCGCGCCGTGGAGCCAATCGAGTGAGCCTGCGGCCGAGAGCATCACGCCCATCGCGTGCCAGGTTCCCGGAACGGCGTGGCAGAAGGTGTGCAACCGCGCCTCCGGCTCGGGCCGGTACTCGTCGAGCGCGGCGAAGACGACGCCGGACGTGCCGAGCACGATCGAAAGCGGCCCCGGCGCCGCAACGCCGACGCCGAGCGCTCCCGCCGCCTGGTCGCCCGCGCCCGCGATCTCGGTCGACTCGTGCACCGTCGGCAGCCACTCGCCGGGAAGCTCGAGCGCGTCGAGCAGCTCGTCGCTCCAACGCCGGTGGGCGACGTCGAAGAGAAGCGTCCCGGACGCATCGGCAACGTCGATCGCGTGCTCGCCGGTGAGGCGGAAGCGCACGTAGTCCTTCGGCAGAAGGACGTGACGGATCCGGCCGTACGTCTCGGGCTCGTGCCGGCGGAGCCAGAGGAGCTTCGGCGCCGTGAAGCCGGTGAGCGCGCGATTTCCGGTCAGCTCGAGCAGCCGGTCGAGGCCGAGCCGCTCCTCGATCTCGGCGCATTCAGCGCCGGTGCGCTGGTCGTTCCAGAGGATCGCGGGCCGGAGCACGGCACCGTGCTCGTCGAGGACGACGAGGCCGTGCATCTGGCCCGAGAAGCCAAGCGAGCCGTAGTCCCCGAGCTCGCCGAGCGCCGCCTGCGCGGCGCGCCACCAGTCTTCGGGATCCTGTTCGGCCCAGCCCGGCCGAGGCGTCGAGAGCGGGTAGGCGCGCTCCGCGCGGGCGAGCACCTCGCCGGTTGGAGAGAGCGCCAGCGCCTTGACCCCGCTCGTCCCGACGTCGAGCCCGGCGAGCACCTTCACCGAGCTCCGTTCGTGCGGAGCCAGGCGGCGGTATCGGGCGGAAGGCTCGAGGTCAGGTCGGGCTCGCTCGCGAGCACGACCTCTCCCACGAGCGGCACAGCTCCCGCGCAGTCGAGGTTCACGAGGCACGTGAGCTCGCCTCTGCTGAACGCGAGCAACCCGGGCGGGCTCTCCAGCCACTCGAACGACTCACCGGCCGGTCGGAGCGCGAGCGCCGAGCGGTAGAGCTCGAGGATCGAGCTCGAGACCGCGGTCTGCGTCGCAACGGACGCCGACTGCCACTCCGCGGGCATCGGCAGCCACGGACTGCCGGTCGTGAAGCCGAATCCCGGCGGGCCGTTCTCCCAGGGGATCGGAACGCGACAGCCGTCACGCCCGACCCGCTCGCCGTTCGTGCGGAAGAAGATCGGATCCTGCCGCAGCTCGTCGGGTAGCTCGACCTCCTCGAGCCCGAGCTCCTGCCCCTCGTAGAGAAAGACCGTGCCCGGGAGCGCGAGCAGGAAGAGCGCCGCCGCGCGAGCCCGACGCAGGCCGATGGCGCCGCCTCCATAGCGGGTCGCGAGCCGCTGGACGTCGTGGTTCTCGAGCACCCAGGTCGGAGTCGCCCCCACCGCGCCGAACTCGTCGAGCGTCTCGTCGATCGTCCGCCGCAGCGCGGGCTCGCTCCAGCTCTCGTAGAGGAAGGCGAAGTTGAAGGCGAGCTGCAGCTCGTCCGGACGAACGTACTTCGCCAGCTCGGCCTGGTTTCCGAGCACGATCTCGCCGACGAGCAACCGTTCGCCCGGATAGCCGTCGGCGAGCGCGCGCCAGCTCCGGTAGAGGTCGTGCACCTCCGGCTGGTTGAGCCCGGTGTGCCAGTCGGCGAAGCGGGGCCGGGGCACGGGCTCCTCGACGTCCTCGAGGCCGCGCGCCTTGTAGAGCGCGTGCCCGACGTCGATCCGGAAGCCGTCGACGCCCCGGTCGAGCCAGAAGCGGAGGATCTCCTCGAAGTCGCGCCGGACCGTCTCGTTGTGCCAGTCGAGGTCGGGCTGCTCCGGCGCGAAGAGGTGGAGGTACCAGTCGCCGCTCGTCTCGTCGAGCGTCCAGGCCGAGCCGCCGAATGCCGATTCCCAGCCGTTCGGTGGCCCGCCGTCCCGCCCCGGCCGGAAGATGTAGCGCGCCCGCTCCGGATGATCCGGCCGCGAGAGCGCCGCCCGAAACCAGGCGTGCTCGCTCGACGTGTGGTTCGGGACGATGTCCACGATCACGCGCAGCTCGAGCTCGTGCGCGTCCGCGACGAGAGCGTCGAAGTCGGCGAGCGTCCCGAACTGGGGATCCACGTCGACGTAGTCCGAGACGTCGTAGCCGTGGTCGGCGCCGGGCGAGGGATAGAACGGCGTCAGCCAGATCCCGTCGACACCGAGGTCGCGCAGGTACGGCAGCCGCGAGCGGATCCCCTCGAGATCGCCCACCCCGTCACCGTCCGAGTCGGCGAAGCTCCGCACGTAGATCTCGTAGAGAACGGCCGACCGCCACCACTCGCTCATGCGCTCAGCCTCTCACGACCGGAAGCGATCAGCCGGCCGGCAGGACCAGCCGGAAGCGGGCGCCGTGCGGGTTCGCCGGCTCGTAGGCGAGGCTGCCGCCGTGAGCGCGCGCGTAGGAACGCGCGATCGCGAGCCCGAGGCCGGCTCCCCTGCCGTCGTTCGCCGCGAAGCGCGTGAAGCGGTCGAAGAGGCTGCCCGCGAAGTCCGGAGGAACGCCTGCGCCGCGATCCTCCACGACGAGATCGAGGTCGCCGCCGTTGCGACGCGCCGTGACGACGACCGGCGGTCGGCCGTGGCGGCGCGCGTTGACGAGCAGGTTCGACACGACGCGGTCGAACGCCTGCGGATCGACCGTCGCACGCAGGTGGTCGGGCACGTCGATGGTCAGGTCGGCGCCACTCTCGAAGATCTCGCCCGCGAGCTCGGCGAGCCGCGCGGGAACGTCGATCTCGCTCGGCACCATCCGGATCGCGTCGGCCTCGAGTCGGGAAAGGTCGAGCAGGCTGTCGACCAGTTCGACGAGCCGTGCCGACTGCTGCGTGAGCATCCGCCGCAGCTCGTCGCGCTGCTCCTCCGTCAGCTTGTCCTCGTGCTCGTCCAGCGTCCGCACGGCTCCGAAGACGGCGCCGGCCGGCGTGCGCAGCTCGTGCGAGGCGAGCGCGACGAACTGGCTCTTGAGCTCGTTGAGGCGCCGCAGCTCGCCGTGCTCGATCGCCTTCTCGAGGAACCCGGCGATCAGCGTCCCGAAGGTGGTCAGCAGGTCGACCTCGCTCTCGTCGAGGAGGAACCGATCGGCCCGCTGGTCGCACGTCATGAAGCCGAGGCAGCGGCCGTCGGTCGTCAGCGGCACGATCACGAAGGAGCCGAGGCCGAAGTCCCGGGCGATCTGCTCGGGCACCGCCTCCTCGGTGCTCGGATCCTCGACGTAGACGGCCCGTCGGTTCGTGAGCGCCCTCGCGAACGCGCCGAAATGGCCGACGGGAAGCGCCGGCGGCAGCGAGCGGATCTCGTCCATCGTCAGCCCGTGGCCCGCGAACGGCACGAGCGTCGACGTGTCGGACAGGAAGCGCACGATCCCGACGCGCTGAAAGCCGAAGCCGCCCGCGACTGCGCCGCACGCACGTTCCAGCACGGCCCGCGCGCGGAACTCTCCGCTCGCAAGAGCGCGGGCGAGGCCGTGGAGCGCCTCGAGCTGGGTTGTTTTGGGAGGGCCGGCCACGTTGTCGGTCAGCGGGATACGGCCGCAGGGGATCGAGTGTATGGAAACGGCGTCCGGTTTTCGATCTCGACCGCGACGCCCTTCTCCTCGTCCGATTCAGCCGCCGCTGATCGCGGCGATCACGTCGACCCGGGAGCGCGGCGCGAGCGCCGTCTCGAGCGCCGCTCGCTCCCGGTCGACGTAGACGTGGATGTGCCGCCGAAGAACGGGGCCGGGCTCACCGGAGCCGGGCTCACACAACCGGTCTCGCAGGCCCGGCCAGCGCTCCTCGAGGAGGTTGAGCGCCTCGTCGACCGTGCCGGCGTCGAGCTCGAGGTGCCGGGGCAGCCCCGCGAAGAGCGGCCGCAGCGTCGAGGGGAGATAGACCTCGGCCACGCTCAGTCGACGATCGCGACCTCGACCGACGCGATCCCCGGCAGGTAGCTCGCGATCTCGCTCCAGCTCTGGCCCTCGTCGGCGCTCGCGAAGAGCTGTCCCGTGCTCGTGCCGAAGTAGAGGCCGGGAACCTCGTGGGTGTCGATCGCCATCCCCTCGCGGAGAACACCGACATGGGCGTCGCGCTGGGGAAGCCCGTCGTCGAGCCGCTCCCAGGCCGCGCCCGCGTCGCGCGTGCGCCAGACCGCCGCCTGCCCGTCGGGCATGCAGCGCCCGTGGCCCGGGTCGAGCGGGATCACGTAGAACGTGTCCCGATCCTGCGGATGCGCCGCCGCCGCGAAGCCGAACTCCGTCGGCAGCCCGTCCGTGATCTCCGTCCACGACTGTCCGGCGTCGTCGCTGCGGTGCATGCCGACGTGGTTCTGCTGGTAGAGCCGTTCGCTGTCGAGCGGCGACATCACGAGCTTGTGCACGCAGTAGCCCACCTCGGGATCCTCGATCGGCCAGTCCGCGCGCAACCCGCGGTTGCGCGGCGTCCAGGAGCTGCCGTCGTCCGTCGTCTCGAAGATGCCGATCCCCTGCACGATCGCCCAGTAGCGGCTCGGATCGTCCGGGTGCGGCAGGATCGCGGGAACGCCGAGGTGGCCCGGCGGCTGGTTCGCCGGATCGTTCCACGAATCTCGGTCGGGGTGGCCGTCGAGCGTGCTCAGCACCTGCCACGTCTTGCCCTCGTCGCGGCTCTCGAAGATGCCCGGCATCTCCGCGCCCGCGAAGAGGCGTCCGTGCGCGGCGGTCAGGCCGGAGACCTTCGAGAGCTTCAGCCCGGAGTCGCCGTACTCGAGACCCTCGCTCGACTGGGTCCACGTCTCCCCGAGATCGGGGCTGCGCCAGACGCTCGCGCCGTGCCATTCGCTCGCAGCGGCGGCGTAGATCGCCCCACTGTCGTCGTCTCGGACGACGTGGTAGATCGGCCACCCTTCGCAGAAGGGACCGCGCACCTCCCAGTCGAGCCGCCGCTCGTCGCTCTCGAGCAGAAAGCAACCCTTGCGGGTTCCGACCATCACGAGCGTCTTGGACATGGCTCCACCTCCGGTAGCGACGACGATACGACTTCCGACCTCCGGGATACCCGAAACTCATCGGTTCGACGAACGGGAACCCGAAGAATCGACAACCAGCTTCGACGATCTCCGGGCCGGGTCACCCGAGCCGGAGATTCGACCCCGCGAATCTTGCACAGCCGGCACAGGGGGAGGGAGGAACCCGCCCAAGCGGGCCCCTCCCGGGGGAGAGCAACGGGTCTAGAGGTCGCCCGTGCTGGTGCCGCTCGAGCCGGAGTCGCCGCCCGACCCGCTGCCGCCCGAGCCGTCCTCGGGGCATCCGTCCCCGCTCGCCGGCGGGACGTCTTCCTGCGCCTGGATGTAGACGGCGGGGTCGCCGCCGCCCGTCGCGCTGTCGCTCGACGAGGACGATCCGCCTCCTGCGGCCAGTCCGACCGCCGCCCAGATCGCGGCGGCCGCGAGCAGCGCGGCCACGACGGCGAGCAGCGCGCGTGAGCCGGACTTGCTGGTGGTCGCGTCCATGTCCATCACCTCCTCTCGTCTCTCGTGGGACAGGGCTTGACGAGTCACGGGAGCCGCCCGAACCAGACCGTCGAGAGGACGCCACCCAGCAGCAGCAGGAGAGCCCCAGCGGCGGTGAAGACCACCGTCAGCTCCCGCTGCTCGGTCTCGACCCCGACCTGCGAGCCGATCTCGTCGTAGACGCCCTGGAGCGCGTCGCCGTCGGCCGCCTCGAAGAACGTGCCGCCGGTCTGCTCGGCGACCTGCGACAGCGTCGCCGGGTCGGGCGGGACCCGAACGGTCTGGACGCCGCCGTAGCCGTCCGGGACGTCGACCGTCCCCTCGTCGGTGCCGAGCGCGACCGTGTAGACGGGCACGCCCGCGTCCTTCGCCTTCTGCGCCGCCTCGAGCGGCTCGTAGTCGCCGGTCGTGTTCGCCCCGTCGGAGAGGAGCAGGACGACGACGGGCGTCTCGCTCTCCTTCGCGGCGGCGAGCTCCGAGTCGAGATCGGTGACCCCGAGGTCGACCGACCGGGCGATCGCGTCGCCGAGCGCGGTGCCGTTGTCGGCCTGAAGCGAGCTGAGCCCCTCCAGAGCCTCCGTGCGATCGTCCGTCGGCGGCACGACGATGTCGGCCTGGTCGGAGAACGAGACGACGCCAACGCGGAACCCGTCGGGCAGGTTCTCGACGAAGGAGCTCGCCGCCGTTCGGGCCGCGGTCATGCGGTCCGGCGAGACGTCGGTCGCCAGCATCGAGCCGGAGCTGTCCATCGCGAGGATCACCGTCGCCTCCTCGCGCGCGACGTCCACGGCCACCTGCGGCCGTGCCATTCCCACCACGAGCGCCGAGAGCGCGAGCAGTCCCAGCGCCGCGGGGAGATGCCGCCGCCAACGGGGAGCCGCCGCGACGACGTTCTCGAGCAGGTCCATGTTCGTGAAGCGGACGACGTACTTCCGTCGCCGGCGCTGCGCGACCAGGTACGCGAGGAGCGCGAGTCCGACGACGATCAGGCCGAGCAGCGCAAGGGGCCAGCCGAAGCTCATCTCCGCCTCCCCTCGGTCGCCGCGAAGCCGACGAGCCGGCGCAACCAGTCACCGGACGTGGACAGGGTCAGGTGTGACACGCCCACCGAGCGAAGCTCGCGGGTGAGCGACTCGCGCTCTGCCTCCGCCTCCACCGCGAACCGCTCGCGGAGCTTGCGGCTGCGGGTGTCGACGCGGAGCTGACGGCCCGACTCAGGGTCGGCGAACCAGAGATCGCCGACGTCAGGGAGCATCTGCTCGCGCGGGTCGCGCACCTCGATCGCCAGCACGTGGTGGCGTGCCGCGAGCCGGAGCAACCGCGGCCGCCAGTCACGGGGACCGCGGAAGTCGGACACGATCGCGACCACCGAGCGCCGCCGGGCGAGCCCGTCGATGCGGGCGAGCGCGGCGCCGAGCGACGTCGGCCCCGCCGGCTCGAGATCCGGCTCTCGCCGCAGCGCGAGCAGGAGGGCGAGCAGGCCGCGGTTGCCCTGCCGCGCGGGGGACGCGGTCGGGTCGCGGTCGCCGAACGTCGAGACCGCGAGCCGGTTGCCGCGCCGGACCGCGAAATGGCCGAGGGCGAGAGCTACGCCCTCCGCCACGTCCCACTTGCGCCGGTCGGCCGTGCCGAACGTCATCGACGCCGACGTGTCGAGCACGAGCCACGTCTCGAGCGCCCGCTCGGCGACGTGGACGCGCACGTGCGGATCGCCCGTGCGGGCGGTCACGTTCCAGTCGATCAGGCGGACGTCGTCGCCCGGCTGATACGGACGGACCCGCGCCAGCTCGACGCCGTCGCCGTCCGCCCACGAGCGGTGATCGCCCGCGAGCATCCCGTCGACGCGCCGCCGGATGGTCAGGTCGACCTTGCGCAGCAGCGCGGCCGGCAGCGGCCCGGGGCCCGGACGCGCAGGCGTGCGCACCGGCCGGATGGCAGTGACGGTGCTCATGCGACCGCCGCCCGCGAGAGATCGACCTGCGGCATCGCGACGGCCTCCAGAACGCGATCGAGGATCCGGTCGGCATCGATGCCCTCGGCGAGCGCCTCGTAGCTGAGCACGAGCCTGTGCCGGAGCACGTCCTTCGAAAGCTCGAGCACGTCGTGCGGGAGCACGTAGCGGCGGCCGCGGAGCAGCGCGAGCGCCCGCGCGCCGACGACGAGGTTGATCGGGCCGCGGGGGCTCGCGCCATAGTCGACGAAGCTCGCGAGGTCCTCGAGCCCGGCCGCGGCGGGCGCGCGGGTCGCGGCCGCGATCGCTTGGGCGTAGCGCGAGACGGCCGGGTCGACGTAGATCCGCCGCGCTGCCGCCTGTAGGTCGGCGAGCACGTCGATCGAGAGCAGCTGCTCGACCTGCACCGGTTCGGCGAGCGCACGCTCGATCACCGTCAGCTCGTCCTCCGCCGACGGGTAGTCGACGAGCACCTTGAGCATGAAGCGGTCGACCTGCGCCTCGGGCAGCGCATACGTGCCCTCGGACTCGATCGGGTTCTGCGTCGCCATCACGAGGAAGGGCGACGGCACCGCGTGCGTCTCCTTGCCGATCGTGACCTGCCGCTCCTGCATCACCTCGAGCAGCGCCGACTGCACCTTCGCCGGCGCGCGGTTGATCTCGTCCGCGAGCAGGAAGTTGCAGAAGACAGGCCCGAGCTCGACGTCGAAGCGTTCCTTGCCGGAGCGGTAGATCCGCGTGCCGACGAGGTCGGAGGGCACGAGATCCGGCGTGAACTGGATCCGCTGGAAGCTGCCGCCCAGCACCTCGGCGACGGTCTTGATGGTCAGGGTCTTGGCGAGGCCGGGGACGCCTTCGATCAGGAGGTGCCCGCCCGCGAGCAGGCAGACGAAGACGCGCTCGAGCATCTCGTCCTGGCCTGCGATGACGCGCTTGATCTCGAAGAGCGCGCTTTCGACCGTGTCCCGGTCGGCGGCGCCCTCGACGGCCTTCAGGTGTGTGTGATCTGCCACTCTCGGCTCCTTCGCGTTCGGTCGGTGAACTGGACGACCAGCGTCGCGACGAGGGCTAAGAGGGCTCTGAGAGCAGCCTGAAAGGTTTCTAAGTCTTGGGACGCCGGCGGCGCCGGGTGCCGAGCGCGATCGCGAGGATCAGTGGGGAACCGGCGCGGTGTCCGGCTCGCCGGCTTTCGCACGACGGGCGAGCTGCACGGGCGGGTTGAGCCGGGCCTGGCGGCGGCGCGCACGGAGCCATTCGGCCCCGGCATAGCTGCCGATCACGAACGCCGCCGCACCGAGCTGCGCTCCGATTCCCTCCCAGGTCGGAAAGACCCCGAACCAGAGGCCGGCCCAGTAGGGAAGCTGGAACTCCCCGATCGGGTGCACCGGCAGCCAGCCGACGACCTGACAGACCTGGATCGTCTTGCCGACCATGATCACGAGCACGCCGAGGATCATCACGGCGGTCAGCTCGAGCATGCGCTTGTGCGGGAGCTTCCGTTGCAGGGCGATCGTGAGCACGCCGACCGCGGCGACGCCGAGCGCTCCGACCAACGCCCCTTCGACGACGCTGACGGCGCCCGCCTCGAGCACGAGCGCCTGCAGGAAGAGGACGGTCTCGAATCCCTCCCGGTAGACGGCCGTGAAGCCGAGGGTGGCCAGGCCGGCGAGCTGGGCGGCGGCGACGGAGAAACCGGCGCCCTTGAGGATCTGCTTCTTGCGTCCGTGCAGCCCGGCGAGGTGATCGGCCCAGTAGACGCGGTGGAAGAACCAGTTGAGGATGAGGAGGAGCACCGCGATGGCGACCAGCGAGACGACCGCCTCGAGCTTCTCCCCGTAGTGGACGAGGGAGGAAAGCAGCGTCTTTGCGACGACGAAGGTCGCGACCGAGGCGAGAACCGCCGCACCGGCTCCGAGGAGGAGCGGCCGGCGCAAACGCCGCTTTGCTCCCACGAGCCCCGCGGTGAGCGCAGCGAGGATGAGCACCGCCTCCAGTCCCTCCCGGAAGACGATGATCGCGGTATTCGTCACGACCGCAGCGGCCGACGTCGGACCGGCACCGACCGCCGACTCCGAGTCGGCAAGCGCCGCATCGAGCGCTTCGCGGGTCGCCGTCACCTCCTCGGGCGGGGCCTTCCTCCGGATCAGCTGCGCGAGGCCGGGGAGCCCGTCGGCGCCGTACCAGAAGAGGCTCTCGGTGCGGACGAAGAGATCGGGGGCGAGACCGCGCAGCCGCTGCTCGGGACCGAACTCGAAGAACGCGTACGCCTCGAGCCGCGCCTGTTCGGCCTTGCCGTACTCGCCGGCCCGGCTGGCGGCGACGACCCGGTCGAGCGAGGTGCGGATCACGTCGAAGTCGGCCGCGCCTCCTGCGTCCTGCCACTGCTCGGGGAAGATCCCCTCGGCACGCTCCAGCGCCTCGCTTCGTCTTCGCCTCGACCGTCTCCTCGGCCACGACGGCGCGGCCCTGGGAAGCGGCGGCGAGGTCGAGCGCGAGCGAGGCGACCACGTCCTCGATCTCGCGGACCGCGGCCGGCTCGCGTTTGGCGAGCACGCTCTCGAGGTCGGCGAACGCTTGCGCGGCTCCGTCTCGGAACGTGACCGCCTCCTGGATCTCGAACGAGGCCGTCACCCGTCCGTCGGCCACGCCGCGGCCGTACTCGATCGGGACGAGGGCGAGGAAGCGCAGGAACTGGCCGGCCCGCCGGATCTCCTCCTCCGGTGCGAGCGGCGCCGCCCGGAAACCGTCGAGCGCGCGCTCGACGGCCTCGCGAGCCCGGACGTAGGCCGCCGCGTCGCCTGCCAGGGCCGCGGCTGCCAGCTCGTCGAAAGCCGCCAGCGCCTGCCGAGTGGCGGCGGCGCCGCGCTGACGCCGGAACGACGGCTCGAGGATGTCGAAGTAGCCTCGGGCGCGAGCGCTCTCGGCCGCCAAGCGCGTGGCGAAGCCTCGCTCGATCGCCTCGTCGGCAGTTTCGAGCGCGACCCGGAGGCGGGCCTGGTAGGTGTCGAGGTAGTCGGCCCGCACCGCCGCAAGGGCTTGCGCTGCCGAGCCCTTCCCTTCTGCCAGCGAGGCGACCGCGAGCGTCGCGTCCGCGCCGGGTCGGGAGAACCGCGTCGGAGGCCGGAACTCGCGGACGAGCAGCCAGCGCTTCGCCTCGGCGAGGCGGCCTCGCTCGAGGCTCGCGAGCACCCTGCTGTAGGCGCCGGCGAGCACCGCCGTCTGGAGCTCCGCGCGCGCTGCGGCCAGCTTCACCTCGTCGCCGCCGACGACGGCGCTCTCGGCGCGGCGGTAGGACGTCTCTAGCTCACGATGCTCGGAGAAGCGCTGCGAGCCGCGACACGCTCGGCGCCGCTTCGTGCGCGAGCGCTACGGCTTCGGCGCGGTCGCCGACGATCAGCGCCCGCTCGGCGTCGGCGAGGTGCATCCGCAGGTCGGCCGCCAGCCGCCACGGATCTGGATCCGCCGCCTGCGCCGCCGGCACGAGCACGAGCGCCGCCGACGAGCCGCGGCGAGCGCCGCGAGAGCTACTGCTCGATCTCGACACCGAGCTCCGCAGCCGTCTGCGAGACCTGTCCTGCGATCGCCGTCGCGCGCTCCTGCGCCTCGGTTCCGAGCGTCTCGGCCTGCTCGGCCGTGAAGCGCTTCCCGGCCTGCTCCCGCGCGTAGAGCTGGGCGATGAAGGCGCGCAGGTCGGTCAGCTCCCGGCCGGTCTGGGCGGCCTTGGCTTCGTCGATCCGGCCGATCGCTGGCTCGACTCCCTCGTAGATCACCTCGAGCCCGGTCAGGATGTCGCGAATGTCGGAGAGGCGGGAGACGACGTTGAACGACTCCGAGCTCGCCCTGTCGCCGGCAACGAAGCGCGAAACCTTCCACTGACCGAAGTACTCGCTCATCGTGGGCACCATCACCACGATCGCCGTGAAGGCATCCGAGGCCGTGGGATCCCAGTCCTCGCCGGCAGCGTCGAGCTCCTTCGCGTACTTGTCGAAGCTCTCGCTCGCCGCCAGGAGCAGGGCGGGATCGGGCAGCACCTCACCGAACTCGCGCTTCCCGTCGCCGTCCAGGTCTGCAGGCGTCCCTGCGCGGCCGAGTCGCGCGGGGAGCGTCCCCCAGAGCGCGCCCTCGGTCAGGTTGAAGAGGTTGCCCGGCTGCTCCAGCTTCGTGCCGTCGGGGAGCGTGAGATCGAAGGGAACCGCGCTCTCGGGATCTTCGGCAGCGCTCGAGCCCGCGTCGAGGATGACGTCGTACTCGGCGAGCGACGGCGTTCCCGCGACGATCCCCTCGACCCGCTCGTAGTACGGATTGCCTTCGACCCAGCCGGCCTTCATCCGGGCGAGCAGCGGCCCGACCTCGTCCGCCCGAGCGCCCCAGAGCGCCTCGAGGTCGAAGTCCTCGGCTTCGGCGAGCTCGTGATAGCGGCGCGCGAGCTGGTTGAACTCCTTCGTGAACCCCGTGAGCTGGTCGGTGTGCTCGCCGAGGAACCCCTTGACGCCGGCAAGCTGCACGGACGGCGCGGCCACGGACTCGGCCGGGGGGCTCGAGCTCGTGCCGGCGCCGGGCGAAGACTCGTCGTCGCCCCCGCAACCCGCGAGCCCGAGAACGAGCAGGAGCAGCAGCCCCAGCGTCGCCAGTCGAATGCGATCCCCACCCCAGTGCACAGCAAGCTCCCGTCGTCGAGCGATTCCGGTCGACGTGGAGGATAGGCAACATCCACACGCCCTGTAAGGGCAACCTTACAAC